>NZ_JBBOYH010000001.1:2707500-3302500 GCF_038008025.1 Solibacillus sp. FSL W7-1324
TACGGTCGAAACGAACCATACAATCGAGCTTTATAACCGGCTACGAAAATTGGATTATGTAGTAAATATTAAAATCGAATATTTAGATTAACGGAGGAAGTGCCATGGGAGAATTTTTCAGATTACTAAAGGATGGGAATAAACCGTCCTTACTTGCAGCATTCGTCAATACATTTTTAGGTACCATTAAAGGGATTGCGTTCTTCTTTACAGGAAATGTTGCAATGTTTGCCGAAATGATGCACTCTTTCGGGGATGCAGCAAACCAGTTTTTCGTATTCATAGGTTCAGCCTTAGCAAAGAAAGCTCCTACACCAAAATTTCCGAATGGATACGGTCGTATTGTTAACTTAGTCTGTCTGGGTGCCGTTTTAATTGTAGCAATCCTATCATATGAAACAATTAAAGAAGGTTGGCACCATTTCATCCATCCTGCAACGGAATCATCCGGAATTTGGATTGCCCTTGGTGTATTGGCAATTGGTATTCTTCTGGAAGGTTTTGTTTTAAATAAAGCTGCTAAAGAAGTGCTTCATGAAGTTGGTGTTGAACCTAAAGGAATAATAATTTTCCAGTCATCAAAGTATTTAAAGCGCGCAAAACCGGCAACCAAGCTTGTATGGATGGAAGACTTAGTCGCTACTTCAGGTAATGTCCTGGCGTTTTTGGCGATTATCATCGCATACTTTACCGGTTTCTACCGATTGGAAGGTTTTATATCGATGGTCATCGGTTTAATGATGTTTTATGTAGTAGGTCGTGTCTTCTTAGATAACGCACGTGGCGCAATCGGTGAAACCGATGAAGAAATGCTTGTGCATATTGGAAATCTTGTTATGGAAGATCCAAATATAGCAGACATCGCACGACTTGAAGTAATTAAAGAAGGCGAATTTTTACATGTTGAACTGATTGCAGAAACAGACCCGAATTTATCCCTCGCCTATTTGGATGATGTGCGTGACAATTTGACAACACTGCTGCTAAACCAAAAAGGTGTTACAAAAGTTACGATGGCATTCGATGAAGATAATGGCGAACGTAGCTGGAAACATACCGCATCAAAGCCTGAATCTGAAAAAGGCATGATTTAATTGAAAAAGGAAGCTGGTCCACATATAGACCGCTTCCCTTTTTTTATGTTCTTATAATGACATTTCTAAAATTTTACGTACATCGTCTGCTTCAAGTTTGTTGAAGTTACCGAATGGACCATATACCATACAATGTTCCACCATTTGTTCGAAGTATGTCGAATCAATATCGTAATCAGCCAAACGATTCGGAGCTCCAAGAGATGTCCAGAATGCTGATAATGCCTCAATACCTTCCAATGCAACTTGTTCCTCAGTTTTGTTTGTCGGATCCACTTTGAATACATTGACAGCTATTTTTGCGAAACGGGAAGGATTCACATGTAAATTATGCTTCATCCAGTTCGGGAATATAATAGCTAAGCCGCCTGCATGTGCAATATCGTAATACGCTGAAACTGCATGCTCAATATTATGTGTTGCCCAGTCACCGCGTGAACCTAATGCAAGGAATCCATTCAATCCGATTGTTCCTGCAAGCATTAATGTTTCACGATGCTCGTAGTTAGACGGATCTTTCAATGCTTTTGGCGCAACATCAATAAGCGTACGTAAAATTCCCTCGCTCATTTCATCTGTAATCGGCGTGTTTGTCGCATTGTTGAAGTACTGTTCAAAAATATGCGACATTGTATCAACAACACCATTTACAGTTTGGTTTGCAGGCACTGAATAAGTATAAGACGGATCTAAAATTGAGAATTTCGGGAAAGTTGCCGGACTGCCCCAACCATACTTCTCTTTTGTTTCTAGGTTTGTAATAACCGAACCTGAGTTCATTTCAGAAGCTGTTGCAGCTAATGTTAAAACAGTTGCCAATGGTAGTGCTTCAGTTGCCATTACTTTTCTTGTAACAATATCCCAAGCATCCGCTTCTACCTTTGCACCTGCAACGATTAATTTAGAGCAGTCAATTACCGAACCGCCCCCTACTGCCAATACGATATCAACCTGATTTTCTTTACAAATTTCAATACCTTTACGAGCTGTTTCTACACGAGGGTTAGGCTCGACACCTGATAATTCGAATACGTTCATATTCAAGTCATTTAAAATGGCCATAATATCATCGTATACACCATTTGATTTAATACTTCCTCCACCATACACAATTAAAATGTTCTGGCCGTATTGAGGAAGTTCTTTTCGTAAATGTTCGATACTCCCTTTACCAAAATGAATCTTTACTGGATTATAAAATGAAAATTCGTTCATCAATGGTTCCCCCTATTTTTCAAAAAAGTCCCACTCCAATAATAAGAGTGAGACTTAATAATATAATGATTATACCCATCCACGGAAGCGAGAGGCCTCGGCAGTGCGGCGAACACCTACCATATAAGCAGCTAAACGCATATTAATATTGCGGTTTTGTGCTGTTGTGTAGACATTTTCGAACGCAGCAGTCATTTTTGAATATAATTTTTCACGTACTTCTTCTTCCGTCCAATAATAACCCATATTGTTTTGAACCCATTCAAAGTAAGACACCGTTACACCACCAGCTGATGCTAAAACGTCTGGTACAAGAAGAATACCGCGCTCTGTTAAAATCTTTGTCGCTTCAGCTGTTGTCGGACCGTTTGCTGCTTCTACAACAATGTTTGCTTTAATTTGATGTGCGTTGTCTGCTGTAATTTGATTTTCAATGGCAGCAGGCACTAAAATATCGCAATCCAGTTCTAAAAGCTCTTTGTTTGAAATTGTGTTTTCAAACAATGTCGTAACCGTTCCAAACGAATCACGGCGGTCTAATAAGTAATCAATATCCAAACCGTTCGGATCATGCAACGCACCGTGTGCATCTGAAATACCAATAACTTTTGCACCTAAATCACTCATAAACTTCGCTAAGAAACTACCTGCGTTACCGAAGCCTTGAATCACAACTCGTGCACCTTTAATATCGATATTGCGTTTTTTTGCAGCTTCTTCGATAACAATTGTAACACCTTCTGCAGTTGCACGGTCGCGACCTTGTGAACCGCCAAGAACGATTGGTTTACCTGTAATGAATCCTGGCGAGTTAAATTCATCCATACGGCTGTACTCATCCATCATCCAAGCCATAATTTGAGCATTTGTAAATACGTCTGGTGCGGGAATATCTTTCGTCGGACCAACTACTTGACTAATCGCACGAACATAGCCACGACTTAATCGTTCAATTTCGCCCATTGACATTTCGCGCGGGTCACAAATAACGCCACCTTTACCTCCACCATATGGAAGATCAACAATGCCGCATTTTAACGTCATCCACATCGAAAGCGCTTTCACTTCTTCTTCCGATACCATCGGGTGGAATCGTACGCCACCTTTTGTTGGACCTACTGCATCATTATGCTGTGCACGGTAACCAGTAAATACTTTTGTCGTACCGTCATCCATTTTTACAGGAATACGCACAGTCAACATACGAACCGGTTCTTTCAATAATTCATACATTGCTTCATCATAGCCTAGTTTATTTAATGCCTCATGAATTACTTCTTGAGTTGATGTAAATAAGTTCAAATTTTCAGCCATTTTATAATTCGCCTCTTTAAATTTTGATGTATTTGGGTCTTTCCGCCAACATTGTAACATACTTTATTCAGAGTTTGTTAAATATTTAGCCACATTTTATACACTTTTAATATTTCCGTTGATAATTGACGAAGAAAGCGCTTTTTTCACGAAATTTGCTCAAATCCGACCAATTTACCCCATAAAAAAAACATGTCCAACTTATTTAAAAATAAATTGAACATGTCCTGCTTAATGTCCAGATTGTTCGATCCAATCTTTCAATTTTTCCTTTAAAACTTGAAAGCCATCCGCATCCACTTCATCAACCCGATCCTGCAAAGTACGCCGTGGCGGCATATCCCTTTTCCTATGGAACGGCACTTCCTGCAATTCGCGTATCGATAGGCTTATTTTTTTTTGATCTGTATCCACATCCAGAACTTTAACTTGTATTTCATCCCCGACGGATAAAAAATCACTTACATCCTTCACAAAACCGTATGTGATTTCAGAAATATGCACAAGTCCCTGCGTATATTCATCTAAAGCAACAAAAGCTCCGTATGGTTGAATTCCTGTCACTTTACCCGTTAGCACGTCACCCACTTCAATTTTTTTTGCCATACTTTGTTCCTACCTTCTTTTCGTATATACGTAAATGTCATGTTAAATTATAACATATGAGACGGGCTGTAACAAAGAATCGCTTTAATCTAGCATTTTCAAGGCATTAAATAAGAGTCCGGTTAAAAAAATGTGAAAATTTTCTCTCTTTCGATTTACACTTCCGATAAATTCACAAAACTTTTTGCTAAATACGGGATTCGTGCTGTAAAATGAGTACTTGCATATATATGAGGAGGTTTTGTTTTGTCATCTAGAGATCAATTTACATCTAAGATAGGATTCATACTTGCGGCAGCAGGAAGCGCAATCGGTCTTGGCGCGATTTGGAAGTTCCCCTATATGGCGGGTACGAATGGCGGTAGTGTATTTATTATTTTATTTGTTATATGTACAGTTTTAATTGGCTTGCCGATATTAATTGCGGAATTTATGATTGGACGACGCGGTCAAAAAGATCCGATTACATCATTTAAAGAGCAGGCTCCAAACAAACCGTGGTTTATGATCGGCTGGATTGGCCTAGTAGCATGCGGATTAATATTATCTTTCTATAGTGTTGTAGGTGGTTGGATATTAAGTTATATACTACGGGCAATTAGTTTTTCACTTACGGGACAAGGTGTTAACTTCGGGACTTTGTTTTCTGATATTATTGCGAATCCTTGGGAAGTGTTAATCGCACAAGCTGCTTT
Source organism: Solibacillus sp. FSL W7-1324 (assembly GCF_038008025.1). Taxonomy (NCBI): domain Bacteria; kingdom Bacillati; phylum Bacillota; class Bacilli; order Caryophanales; family Caryophanaceae; genus Solibacillus; species Solibacillus sp. FSL W7-1324. The sequence continues at coordinate 2,712,425 of NZ_JBBOYH010000001.1, forward strand.
CATGCTTTTAACATTATTCATAGTACAAGCGGGAATTAAAAACGGGATTGAAACTGCAAGTAAGTGGATGATGCCGATTTTATTCTTGTTTTTCATTTTATTGTTTATCCGTTCGATTACATTGGATGGTGCGATGGAAGGCGTTAAGTTCATGTTCATACCAGACTGGTCATACATGAACGGCGATACGTTAATGTTGGCGTTAGGCCAAGCATTCTTCTCTCTTAGTATTGGAGTTGCGGCGATGATTACATACGCCTCATATTTATCCAAAAAAGAGAAGATTGTAACTTCTGCAGTTAATGTAGCGAGTATGAATATCGCGATTTCTCTACTGGCGGGTCTTGTTATCTTCCCTGCCGTATTCGCATTAGGCTTTTCTCCTACAGAAGGGCCTGGCTTAGTATTTATAATGATTCCAGCTGTTTTTGAGCAATTGCCGTTTGGCGGATTTTTATTGCTCGTATTTTTCATCTTGCTGTTGTTTGCGACAGTTACTTCAGCGATTGCATTGTTGGAAGTGGTCGTTTCCATAGGGATTCGGGAAAAAACAGCGCAGCGTAAGAAAGCCTCTTGGTTATTGGCAGCAATGATTTTTATCATCGGTATTCCTAGTGCTTTATCGTTCGGGATTTTATCGGATATCACCATTTTTGAACGTTCCATTTTTGACTTTGTCGATTATGTAACGAGCGCGATTTTAATGCCGATCGGTGCCTTTTTAACATCTATTTTTGCGGGATATTATTATTCGAAGAAAATTTCTCGTGAAGAAATGCAGGCATCACCTGTTGTTTATAATTGTTGGCTGTTTATAGTACGCTATGTAGCACCACTTTCAATTGCAGCTATCTTTATTAATAAAGTTTTCTTTAGTTAATTAAAAAAACTTGTTCGATATGAAATTCGGGCAAGTTTTTTTATTTTTACAATTAAGGGACCTAATAAGCTATTGTTCATATGATAGTAAACATACGGGGAGGAGATGGGAAATGAAATTGCAGTTTCAGGAACAGTTAAAATCTTTACGTTCGGAAAAGAATTTATCAATTGAAGAGCTTTCATTACGAACACAAGTAAGTACGGAAAAACTGACAGCCTACGAAAACGGTGAGCAAATTCCTTCAACCCAAACCATTTTAATTTTATCGACTGTTCTGGAAGTACCGGTTTCTAACTTAATCGACGGGTTACATTAAAATGCGGGCGACCTCAATCTACAGGTCGCCTGCATTTTTATATAATACACTTCGCTTCGAATTTTACGGCAATTAATTTATATGCGATGGCAACACATTGCTCAAAAGGGATCCATTGTTCAAAGGAGTATTCGTAAACTCTTTGAATGACTTTTGCCAATGTTGTTGGATCGTCAATATTTTGAAGCGCAGCGACAACATCTGCCGTTTCAGTAGCATAACTTTCGGAACCGTAGTTAAAAGGATCCCACTGCTCCAATAAATGTACACATTTTTGATTCATTTCAATATTATCCATTTGATTCACCTAACTACCTCTTATAATAGTTAGTATGATACCATAATCTGAAAGAAAGCATAAGAAAAGAGGGTTCAAATGTCTATTTTTAATAAAGTTCATGAGCGTCGCAGTTCCGCATCTGTAAAATGGGATATGATGAATGTCGTTTACAATTTGAAAGATACAACAGAATTACTGCCGATGTGGGTAGCAGATATGGACTTCCCTCCACCTGCTGCTTTAACAGACGCGTTAAAGGCTCGATTGGAGCATCCAATCTTCGGCTATACTTTTGCCGACAATGATGTAAAAAATGCGATTGTTCACTGGTATGATACACGCCATCAATGGTCGATCGATCCAAACACGATTATTTTCCAGCCGGGTGTTGTGCCGGCAATCGCGACGATTATCGAAACTTTTACAGAGGTTGGCGATAAAATCGGAATGTCCACACCGGCATACCCGCCATTCACAAACGTACCGGCGGCTCAGAAACGTGAAGTCGTGACATGTGAATTAACCGAACAAAACGGGCAATATACGATGGATTTTGAGAAGCTTGAAGAAATATTCCGCGCCGGTATTAAACTGTTTGTTTTATGTAATCCGTATAATCCTATCGGTATTGTATGGAGTCCCGAAGAATTGGAACAGTTAGTTGCACTATGTATTCAATATGATGTGTATCTATTATCCGATGAAATTCATGCCGATATTTCAATTCAAAAAGCGTATACACCTGTCTTAACATTAGCGAATGCAAACGAGGCAAAAATTATTACATGTATTGCGCCAACGAAAACATTCAATATTGCCGGAATTCATGCTGCTATGATCGTTGCACCGGACCGAAAATTATATACAGCAATCGAGAAAAATACACAGGCACACGGCAACTTAGGTTTAAATACTTTTGCTTCGACTGCTGTAAAAGCTGTCTATACAGAAGGAGCACCTTGGTTGGACGAGCTTCTTAGTTATTTGAAAAACAATATGGAATATGTCGTAAAAGAATTGAATGCTATTGAAGGTATCCATGTAGAATTTCCTGATGCAACATACTTAATGTGGATAGACTACCGCAAAACAGGAATTGAAGAAAAGGAACTGATGGCACGCCTTCTTTCGGTAGGAAAAGTTGCGTTAGATCCGGGGACAAAATATGGTGAAGCAGGAAGAGGTTTCTTGCGCATCAATGTTGCTTGTCCATTTGAACTATTGCAAGATGGGGTTGAACGCATAAAACGAACGATGGCTACATTCGAATAATCAAACAAAAGGGGCAGCCGGAATAATCACTCCGGACTGCCCCTACTTCTATAACATGTTTTTGATTATTGTTTTATTCTTCCTTAATGGTTTCTTTAGCGATACGAGCATCACGTTCTTTTAATGCGCGTTCCTCTAAAATTTTAGCCTGTGCAGCCTGACGAGCAGCGATACGGCGGACGAACCGGAATGTAAAAAAAACAATAATCAGTAGTATTGCGAATTCAATTGCAGCGGGAAGATACAATGACTTGTCTTCCGGGAAATACAAAAAGCCACCAGAGAAATTCATTAAAAATTGGTTCACTTGCCCACACGTCCTTTAAAAATTAGTCAATTACAGTGATTGACTCAATCTTAACATCTTCTTTAGGCTTATCGTGCATATTTCGGTCAACTTTAACAATATTGTCAACAACATCCATACCTTCAACTACTTGGCCAAATACTGTATGCTTGCCGTCTAACCATGGTGTACCGCCGTTTTGTTTGTAAAACTCCACTTCTTCTTTAGACCAGCCGCGCACTTCCATTTGTTTTAGCATAGATACTTCAACTTGAGGTGCTTGAACGATGAAGAACTGAGATCCGTTCGTACCAGGACCCGCATTGGCCATTGATAATGCGCCACGGATGTTCATTAATTCAGGTACACACTCATCTTCGAATGTACCGCCCCAAATAGACTCGCCGCCCATACCAGTACCAGTTGGGTCGCCACCTTGTACCATGAAGTTTGGAATTACACGGTGGAAAATAATACCGTTATAATAACCTGATTTTGCATGCCCTAAAAAGTTTTCAACTGTTTTTGGTGCGTGCTCCGGGAATAATTTAATTTTGATTGAACCCATAGTTGTGTTCATTTCTACCATTACTTCACCTGGATTTAATTCTTTCGATAATTGTGGAAACATTTTTGTCTCTCCTTTAAATAAATTGTGGAATGGATGGGTATAGGTATAGAAACCAAACTTCCCCTTTAATACCAAGTCCAAGTTTACCATAACTCTAATATTTTAAGCCAATATCTTGTGAAGAACTTCCTTCGTATTCCGAAATAAGTTATACTAAATAATTAAAAAGGAAGAAAGTGATAAATTGAAGAAAAATATGAGACATAATTTCATCATCATTTTAATAGCAAACTTTATTGTTGCGGCTTCTGTTACGATGATCATGCCGTTTTTGTCTTTATATATTGATACGCTCGGCGACTTTACAGATAGCTATGTCCAGACATGGGCCGGAATCATCTTTGCGGCAACATTTATTACAGCATTTTTAATGTCACCGATTTGGGGGCGAATTGCCGACAAATATGGGTACAAGCCTATTATGATCATCAACTGCTTCGGGGTTGGGTTAAGTATCTTATTAATGGGTTATGTTCAAAATGTCGAGCAATTCTTTGTACTCAGGCTTGCGATGGGTGTTGTAACCGGCTTTATCCCTACTTCCATTGCGTTCATAAGTAAGCATACTCCGAAAGAAGTAGCAGGAAAAACACTCGGGACATTGCAGATGGGCAGTGTTGGTGGGACATTATTCGGTCCAGTAATCGGCGGATTGATGGCGGATACTTTTGGTTTTCAGTACACGTTCCTCATTACAGCAGTCACAATTACAATTGCGGCGATTATTATTATTTTCGGTATTCATGAGCCGGCCATTATTCGGAAAGTTAAAAATGAGATTTATTCACGGAGAAATGTCATATGGGCTATTTTCCATCATCGCCTCATCTTAAATGTAATGTTCGTAACGTCACTTATTCAGATCGGGAACTTTAGTATTCAGCCACTGCTGTCCCTTTACGTATCTGAACTGACCCCTTCTCAGGAAGTTGCTATGCTCGCCGGTATTACCTTTAGTGCTGCCGGCCTAGGTAACATATGTTTCGCGAGATTTTGGGGGAAATTGGCCGACCATTATGGATATGAACGAATTTTATCGTACTTGTTAGTCCTTGCCGTCGTTTTCATCATTCCACAGGCTTTCGTTACAGATTTATGGCAGCTTATCATTTTACGATTCTTGTTCGGTATTATATCCGGCGGTCTCATTCCGATTACTTCGGCTCTTATTCGCCGTGAAGCACCGGTTGAAGTGCAAGGCGAAATTATGGGCTACAACCAGAGTTTCCGTTTCCTTGGCAATATCATCGGACCGGTATTAGGCGGAGTGGTAGCAAGCTTTGGCGGAATTCATTCCGTATTTTATACGACCGGCCTACTATTTTTAATCGGCTTTGTCATTATGTCCTTCTTGAAAAAGCTTCCGACGCAGTACATGGACGAGATGTTAAAAAAACATGCTTAAATGTTCAATGTATATATGGTATCCTTTAAAAAACAACAGATGATTACGCTTCTAACGTTTTCATTTTGTTGTTTTTTATTTGGACAATTTTAATGAATATCCTATTTGGGGGCCAATTATCCATGAAACAACTTTTCGGCTACATTGTCATTTTATGTAGCATTCCTTTACTTTTACTAATCGGGAATGCGGCCTGGAAAGAACTTGCGAAAGCGGAGCAGCATGAACAATTAATCAAGCAGTCGATCAAGCTCCCTGAAGTAACTTCCACATCGCCCATTACGTTATACGATGCAAACAACAAAATTTTCAGTGAAGAATATACTGAATGGTCACAGCCACTTGCGCTGGATGAAGTCCCTGAAATTGCTAAGCAGCTGTTTATATTCAGTGAAGATGAAAGTTTTTATGAACATATAGGCTTTGATGTGAGTGCAATCGCCCGTGCCCTCATTGCAAATAAATCGGAGCAGTCCATTCAGCAAGGCGGTTCCACTATTACACAACAGCTTGTCCGAATGCGTTATTTAACAACGGACAAAACATATGAGCGGAAACTGATGGAGCTTTTTTACGCCTACGAAATTGAGAAAACTTATTCAAAAGACGAAATCTTTGAGATGTATTTAAATGAAATGTATTTCAGCAATCAAGTATATGGCATAGGAGCAGCGGCAACTTATTACTTCAATCGTCCTTTGGCAAAACTGTCCATACCCGAAATTGCTTTTATATCGGCGATTCCGAACAATCCCTCATTATACGACCCGTCCGTGCACTTTAATAATACCAAAAGCAGGCAGGAACGGTTACTCGATAAACTGACAGAGCATGGGGTTATTACAGCTGATGAAGCAAAAATGTATAAAAATACGCCGATTCAATTGACGATTAAACAAAAAGCACAGCAGTATCCGAGCTACAGTACATACGTTTTAGAAGAACTGAAATGGCTCATTGCCGAACAAACAGGTTACCGTGAAAAAATCGACAACACTTCCGATAAGATGGAAAAGGAATTTCTACAGCTGGAGCTGAAGAAAAAAACGGACGCCATTTTACGTCAAGGTGTTCATGTATATACAGCACTGCAGCCTGAGAAACAGCGACAGGATGAAATGGCTATTAACCGGATTATACCGAAGACCGATTTACAGGCAAGTGCAACGATTATTGATAATGAAACACGTGAAGTGATCAGTATATTTGGTGGTAAAAATTATCGGAAGCATGATTTGCACCGTGCTTTTCAATCTCCGAGACAGCCGGGTTCTGCATTTAAGCCAATCAGTGTGTTTGCCCCTTACTTTGAAGAAACATCCGCTACACCTTATTCAATCGTAAATGGCGGGCCGTACTGTGTAGGAAATTTCTGTCCTGATAATTATGGACGTATCTGGTACAACAATATAACTGTGGAAACAGCTTTCAAAAACAGTGTTAATACAAGTGCTTTACGACTGTTTAATGCTGTAGGGGTTGAAACAGCATTCCGTTATATTAACCGGTTCGGTTTTGAATCGATCATAGAAAAAGACCGCACATTTGCCGCAGCTCTGGGCGGGTTAACATACGGGGTGACTTCACTGGAAATGGCCGATGCTTACTCCAGTTTTGTCGACGGCTATTATGTACCTGCCCATAGCATTCGTAAAGTAACTGATTTAAATGGAGAAACGATTTTTAGCTGGCCGCGCAAACGGGAGGAAATATGGTCTGCATCGACTACAAAAACAATGCGCAGCCTTTTGAATGAAACGGTGGCTACCGGAACAGGGAGAGGCCTCTATAGCGCATCCGGCTATATCGGGGCCAAGACCGGAACGACAAACGAATTCAAAGATTATTGGGTTGCCGGATTGACGAATGACTATACGGCAGCCGTTTGGATTGGCTATGATCAGCCCCGTTCAATGGAAGCGATCGAACGCGCAAAAATTCATTTTGCTATATTTAATGCGATAACAGAATAAAAAAAGCTTGTTAGTTTTAAATAGCGCACCTCCCCCGCTAAAATCCTAACAAGCTTTTTTTATACTATGCGAACGGCAAGCTCGCAAGAATTCCGTTGTACAGCTTAATAACTGCATAGATCACGAGAGCCAATAACAGGAACCAGGTAAGTACTTCATAAAAGATTAATCCGATCACACCTGGAATGGACATATACTGACTCTTTTTATAAACGTTGTAAATGAAATAACAAAAAATCGTAAAAATAAAAATGCCGACTAAGATCGGTAAGGATTGGCTCCCAATTATTGAAGCAAATGCTCCAAAAAAGAAGATGACATATCCACCGCGTGCAGCATGAATCGTTTGCCCTTCTTTATCTTTTGAGAAGAACAGCATTCCAAGCTCGTGAATCGTCTCCCCGATCAGCTTTAATGCTGAAAAAATCATGAAAAATAGTAATACAAATACAATCAGTAATACAAAGCGCAGCTCCAGATCCGATAAAAATTCACGCATCCCATTATAGACACCGATTGCATGAAGCAGTTGTAGCGATTCTGATATGGCTAACATACTGAACGAAAAACTAAATAATATAATTGTAATGAATGGTAAGTAGCCATACAAATAAGGATTTTTCATCATCTTGTTCCCTCAAAACTCGTAATATTTCTTTTCCTCATCATAGCTAACAATGAGGAGACGAGCAAGCCTCTCCTTCACTACTTACCGCATTCTTACCAGTAGCGTCTCGGATAGCGCGGATAATAAGGTGGATAGTAGTAATTAGGCGGATACGGTTGATAATACGGCGGATATGGTCCGTATCGATTATTATTCAGTGACCCCCCTAAAAACCCTCCTAAAAAGCTCCCTAAAAAAGGAACCCCAAACGGATATCCGAATCCAAAACCTGGATTATAGTAACGATTGCGATTAACCATGTTCATGTCCTCCTCCCTTATGAATAGTGTATTCATAATTATGAGAGCCGCTAGTCACCCGCCTAAAAATGAAAAAGATGCCTTGCAAGTTTTTTCCTCGCAAAGCATCTCTTTAATAATTAGTTATCGCGTAATTCTACCAGTGTTGCTAAAGTACGAACCATGGCACCTGTACCGCCTTTTGGTCCTAATGCATGCGGTGCATCCGCATCAGAAGTCCCTGCAATATCAAGGTGAACCCAAGGAGTTCCTTCCGCAAATTCTCCAACGAAGCCACCGCCGAAAATCATATGGCCGTCACGACCCGGAGAGTTGTTTAAATCTGCCACTTCCGATTTACGGATACGCTTTTTATCGCTTTCTGTTAATGGTAAACGCCATACGAACTCACCTGTTTCAAGTGCCGCACCCATAAACTCTTCAAAGAATTCTTCGTTATTTGTTAAAGCGCCTGTTTTATCTTTGCCCAACGCAACGATTACTCCACCCGTTAATGTCGCTACATCGATTAAATAGTTTGCTCCTTGCTGCTTCGCATAAGTCATAGCATCCGCCAATACTAAACGGCCTTCCGCATCTGTATTTAATACTTCAACTGTTTTGCCGTTGTACATTGTAATAACATCATCCGGCTTGAATGCTTCACCTGATACCATATTGTCTGTAGATCCGATTACGGCAACAACATTTTGTTTCGGGCGAGTTTCACCGATAATGCGCATCGCACCAAGAACAGCAGCTGCTCCGCCCATATCGCCTTTCATGCCGACCATGCCTTCACGCGGTTTTAATGAGTAACCGCCTGTATCGTACGTTACACCTTTTCCGACAAAGCCGATTACATCTTCCCATTCCGGTTTCCCTTTATACTTCAATGTAATTAAACGCGGCTCTTCTACAGAACCTTTATTGACAGATAAAATACCACCCATACCCAGTTCTTCCATTTGTGCTTTGTTTAAAATTTCAACTTCTAATCCATAAATATTCGCAAGCTCTGTTGCGTAATCCGCCAAATCACTTGCTGTCAGTAAATTAGGAGGCAAGTTGATTAATGTACGCGCTTCGTTTACCGCATCCGCATAAATTTTCCCTACTTCGAAATTACCGATCACATCTTCCATGTTCGCTTCTGTAACAAATTGAATTTGATCAAAATACGTGTTCGGCTCATTTGAAGAAGTTTTATAATTTTGTACTGAATAATAGCCTAAATTTAAACCTTCACCAGCTAAGTAAGCCACTTCCGATTCTTCCAGCTGATCTGTTGTAAAAGATTCTACCCAAACTGCCACATCGCCTACTTTTGCCGCTTTCAGTTCTTTACCTACTGCTGCAAATACTTCACGTAATTCGTTCGCTGTTATATTTTTGCGTTCACCTAGGCCGACAAAGTATATACGTTTAAGTGAAGAATGGTTGCCCGAATACGGTAATTTCGTAATCTTTTTTGTATCTGATGAAATTTCACCTGCATGTAGCCATGTGTCAATAACATCTCCATAAAATTCAGTAAACGTTGACCAGTTTTTCATTTGTTCACGATGTTTTTGTACTCCGATAATCAATGTTTCAGAAGTTTGTGATTCAAACGTTTTTGCTGTTGATTCAATATTCATAGTTAAAAACCTCCTAAAGTATAGTTTCATTATATACAAATTCTTTTAATTCGGGTATCGAAACATCCAATAATTTTTATTTTTCTGCAAGTTTAAATTCAAACGATTATAGGGAAAATGATATAATTATAGCAATGAGGAGAAAGTAGGTGTAATTATCGAACTTCTACAAAATACGCCGCTTTGGCTTGGGGTTTTTGCAATTGTTTTTGCACAGATCCTAAAAGTACCGATCCATTTTATTGTAACGAAAAAAGTGGATTGGAGCTTGCTGACATCTACCGGCGGAATGCCAAGTTCCCACTCTGCAGCTGTAACAAGTGTTGCTACTGCAGTCGGTATTGAGACAGGATTTGATTCACCGACTTTTGCTGTTGCAGCTATGTTGGCCGGAATTGTCATGTACGATGCAAGCCATGTACGCTTTCAGGCTGGACAACACGCGGCCGTTTTAAACGAACTGCGCCACGATCTCCGCTTGTTTTTTGATGAAATTAAACGCTGGCCGGAAATGAATGAACAAGAAAAAATTGAGGATTTAAAAACATTATTAGGTCACAAAAAAAGTGAAGTGTTCATCGGGGGATTGGCAGGAATTGTTTTTGCAGCTTTATGGTACACCATTCAAGTGTTATAAAAAAAGGGGATGTTAAAGGCTAAACCGGCTTTTAACATCCCCCTTTATTCTGTTGCAGACACCTTGCAGAAGTAAACTAAAACATGCGATATCCTGCTTTTCGCAGTGCTATCATTACAAAGCCGGATACGATCGCCCCGGCAAAGCCACCAGCCAAGATAACGATATCCACAATCTGTAATGCCTGAATTTTGTCGCTTAAAGCCGGAAATGCTGTCCCTGCCTTAAAGAAATAATCCAAAAAGCTTACTTCATCGATGATAAAAATTACGACAACCGGATAGACAATAGCCATTAACCATGTCATCCGCAATAACATATTCAATAAAAAGCCGATCCCGAAAAACATGACAAAAAATAATACGACGGAAATAATTACTTGTACTAACGAAACATCATTCATGTTATGTATACCCCCATTAATCTATCATAATTTTACATGATATAACGGGTGCTTTCAATTCAACATCCAAAATAACGTATAGAATACTAATATTGTAAGAAATCCTTCATAACGTAAATCGCTTATTTTTTGAAAAATAAATGGTATTCGCTATAGCCGAACACGTCCCCCGGGTTCACCCCTTCAATAATCGGGTGAATATGTTGCGCTGCGTGCTGGTTAGCCATTTCTCTGAGCATAACCGATGACAGTTCATTGTGAATAATTTCACTCGGTGCCATCCAGCATGCTTCGCCGATTTCTCTTTCCTGCAAAGTAAAAGGCTGATTATCATCTACCGGCTTACAATAAAAAATCGCCATATTATCACTAATATCATTCAGGATGACGCCGGAACGAAAACCAACAAGTCCCTTTACTTCACAGAGAATCCCCGTCTCTTCCAGCACTTCACGCACAGCAGCCGTTGTAACGGTTTCGGCTGGCTGAACAAATCCTGCCGGTAAAGACCATGCTCCTTTTAGTCCTCCATATGTTTTTTTCACGAGCAGCCATTCCCCTGCTGAATTTTCAACAATCGCGGCAACTCCAAGCCAAACTTTTCCTCGATCCTTTTTCATAAATAACAGTCCCCCTTTGCTGTGATAGTATTTGACTTCATGTTCCACTGATTAGAAACTGCTTAATTGTTGCTTTCCGCTAATACGGTGTAAAAAAACTTGCAAAGGAAGCGTTACACATTCGTTTGCAAGTTTGAAGTTTGTTTATATAAATTTGAATTTGCCTTTTTTCAATGTTAAGCCGACACCGCCGACTAAATACAATGCGCGGTCATCAACGACTTTCTTTAATGCCGATGCTGGCTTGCCAGTAAATTTACGGCCGAATGCTGTTCCAATTGCATCTTCTTGACCTAATGAACAAACAGCACCTTTATCATCGTAAGCAAAGACTTCCGTCGGCTCATCATTCATTAAATGCTTAATATTTTTGGCAATGATTTCACCTTGCTGCATCGCGATCTGAGCTGTTGGCGGATAAGGTCTGCCCGCTTCCGCATTCAGTAAAAATGCACAGTCCCCTACGACAAAGACATCGTCAAAGCCTGGTGCGCGCATATCTTCACGGACCGCAATACGTGCGCGGTTCGATTCAATACCGGAAGACTCGATTAATGCATTTCCTCGGACTCCCGCTGCCCATACAACAGTACCGGCTTTAATGAATTCCGTGTTTTCTTCATCTTTTTTAATGTTCACACCTTCTGCTGTCGCTTCCACTATCGGTGTGCCGATAGAAAATTCCACACCCTTTTTACGCAGCTGTTCCTGCGCATAATCGACCAACTCCGGATCAAAACCAGGTAATACAGTAGGTGCTGCTTCTACACAAAGAAGACGCACTTTTTCTTGAGGAATATCAAATTCTCTGCAAAGCTCAGGAATTCGGTTACCGAGCTCTCCTAAAAATTCTATGCCTGTAAAGCCTGCACCGCCTACGACAATCGTAAGTTTACTGTCGTCTTTCACTTCATCCAATGTCCAAGAAGCAAACTGATATTCAATATGCTCACGGACCTGACGTGCAGTATTAATATTCGTCAATGATAATGCGTGTTCCTTCAGACCAGGAATGCCGAATGTTTCCCCTTCAAAGCCTAAGCCGATCACTAAATAATCGTACGAAAACTCTCCCGCTGATGTGTCAACTTTCTTTGTATTGACATCAATGTTTTCTACATTCGCAATGACGAACGTTACATTGTGATTAATAACTTTTGAAATCGGATAACGGGCTTTATCCGGAGAAATCGTACCAGCCCCTACTTCATGCAGCCAAGTTGTTTCATAATGATAGTCGTTTTTGTTCACTAAAATAATTTCTGCTTCATTTGTATTGATTAATTTTTGGAGATTTACAATTGTTGTTAATCCTCCATACCCTGCGCCTAATACTAAAATAGTCGGTCTTTTCATTCAATCAAACCCCTTCATTTTAATGAACCGGCGCTATAAATCTATTTGCCATTTTTATAGAGCGCCAGCAAACGGTAATTTACTGAAATACTAACATAATAGTAGCGTTTTTCCTGCATGATTTCAAACATATGGATATTAATCGTTTCGTCAATTTACAATGTTATGTTCATATAAATAATCGTATTTAATATCGATAAACAAAAACTCTTCGTTTGAAATAGCCATTGAATACGTACGTGTCAATTCGCCTGTTTCAATGTCACTGTACACGGAAGACAACTCACCTTTATTGTCTTTTGTCATTTTAATAATGTTCAATAGGAAGTATGGTCGCCAGCTCCAGTTTTTGCCGATGATCTCTTCTTGCTTTTCCCATTTCCCCTCGTTCCAGCGGATATTCGGCGATGTCTGGAAACCATTGCTGTCACAAATATAAATACGAAATGCGCATTTTTCCAAAGCATTTGCCAGCTGCATCATTTTATCAATCTGTGAAGTGGATGGATTGATTTGATCGACTGTTGAACAAATCGTCCGTTCAAGACGTTTCATTTCTTCATATTTTTGAAGAAGGAGTTTCTTTTCCGTTGCAATAAACTGTTCACAATCTTTGCGGAAGCGTTCTTTTAAAGCATCACGTACTTGCAGCTCTTTATGCGGCAGTTGCAAATAGGGTCCTTTAAAATAACGGGTACCGTTTTTCCATCCGTGCTGTAATTGGTACACTGTTTCAATATTTTCGACTAATAATTGCGTCCCCATCTTTACGGCAAGTGTTCGAATTGTTGAAAACGCATGGTTTTGCGCTCCCCATAAATTATAGTTCAACTGGGCAACATTAATTTTAAGGATAGCCGGTTCAAGCAGTAAAATATTTTCAAGCTGGGTTTGCGGACCGACATCTGCCAAAGCAATTTTGATGCCATATGTTTTAATATAGCGAATTAAATGCTGCAGCTGATTCAGCTCTCCTTCATAAAGGTGTTCCGTCATGACAAGGGTAATGTTTGGGAGGTTCGATTCGGCAACTGTTTCTTTCAGCATCGTAAAATAACTTTCCCCAAAATCCAGTAAAAGCAGTTCGGGGTTGCATGGAATATACAAGCCAACTTCGTCAATCAAATGAGCAACATTTTGCAATGATCGGCGAACAAAAATTTGCTCAATTTCTGCTCTAATATCTGCTGGTACGTCTTTTTCATATGTAAATTGCTCAATATTGATCGGTTCATTTTCATTTTCACTTTCCACTTGGCCTATCGCTTCATAAGCCACAATGCGATGACCATCTGCACTATAGATTGGCTCATATAAAATTTCGATTTGATCTAACTTGTCCAGTAACTCTAAAACACTCATTTAAAAAAGCCCCCTAGCAGTATGGTAATAAATCTATAATAATTCAATCCTTATAATAATACAAAACCAACCAATAAAACATAGTTATTTTATAGGAAATATAAGTTTTAAAATTAAGAGAATTTATTTTGTCTATGAAAAGGTCGATATTACATAAAAACCTTTAACGGCAGTTTACCGCTAAAGGTTTCAACATTGGTTATATTTTATTCACAGTGCAGTCATGCTGCCTAAACTAATTAAAGTTTAAACTCTCCCACTAATGCATTGAGTTCTTCCGCCAAATCGGCAAGATGTTTCGAACTGCCTGCTACTTCCTCCATAATACTGCTCGTTTGTTGAACAGATGCTGCTGTTTGTTCAATGCCGGCAGCGGATTCCTCGGAGACCGATGCAACCTCTTCAACAGAACCGTTCATCACTTGTGTACTGGCTGTAATTTCCGATAAGTTTTGGCCGATCGTTGTAATACTGTTTACCATTTCTTTTACAGCATTACTAATTCCTTCGAAAGTTTCACCTGTTGATTCAATTTGGATTTTTCCTTGCTCGACTTCTTTATAGCCCGTTCGTAATATGAGGTTAGCCAGATTTTTCTGGTTGACCTTTTTTGTTTAGGTCTTATTATAACGGTAGTCGGGGTAGAACGTCTGGCCCGTGGGACTTGATCCCGTCCGCAAAACTGTTCACCCCCTACTTGTATAAACATGTTTCGAGCTGGTTGGGACAAGGATCCCGTTTAACAAGCGAACCTATGACATTACAAGCAGCTATAGGGGTTACCGACGAATTTAGTTTTCTTTAGGAGGAGATGTAATTATGAATCCAGTCGTTGGTCTGGATGTTTCAAAAGGAGAAAGTCAGGTTCAAGCCTTTTTAGATAAAGGCAAACCATATCGTAAGAGCTTTAGTATTAAACATACTCTTGATGGTTTAGATAGTTTATTAGAATTTCTAAAGGAAGTAGAGAAATTAGCTGATGGTAAGCAACCTTCGGTTATTTTAGAATCTACAGGTCAATATCATATGCCCGTTATTCAATTTTTGGAGGAGCAACAATACGTCTATATTATTGTTAATCCACTTATCTCTCATCGAGCTAGAAGTACAAATTTACGCAAGGTAAAGACCGATGCCATTGATGCCTATCATCTATGCGAATTGTATTACAAGGAAGAGTTAGAGCCATATAAAAAGAGAGGTATACAACTCTTAAATCTTCGTAATCTCACTAGACAACAAGAAACAGTATCAAGCACAGCTGCACAAACAAAGTTACAGCTACAGTCCATCTTAGATCAGGTTTTCCCTGAATACAGAGGTGTCTTTGGAAATCTCTATTCAAAAATTTCGTTACAGATTCTATCCATCTTCCCAACCTCCAAAGAGGTTTTAAGTGTTAGCGAATCAGAACTTACTAATAAAATTGCGGAATTATGTACAACCCGTTCAGAAAGATGGGCAAAAGAAAAGGCAATTAAATTGAGAGAGGCTGCATTACGTAATCCATTTCAAAACAACTTGTATCAAAGCCATATCTTTAACCTAAGAATGTTTATTAACATTGTTCTTCAATATCAAGAGCATCTATCAAAGTTAGCAGCAGAAATAGATGCCCTCGCTAAAGAAATTGAAGAATATGAGATAATCCAGTCTATTCCTGGTGTTGGAGAAAAGATTGCGGCAACAATCATCTCTGAAATTGGAGAGATAGAACGGTTTAACCATCCTAAAAAGCTAGTAGCATTCGCCGGGATAGATCCTAGCGTTTACTCTTCTGGTCGATTTACTGCTTCCATCAATCGTATAACCAAAAGAGGTTCCAGCAGGTTAAGACAAGCGTTATTTATGGCTGTACAATGCGGTATAAGAGATGCACGTAAGCAAAAAACAAGTGATGAAATACTCCCTAGAAATAAGAAATTACGAGAGTTCTACGATAAAAAACGCGAAGAAGGAAAGCCATTTAGAGTAGCAATCATTGCATGTGCTAATAAGCTTTTACATTGGATATATGCCCTACTTAAAAGGAAAGAAGCCTTCCAAAATGCGGTTTAAAAAGTATATTTAAGTGGATTAAACAAAACCTTCCAATTTTAAAGAGGAAGGCTTATTTGGTGTACCCTTTTTTAGTATATCATGTAGGATTTAATATTTTTATCGAAAAATCTTGACAACTATTAGCTGGTTTTGCAGTGAGTCAGAAACAAAAAAAGTTTCCTTTTGAATATTGTCCACAATCCCCGTAATATCTGTTACAGAATTAGATACTTGCTCAGCCAGTTTCCTTACCTCATCCGCAACTACAGCAAATCCTTTTCCGTGTTCTCCAGCTCTTGCAGCTTCAATTGCAGCATTTAAAGCAAGGAGATTCGTCTGATCGGCTACATCTTTAATGACGGTCACTAAATTGTATATTTCCTGTGACTGCTTATCTAATCCTGCAACCTTATTTACTGATTCATTTACAATGGCATGAATTTTTTCCATCTGCTGAATTGATTTTTTCATTAGTTCAGATCCGTCATTGGTCATATTTAAGACGTCTTTTGAATTCTCCTCTATCCGTAACCCATTCTCATTCGCATCATGGACTCTTTCAACAAACGTATTCATCACCGATGCCAGTTCACTCGCATTATGAGCCTGTGTTTCCGAACCTGCAGCCAATTCTTGCATAGTAGATGCCACTTGCTCCGATCCCAACCTTACTTCATCTGCCGATTGTGATAGTTCTTCACTTTGGCTCGTTAATAACTCTGAAGTATCGGCAACTTTTTTCATCGAATTTTTAAGATTTTTATGTAATAGATTGATGGCATCCGCCAATTTGCCTATTTCGTCTTTTGATTTAACTAGCAGCAATTCTTTCGTTAAGTCACCATTGGCCAAATACCCCATCTGTTCAGTAACTTTAATAATTGGCTTAGTAATTAAATTAGTGTAGAACCAAATAATGATTACCCCTAGAATAATTGAAATCCCCATAACAACAAGAATAATCGTCAACAACTCTGTAGCAGGCTGATTAAAATCCATCATATAGGTACTGGCAGTTACTACCCAGTCCCAGTTTGGATCTATTTTTGAATAGGAAACCTTCTCCTCAACTTGCTCTTTATTATTTGGCAATGCGGAATTATAAAAAGTAAACCCACCGCCGTTATTTGCTGTTTTAATCATCTCTTGAGCGAATTTCACACCGTTCTCATCCACATCATCCCATGCACTCGCACCCTCTTTAGATGGATGCGCTATACGGGTTCCATCTTGACTATACACAATCATATAGCCGTTTTCCCCAAGATCGATTGAAGAGTTTATAGGTCGAACGCCATCCCCATTCTTTTCGCCTAATATAATCTCCTTTACTTTCTCTTGAGCACTTTCAAGTGGAATATTCCCTTTTTCAACTTCCGCATTATAAGCATCTATTGTAGCAAGCGTAAATTCAACACTGTTTTGCAAGTTTGTTTTACCTAATTTCTCTAAGCTGGTAGAGCTTTTCTGGTAACTTGTCATTCCAATTACAATCATCGGCACAATCAAAAGTAAAATAGAAATAACAATTAACTTTGATTTAATGGAAGAGTTAGATTTAGATCTGGATTTAGATTGTTTTTTCATTATTATACACCCCTTGTATTAATATATTTGGTTACTGAAACTAATTAACCTATATAATTATAGAGTTAATGAACTATTACTCACGATATAATAGAGTATAAATTACTTCCCTATAGCTATATAATATAGATAAAAGTACTAGTTTTAATTCCCGAATGTTATTTTACCCCAACTTTTTACTTAATCCAACATATTTTTACAGAATTTACTCTTTCAGTAGTTTATTTTGTTTTTCACATAAAAAAAGCCTCTTTAATTTGTAATGTTTATTAACATCACAAATCAAAGAGACTCGTTATTCACAATCCATTATTCACATGGTTGTTCTACTGCCGGACGTGCTGCTGCTTTGAAGCTTGTGCCGCATCCGCATGAAGCAAGTGCGTTCGGGTTGTCGATTGTGAAACCGCCGCCCATTAATGATTGCTTAAAATCAATTTTCGTTCCTTGTAAAATGCCCGCATCTTCTTCAGATACGATAATTTGAATGCCGTGTTGGTTGTCAACAAAGTCATCGTCATTAATTGTTTGTTCAAATGCCATACCATATGAAAGACCACTGCAACCTCCGCCTTTAACGGCTACACGCAGGCTCGCATTTTCTTCTTCGTTATGAACCATCATTTCTTTGACTTGAAATGAGGCCGCTTCTGTTAAAATGATTACTTGTTTTTCACTTGCCATTCCAGTCACCTACTTTCTTTTATTAATCATAACAATTGTAAAAGCTATCTGACAACAAAACTGCTCTACCTGATTATATTCCTGTGTTACCTAAAAAGGGATAAGGATAAAATACCTAAAAAAATCACACAAATTCAGTAAATTACTCACACTTTTTTAAATTTCCTTGCTATAATAAGGGAACATATTTAAACGAAAGGTATGAAACTTTATGGAAATTTCCCCATATTACGAAAAGACAGTGAACTGTATTCATTGCAAGAAAAGTTTTTCAACACTTAAAGTTCGTACCAAATCCATAAAAATTGAACATACAGCATCCGATTTTCAGCCGGTCTATACAGACAATAACGTAAATGCATTATATTATAATGTTTTTGTCTGTCAGCATTGCGGGTTTTCATTTACTGAAGACTTCAGTAAATATTTTGCTCCAGGTGTGCAAGAACAAATCAATGAAAAAATTTGCAGTCATTGGGTACCGCACAGTTTCAGTAAAGAGCGTACTGTTTTGGAAGCAATTCAAACCTATAAGCTCGCGTTGTTTTGTGCAACGATCAAAAAAGAAAAATTTGTCATTACTTCCGGCTTGGCATTGCGCCTGGCATGGTTATATCGGTCAATAAAAAATGATATACAGGAACAGCGCTTTTTAAAGTTGGCCCGTGATCATTACATGGAAAGCTATTCTACGGAAGATTATGCAGGTACATCGATGTCGGATGTACGGATTGTATACATGGTTGCTGAACTGTCCCGTCGCATCGGAGATTATGAAAATGCAACGCGCTTCTTTTCACGTGTCATTGAAAGTCAACGTGTAGGCGGTGAAGCCAAACTTGTTAACATGGCTAAAGAGCAATGGGAATTAGTTCGTGAAGAACGCGGTAAAATCGCCCAATAAAAGAGAGCTGCCAAGTAAGCGATAACTTTCTTGGCAGCTCTTTCAATTTGAATTAGAAAACTTGTTCTACTTCGAAGATACCTGGCACTTCTTCTAACAGCGCACGTTCGATACCTGCTTTTAATGTGATTGTAGAACTTGGACAGCTACCGCATGCGCCTAATAAACGCAATTTTACGATACCTTCTTCAATATCTACCAATTCACAGTCTCCGCCGTCACGTAATAAAAACGGACGTAATTTATCTAAAACTTCTTGTACTTGTGCATATTGTTCTGTTTCTGTCATTTTGCTCGACTCCCTTCATTAAAATCATTATAATGTGAAGGAGCAAAAAAATCCATTATTGAATAACGAAAGGTTGGAATTCCTATGTCACAATCTCATCCAGTTATAGAAGTATTCGGCGCTGACATCATCTGTGCCAGCTGTGTAAATGCACCTTCTTCCAAAGATACATACGAATGGCTCCAAGCTGCAATTTCACGAAAATATCCGGAACACCCGTTTACTATCCGCTATATCGATATTGAAGGTGTAATTGATAATGAACGTGATCAAGATTATGCAAACCGTATTCAAGAAGATGAATTTTTCTACCCTTTAGTTCTAGTCAATGATGAAGTAGTTGGTGAAGGCTATGTGCAGATCAAGCCTGTATTTACAGCGCTCGAATCGGCAGGCTTTATATCAACTGAAGAGTAAATTATAACATAAACAAAAAATTCAATTTTCTCCTAAAGGAAATTGAATTTTTTTGTTTAAAGTGCAACTGATTTCCTTTGCAGGGACTCAATTTTAGTTTTCGTTCTGCTTTTTATAGTACCAAAGCAGACCCGACTTCATAAGGCGTGCAATGCGTCCTGTTACCGTTGTATCAGCGAGATGAACGAAGCCTTGCTTTTTACCAAGGGAGCCCATAAAACCTTTCATTTTGATTTCTGAAAGCTTTTCTGGAAGCGGCTCGCCTTTCCAGCGCATTTTTAATACTTTAACGATACGTTCACCCTGTTCTTCAGCCAGTTGCGCTGTTGGAGGTAAATGAGAAGAAGCACAGTCTCCTACTACAAATACATTTTCATCTCCAACTACATGATAATGATCCGTAATGATCGGACGATTGAATTTATCCTTTTCAACATCCAGCTCACGAACGATTTTCACAGGCTGTACCCCAGCTGTCCATACGATTACATCAGCTTCAATGACTTCATCATGGTTGTATAAACGGCCTTCTTCCACACGTGTAATATTCGATTCCGCAATTACATCGACGTTGTGTTTAATAAACCAGGACTTTATATACTCACTTAGTTTTTCCGGGAAATCGCGTAAAATACGGTGTGAGCGGTCAAATAATTTAATATTTAAATCTGAACGGCTTTCACGTAGTTCACTTGCAAGCTCGATCCCTGAAAGACCTGCACCAATAATGGCAACTGTCGAACCTGGAGCCAATCCGCATACTTTTTCGAAAGTTTTACGTGATTTGGCGATTGTTTGAATACTGTATGTGAATTCATCGGCACCCGGCACTCCGTGATATTTATCGATACAGCCTAAACCAATAACAAGCTGATCATACGAAAGCTCTTCGCCGTCACCCAAGTAAATTTTTTTATCTTCGCGGTCGATGCGTACTACTTCTCCGTACACGCATTTTAAGCGCTCATGTTCCGGAAATGCAACACGGACTTCCTTATCTGTTGATGTACCTGCAGCAAGTGCATAAAATTCTGTTTTCAAACTATGGAATGGTGTACGATCTACCAATGTAATCTCTACATCTGCCGGTAAGCTTGGTAATAGACGAAGTAAAATTCGCATATTTCCGTAGCCGCCACCTAATAATACTAACTTTTGCATAGCATATTCCCTCATATCTGTAAGTAATCAATTACGAAGCTTTAACGCATCATAATTGTGTTCACAAAGTTTCCATAAGTATTATAACTGTTTGTGATAAGTTTCACAATATATTAAATGATATTTTGTGAATTTATTCACATAATTTTATTATTCTCCTATTTTATTTATTTTGGTGCAATTGCAGCATATTCAAACATGTATTGAAAGATATCAAATCGGAGAAATTGACGTTCGCTGCAAAAAAAAGTAGGATTGCTAATAGTGAGGTGACAACATGTTAAATCCATTAGTCGAATTTTGCATCAGCAATTTAGCAAATGGTGCGCAACAAACATATGAACAACTGGAGCAAGATCCTGATATTGATGTATTGGAATATGGCTGCTTAAGCTACTGCACGAAATGTGCCGAAAACTTTTATGCCGTTGTGAACGGCGATATCGTTGAGGCAGATACTCCAGAAGAGCTGACGAAGCGCATTTATAAATATATAGAAGAAAATCCGATGTGGTAAACGCCCCGCACCGGATTTTTTTTTATTTAGTAAATTCCATTAAATTGTCTACACAATACGTAGGCAGCTTGGCTTGCTGTTTTACAATTTCAGCAGGAGTAACTCCCGTATTGACATGAATCGTATCACAGCCGAAATTTATCCCGCATAAAATATCGGTATCATAATTGTCCCCGACCATGACCATTTCGCTCTTTTCAAAGTGGTGCTCTTCGGCAATGATCTGCAGCATAACCGGTGATGGTTTTCCCACGAAAATCGGTGTAACCCCCGATACATTTGCCACTAATTGAACAAATGAACCATTTCCGGGAGTAAAAGCCGTTTCATTCGGAAATTTAATATCACCATTTGTTCCGATGAGCTTCGCGCCATTCTGGACATAGTCGCATGCTTTTACAAGTTTCTCATATGAGATTTGACGGTCGATGCCCATAACAAGCACATCGCTCTGCTCATCGGTAATCTCCAGCCCTTGATCGATCAAAGCAGTACGAATGCCAAGTTCCCCGACAACATTCACTTTTTTGTTTGTACTCATCTTCGCAACATACGCTGCCGTTGCAAGCGAGCTTGAATAAATATGATCAAGCGGTGCATCTATGCCCATATCCTGTAAAACCTGTTGCAGTCTTTCGCGGGTTTTCGATGAATTGTTCGTTAAGTAATACGGCTCGATTCCCTCATCCTGCAAAAGGTGAACAAATTTCACGGCAGAATCGATCGCTTCACTCCCCCGATAGATTGTCCCGTCCAAATCAAAGCAATACGCTTTATAAGGGAACATTATGCCTGTTCCTCTGGTAAAAATGCTGAAACAGGTCCTAATTCATTCGTTAAGTAATCGTGAACTTTTGGGGAGAACTGTTTCAGTATATTTAAGTTTGCTGTTAATACATTTAAAATTTCTTCACTATCTACAGCGATAAATTCACGAACGATCATTTTGCGTAAGCCGACAACCGCTTTCAATGGTGCATCCATCTGTTCTGTAATCACTTTTTCATCAACGAAAATATCGATAATGTCTTCGTAGCTTCCAGGATCACGCATAATAAAGCCGTCAATCACCAAGTTTCCTACATCCATCATCGCTTCCATTACATTATGGCCGATACGTTGTAATGCCAGCTTATGAATATCATCTGCCAACCAGTTTTCTGTCGATTCAAAGATCGCCAGTAACTCGTCCAAGTGTGCTAAGTTGTTTGTAATTTTATTTCTATCTACGAAGTACATAGATAAAGCCTCCATTCAATCAATAAAAGTTGATAGTGTTTTCCTTTATATAGTACCATATTCTATAGAGATGGAAGGGGTACAAAACAAAATGGAACGATTTTTCTTATATGATGATGTAGAAGATACAAAAACGCGCTTCGTCAGCTTTGCAGGAAAGACTCAGCGTTATGATTTAGCCATATTGCAAAGTAGTCGCTTTTTCGGAAAAGTGCTTGTTCTTGATATCCAGTTCGGACGTTTCGCTATTATCGGAGCGGATGATGTGGAGGAGCCGGGTTATCTTGAGCATGTATATAACCGTACAGAAGAAGAGACGGTCGATTTACGTGAATATTTACGTGAACTATTAAGCTAAAAAAGAGGGGGCGCCATACGACGCCTCCTCTTTTGTACGTTATTCAGCTGATTCAACCGGCTCTTCTGCCTCAGTTTGTTGTGCAACTATTTGTTCTTTCTTCTGTTCTTGTGCACGCCCTGTTTTTTGAAGTATAAAATAGGCGCATCCAAAATTACAATATTCGTACAAATAGTCTTGAATCGTACTAATTTTTGTATCAAACGTGGATTTTTGATTTTTATCATCAAAAAATCCTTTTAAACGTAGCTGACCATAACCCCAGTCCCCTACAATATAATCATATTTCGATAAAATATCTGAGTATCGTGCGATAAATGCATCTTCCTGAAAACCTTCCCGTACATTTTCGATCACTTCATAAGCATACCCATCTGCAATAATCAAACTAGACACCACCTATCTATTTCCATGTTAATGAATATTGAACATGAAAGCAATATTCACAACAAATTTTATAGGTAAATATGGTGAAATCAGCTATAGTCCGTTTTTCGGTGTGTATTATGATACCCGCCTAACTTAAGTAAAACGTCTATTTTCTACAATGTGACACTTGATTGTTTTGCTGCGTTCACTTGTTCATCAGCATGGTAACTACTGCGTACTAACGGACCTGCTTCACAATGGCTGAAGCCTTTTTCCATAGCGATTTTACGCAGCTTGCCAAACTCAATTGGAGAGTAATATTTTTTTACCGGCAAATGTTTTTTTGTCGGCTGTAAATATTGTCCGATTGTCATAATATCAACATTGTTTGCACGCAGGTCATCCATTACTTCATAGATTTCCTCTAACGTTTCTCCTAAACCGATCATTAAAGAAGATTTTGTCGGAATATCCGGCTGCATTTCTTTTGCTCTGCGTAAAAATTCCAGTGAACGGTCGTATGTCGCTTTTGCCCTAACACGTGGTGTCAGACTGCGTACCGTTTCGATATTATGGTTTAAAATGTCCGGTTTTGCATCCATTAGAATACGTAAACTTTCTTCACGGCCGCTTAAATCAGATGGTAGTACTTCCACAGAAGTTAACGGGCTTTTACGGCGGATTGCACGCACCGTTTCCGCCAATACTTCCGCACCCCCGTCTTTCAGGTCATCACGCGCTACCATTGTAATAACAACATGTTTTAAATTCATTAACGCAACAGAATCTGCTACGCGCTCCGGTTCAGCCAAGTCCAGTTCATTAGGCAAACCAGTTTTAACTGCACAGAAACGGCATGCACGCGTACATACAGAGCCTAAAATCATCATTGTTGCTGTACGGCGCTCACCCCAGCATTCGTGGATATTCGGGCAGCGAGCTTCTTCACATACCGTATGCAAATTATTGTCTCGCATTAATTTTTTTAATGCTTTGTATTCGTCATTCGTATTCAGCTTAATTTTTAGCCATTCCGGTTTGCGCAAGTGTTCTTCCCTCGGATTGGTTGGTTTACAAGATGTCATATCATTTACTCCCCTCACTCAAATGCTACGATGTTCTGATGTCAGAGTATCATATTAACCACTTTCCAACAACAGAGTATTCTTATTATTTGAATTTATCGTAATTAAGTTACTATTCATAAGGGATTGGTACTTCGATAGACGGCTGTGCCCCTTCACCTGCACTATAAATATGCGGCACTGTTCCTCTTACTAAACCAATTGCTATCGGGATTTTCTGTTCGACTGCTGCTGACTTGCTGGCAAATGGCACGATAATCTGGACATTTACTCCAATAAGCAAATTCACTTCTACAATTGCATTATTTATGCCAAATTCACTTACTGTTGATTCAACATCGCTGCTTACATTCCCGATAATATGAAAGCGAATCGGTATTTTCGGCCCTAAATTCCCGATAATCGGAAGGTTTAAAGCCTGCCCTAACGGTACGAAAAATACAATTCCGTCCCCGGCTTCCATTTTACCTACGTCATATTCTACATTTTCCAAATTCGGCAAATGTGATAAATCTCCATTTTCGGCCTGTTCTAAATACTCTTTTACTAAAGCTGTTGTTTCTGCCCGTACTTGGTTAATGATTTCCGTATTGAATTTTGTCGTAATCATATCGTCTGATTGGGTCGGTAAATCGACAATGACATCATTTACATCAAGCACACTTGATGTCCTTGAATTAATTGCTTTACTCACAACATATGAAGCTACTTTGAATGTTTGGACTTCAGCGTACTGTAAATAGGTTGGCATTAATCTATCGTTAATTACATATATACTAAAACAAACCATACCGATAATACTGACGATAACGACCGTTACGGCATTATGCATTTTGCCCCTTCTTCTGCCATAGGAATTCCACTTTCTTTTACGAAAACGCAAAAAAAATCCTCCTTCCCATAAAATATGAGCAGGAGGATTTTTCTATACTACATTTACTTCAAAATCTACATCGACTTTTTTTATGTCGACAGTCGGGTAATCACTTAAACATATTTCATATGTAGCGTCCAACATTTTGCCGTTTTCCTGGAAAATACGAATCCAAGGACGTGTCACATCAACAATATTTTGCTTTGATACAATTCCCCGTCGTTCATCTGACAGCAGGACAATTGATCCATTTGCGTAATGGACGACACTCCGTCGGAAAGCCTCCATTACCTTTGCATCAAATTGCTTCCCGTCACCCCTACTGATGATAGATATCGCTTCTGACGGCAACATTTTCTTTCGGTAAATCCGATTGGACGTCAACGCATCAAATACATCCGCAACAGCGATAATTTTTGCAAACGGATGAATTTCATTGTTAACAAGACCTCGCGGATATCCGCTCCCATCAATACGTTCATGATGCTGGAACGCGCAATGTGCTACAAGCAATGATACTGAATGTAAATTGCGTAATAAATCAAACCCGTAACGGGCATGGTTTTTCATCTCTTCATACTCTTCATCCGTTAAGTTACTCGGCTTTAATAATATATCCGGCGAAATAAGCAGCTTTCCCACATCATGTAAAATTGCCCCAATTCCAATTAATCGTATGTCTTCGTATGAATAGCCCATTTCTTTAGCAATCGCGATTGAATACAAGGCTACTTGGAATGAATGCTGGTAAATATATTTGTCATACAAATAAGCATCCGTCAGCACCATTAATACTTCTTCGCTATTAATAATCGCATTCATAATATCATCGACAATTAAGCCAATTACTTTTGACTGTTGATCAAGTACATATGATGCCTGATTCCGTTTCGCATTCTTTACATTTTCGAACGATTTCGCCATGTTTTTAACGGCTTCCATTCTTTTTAACGGCTCAATCGTTTCTTCAATTTCAATTCCGGCTGATAGTTTATCATCAATGTATAAATAATGAATATTTAGTGCTCGCAGCCTTTCAATAATCCGGCTAGTTACAATGACATTTTTATGAAGCAGCGGATGTCCGGCTTCATTCCAGATCGTTCTGCCGACTGCCATACCTTCTTTCAAAACATTTATCGATATTAATCGCATCTATACTAATTTCTCCATTCTACTATTACGTTCATTATATAATTGGAAAGGGGCTTTTGGGAAATTTTATTGAAACTTTTTCATACAATAATTTTTAAACACATCCCGGATAAATTCCGGCAGCATATATTGTTTTTTTGCATACTTAAAACTTGGGAAAAAATAGCCGAATGTAAACAGATCCAGCGTTGCTAAACGGTAAATTCGATCCGGCACCATGAGTTCTCCGTTAATATAAAGTTCTCGCTGCTTCGTCATCTCAATACCGTAATTCAAGATTTTCCCGAAAATAACACCTCTAAAGCCAAGGCCTTTTAATTCAAGACGCGGCCATTCTTCATTTTCCGATTGAGTGAAAATTTCTTTTAATTCATTACCTGTTATTTGTACAACACATATATTTATCGGATGGGGAAAAATTTTATGAATATCATATGTAGAAATTAACCCTTTACGCAATGGTTCAACAAAGATTCCTGCATTGAACATGACACAATCCGCTTCTGTATAATCATACATACATTCTGCAAATAAATCCGATAATTGGGAGCGGTGAAACCATTCTTTATTGTATGGTTTCGTTAAAGTGAAAATAGGTTTTTCCATTATAGCCTTTGCTTCTTTTTGTAGATTAGACAACCATTGTTCTTCTTCTTCGACAGTCGGTAAAAGAGCATTTTCATATAATTGATCTGATTTTTCTACTAATTTACGAGACACGTGGTCAAATTCCATCGTTAACTGACCGGTATACTGTCCAAACTTTCCGCCTCCGGTTAAAAGGACATTATTTTCTACTTTACCTTTTTCAAAAACATGATGTGTGTGTGAACCGAAGATCACATCGATGATTGGGCATTCCTGTGCCAGCAATTCATCTTCGGTAATGCCTAAATGAGATAAACAAACGATTATATCCGCCTGTTTTTTTAATTCAAATGCCAGCTTCACAAGCTCTTTGCGCGGGTTTGTAACGTCCCAGCCAAGTTCCTTATAAAACAGATCGAACGGGGCAGTTGCAGCTATTACAGCGATTTTTGTGCCGTACTGAGTAGTTAATATTGTATAAGGTTTCATCCACTGAGGATTTTGTTCTGATTGTGAATATAGATTGGCAACAACTACCTCGAACTTTGCATCATCATATAGCTGATAAAGCAGATTATAGGAGAGCGTTATGCCTTCATTGTTTCCGATTGTCACTACATCATAATCAGCATCATTCAGCATTTTGATATTCCCTTTGCCTAGTGTTGCCTCTGTATATAAATTGGAACGGTCCAAATGATCTCCTAAATCAACCAAGAAGCTAGTTTCACCTTTTCCGGCCAGTATTTGACGTTGTATTTGAATAAACGACTGACTGCGCTTCCAGTACGTAAAATGACTATGCAAATCATTTGTATGGAATATATGAATTACTTCTCGCACTTTTGCATTGCCACCTCGCTCTACATTATTCTTCAAAAAGACCTAATTGCTTTGGCGCTAAACCATCAAATTCAAGATCAAGAATTTGCTGCATTCGCTTTGCATTTTTTGCTGCATGTCCTCCCGAATTATTATTAAATAAGACGAAAACATGTTTTGACTGGCGTGCCAAAAATTTTACTTCCTCTGCAAGTTTCTGCAATTCTTCCTCATTATAATCATATAAAAACCGAACTTTGCGCCAGTTCTCCCCATGTCCTATATTTCGCCAGCCATGTACATTGCGCCCGTGAATACGTACAAGTACCTTCCCACTTGTAGCAATCGGAACAAAAGGAACAGAGCCGTTTCCTGCCTGCGGTTCATCACAGACCGTATGAATCAGTTCATGATCCTTCAAAAACTGCAGTGTCTTCTCTTTCATTTGCGGGCTGTACCAAGTCTGGTTTCGAAACTCAATGGCAATTGGATAACCTTGTAATTGTTGCTTTATATATCGAATATATTGAACGTTTTTTCCTTGGCAGTCAAACCAAGGAGGAAACTGAACAAGAACCATTGCAAGCTTACCATGCTTTTTAAATGTATCGGCGCAATTTCGAAATGCGTTGAACATATCATTTTTCGTCTCAAAAGGCAGTTCCTCGCGTAAATGACCTGTCATGCCCTGATAAGCCTTCACGACAAACTGGAAGCTATCCGGTGTTTCTTTGCACCATTTCTCAACGTTTGCCGGTGATGGTATTGCATAAAAGGACGTATCTAATTCTACGACAGGAAAATGCCCGCTATAATCAAATAATTTATCTTTTGCTGCAGTAACTTCACTATATACTTCCGGGTGATCTCCCCAACCAGTTAAGCCGATTGAAATCATCGTTCTTCACCTCTCTAGCATTGTATAATACCTTACCCTTTTCAATGGTCATTCATTGCAAAAAGCTACATTTCCTATCATAATAATAGAAAAAAGGAGGACAAGTTTATGCATATTTTACAATCAACAGAGGAATTTGAGCAATTTAAAAGCAGTTCAGCCGTTATTTTCGAATTTACAGCCGACTGGTGTGGAGATTGCCGTTTTATTGATCCGTTTATGCCGGAAGTCGTTGAAAAATTTCCCGAATATACATTCGTTAAAGTTGACCGTGATAAGTTTCTGGACTTATGTATTGATTTAGGCATTATTGGTATTCCGAGCTTTCTAGCCTATGAAAATGGCAAGGAACTTGGTCGTTTCGTCAGCAAAGACCGTAAAACACAACAGGAAATCGAAAACTTTGTTTCCAACTTAAAATAGAAAAAAGCTTCAAACGCATAAGCAGTCGTTTGAAGCCATTTTAATATTATTTAATAATACCTTCATGTTCTTCATTTTTCATCATCTTACCGTTCTTCTTTTCCCCTAAAGCCCAAAAAGTGAGTGCTACTGCAACTACTACTACAGCACCCGGAACCCCTAAAACTACTGGCCAAAATAAGTTTTCCATTTTGTCGCTCCTTTATGTATATATCTAAATCTATTATTCCATCTAATACAATTATTGTAAATGGATACTCTGCGCTTTCTTAAATCTTTCTAGTAAAGTTGTTTATTTCTTCACGAATTCAACACAATTTTGTTAAATTAACAGGTTTGCATTTGAGGTATGGGACGCCCGGCAAATAATTTTAGTCAAGTTATTTAGCAATTTAGTCATCTTATTTAGCAATTTAGTCAACGCTACTTGCTATTTGGCCAACTTCGGCATTTTTTAGTCATACTAAGAGAGATTTTAGTCAAAGTAAATATTC
This sequence comes from Solibacillus sp. FSL W7-1324, assembly GCF_038008025.1. Lineage (NCBI taxonomy): Bacteria > Bacillati > Bacillota > Bacilli > Caryophanales > Caryophanaceae > Solibacillus > Solibacillus sp. FSL W7-1324. The sequence continues at coordinate 2,742,299 of NZ_JBBOYH010000001.1, forward strand.
AAGAGACATCCAGCAATAAAAAAAACTGTCTCCGATAAATCGAAGACAGGTGCCTGGATAAAAATTATCCGATAGAACCTTCCATCTCGAATTTGATTAGACGGTTCATTTCTACTGCATATTCCATTGGTAATTCTTTTGTGAATGGCTCGATGAAGCCCATTACGATCATTTCTGTCGCTTCTTCTTCAGAAACACCACGGCTCATTAAGTAGAACAATTGCTCTTCAGATACTTTAGAAACTTTCGCTTCGTGCTCTAAAGAAACGTTATCATTTAAGATTTCGTTGTAAGGAATTGTATCAGAAGTAGATTCGTTATCCATGATTAATGTGTCACACTCGATGTTCGAACGTGCACCTTTAGCATTTTTACCGAATCTTACTTGACCAAGATACGTAACTTTACCACCTTGTTTAGCAATCGATTTTGAAACGATTGTTGAAGATGTGTTTGGTGCCAAGTGAATCATTTTCGCACCAGCGTGTTGGTGTTGACCTTTACCTGCAATGGCAATTGATAATGTCATACCACGTGCGCCTTCACCTTTAAGGATACAAGCAGGGTATTTCATTGTTAATTTTGAACCGATGTTACCATCGATCCATTCCATTGTACCGTTTTCTTCAACAACTGTACGTTTTGTAACAAGGTTATAAACGTTGTTCGCCCAGTTTTGGATCGTTGTGTAACGGCAGTAAGCGTTCTTTTTAACGATGATTTCAACTACAGCCGAGTGTAGAGAGTTTGTTGTGTAAACTGGTGCTGTACAACCTTCTACGTAGTGTACTGATGCATCTTCGTCTACGATGATTAGCGTACGTTCGAATTGACCCATATTTTCAGAGTTAATACGGAAGTATGCTTGTAATGGTGTGTCTAATTTAACGCCTTTAGGCATATAAATAAATGAACCACCAGACCAAACTGCAGAGTTTAATGCTGCGAATTTGTTATCTGTATAAGGGATTACTGTACCCCAGTGTTTTTTGAAGATTTCTTCGTTTTCTTTTAATGCCGAGTCAGTATCTTTGAACACAATACCTAAGTCAGTAAGGTCTTGTTTCATGTTGTGGTAAACTACTTCAGATTCATACTGAGCAGATACACCTGCTAGATATTTTTGTTCAGCTTCAGGAATACCTAATTTATCGAATGTTGCTTTGATTTCTTCAGGTACTTCATCCCAAGAACGTTCTGTTGCTTCAGATGGTTTTACGTAATACGTAATTTCATCGAAGTTTAATGACGCTAGGTCACCGCCCCATTGAGGCATTGGCATTTCATAGAATTTTTCAAGAGCTTTTAAGCGGTAGTCAAGCATCCACTGTGGCTCTTCCTTCATACTTGAGATTTCACGAACGATATCTGCTGTAAGTCCACGTTCAGAACGGAAAATAGATACGTCCTTGTCATGGAAGCCATACTTGTAATCGCCGATTTCAGGCATTTTTTTAGCCATGTTGTCTCCTCCGTTCATCTATTGAGAAGTGCTAAAATGTGCATAAACACACTTTAGCCTTACTACTGTTTATTTCTTTTCGTTGTTTACGCCTTTTTCCATCGCTTTCCAAGCTAATGTAGCGCATTTAATACGGGCCGGGAATTTAGCTACACCTTGCAGTGCTTCAACATCCCCAAGGTCGTACTTTTCATCGTCAAAATCTTCGCCCAGCATCATTTTCGAGAAAATATCTGCCAGTTCCAAAGCTTCGTCCAATTTTTTGCCTTTGACAATTTGAGTCATCATTGAGGCTGAAGACATGGAGATAGAACAGCCTTCTCCATCAAACTTCGCATCTTCTACGACCCCATCGTTTAGCTTCAATGTTAAATGGATACGGTCACCGCAAGTAGGGTTATTCATATCGATTGTCACACTGTTTTCTTCAAGAGCCCCTTTGTTACGAGGGTTTTTATAGTGGTCCATAATTACGGAACGATAAAGTTGATCTAAATTATTAAAAGACATCGCCAAAATACTCCTTCGCTGAGCGCAATCCTGCAACTAGACGATCCACATCTTCTTCATCATTGTACATGTAGAAGCTTGCTCGTGCTGTTGCTGTTACTTGAAGCCATTTCATTAAAGGTTGGGCGCAATGATGTCCTGCGCGAACTGCGATTCCACTCATATCCAATACTGTCGCTACATCATGTGGATGCACGTCATCTAGGTTGAATGTAACAAGTCCGCATCGTTTCATCGGGTCACGTGGACCGAAAATCTGAAGACCATCAATCGTTTCCAATTGATCCATTGCATAACCAGCCAACTTATGTTCGTGGGCTGCAATATTGTCTAATCCGATTTCCTCTAAAAAGTCGATTGCGGCACCTAAGCCAATTGCACTTGCAATAATCGGCGTACCACCCTCGAATTTCCACGGCAACTCTTTCCATGTTGATTCATATAAACCTACGAAATCAATCATTTCTCCGCCAAACTCTACTGGTTCCATTTCTTCAAGAAGCGCCTTTTTACCATATAGTACCCCAATTCCAGTTGGTGCACACATTTTATGTCCTGAAAATGCTGCAAAGTCTACATCCAGATCTTGAACGTCTACCTTCAGATGCGGTGCTGCCTGAGCTAAATCAGCAACAACTACCGCACCATTTTCATGGGCAATCTGTGCAACTTCTTTAATCGGGTTGATCGTACCTAATACGTTTGAAACATACATCATAGAAACAATTTTCGTTTGTGGCGTAATTGTTTCACGTACTTTTTCCAGTGAAATTGTACCGTCTGCTTCAAGGTCGATATATTTCAATACCGCGCCTTTTTCTTTTGCAAGCTGCTGCCAAGGAATAATGTTTGAATGGTGTTCCATGTACGTAATGACAATTTCATCACCTTCTTGTACATTTTGGCGACCATAGCCTGCAGCAACTGTATTAAGTGCTGTCGTTGTACCACGAGTGAAAATTACTTCTTGTGTTGAACTAGCATTAATGAATTTACGAACTTTTTCACGAGCACCTTCATAGGAATCCGTAGCACGGTTACCAAGTGTATGAACACCACGGTGAACGTTTGAGTTATCTAAATTATAGTAATTTGAGATTGCTTCAATAACTTGAATCGGCTTTTGAGATGTGGCCGCACTATCCAAATAAACTAAAGGATGTCCATTGACTTCCTGATTTAGAATTGGAAAATAACTTTTAATATCGTTAGGTATCATTATCGAACTTTCCTTTCGATAACCTCCGTCAGCTGCTTTTTAACGCCTTCGATTGGCAATTTAGCAACAACTGGCGCAAGGAATCCATGAATTACAAGGCGCTCTGCTTCTGCTTTAGAAATACCACGACTCATTAAGTAGTACAGTTGAGTTGGGTCAACACGTCCAACAGATGCCGCGTGTCCTGCTGTTACATCATCTTCATCAATTAATAAAATCGGGTTAGCGTCACCGCGTGCACCTTCTGAAAGCATCAATACACGAGACTCTTGTTCTGCATTTGCTTTTGTACCACCATGCATAATATGACCGATTCCGTTAAAGATTGACTGTGCAGAATCTTTCATTACACCGTGTTTTAAAATTTGACCGTCAGAATTTTTACCCCATTGACGGATTAATGTTGTGAAGTTAAGTTTTTGATCTCCACTACCTACAGTTACCATTTTGAAATCTGAAGTAGAGTTGTCGCCAACTAGGTTTGTAGTATTTTCATAAATTGTATCTGAGTTCGTCATTAAACCTAATGCCCAGTCAATTTTTGCATCGCGCTCAGCATGTCCACGGCGGTTTACATAAGAAGTATAGCCATGAGCCAAGTTGTCGACTGCACCGAATGTTACTTGTGCATTATCTTTTGCGATTACTTCTGTTACAACGTTTACTTGACCATGTGCTTCATCAAATGTAGAAATATAAGTTTCAACATAAGTAACAGCCGAAGACTCTTCCGCTACTACTAACACGTGGTTAAATAATGAAGCTTCTGCATCGTCATTTAAAAATACAACTTGTAGAGGTGCTTCAATTACAACGTTGCGTGGTACGTATACGAAAATACCACCGTTTACTAGTGCTGCATGGTAAGCAGTTAATTTATGCTCATCCACTTTTACAGCTGTCGTCATAAAGTATTTTTCAACTAAATCTTTATGATCGCGAACCGCTGTTTGGATATCCGTGAAAATTACACCTTTGTTTTTCAGTTCTTCTGATACTTTAATGAACGCCGGTGTATTGTTGCGTTGGATATACAGGTTTTCTTGTGTTTCAATATCAACTACTGATTTCACTTCTACAGGCAGCTCTTCCAATGAATTGAATGGAGCGCTTTCTACTGTGTGGTTAGGGAAATCAATGAAGTTCCACTTGCTAATGTTCGTTCTGTCTGGTTTTGGTAAGTCAAGCGCAGCAGCTTTTTCCATTGCGCTCACACGGAAATCAGCAAATGTTGCTGGTTCAGCATGTTTTTGCGAGAACGAGCGTACTTCTTCTGCTGATAACGCTAATTTTGTTTCAACCGTCATCTTCGTCGTCCTCCTTAATTATGCTTCTGTTACTTCTTCAGTATCTTCAATACCTAATTCAGCTTTAATCCACTCATAACCTTCTGCTTCCAAGCGTTGTGCTAATTCAGCACCACCTGATTTTACAACTTTACCTTGCATCATTACGTGAACATGGTCAGGAGTGATGTAGTTTAATAAACGTTGGTAGTGAGTGATCATTAAGCAGCCGAAACCTTCGCCGCGCATTTCGTTAATACCTTTTGAAACTACTTTTAATGCATCGATATCTAAACCAGAGTCGATTTCATCTAAAATACCGAATGTTGGTTTGATCATCATCATTTGTAGAATTTCGTTACGTTTTTTCTCACCGCCTGAGAAGCCTTCGTTTAAGTAACGTTGAGACATTTCTTCAGGCATTTCAAGGAATTCCATTGTTTTATCTAATTCACGGATGAATTTCATTAATGAAATTTCTTGTCCTTCTTCACGACGAGCATTGATTGCTGAACGTAAGAAGTCCGCGTTTGTTACACCAGGAATTTCTGATGGGTATTGCATAGCAAGGAATAAACCAGCTTGTGCACGCTCATCTACTTCCATTTCTAAAACATTTTCACCATCAAGGTAAATTTCACCTGAAGTTACTTCATATTTTGGGTGACCCATAATTGCAGAAGCTAATGTCGATTTACCAGTACCGTTAGGACCCATGATCGCATGTACTTCGTTTGTATTGATAGTTAGATTTACACCTTTTAAAATCTCTTTTCCGTCGATTTCAACGTGAAGATCTTTAATTTCTAATGTTGACATTAAATTACCTCCAAATATTCATTTGCATACTTTCTGTACGCCAAATTAAGTTCATTACCAATCTTAACCGAAATGATTGTGGGTTGCAAATAGTTTAGAATGATTTTAATTAAAAAATCCCTATCAATCTTAGAAAACGCGTTACTGCAGTTTATTTCTACTATTTAAATAGTAATAATTTAGCTTTTCATTTTTTCAATAGCAATCCTTTAATTGAGAATTAATTTCACTTATTAAAATGGTTGTTATTAAATTCCCCCAAAAATATTTAAAGTTTGAGCAAAACTAAAAAACGCCATTTTTCTATGGGAGAAAAATGACGTTTTTGCAGTGTGTAAAATCCGTTTAAACGGTTCTATTAATTTTTCACTAGCACTTCACTTAAATAATAATGAACACTCGCAGCTACTCCGCGGCCTTCTTTGATTGCCCATACGACAAGGCTTTGGCCTCGGCGTGCATCACCGGCTGCAAATACACCAGGAATACTTGTTTCGTAGTCTTTAATCGATGCACGGATGCGGTTGTTTGTTAATTCTACTCCGAAATGTTCCGGCGTTTCTTTTTCAGCACCTTCAAAGCCGATTGCGACAAATACATGCTGAGCCGGCCATACTTTCTCAGTACCCGGCAACTCTTTAAAGAAGTGGAAGCCATCTTCACCAAGAATTTTTTCCATTTGAATTGTGTGAAGTGCTTTTACATTACCATCGCTATCTTTTTCTATTTTCGTAGTTTGAATGCAATATTCCCGTGGATCACGGCCAAATTTTGCATCTGCTTCGGCATAAGCGTAATCCATTGTGTAAATGTTCGGGTCTTTTGGCCACATCGTTTCATCTGTACGAGTAGTGGCCTGTTGCGGATGTTTACCGAATTGGTAGACAGAACGGCATTTTTGACGAAGTGCTGTTGCTACACAGTCAGCCCCTGTATCACCGCCCCCAATTACAATGACATCTTTTCCTTCAACATTTAATGCCTGATTATCTTCAAAATCAGAATCTAACAGGCTTTTCGTAACATCTGTTAAATAATCCATCGCTAAATGAATATTGCCTGCATCGCTTCCTTCTAGATGAAGAACTCGTTGTTTTTGAGCTCCTGTACATAAAATGACCGCATCGAAATCTGCTTGTAATTGCTCTTTTGTTATATCTTTACCGATTTCTGTATTTGCAACGAAATCGATGCCTTCCAATGATAATAAATGAACACGACGTTCAATCACATCTTTTTCCAGCTTCATATTCGGGATACCATACATTAATAACCCGCCAAATCTGTCGGAACGTTCGAACACTGTTACAGAATGGCCAAGCTGGTTCAGTTGATCTGCAGCTGCTAAGCCGGCAGGACCTGAACCGACAATCGCCACTTTATAGCCAGTACGCGTTGCCGGGATACGCGGTGTGATCCAGCCGTTTTCAAACCCTTTATCAATGATCGTACGTTCAATTGATTTAATCGCTACAGCCGGATCTGTTATAGCCAGTGTACAAGACCCTTCACATGGTGCAGGGCAGACACGGCCGGTAAATTCAGGGAAATTATTCGTCATATGCAAACGTTCCAACGCTTCCTGCCATTTCCCTTTATAGACTAAGTCATTCCATTCAGGGATGACATTTTGAATCGGACACCCTGCTGCAGTACCGCGAATTTCAATCCCCATATGGCAAAATGGTGTTCCGCAATCCATGCAGCGCGCACCTTGTGTCTGTAATTTTTCATCAGATAGCCTGCTTGTATATTCACCCCAATTTGAAAGACGCTCTAGTGGTCGTTGTTCCTGAACTTTCTCTCGTTTGAATTCCATAAAACCCGTTGCTTTTCCCATGCTAGAAACCCCCTCTTATTTTGTGCTTACAAGCTTCTTCTGACTAGTCGTCACTTCCGTAAATGCCTGCATTGCTGCATCTTCTTTCGCAGACCCAGTTGCAGTGTATTGATTAATTTTATCTACCATTATCTTATAATCCGTTGGCACAACTTTGACGAACTTCGGAATAAATTGCTCCCACTTCGCTAATACATCCAATGCGTAGGTACTATCTGTTTCTTCCAAATGCTGAATAATTAACTGACGAACAGATTCGATCTCCGCTTTGTCTGTCATTTTCTCAAAGTGGATCATTTCCATATTGCATTGTGCTTTGAATTTTTCTTCGTCACTCGGCAGAATATAGCCGATTCCTCCAGACATTCCGGCACCAAAGTTTTGACCGACATCACCTAATACAATGATCTTACCGCCAGTCATATACTCACAGCCGTGATCTCCAATCCCTTCAACAACGATTTCAGCACCTGAATTACGAACACCGAATCGATGTCCTGCACGCCCGTTAATAAAGGCTTTACCGCTTGTTGCCCCGTATAAACAAACATTTCCGGCAATGACGTTTTTCTCTTGATCACCTTTAATCGGTGCAATGGCTGTCACTTTACCTCCTGACAAACCTTTACCGAAGTAATCATTCACATCCCCGATTACGCGCATCGACATGCCTCTTGGGATGAATGCGCCGAAGCTTTGGCCGGCATGACCTGTAAACGTTAAGTTAATTGTGTTATCAGGTAAGCCTGCTTCCCCGTACTTGCGGGAAATTTCACTGCCGATAATCGTACCCATTACACGGTCTGTATTTTTAATCGGATAATTTAATTCGATGCGTTCATTGCCCTCAATGGCCTTTGACACTTTCGGCAATAACTCGCGTAAATCAAAGCTTTCCTCTATATTATGGTTTTGCTGATGCTGCTTCGTGCGTGTTCCTTGGATTTGATGAAGCAATGCCGTTAAATCAAGCTGGCTTGCTTTCCAATGTTTTGCCGTACGATCAGCAATTTGCAGTACATCTGTACGACCGACCATCTCTTCCACAGTACGGAATCCTAAAATACTCATATATTCACGCATTTCTTCTGCAACAAAACGCATATAATTAACAACATGATCAGCTGAACCCATAAATTTAGCACGAAGTTCAGGATTTTGTGTCGCTACGCCTACTGGACAAGTATCCAAATGACAGGCACGCATCATAACACAGCCTAAAACGATTAACGGTGCTGTCGCAAAGCCAAATTCCTCTGCTCCTAAAAGTGCTGCCATTACAACATCTTTGCCCGTCATGAGCTTACCGTCTGTTTCCAGTGTCACGCGGTCGCGCAGTCCATTGAGCATTAATGTTTGATGCGCTTCTGCTAAACCAAGCTCCCACGGCAAGCCAGTATGCTTGATTGATGTTTTCGGCGACGCCCCTGTACCTCCGTCATAGCCTGAAATGACGATAACATCTGCTGCCCCTTTAGCAACACCGGCAGCAATTGTACCAACACCCGCTTTTGCTACGAGCTTTACTGAAATTCTTGCATGACGGTTTGCATTTTTTAAATCGTGAATTAATTGTGCCATATCCTCGATTGAGTAGATATCGTGATGCGGCGGCGGTGAAATCAACCCTACCCCAGGAGTAGAACCGCGTACATCCGCTACCCATGGATATACTTTATTGCCTGGCAGCTGACCGCCTTCGCCCGGTTTCGCTCCTTGCGCCATTTTAATCTGCAGCTCATCGGCATTTACTAAATAATGCGATTTCACCCCAAAACGTCCTGAAGCAATTTGTTTAATTGCACTGCGCTTGTTGTCACCATTCGGTTCGATTGTAAAACGAGCCGGATCTTCCCCACCCTCACCAGAGTTTGAGCGTGCGCCTAGGCGGTTCATCGCTACTGCTAACGTTTCGTGTGCTTCTTTCGATAACGAACCAAACGACATAGCCCCTGATTTGAAGCGTTTCACAATGGAATCCACTGACTCGATTTCTTCCATCGGGATTTTGCGTTCATTCTTTTTAAAGTCGAATAAATTACGTAAAAACCCGATTCGCTCCTCATTGGCCATTTCCGCATACATCCGGTATAAACCGAAATCATTTTTACGTGTAGCCCACTGAAGAGTATGGATTGTTTTCGGATTGAATGCGTGATGCTCCCCATCTGCACGCCATTGGAAATCTGAACCTGATTGCAGTTGTGCTGACATCGACTGCATTGCTTCCTCATGGCGGCGTCTCGCTTCTTCACCGATTGTTTGTAAGTCAATGCCGTCAATTTGTGAAGCTGTACCTGTGAAGTATTCGTCAATCACTTCTTTTGAAATTCCGACTGCCTCGAATACTTGGGCACCGCGATAAGATTGGACTGTAGAAATCCCCATCTTCGACATTACTTTTACGACACCGTCCGCTGCACCTTTTCTGAATTTTTGAACCGCATTTTCAAACGGTACAGATAAATGACCTTTTTCAATTGCTTCATCAATCGTTGCATATGCTAAGTACGGGTGAATCGCATCAACACCGAAGCCGATTAGCGCAACAAAATGATGAACTTCCCGAACTTCCGCACTGTTAACGATAATGCTTGCCTTCGTACGTAAACCGATTCGTACTAAATATTGATGGATTGTACTCGCTGCCAGAAGAACAGGCATTGTTAGCTGCTTGGCGTCATCCATATAATCAGACAGTACAATGATTGTCTTGCCGCCAAAGATTGCCGCTTCTGCTTCTGTTTTGATTCTGTTAAGTTCACTTTCTAAATTTTCCGTGAATTTTAGCGAGATTTCCGCCACTTCAAAATGTTCTTCGTTATTATTTACGATTTGCTCATATTCTGCAGTCGTTAAAACCGGCGTTTTCAGCAAGAGGCGACGTGCATTTTGTGCATTTGGCTGTAATAAATCGCCTTCCGCTCCAAGCAATGTCATTGTCGATGTCACGACATGTTCACGAATCGAATCAATCGGCGGGTTCGTTACTTGTGCAAATAGCTGCTTAAAGTAATTAAATAAGGATTGCGGTCTATCTGACAGAACAGCTAATGGTGTATCATTTCCCATTGAACCAAGCGGATCTTTTCCTTCATTTGCAAGAGGTACAATATACTTTTGTATGTCCTCAAATGTGTAACCGTGAATTTTCTGGCGTAAAGTAAGATCATTAATTTCCGGTAACTGCTCATCCTTCTCTTCAAGTTTGATCATATTTTCTTCCAGCCATGCTGCATACGGTTTTTCTGCCGCTGCTGCAGATTTCAGCTCGTCATCCGAAATGATTTTCCCTTGTTCCAAATCAATTAACAGCATGCGACTTGGGCTTAATCGGTCTTTATAAAGAATGTCTTCCTCAGCGTAATCGACAACCCCTGTCTCAGATGAGAAAATAACATGATCGTCTTTCGTCACATACAGTCTTCCTGGTCGCAAGCCGTTACGGTCCAAAATTGCTCCGATCTGTTTGCCGTCCGTGAAGCAAATTGCAGTCGGTCCATCCCATGGCTCCATTAAGCTGGCATGATATTGATAAAACGCTTTGCGATCTTCATCAATGCGCGGATTTTCTGTCCATGGCTCCGGAATCATCATCATCGCTGTCTCTGCAGGTGAACGTCCAGCTAATACGAAAAATTCAAAGGCATTATCAAGCATCGAAGAATCCGAACCTGTCGTATCAATAATCGGCAATAGCTTTTCAAGGTCATCCCCAAACGCTTCAGATACGAACTGCTGCTCACGTGCACGCATCCAGTTTATATTGCCGCGTAATGTGTTTATCTCCCCATTATGGATAATATAGCGGTTCGGATGGGCCCGTTTCCAAGATGGAAATGTATTCGTTGAGTAACGTGAATGCACAAGTGCCAATGCGGATACAAAGCTTTCATCCTGCAGATCCACATAAAATTCACTTACTTCTTCTGGTGAAAGCAAACCTTTAAAAACAATCGTCTGACTTGAAAGACTTGGTATATACAGTTCGAATTGTTGCTCCGTTGCCCAATGTTCAAGCTGTTTGCGGATGACATATAATTTCCGTTCGAATGCCTTATTGTCGTTTTCGTTTGACCGAATAAATACTTGGCGAACAACCGGTGCAGTCGATTTAGCAATCTCACTTAAATTTTCTTTATTTGTCGGAGCAGTTCTCCAGCCGATTAGTTGCTGATTTTCCTGTTCAATTAATTCGTTCATCTTTTGTTCAATTTTTAGGCGTTCGTCTTCATTTTCTGTAAAGAAAACCTGACCGACACCATATTCACCCATTTCAGGTAAATTAAGTTCCGTACAGTTTTGTTGAAAGAACGCATGTGGGATTTGAACTAACAGCCCTGCCCCATCACCTGTCTTGCCGTCCCCGCCGCGTCCTGCACGGTGTTCTAAGCGACATAACATTTCCAATCCTTTTTTTACAATCTGATGTGAAGGTATTCCTTTTATATTTGCATACATGCCGATACCGCATGCGTCATGTTCAAATTCAGGATTATATAACCCTTGTGCTTCTGGTAACTGATGAAAACTCATATTCATTCCCCCTCATTCTTTCAATCCCTTATTTACATTTTAAAGTTTTCGAAATAATATAAACAATATATAGTTTGGATATAAACAATCTACTTTTTAGATGAATGGGGTGGGAATTGTGGAATTAAGACAGTTACGTTACTTTGTAGAGGTGGCAGAACGGGAGCATATTTCTGAAGCAGCGGAGCATTTACACGTTGCCCAGTCTGCAATCAGCAGACAAATTGCCAACTTGGAAGAAGAACTCGGCACACCGCTTTTTGAACGAATTGGGCGTAACGTAAAGTTGACACCGGTCGGGAAGATTTTTTTGGAACATTGTATTACCGCACTCAAGGGAATTGATTTTGCTGCAAAGCAGGTGGAAGAATATCTGGATCCGGCAAAAGGGACAATTAAAATAGGTTTCCCTACAAGTTTGGCAAGCTATGTATTGCCGACCGTCATTTCCGCGTTTAAAAAAGAATACCCGGACATTTCTTTCCATTTACGACAGGGCTCCTATAAGTATTTGATTGATGCGGTTAAAAATCGCGAGCTGAATTTAGCTTTGCTTGGGCCATTACCACCAAAAGACGAAGCAATAAATACGACTGTACTGTTCAGTGAAAACATCCATGCTTTGTTGCCTGCAACACATCCACTAGCAAAAAAAGAGTCGATTAACCTTGTCGATTTGCGTCATGACCAGTTTGTACTTTTTCCGGAAGGTTATATTTTAAATAAAGTGGCTGTTGATGCATGCCGCTCTGTTGGTTTTATACCGAATATTACTACCGAGGGAGAAGATATGGATGCATTAAAAGGGCTTGTAGCGGCAGGTATCGGTGTGACACTTTTACCGGAAAGTTCACTCTACGATTCAACACCGCGCATGACCGTCAAAGTGCCGATCGCCATTCCTAATATAAGACGCACAGTCGGCATCATTGCACCGACATCAAGAGATCTTGCCCCATCCGAAGAAGTATTCGTCAAATTTATATCTAATTTTTATTCTCGATTAACAAGGTTCCAATAATAGACGTGGACAGAAATAAAGTACTGACGCACAGTAAAAAAACCCATTTTCTCCAGTATATTTAAGAGAGAAAATGGGTTTTTGATTATTTTATTCGCCTGAGACTGGTACTACAGAGCCGCCCCACTCTTCAACGATAAAGTCTTGAACTTCTTTTGAGCGTAATGCTTCTACTAATGCTTTAATTTCTTTTGAATCTTCATCGCCAGATTTAACTGCAATAATGTTTACATATGGTGATTCACTAGACTCGATTGCGATTGAATCTTCCAATGGGTTGATGCCGTTATCGATTGCGAAGTTTGAGTTGATCAATACCGCGTCACCTTCTTCATTTTCGTACATTTGCACTAATAATTCAGCTGCTGTGTCTGCATCGAACACAAAGTTTTTCGGATTTTCAACAATGTCTTTTGTTTCCGCTTTTGTTTTATCGATTCCTTCAGCTAACTTGATTAATCCCTCTGCTTCAAGTAATGAAAGCATACGTCCGTGGTCTGCTACTGAGTTGGAAAGTAAAATTGTTGCACCTTCAGGAAGTTCTTCTAAAGATGAATATTTTTTAGAGTAAACACCGATTGGCTCGATGTGAATACCGCCAGCATTTGCAAAGTCATAATCGAAATCCGCTTTTTGTGCTTCGAAGTATGGAATGTGCTGGAAGTAGTTTGCATCTAAATCACCGTTATTTAAATCCTGGTTTGGTAATACGTAATCTGTATAAGGTTCGATTTCCAGCTCGATACCTTGTTCCTCTAAAATTGGTTTAACTTTTTCAAGAATTACTGCGTGTGGTGTATTTGATGCACCAACTACTAATTTTTCATCTTCGCCGCCACATGCTGCTAAAGCTAGTACTGAAGCTCCTAAAATAACGCTTGATAATAATTTCTTCATCTGTTTTACCTACCCTTTTTTTAGTTTGTTCAGTTTATCGAAACCTTTTTTATATTCTGATTATTTTTCTGATGGACGCGCACTTTTTAAAAGTTTGCGTCCATATTGTTTCGATGCACCAATATTTATAATTACGGCCTAAAAAGCCACTAACTATCGTTTGTCCACTCTTGCTGTAATGAAGTCCCCAATATACTGGATAATAAATACGACAACTAAAATTAAAACAGTTGCCATTAATGTCACATCTGTTCGGTTACGCTGGAAACCGTCAAGGAATGCCAGGTTCCCTAAACCACCCGCACCGATAATGCCGGCCATTGCTGTATATCCTACTAAAGCGACAGCTGTAACCGTAATACCTGAAATTAATGCCGGTAAACTTTCCGGAATCAATACTTTCCAAATAATCGTAGAAGTTTTCGCTCCCATTGAGCGGGCTGCTTCAATAACACCCTTATCAATTTCTCGTAACGCTATTAATACCATGCGTGCATAAAACGGTGCTGCACCGATAATTAGCGCAGGTAATGCTGCATTGGCGCCACGGATTGTTCCAAGTAAAAACTTTGTGAACGGAATTAATAAAATGATTAAGACGATAAATGGAATCGACCGGAAAATATTTACGAGTGATCCTGTTAAAAAGTGCACAATTTTATTAGCCCATAATTGATTGTCGCTCGTTAAAAATAGGACAATCCCAATCAGAATGCCGAGTATAAATGTAATGACTGTCGCAACAGCTGTCATATAAATGGTTTCATATGTTGCGTCGAGCATTTTACCCCAGTCGACGTTCGGAAATAATTGATTAAACATGCTCAATCACCTCCGTTTGAATTTCTTGCTTCGCTAAAAAGCTCAGTGCTTCCGCGACTGCATTTGGTTCGCCATTGATATGAATAAACAATGTACCAAACGAACCGCCCGTTGTATTCGAGATTTTACCATGCACAATATTTACAACTACGTCAAACTGCTTGATCATTTGCGAGATGACAGGCTGTTCTGTCGTAGCACCGGCAAATATTAATTTGGCGATTTTGCCTCCTGGATAGTTGGCAAAAATTTGTTCCAGTGATGCTTGTGTTTCCGGTGTTTCACCAGAAGCCTGTGATACGAAGTTTTTCGTAATGGGTGCTTGAGGATGCTGGAACACTTGCAATACATCGCCCTGTTCCACTACTTTTCCGGCTTCCATCACCGCTACTCTGTTACAGATTTTGCGGATAACATGCATTTCATGTGTAATGAGTACAATTGTAAGTCCGATGTTTTTATTAATATCGAGCAGTAGTTCCAAAATCGAATCCGTTGTTTCCGGATCAAGCGCTGATGTCGCTTCATCACATAAAAGCACTTCCGGATTGTTTGCCAACGCTCGGGCAATGCCGACACGCTGCTTTTGCCCTCCTGACAATTGAGAAGGATACGCTTTCCCTCTTCCTTTTAAACCAACGAGTTCAATCAGCTCTTCTACTCGCTTTTCACGATCAGCTTTTGAAACACCCGCAATTTCAAGTGGAAATGCGATGTTTTCTTCAACGGTACGTGACCAAAGCAGGTTGAAATGCTGGAATATCATACTGATTTTTTGGCGTGCTTCTCGTAATTTTGCCCCGGAAGCTTTCGCGATATCCTGGCCACCTACAACAACAGAACCTGTTGTCGGCTTTTCCAAACCGTTCAGCAGGCGGATCATTGTACTTTTACCGGCACCACTGTAGCCGATAATACCGTATATTTCTCCCTTGTTAATCGATAAGCTTACATTATCAACCGCTGTAAGTTTACCGTTTTTCGTGTTATACACTTTAGTAATATTTTGTATATCAATCATCGGTTGTACTCCTTCTAAATTGAAATAACCTTCCTGCTATTTCAAAATCATGTTCATTTTTCATCCAAAACATCCGTTGAATGAAAAAAACCTTTCTACCATGACAAGTAGAAAGGTTTCACATACATTTATACGGTAAACCGTTCTCTCATCTTTCAAAGTTTAAACTTTGTGTGAATTGGCACCTTTGCGTAAACGCTGGTTGCCGGGCTTCATAGGGCACTTCCCTCCACCTCTCTTTATAAGAGTAACATTATTAAGTTTTATTATTATGAATGTTACTTTATCACGATAAAGAGACTTCGTCAATTACTTTTTTAATATTTCATACAGAAACGGTACGGATTTAAATGCGTAAATTTTATTCGTTAGTTCTCCCTTGTCTGAAACGATTAAACAAGGTACACTTTCAATTTTCAATTCATATGGTAAATCTCCCAAATAATTGATATTTGCCATACCAAGCGGGAGATCTGGGAGTAATTTCTCAATTACATCCAACATTTTTTCCGATACTTCACATGTGCCGCACATCGGCGTATATAAGAAAAACGCTGTCTGATCATGCTGTTGTACGTTCTGTTCCCACTGCTGTTTCGTCCATTGTTCCATTATACTGTCATCCTTCGTTTACTATAAATTTTGCTTGTAGTAACATATCCCTTAAGATTTTAGTAGGTGTTTTTTCTACTTCCACATATTCGTGAGGTATGATAAGCTGTGTCGCTTCAGGATATGCACGGTTCATCAGTTTACGTAACTTTTCACCGTTTTTATCTGCATCAAACATAGTCGTAATTTCATCTTGCTCATATTCATCCAATAAATCAATCAAATTGACTTCACTTATTGTGCCATTCGTGCAAAGTATCGTCACGTCTTCCGCTAATATCGGAAGTATTCTCAGTTTATCGGCACGTCCTTCAACAACGATGCATTTTCCCATAGTACACGCTTCCTTTCATCCATCACCTTTATATATAGAATAACAAAAAAACACTAAAACCTTTAATTAGAAGGCTTTAGTGTTTGGTCTTATTGTTTAATCTTATTGTTCGATTAATGCAGTGTAAGCGTCTGCGTCTAATAATTCTTCAACTTCTGCTTCACTTGTTAACTCAACAGTAACCATCCATGCATTACCGTATGGTGATTCATTTACATATTCAGGATTGTCCAGTAATTCTTCGTTGATTGCAACAACTTTACCAGAAAGTGGTGCATATAGTTCAGAAACTGTTTTTACAGATTCTACACTACCGAAAGGCTGATCCTTTGAAATTTCATCGCCTACTTCAGGTAACTCTACGAATACGATATCGCCTAATTCAGATTGTGCGAAATCCGTAATACCGATTGTCGCTTTACCGTCTTCAATTTTTACCCACTCATGCTCTTTTGAATAACGTAATTCTTTTGGTGTGCTCATTTGAAAACCTCCATGTTATATGTAGTACATTCAAGTTCATTTTGCCATATTTCGTTCGGAAATACAATGTGAATAACTGTTTATTTCCAAGTTTCTAAGAAGTCAGACTCCTTAAATCCTAAAGTTAATTTTTTTCCATCTGTAACGATCGGTCGCTTAATTAACATACCGTCCGATGCTAATAGCTCTAATTGCTCATCTTCGGACATTGTCGGTAGTTTATCTTTTAGGCCTAACTCACGATATTTCATGCCTGAAGTATTAAAGAATTTCTTCAACGGTACACCGCTTGCTTCGTAAATGGCTTTAAGTTCTTCTTTCGATGGTGTCTGTTCTACAATATGAATATTTTCATAGTCCACACCTTGCTCATCTAGCCATTTTTGCGCTTTTTTACAAGTTGTACATTTTGGATATTGGATGAATTTTACTGTCATGTAAGTACTCCTTTTTGCCCTGGATTTTCCTATATTGTAACGGATATAGAAGGACAAATCAAAAATGTGTTCGCATGATCGGAGCGGTTTTTATTAGAAGATGTATGAAAATATTAGAACATGCCGGACTTATATTAGAAGAACGGTTTCACTTATTTGAACCTTTGCGTGACATATTAGAAAATATAGTACTTATATTAGAAGTTCCAAGATATATTAGAATTTCTGAAATTATATTGGAACATTTTACGATTTGTTAGAAAACGACAGAAAAATCGGGTGCACTTTCATGCACCCGATGACAGTCTTTATTAAACTACATACTTTTCTGCTTCGATTAGTTTCGCTGCAGCTTCACGTTTTTTCGGAATTAAGTTGTAAGGGTTGTTGCGCGTTAATTTACGTAATGCTGATAAAATCATACGTGCATCGTCACCTTCAACTGAAGCGATTAATGTTTCTTTTGCTTCTTTTTCGATTTCTGCGAATGCTTCCTGACAGAAAATTTGAGTGTAAAGAATTTTTTGTGCTGCTTTTTCTTCACCGTCACGCTCGATAGCTTTTTGTGTACGGATTACTGCAGATTCCATTGCGTATAATTGGTTTGCAATGTTCGCGATGTTCACTAACAATTCTTGCTCTGCATCCAGTTTTGCACCGTAGCGTTGTGCTGCTGCACCTGCTGCAAGTACTGCGATCTTCTTAGCATTTTTCACTAAGTATTTCTCTTGCTCTAATGCACCTTGACCGATTTCTTCAGGCATAAGCATTAATAGTTCGTTTTGAAGTTCTTGTGCTACTTGTAATAGTGGTAACTCACCTTTTAATGCTTTTTTCATGAATGTGCCTGGTACGATCATACGGTTAATTTCGTTTGTACCTTCAAAAATACGGTTAATACGAGAGTCGCGGTAAATGCGTTCTACTTCGTACTCAGCCATAAAGCCGTAACCACCGTGTAACTGAACCGCTTCATCCGCTACGAAATCCAATGTTTCAGAACCGAATACTTTTGCGATTGAGCACTCAATTGCATATTCAGCGATTGCTGCTGCAATTGATTTGCCGTCTTTTTGCTCTTCATCAGATAACTGGCTTAAACGGTCTTCGAAGTAACCAACTGTACGGTAGTTTAACGATTCAGATGCATAAATGTGAGAAGCCATTGATGCGATCTTTTCTTTTGTTAAGTTGAAGTCCGATAATTTTGTTTTGAATTGTTGGCGTTGGTTTGTATAAGCAACTGCTAATTCAAATGCACGTTTAGATGCACCTACCGTACCTACTCCTAATTTATAACGTCCGATATTTAAAATGTTGAACGCGATAATATGACCGCGGCCTACTTCACCTAGTAAGTTTTCTACAGGTACTTCTGCGTCTTCCAAAATTAATGTACGAGTTGAAGATGATTTAATCCCCATTTTCTTCTCTTCAGGACCTACAGAAACACCTGGGAATGAACGCTCAACGATGAATGCTGTAAATTTATCGCCATCGATTTTCGCGTATACAACGAATACATCTGCAAAGCCTGCATTTGTAATCCATTGTTTTTCACCATTTAATACGTAATGTGTTCCTGCTTCATTTAACTTAGCAGTTGTTTTAGCACCTAATGCATCCGAACCTGAACCTGGCTCTGTTAATGCATATGCTGCGATTAAAGCACCTGAAGCCAACTTCGGTAGGTACTTCGTTTTTTGCTCATGGTTACCGAATAATACGATTGGTAATGAACCGATCCCAACATGGGCACCGTGCGTAATTGAGAAACCGCCAGCCGGTGACATTTTTTCTGCGATTAATGCAGAAGAAATTTTGTCTAAGCCTAAGCCTTCGTATTCTTCAGGAACGTCAGCTGCTAGTAAACCTAAATCTCCTGCTGTTTTTAATAGACGTACAGAGTGATCGAACTCATGGTGCTCTAAGTTTTCAACTACTGGTAATACTTCGTTCGTTACGTATTCCTGTGTTGTTTGAGCAATCATTTTTTGCTCGTCTGTGAAATCTTCCGGTGTAATTACTCGGTTAATATCCACGTCCTCGATTAAAAAGCCGCCACCCTTAATAATGCTGTTTGTTGTTTGTGCCATTATAAATTCCTCCCTAGTTTCCTTTGTGATTGTTTATTGTGTTGTTTTCCGTTTCGGTTACGCTTTCCGCGGGCACGAGGCCAACAGGATGTTGGTCACAAAAGCGTTGCCACAGGACGTGGCGCCCTTAGCTTTTGTTCCTAGTCTCAGGCGTCGTGCTTTTCCCGCTGGAAGCTCGCTTGTAGCGAAAGGCACAGCCGTCAGCTACACTCGAACCTTCACTACAAACAACACTTATTATTTCCCCAGACAATTAAAGAACTTCAAATACCCCTGCTGCGCCCATTCCGCCGCCGATACACATTGTTACGACACCGTATTTACCGCCGCGGCGTTTTAATTCATTGATCAGCTTTACTGTTAAAATCGCACCTGTTGCACCAAGTGGGTGACCTAATGCGATTGCCCCTCCGTTAACATTCACTTTCTCCATATCAATGCCTAGCTCACGAACTACTTGAATCGATTGTGATGCGAATGCTTCGTTAATTTCCCATAGGTCTACTTGATCTTGTGTAATCCCTGCAATTTCAAGTGCTTTCGGTACTGCTACGATTGGTCCGATACCCATTACTTCCGGTGGAACTCCGCCGACAGCAAATCCTAGGAATTTCGCTAGTGGCTGCATGCCTTGTTTCTCTGCTTCTTCACGGTCCATTACTAGTACAGCTGCTGCACCGTCCGAAGTTTGAGAAGCATTCCCTGCTGTTACAGAACCTTTAACATTGAATGCTGGACGTAATTTTGCCAACGTTTCTACCGATGTACCTGGACGAACCCCTTCATCTGTATCAAAAATCGTCACTTTTTCTTTTAACTGGTTGTTTTCATCAACATAATATTCCGTCACTTCAACCGGAACGATTTCGTCTTTGAATTTGCCTTCTTTAATCGCTTTTTCAGCTAACTCGTGTGAACGTACTGCAAATGCATCCTGCTCTTCACGTGTTACATTGTAACGATTCGCTACCTCTTCAGCTGTGTGACCCATACCGATATAGTATTGTGGTGCATCTTCAGCAATTTTCGGGTTTAAACGAACTGTATTACCAGTCATCGGAATCATACTCATCGATTCTGTACCACCTGCAACGATTGCTTTTGCATGGCCAAGCATAATACGCTCTGCAGCATAGGCAATTGTTTGTAGCCCTGATGAACAGAAACGGTTCACTGTTAATGCCGGTGTTTCATCCGGTAATCCTGCCAATGCCCCAACTAAGCGGGCAACGTTCATCCCTTGTTCTGCTTCTGGCATTGCACATCCCATAATTAAATCATCAACCGGACCTTCATAGCCCGCGCGCTTTAATGCTTCTTTTACTACTACTGCACCAAAATCATCTGGACGAGTGTTCGCAAGTGATCCTTTTTTCGCACGTCCGATTGGTGTTCGTGCTCCTGCAACGATAACGGCTTCACGCATAATGATGTTTCCCCCTTGTGATTAGCCAGCAAGTAAACTCGTAAGCTAGTTGCCGGCAAAATATTCTAGACATACCCGTTGATTTCCATTTCGGCGAACGCTTTCTCCAGGAGTCGTCGCCTACATTCCAATCAACTAAATGTGTATTTAAAATGCCTTAGTCATCAATCATTTTTAGTTACGTAATGGCTTTCCTTTTACAAGCATGTGCTGCATACGCATTTGTGATTTTTGGTCTGCAACCAGTTCTAAGAATGCTTGTTTTTCCAGGTTTAATAAGTACTCTTCAGAAACTTCTGTTCCGTATGGTACTTTACCGCCCGCGATTACATATGCAAGTTTCTTCGCGATTTTCAAATCATGCTCTGTAATATAGCCTGAATCGAACATTCCTTGAGCACCTAACAGTAATGTTGCATAACCTGGTGCGCCTACTACTTTCACCGGCTTTTTCACTGGTGGTGTATAGCCTGCTTCTGCAAGTGCAAGTGCTGCTTGTTTTGCATCATAGATTAAGTGATCCGGATTTACTGAAATACCGTCTGCAAAGTCCAGGAAGTTATTTTCACGCGCTTCTTCACCAGAAGTCGAAACTTTTGCCATTGCAATTGTTTCGAATACTTTATTCGCAATTTGCTGGTAGTCTACATCTACGCCATTTGGCAAGCCTTTGATGAACTTTTGGTAAAGACCTAAGTTACCGCCGCCTCCTGGGATTAAGCCGACACCTACTTCTACAAGACCCATATATGTTTCAGCCGATGCTTGAATATGTGCAGCCGGTAAACATACTTCCGCTCCGCCACCTAACGCCATTTGGAATGGTGCCGCAACAACCGGTTTTGTAGAATATTTAATACGGCGCATTGCCTGCTGGAATGACTTAATAACAAAGTCCAGTTCGAAAATGTTATCATCTTGTGCTTCCATTAAAATCATGGCAAGGTTTGCACCGACACAGAAGTTTTTGCCTTGGTTCCCGATTACGAGACCTTTAAAGTTTTTCTCCACTTCATCAATCGCATAGTTGATCATTTGAACAATGTCTAAACCGATTGCATTTGATTTTGAGTGGAATTCAAGTAATGCGATTCCATCACCTAAATCGATTAGGCTTGCACCTGAATTTGATTTGATCACACCGTGTTTCTTCTTGTAGCGTCTTAAGTCGATTGCTTTTTCGTTCACCGGTACTTTTACGTATTCTGAACCGTTGTAGTAAGCTAGATCGCCATCGATTTCCGAATAGAATGTTTTCAGACCCTTTTCTAATAAGCCAGTAACGAATTCGGGAATTTCACGGCCTTCTTCTTTCATTTTAGCGACTGATTTTTCTACGCCGATTGCATCCCACATTTCGAATGGACCTTGAGCCCAGCCGAAGCCCCATTTCATCGCATTGTCGATTGCAACGATATCGTCTGCAATTTCACCTACTAATTTTCCAGAGTAAATTAATGTCGGTGCGAATGAATTCCATAATAGTTCCCCTACGCGGTCATTAGCATAAATTAAAACTTTTAATTTACCTCCTGGACCTTTCGCTTGTTTTGCCATTTCTAGTGACGGAGCAACTAGTTTAGTAGTCGGTTCATATTCAAATGTCGATAAATTCAATTGCAGAATTTCTTTTCCTACTTTTTTGAAGAAACCTTGGCCCGATTTTGCACCGATCCAGCCATTTGAGATCATTTTCTTTAAAATAGGTGATTCTTCAAATACTGCCTGTTCTTCACCTGTTGTCTGGTCATATACATTTGTTGCAACATGTGCAAAAGTATCAAGACCAACAACGTCCAATGTACGGAATGTTGCAGATTTCGGACGGCCGATTAGTGGACCTGTTACTGAATCTACTTCACCTACTGTATAGTTACGTGCAATCATTTCGTTCATTGTTACGATCAAGCCGTATGTTCCGATTCGGTTCGCGATAAAGTTCGGTGTGTCTTTTGCGATAACAACACCTTTACCTAATACATCCTCGCCGAATGTTTGCATGAAACTTACAACTTCCGGTTTTGTCGTGTTAGCCGGAATGATCTCAAGTAATTTTAAATAGCGTGGCGGGTTGAAGAAATGTGTTCCAAGGAAATGCGCCTGGAAATCTTCTGAACGCCCTTCCGCCATTGCGTTAATACTAACCCCTGATGTATTTGATGAAATGATTGTGCCTGGTTTACGTACCGCATCAATCTTTTCAAATAAGCCTTTTTTAATATCTAATCTTTCTACAATTACTTCAATAATCCAGTCAACATCTTTCAGTTTTTCTAAATCATCGTCAAAGTTACCTGGTGTAATTAATGCTAGATTTTTTTTCGATGAAAGTGGTGCTGGTTTTTGCTTTAGTAATTTTTGCATTGCCGAAACTGCAAATCGATTTTTCACAGGTTTTGAATCAAGTGTTAACCCCTTAGCTTCTTCTTCCTTTGTTAGTTCGCTAGGAGCGATATCCAATAACAATGTAGGAATCCCGATATTCGCCAAATGTGCTGCAATCCCTGAACCCATTACCCCTGAACCTAAAACCGCTACTTTTTCAATTTTGTAAGACACGAGCACTTCCCCCTTCTCCCTTGAATGAACAGTCATTCATTTTGAAATCAAAAAAAAACTTCAAACAGCTTTTCTGTTCTTAGTGTAGATTATTTTGGCAATTTAAGCAATAATTTTCTCGAAATTTTAAATAAAATTATTATTCTTATATTTTTATTGCTAGAAGGTACATATATTAAGCTAAATTACTTTTCGTAAGCTGTTACAATCGTGTACAATGGGCATAAGGAGCGTGATTAATATGCAAGAAATTACAACAATTGAACAATTCACAGAACTAACAAGCAATGAAAAACCAGTAATCGTAAAATTCTTCGCTGGCTGGTGCCCGGACTGCACACGTATGGATATGTTTATCGATCCAATTATTGAAGAGTACAATCAATATGATTGGTATTCAATCAACCGTGATAACTTCCCGGATTTAGCGGAAAAATATCAAGTAATGGGGATTCCATCATTACTAATCTTCAAAAATGGCGAGAAATTAGCACACTTACATAGTGCTAATGCAAAATCACCTGCACAAGTAGAAGAATTCTTAAACGCACAAGCATAATATGTAGTAACGAATGAATCCAAAAGTTTACCGCTTTTGGATTTATTTTGTTTATTTTTATAAGTTAAAGCGCTAGTCATAATGCGGTTTTTTAATTACAATGGATTACGTGAAATTTTATTGTAAGAAAGGAAAATTTATGACGTCAGATCAACGAAAAAAGCTCGCTTTACTTATGCTTAACATGTTTATTGCTGTTGGGAGTTTCGGGATTATCATTCCAATTATCCCTGCCTATTTAAAAGAAATTGGGCAAGGCGGAACAGCTGCAGGATTAATCATTGCGATTTTTGCATTCGCACAATTTTTAGTATCACCTATCGGGGGGAAATGGACGGATAAGTATGGTCGTCGCCCGCTCATTAATATCGGACTACTTACGCTAGCTATTTCGATGTTTCTTTTCTACTTTGCTGATTCAATATGGCTGCTTTACTTATCACGTGCTATCGGCGGAATCGGCTGTGCATTTTTGATTCCTGCGATTTTCGCATATGTAGCAGATATTACAACAATGGAACAGCGTGCAAAAGGAAATAGTTTTATTTCAGCCTCGATGTCACTTGGTATTGTAATCGGACCAGGTATTGGAGGTTTTTTAGCGGATTTCGGACTTAAAACACCGTTACTTGTTTCGGCGGTAGTCGGACTTGTTGCGTTTGTCGTTTCTTACTTTACATTGGCGGAGAGCCAGGAAGAGAAAGTCGAAATTCCACAAGGTGAAAATACATCAATGGTAAAGGATATTATTTTATCCGTTAAAAAGCCGTTCTTTATTCCACTCATCATTACACTGATCATGAGCTTCGGTTTAATGTCTTATGAAACGGTTCTAGGGCTTTATGTAGATGATAAATTTGGCGCAACACCACAGGAAATTGCCTTCATGGTAACATCAACAGGATTAGTCGGTGTGATTATGCAATTATTTGTAGTGGATCGCCTTGTAAAAGCAATCGGTGAAGTAAATGTATTAAAATTATTTTTAATCGTTACCGCTTCCGGCTTCTTCCTGTCAATTATCGCAGGAAGCTACACAATGTTCTTTGCAATTTCATTACTAATATTCTTAGCGACATCCATTTTACGTCCTGTATTGACGACATTAATTTCAAAAATGGCGGGTAATGAGCAAGGATTTGCAATGGGTATGAACAATGCCTATATGAGCATCGGTAATATTATGGGCCCTCTTCTTGCAGGCGCATTATATGACATCGATATCCTATACCCGTTTATCGCAGGTTTAATCATATTAATTTTCACTATTCTCCTTACTTTTATGTGGAAAGGTATTAAAATACAAAAAACAGCACTAAAAGGAGGCCATTAATTATGAAAATTATTGTATTCGGGGCGACTGGTGGCGTTGGGCAGCATTTTGTTGAAATGGCTGTTACAGCTGGTCATACAGTTACCGCATTTGTACGTACACCTGAAAAATTAAAAACTAAAAATGTAACGATTATTCAAGGCGATGCATTTAACGCGGACCAAGTGGCCGATGCGGTCTTCGGTCATGATGCAGTCATTTCATGTTTAGGTTCTAGTACAGGGGTAAAAAAATCCAATGAACTTGAGACAATGGGTAAAAACATTGCAGACGGTATGGAAAAAGCAGGCGTAAAACGTTTAGTTTACTGTGCTTCAGCTGGTGTAGACGGAGAAATTCCAGGTGTGATGGGTAAATTGATGATGAAAATGCTCGCAAATCCATTAGCCGATCACCGTGCAGCGCTTAACTATTACAAAACAAAAGACATTACGTACACAATCGCACGTCCAATGGGCTTAAAAGATGAACCGTTAAAAACCGATTATAAAGAAGTAGTCGATACAGTTCCGAAAGGTTCAAGCTCGATTCCAAGAGCCAGCGTAGCTCACTTTATGGTGAAAGCATTGGATGATGCCCAATACGAAAACAAATCAGTTGGTTTATGCAGCTAAATTTAAACAGACGAAAACTACCCCAATAGCTTGAGGTAGTTTTTGTTTTTTTATTTATTATTTTCTATTCCGGGTAAATCATCTAAATCAATAGGGACGGTATATTCAATCCCCTTTTCATCTTTTAATATGCGCGGTGCTGTTCGGGTTAATGTCCAGCTAAAACCATCATCACCGGTTATAAAGTATTGATTGTCCCTCGTTTCAATTTGGATGTTTGTGTACGTTTCCTCTATTAATTCGCCTGACAACGTATTGCCTCGATAATGGATCGTATTATCATTAAAAATATAAATAAGTTGGTCATTATATCGATTGGCAATTGACATATCATTAAAATGTTCCGGTCTCGCTTCAAGTAGACCTATTTTACGCTGATCTGTATAAATCTCTTTCTCAGTAAATGAATAATAGGTCGATAATTGGTGCGAGTCATCACTATATTCGACAAGTATATGTGGTCCAATACTTTCTGTATGATAAAATGCTGACGGATGATCAAGGTTTGCCCTTTCGAAAATATTCGCGTATATCATTTGTCCATCTTCAATTGTAATAACTTTAGGCTCTTCTCCACCAATTATTAATACTGGTTCTTCATGGAAATCCGTTGCATACGTTGTCACACCTTGGTAACTAAGTTGACCTGTAACAATTTGATAATCCCCATTTTTATTTCTGTAAATATATGTTGTGTCATTTACCAAAGTATCCATAATGAAAAACTGATCATTAGTACCGGTTATAACTACTGTCGGTTGGTCACTTGCAACATTTAAATCGAGTCGTTTCCCTTCCGGTGTTTCTAATACTCGCCAAGTCCCCTCTTTCGTTGGAATTTGATACAAGATATGTCCATTCACCTTTTGAACTTTCGCTCCATCTAAATCCAATTCAAAATTCTCTAAAACCGGAGCGTAGGGTGCTTCTTTATAATCCAGTAAAAATTCTTTTGGCAGTTCAATATTTTCATTGTAAAGCGTCATTGATTGGCTTACGTCCAACTCAATCATTCCGGCTTCCTTATTAATGACGAGTTTATCTAAATACTGGATATCATTCGCCTGCAGCTTCAGAAAAAGAGTAATCGATTTTTCAGTATCCATTGTTTTAATTACTTCAACAGGATTATTGAATTCAAATATAGAATATCGTTTATAAGCCTGTTCGCTGTTAACCGTAGATAACTTTGCCAATGCTTTATTATCTTTTTGAATAATCGCTTCGTAAAAGTCGGCAACTAACTGTTCATCATGCTCCTCCAAGTATGAAGTTTCAATTTCAACAGCCTGTATCGTTTGATTCGGAGTGAAATACAGCACGGCACCAACCGCAAGCATTAGTAGAACAACGATGGCTGGCTGTAAAAATGGCAGAGGTTTTTTACGTTGCTTTTTTTGCATTACTTTTTGTACAAATGCTTCATCCATGAGCGATTCGCTGCCAATTGTTTCATCAATTGCTTGCTTCACTTGAGAATTCGTCATGCCATTCACCACCTTTTAATTGTTCTCTTAACTTCTCGCGTCCACGCCTCAGCCTAGTTTTCACGGTATTGTCCGAAATTGATAATAAATGTGCGATTTCGTCGATTTTCATTTCCTTATAATAATAGAGAATGATAATTTCACGGTATTTAATCGGCAGCTCCAAAACTAGATTTCCCAGTATTTGATTTTCGCTTCGTTCAAGCACTTGCTGTTCAGCAGATTTGGTACCTTTAAAGATTCCCTGAATTTTATTTGTTAAAATGGTATTTTTGTAGCTCCAGCTGCGTAAATAATCATAACTACGATTAATCGTCATTCGATATAAATACGTTCGGTAACTCGCATCGCCACGAAATTGCCCACGCTGCTCATAAGCTTTTAACAGCACGTCCTGTACAATATCTTCTGCCATTTCTTTATTTTTCACGTATGTATAGGAAAGTCGAAGCAATTCCTCGCCATGTGTTCTTATAAACACTTCAAGCTCCATTTTCTTCCCCCCTTTGTTTTAATTGCTGACCGTTAGACGGAGCTGTATTATTTATAGTTTCAACTTTTTATGATATTTTTTTCTAATTGTGGGTATTAAACTACTTTATAACAATTTGGAGGTTTTGAGTATGCGAGTATTATTAAATGTAAATGGCAGGTCACAATATAGTTCGGATATCCGGCCTGAATATCAAAACTCGGCATGCGGCCCTACGACTGCACACGTTATTTTGAATTACTTATGCGAAGATGAAACAATCCGCACAAAAGATGTAAATGAACTTTATAAATTTTTAGGCGGGACAAAAATCGGACTTTTTAAATGGCGGATGATCAGAAACTTGCGTCGATTACTCGGTGATGACTGGTGTATCGAGGAATGTACATTAACCCAGGCGATTGAGCAATTACGCTTAGGTAATCCGGTAGCGATGAAGTTTGATGTGTATTTTACCGGGCAGTTTTTGAAAAGTTATACCCCTCTCTATAAATACCACTGGGTACCTTTAATTGGTTATGAAATAAAAGACGATGAACTATACTTAACCATTCATGATAACGGAGGCCGCAATCGTGACAGTCAAATCCGAACTTTTAAGTATGATGACAACCGCAAAATATTAAGCTTCGTTAAAATCGAAAAGGAGCAGCATTAGCATTTATGCTAGTGCTGTTTTCTTTTTTCTGAATAAATGATTAGTCGATTGGCTATTACTGTAAAAAAAACTGCGAGGATACATTATGAAATCAGTTGGCTCTATTAGTCTTTTACATATTATTTTTTTAACGATGACATTCATCGGATTAAAAAACCACGTCACAATTATTCCATCCTTATTACATGGAGCAGGTCGTGATGTTTGGTTTTCTGTTATTTTTTCAATATTTTTGATGATTCCCTGGTTAGTTCTTCCTCTTATTACAATAAAAAAAATAAAAGAAGAGTCTCTTCGTACGTATTTACTAAACAATTACCCTAAGCTGGGTAAAGTGCTTATCTTTATCATTGCTTTTTACTTACTTCTCATGGCCGTTATTACAATGCATGAAACATTACAATGGGTTTCAACAACTTTTTTGCTGCAAACGCCGCCATTGCTTTTGTTTTTCTTTTTTACTGTTGTATGCCTTTTACTGGCAACATCCTCCATATTAACGATAACGATGGTCAATGTTGTCGTATTGTTTGTTGTCGTAGTTCTAGGTTTCTTTATCGCTTTTGTTAATATTCAAGTGAAAGACTATGCATTGCTGCAGCCATTTTTCGAGCATGGATTTACACCGGTTTTCAAATCGATGGTCTATCCTGCTTCCGGCTTTATTGAGCTTTATTTGCTCGTTTTTATTCAGCAGCACTTTAAAACAAAGCTTAAATTTTGGCATTTATTAATCATGCTCTTTTTACTATTTGGATTAACACTAGGTCCCTTATTGGGGGCAATTGCCGAATTTGGACCAACTGAGGCTGCTAAACAGCGCTACCCCGCATTTGAAGAATGGCGAATTGCCTCAATCGGAAGCTTTATAAACCATATCGATTTCTTTTCTATTTACCAGTGGCTTACAGGAGCATTTGTCCGTATTGGTTTTATATTATTCATAACAATCGAGCTATTAGGGCTCACTGGTCAAAAGAAGAAAGTTTGGGAATATATTTTTCCGATCTTTGTTTTTTGCTCACTGCCTCTTTATTTACTTGATGACAGTATATTTAGCAAATGAAAGGGGCAATATTTTCTAATAAGTACTACGTTATTCTTTTTCGTACTTTCAATTATTCTCTTTATATTAGCAAATCGAAAACAAAAGCGAAAGTTGGAATATAATGATTGAATACGCTACCTTAAAAAAGCAATTTGATAATTGTGCTGATATTCGCTTTCAAACATTTAACTTTCCTGCAAGCAACGTTATGCTCATCACCTGTGAAGCGATGACAGATAATCATTTATTCAATGAAGTAGTCGTACCCCGATTAAGAATGGCATGCCAACAAAAGGAACAATTTGATGAGGCAGTATTAATGCAGAAATTGCATCTTCCCCAGCTACTGAAAATTGAAGGTTTGCAAGAAGCTGTTACGAATGTATTTAGCGGATTTGTTCTTATTTATATCGAGAATTTAAATATACTGTTATGCAGCAATATTGAAAACAAGCCTAATCGAAGCCCTGAGGAATCAAACTTAGAAGTAACTATTAAAGGTCCACGTGATAACTTCATTGAAGATTTAGGTGTAAATATTGCTCTTATCCGCAAACGTCTGCCTACGAATTCATTAAATGTTGAAAAGATAACGTTAGGGACACGTTCAAAAACAAAGATCGCTATTTTATATTTTAATGACATTGCAGATTTATCTATCTTGAAACAATTAAAAAAACAACTCTCTGAAATCGATACAGATGTTATTTTAAGTGGTGAATTAATAATGGAACGGATGAATAAAATTTCATATTTAATTCCTTTAAATGATTCTACAGCTCGTCCTGATTTTGCGATGCAATCACTCGTTACTGGACGATTTATCATTTTAGTAGACGGAATTGCATACGCAATTATCACGCCCACCAATATTCTATCATTATTAAAGTCCGGAGAGGATAATGATTTCCCATCCATATTCAGCTCGTTAGAAAGATTATTACGTTTATTCTGCATATTAATAGCGCTTTTACTACCGGCTTTTTGGCTTGCGTTAACAACATTCCATCCAGAGCAGCTCCCAATTCAATTACTTGCGACAGTTGTACAAACCAATACGGGCTCCCCGCTTCCTGCAGCTATAGAAATGCTTGGAATGCTTTTTATGTTTGAGTTATTTCGTGAAGCGGGATTACGCTTACCGAGTATTTTAGGTGGAACGATCAGTGTTGTAGGAGGGTTAATTATAGGTGATGCAGCCATTCGAGCTGGGATTACTAGTCCGGCAATGATTGTTGTCATAGCCATTTCAACGATTGCTACCTTTACACTTGTCAATCAGTCCTTCGTTACGACGATCAGCATGCTGAGAATTGTATTTATTCTTATTACATCGATTTTAGGACTTTTCGGTTTCTTCTTATCGATCTATATTTGCCTTGTTTATATCGCAAATATCCGTGTATTTGGTGTTCCTTATTTAAATATAGCAGTCAATTTGAGCTGGGATAATATAAAAATGTCCCTTTTCCGTCCACCAGCAACTTCGAACACTAAACGACCGGAAGTATTAAATGTTAAAGATAAAACAAAGGAAAAAACAAAATGAAAAAATTGCTTTTATTTCCATTGTTACTTTTAGTTGCTGGCTGCTGGGATACAAATCAGCCTGAACGTATGTATTATTTACTTGGCCTAGGAATCGATTATAAAGATGGTCAATATGAAATTTATAGTCAAGTTGTTGCTTTCACTAATATTGCTAAAAGCGAACAGCCAAACCCGGAAGCTACGCAGGCTGAAGTTGGGATTGCCAAAGGAAAGACATTTGATGAAGCATTTTTTAATTTATATCAAACGATGGATGAGCGCTTCTTTTTAGGGCATTTAAACTATGTTCTCTTTTCGGAAAATATCGCAAAGGAAGGTAAAGTAGAACCTGTTATCAATTCCCTTATCCGATACAAGGAATGGAGGTATACAACTTGGGCTTATATTACAGATTCACCACTTAAGGAAGCTTTGCTCATCACACCCATTATTAATAAATCCATTACCCTTTCAAAGGTATCCGACCCGCTCAGTTCATTTAATCAGTCATCCCGGGTCCGTCCTATACAATTACGGGAACTTATGATTCATTTGAATGAACCTAGTCATGAAGCCAATATACCATTTATCGAAATTAGCGAAAACTGGTCAAAGGAAGATGGACCAGATCCTGTCTATTCATTTAAAGGCATAAGCATTCTCGGTAAGAACTCTGGTTTAAAAGGGAACTTATTAGGCGACGACCTAAAAGGTGTTCAATGGCTAGAGAATGAAACAGACCGCTCAGATATTACCGTTAAGACGGAAGAATTTGAAGAATTATATACAACGACAACCGTTGACGAAGTGCGTTCTAAAATTACACCAATTGTTTCCGAAAGTAATGTGCAATTTGATTTACAAGTTCAGTTGATTGTTCAAACAAATGAAATACTTAATCAAAATAAAATGGATTTATTAGAAAGTAAGATTAAGGAGCAAGTAAAAAAAGAAATCGAGCAAACCTATAAAGCTTCATTAGAATTTGACTCCGATATATACCGGTTATCTGAAATATTGTACCGAAAAAATTTGAAAACATGGAAAAAGTATGAGCAAGATGGGAAAATTCCTCTTGACGAGTCTACTATTCGGAAAGTGGATGTGGCGCTTGTAAAAGTCAAAGGGGAACGTATCACTTCCCATTAAAAAGAGGTTGCGCAGATGTGCGCAGCCTCTTTACATTTATTTATAAATAGAACGTGCATGCTTCGCAATAAGTCGATAGCCATGCTGTTCAATATGATTAAACAGCTCTGGTGCATATGGAGATAAAGCTAATTGATCCAGCTCTACGTCAATCGGTACATCACAATGGATTGTAGCCAATTGATGCGATAAACGTAACATTGCTTCGTTCTCACTGATTTTAATACGTTGACCCGGTTTTAATGTTGGCAAGGCTTCTAATACGCCATCAATAGAACCATGGTTTTGAATAAGCTGTAACGCTGTTTTCGGTCCAATCCCCTTTACACCCGGGTAACCGTCACTCGAGTCCCCCATAAACGCTTTAACTTCCGCGAATTGTTTTGGCGCAATGCCATATTCCTCTACAAATCGGTTTTCTGTATACACATCATATTCTGTATAGCCTTTTTTCGTTAAGGCAATTGTTGTTGAAGGGTTTAGTAATTGCAGTAAATCTTTATCTCCGCTAATTACAGTAATTTGTGCTTCGTCTTTCCACTTTTCGACCATTGAGCCGATTAAGTCATCCGCTTCTAGACCTTGTGTACCAAAATTCTGCCATCCGATCATTTCCGATACTCTTTTCGCCATATCAAATTGCGGCAGCATCTCTTCAGGTGGTGCAGGTCGATTTGCTTTATAGCCATCATACAGGTCATTACGGAATGTCACTGCGCCCATATCCCAGCATACCGCTAAATGTGTCGGCTGCATCAGATTTTGTGCTGTCAATACATGACGGGCAAAGCCTTGAACACCATTTGATGGTGTCCCGTCATCTAAACGTATAAATTGATTCATTGCAGCTGACGCAAAAAATGAACGAAATAATAGCGCCATACCATCAACTATTAATAAATGTGGTTTTGTCATAATAAATCTCCTCTTTCTACTAAACACTTATTATAACAAAAGCACCGGTAGAATGTAGCTGTCAATACTTACACATTCGGCTTTAAGAATTCGATAATACGATTCACGTCCTTACTGAATATACGATCCTCCGTCATCGCAGGTGCCAAGTTGCGAATGTCTTTCCACTTCTCATAAAGCTTTGGTGACATGTTCTCTACCCCTCTGTACTCGACTGCCTGCGCTGCACAAAATGCCTCAATCGCCAGTACATTTCTTACATTGGCGATAATCATGCGCGCATGTCGAGATCCTGTCGTACCCATCGATACGTGGTCTTCCTGGTTGGCAGAAGACGGAATGGAGTCGACTGAAGCAGGATGTGCCAACGTTTTATTTTCCGAAACTAAACTTGCAGCACTGTACTGCAAAATCATCGCGCCTGATTCAAGTCCTGGATTCGCACTTAAAAATGCAGGTAGTCCCTCATTTAACTGCGGGTTTACTAAGCGTTCAATCCGTCGTTCCGATACATTGGCCAACTCCGCCATCCCGATTTTCAGAAAGTCCATCGCAAACGCAATCGGCTGTCCATGGAAGTTTCCACCTGAAATGACTAAACCGCCGTCATCAAAAATGAGCGGATTATCAGTTGCTGCATTCATTTCGATTTCGAGCTTTTCTTTGACGTAATTCAATACTTGCCAGCTTGCCCCGTGGATTTGCGGGATGCAGCGTAGGGAATACGGATCCTGCACACGTTTTTCCCCTTGATGTGTTATGAGCTTGCTGTCTTCTAACCAGTCACGCATACGTTCTGCAACACCCATTTGTTCTTGCATGCCGCGCGCTTCATGAACAGCTGGATGGAAGGCATCGATAATCCCGTACAAACTTTCCATTGTCATCGAGGCAATCCACTCACTCGCATAAGCCAGCTTCTCGGCTTCCAAATAATTGACTACGCCTTGAGCAGTCATTGCCTGGGTTCCATTGATCAATGCAAGACCTTCTTTTGCCTGCAGTTCGATTTTCGGCAGTCCCTGCTGTTCAAATATTTCATGTGACGAATGTTTACTGCCCTTTACAAATACTTCCCCTTCCCCGATCACTGCTAATACTAAATGAGAAAGTGGCGCTAAATCTCCGGACGCTCCAAGTGAACCTTGCTGTGGAATTACTGGGATGACGTCTTCATTTATCATCCATAACAGCCGTTCCAGCACTTCCAGGCGAATACCCGATAAACCTTTTAACAATGCATTTAACCTAAGCACCATCATCGCTTTTGCAACATGTTCGGAAAAAGGCTCCCCAAAACCGCATGCATGGGAACGAATTAAATTCACTTGCAGTTTGCTTACTTCATGCTCTGCAATTTTCACATCGCTGAACTTGCCGAATCCCGTATTAATCCCGTATACGGTTTTATCCTGCTGAACAATCCTTTCCACCGCGTCACGGCTTTTAATAACACGTACTTTTGCTTCTTCCGCTATCTCAATTTTTTCCCCTTTATATAAAATATTCCCTAATTGTTCAATCGATAAATTTTGTCCGTTTAACTGAATCATTTACCGCACCCCTTTTAACTATTCTTATCTCTCAAATTTATTATTGTTTAAATAGCAGTTAATTGCCACTACTATTTCACCTTTAAAACAATATTCAAGTTTAAAATCCTTATTTTATAGGCTTTATACGTTTTATTTCTAAAAAGTTGTTCGCCTGCTAATACACTGACCTTCTAATGATTTAGTATTTTATTATAGTAAAGTGCTAAAGCATAAAACTAAAAAAGTAGAGATCCTGTAATAGGACCTCTACTTTGTACGCTTCATATCTCGGATTGCTTGAATCGATAACCGCACGAGCAAAATCGCACATAAAAACAAACCTAAATAAGCTGCCGTATTTAAATAAATTGCATACGCATTATGAATAAATTGTGAGATTGCTAGTAAAGCTACCGATATGATTCCAAATGTAATCCCGACCATCAGCAACACAAACCGTGAAAACAGCTGTGTGACAAACATGGAATTCGCTTTATCAGAAAAAATATCGTGATGAAAAATGATTTTCCCGCTCTCCACTTTTCTGAATACCTGATCGAGGCGACGCGGGATTTTCCGTAGATTTGGCAACATCAGTGCCAGTTCTTCTTCGATTAAATCTTTCGTCTCACCCGGATGTTTGAACGGTTTCAAGAAACTTGATTTCAAATAATCATTAGAGAAGTCTTTTACCTCACTGAAAATCCTGAACCCCGGGCAAATAATAGACAATGTACCGTCCAATGTTACAATGGCACGTAATGCCACATTGACCGATGGATAGAAATGGAGTCCAAATTCACGCACAACAGAGAAAATGGAGTACATTAGCTCATCAGTAGGGATCGTCGACACATAATTGATTTTCAGCAGAATCTGGCTAATCGCCTGTTCCATTTCGTGGCGATTGATGTGCTCGGCATTTTCTACAAGCTGGGCAATTCCGTCAACAACAAGCGCTGCATCATTTTGATGGATTCCGACAAGGAAGTACTTCAACCCTTCCTGCTGCAACTCAGCCAAACGCCCGACTGCCCCATAATCGAGAATCGCGACACGTCCGGTTGCTTCCTCAATATAAATATTCCCCGGATGCGGATCCGCATGGAAAATTCCAGAAACTAGCGTTTGCTCCAAAAACGAATACAATAATGTTTTTGCAAACTGATGGCGGTCAATGCCCAGCTCTGTAAATAGTTCATTTGCTATTGTTACGGACTGCCCTTTTATATATTCCATTACGACCACATTGGATGTACTGCATTCCCTGTATACTTTCGGCACTTTCACATCAATACTGCCACGCTCTACAATTTTGGCAACCTGCTCCATATTGCGTGCTTCGATATTAAAATCAATTTCTTCCCTCAACGCCATGCTGAAGCCTTTTGCCAAATCGTAAAATCCTAGGTTTTCAGCCCACTGTGATTTGCTCGTAATCCACCTGGCAAACTCCATTAAAATTGATAGATCATCCTGCATGATATTTTTCACGTCAGGTCGTAAAAACTTCACAACGACAGGTTCGTCGGTTTCCTTTAAAACCGCTTTATGTACTTGACCAATTGAAGCGGAAGCTAACGGTGTTTTACTAATATAGGAAAAGATTTGATTCGTACCCGCATTATAGTTTTCGGCAATGATTTGATCAACTTGCTGTTCGGAAAGGGGTTTTACATGTTGCTGAAGCTTTTCAAGTTCATCAATAAATATTGGAGACAAGAGTTCTTTACGTGTTGACAGGACTTGTCCAAATTTAATGAATACCCCGCCGCACTGCTCAAGCGTATCCCGTAAAGCTATGGCCAGTTCCCGTTCATCTTCGCGGGCACGGGCATATTTCATCGTTCGTGTGACACCGTTCGTTACAGCAATCCCCACGACTTCACGTAATCGTTTTTGACGCTTCCAATACGTAATGAATGTTTTAAAATAGGAGCGTCTGCCCACAGGAGTACCATTCTCATTCAGTTCGATCGAATCAAACAGCTCGAAAAACAGATAAAGCAGCATTGAAATGAGAAGCATACTACCGAGCCAAATGATTGTTGTAATGTTGACGACATTTGAAACAATTCCCTGGTCATAATAGTCCGACCCGCGCAAATATGTATACCAAAAAACAAAGGTCGTTAAGGAAACACTAATGAGCACGGATAATATTCTTTTCATCAAACTTATTTGTGAGCCGATTAAACGGCCGCTAATAAAGAATATAAGTGCGGATGCAATGAGCAGTTGAATTATAGCTGAGAGAAAATCCATTCAAATCGCTCCTTTAGATCAAAGTTAAATGTGTATGCACTTCTACATTCCCTTTTAGCGCTTTACTAATCATACAAGTTTCTTCTGCCTTATATGCATAGCGCTCCGCTATTCGACGAGCACGTTCATCGTCTTTGTTCTTCAGGTCAATATCGACATAATGATGGATCGCTTTGTATGTAAAAACACCATTTGTCACATCTACAAGCCCTTCTGACTTCAGATCAAGCTTTGCTTCAATTTGGCTGCGCTCAAGCATTGCTGCCAATGTAATTAAATAGCATGTTGCTGCGGCACCAAGCAGCATTTCATCCGGATTTGTGCCAATACCAGGACCATCCATTTCAGGTGGAATCGAAATTTGCGTCTGCAATCGTTCAGTTTTCAAGTCCCCAACCGCATTTCTTCCCCCCGGCCAGTCAATTGTTAATGTAAAAGTATGTATCGCCATAAATATCACTCTTTTCAATTTTCTTTAACTATAACATTTTGCTATGAAATTTTCAGATAATGAAAACAGCCGGTTAACAGAAAGTTTCTGTTAACCGGCTGATACTTACCAAACGTTTTGTTTATATTTTTTATAGTAATTGACCTGTCGGATAAACATGTAGATTTTGCGTTTCAAATGCTTGTCCTGTTTGTAGAACAACGGATTTACAAGTTTCTTTTCCTTGATCAGACGTCGAATATCCTTTTTCACCGATTCATCGTAAACGAATTTCTTCAATACAATTTTCGGAACGACTGAAAACAGGACATCTCCTTTTAAATAGGAGCAAGGTTTCGGAATATCGTAAATCAGATCTTCCACAAAGTTGCGCGCCAAATTATGACCCATCGCATTAATATAATAACTTGAACGGCCTTGACGAATATTTACTTCGAACACTTTAAATTTCCCGTCACGCTCATCGTATTTCAAATCAAAGTTACCGTAGCCTCGATAGCCGACCGCTTCCAAAAAGCCCCGCAGTTTCGTCATCACTTCTTCGTTGTAGCGCGTTATAAGCGCTGTATAATTGCCGATCGCCGTTTTCGTATGTTCCTGAAGGACAACTTGTGCAAACGATACAAGCTGAGTTTCCCCTTTTGCATTCACATAGACAACCGAATCCCACATTGCTGTATCATCACCGGGAATATAATCCTGAATAATAAGCTCTTCCTTGTAGCCGCTATTTTTAATCATATCGATTACTTTCTGAACTTCTTCTTTGCTTTCCACTTTGAAAACTTTTGCCTGGCCTTCAAATGGATGACGGCTGTATTCAATCCCGTTACTCGGTTTAATAATAACCGGATACATCATCTCTGTTTCAAATGAGCCATCTGTTTTGCAATCATAAAATACAGTCGTTGGAATATCGATGCCGTACTGTTCACAAAGCTTATAGAAATTCGATTTAATCTGTAAGTCATTCATTAGATTCTCATCGATATAGTTGAACACGAAATAATCTCTTAAGATCGCACGGTTTTCAATAATTAAACGGACATATAAATCGTTTGTGCCGATTAAAATTAGCTTTTCCGCTTCTTTTTCATATTTCTTCGCAACGCTAATTAATATTTTGGCAAACTGATCCGGTTCACCTAGTTTTTTGTCATATTCAATCGCTCGTGGAATATTACTTAAGTTCGTAAAAGGCAAAACACCTTTTCCTACTAGAATCGGACGGATTTTATATTCTTCATGGAAAGAAATCGCCATGTTATAAGCATTAATATCAGTACCGACAATAATCGGTAAAAATGGTTGTCGAGTCATTCCTATACTACCTCTCAATCTGTTCAACGGTCTTCTTATTTGATTTATCACTTATTTATCATACAATACTCTATCGATTTATGCTGTATTTTGTAAACGGTTTTTATTATTTCCCGAACATTTTAATGAAACTTCTCCTCGTTTAAAACGTACGTATTAAGTAAGAGGTGATCGGGATGAATGCTCAATTACAATTATTCTTTACAAACATTGATAAAATCGTTTTATATTTTGGGGCAGATGCAAAATATTTTTATATTGATCTTGCCTTAAAGCTGACAGTCCGCAATATCGTATTCAACTATGAAGATTATGAAAAGGCCCGTCAGCAAATCAAAACCAATACAAAATGGTATAACTTCGCACGGGTTAATACTGAAATCATCAATACATACTTTGTCCATTATGCAAAGGAACCTGAAAAAATCGGGGAAGCTTTAAATCTCCACAAATCTCTTTCAAAGCAGTTTACCCGCCATGATGACAGCTATATTGCGGCTGCCTATTTAAAATCAGAAGAACATATCGAGCGAATCGATCAGTTAATTAAAGAGTTAATGACCAAACAGAGCGTAAAATATGCGCCATTAAAACTTTCCACTAGTGCGATGCTTGCCGGACGAACGGAAGATACAAAAGTATTGGCAAATAGTGTGGAACAGTATTATCAGGCACTTGTGTCAATCGGTTATGAACGAACAAAGGATACGACAAATACAGCGGTCATTTTAACAATCGGTACAGGGGATTTTCATCAAGAAACCTTTGCCCGGTTAAAAGAACTGACAACTTATATCAAAAAGACCGAAAAAAAACTGAAACCGCACCATTACAATACAATCGCCCTGCTTTCACTCGCCAAGTTTGAAGTCCACCAGTTCCCGGCACTCCATGATATGCACGAAGAAATTTGCCGCTTTTTAAAGTTAGATCGCAGACAATTTAATTCGCTGCTTGTAGCCACTCAAATTTACACATCGACTGAAGCAATCGGTGATTTACCCTCATATGATGTAGATTTCTCCACGATTATTTTCTCTGCTGCTGAGCATTCAATTACAGGAAGTTATAATAATGATATTTCTGCCGGCAGTGCTGATTAAATAACAAAAAACTGTGCTGAACGAATCGATTCCGTTCAGCACAGTTTTTTTTAGTTTTGTTTACGTTCTTTCGCATATTCAGCTGCTGCTGTAAATACGATATCTGTCGAAGAATTCAATGCTGTTTCACAAGAATCCTGAATGACACCGATGATGAAACCAATCGCCACGACTTGCATCGCTATATCGTCTGAAATCCCGAATAAGCTACACGCTAAAGGAATCAGTAACAGCGAACCGCCTGCAACCCCAGATGCACCAGCAGCTGATACCGCAGCCATTACCATTAAGATGACCGCAGTGAGGAAATCAACTTCGATTCCTAATGTATGAGCAGTCGCCATTGTCAGCACGGAAATTGTAATCGCTGCCCCACCCATATTGATTGTTGCACCAAGAGGTATCGATACAGCATATGTATCTTTGTCCAATTTCAGCTTTTCCGCCAATGCCATATTGACCGGAATATTGGCTGCTGAACTACGTGTGAAAAAGGCTGTAATTCCACTCTCTTTAATAGATGTGAAAATTAACGGATACGGATTTCTTCTTGCTACCGCATATACAATGAGCGGATTCACGACGAGTGCCACGAAGAACATTGTTCCTACTAAAATCAGAATTAGACGGGCATATTCCCCTAATGCTGAAAGACCTGTTGTCGAAATCGCTTCAAATACTATTCCTAAAATACCGAATGGCGCTAAGTTTATAATCCATTGCACAACTTTTGTTATCGCATCCGAAAAATTCGAAATCACACCTTTTGTTGAATCATTCGCTGCTTTTAAAGCAATCCCTAAAACAACTGCCCACGCTAAAATGCCTAGATAATTTGCGTTCATAATAGCACTTACCGGATTTGTTACGATATTGTATAGTAGTGTTTCAAACACTTCAAGAATTCCGCTAGGCGGTGTCACATCTTGCGCTTCTGTTTTTAAAGTTAATACTGTCGGGAAAATATAACTTGCAACAACTGCCACAAATCCTGCTGCTAATGTCGCAACCCCGTATAAAGCAAGAATCATTTTCATATTTGTTGCTTTGCCGCCAGCATGTGAAGCAATTGCGTTAATAACAAGCACAAATACTAAAACAGGTGCAACAGCTTTTAAAGCTGAAACGAATAGAGTCCCTAGAATGGTAATGCCACTAACAGTATCAGGGATTGTCAGTGCTAAAATAACACCAATGATTATACCAATGATAATACGGTTTACTAAGTTAATGCTGTTCCATTTTCCGAACAATCTTTTCATAATTTCCCCCGCTATTCTAAGTTGTTACATTGCTTCTGGATGTTTGAGGCGAGTAAGTGAATAGATCATTTTTCTCCTGCTGAAGCTCCATTTCATATAACACTTCTATATTTAATAATTTACTATAAAATAATCATACATTGTGCGACTAAATAACACAACTGTATTTTTCCACGGTACATTTTTACTATACCTCTTTATTCCACTTCCGGATTTTTTCGGATTACTTTATAAAATATCGAAGCTAAAACTTGCTGGAATAGCATCCCGAAAACGACCGGCATTGCTACTTTCGATGGGAAATAGGTAGTTGCAATGACGACCCCTACCGCAATATTCCGCATTCCCCCATTAAAGACAAATGTCGCCTGAACGTCCTCTGATTTCCAGAACAGACGGCCTAGTAAAAGAGAAAATACATACCCTGAAACTGCCAGTAACAGAACAACTGCAATCACTTTCGCAAGCTCCAAATCTATTGTCTTTACATAGGGGGCAATCGCACTACTATTAATCATAATAATTGCGAACAAACAGATTTTCGAAATTAAAGACATTGGTTTCCCATAGTGTTCGAACAGCTTTCCTTTTGTCCATTCATTAACGAGGATGCCCAATATGGAAGGTAAAACAATCATCCATATAAGATCAAAAATAAGCTCTGGCGTATTTAATGTAATAGATTCCCCGACAACTAAATGCAAAATTAACGGCATAAGAAACGGAGCAAGCAATGTATCGATCAATA
Organism: Solibacillus sp. FSL W7-1324; assembly: GCF_038008025.1. Taxonomy (NCBI): domain Bacteria; kingdom Bacillati; phylum Bacillota; class Bacilli; order Caryophanales; family Caryophanaceae; genus Solibacillus; species Solibacillus sp. FSL W7-1324. The sequence continues at coordinate 2,784,149 of NZ_JBBOYH010000001.1, forward strand.
TAATGGCAAGTGATAAAGGTAGATTTCCTTTACTGATTGTCACCCAAATGACGCTCGTAACCCCTGTTGGCACGGCAACGGAAATGAGAAAACCGATCGTCAAGAGACGGTCATCGAATATAATCTCCGCCAAAAAGAACGCCCATAAAGGCATGAGAATATGCAGAAAAGCGATCATAAATAAAATTGTTTTCGGGTATTGTTTAAACACTTTAATATCGCGAAATTTCAGATTCAAACTGCTGATGAAAGTCATGACTGCAAATAATAACGGGACGAGAAAAAGAAAATGCGTCCCGATTTTTTCGAGCAGAACACCGATCACTAAGCTGAGCGGTGTTAATACCGGCATCCATCTTTGAATAAATTGATTGAGCGATTGAACCATGTATTGCGCCTCTTTTCTTGAATTAGTATTCCTTCCCGCATTGTATCATAAGCGGAATGAATTCTATGGAACCATTTAAATAGATAAGTCCGCTAACAATATGGTATTTTTATGATACGTATTTAAGGAGGTTTTACCGTGTCTTTATCTAAAAAGGGCTATGTTGTATTATTTATCGGGCTAGTTTTATTAATCAGTTCCATCTTTTTCACAACCAATTGGAGCATCACAGCTTGGCTAGTATTATTTATCTTTAGTCTTCTATTCTGTACAGTCGGAATCATTATGTTAATAGTACATTTAGTGAAACAAATAAAATTGGATAAGCAGAACAAGTAAAAAAATGAGCAACCCTATTCTTGGTTGCTCATTTTTATTTCTCTTCCTTTACGGAAAGGATGTTAACAGCTTCTTCGTATTGAATGCGTACGGTTTTTCTGGCGCGTACTGAAGATCTTGCTTTGACTTGAACTTGCTTTTTTTCGCCATTATGCTCAATTTCCACTAAAAAACATTTTGCTCCACATTGCATTTTCTTCAGCTCCTTATTCCACAATTATATCGACATTTGAATTAATAATCTATTTACTCAACTTTCTTTATGAAGTGCAAAAAAGGCCGCAAATAATGGATTAGGTGACCATCATTTACGACCTTTTATTATGTTGAGGGAACGATCATTTCCCCACCATCTTCATCTTCAATTTCTCCCACAATTTCGGACAGGATATCTTCCATCGTCACAAGTCCGATTGTTTTCCCTTTTTCATCTGTTACAATCGCCATATGGTTGCGCGATTGCTGCATTTTCAAAAATACATCTTTAATCGCTACCGTTTCTTTATAGCGAGGAATCTCACGAATATACGTAGTGATTGAATTCGTACGTCCTGCAGCAATATCTGTCAGCATTTCCTTAGTGTTAACGAAACCGATGAAGGCTGCTGTATTTTTAGTACGATCAATAACCGGGTAGCGTGTAAATTCATACTCGTCGATTACCTCGAGAATTTGCTGTAATGTATAGTTTTTTTCAATTGTAATCATTTCACGGCGGGGAATCATTACTTCCCGTAACATTCGTGTATCAAAAGCGAAAATATTTTCTAAATAGGCAAGCTCCGTCCGGTTGATCTCTCCGCCTTCATAACTTTGTGTCACAATCAGTCTAAGTTCTTCTTCCGAGTAAACTGTATCGTGCCCAGCCGGTTTGACACCGAAGATTTTCAGCAGTCCGCGAGCCGAACCATTTAATACTGAGATAATCGGCCCTGTAACTTTCCCGAACCAATACAGTGGCGGTGCCAAAATTAAAGTCATTTTTTCAGCATATTGGATGGCCAATGTCTTTGGCATCAGCTCGCCAAGTACTACGTGTAAAAAAGTAACAACCGATAACGCGATCACATAGGAAAGGGCTGTTGCAACCGCTGCCGGAATGCTGAAATAGTCAAAAACAGGCTCAAGCATTTTCTCTACGGTCGGTTCACCGAGTGCACCAAGAATTAATGCAGTAATCGTAATCCCCAGCTGACAGGCCGATAAATAATAATCCAGATCCTGTGTTACCTTTTTTGCTGTGACGGCTTTTTTATTGCCCTCTGCGATAAGCTGGTCGATTCGTGACATACGCACTTTTAAGATCGAGAATTCAGCCCCAACGAAAAAGGCTGTCAACAAAATAAATACCGCGACTAAAATTAAATTTATAATTATAATACTGTCCAATTAATTCCCCCGAAATATGAGGGATTCACCTCCAAGACATATAAGTATCGATTATTTACTGCTGAAGTTTATATTGTCTTAATACAACTTCTTTAATTTGATAATTGTCCATATCTGAAATGACCCAAGTATGGTCGTCGAATTTTATTTCATCACCGATTTGAAGTTCTTCACCGTTTTTGATGGAATCGATATTCGTATGCTGAATCCAGCCGCCAATTGTATCAATCTCTTCACTGTCCTCAAACTCAAATCCGAAACGATCCTCCAGTTCATCGAGCAGTACACGGCCGTTAATCGTATATTCGTTTTCTCCTGACTTGCGGATATCATCTACTTCATCCTCGTCAAATTCATCCCTAATCTCACCAACAAGCTCTTCCAAAACATCTTCCATCGTTAATACACCGGCTGTCCCGCCATATTCATCAATAATAACCGTCATATGCGCTTTTGCCTTCTGCATTTTTAATAGGGCGTCCTGGATACTTGTCACACCTAAAACAAATGGCACTTTCGTTAAAAACTGTTCAAGCTGTACCGGGCGATTTGAAACGATATGGCTTAGCAGCTTATTCGCATTGATGACGCCAATAATACGGTCTTTATCATTATTTTCAACGATCGGATAACGTGTATAGTTATGTTCGTCTAAGATTTGGATAATCTCTTCGGCACTCATATCTTTGTCGATTGTCACTAAGTCTGTTCGCGGCACCATAATGTCTTTTGCAACACGTTCATCAAAAGCAAATACATTTTCTAAATATTTCAGTTCCTGTTGGTCGATTTGTCCGCCTTGGAAACTTTGTGCCATAATGATTTTCAGTTCTTCTTCCGAATAGGCCTGCTCTTCACTTGCTGATTTCACACCGATTGCTCGTAACAATATACGAGAAGTTCCATTCAACGCCTGGATAAACGGATACATTACTTTACCGAACCAATAAAGCGGTCCTGCAAGCATTAATGTTACTTTCTCGGAAAACTGGATCGCTAACGTTTTTGGGGCCATTTCACCAATTACTACGTGCAAATAACTTACAATGGCAAGTGCAATGACATAAGAAGCAGCCGAAGCCACAACATCCGAAACATTTAACCAGTCGAATACTGGATACATCAGCTCTTTTACATACGGCTTTGTAAACGCACCCAAACCGATTGCTGTGATTGTTATTCCGAGCTGACAGGCAGATAAATAATAATCAAGATCCCCTGCTACTTTTTTTGCAATGACTGCTTTTTTATTGCCTTCTAAAATCAATTGATCAATACGGGATTTACGGATTTTTACAACAGCAAATTCTGCTGCTACGAAAAATCCGGTTAAACCTAAAAAGATAATTAATAAAATGATGTTTAATATGGTGTTTACGTCCAATTATTTCCCTCAGCGCGAGGGATTCACCTCCAAAATAATGTAGTAATAATTTGGTCTTTCTCTTATGTACCCGACTATTCTATTGAACATGCAAACAATAATGGTAAGGTTACTAATTTCATTAACAGAATCGCAGCCCAAAACCATCACGTTATAGTTTAAGAAAATTATATAGTTTTTATTTTCAAATCACAATTAATTGTGCCCAAAATATATAAAATTACAAAAAAAAGCTTTCAACTTTGAATAACCAAAGCTGAAAACTTTTAATAAATTTATTCTACATCGACTGAAGATTTGATGATGTTGCCATTATATAATTGAACTTTTTCGTAATCGTCCTTCTCTACTTGGAGTACGAATGTATGGGGCATACCCTCGTCTTCACATTTTTGACCAACATTGTCGATCAGTTGAACCGCCAAGTAATCGCCATGTTTGTATACATTATCGACTGATGTACCACAGCTACCCGAATAAGTGACAATAAATACTGCCATATACTCATCCATATCAATCGTGAAATTGTCTACATCAAAACGACCTTGCAGTGATTCAAATTGACCTTGTGTATTTGCATAGGCAATATGCGGAACGAGCGATTCATAAATCGGTGCAATTTTTTCATCATATTTCATTATTTCAAATGGTACCGCCTGTTTCTCGGTAAATTTGACATTTGTACTTTCTCCATTACTACAACCCGCCAACAACAATAGGATAATAGCAAACAAATATTTTTTCATAATAAATTCCCTTCTCTTTCACATCTTCATTGTGATTTTAGTCCAGTTCCATACATTTTTCAAATCATCTATCTTTCATTAGTTAACAATTTTCCCTAATCCATTCCTGAACAAAACATACTAAAGGAAATTTGGTCGAAAATCATAATCACCCTGGTATTTCGTCTATTAATAGGCGAATTCCTATTGGCGTTTACCTGTATTTACATACATTACAAAGAATACTTAAGAAAGAAGGTATGCTTGTTGTATCAAAATCCGTTTGAACGCTTTGATGAGAGCCCTGAAGGACAACCATTTCAACAACAGTTTTTCCCGGGATCACCAGGACCAGGCCCGGGAGGTTTCCCGGGAGCTCCAGGTGTTTTCCCTGGTAGCCCAGGTGGTTTCCCTGGACCTGGACCGGGATTCCCGGGTGGAGGCCCTGGAGGATTCCCTGGTGGGGGTCCCGGCGGCTTCCCTGGTAATCCCGGAGGTGGACCTGGTGGAGGACCTGGCGGCAATACCCAAATGCCGATGGGACCGCCTCCTAGCTTTACTCCACAAATGCAGCAACTTTCCGCTAGCCATTCACAGCAAGGTTCCAGTGGGATAAGACGCTGTATGTTCCGTAATACGTTTATATGGCAACGAAACGGCAATAGTTTCTGGTTCTTCCCGACATTTGTTGCGCCAAATATCATTTTAGGTTTTAGATGGAGTCGTTTCGGCTGGGTATACAGTTCCGTAAACCGCAATTCAATTTTAACTTTCCAATGCTTCTAACCTAAATACAAAAGCTCTTATGCGACAGTACCCAGTACTACGCCATAAGAGCTTTTGTTTATTGTCGTGCTGCTTCTTTTGCAGTTTGACTTTCATGTAATTTTTTCATAGCAAAGCGTGCAATTGGCTGCGCGACTAATAACTCAATCCAAAATGCAATCGCAAAATTTCGTGGCCAAATATAGAAAAAGTTTTTAAGCGGCTCTAAACTAAATGTTTGTGTGCCTACCCATGTTCCGATAATCGTTAAACAAACCGATAACACCGTTACGTTTAAGAGTGTATTTAATAGGACACGTGCATTAAATCCATCTGTTTGCCCAACAAATTTAGGCATAAATTTACCTACTAAAGGACCGGCTACTAAACGTACAAGCAGTACGACGATAATCCACATAATCGGTAAAATTTTTAATGTATCAAAATAGACTTCCTTTGTAAAACCTCGCTCAAATCCAATAATTAGCGGGGCAATCGTATTGACAGAAATTAACGAAATAATAAGTAAAAACAATATTCCCTCTTTTGCATTTTGCGGTAACCGATTTTCTTTGTACATACTTGTCATCTCCATTTTTTTATTTTGCACAGCATTTTTTTGCCGGACAATCCCTTTATTTCGCGAGTAATTGAATACCCATTCTATAAAGTTAAAACTTAGATGCAGAGGTTTGTGTAGAAAAATCTGACACTATGCATAAGAGTAAAAATCTTTACCCCATTTCTGCTCACGGTTAAATATTATACCAAAAATTTAATGAATTGTTTACTATGATGCTAAAATTTTTTAGCATCAGAAAAAGCAATGACAACGATATGCCATTGCTTTACTAAACTGATTAAATAAATTAAGACTTTAAAGCTTCAATTCCTGTGGCTCACCATCGTTCATTAATTTGATTGTGATCGGATCGAACTGAAGTGTCACCATACCCCCGTCTTCTGATGTGAAAACGTCTTTAAAGAAATTTGTAATTTTCAGCTTTAATGAATCATCTTTTACTTCACTTAGTTTTGCTGTAATTTCTAAATACGGGGCATCCATATCTTCCTTTGTATAGCCCAGTAAAATATGCGTGTAAGGATTTTCATTTAAATCGTACACTTTTTGAGAGTCTTCAGTTGTTGTCGCATAGAGCGTGAAGTCTTCGTTTGTAAATGTCATGTAACGAACATAAGGGTGACGTCCGTTTAATGTAGCCATTGTCCCGATTTTATGGTCTTTAATAATTGAAAGTACTTTTTCTTTTAATGTTTCCATTACACTGCCTCCCTTAATATAGTTGAATCTCTTCCTGATTTTTTCCGTCTTTATTCATAATTCGCATTCGTGTTGGCGTAACTTGAATTAGCACAAAGTTCCCGTCAGCATGCTTTGGATATTTATCAAGCAGCTTCTGCTTCACAGCATCGTTTAATGTAGTCGCTGCATTGCCTTCGATTTCCAAGAATGTTTCAAGCATTCCTTCGCCTTCATATCCTAATAAAATGTGGGTACCGCCGTATTCCGTAATTTCACGTACGACATCGGAATCTTCCAGTGCTACCGTATATAATTTCGATTCTACATAGTCAAATGTCATATAGCGTGAATTCGGTACACCGTTATTATTTGTAGCCATAACGCCTATACTGTTTTCGTTTAAAATTTGCAATGCAATTTCTTTATTACTTTTGCTCATATTTTCACTCCTCCGGTAAATTAAGTTCCATTATTCGTGAGATGAGAAGCACGTCCAACCGTATGTAATTCCAAATCAATGGGAAAAACCGCTGTTGTGCTGATACTTTTATAATTCCCTTAATAAATTTAAATAAAACAATTTTCTCATATTTTTAACTTGGCTTATGACCCTCTTACCTTTCCCCATTCCGGAAATTCCTGCGTTAAACTTTACCTTTCTCAATCCAGAAAAATGTAAAAATTTAAAAGTTATAGGGATATTTGTTTGAATATTAAAAAATTTGTAGATAAAATGAAATTGGAATAGATATCCTTTTATTCTGCATGAAAAAGAAAAACTATATGTAAGGAGGACATTGGATGAAAAGATTTACTTGGCTTTCTCTTATTCTCACAACTCTTTTATTAGTTTTGGCTGCGTGCGGCGACTCCGAAGAGACGACAAATGATTCAACTCAAGGCGATAGCGGCACGACAGAAGGTACAACAGAAGAAAATGCTTCCGGCAAGCTCGTAATTTACACGGGGCGTGACGAAAACATGGTACAGGGTGTTATCGAAAAGTTTAATGAGCGTTACCCGAATATCGAAGTGGAATATATGACAATGGGTGCACAGCAGATTTTAGAGCGTGTGCGTGGTGAAAAAGCCAACCCACAAGGCGATTTTTGGTGGGGCGGTACACAGTCAGCGATGATGGTTGCTGCAAATGAGGATTTACTTTTACAGTGGGATCCTTCATTTATCGATTCCATTGACCCTCTTCATAAAGATGAACAAAATCGCTGGGTCGGTGAAATGCTGTTACCTGAAGTCATTATGATTAACAGCGAAGTAATGTCACCAGAAGAAGGACCACAGGATTGGGATGAATTACTTGATCCAAAGTGGAAAGATGAAATTTTAATTCGCGGTGTTCTTGCTTCAGGAACGATGCGGACAATTTATTCTTCTATGATTTTCCGCCAAGGTGCAGATGATCCATCAAAAGGCTATGACTGGCTGATGAAACTTGATGCGAATACGAAAGAATATACACAAGATCCTAACGCGCTGTATTTAAAACTGGCACGCCAGGAAGGTTCAATTTCGTTATGGAACTTGCAGGATATTTTACTGAAAAAACATACAACGGATTACACATTTGACTTTATTTATCCGGAAAGCGGCGCACCGATTTTAGTCGATGCAGTCGGTATTGTAAACAATGCTAAAAACGAAGAAAACGCGAAATTATTTATGGAATTCCTGTTCGATCAAGAAACGATGGTTGAACTTTCAAAAGAGTATTACCAAATTCCAACACGTACGGATATTGCGGAAGGTGCTATGCCTGACTGGTATAAAGAGCTGGATTTAAAACCACTTGATATCGATTGGCAAGTAATGTCCGATAAAGAAGCGGAATGGATGGAATACTGGGATACAAACATTAAAGGAAAAGGCAAATAGCAGTTATAGGACTGACCTCTGAATAAAGAGGTCTTTCTTTTCCCAATTTGTCGGTGTGAAGGGAGTTGGATTGGATGAAAGCTGTTCATATTAACGACGTTTCAAAAAAATTCGGTGATGTCGTAAGCGTCAAAGATTTAGAGCTGGATATAAAATCGGGTGAATTTTTTACATTTCTAGGTCCGAGTGGCTGTGGTAAAACAACAACATTACGGATGATTGCCGGATTTTACTACCCTTCTCAAGGAAAAATTTACTTTGACAATCAGGATGTCACAACATTGCAGCCTAACAAACGTAATATCGGAATGGTGTTTCAGAACTATGCACTCTTCCCGCATATGACCGTCAATGAAAATATCGCATTCGGTCTGGAAATCCGAAAGTATGATAAAAAAACGATCAAAGAAAAGGTTGACCGGATACGTGAGCTCGTTCATTTAGGACCATATGGCACACGCAAAATTAATGAATTATCAGGTGGACAGCAGCAACGTGTCGCTTTGGCACGAGCGCTTGTCATCGAACCGGACATCTTGCTGCTGGATGAGCCATTATCCAACCTGGATGCAAAGTTGCGTGAAGAAACACGGATTGAAATTAAACGGATTCAGTCAGAGCTTGGTGTGACGACAATTTACGTTACCCATGACCAGACTGAAGCAATGGCCATGTCGGATCGCATTATGGTAATGGAGCATGGCGTCGTCAAACAAATCGGTACACCACAGGAAATCTATCACCGACCAAACAATCGCTTTGTCGCCACTTTTATCGGAGAGACAAATTTACTTACGATGAAAGTAAAATCGATTGAGGGCAATATTATTACTGTGACAAATGACAAAGGTCTTGAACTGCAAGGACTGACAGAAAACTTGGCACCGGGTCTTCAAGCATCAATTGGAGACGAAATTCATGTATCAGTCCGTCCTGAAGCATTTGAAAGCGGTCCTGGCGAAAATGCCATTACAGGTATCGTCGAGCTGATCGAGTTTACCGGACTCAGCGTAAACTACTTTATTAAATGGAATGATACAACATTAAAAGCAATGATTATTAGTCGGGGTACGGCAATACTGCAAGCTGGCGATATGATTGAACTACATATCCCGAAACAAAATATTTATTTCCTAGGAGAATAAGAGAGGAGGCACACAATGAGCAAAAAATCCGTTGACACATACGAAGCGAGTTGGTGGTCTCGTCTTACACAATCACGCTATTTTGTCTATATTCTTATCTCCCCGCTGTTTTTAATATTGTTTGCCTATGTTATTTATCCATTTTACTCAACTTTCATTCAGAGTTTTGCCGGTGACAATCAGCTGGCAAACTATCAGAAGTTTTTTAGTTTAGAAAGTACAGCCAATTTAGAGGCACTTTGGAACAGCTTTTATATATCGATTATTAGTGTCATCTGCTGTGCCGTTGTTGGGGTAATGATGGCCTTTTTACTGGAACGCTACGATTTTCCGGGTCGCCGTCTGCTCTCTATTTTAGTACTTGTCCCAATGGCATTGCCTCCATTGGTGGGGGTTTTATCCTTTTCATTTTTATATGGTGAAAGTGGTATCTTCCCGCGCTTATTTCAGCAGATGTTTCAATTGGAAGATGTTCCGTTTGCCTTAAAAGGGATTTGGGGTGTCATTGTTGTTCATACGTTTACGATGTATACGTACTTCTATTTGACGGCTTCAGCAGCTATTAAAGGGCTTGACCCTTCTTTGGAAGAAGCCGCAACAAGCCTTGGTGCAAGCCGGATACGGGTTTGGCGGAAGATTATTTTGCCGATGCTTACCCCATCTATCATCGCATCTTCCCTCCTCGTTTTCATGGTGTCGATGGCATCTTATACCGCGCCACTCATGTTCGGGGTTGAACGTACAATGACGATGCAAATTTATTTATCGCGGACAAACGGCAATTTGGATATGGCGGCTACACAGTCAACCATTTTATCGTTCGTGTCCATCACTTTTTTACTTATAATGCGCTGGTATCAAAACCGACGTAACTATCAGAATTTAAGTAAAGGAATCAGTGTTCACCGCTCGGAAGTGAGCTCGAAGCCGATAAAGTATTTGGCGGTTGCACTATCCTTTATCGGGACGCTGATTTTAATCCTGCCGATTTTAGTATTGATCTTAATTTCATTTTCAAAAGACGGTGCCTGGACCATTCAAATTTTGCCGACCGAATATACGCTCGACCATTATAAAGCCCTCTTTACGGATGAGCGGACATGGCGCCCGATTTGGAACTCGCTGCAAATGGGCTTCATCGCAACAGTCGGCAATATTATATTCGGTGTTGCTGCTGCCTATGCAATGGTCAGACTTAGCTTTAAAGGGAAAACAGCGCTCGATATTTTAATTACGATTCCGTGGGCATTGCCGGGTACGGTTGTAGCAGTTAACTTAATCGCGGCATTCTCTACGGAAAGTGCATTTACATTCAATCAAGTATTGATCGGTTCCTTCTGGATTTTACCGCTTGCGTATTTTATCCGGCATTTGCCGCTAGTCTTCAGGTCGACATCGGCTTCCCTTATGCAATTGGATCAATCCGTGGAGGAGGCTTCGCGAAGTTTAGGGGCATCGTGGTGGTATACATTCAGAAGAATTGTCATTCCGCTTACATTATCCGGTGTTCTTGCCGGTACATTGCTCGCTTTTGTCCAAAGTATCGGGGAATTCGTTGCTTCAATCTTGATTTATAATACGTCGACGATTCCATTGTCGGTTGCCATATTCCAGAAGCTGTATGCCTTCAAGTTTGGTACGGCATGCGCATATGGTGTGCTGCAGATTGTTTTAATCCTTATTGTTCTGATCATTTCAGAACGTTTATCAAAAGGCTCCGCAGGAAGTGCTATATAACGTAAAAAAAGCTAGCATATAATCCAAAAACAGCATTTTTCTCAATGAGAAAAATGCTGTTTTTTTGCTATGCGTATAAATTGATTTCCATTCCGGGACGCTTTCCGCGGGCATGAGGCCAACAGGATGTTGGTCACAAAAGCGTTGCCACAGGACGTGGCGTTCTTAGCTTTTGTTCCTAGTCTCAGGCGTCGTGCTTTTCCCGCTGGAGTCGCCCTTCATTCCAATCAATTTTTTAAATATCCGTTACTTATTAAGAGTTTTTCCCCTCTCTAAAAAACTTCAATATTATCTCATGTTTTAATTCTTAATAGCTATAGCTCTTTTAACATCCACACTTGATCATAATAGTTTCCGTCGACCTTTAGGGCACGCTCCTCTTTAGCAAATCGCTTAAATCCTAGCGATTCATAAAGAGAGATTGCCTGTTCATTTGTAGACTCAACAGTTAAATGAAGCTGTTCAAGACCTCCGTTTTCACGTAACAGGCGCAACAATTCTTCAATCATATCCCGTGCTACACCTTTTCCTCTTGAATCAGGCATAACATAGAGTCCGACAAGAACGCCTTTATGATTCAGTTTTGCACCTGTTTCTCTTTTAAACGTTGCAATTCCAATCAGCTCGTTGTCTTCAAATGCCCCAAGCGTAAAAATATCTGCTTGCGGACGAAGACGTTGTTCAATTTCCGGAACCGTATAATTGTTCTCATGTTCAAAAGACGAGCTAAATAATGTTGGAGAATGTAAAAGCCCGTGTAATCTAACCTTTTTATATTGTTCAGCATCTTTATAACCTAATATTCGAATGTTCATCTTCTCACCTCATAACATTGCGTTCTATAATCTATACCCCATTTCTTCATCTTTTACACTATTTATCTATTATCGCTGACTCTATTTCGCTACGTACCAGGGCTGGGGCGTCTAAGTACACTCCTATAAATTTTGCTCTTTTTTCAAATCCGCCTACCAGTTGGATTGTTTGCAGTTCCTTCAACTCCAGCACAAAGTCTGGCTTTTCCTCTGTATTTCCTAACACTTTAAAATGATAAATTTCTTCATCTTGTATAGATGTATGCAATTGAGAAATATTTTTCAAGTCAATTTTTGTTTGTTTCAATAAGCCGTTGGAAAGATATAAATTTCCGTTTTCGATACGGACCGGATTTAATATTAATGCGCGGAAATCGGCCAGCAAGAATAGTAGTCCATAAAGTGAGAGAATTGTATGCCCCCAAGCTAAAACCGGTATGCGGTCATGGAAAAACCAATGGAATGCAATTGCTTCAAATAATGCTGCATGAAAAATCATAAATAACATAGGAATATACATCGTATTTTTATGAACGGTATATCCGCCTGGCTGTTTTTTCTTCCAGCTGCAAAACGCATAATAAAATACAAGCAGCTCCTGGCAAAGAACTCTCATTAATACGTTATCTTTTACTTTCTCTCTAACAATTCGAGGAAATGAAAAGATAAGTTGCTCCTGCTCTAATTTGACCGCTCGAATAATACTTGGTAAATATTTTATGAAAACAAATAAAATGATTAATTCCATCAAAACCAATCCTGCTTCTACTGCGATTGCAGAAAAAGTTATATAGCGGAAAGGTTCCATCAATCCATTAGGGATGACAAGTCGGGCAAATAAAATACCCGCAGCAACAAAGACAACAAAATTTTTGACCGCCCATTTGCCCGTTTGCAGCAAGAGAAGTGCCGGTGCCACAACCGCACAGTCAATTAGTGAACCGATTACCATTCCTTGTACTTGCTCATCTGAAAGCGCAGAAACAAACGACAACTGATAAACAACAATATTGCCCAGTAAAATGACACAAGCGATCAAAAGCCATTTATAATTAACTACTCTTTGGAAAACCATAGCACTCCCCTTCCTTTCACACATGCATCAATTCCCATAATACTTCCATTATAATCGATTACTATCCTTCCAACATTAAAAAACGCAGAAGTTCACGTAAACTTCTGCGTTGTGATTATTTAATTTATTTATTCAGCATACTAGCCATTCACAAGCATGTCCTTCATCAGTTCACGGTTGCGTTTTTCGAATACTTCATTATGCGAAGAAACTTTTGCATACTGATCTGCTGTCGGTTCAAGGCTAATTTTGATAGCGTTTATCGCATTGACCGCATCCTGGAATGTACCGGTAATTAAATATACTTTGTTATCATATTTGGAAATATCGCCAACAGCATAAATCCCGTCAACCGATGTCAGCCCCTTACCGTCCGTCAAATAATAATAGTCGTAATCTTTATCTTTTTCCGGAGAGAGTGCCGTATCAAAAGTAAATGAAGAATCCCGGTCATAGCCGTGATTTACAAGGACATCATCTACTACAATTTTCGATGTTTCCTTTGTTACGACGTTTTCCAAAATGACTTCTTCAATTTTCGTCTTCGTTTCATTCGCTACAAGTGTTTTAATCTGTGTATTTGTAACGATCGGAACGCCATTATCCTGCAAATGGCGGATTTGTGCTTCGTGAGCAGATAGCTTTTCGCCTCTGTAAATGACGGTAATCTGCTTGGCAATACCGATCAGATCCTTCGCCCAGTCAATCGCCGAGTTACCGCCGCCTGAAATTAGCAGTGACTTGTCCTTAAAGCTTTGGATGCCTCGAATTGTATAGTGCAAGTTCGATACTTCATACTTTTCCGCACCTTCAATATGCAATTTAATCGGACTAATAATGCCGCCACCTACTGCAACGATCACTTTTTTCGAATAGTGTTTTTCGCCTGAACTTGTCTCAACCACAAACAAATCTTCTTTTTTTGTGATGAAATCGACTTTTGTATTTAGACATACGGTTGGCTTGAATGTCAGTCCCTGTTTAATAAGATTTTCAATGACTTGCTGTGCTGGTGTTGGAGGCATACCACCGATATCCCAAATAATCTTTTCAGGATAAACGTGGAGTTTCCCGCCGAGCGTCGGCTGGAATTCAATGATCTTTGTTTTTAAATCTCTCAACCCTGCATAGAACGCACTGTATAATCCGCTGGGACCACCGCCAATTATCGTTACATCATAAATATCGTTCATTCGAAACACTCCATTCTTTTCATTTGTCGGACATTACGCTTTTCACGCAGTCGCCTTCAGGTTCCATTGACTAAGTTGCAGCTAAACGAGCATTCCGGACTTCGAATGATGTCTTCCAATCGGGACAACGGAAGGTGAATCCGAAACAGGGTCTTGTGTGACAACACAGTTTAAATTAAATATATCTTTGATCAATTCACTCGTAATTACGTTTGCTGGTGTTCCCTCCGAAACGAGTAGACCTTTATGCAAAGCAAAAATATAGTCTGCATAGCGGGCGGATAAATTAATATCATGGAGCACCATCACAATTGTCGTACCATGCTTACGATTTAAATCCGTCAATAAGTCCAAAATTTCCACTTGGTATGTAATATCCAAGTATGTAGTCGGTTCGTCCAAAAACAAGATGTCGGTTTGCTGTGCAAGTGCCATGGCAATCCATACACGTTGTCTTTGCCCTCCTGACAGCTCATCGATATGACTGTCGGCAAGTTCCGTTATGTTCATCATTTCCATCGCTTCTGCTACCGCTTCATAATCCTCCGTTGACCAGCCTTTTAAAAAGCTCTGATGCGGAAACCGGCCCCGTCCAACTAAGTCAGCAACCGTAATGCCTTCGGGTACAACTGGTGATTGCGGAAGGAGTCCTAAAACACGTGCAAGCTGTTTCGGCGGGATTTTGTTAATCGATTTATCATCCAACAATACTTGGCCGGAGATTGGTTTGATTAATCGTGCCATCGTTTTTAAAAGCGTCGATTTCCCACAGCCATTCGAACCGATAATAATGCTGATTTTATTGCTTGGAATCGCTAGACTAACACCTTGTAAAATCGCTTTGTTGTCATAGCCTGCAACAAGATTTTCCGTTTGGAATGTATGTGTCGATTTCATCATAAATCTCCTTTCCGATTAATTCGGATTAATAAATAAATTAAGTAGGGGGCACCAATTATTCCTGTAATGACCCCTACCGGATAGCGTGTCTCAAACGCAAACTGTCCGATTAGATCTGCTGCCAATACTAAAATAACACCGATTAAACCTGCAGGAATGAGACCAGAAAATCCGACACCTACTAATTTCTTTGCAATCGGACCTGCCAAAAAGGAAATAAAGGCAATCGGACCGGTTGCAGCAGTCGCCAATGCAATCATGAGCACCGATGTAATAATAAGAATGACTCTTGTTTGATTTGTATTGACGCCTAGAGATGTTGCCGCCTGTTCACCAAGTTCCAGCATTTCCAAACGCTTCGCAAAATACATTAAGATCGGTGTGCAAATACATACGATCAGGATTAGCGGATAAAGGTTCGCTAATTTCGCACCGTTTAAACTGCCGCTCAGCCATCTCATTGCAGCCGGAATATCATGTGTATCCCCGATTAGCATTAAATAGTTGATAAATGCCGTCAGCATTGCCTGTATCCCGATACCGATTAAAATAAGTCGGCCAATCGAAAAGGATGTGCCTTTTGCCAGCAGATAAATAAAGATTGCTGTTGCAAGCCCTCCCATTACAGCTGCAATCGACACGACTGCATTGCTTGCATTTAATACAATGATGCAAAATACAGCTGCAGCACTTGAACCTGTTGTAATTCCGATTACATTCGGATTTGCCAGCGGGTTGCGCAGCATCGTCTGAAAAATATAGCCCCCGGCACCAAATGCAAAGCCTGCAAACAAACCGGCAACCATTCTCGGGAAACGAATTGTATTTACCGCAAAGGTTGCTCCCTTCACTTGTTCACCTAGTAAAACCTTTATGACATCCTGTACCGGATAAATCGTGTTGCCGAGCATAAGCATCAAACCGCAAAGTACTAGCGAAATGATGGCCATCAAGAAAGTCATCATTATAAACCGGCGTTTTCTTTTTACTCTTGACGTCTTAATCATCTTCATCGTTTCATTCATCATATTGCACGCATTTTCGCTTTCATCGTAATTAAAATTAAAATCGGCGCACCTATAAAGGCCGTCACAATCCCAACTTCGAGCTCACTTGGACTGCCAAGGAGCCTTCCGATCACATCGGAAAAGGTTAAAATAATCGCCCCCGACAATGCTGACATCGGAATAATATAACGTAAATCAGGACCTATTACGAGACGTACGATATGTGTAGCTAATAACCCAATAAAGCCGATTGGACCTGCCAATGCTGTTGCAGCACCACATAATAATACGCCACCTAATGCCGCTACAATTCTTACAGTACCTGTGCGTACACCCAGCCCTGTCGCAACATCATCACCCAATGCCATCGCATTCAATGCCGGCGCTGTAATTAAGGCAATTAATAATCCTACTACTATAAATGGAATAAATAATGTAATGGCATCCCAGCTGCCGGAACCGACACTTCCGACTTGCCAAAATCTGAACTGATCCATTACATTCGTTCTCGGTATCATGACTGCCACGACAAGTGATGATAAAATTGCACTCGTAGCCGCACCTGCCAACACGAGCTTTAATGGTGTTGCGCCGCCTCTCCCCATTGAACCAATCCCAAATACAAAAATAGCGGTAATAAAAGCTCCCGCTATCGCAAGCCAAATATACTGGTTTGCCGAACTGATATTGAGAAAGGCAATGCCGCAAACGACAAAAAGCGATGCCCCTGTATTGACACCTAATATACTTGGATCTGCAATAGGGTTGCGGGTTACCGATTGCATCAGCGCTCCGGAAACACCTAATGCTGCACCGCATAGCAGGCAGAAAATCGTTCTTACTACACGCTGCCTTATCACGTTCGCTTCATGAGACTGAGCCTCTGAATGGAATAACCCATTCAGAAGATCTGTCCAGCCAATCATCCGCGAACCGAATACAAGTGATGCTAGTATACATAGTCCGAGTAAAATTATCAAAAGCAATGATACTTTAATAAAATTACGCGGCATCATATTTTGTTTCTTTTCTAAAACGGATGTACTTTTCATATTACTTTAACTTTTTTGCAACTTCCGAAATTAAAGTTACATACTCGTCGATTGTATATTGTAGTGATAGCGGGTTCGGGTTTCCTGCAGCTGCAAGTGGTGTGTTGTCAGGAATAATTAAAACCGAACCATTTTGGATTGCAGGTACTTTTCCTAAAATCGGATCTGCCTGAAGTGCTTTTAATGTATTATCATCGCCATATGCAATTAGAATTTCTGCATCATTTAGAGCATCTGCATTTTCTGCACTTAACTCGATATAGAAGCTGCTTTCATCCTGAACTTGCGCTTTAATGCTTTCCGGATATTCCATACCTAACTCTTCCAGTAACTCACCACGTGGATCAGCCGGTGTATAAATATAGAACTTCGATAAATCCGTCGCGGTAAACATACCGAAAGCCGCTTTTTTACCTTTGATTTCCGGGAATTCATTTGCTTTATCTTGAATTAATTTTTCTGTGTCAGCGATTAATTGTTTACCTTCTTCTTCCATGCCCATACCTTTTGCATTGTATAGAATTTGGTCACGCCATGTAATAACCCATGGAGTTTCCGGATAGGCAACAACTGGTGCAATCTCGCTTAACGTATCATACTCTTCTTGTGTAAGTCCTGAATATGCTGCTAAAATAACATCCGGATTCGAATCCGAAACGGCTTCAAAGTCTATGCCATCTGTATCTTGGTAAATGTTTGGATTTTCTTCGCCCAGCTCTTTTAATTTTTCTGCTGTCCATGGAAGCATTCCGCTTTCATCCTGTACGCCGTAGTTTGCTGCTGAAAAACCAACAGGCACTACACCTAGAGCAAGTGCCACATCATGGTTAGCCCATGCAACCGTTGCTACACGCTCCGGCTTTTCTTCAATTACTGTTTCACCTAATGCATGTTTGATGACGATTGGATATTGTGTTGCTGAATCTTCTGAATTCGAAGAACCTGATGTTGCTTCATTGTTTTCATTTGAACTTGTTTCTTTATCCGAGCAACCCGCAACAACTAGTAAACCAATTGCCACGAAAAGCATTGCCATTAAAGAATAAAACTTTTTCGTTTTCATTTGAATAACGCTCCTTAAATTTAATTGATAACAATTATCATTTTCACTAATTAGATAATAATGCTAAATGATAATAATTGTCAATACGATTATGGCGAAAATGCGTATTATTTTATATATAGTTATGCCTTCTTCTAAACAAATAAAAAATACCGAAAGCTTTTTTAATTTTAAGCCTCCGGTATTTTATCTTTTTATGAATAAACCGTTTCGAATTTCTTCTCAAATCTTGCAACAATTTCCTTGCCGATTTCCAGAGATGCAGTTGCTGCCGGTGAAGGGGCATTTAGCACATGAATGCTGCGTTTACCCGGGATGAAATAAAAGTCATCAACCATCGAACCATCACTCTTTAACGCTTGGGCCCGTACCCCCGCTCCACCAGGTTCTAAATCATCTGCTTGAATTTCCGGAATAAGCTTTTGCAAACTTTTTACGAATAATCCTTTGCTGTATGAACGGGCCATCTCATTCAGCCCTTCTTTCATGTTCTTTCCGGCTAACTTCCAAAAACCTTTGTAAGTTAATGTTTCAGCAATATCAAATAAGTTTATATCTGTTTTTTTATAGCCTTCCCGTTTAAAACTCAGAACAGCATTCGGACCAGCTTCGACTTCTCCGCCAATCATGCGCGTATAATGCACACCTAAAAACGGAAAGTCCGGATTTGGTACAGGATAGATTAAATGATTGACTAAACTGCGGCTGCTTTCTTTGAGCTTATAGTATTCGCCACGGAATGGTACAATTTTTAAATCCGCAGAATATCCCGTCATTTTTGCGATACGGTCGCTTTGCAGTCCTGCACAGTTAATCATTACTTTTGCTTCGACCGTACCTTTAGACGTATCGATTGTTACGCCATTATCGTGTTCATCAATTGATTTTACTTCTACCCCACAACGAATTTCGCCACCGTTTTCTTCTATTAACTCCCGTATCTTCTCCGAGACTTGCTGGTAGTTTACTATTCCGGCCTGCGGAACACGAATCGCTGCAAGACCCGCTACATGCGGTTCAATTTCTTTCAGTTGCTCTGCATTCAGCATTTCAATTTCAAGCTCGTTTTGTAAACCGCGCTCGTATAAGTCTTTTAATAACGGCAGTTCGTGTTGCTCTGTTGCCACGATGACTTTCCCGCAAATGTCATATTCAATGCCATGTTCTTCACAAAAGGCTACCATCGACTGACTTCCTTGTTTAGCGAAACGGGCCTTAAAGCTGCCAGGTTTATAATAAATGCCGGAATGGATCACACCACTATTATTGCCGGTTTGATGCTTCGACACCGAATTCTCCTTTTCCAAAATGACTACTTTTTTATCCGGGAAGCGTTCTGTTAAAGCTAGTCCAACAGATAAACCAACAATCCCACCACCTATAATCACTACATCTAACATCCATTTTCCCCCTTACGCTTCTATCCCGCATGCTTCAGCTAACAACTCGACAAGATGCACAACTCGAACCGTTTCAGCCAATCCTTCACGCTCTACCCCTAACTTCATTTGTAAATGACAGCCCGGGTTTGTCGTTACTATTATATTTGGTCGTTGTTGTAATAACTTCACATGCTTCATTTTTTCATCTAATATTTTCATTGAATGGTTATAACGAATGATGTTATATATTCCTGCAGAACCACAACACATATGAGCTTCCGGCAATGGCATCAGTTCAATGCCCGGAATACTGTTAATCATATGAAGTGGCTCATCTACACGTTTTTGTACATTTGTCATATGACAAGACGGCTGGTAAGTAACGACATATGGCAAATCGTTTTTAAATGGTAGTGATAGCTGACTTAAAATAACGCTAATATCTACAGACTTTGCGGAAAAGTTGATCGCACGCTTTACCCAATCTGCTTCACCTGCTAATAATTGCGGGTATTCCCCTAACATCGCGCCACAACCACCGATGCTATTTACTACATAATCAAACTCATATTGCTCAAATGCTTCAATATTTCTTTTTGCCAATTGACGCGTTTTATCCGATAAACCACTATGTTGATGAAGCGCACCACAGCAGCCTTGTTCTTTAATAACGGTCACTTCACAACCCGCTTGCTGCAATAGTTTCATGCTCATTGTGTTGATCGATGAAAACATCGTATCCATAATACAGCCTACAAAAAAGCCTACTTTAAATACCGGTTTTTGATTTTGTACCGTATAATGCATTTTTCTTTTATTTCGCTTCATCGGTCCTTTAACGGTTGGTAAAATCGTTTCAAATGAATGCAGATTTTCCGGCAATATATTTAGTGCATTTGTTTTGTGCATAACTTTTTGCAGGCCTGTTTTTTGATAGATCGCTAAGCCGGTACCAAGTACTTTTTGAACATTTTTATTCGGTACAACTTGGTTGAATAATAGCGACTTTACCGTTTTCATCCGACTTTTCATTTGTTGTTCTTTATGAACCGTCAACACTTCGACCGCCGACTCCAGAATTTTTCCGTATTCTACGTTTGTTGGGCAGGCTGTTTCACATGCACGGCAACCTAGACATAAATCAATGGCCTCAGAAATTTCGTCATACGTGATTTTCCCTTCGGCAGCCATTTTCACGAGATTTATGCGACCGCGTGGTGAATGGGTTTCTTTTTGGAATGTTACATACGTTGGGCACGTTGGCAGACAATAGCCACATTGAACACAGCTCAGTGTCTCTTGATAGGCTAGTTCAGTCATTTGTTAACACAAACCTTTGATTGGGCTCAGGGAATATTTTTCCCGGGTTTAATATATCGTTCGGATCCCATGCCTGTTTAATGCGTTTCATCATATCTACCCCGACTGCCCCTAGCTCCATTTCCATAAATGGTGCTTTTAACGTACCGATTCCATGTTCGCCTGATAATGTACCGCCTAGTTCTATGGCTGTACGGAATATTTCCTCAACTGCTTTTTCTACACGTCGCATTTCTTCCGCATCGCGTTCGTCCGCAATAATATTCGGGTGTAAATTTCCATCACCTGCATGACCGAACACGACAAGGTCGACATTATACTTTTCACGTATTTCCTTTAAACGTTGGAACATTTCCGGGATTTTGCTGCGCGGAACGGTCGCATCTTCAGAAATCTTCGTCGGTTTTAGACGGACAATTGCCGGTGATACAAGTTTCCTTGCCTGCCATAGCTGCGCCGCTTCTTCTTTTGTTTGCGCGATTTGAACTGCACGGGCATTATCTTTAAGACAAACATCGTTTACCCGTTTAATTTCATCTTTAATCGCCTCTGGATGGCCGTCTAATTCAATTAAAATTAACGCATCAATATTGGTTGGTAATCCTGATGGACGATACGCTTCAACTGCTTCCACCGAGGCTCTATCCATAATCTCAAGTTTTGCGGGAATAATTCCTGCGCTTAAAATATTGGAGATAGCGCGTCCTGCATCGACAATATCATCAAACTGAGCCATTAATGTTTCCGTTGCTTGCGGCTTTGGATATAAACGTAAAATAGCCTCTGTAATGACCCCTAATGTTCCTTCAGAGCCGACGATGAGCTTCGTTAAATCATAGCCGGTTACATTTTTCATCGTTTTTCCACCCGTTCGAATGACATCGCCTTCAGGAGTGACAACTTCCAAGCCGATAACGTAATCCTTTGTTACACCATATTTCAATCCTTTTGGTCCCCCTGAATTTTCAGCGAGGTTCCCCCCGATTGTCGCGATATTCATACTGCTCGGATCGGGTGGGTAAATAAGGCCGTGTAGCAATGCCGCATTGTTAATCGCTTGTGCGGTAACCCCCGGTGATACTATTGCCAGCATATTTTCTGCATCAATTTCTAATTTCGAAGTCCATTGGGAGAGATCAAGTACAATCCCTCCACGAACAGGCAAAGGTCCGCCACTTAAGCTTGTCCCTTGCCCGCGTGGATAAACGGGAATCTTATGATTATTAGCCAGCTTTATAACAGAGGCTACTTCTTCTGTTGATAAAGGCTGAACAACGAATTCAGGCATATACGATCCAAAGGAAGCATCGTAAGAATAACTAACTAAATCCGCCTTTTCTGTAAGAATGCGTGCTTCATCGCGAATACACTGATATAAAAGCTGTTGGATTTGTTCCATATCGTTCCCCCATTGTCCTAACTACTGACCATGATAGAGAACGTTAGTAAGACGTTACTCTTCTGGTAAGTTAAGAATTTTTTGACGTGCATTACTTAAATGTTCACGCATCGCCTGTCTTGCCCCTTCACAGTCTTTTTCTGCAATCGCCTGAGCAATCAACATATGCTCTTTGGCTACTTCCTGACGTTTTTTATCCCAACCTAAATTGTGAGATAGCGAAAACTTTAAAGCACGTAGATGCAGATCACTTAAGTTGCTGATCGTTTCTGAAATAAAGTCGTTTTTACTCGCCTTCATTATGAATTGATGGAACTGATAATCTTCTTCATGACCAATCGCTTGGTTGTCTTCCATTAAATGCTGGAAGTGCTTTACCAGATTTTGAATCTCGATCAGCTCTTCTTCTGTCCGTCGTTCAGCAGCAAGTGCAGCCGCCTCACATTCAACAATGATTCGAAACTCCAGTAAATCGAGCACTTGTTGTTTAGTAATAAGCTGAAAACGAACCGGATCAAGCAATTGAGCTAAAGACACTTCTTTTACTAAACTTCTCCCACCTTGTCTACTTTCGATTGCACCAGCAACTTCAAGTACTTTCAATGCTTCACGAATGGGTGCTCTACTTACACCAAAGCGAGTTGCCAACTCATTTTCAGTCGGTAATATTGTATTCTTTTGTAATTCACCCGTACGCATCATTTCGATTAAAAAATCTAAAACCTGATCCGCAACTTTTCTACGTTCTACTTGCATAAAAAATCTCCTATCTTTCAACAGATAAATTATTCACTTCGGCATTGGCCTTTTTCCCACGCGGAATATGAATTGCTAATACGATTATAATAAGAGCAAGTCCAATCGCACTTGAAATTAATTCCGGGATAATAAGAAGAATTGACGCAACCCCCATTAACAAACGTTCCATCATATTCATACCTGTTGTAATGAAATTAAATACAGCTGTCGATAATGCGAAAACACCTAAAATTGATGTTGTAAAGGCAAATGCAATTTGTAATATGGCATCGATTCCAGTTGCATCTGTCTGCATGACAAGTGCCGGATTATATACGATCATGAACGGTAATAAGAAACCTGGTAAACAGAGTTTTACGGCTGTCCAGGATGTTTGCATCGCATCGGCTCTCGCTATACCTGCTGCTGTATAGGATGCCAGTGCTACAGGCGGTGTAATGTTTGAAAGTGCACCGAACCAGAATACAAAGAAATGTGCCGCAATTGGGTTAACGCCAGCTTCGATTAATGCCGGTGCCGCTGCAACCGCTACAACAATATATAAAGCCGTTGATGGTAAGCCCATACTTAGTACGATACTCGTAATCATAACGAGAATTAAAATGATCGCTAAATTATTCCCTGAGATTTGAATAATGTTATAGGCTAAAGTTGAACCTAAGCCAGTCATCGTAATTACTGCGATGATAATCCCAACTGTGGCACAGGCAACAGCTACTTGAATCGTACCTCGTGCCCCTTCGATTAATGCGTTGACAATCGACTTAATTCCAATACGGAATTCTTTGTCTTTCGTTAACCTGCTTGCTACAATACAAGCAAAAATCCCCGAGAAACCTGCCAATAATGCCGTGAAACCAGTCATCAATGTCACAATAACAATGACAATCGGTAAAATTAACACACCACGTGCTTTTATAACTTCTATTACATCAGGAATGTTGTCTTTACTAATTCCTTTTAATCCTTGCTTTTTCGCTTCGATATCAATCGCAATGATGAGTGAAGCGTAATAAAGAATTGCTGGTATAATTGCCGCTAGAACAATGATGTTATAACCTACACCTAAGAATCCAGCCATAATGAATGCAGCCGCACCCATAATTGGCGGCATAATCATTCCACCTGTAGAAGCAGTTGCTTCAACCGCTGCAGCAAAGCGAGGCTTTAAACCGATGCTCTTCATCAATGGAATTGTAAATGTACCTGTTGTAGCAACATTCGCTACCGCCGATCCGCTTAACATCCCAGTTAATGCAGAAGATAATACAGCCACTTGTGCTGGTCCTCCACGACGTTGACCTGCAATCGATAATGCCAAGTCATTAAACAGACGTGTTGCCCCGCTCGCATTTAAAAATGCACCAAATAAAATGAATATGACAATATAAGTTGTCGCAATGGAGAAGGTCATTCCGAAGATACCTTCAGTTGTCATATACAAACGGTAGAGTAAACGCTCGAAGCTGAATCCTGCATGTCCAAACATTCCCGGGAACCATGGACCAAAAAGTGCAAAGAATAAAGCGATTACCGATAAGATTGGAATAAATAGTCCAATTGTGCGCCGTGAAACTTCCAGTAATACGACAATCGTTATGAAGGCAAATACATAATCAATGAATGTCGGCTCTGAAAATTTTACATTATGAATATTTGAGTAGTTTAATAGGATGTAAGCTCCCCCGGCAAACCCAAATGCCGCCCAAATATAATCGATAACTGTAATTTTCGTTTTACTCGATTTTTTTGTTGCCGGATAAAGTAAAAATGTCAGCACTAAAATAAATGTCAGGAATATCGCATTCCGATAGATTTCCTGAATATTCATTAAGCTGTTTACGTATATCGAGAAAAATGCCAGTGCAAACAATAATGCTGAAATAATCAATCCTGTTTTACCGGTAAACGTACGGATTGCCCCACCGGCTTCTTTATCGTTTTCAAGTGTTTCTGTAACATCGAACTCTTTTTCTTTTTTCTTAAAAATCATCATTACACCCCCATAATGGATTTTATTGTTGATCTTCTCCTGCTTCAGGTGGAATTAAATGCTCTGGTATGTCTAAGCCAGCTTCCACAAAATATTTGTATGCTCCGATATGAAGTGGCGTCGGAAGACCATTTAATGCTGATTCTAATTTTATTTCAGTCGCTGAATTGTGAATTTGATGTACTTTGTCCAAGTTTTCATAGATAGCTTTCGTTAACTTATAAACAAGATCCTCATCCATTTGTGCTGTTGTCGCTAAAAAGTTCGGCTGTGCAATAGTATTAATTTCTTTATCGATTCCTGTATATGTACCTGCTGGAATAACATAACGGAACCATGTGTTAAATATGCTGTTAATGCTATCAAGCTGTTCATCCGTTACATCCAGTACCGATGCTTTCACACCTGATGCAGCCATGTCCATGATGGATGAAACCGGTACACCTGCCGGTAATGAACCTCCATCTAAACGCCCGTCCCGCATCGCTGAAATCGTATCATCATAACCTAAATATTCAGGTGTGATGTCTTTTTTCGTTAAGCCAAGTCCTTCCATGATTACTAATGTTGATTGTTCTGTTCCAGATGCTTGCGGACCAACTGAAAATGATTTCTGATCGATATCTGAAATAGTTCCTGTTTCAGTTTCTTTATTCATTAATACGAAATGCTCAACGTTTGACCAAAGCATGGAGATTGAACGTAACTCTTTATAAGGTCGCCCTTCAAAGTTTCCTCCACGTCCTTCATATGCCTGCGCACCTATCAACCCTTGAAGAATCGCTACTTTTGCTTCCTCATTTTTTAATAGCTGGATATTCTCTACGGACCCTGCTGATGATTGACCTGTCCCCTTAACATTGTCTTCAACTAAAATTTCAGTCCATAAATTGCCTAATCCAACCCCTATTGGATAATAAGTTCCCCCTGCCGATGCTGTTGCGATTGTGATGAATTCACGTCGCTCTATACAGCCGGACAAGATTAATGTTAGCGCTACCAAAAATAATAAAAGTGACTTTTTCATTTCATTCCCCCCGTTTATGAAAAGTTTTAAGCTTGTATGACAAGTTTACAAGTACATTAATAGTTTTACAATATGTAATATTCGGAATTTTAAATTTAATTATTTATTCCTATAGATAAGTAAAATTACATAGAATTATAATTCGCGTTTCTCTCTTCCAGTAAATTTTTCTCTATTTTATTCTTTATTTCTCTTTAAATTGACGTTAACGTAAATGATATACTTTCACCAATGGGGGTGTGTCTTTATGAAATCCATTAAAACAATCGCTAAAGAATATGCACTCACACCGCGAACATTGCGCTACTATGAAGAGCTCGGGATTTTGAAACCGACACGACCTCATAATGGTATGCGCCATTATTCCAAACGGGAGGAGGCCAAGATCAAACTAATTATCCGGGGAAAAAAATATGGGTTTTCAATGGAAGAAATTAAGGAAATGATTTTGCTTTTTGACCTTGATCGTACAGGTATTAAACAGCTGGAGCGGACAATCGAATACGGTCAGCAAAAGATAAAGGAAATTGACCAGAAGATTCAAGAGTTGTATGAAATCCGTCAAGATATTGAAAAAACGGAAGCTATTTTTCAGGAAAAACTAATTCGATTATTGGAGGACCAATCATGAATATTTCTAATCTATTAGCTCGTCATGCAAGAAAGTATCCGAATCAAGTTGCTGTTATTAGTCTCGGTCAGGAAACGACGTATCAACAATTGGATGATCAAGTAAATAAAATCGCCGGCTCGTTGCGTGCAAGCGGAATTGTTAAAGGCGATAAAGTCGGAATTTTCATGCCAAATGTGCAAGAATTCGTCGCGCTTTACTTTGCCATCCAGCGTATCGGTGCTGTCGTTGTACCGATCAATGCCAAGTTTGTCACACGTGAAATTGAGTATGTGCTCAATCATAGCGATGCGAAGGCGATCTTTGTCCATGAGCTGATTTTCGAACAGGCCGCTACGATTATGTTCAATGGTTTAAAAGTAAAAACAGGTCCTGCTGTCCATGACTGGCAAAGCTTCAATCATTTCCAGGAAGCCGAACCTAATGAAGCTGTATGTTGTGATCTGGTAGAGGACGATGACTCCACATTACTTTATACATCCGGCACAACCGGCAATCCAAAAGGCGTTTTACTGACAAACCGCAATGTACTTGCTGTATCGCATATGATTGCAATTGAAATGGAAGTAAAACCAGAAAGCCGGATGCTCATTATGATGCCGCTTACTCATTCTGCGCCATTGAATTTATTTTTGGTTACGGCCATTCTAGTCGGGGCAACCGCTGTACTCACACCGACGTTTACGCCTGACTTGTTACTAGATACGGTAGAAAAATACAAAACGACGCACTTCTTTGGAGCACCTGTTGCCTACCTTCTAACTGCCGGCTCACCGCGAATCGCAAGTGCGGACCTGTCGTCAATGAAATGGTGGGTGTACGGAGGCGCACCACTTTCCGAAAAAGAAGTCGTATATATTCAGCAGCAGTTTAATACGGACAACTTAGTTTGTGTATATGGTTTAACGGAAGCCGGTCCGAGCGGTTCGATTTTACATGCTGCCGACCACCCTCACAAGGCAGGAAGTATCGGCAAGCGAGCACCATTTGGAACAGAGCTGCGTGTTATTAATGCTTTAAATGAAGATGTGGCTCCCGGAGAAATTGGCGAAATTATCTTATATGGTGAAGGTAATATGAAAGAGTACTATAAAAATCCGGAAGAAACGAAAAATATTTTCGTTGATGGCTGGGTACGTTCAGGAGATTTAGCCCGCATTGATGAAGAGGGCTATATTTACATCGTTGACCGTAAAAAAGATGTGATTATTTCCGGTGGTGTGAATATTTATCCGAAAGAAATTGAAGATCAGCTACTGCTGCATGATGCGATTTTTGAAGTAGCGGTGTTCGGCGTACCGCATCCTGAATGGGGTGAAACAGTAAAAGCGGTTTACTGTGCGAAAGTCCCTGTTTCCGAACAGGAAATCCGCGAGCATTTAGAAGGAAAACTTGCCGCGTTTAAAATCCCGAAAATCTTTGAGCAAGCTGAAGCACTTCCGCGCAATGCTTCCGGAAAGATATTAAAACAACAGCTAAGAGGTGAAGCAAATGCAAGTGTTAGCCAATAAACGTGAAAAGAGCCAGAACTTTTATGAATCTGATCAGACATTGCATCAGCTATTACAGCAAAAGCTTTCGCCGTCTTTTTATCATTATGCGGATGAAAAGCTGACGGCATTCGGTGCGCTTTGTGCCGGACCAATTGATGCCCGTGCCAAAGTGACGGACCGCGAAGGCGAACCAAGATTGCGCCGCTATAATGCATACGGTGATGAAGTGAGTGAAGTTATTGTAAACGAAGGCTATAAACAAACGGTTGCCGAAACTTATGGTACAGGGATTGTCGGCTATGTGCATAAAGACATTCCTGAATTAGGTCATAAAGGCAATTATGTATACAGCTTTGCGCAAGGTTATTTACTATCGCAAACTGAGCCAGGTTTTTACTGTCCTGTTACATTGACGATGGCGACGGCTTATTTATTCGAGCACTATGCATCTGAAGAACTGAAGCAGAAGTTTATGCCTCATATTTGTGCAACAGGCGATACGGAATTATTTGAAGGGGCAACGTTTTTAACGGAGCGTCAAGGAGGATCCGATGTCGGAGCGAACGTCGTGGAAGCGCGACTTGAACAAGGTGAATGGCGTTTATACGGCGAAAAGTACTTTGCCTCAAATGCCGGGATGTGCGGTGTTGCGATGGTGCTTGCTCGCCAGACTACTAGTTCCAAACAGGGCTCACGCGGCTTAACTTTGTTTGCTGTACCATGGCGTAACGACGACGGTGAGCTTAATCATATTACGATCCGCCGATTGAAAGATAAGCTTGGCGTAAAAGCAGTTCCATCAGGAGAGGTCGAGTTTAACGGTGCAAAAGCATATGTTGTCGGGGATCCGTCCAAAGGCATCTACTATATGCTCGAGGCGCTTAACCTGTCACGTATTTGCAATGCCGCAGCATCTGTCGGCATTATGAAACGCGCATTGGATGAAGCGGTACATTATACAAACGGGCGTATTGCGTTTGGCCAGACAGTTGCCGAGTTTCCGATGGTGAGGCATTCGTTAGGCGCACTGCACGCAAAATGGCACGCATCGCTTGTCGCGTTGTTCGATTTAGTGTCGCGCTATGATGAAGTTGTCCGCGGGAATGCTTCAGAGGAAGAACAGCAGCTCGTCCGCCTGTTAATTGCGTTAGTGAAAAAGGAAACGGCCGAGTGGGCAATCGAGTTTACGCATGAAGCGATTGAACTTCATGGCGGGAACGGCTATATCGAGGATTTCGTGCTCCCTCGCCTGCTTCGCGATGCGCAAGTATTGACTGTTTGGGAAGGAACTGCGAACATCTTGGCACACGAGCTCATTCGTCTTGTGCAAAAAAATGCGCATAGTACGCTGCTGAATGAATTACAGCAGACGAACCATCCGTATTTACAGCAGCTGGCCTCTGTCGTGGAGCAGCGTTTCGCAGTGTTTGTCACTTTGGATCCGGCCATGCAAACACTGGAGGCGAAACCGCTTATGCAACAGCTTGCCTGTCTATACGAAGCGGTTGTTGCGGTAAAGCATGGCGAAACGGCCGGTGAACGTGAGCAGATGCTGGCGGAAATTTATATCGAGGAACAGTTCGACCAGAAGCCTTTTGGTGAAGTGCCGTTAGCGGTGAAAGGGTTTGAGCTGTTGAATAGCTAACGGTAGTTGATTGTTTGAGTTGGGCGCCCGGGGTTTGTTACCGGGCGATTTTTAGTGGGCGTTGGGGGTGTGGGAGCCGGATCTTCTAATATATCCGCAGAAGTTCTAATATAATTTTATTTGTTCTAATATATTGCCGATCTTCTAATATAAATGCGGTTTGTTCTAATAAGTGTCCCGGATATTCAAATAAAGTATGTACTTCTTCTAATATCCTGCCTCAATCTTCAAATAACCCGCTCAAATGTTCTAATAAAATCCTGACACAGCCTTTTCTCGCCCATTTTACCGGGAATAAAAGTTCTCCTGCACCTTAAATTTGCGGATCTTCTAATAACGAGCCCAGTTCTTCTAATATCACTTGAATTTCTTCTAATAAACCACTCTATTGTTCTAATAAAATCTCGGCCCGCTTTCTTCCAGCGACCCTACTTCAAAAATAACGGATGCAGACGATCCTAATCCGTCCACACCCGCTACGTTAACCCTTACTTCGCTTCTTCAATTGCTTCCATTAAAGCTGCGAATAGATTTGCATCGTCCGCATCTTCATCTGTTACTTCATTTAAAATCTCAAAATCGTCTGCGTCGATGACAAACAGGCTCATGCCGTCTTTTAAAAATTCATCGGCTTCTACTTCGCCTTCGTAATATTGATACGTTGCTAACACGATGTTTGAACCTTCTTCTTCATCAAAGAAGTAATAAAGCTTTGCCGTGTTGCCATAAACTTCTTCCAACACATCTTCCAACGCTTCCGTACCTTTACTCCATTTCACTTCATTATTTACTGTCGCTGCCACGAGCGATTCTAATAATTCATCTACTGTATTTGTCATCATAAGCCTCCAACTCCGCTTTAGTTCGCGGTTAGTATTCCCACTGTATCACAAATTTAACGATAAACGTTAAAGGCAGATTATTAACTACTCAAGATTTGTTCATTTACCTCATAATGCGCCGCGAATAACTTTGCGATCGTCAAATCAAGGAGATCGACTAATGGTCCAAACGCAAAATCCGCATCCAGTCTTTCTGTCCATTTATGCGGGTCTCTCCCTACCGGACCGATGTTCAGCACCGGTACATTCAGCTTTTTCATATCATCGATCGGCAGCGAGTAGCCTTTATCCCACATCGGCATATTGTTTATAAGCGATTCAATCGAACTGTTTTCATAATTCAACCCTACATAGCTTAAATCCGATATTCCGGCAAAGTAGTTTTGAACTGTAAACTTCATATTATATGTTTCATGCGAGTATTCCTTCAATTCATTTACAAGATTGCTGATGAGTCTCGTTTTACCTGAACTGATGGCAGGATAAAAGGGCGGTGCGAAGAAAATGACAATCATCGGTGCCAGTTCATTACATAATGCAGCTAATTGATCAACGAGGTCAATCGTTCGCTGCCGGTCATCTTTTTCGCTGTCACGGTTTGATAGAAGCTCTTCAACCCGCTCTTCGCCGTACTTCTCCACCGCATATTCGTAAATTTCTTCATACGTCATGACCTTCACTTTTAAAGGTTGCGGTGTAAAATCTGTATGCTGTGAATACTTTGTCGCTTTGCTCATATAGGACTGTTCGATTTCAGTTGCCGCATTGATCGCTTTTTGCTGAAGCATTGATATAACATCTGTCATGCTTCTTTCAAATAAAAATAAATTAAACAAGGTTACAGCCCGGTGCGAAATTTGAGTGGAATACTCCGTTTTCAAGTCACGGTAAATTAAATTCGTTGGTGGCGGTGTCGTTTCTACGCCCACCTTTTCGCAAAAGTCCATATTTAATTCCATTTCAGCTGTGATGACCGATGCCATATAATTCGCATTCAGTCCCCCGAACGGTTCCCCGACATGGGCTTCCTTCCCGTAGCATAAAAAGCCCGGCAATGCTTTTCCGATTGAGCCGGTATAGAAGTAATTATTTAGGTCCCCAGGAAAATTGCTGAACATCGGCTCTGAATTTAAAATCGTCGTATATTCAAGATTATATTTTTCCGCTAGCTGTACAAGTTGTGGAACCGCTGCCCGCATTCCTTCAGAGTTTACTTCTTCATCAGGAACGGTCAATAAAAGAATGTTGCCGTCATATTCTCCGTATGTCGCCTGTTCTACAATGGACATATGCAAAGCAAGCCCGCACTTCATATCCATCGTGCCTCTGCCGAATAACCAGTTTCCGTTGTCTAGATCAACTCGTACTGCTTCCGGCAAGTTATCTTTCACCGAGTAAAACTGTTCTGTCAGCTTCTCAGGATCGAAAGCATATTGTTTCCACTTCCCGTAATCCTGTACATCCACCACATCAAAGTGACTAACCAACACGACTGTCTTTTTCGTAACCGGAGATTTTTTGACCAATGCGCTAATAAAACTGCGCCCATCACTCAAATATGTTCGATTTAAATGGTCAGGGTATTCTTTGAAATACGCCAGCTCCGACAGTTTACTCACTACAACTTCAGGAAAATCCTTTTCAGCCTGGGAACCCGATACACTTTGCACTTGTACAAGTTCGCCTAATAATTGCCTTAACTGCTCTTTACTCTTCCATTTAAACACAACATACCCTCTCCTTTGTCTAGTTCTAGCTGTCTCTCGATGTCGTCTCGTTTTCCTCAGTGTAAATAAATAAGAATATTCAGTCAATAAAATATTTACAGCTATAAAATTCTTGGAGTTTGGTGATTAGAAATTTAAAAAACCCGCTACCATAATTGATAGCGGGAAGAGTTTTATTCAAGCTTATTTCTTTTCTTTACCCATTGAATGGAATAATTGAATTGAAGATAATGCGTTAAATGGCATTTCTAAGTTGTTGTTGATGCTTTCTTCGTAAGTTGCTTTTAAGTCTTTTTGTAATACTGCTAATGCTGTGTCTGCAGTCCACTCAGAAACATCTGACCAGTTGCGTGCTACCCAGCTGTCGCCGGTACTTACTTGTAATAACTTAATGATTTCTTCTTGTGGTAATCCGTAGTGGTTACCTAATTTCATGCGAGTCAATTCGAGATAAAGTGAATGGTAAAATGAAAATCAATTGTAAAGATGTTTTACAATAAGCTATTAACATTTTCGAACAAGGTGAGAAAAATATTCACAACTCGTACACATTTAGTATACAACCGCCCTTATATTGAGTAAAATTCATAGTTAGAATGTAAAGTATGCATAAAATTCATAGTTAGGAGGAGACGTTACGGAATGGATATTCGCCAACTTACTTACTTTATTGAAGTAGCAAAGTATAAAAGTTTTACGAAAGCTTCAAAGTCTCTTCACTTATCCCAGTCGACACTGAGTAAAGTAGTGAAAAGTTTGGAAGAGGAATTGAATGTCGAGCTGATCGACCGCTCTGCGAAGAAAATCAAATTAACCGAAGCCGGGGAGATTATATTGGCGGAAGGTGAAAAGATCATGGAATCATTGGATGATATATCCGTTCATCTATATGATCTGATGAATTTAAGAAAGGGAAAAATTAAAATGGGGATTCCGCCCGTTTTCGGATTTTTATTTTTCCCGAAAATTATTAAGGAATTTAATGAATTATACCCCGATATTAAAATTCAAATTTTCGAGGATGATTCAAAAACGGTTAAACAAAATGTTTTAGAGGGCAGTTTGGATATTGGTGTTGCCATGCTGCCGGCAAATGAAAAAGAATTTGATGTCGTTCCGTTCTTAAGTAACGAGCTTTCACTCTTCGTTCACCATACACATCCTTTAGTGGACCGGGAACAGGTGGATTTAATTGAGCTGGAACATGAAACGTTTATCTTAATCAAACAAAAATTATTCCATGACCTCATTATCCAGCAATGTCTGCATGTCGGGTTCCATCCGGAAGTAGCATTTGAAAGTTCGGAATGGGAATTCATCAGTGGCATGATCAGCGAAAATTTAGGTGTTTCGATTTTACCGAAACCAATGGAAACGAAAGTCGATCATCAATTGATTAAGTCGATTCCAATTGTAAATCCGAAACTTCCTTGGAATCTCGGCCTCCATACGAGTAAAAAGAAAAACTCTTCCCCTGCTGTTCGTGCTTTCCAAAAGTTTATGGAAGAGAAACTGCCTTATAAGCTGTAACACGAAAAAGACGCTTAATTTTGGGTTGCCGGAGAATTTCCGCACATGCCTCGATTAAGCGTCTTTCTACTATATAACTCTAAAATCTGTTGGTAGCCAAATTCAATGAGTTAACAATCATTTACTTTCTAATTCATAAACATCAGTTATGTGAATATAATATTTTTGTTTCATATTTTTATTGATAACTTTTCCTTCATATAATAATGCCCCTTGTTGAATATCAAAAATCTTGAGCACAAAATCATTATTCACTTCTGTCATGACGTATAATTTCCCATTTAGTGAAGTCGTGCTGTTCAGGTCAGGATTCAACACTTTTTCAGTATTCGATGCAGTAATCGGTTCCAGCCATCGCTGCTGACCAATATTATATCTGTAAATGACTATTCCCTCTTTTGTAGAATAGGCGATCACTAAGTAATTATCATCCACTTCAATACTTTGCAGTTTCTGCTCTAAACCATCCGGTAACTGTATATCTATTATTTCATTCGTTTCCATATTTATTGCACGGAACTGACTTGAAATAAGATTTAGCTCAGGACTCTTCATATCAAAAGAGCTTATAGAATAGACATGGTATTTTTCATGACCTAAATTTGAATAAGAATTGTAGGCTTCAATACTTGTTCTTGTCGCTTCATCTATTGCCGCTTCTTCAAGTAAAGTTTCGCTTAGCAGCTGCTGCTTTTTCAAATCAATAATCACTTGGTACATTTTTTCGCTTCCGTCATTATCAACTTGTTTTACAATAAGTTTAAGCTCATTATTAACAACTGTAATATCACTATAAAAAACCCAGTTATATCTATTATTCAGCTGTGACTTGATGGAAAATGACGTTTTCTCATCCTTCACTTTATCCAGTATATCAACTTCATAACTGTATGTGTCCCCTGCTTTTACTTTCCAGCCTTCCTCAGGTTCCTTCATATAAATAAGCTTCGTATCGTCCTCAAAATAGTTATTGGCAATTAATGCTTTACCTCGCATGAAGTTTTTATGCTCATCTATAAGTTTTTGAAACATCAAAGGAATTTCCCGGTTATGGACAGTTTCGATTAACGAGGATTCATCTTTACTAATAAGAAGTGAATTGTAGACCATGCCATATTGAAGGCTTGTTTTGAACATCAATGAATCTATATATTTATCATCGCCTGAAATTTTTTCGAATGTAAAATCATAATCTTTACCTTTTGCGTTCGCTACTTGTATATAGTGAACAGTAAATGTTACAACGATTATTCCGGCAATTAAAAGAAGTTGCCAATATTTTTTCATGTCATTCCCCTCCTCTACACATTAATCTTTCGTTTTAATAAATAATCTGCTAAATAAATTGCAAGTGCCGTTGTTAAAACACTGAATCCAGTAACTAATAAATAAATCTCATTCGTATAAAAATAATTGGTAATTATTTGAACGATCACCGGAACCATTACAATACCTACTGAAATCACACAATAGATGAATGCCAGAAAAATCCCTTTAAGATGATAGCTACGTTCAAATAAAATAGAGGTGAAAATTACCGCAACAGCTGTAATGCCGATTACGTAATAGAAAACAAACAATAAAGGTGATTGTGGATACAATAAATCCAGTAGTTCAGTAGAATAAATATAAATTATACTTTCATCCATCCATAATTGGTCAGGTACGATTCGTTGTGTAATTTGATTCACAACTTCCAGTAAGATAATTTGCATTGCTGTTAAACCGAAAACAAAAAGCAATATTGTTGTTAATTTAGCGAAATACACATTTCTGCGTGCTGTAGGCAGCATGAGCAAACGATAAATAACCGATGATTTCCCTAACCAGTCACGATACCAAATAAAAAACACATAAATCATAAGTAAAGCTGCTGCAAATATAACGGATAGAAAGAAGTATTCCGAAAATAAAAAGTTCTGCAGTGAATACGCACCATAGGTTAAAATATAGTCGCTTACTGTCATTTGATCCCGCACCATCGTTGTTTCCGCATTGCTTACATAAAACGAAGAGGTGACAATAGCCCCGATAATTTGGGCTGCTACTACCGCAATGATTAAAGATAGATAAAGTTTACTAAATCGTTTCACTTCAAAATTGACGAGTTTTATATAGTGATTCACCCGACATACACCTCCCGCATTACATCTACTACGGATTTGCCTTCTGTTTCCCGCATCTCTTCCACATTCATTTCTCTTAATACACGGCCGTCCCCAATGAGCACTGCCTTGTCGATTAAATGTTCGATATCATTGATTTCATGTGTTGTAATAATGACGCCGCGATTTTCGATTAAATGACTCGTAAAGACATTGGCAATCTGTTCTCTTGAAAAGATATCGATTCCTGAAAATGGCTCATCCATCAGGATGTAGTCCACATCCAATGCCAAACCAAGCAGTAAATTGACTTTTGCCGTGTTTCCTTTTGACAAACTTGAAATTTTATCGTTCGGATCCAGTTGAAAGAATGCGAGAAGTTCTGTTGCCCGCTGTTCATTCCACACTTTATAAAAATCGGCCATAAATTCGAAGCTTTGTGCAATTGTATAGTTTGGTGACATTGTCAGACGATCTGGAATATACGTAATTTTTTCGTATGCGTCTTTGCTGATTTTTTTGCCATCGATTAATATTTCGCCACGGTCAATCGGCGTGAGCGCCATAATTGATTTCATAATGGTCGTTTTTCCTGCACCGTTAATTCCGATCAGGCATGTAATTTGCCCTTTTTCTGCAGTAAAGCTCATATCTTTCAATACTTGCTTTCTTTTATATTTTTTAGAGACATTTTTTACTTCAATCACGCTGCTCCGCCTCCTCATACTGTTTCTGTACGAGCTCCATTATTTCGGGAAGTGGCGCATTGATTGATTTTATGGAACTGATAAATACTTGCACCGCTTCACTGATTAATTCTTCACGAACACTTTTTAGTACCGTTTCATCTTTCGTAATGCAACTTGGCATATTACCTTCTGTATAAATCAATTTCTGCTCCTCCATTTCCTTATAGGCGCGCTGCACTGTATTCGGGTTGATTTTGAGCTGATTGGCCAACTCCCGTCTTGATGGTATGACGTGGCCTGGCGCAAACGAACCTTTTGCAATTTGCTCTTTAAAATGACGGATAACCTGCACATACACAGGATCCCGGTTATTGAATTTCACATCCACCTTATTCAGCTCCTTTCGTGTATTACTCCCTTAGTACACTATCCGCAAAAAAATACCGCTACGAACTGTACTCTGTACTAACCTCTTAATACAGTATGCATAAAAAAATGTATTAAGCACTTCATACACCTAATAAGTGTATTATGTGGTTAATACATTTCTTTGTCAATATTATTTTTTACAGGTAATCATTTACAGCAGTTTTCGGATAATCCGATTTAATCCATTCATGGTCTTTTGAAAGTTTCTCATCGCTTATAAGGAAATACTGGTAATGGACTCGATCTCCCTGATCCGGAACCGGGTCATTCCATGTAATATCAAGGTGATACCACTGTCCATCCACTTTCACCAAATTCCAGGCATGTGGTCCCCCTGCATTTCCGACAACATATTTCGCCTCGATATCGAGTGCTTCAAACATTAATAAAGCGGCCAATGCATATCCTTCACAGACACCTTCGCCATTCATTAATACAGAATACGGTGTATGGGGATTCGCTTTACTGTTCACATTGTACGCTGTGTGCACGACTAAATAATCATTTACAAATTTCACTTTCTCCGATTCCGTTGCATTGTCCGGAATTGTATTGATAATTTGATCGATTTTCCCGAGAACAATGGCATTTTCCTCTGCAGTCAAATCATAGTTGACCGTTGCATTCCATTCCACTTTATTGCCATAGTATTTGGCACGTGTTGAGAACTCGCCCATGACCGCCCATAAATACGGTTCATTTTTTTCCAGCCATGCAAATACTTCATCGATTGTCGTTTCAAAATCGGAGACATCCCCCTCATAGTACACCGTAAACTGATGTTCAAACTGCGACATATGATGGGCGATTGCCTGGCCTAACTGCTCTACATTTGTTACTGCCTGCGGTAAATCTTTTACATCATAAACCGGAACGACTTTCTTATTCGCCAAATCCTGAAAGTTAAAGCTTTGCAGTTTATTTTCACCTTGCATAAAGCTTGTCACGATCTGATCGATTTTATCTTCCAAGTTAACATTCAGTTTCAGTTGAATGTTTTCGTCAACTGTCGGCAATGTCAATGAAGAGGCTTTTACTTCGTCTTTCAAAATTCCGCCTGAAAGAATTGTCGCGAGGAGAAAGAGACAGGTAAACAGCCCTTTCGAATACGTTAAGGCACTTGCATACAGTTTTGTGAAAGGATTTCTCGTCATCCGATTCAACTCTGTATTTGCTTTTAGTTCGAATCGATCTCGGTCTCTGGAGGCAAATAATCGATTCGGTTTGGTCGTCGCATTATTAAAAACGCTTTTATATACGTCAAAAAGCTGTTGCTTATTTCCTTTTGCCAGTTTTATTTGTTTAATATGCTGTTTGATACCTTTTCGTATTCTACTGCGAATATATAATTGTGCGGTAAAGGAACGTAACAGCTTTATAAAAATTACTAGGACGATTAGAAAAATGATGGAAAAAATAATTAAATTACTCATATTACCCCCTACTAATTTTCTTTATTTATTTCTATATTACTTAATTATAGTTTCAAATGATAAATAATATGCATGCCAATCTCATAAATCGTCGTTGTATTAGATTCCCCGTTCATTATTGATAGAATAGCTTTATAGTGCATGAATTTTCCGAAAACGATTTACTTCCACAATGTAAAAGTGTAAAATTACACTAATAGAGTATCATTACTTTTGTTGAAAGAGGTGATTGTGTGGAAAGAGATACAGAAATGCTGGAACGGATCGCGGCTTTGGAACAGGAAGTACGCTCCTTGAAAACAGAAGTACGGCATTTAAAGCAGCATGTGAAAATTGAACAAGTTGAAGTTGCACCTGTCAAAAAAGAACCAGTAAAACCATTTGTCCGGAAAAAACTACCCGTACCAGATACCGTTGCTGTTCCGAAAGAAGACCCGATCCCCAAAAAGGAAAAGCGGTCACTGGAAGAACTGTTTACTCGTGCATTGCCGCGCATCTTTACCGTCATTTTAGTGCTCGGTGTCCTTTGGGGCTTGAAACTCGTGAGTGATTACGGATTTTTATCAGACAGCATCAAAATTATTGCCGGCTTTGTATTATCGATCGGTCTTGGCGCATGTGCCTATTATATGGAGAAAAAGAAAAAAGGATCGCAGGTTGTTGCGTTATCGCTATACGGCGGTGCCTTCATTGTCGGGATTTTAACAACGGCTGCGGGCGCCATATTATATGACGTGCTCAGTTTATATGTCGCACTCGTTTTTGCACTGATCTACATTGTTTACGGAGTTTTCATCAGCTATGTTAAAGGAAATGAAGCATTGACGGCACTCGTTGTGTTTACGTCATTATTACTGCCGTATTTACTGGAATACATGCAGTTTAGCGGAGTGATTATCGGCATTTTCGTCGTGCTGCTGTTCGCCGTTGTGCAAATCGTGATTTTGAAGCATAAACAGAGCAGAGCCCTTTATATCGGGACCGCTTTTTCGGTTTTAGCACTGGCGGTTGTTTCGATATTCCATGATGAACGACTCATCTTTTTTGCATTTGCGATCATTGCGGTCTTCAGTCTGTTTCTCGTAAGTTTTTTAAGGTTGTATTCTAACAATAGTAAATTGCATGCTAGTTTACTATTCACCTTTACAGTCATCATTTTATCATTGATAAACGGAATTCTTCCTAGTGAAGAGACACCGTTACTTATCGCTCTTGTATTGTTCTTGGCGATTGTAGCTGGTGCTTTATATATCGTATTTAAACGTGCGGACCGACTGATGGTTGATATGTTCGGCACATTGTCCGCTATTGTGCTGCTGAATATTATTACCCAGCTTAATATTTCAAGTGAAATGTCACTGCTGCTGATGATTGTCGTGGCATTTGGCGGACTGGTCGTTGCGTTAAAGCATGCGATTGTCTTCATGAAATGGGTTAAGGGTATTACGTTTTCTTTACTCGCCTTTTTCGTTTTAATGTTTTATGAAGTGGAGCCGTTCTTCTCATTAAGGCATTTGAACATGGTTCTTGTCATTGCCATGCTTGTCGTTCTTTATAAAGTACTGCTTCAGTATAAAGCTGCACCGGCTGAAGAGAAAAAGAGACTTTTCAAACTGGAAGATATTTATCCTTGCCTGCTATATTTAGTTGGACTGCTCTATGTTTGGAAGCTGGACTGGGCGTATATGCCGCAGCATTATACAACGTTTTTAGCATTTAGTGTCATCTCGTTTGCTTTTGCCGCTGTTTTAGTTATTAAACGTGGTATTGTCGGCAAATTCCTGCCTTGGCTTGCTACTGGGTTTTACGGATTTGCGGGACTTGTTTTACTTTCTACTGTATGGGTTGACGACCAGGCAGTTCTTGTCGCAATTATCGTCCGCATTCTTTACTTTGCGATTCTGTGGGCAATTGTTGCAGATGCTTGGGAACAAGGATGGATTTATAAAAACTACAAAACGTTTTTCAGCCAAAATATAGAGAAGCTGACGATTGCCAGTATGATTATTTCGATTATATGGATCTTCAGTATTACGAATTTCATGAATTTCCATGATCTCATCAATTGGAGCTCAGCGGTTATTCTAAATACGGTATTCATTTTCATCATCGCCTGCTTCTCGCTGTTCCTTGCAGCAAAACGCAGCTTCTCGAATTTGAAAATGGTCGGTATCGGCTTACTGTTCTTCGGGATAATAAAAATGATTTTCTTCGATTTATCCGAGCTCGACATTCTGATCCGTTCGATTTCATTCATCATTATCGGTGCAATCGGACTTGTCATTTCAAACAAGCTTCTCGGAAAAGGAAAAGACGAATAGAATTGTTAGCTAAAGTAGTCTGGGCGATTGTGCTCAGGCTATTTTTTATTTCAACCCGTCGAAATGAAAATGGCATTATGTTATATTTAGTGTATTATTACACGAGGTGATTCGATGGATCGAGATTTTATCATACAAATAACATCGGAAAGTTTGAAACTTATCCGTACTGAAAATAATTATACGCAAGATAAAATGGCCGAAATTTTGGGCATTTCGAAAAAGACACTCGTACAGATTGAAAAAGAACGCACATATGCAAACTGGACAACGACAATTGCAATCTGCGCCCTGTTCCGGCACAGTGAAACATTGCAAAACCGCATTGGCGGCGATCCGATGGAAGTCATTGAACTTACCGCGCACAATGTTATCATTACCCCACGTGAAAAAACGATGGGCGGCTATATTTGGTGGAAGAACATCGATGAATTTAAAAATCACCGTCTTCAGCAAAACCTGCTAAGTAAGCATTACCGCATTTTAGACGATGAAAACTATCGAATCATCAGTACATTTGAGGAAGCTGTCGTAATGGAAAAATGGCAAGCGATAAAATCCATTATTTAACTAAACTATATTGAGACTGTCCTGCTGATTGGAATTTCCCCTGTCAGCAGGATTTTTTACTGTACCCGGAACTGATTTATTTCGGATGAACCCCTCTTAAAACAATTTCCTGTAAATAAACTCCCCCTCCCCTGTAAATAATCTTCGAATTTCGGGTATATTTGATTAAACGAATCTTTTAAGGATGTGTGTACTTTGTGGAAGGAAATTTATGCGGATTTACATATACATATTGGGCGTACTTATAAAGGGCGGGCAGTCAAAATTACCGGGAGTAAAAACTTGACGCTGACCAATATTTTGGAAACCGCTACATCTAGAAAAGGATTGGATTTAATCGGCATTATCGATTGTCATTCACCGGAAGTCATCGAAGAAGTAGAACAGCTCCTTCAAGAACAAAAAGCAACAGAATTGGCTGAAGGCGGCATTCGTTATAAAAAAACAACGCTCATTTTAGGAACGGAAATCGAGATTAATGATGTGAATTGTCATGGACCGATCCATGTTCTTTGTTATATCCCAACACTTACGAAGATGAAGGAGTTTTCCGGCTGGCTCCAGCTTCATCAGAAGAATATTCATTTGAGCACACAGCGGACACGTCTTGATGCCCGGACACTGCAGGAAAAAGTTCGTGAGCTTGGCGGGCTGTTTATCCCGGCACATGTATTTACGCCATTTAAAAGTCTTTTTGGAAAAGGAGTTAAAAGCAGCTTAACAGAAGTATTTGATCCGAATCTGATTGATGGAATCGAACTTGGTTTAAGTTCGGACACGATGATGGTCAAGGGGATCAGTGAATTGGCCCCGTATAGCTTTGTGACTAATTCGGATGCGCATTCTTTAGGAAAACTTGCCCGTGAATATCAGAAAATCCGGGTAAAGGATGCAAATTTTGAAGAGCTGAGAAAAGCACTCCACCAAATTGAGGGCAGAGAAATTATCGCTAATTACGGACTTAATCCCCTTCTTGGCAAATATCATGAGACCGTATGTGCCAACTGTGGTGAACAATTAATAGAAGAAGGTCATAGCCGCTGCCCTCATTGCGGAAAGGAACAGCTGATCAAAGGCGTTGCAAAAAGAATTGTGGAATTAACGGATAACCCGCAGATGGAAATTAGCAGACCTCCGTATATTCATCAAGTTCCGCTAGACTTCATTCCGGGTATCGGATCGAAAACAATCGAAAAGATGCTGGATGCTTTTGGAACCGAGATGAATATTTTGCATGAGGCTTCATTGGAAGAACTGAAAAACATCATTCCGGAAAAACTCGCCGTGCTGATCGACTTATCAAGAAAAGGACAAATTGCCATAACGGGAGGCGGAGGCGGAATTTACGGGAAAATTAATACGAATTGATTCATTCACCGATTAAACATCGTATTCTTTCCAATTTTTAAATCATCATATTCGTACACTCTACTAAGTTATAGTATACTTAGTTGATAGAAATTTTATATAAAGGCAGGGTAGGAACATAATGCAGAAAAAACGTAAATTGGGCATTGGCTTCAAAATTACGAGTGGATATATTATTCTCATAATATGTTTAATCGTTGCGGCTCTTGTCTTAAATAACCAAATAACAAGTTTACAAAAAGAACGAAATGACATTATTAAATATGATTCTCAAATGCGTATGATGTCAAATAATCTGGAACGCCAAATTCTAAATATGGAATCCTCCTTACATCGCTATTTAATTACAGACGATGAAACGCATTTAAATAAATATAATGAAGAAATTGCAACATGGAAAGCATCCTATGATGAGTTAAACACCATTGTTAATAGCTTTTCAAGCGGTCAGCAACAGCTGGAAGTAGTTCATAGCGGTATCGAAGATTGGATTCAAAATATCGGACAACCTCTAATGAACGCAATAGTTGCTAATGATAATGAAGAAATCCTTTCCATGTTCAACGGTACACAAAGCAGCATGACCATTAGTGAATTGCAGCAGGATTTCACCGCTTTCCGTACGTTTGAAACAGAAGCGATTCAAGCTAAAGTTACAGAGCTTAATGATCAAAACACGGCATTAACTTATAGTCTTTTTGCAATTTTAACGCTAATTGCGACAGTAACGATCGTTATTTTCACAATTATTTCACGTAATATTGCCGGGTCGATCAACGAAGTAACGGAAGCCATTCAGGATATGAATGCGTCTGACGGTCGGGTACGGAAACGTATTACAGTCAAAACGAACGATGAAGTAAGAGATCTGGTTATGGCGACGAATTCGCTCCTTACGACAATGGAAAACCGTCAGTGGTACCAAACGAACTTGGCCGAAGTTGTAACAGCCTACCAAGGTGTCGATACACTTGATGAATTGGGCGACGTATTACTGAAATCGTTGACGACTCGTACACATTCGGTATACGGTGCATTTTTCATTCAGGATATTCGCAACCGTAACAAGTTCAATAAAATTTCTGCCTTCGCGGAAACTGGCGATGATGTAGGTCGTGACAGCTTTGAAGTTGGACAAGGCTTCATCGGTCAGAGTGTAAAAGAAAAACGCGTATTAAGCTATGACAACAAAGATAACAGCTTCCACTACTTGGAAACATCACTTGGAAATATTCCGATTTCGAACGGTATTATCGTTCCTGTACTTTTCGGAAAAGAAGTTGTCGCTGTTTTTGAATTAGCTTCACTTAAGCCTTATAGCCAACAACATCGTGATCTTATTAAAGAAGTTGTTGTACATTTAGGTGTAACGATTAACAGTATTATTGGTCGTATGGAAGTTGTTCGTCTATTAAATGAGTCACAGGCAATGACAGAAGAATTGCAAGTTCAGTCAGAAGAGCTTCAAACACAATCTGAAGAACTGAAAATGCAAACTGAAGAATTGACTACGATTAATGAACGTTTAGAAGAACGTACACGTGATGCGGAACAGAAAACGCATGAACTGGAAAAAGTACAGGTTGAGTTAAGACAGAGTGCAGAACAGCTGCGTCAAAGCTCAAATTACAAATCCGAGTTCCTTGCGAATATGTCCCATGAATTGCGTACACCGCTTAACAGTATTTTAATCTTGTCTGAAATGCTGGCGGAAAACCATG
This sequence comes from Solibacillus sp. FSL W7-1324, assembly GCF_038008025.1. Lineage (NCBI taxonomy): Bacteria > Bacillati > Bacillota > Bacilli > Caryophanales > Caryophanaceae > Solibacillus > Solibacillus sp. FSL W7-1324. Next base: position 2,828,667 of record NZ_JBBOYH010000001.1, read on the forward strand.
AACATCATTTGTCTGATGATGAATTGGAATATGCAAAAGTGATCCATGATTCAGGTGAAGATTTGCTGAACCTGATTAATGACATTCTGGATCTATCAAAAGTTGAAGCCGGAAAAATGGATTTATGGTTCAGAGAGATGGATGTATATGAAATTCCACAGCACATTCAAAGTTTATTCCAGCCTGTAGCGAACCAAAAAGGCCTGGAATTATCTGTGGAAGTTGCAAACGATCTTGCTGAAATTTTCCATACGGATGTAAAACGATTCCATCAAGTATTAAATAATCTGCTTTCCAATGCACTGAAGTTTACTGAGGAAGGTTCGGTAACGGTGAAGGTGGATAAAGCACGTCTAACACCTGACATGAGACACCTTAGCGACACATGGATTGCAGTTAGTGTGACAGATACAGGTATCGGTATTCCGAAAAACAAACAAAGCCTTGTCTTTGAATCGTTCCAGCAAGCGGACGGCGCAACTGTTCGTAAATATGGCGGAACAGGCTTAGGTTTATCGATTTGCCGTGAAGTTACAAAACTTCTTGGTGGCTGGATTACATTATCAAGTACTGAAGGTAAAGGCAGTACGTTTACAGTGTACTTGCCAAGCTTACCTGAAGGGAATGCTGTACATTTGAGCATTGCTGAACAGGAAGCGGTTTATACAGAAGAGACTCCTGCGCTTCCAATGGGGGAACCTAAATCAATATTTGAAGATAAGCATATTTTGATTGTTGATGATGATTACCGTAATATTTATGCGCTACGTCAGGCATTGCAACACAAAGGTGTTCACATTATAGAAGCTTCTAACGGTGTGGAATGTCTGAACATTTTACAGACGGCGACACGCGTGGATGCTGTTCTGATGGATATTATGATGCCTGAAATGGACGGTTACGAAGCAATGGAGCGTATCCGTAAAGATTTACAATTACATGAGCTGCCGATTATTGCATTAACAGCAAAAGCGATGAAACAAGACCAAGATCGTGCATTTGAAGCAGGGGCTTCCGATTATATAAGTAAGCCTCTAAACTTGGAACAACTATTCTCCGTACTAACGGTATGGCTCACAAGTGGGGAACGTTTACGAAATGTATAGAAAGAAGTTAGAGATACGCTTGTTATTAGAAGCGATTTACTCATTATCTGGATATGATTTCCGAAAGTATAATCAACAATCAATATTACGACGCATTGAACATCGCATGCGGCTTAACAATTTTTCTTCAATCTCTCAATTAACCGAAGCGATTATTTATGATAAAGAGTTATTGAAAGTGCTGCTTAATGATTTTTCGATTAATGTAACTGAAATGTTCCGGGACCCCTCGTTTTTCAGGGCGTTCCGGGAAGAGATTATTCCACAACTGAAACAGCTCGATAAAATTCGGATATGGCATGCAGGCTGTGCAACAGGCGAAGAAGTTTATTCAATGGCCATCATGCTGCATGAAGAAGGTCTGCTGGATCGTACGATGATGTATGCGACCGATATGAACGAAGATGTGCTGAAAAAGGCACAGCATGGGGCCTTCCCTCTTCATAAAATGCAAGCCTATACGAAGAATTATATTTTAGCTGGCGGGACAGAAAGCTTTTCCCAATACTATAAAACGGATGACAGTTTTGCTTCTTTCCATCCTTGCTTAAGGGAAAATATCATGTTTGCCCAGCACAATCTGGCTACAGATAAATCGTTTCAGGAATTTGATGTGATCATCTGCCGTAATGTGCTCATTTATTTTACACCTGAGCTGCAGCATGAAGTGCATCATCTCTTTTACGATAGCTTAACAAGAAGCGGATATCTGGGATTAGGCGATAAAGAAACATTGCAGTTTACTCCGCTCGTTTCCAAATACCGCACCGTTAATTCTACAGAGCGTATTTATCAAAAGAGGTTTTAGTAACTGAATTGAAATATGTAAGGAATGGTACATCTATCACAGATGTGCCATTTTTATTTTGAAGAAACAGTAAAAAACCCAACTTTTCTATTTAAGAAAAATCGGGTTTACTATTTAAATACTGTTATTCGCTATTTGGCACTTAATAATAAGACACACATATCATCCGGCTGATTATGCTGCTGTTCACATTTCACTAAATAATCAATCGGTGGAATATCCGTCGACCAGTGATTACTCGCAATTTTGCATAGCTCTTTATCAGACTCCAGCTCACACGGACCCATCGCTTCCAATACCCCATCTGTAAAGAGAACAATTTGAATAGACGAATCATATGGAATAATCGCCTTCTCAATTTTGATATCTTCAACAAATCCTACCGCATAGCTTGTCGACGTAATCGGTACCGTCTTTTCGCCATCAACTAAAGCATAGCCATTTGGATGACCGGCATTGACATATTCTACTGTTTTTTTCTTCGTGTCGATAATAAAATACACGCCGGTGAAGTAATACAATATATTTTCTTTTTCATTTTGCAGTAAATTCATATAACGATTCAACTCAGCTATAACAAGCTTAGGGTCTGTCAGCTTTTTAATGGCCTCACGCAAAACAGAAGAAATATACATACAAACAAGCGATGCAGAGACACCATGCCCCATCATATCCAATAACATGACAGCATAGCGGTCTTCATCGAGCTTGTCCCAATAATATAAATCGCCTGCCAGATTCGACGATGGCAAATAAGAAGCGGTAATCGAAATATTCGGTTCATGAACAGGTGGGCTTAAAAGGCTTTGTTGGACACGTGCAGCCAGATCCAACTCTCTTTGGATAATCTTTTCCTGATTTGTATGCCAGTCCAGTTCTTTTTTCAGCCTTTTCCCGACACGGATACGGGCTAATAACTCTATTCGATTAATTGGTTTTGTTATGTAATCAATGCCGCCAACATCTAAAGCTTCCGACAACTTCACCTTGTCTTCAAGTGCAGTGACGAAAATCACCTGGATATCTTTCCATTGAGGATTTTGTTTTAAAATACGACAAGCTTCAATTCCGTCCATCTCTGGCATCATAACATCCAATAAAATAACATTAATGTCATAGCACTTAGGAGCATTGGATGGATCTAGGTAGTCAAACATTTCTTTTGCAGATTGTACGGAAACAAACTTCTCATAACCATCACTTTTCAATATTTTTTCAATAACGAAGAGGTTAACTTGGTTATCGTCTACAACAAGAATGGTCATTACATCAACTTCTCTCTATTTTTTAGATAAAGCATTAAATTCATTGCCCGTTCTACATAATTATACAGAAAACAACAGGTAAAAGAAATGCGAAGGCTTTCATGTTACAATTTCAGTCTATAAGTCTTATACGTTTAGCATCATTCATATTAAATATATAGACTTGTTCCAGAAAAATGCTTACATGATCTTTTCTGCAAGAGGGGCAATATTTAATAGCGAATAATTTATCACGAATTATCCTCATATATGTTTCCCACAAAAGATGGATGGGTAAACATATAATTTATGTTTTTTTTGAGAAATTTTGCATAGACTCTTCTTTATTGGGAAAAGTGGTAGTAAACAAGATAAATAATATGCTGACATCTCGCTACACTGTATAATCTTATCTATTGCATTTGTAAGAGTATACATATTATGATGAGCATATTATTTAATGAAAAGGATTCGATTTGATGAAAGAAATTTTGCTTATACTATTATTGCAGCTACTTTACGTTCCTTTATTTACACTGCGTACCATCTTTTTAGTTAAAAATATTACAACGCTCGCTTCCGTAATCGGGATCGTTGAAATGCTTATCTATGTGTTCGGTCTGTCTCTTGTTTTCAGCGGCGATCAAGGTTTTCTTGCAATGGTCGTTTATGCGGTCGGTTTTGGTCTAGGGATTATTATCGGGACGCGCATCGAACAAAAGCTTGCGATTGGCTATATTTATGTAACGATCAATACGCAAAACCGTAATGACGATCTGATCAAGGTTATACGTAATGAAGGATTTGCGTTAACGACATACGTTGGTGAAGGCCGTGACAGCCAGCGCTATAAATATGAAATTTTAACAAAACGAAACCGTGAAAAGGAATTATTTATGCTTGTTCAGCATCATGAGCCATCCGCATTCATTATTTCCTATGAACCGAAATCGTTTAAAGGCGGCTTCTTAGTAAAACGAATGAAGCAGCATAAGAAATATAAATAAAAAAGTCCCATGAAGAATGTGCAGTACTTTGCGCCGCTTCATTGGACTTTTTCTATTATTTCACTTTTTGAGCCGTTACTTTTTCAAGTTCCTGACCTAAAAACTTCGCAAGCTGCAGCATCGCATACTTTTCTTCTTTTGCCTCTGCATCTGGATTGTAGTTCGTATTTGTGTTGACATCATACGTAAATACTTCGCCTTTTGCATTGCGGATAAATTCAATGCCCGCTACATCAATTCCACTGTCTTTCAGGAAATTTGCGTAGTTTTCAAGCAGCTTTGTTTCATTGTTTTCGACGATTTCAAATTTTGCCCGCTGTTCTTTCGGCTCTTCCCCTACCGGACAGAACAGATCGCCAATTTGGCATACATCTGCAGGACAAAGCTCGAAGCCTTCCGATGTATCGACTTGCACTGAGTAGAAATACTCGCCGCCGATAAATTCAACACGTGTAATATACGATTCAGGTGATTCGATATATTCCTGGATCAGCACAATCCCATCAACCGGCTCTTCGTAATCCGGTTTAGCCAAATGCTCTTCAAGCGCGGCGATTGAATAGAACAGCTGTACACCCAAGCCTTTTCCTGCGCGATTATGTTTCGTAATAAACGGTACAATATTCAGCGCTTTTGCAGCTTCAACAATTTGCTGTTTTCCAACAGCCGCAATTGTTTTCGGTGTTTTGATCCCGTGCTTTTCCAGCGCCGTGTATTGTTTTACTTTGCTTAACTCCAAGCGAAGTGCATTGCTGCCGTTCAGTACTTTTCTTCCGTGGAATTCAAGCCAGTCCAGTACCGCGCCTGTCAGTTCAGGTGCATAACGGTGATCACGCGTATGTGATGAAGCACTCATACGGTTGTAGAATACGCCTTCCGGTGGGGCCTCTGTTAAGTTGACGATCCCCTCATCCAAATGCCAAGTTTCATATGGTAATTTTAATTCTTCTAATCGATTTACTAAGTGACGCGTCCAATCATCATTTTCATGGATTACGTAGATTTTTGCCATCTGTCATTCCTCCGATATGTTGCAAGCTTTTACACAGAATTTTTCAACTTTAAAGATTATAGTTCTATCATACATTAATCCATATGGAATTAGTATGATTTGTTACCCGGTATGAAAATAATAAAAGAACTCCATAGCGTTAACTACGGAGTTCTTTTAACGTGAATACTCTGCTACTTTATTGCGTCCGGCCTGTTTGGCTCCGATATAAAGGGCACGGTCGGCATTGCGTAAAAGCCCTTTCGTTTCATCCGTATCGTCCGGTACATTCGAAACACCGATACTTACTGTAACGAAAACCAGCTCTCTTTGACCCTCTTCGGCTAAATCGGATTCAATTAAAAATGGGGTTACTTCTACACATTGACGAATCTCTTCACCTAACTGGACTGCTTCTTCCTTCGTCATATGCGGTAGGAGCATGACAAACTCTTCTCCCCCATACCTTGCCAAAACCGCTTCTTCCGGAACAAAGTTTTCCAGCAGCTTAGCAAAATTTTGAAGGATAATATTACCCGCATGATGGCCATACGTGTCATTAATTCGTTTGAAATAATCGATATCCATCATTAACAATGAAAACTGCAGATGGGGGTTCGCTTTAATCCGCTCCTGCTCCATCACTAGTCTTTTATCTAAATAATGATAATTATAGAGGCCAGTTAATGCACATGTTTCACTTTTCTCAACTGCCGCGCTGAAATATTTTGCTTTTTCGAGTGACACGGCAAAATACGTGGACAGTAAGTGAACGATATCCATCTGATACTTTTCAAATGCATTCTTTTTACGCGCTGTTAAGACGAGTGTTCCTTCTGTTTTCTGGTTACGGTGTATAGGAACAATCATGACACTGTTCATATCAAGAGGAATAAAATCAGGTGCATCTTTTTCCCATTCTTTTGCACTGGAGAACACTTTCTTGTCTTCCGTCTGGAAACAAATATGAATAAAAGAATCGCGGATTGAATCGGAATCAGCCTGAATTTCGATATCCTTTCCATCTACTCGTGCACGCAATATCACGTATTTTCCCTGAATATGATCGACAAGATACATTGCGTCATGTGCAAACAGCTGACTTACCCGGTGCATAAACAGCTCAATAATTTGCTGTGCGCTTAATCGGTCTGCCAGCTCATGCCCAAACTCGCTTGCTTTGCTGAGCGAATGGTTGACCCGTTCTGAAATATTGTACATTTTTGCAATAAACGTGATTGCAAAAAACGGAATACCGAGCAGGAAGATTGCCGGTGATCCTATACTATTTATCAGAATAACTAATGTAACAGCAAATGGAATCGTAATGGTCGCACTGCCATAATCCCAGAAAATATGCTCACTGAAAAACTTTTCATTTTCTCCTGTAAAACGGTCACGTACATAGAGAATCGTATGATTGATAAATAAATGCAGGATGACAAATACGGTTCCGTATAGGAGTAAATGTGTTAAATTCGAATTCCCCACTTCAAAGCCTGCTAAATGCACAATGCCCGCGGCGAAAAATGAAGTATAGGCAAACATCCATGAAGTAAAAATAATGCGGTAAAACGCATCTTTATGATTTCTCATCTGGTAAATAATCGGCAAAATACTTAACTGAACGATCAGCATTTCTGCCCCGACACCATACAGCAAAAAGGCCGCCAATGTTACCCATTGCGAAAGAATAATCGTCGTATTGCCGATTTGAAATGGGATCGCTGTTGTAATGAGTGCAAATATAGATAAATATAAGAAGATTTCCCAGTTGATCGGCTGACTAGGAAACAGAAAATATAACCCGTACATAAGGGGTAGCCCAGTAGCTAACCAAAGCAATAATACATTCTGTTTTGTCCTTCGATTAAATTCCATACCGGGGCCTCCTCTTTTACTGAAATATCTGACAACATTTAGTATAACATGACTACTAAGGAATGTAGCATGTTTTAGTTCCTAATTTTTTATTTCTATTATCCTAACGATTTAATAATTGATAGGTTATTAGCTACATCACACTGTAAAATAATAACATAATTATACAATTATTCAATAATATTATTTGAAATAACACAAAATATTCCAATATTTATTTGGAGCTTTGAATTACTTGTTCTACATTGTTCCAAACATAAATCTCTTCGTCCAATGTCTTGCCTGCTATCTTTATTTGAACTGTTTTGACGTACTCAGCCCCATAATATTGATAAAACTGTCTTGTCTTATTGTCTGCCAATACTTCGACATAGACCTTTTGATCGCCTTGTTGTAAAAAGGCGATCATCATTTGATTCAATAGTTTTTTTCCGACACCTTTGCCTTGCCATTCTTCAAGTAAATAAATGGATGTTAAATCACTTGCTCCTGAGTCTTTATTTGTTTCACGTTTACCCCCTGTGACAAAACCAATAATTTCTCCCTCATTTTCTGCAACATAGATCGTATACGTTTTATCTGAAAGATGGTTTTCCCAAAGTTTTGTGCGCCCCTCATAGCTTAGCCCGTCCAGAAAGCTCTGAGGAATAATGTCTTTATAGGTAGTTCGCCAACTATCAACGTGGACTTTGGCTATCCCTGTTGCATCACTTATAGTTGCTTTGCGAATAATCATGCCTTCTCTTCCCTTCCTAATTACAGTATTTCAAATTGCTCAACTTCACCTGTTAGCATATCTTTCAACTCATATCGTCCGCTCTGAATTTCATTTTCTCCTAGAATAATTACTTTCCGGATATTTTCACGATTTGCTTTTTCCATTGCTTTTCGCAATTTCTTTCCGCTTAATTCGACTTCTACACGATTTCCTTGCTGGCGTAATTGCCATGCTAAACGCATGGCTTCTTTTTCCGTATTTAATGGAATAATAAAAATATCCACCAACGCTTGGGCGGCATTATTTTCTCTTTGCTCCAATGCTGTATAGATAACATCCAAACCAAATGAGATGCCGACAGTTGATATTTTTTCCTCTGAACCGATCAATCCCCCAATGGCATTATCGTACCGACCGCCGCCTCCAATACTAGATTTAATGGCACCGTCTTTTAGAAACAGCTCATAAATCGTTCCTGTATATATTTCCAGCCCGCGTGCTAAAAACGGATTAAACACACAGCGTTCACTAATATTTAACGCTTGTAAGTAATCCAGAAGCTCGGTCAATTCTTCATAACCTTGCTGAATAAACTCGTTTTCCATTCGGTACTGTTCAAAATATGCGAGTGTCGGTTTGGCGTTTAAAAACTGTTTGATCCGTTCAATTGTGGCAGGTATAAGGTCCTGTTCCTCCAGTTCTTTCAATAAAGTGATTGAATCGATTTTCTCCATCTTATCGAGTATGAGAATAACGCTGTTTATCTTTGATAGAGGCACTTCAAAAAATTGCAGTAATCCTGCCAACAGCTTGCGGTTATTGTATTGAATGACCATATCAATGTTCAGCTTGTTAAAAGCATCGATTGTCATCATCATCAGTTCGGCTTCTGCAGACTGGGATTCGATGCCGACAACATCCACATCGCATTGCGTAAACTCTCTAAACCTTCCTGCTTTAATCGGCCCATCCCGAAACACTTTCCCGATTTCGTAGCGCTTAAATGGCATGGATAATTGCGGATTCATCGCCATTACTTTTGCAAAAGGGATCGTTAAATCATATCGGAGTGCTAAATCACGTTCCCCTCGATCTGTTAATGTGTACATTTCCTTTAAAATTTCAGCACCTCCTGCATATTTGGAAGCCATTAGCTTTGTATAGTTTAAGATTGGTGTCTCCAAAGGCTTGCACCCATACAATATAAACGTATCTTCCAAAGTACGCCGAATAGTGCGTCTGATCGTTTCCTGGTCTGGCAAATAATCCTGTGTTCCTCTTACGTTTTGATAGTCCATCTTTTTCATATGAATCCTCCTATTTTTTGAGAAATAAAAAAATCGTATAATGATAAAGCTCCAAAACGGCTTTATTATACGATTCAATGAGAAAAAGTCTTCCTATTCATTATTAAAAAATTAATAAAGATAGCAAGACTACTTCATATGATGATGTAATTGTGCAAACTGCTGAGAATATATAATCCCTTTCATAACGCGCTCCCCCTTTTTAATTACTACACTATACCGAATGCTTCCATAATGTGTCAACTTAAGTTTCTGAATTTTCGGCGTTTTAAGTTCTTATATATCCGGAGAAGTTCTAATATATTTTTATTTCTTCCAATAAAGCTACGGTTTTCTAATATATTTGACTGATGTACTAATATGGGGGCACTTTGTACTAATATACTTGTCCGATTATCTAATATTACATACACCTCTTCTAATATCCCACGGAAATTTTCTAATAAAATCCAGCTTCAGAGAGAAATACCTAATAATTATTAATTATCTACAAAATTTAATTCTTTCATTTATTAAATGACAAGTATACGTTAAAATTGTAAATGTTGGAGGTCGAACTTCTACATAATGTATTTATTGTAAAGGATTGATGGAATGAATAGAAGATGGTTGTTTTTAATGAGTCTTCTCGTTGTAGTCGTGCTCTCTGCCTGTTCTCAGAAGTCAGAGGAAGATGTAAAGGAACGGGTGAAAATCGGTGTCATGCTGTCAGATGCAGGTCTTGGTGATCAGTCGTTTTCAGATCTTGCTTTTGAAGGCCTTGAGAAAGCACGCGACGAACTAGATATTACGTTTGATTACCGTGAACTTGAATTTACCGGTACATATAAGCAAGGTTTGGAAGAACTCGCTGCGGAAGGACAGGATTTGATCATTGGCATCGGGTTTACAGTCCAGGAAGATATGGAAACAGTGGCTGCTGCACATCCGGACCAGCAATTTATATTAATCGACGCAGTGTCTGAACTGCCGAATGTTCATAATATCACTTTCAAAGAAGATGAAGGTTCCTATTTGCTTGGTGCACTCGCTGCGATGAAGACAGACAGCAATAAGGTCGGATTTATCGGTGGTGTTGAAAATGAAGTAATCGAGCGTTTTAAAACCGGGTTTATAGCTGGTGCCAAACAAATAAATCCTGACATAGAAGTGTTATCCGAATTCGCAGGTGATTTCGGGAATGATCAGCTAGGTGCTTCGATTGCACGCGATATGATTAAGCAAGGTGCGGATTATATTTATCCCGCTGCCGGCTTTACAGGGGTCGGCTCTATTTTGGCGGCACAGGAAGCCGGTGTCCATGCATTCGGTGTGGACAGCGATCAGTTTTTCCTTGCTGAAGATACGATTGTTTCTTCGATGCTAAAACAGGTTGATACTGCTGTGTATGAAGCAATTGAAGAAATTGCAGAAACCGGAACACTTTCGGAAAAAGATAAAGTACTTGGCATTAAAGAAAATGGTGTAAGTCTTGCACCAATCCGTGTCGTAAATTTAACTGCGCAGGAACAAAAGAAAATTGAACAGTTACAGCAGGAGCTTGCGGACGGTCAAGTAACGATTAAGTAGAAGAAAGGATCGTACAATAGTGAAACTAAAACAGAAAATATTAATGCTCGCATTGTTACCGCTGCTGTTGGCTGTCTGTATTATCGGCTATAATATTAGCCAGCTTATGAGCCTGAACGCATCGACGGAAGAAGTCGTGGATTCCTTAGTTGCCGTTGAGGAATTAAACAGCTCGGTTCAAAGCCTGCAAAAATCATTGAGCGTCTATTCGATCAATGTATCCGAGAATAATAAATATAATATTGAGATGGATTTAGCTCGAACTGAAGAAGTTTATAACAGTTTAAAAGGCAGTTTTTCAACAGAACGCCAACGTCAAGTCAGTGCACAGTTTGAAGAAAAATTCGCAAAAATTGCCGAAGCGAGTGCCGCTTCCCTGCAGGAATCAAATGTTGCGGAAATTAAGCGTCAATCCCAGCGAACACGAGGAATCGTCAATGATGTAATCGAGCTGAAACGCGATGTGAGTGCAAACTATTCGGCAATGCAGCAAGAGCTTGGAAATAAAATCAACGCGATTACATGGATTTCGATTATTTCAGCGATCGCACTTATTCTCGTAAGTGTCGTGTCTGCCCTGTATTTCACAAACAAAATTGTTGGCCGCATCGGTCGATTAACAACTGGTGCGAAAGAAATTGCTGCCGGGAATTTAAATGTGCAGTTTGAAGATAAAGCGTCTGACGATGAAGTTGGTGAACTGCAAACTTCATTCCGCCAAATGACCGTTAACTTAAAGGAAATCATCACGCATGTATCGGACAGTTCCGATCAGGTTGCTGCATCTGCCGAGGAGCTGATGGCCAGTGCCGATGAAACAATGCTTGGTACAGAGCTGATTTCCACTTCTATTCAAAATGTATCGGACGCAGCGGATAAGCAAAAGGAAATGTCGAGCTCCTCTGCCGCCTTTGCACAAAAAGTATTGGAAGAAGCTGAAGAAATCGCGAATCAGGCAAATCAGGCGACAGCACTGTCCAATTCAACAAATGAAAAAATCGAAAAAGGTTCGGTATATGTTGAAAACACCGTATCCCAGATGAACCTCATTCAATCAACAGTTGAAGAAACAGCGCAGTCTTTAACTCATCTTGCTAACCGTACAACAGAGATCGTCAAAATATTAAAGCTTGTACAAGATATTTCCGACCAGACGAATCTGCTTGCACTGAATGCTGCAATTGAAGCAGCGCGTGCGGGTGAAGCGGGTAAAGGCTTTGCCGTTGTTGCGGATGAAGTGAAAAAGCTTTCCGAACAGACGAAGCAGTCCGTATCCGACATTTCACGCATTGCCGCTGAAATTGAAAATGATACGACGACAACCGTTTCATCGATTCAGCAAGTGAAAGACCGCGTCAATGCCGGGATTACAATTTCGCATGATACGAAGGCAACGTTTGACGAAATTCTTGCTATTATTGGGCAAGTACAAAATCAGGTAAATGAAATTACCGCTGTATCTGACAGCATCCATTCGAAAATGGAATCGGTATCAGAGCAATCACTTGAGATGGCGGCGGTTTCTGAAACTACGGCTGACAATGCTGTGTCGGTCGCATCCGCTTCTGAAGAGCAGCTTGCATCGATGTCCGAAGTGAATACCGCAGCTGGTTCCCTTGCCCACCTTGCCGAAGAGCTGCAAGGTATCGTGGCGAAGTTTAGAACTTGATAATATGTATATGCTAACCGAAATCCTTTTAGGGGGTTTCGGTTTTTTTGTTGGTTTGGGGTTAGGGTGGTGATGCTCGGGGTTATTAGAAGAATAGCTACCGTTATTAGAAGTTCACGGTTCGTTATTAGAACATCGGTTACGTTTATTAGAAGTTTCCTTTACATTGTCTTCCGGTAGAGAGGTTCTTTGCTTATTTAGTACGTTGCGGGATACGCTTTCATGTTTTATTAGAAGAGTTGTACCTGATATTAGAACATCACAACATGATATTAGAACTTTCACTGATTTTATTTGCACATTCCGGATACTTATTAGCACAATCGGCACTTATATTAGAACTTCCGGCTTTTATTAGAAAACTTTTCACTTTATTAGAACATCCCGGCACTTTATTAGAAAATCCACCCCATACCCAAAACTGTCATATGTCAAAATATTGTGCTTAATGCATCATAAACAACCCTTATTCTGCAAACTTCTTTTTTAGTCTAAATAACTACAAAATCTAACTATAAATTAGTCTTAAGTACTTTAGATTTAAACCGAAGTTATAAATATATATCAACTATGACATTCGGAGGAAAATTAAATTATGAAAATTGGAAAGAAATTGTTCGGGAGCTTTGGTATCGTTGTTTTGATTCTTATTTTTCTCTCAGCTTTTTCTGTCATGAAAATGACTGAAATTGATGAGGATTATTCGTTCGTAATAGAAGATCGAGTATATAAAGTAACGGAACTTTCGGCAATTCAAAATGCAACATCATTACAAGGGCTGTATGTCCGCTCTTATGTTTTACGCCAGGACCCAGCTGATTTAGAAAGCCTTACTACTCAAAGAGAGACGATTTCAAATACAGTCAGCGCCATCGAAGGATTATTCAGAACCGCTGAAATGCAGGAACAAATCGCTACTCTAAAAGAAAATCAAGTTTTATATAATGATTATGTATCTCAAATTATTGACTATGTGGATAGCGATGAGATCGAAAAAGCCACTAATATGCTATTTGAGTTTGCTGTACCAACAAACCGCAATATCCTGCAAACTATCAACAATATGGTTGATTTTCAAAAGGAACAAATGAATACGACAAGTGATGAAACTACAGCAAGTGCAGGTATTAGTAAAACGATGATGATTACCGTTTCTGTAATTGGGATTTTACTGGCATCATGCTTAGGTGTTTTAATTACAGCCAGCATTACCCGCCCGTTACGCAGATTAACACATGCGGCAAATGTGATTGCGAACGGTGATTTACGCGAGGAAGATGTTCAGGTCAAATCAAAAGATGAGATTAAGGAGCTTGCGACTGCCTTTAATGCAATGAAAGCCAATCTTGCCAACTTAATCAATAATGTATCGCTGAATGTTTCTAGTACAACAGCAGCTTCTGAACAGCTTGCGAGCAGTACCGATGAAGTGTCGGCTGCTTCCGCTGATATCGCAAAACGTGTGGAAACCGTTGCTGAAGGCGGTAGTCATGCGGCAGCAATCGGAAATGATTGTGCAATCGCAATGGATGAAACAGCTCAAGGTGTAAGCCGAATCGCTGAAGCCGCGCAAGTATTGAACTCACATGCAATGGATATGCAGACAATCGCAGGAGAAGGCGGTCACACGCTACACACAGCTGAACAGCAAATGTCAGTCATTCAGCAGTCTTCTTATGAAACAAAAGAAAAAATTAAGCAGCTGAGCAGACAATCTGCCGAAATCGAAAACATTACGAAAGTGATTACGGATATTACAGACCAGACAAACCTGCTTGCTCTTAATGCGGCAATTGAAGCGGCCCGTGCCGGAGAACATGGTAAAGGGTTTGCCGTTGTCGCTGACGAAGTGCGCAAACTGGCTGAGCAGTCGAAAAACTCGGCATCACAAATTGCCGGCTTAACATCGACGATTCAGGAAGATACGAGAGAAGTTGAAGAAAGCGTCAATGCAACGGTTCAAAACGTTGATCAAGGTGTTATCTACTTACAAAATGCGCAAGTTTCATTTAATCATATTGTCGGGTCGATCACAGATATGACTGCTCAAATTCAGGAAGTCTCTGCATCGTCCGAACAAATCTCTGCAAGTACTGAGGAAGTTGCGGCATCTGTCGCTGAGATGGCCCATGCAGCTAACGGTGCTGCAGGTGAGATTGGCATTGTTCTATCGGCAGTTGAAGAACAGACTGCTACCATGCAGGAAATTAACGATGTCGCCCAATCATTGAGCGAAGGCGCTGTCGGAGTCCAAGAACAGATCAATCAATTTAAAGTGTAGAAAACATGAAAACGCAAAAGCTGTAACATCAGCTTTTGCGTTTATTTGTAACATTGGATTCTATTAAACTCAGGTCCAATGAATTAATCTGCTTGTACCATTTTCACTAACACACTTGCCAATGCTTTCTTTTCGCTTTCGTCTGCTACTTTCCATAATTCCTGCAGCACTTTTTCTTCACTGTTTCGAGGTTCTTCGTTTTTAGCTAAATGATCCGCTACAAACTTGGCGCCTTTTGCCAACATGTCATCGCTCAAACCTAGTCGTTCACCTTTAGCAAGCTGGTCGTTCAAATAGCTTTTGAACGTTGAAAAGCTTTCTAAAATCTGATCTTTTTTTTCTGGAGATAATTCATCAAGTTTCTTGTTAATGTTATTCATTTCACTCATTTTGTAATTCCTCCTACGATTGTGTTTTGGCGTTCACCTAACAATTACCCGCACCATTTTTATTTAAACTATATTTTAAAAAACTATTCAATTTTTTTCGAAATCCGAAGAAATTTTAAAAAAACCGTACGCAGCCTATAGAAGTAAGTTGCGCACGGTCCTTTATGAATTATTTTTTATCGTTAATTTTTTTCGAGTCTTTTTCGTCAAATTCTTCTATTTGTTCCATGATGCGTTTATAGCGACGTGCATCCCGTTTTGTAACGGGGGGCACCTCATGTCGGATCATTTTAATGAATGAAACAATTAGTAATAGCATGACGACTGTAAACGGCAGTGCTGATATAAGCGATGCTGTCTGTAATGCTTCAAGTCCTCCGGAAAACAACAGAACCCCTGCTATCGCAGCAATTAATACACCCCAGATAACCTTTAACCTATTACTAGGATCCATTGTTCCGTTTGAAGTCATACTTGCCATAATAAATGTTGCCGTGTCAGAAGATGTGATCAAGAAGATGAAGATCAAGGCAATCCCAAGAATCGATGCGATTGTCGTTAACGGCAACTGATCGAGCATCATAAATAATGCGACCGTTAAGTCTGTATCAACCGCTTCGGCAATCGTTGTACCTTTATTTAAATCAAAGTAAAGTGCAGAACCGCCAAATACTGCAATCCAGAGACAAGAAATTAGCGGTGGAATGATTAATACACCAACAATAAGTTCACGGATAGTACGGCCTTTTGATACACGTGCCACAAATGAACCTACAAATGGCGACCAAGCAATGGCCCATGCCCAGTAGAAAATCGTCCAATCCTTCACCCATGTCCCGCCAGCGTATGGCTGTAAACGTAAGCTGTACTGTACAAAGTTCGTAATATAATCACTGATTGCCAATACAAAACTTTCTAATATAAATACTGTAGGGCCTGTAACAAAAACAAATAGTAATAAAATAAATGCCAGATACATATTGAGATTACTTAGTATGCGAATCCCCTTCTGTAAACCGGTTAAAGAAGACGCCATATAACCGACAAATACTACAATAATGATTGCTACCTGCACCCAAATCGAAATTGGAACATTAAATACGGCATTCAAACCACCGTTTGTTTGTAATACCCCTAAACCGATTGATGTGGCAACACCCATGACAGTAGCGATTACGGCTAAAATATCAATGGTATTCTTAATTCCGCGATTTGTTCCTGTGACAGGCTCTAACGCTGTAGAAATTAATAAGTTCTTCTTTTTATTATATTGCATGTATGCCATAACTAGTCCAATCACTGCGAATACGGACCATTGACTAATGCCCCAATGGAAAAAAGCATAGCCCATTGCAAGTCGTGCAGCCTCGGTAGTCTGCGCTTCTACATTGTTGAATGGCGTATTAAAAAAGTGACTCATCGGCTCGGCTACACCCCAGAATACAAGGCCTATCCCTAAACCTGCCGCAAATAACAATGCAATCCACGTATGGAATTTAAACTCCGGTCTTGCATCTTTCCCGCCTAAACGGATTTTCCCGTACTTGGAAATAGCCAGTACTAAAAGGAATACAATAATAATAAATACAGACAGTAAATAAAACCAACCGAAATAATCGGTTGTTAAACCAAATAAATATGTAGCAACATTACTAAAAGCTTCGGGTGCCACAATCCCCAAAATAACACAAATTAAAATAAATATTGCAGAAATACTAAATACAATATTGGAAAAATATTTTCCCTTCATAAGTTCACCTCATTAGAATACATTGAGTAGTATATACCCTTATTTTGCTACATTAAAACATTTTAATTCATATTTTTACTATTTCTGTATAATGAATAGAATATGTGTTTCATGATTTAGTTCGAAAAATTATTTAATGGCCAAAATACCAGCTATGCGCATTCCCATATAAAATTTTATCGCTGGCCTGTTCATCAAAAAGTTGCTGGATGAGTGCAATGTCGGCAACTTCAAACGGCCTGTTTGCACGGGTAGATGGCAAGTCGGTGCCAAACATTAGTGCATCCGGGTTAATGCTGTATATTTCTTTCAACGCTTTTTTTACATCCAATTCAACCCGGCCAAACCCGGTCGCTTTCACACGAACTCCTCGATCGACCAGCTTCAGTAAATACGGCAGCCCTTCTTCGGACAGCCCTAAATGGTCAATAGAGATTGCCGGTAATTTCTCGATCGTTGCAGCAATTTCAGGCAGCTCTTTCGCATCAATATACAGCTCACTATGCCAGCCGACGAGTTCATGCACGCGTCTTGCAAAATAATCGAGCTTCGATAAATCCTCTGAACCTCCGCGTTTAATGTTAAAGCGCAATGCTCTGATTCCACTTTTATGCAGTGCTTCAATTTCTTCGTCCGTCACCGTATAGGGCAATTGCGTAACCCCACAAAATTCGGGACCGAGTTGCTTCAGTGAATGCTGTAAGTACGTCTGATCAAATCCTTGAAATGAGCCGGAAACAATAGCCCCGCCTTGAATCGGTAAATCTTTTGTTTCCTTATTGTAAGCTGCTGTGTCAAAGCTTGGCGGCATATATCCTTGACTTTCGATTATCGGAAAGTTGTAATCAATAATATGAAAATGCGCATCGAAAATTTTCATTCTGCTCTCCCCTTTGTTTTTTAATAGATGGCTCATGTGACGTGAGGGGGATCGTGGAGATAAAAGATGGCTGTTACTTCTGATGGGGTTATTAAATAATAAAGTAGGCTATCCTAAAGAAGCAGCAAACCAATACGGATGACTGAATAAGAAGTCGCTTATTTTGAAGTAATGTATGAAAGCGTCAAAAATGTAATTTTCTTGGTGATTCCTTTGAATGAATAGGGTTATGGCATCCATTCATGATTTTTTCGGAGATAGCTCACTGTTTCTTTATTGAAAACCCGCTTGTCATTACGGAAATTCGTGCGCTGTTTGGATTTTTCATATAAATAGCGTTCTTCAATTGTTTCCGGATAAACTTGTGGAACTTTAGTAGGTTTCCCTGCCGAATCAAGCGCTATAAATGTAAAATAGGAAATCGCCGCAATCTTGCTTTCCCCTGTACGCATATTTTCAGCATGTACTTTGATGAACACTTCCATCGAGCTCGTCCCTGTCCAAACGACAAATGACTCAAATGTAACAGCTTCTTCAGGACGGATTGGGGTTAAAAACTCTACAGTATCAACCGATGCCGTGACACATTCCCGCCTGCTGTGCTTTGCCGCAGATATGGAGGCGACTTGATCCATATCGCTCAACAGCCTGCCGCCAAACAACGTATTATGATTATTGAAATCATTCGGGAATACCCGACTTGAACGAATAACTCTCGATGCATTACAAGGCTTGGACTCTTCCATTTTTTTATCATCTCCAACATTTATTATTCTAAATATTCTAAATTTTATTTGTACATCATATTAAATCATTCTATTTGAAGAATCAATGTTAATTTGGATTATTGTATACTGCTTATTATGTTCGGTGGATGATTAATTAATTCGAATGAAGGGTGGAATTTTATTAGAAGGTTTGGGGTGGATATTAGAAAATGGTGGTGGGTTATTAGAAGATTCGCGGAGTTTATTTGAAGATCTGGTCAGGTTATTAGAACTTTCGGGTGTTAGAGGGAACAGACTTCATTTTCTCTGGATTATTGGTAAATTGCTTTGAAGTGTGCGGTTTTTATTAGAAGTTTTGTAGTGGATTTTAGAAAATCGCGGTGGCTTATTAGAAGATTCGAGAGGTTTATTTGAACTTCTGACCGGGTTATTAGAACATCTGGCTATTATATTAGCACTTCCGCATTATATTAGAAGATTTTATCGGATATTAGAACTTATTAGATTTTATTAGAACTTCCAAGAGAAAAAGACTGTAAAGAGTTCACCTTACAGCCCTATTTCATATATAAATCGACCAATTCATAACAACGCTCTTTTGTTAACTGTGCTTGAGTGCTTACGTACTGCAAAGTTTCCATCGATCCGCCTTTATATTGTAAAGCATCCTCTGTTGCCTTTTCGTCGCGATATTCGAGCCAGTCACGCTGCTCTTCTTTTAGTTTACTCATGTCTGTCGGTGGCAAAGTCTTCTTTAAATCAGAATAAATTTCATTTAAAAGCTGATCCCATTTCGAGAATATTTCTCCCTGGGCTGCTGTCATTTCGACTTGAATCCCTTGATCAAAAACTCCATCATATTCTTTCACACTTTTTTCTACTTCCGCTAATTTAGCGAGGTATTTTTCCTTCAAGCTGGCAGTAGGATCTTCGGGTTTTCCAGGAGGTGGGTTTCCCTCTTCATCCCCGTTTGCGGAATTTTGTTCAAAGCTTTCTCTGATGCTATTATTAATTTCCGTTTCGGCTTCAGCAATCATGTTTTCCAGCTCTTTTTTCAAACTGTTGTCCAATTCAGGATTATCCAGCAGCGGGTGTGCTTTTTCCAAAACACGGTCCCAATCGGCCTGGTTCTTTGCATCCTTCACTTCTTCAAATTCCTGAAGTTGTGTAGATAAAGCTTTCGTCTTTTCATCGGTTATGCTATTTTCCTCGATCAATGTTAACGCTTCTTCATATTCCCCATTTTCTATCGCTACAATGACCTTGTCTTTTATTTGCTCCTCACTTTCGGTACCGCAGCCGGCCAGCAATAAGCAGGCCGTAAACATTCCTACAAGTTTCTTCATGTTGTTTTCCTTCTCTCTATTCCAGGCTACTTTTCAACGGCAATTCAATACAAACTTCCGTACCTTTTCCGTATGCACTGTTTACTTCAATTGTCCCGACATGTTTTAAAATGATCGTGCGTGAAATCGCTAACCCAAGGCCGGCACCAACGGATTTCACATCAGCTTTATAAAAAGAATTCATAATATGCTGTAACTGCTCTTCCTTTATTCCAATTCCTTTATCCCGAATCATGCAAATCGCCTTCCCGTTCGACTCGTACTGTTTGATCACGATTTTGCTGTCATGAGGCGAAAATTTAATTGCATTTTCAAGAGTATTCAATAAAACTTGCCTGATTTTATCCACATCGGCGTAAATTGAAACTGGCGCAGTGTTAAGCACCATGCTGATATTTTTTTCATTCGCTTTACTTTGCATCTGTAATGCCACTTCTTCGACCAGTGTCGCATAGGCAAACTTTGTCGGGTGCAGCTCAATGCGATTGGACTCATACCGTGAGAAGTTCAGTAGATCCTCCACCAATTTGATGAGGCGGTCGGATTCACTGTTGATCATCCGTAAACCAAAGTTGATTTCCTTTTCCGTTAATCCTTCCGGGGACTCCAGCATTTCAGCCCACCCTTTTATTCCAGTAAGCGGTGTCCGAAGTTCATGCGAAATTGAAGAGATGAAATCATTTTTCAGCTGATCCGTTTTAACAATCTCATCCGCCATATAATTCAGCGTTTTTGACATTTCGCCTAATTCATCCGGATACTCTTCCTTAATTCTTTTCTCGAAGTGACCTTTCGCCATTGTCTCTGTAAATTGAATGATTTCATTAAATGGCTTCACAATTGACTGGGCAAGCTGGAGGGCTACAAGAAAAACAATTGCCGCAACCCCGAGACAAAGTAAGATGCCGTATCCTAACAGGCTTTGAATGAGAAGATCGGTCTCTGTTAAGGATGTAGAATAACGGAGTACGCCTATTACTTTCCCTTCCAGAATCAGCGGGATATACGTGGCTAAAATTTTCTCTTCCGTCTGCTCGAACTCTTCCTTTTCATAATAGGGGCTAAAGGAAGAAAAGAGATTCGAATCAACCGGATAGCTAATGTCTTCATAAAATCCTGTAGAAGATTGAATCCGTTCACCATCTCTATTTAAAAGCTGCAGTTCCGCACCATCAAACGCAAAGCTTTTTATAATGAAGTCACTGAAATCTTTTATTCTGTCAGATGTCAGCTCCATTTCATTGGCCCATCTAGGATGGATCGTTTCCACATGCTGTTCAAACGTATTGGCGATTCCTTGGTAATAATACTTTGTCATGGCACCCCAAAATACCGCCATCACAAGACTTAACGTCAAAATGATGATAATCATGAAATAAAGAATGACTTTCCGTTTCATTCGTTAACCTTCCAAAGGTATCCGCGTCCCCATTCAGTACATAAATACATTGGGGAGGAGGGATCTTTTTCGACTTTCTGGCGAATCCGTCTTATATTGACATCCACTACTTTTAACTCGCCTACATAGTTTTCGCCCCATACCGCATCCAATAACTCATCCCTTGTAAACAATTCGTTTGGATGTGCCATTAGAAAATGCAGAAGAGAGAACTCAGTCGGTGTAAGCTTCACTACCTCATCAGAACAGTAAAATTGATTGTTTTTCACATCCATTTTAAAGTGTCCGGAAATCAGCAAATCGGTCAGATTGGGTGTTGCCACGTCAGCGACATTTATTCTCCGTAGAAGCGAAAAAATTCTCACTTCCAATTCCTGCAGACTAAATGGTTTACATAAATAATCATCTGCCCCTATTACAAGGCCCTCTAGTTTATCCTTCTCTTGTGTTTTGGCCGTAATCATAATGATGCCTACTTTTTGATTTACTTTCCTGATCTCCTGGCAGACTGTAAATCCATCGATTCCCGGCAACATTAAATCGAGCAATACAACATCGAAACTTCTATTTTGAAATAACTGTAATGCTTGTTCGCCTGATTCGGCTTCCGTCACTTCGTAGCCTTTCTTTCTTAAACTTAATGAGACAAAACTGCGAATGGATAGTTCATCTTCAACTACTAGGATGTTTGTCATATTTGCCCTCGCTTACAACTCGTATTGTTCCAAATGAAATGATTCAACAGGAAAATCCGGGTGTTCTTCTATCGTCGTATAATAAATCATGTCTTTCGTTTCTTCTACTATTGTATGAGCGGAATTGGGTGTTTCTTTATTCACCCACTTCACTTCAAACAGCAGATCATTGTTTGCAATTGATACAAGTTGTATGCCGTTTTCTATCGACTTAATGGTCAGTTTTCCGTGCCATTTTTCCGGAATATCTATATAAAAAGTATGTTCAAGGTTGGTAGCCCGTTCTGTTACTTTTTTAGAAGTACCGTTGATGGAATAGGTAACGTAGCGCACGATGTACGGGGTTTCAGTTGAATCCTCTTCTCCCCATCCTTCCGGCAAATAGGTTTCACCGACTTCCATTATGCCGTCATTATTCAAATCCGTACTGTATAATGGCAGCGCTTTGAATGCGAGATCGCCATGTTTAGCACCTACTTTTATCAGTGTTGTTCCGTCATAAGCAATAATTTCAGTTAGCATCGCGTTCACGCCGATTGCGCTATCGATATATAATGCATGATTCCCGTCATTTAGTTTTCCACTCTTTATCTGCTGATGAAATGCATAGCTGTTTAAAGAAACTGCAGATAAGGACACTAAATCGCCCAATTCATAGTGAAATAATTCAGCGGTATACGAAGCTCTTCTTTCCCCATCCACAAGTAGAAGTTCCAATCTTTCATCCGTATTGTAATGTGAAATATCAAGCCCTTCATAACTGCGTTCGACCGTCTTTTTCAAGGTCCTGTCCTGCCAAACATAAATCATCATCTGTTTTTTCGTTTCAAACTCACTGTCGCCTAAACCGACTACTACTTCCATTACACCGTCTTTATCCAAGTCATGGAGACCAAAATAATCGATTGCCTGCCCATTTGGTTCAACCTTCGCCGTTTCGTGCCATTCATTATCTTCTTCTTGTAAAACCATGACATGTACTTGCGATTTCTGTTGCGGATTTTTGTATAAGACAATGGCCTCTTGCTGTCCATCACCATCCAGATCCTCGATAAAAACAGATTGATTTTGGTCGTTTTGCACCGGTGTGACGAGTTCACTGGAAGGTGGCAACAGTACTTTTAGCTGTTGTTCCAGATTTCTTTTTTGCTCGTCTTGCTGCTGTGGTGAAGTAATCAACTCATTTGGAGATTTTACAAGATCGCATCCCGCAAGCAATGTGATCATACAAATCGTTATCCATCCAATGCCTTTTCTCATGTGCATACGCACCCCTAACTAACGCTGGCTTTAACCGTTTTCTGGAATAAGTTTATTATATAGCCAACTCCTATGGAAAGCGTTACAAAAAAGTTACAGTTCAAATTTCTGCATTGTAAACAAATAAAAAACTTGCAGCCGTTGTATCGATTGGCTGCAAGTTTTACCGAAGTTATTTTATTGACGCTGAACATTTTTGATGATTACTTTGCTGCTTGGGAGACTTGGAATGCTTACTTTACTGTAGCTCAAATCCTGCTCCGGCACATCATACGTCATTCGGTTCACTAAAAAATCGAGGCTCACTTTCATCACTTCGATCGTTACCCATTCCCCAGCACAGCGGTGGCCTAAATAGTGGTCACCACCACCTTGCGGGATAAAGCTGAACGGGCTGTCATCCCAGTTTTCAAATCGGCTCGGCGCAAATACGTCAGGGTTCTCCCAAATCTTCGTGTCATGATTTGTGCCGTACAGGTCCAACAATGTTAATGTTCCTTCTTCAAACGTGTAATCGTTCCATGTAAACTGCTCCTTCACTTCTGCTGCGGCAAATGGGAAGAACGGATAAAAACGCCGCACTTCCTGCACAAACATCTGCGCCAGCTTCCCGTCACCGGATTTCAGCTTCTCACGCTCTTCCGGGTAATGATGAACAGCAAGCGCCGAAAAGTTGATGTAAACAGAAATCGCGACGATCGGCCGTAAAATATTGATGACTTCCACAGCTGCGACTTTTGTGTCCAGGAGATTCCCCTCCAGATCCCGATGCCACGAAAATTCGTGCAATGCTGTTCCTTCTTCGGGACTTAATTTCCCATCGCGTACTTCGTCGATCAGTTCACCTATCCATTTTTCCACCCGGTTGCGCGCATGTCTTCCCGCCCAATGTGACGGTCCGACAGCCGTTGCCGATTCGAACATTGCCCGTAAATCGTCCGCCAGTTTCTTGATTTCCTCTTCTTCCACCGGCACACCCGCCCACTCACAGGCAGTACGGCACATAATTTCCAAAGTTTCTTCGTATAGTTCGATTTCGTCCATCTGCTGCCACTTGTCTAATGCGTATTCCCATTGTTTCGCATGGATTTCATTCAGTATTTGAAGTCGCTCTCGGGACATGAGCGACATGAACATTTGTTTACGGTGCTTATGGGCATCGCCATCCAATGTTTGCACACCCTTTTTCCCAAACAATGTTTCGGCTACACGGTTTGGCGCAACACCTTCTCTTTTGAATTTGCTGTTGTCGTAAAAAACAGCCGCTGCTTCTTTCCCGCCCATACAAATCGCCTTTTTTCCTAGCAGCCTCGTTTCAAATACGTCTGACTGGAAGCTTTGACGCCTGTTTAAAATATAAAGATAACCTTCCCTCAAAAGGCTCAAGCTGTTGTCTAGCCCTTCTTCCTTCGGTACCGAGTTTGTCATTCCATCCATCTCCTTTTATATGAGTAACATTGTTGGTAATCCGTTCCCTGTTTATTCGCAGGAAAAACTTCCTTCCTATTTGGGGTAATGAAGGATATCGACTGATAATTGATTGCTGTTACGGCAGTAGTCAGCTTTTTATTTATTATTACGTTTAAGTATGGTTCAATTATAGAACAAACGTTCCAGTGGAGAGGTGAAGTTTATGGACATTGAACGACTGCATATTCGCATCATGATTACATGCTCGATTGTGGGCTTTGCCAAACGGGAAGAATTGGCCGCAAGTTATGTGCCAGAAGCAATTGATGAACTGGAGCAGCACGGTTATATTGCTCGAACACGCTATGGTCATTATTACAATACGAAGCTCGCGGCGCAGTATTTGAGAAAGTTTATTACAACATACAGCCCGCGCTTAAAGGTTGCGGAGATGGTGGAATTGTTGGAGCATTCACCTGAATATGTTGTCGTCGATATTGAAACAACGGGAGGCTCTGCTGCCAGGGGTGATAAAATCGTGGAAATCGCTGCGCTGAAAATACGTAACGGAGAGACGGTGGACCTTTTTCACCGGTTTGTGAATCCAGAAAAACCGATCAAAAATTCACATATTCACGGGATTACGAATGAACGCGTGAAAGATGAGCAAACGATTTCCCCAGTCATTCGCGCCTTTAAAGATTTTTTAGGTGATATGCCGATTGTCAGTCACCATATCGGGTTTGACTGGTACAGCTTTCTCGCGCTCGAGTTTTTCAGGAATGGCATTCGTCCAACGAATCCGGCTGCCTGTACGGTACTGCTTGCACGCAAGTATTTGGACAGCCCGAAAAATAATTTGAATGTCATTGCCGAAACGTATAACATTCCGCTCCTTAACCATCATACAGCTGATGCGGATGCGATTTGTGCCAATGAAATACTGCAGCTTATTTTGAAAAAAGCGACTGCACAGTAGGAGTGTGTGGTCGCTTTTGTGCTTTTATTAGAATCGTTGAGATGGTTATTAGAAAATGTTCGCAGGGTATTAGAACATCGGAGTGCTTTATTTGAAGATGGCGGCTGTTTATTAGAACTACTCACTGATTTATTAGAAGTTCGCACTTTTATTAGCACATTTTTTTATTTATTAGAACAATGCAGGACGATATTAGAAGTTTTCGAGATGCATTGTATTGAAACTATTTCCAGCCTGTCGTCGTAGAATATATAAATTGGAGGTGGATGGATGAGGAACTTCGCTTTATATATGATGTTTATCGGGATATTGATTACCGCCATCAGCGGGAACTGGATCATCTTTAATTATGATAATGTCACGATTTATCCGAAGGCTTCTTATGTAATTTTCGCAATCGGGTTAGTCATTGTAGCAGGCGCATTTGTCATGAGCCGTTTCACTGCGTACCGTGAAACTTCACGGACAGTTGATAATCGAGACGCTTTGAACAGATGGCTTATGGCGAATTATCCGGTTAATAAATGGTTAATCGTCCTCATCATTCTTCCTCTTTTGCTTGCACCGTTTTATAGCTGGTCGCTGCTTTTTAAGTTATTGAAGTGGTATATACTTGCGGGGAGCATGATAGCCGGCATCATTTTCATTCTGCAAGGTGAACGGGTAGAAGATGATGCAGATTGGCAGTATAAAGGGAAAACAAAGAAAATGCTGGAGCTGATCGATTACCGGAAACATCCGTTTAATATTTCGCTTATTCTTTTTATTCTCGTCATCGGAAGTTTTATTTTGAGTAAGCAGTGGAATATTCCACTCCATATGGATGTTGGCGGCAATCCGTACTACGTCACTACTTTGCCGATCAGTGCATCTGTTATGTCCGCACTCATGGTGATGAGTACGTTTATTTATATAATTAATCATGGGGATTTCTTCGGTTTCCGTAAAGCTGAGCTAAGTTATGAACGAGTCATGGCTGCCCACTTTGGAGAAATTTTTATGTGTGGTCCTACATTGTGTCTGTTAATTTTCACTTGGATTATTTCCTTATAGGCACGAAAAGGTAATTTTTTGCATACTTTAACAGCAATAATAAAAGAGGTGAACGATTGAATTCGAATCATGATTATACAGCGGCGCAACCGCAGTTTACATTCGATATTAATAAAAATGCATTGTTTGTTAAAGATCAGCATAATTTTATCAACCTGCTTGGCGTGAACCAGTTGAATACGCTGGATAATATATCGCTGCTCGATATTTATTTGAGTGCCAATAATGTCATTGAGCCGCACTATCATCAAAATGCGGCGGAACTTGTTTACTGTATTACGGGAAGGGCGATTGTTTCGATCTTGAATCCATTCACGAAACAGCTGTTGCATTTTCCGATTGGCCCCGGTCAAGTGGCAAACGTTCCTCAAGGCTGGTGGCATTATGAAGTTGCTACGCAAAATAATACGCATCTGCTAGCCATTTTTAATGCTCCGACACCGGAAGTGATTTTAGGTTCCGACCTGCTTAAGCTGACACCGGCAAATATTATGGCCCATACTTATGGCATGAATGAAAATCTGTGGCAGCAGGCAGTTGCACCTGTCCGACCTAATACTTTCATCGGTCCGCCAAACCCTTGGCAGCACGCCCAGCCCGCTAATTATGGCGGCGGATATGAGCAGTGAATGCACTCGGTCAAAGGGAGTAAGTTTCAAAAAAGTGCTTGCATTGTGAAGTGGTCATGTTATGATTATTGTGAAATTAACCTAATATTGGAAGCAGATAATCTGCTCGTCAAACTACTAGGGGCGCCTTTTGGCTGAGAAGTACCCTTTGCACCTGATCTAGGTAATACTAGCGTAGGAAAGTAGTGTCGATTCCCTATTTTTATTTTTTTATAGGCTACGATACCACTTTCTTCATTGAAAGTGGTTTTTTTGTTGCAAAAATTTATTTGTAAAGGGTGGATGGTTGAAATGAATAAAACGAGAAAGCTTACATACTCCGCGATTATAGCAGCGATTACAACGATTCTCAGCAGTATGGTGTATATCCCATTAGGATTCGCGAAAATTTTTCCGATACAGCATTTTGCCAATGTCGTCTCGGCCGTACTTCTCGGTCCATGGTATGCGGTATTGCAGGCGTTTCTTACATCGACGTTAAGAAACTTGATGGGGACAGGCAGTCTATTTGCTTACCCTGGAAGCATGATTGGTGCTCTTCTCGCGGCATTGTTGTTTGCGAAAACGAAGAAGCTGGCGTTTGCCGCTTTGGGTGAAGTAGTCGGGACAGGGTTGCTTGGTGCAATGGCTACTTATCCGATTGCGATATTATTTTTAGGTCAGGAAGCGGCGCTGTTCGGTTTTGTCCCGGCCTTTATGATGAGTTCGTTTGCGGGTGCAATTTTAGGCTATGGTTTGCTGAAAGTGATGGTGAGAAACCGGGCGTTTGGCGGGATGCTTAATGCGGGGTGAGTCGCTGGGGTTGGGGGCGGTTTTATTAGAAGATTTTCGGTAGTTATTAGAACATTTGGGCGGGTTATTAGAACTTCTGGGGTGGTTATTAGAACAATTTTTTGCTAGAGAATTTTTTGTATTGGTATATCGATTTTATTAGAAGAATTGGTGCGGATATTAGAACTTTCGCGGGTTATATTAGAACAATTTATTTATATAGAACTGTTTTCACCGGCTTACCGATTTTATTAGAAGATTTGAGCGTTTATTAGAACATCCGGGCAGGATATTTGAAGATCAGTGGACGATATTAGAACATATGACAGACTTATTAGAACAACCGATACTTATATTAGAACATCTCACTTTTATTAGAAGATTTTAAAATATATTAGAACAACTCAGACCTTTATTAGAAAATGAAAAGCCGGGTATCAATCAACGCATGACACCCGGCTCATTTCATTAAGCTAAATTAATCTGCCATGACACGCCGTAACGGTCATTGAGCCAGCCGAACTTCTTACTGAACCCGTAATCCCCGATTGGCATTAGCGGATGGCCGCCTTCAAGCAGTTTTTCATACAGATAGTCGGTTTCCTCTTCTGTATCACATGTAATAAAAATAGAAAATGACGGTGTGAAGTCAAATTCATGTTTCAAATTACTGTCAATGCACATAAATTCCTGGCCTTTAATCGAAAAAGTCGCTTGCATGACTGTTCCTTCGTCTCCGCCTTCATTTGCTCCATAGCGGACAATGCTCGTAATTTCCGCGTCCTCGATCACGGATGTGTAGAAGTTCATTGCTTCTTCTGCAACACCGCCTTGAAACATTAAAAATGGTTTTGCGCTTTTCATTGTACCCTTCCCCTTCTGAAATCAAATTTACTCCACTTCAATTTAGCCTATTTTAACCTTTTCCGCGAACTTTTCTACCTATTTAAAGGCATCTCCCAACTAGAAGATGCCTTTTGTTTAATATTTAAATTTCGCGATAACGAGCTGTAATTCCTGTGCCAGTTCCGTTAAAGCTTGTGCTGATGATGAAATTTCTTCAATGGCGATGAGCTGCTGTTCCGAAGATGCGGCTACTTCTTCTGAAATCGCAGCATTGTCTTGCGCAAATAATGCCATTTCTTTTACGCTGGAAGATGTTTCGAGAATCGACGCAGACACTTGCTGTGCTGTTGCCGATACTTCCTCTATTTGCGGTGTTACTTGCTCCATGCTTTCGATAATCGTAGAGAACTTCGCCAATGCTTCGTTGGAAACTTCCACACCGTTTTCTACTTCGTGCGAAATGCGGTCCATAATCGAGACCGTATTTCCCGTGTCATTCTGAATTGCTGAAATGATTTCATAAATATCCTTCGTTGACTGATGGGACTGGTTTGCCAGTTGTTTCACTTCATTGGCGACAACCGCAAAACCTTTCCCGTGTTCGCCTGCTCGTGCCGCTTCAATCGAGGCATTTAATGAAAGCAAGTTTGTCTGTTCAGCAATTCCTGTAATAATATTTAAAATCGAATTTACCTGTTTTGAACGTTCATTTAATGACTGGATCGTTTGATGGGATGCAATGACCGACTGATGGATCGATTTCATCTGATTGACGATATTTTCAACAGACTGACCGCCATCATAGGCCTGTTTCGTCGTTTCGTTTGTCAGGGCTGAAACTTGCGCCGAGTAATTCGCGATTTGTACCGCACCCTCCGTTATTTCCTCGAATGCATGGACACTTGTATCGACACTGTCCTTTTGCTTTTCCGCGCTTACCGATACTTGCTGAATCGAAGTAGAAACTTCCTGTGTCACAGCAGTCGTCTCTTCAGAGTTCGCCGACAACTGTTCTGCTGAGGCAGCGACAAGTTCCGCATTTTGCTCAATTTTTTGGATGAGGGATTTCAGGCTTTCCTGCATATCCGCGAACGCTTGTCCCAACTGTCCAATTTCGTCAGTCGTTTTCACTTCAATCGTTTGCGTCAGATCGCCGTCACTGATCATCATCGCTTTTTCTTTTAATTCCGCAATCGGTTTAATAATCGAACGGATCAGAATAAAGATGAATAGCACACCGACAATAACCGTTATTATAATAACGATAATGGTTGCTTTAACAATCGGGGCTGCGGCATCATCAATTTCCTGAAGATACATGTTGCCGCCTAATTTCCAGCCCGTCAGTTCATTCGTAATAAAGCGGACTACTTTTTCATCACCGAAATAATCGTACTCAATCATACTTGCGTCATTATTGTAAAATACTTCGTAAAACGATTCACCTAAGGCAGTACCTGTCTCCTCTTCCGGGTGAACGATATATTCTCCGTTTCTATCAAGCAGTACTGCATAGCCCTCTTCACCGACATTAATCTGGCCTGTAATTTCGGCAATATGGCTCAATTTCAAGTTAATACCGACTACCCCGCCGGCAACGCTTTTCGAAATTGTTACAACTACATTATTACTGCTCGTAGAAATGTAGGGATCTGAAATTACCGCCTGTCCATTGTTGGCGATGGCATCCTGATACCAGGCGCGGTCCGTAACATCAAAGTCTTTATCCATTGCCATGTACGGCGCAATTGTCACCGATCCATCTCCTCTGCCAAGAAAGGCTGATTCCACGTCTCCGTTCAGTTCAACATATTGATTCAAGATTTTTTCAATCTCTTCACTGCTTCGGATTTCGTTCGATAAAAAGTCGACATTCTCCATTTTATCTTCCATTAAACTGTTAATCGTTGTATTGAGTAATCCTAAGTTTTTGTCGATCGTATTGTAATACTCTTCCTTGATAGTACCTTTTGCTATAAATGCGGCAGTCGCACCAATCGCAATGGATGGTACTAATAAAAATAATGCAAATGCAAATATGAGTTTTGGTTTGAGATTTTTAAAGTTAAACAAATTACATGTTCCTTCCTTATTAAGTTTGTAAAATGTATTTCATTTTTTGCAGACTGTTTCTTAAATCATCCTTTCAAGTAATTACTAAAGACTCGTTCAGTTTTATAAAATTCCCATGAAATAATACTCACTAAAATAAACAAAATTCAGATACAAATTTCCTATGTCAGTATACAATTTTCCTTTCATTAAATAAAATAGTGAAAAAGAATACGTTACATTCCTGAAATTCATAGGTCGGGTTCGGGTTGCTGGTTTTATTAGAAGATTAGGGATGGATATTAGAAGAGTTAGATCGGTTATTAGAACTTTGGCGGGGTTTATTAGAATAACCCGAGTTAGGTGGATGCTTTTCCGGTTGCCTGGGGGCGGTTTTGGATTTTATTAGAACAGTTGGGACATATATTAGAACTTCGGGGAAAGTATTCGAACTTCTGCGGGGGATATTAGAACAACTGGAGGACTTATTAGCACATCTATCCGTTATATTAGAAGATCGCACTTTTATTAGAAGTTTCCAAGATATATTAGAACAATTTGACCTTTTATTAGAACATTAAAAAGCCTCCCGCGAGATTACGCTCACAGGAGACTTGCTTCATCAATTATTCACCGAACACGATATGCCACTCAGCGCGGCCGGCTAAAAATTCTTCAGCCAATGCTTTTGCGCCTTCCAAGCTATGGCTTGCTGCCCAGCCGCATTGCACTTCATTACATGCCGGAACAGACTCTGCCTTCAGCACATCTTGCAACGTATTTTCGATAATTGTTAAGACACCGTCATAGTCATTGTAGTTCAGTAATGCCAAGTAGAAGCCTGTTTGACAGCCCATCGGTGATAAATCAACGACATCTTCACTATGATTGCGGATACGGTCAGCCATTAAATGCTCTAAAGAGTGCAATGACGGCATTTCCATATGTGCTTTGTTCGGCTGTTTGAAGCGGATATCGTATTTTGTTACGACATCGCCTTTCGCTCCTGTTTTCGTACCGGCAAGTCGTACGTATGGTGCCACTACTTTCGTATGGTCTAAATCAAAGCTCTCTACATTCGTTTTCTCTGTTGTCATGTTGAATCCCCCTAGTTAGATAAATTGCATAGATTTGATAAATTGTTGAATCCGATCATTGTTGTTCGCTGTAAAGAAGTTTTCGGTTACGCCGTCATAGCCGATTTCACCGTTTTCCAGAAATAAAATCCGGTCTGCCACTTCGCGCGCAAAATTCAGGTTGTGCGTCACGATAATCATCGACTTGCCTTCTTCGGCCAAATTTTTCAGCACCTTCAGCACTTCCCCCTCAAGCTCGGGATCCAGTGCACTCGTCGGCTCATCGAACAGTAAAAACTGAGGCTCCATTGCCAATGCCCGTGCGATGGCGACACGCTGCTGCTGCCCGCCGGAAAGTTGTGATGGGTACTGGTCCGTTTTATGGCTCAGGCCAACCTTCTCCAATAATTGCTGTGCCTTTTGTCTTGCGGCCGCTTTGTCTTTTCTTAAAACGGTAACCGGCCCTTCCATCACATTTTCAAGCACTTTCATATGCGGGAACAGATTGAAGCTTTGGAATACCATCGCCGTATTTTGGCGAATCGAAAGCAGGTTCTTTTGGGAAATCGGCTTACTCAGATCCACTGTCTGGTTGCCGACTGTCAAAATTCCCTTTTCAGGTCGCTCCAATAAATTGATACAGCGCAGCAGCGTTGATTTCCCTGAACCGGATGGACCTAAAATAACCGTTGTTTCGCCTTCATGAAATGTTAAATTGATATTTTTTAATGCCTCGTTCTCACCAAAGAATTTCGACATTTGCTGAAATTGTACGATAATAAGCCCTCCCTTCTAGCGCTTCATTTGCCACTCTTACACATACTTCGATGCGTATTTTTCCAGGCGGCTTTGAATGACCATCAGAATACTAATGAAAATTAAATAGATGACCGCACAAAGTGAATAAATCATAAGCGGCTCATATGTACGTGCGGTAATTTGCTGTCCGACCATGAATAGATCGGCAAGTGTGATACTTGCAACTAAAGATGTCCCTTTCACCAAATCGATAAAATCATTGGCCACTGACGGCAATGAAATTCGGACGGTCTGCGGTGCGATTACTCGTCGCATCATTTGCCAGTACGTCATCCCGAGAGATTCCGCTGCTTCCCATTGTCCTTTTGGAATAGCCAAAATCGAAGCCCGGATCGATTCGGATGCATAGGCACCTGTATTCAGTGAGAAAGTAATAATCGCCGCTGTCCATGCATCAAGGGTAATCCCCACTTTCGGAAGCCCGAAGAATACGATAAACAATGTCACCAATAGTGGCGTACCACGGAATACCCAGACATACGTACCGAAAATCCAGCGCAATACTTTGTAGTTCGAGATTCTCGCCAGTGCCGTTACGACTGCGATGACTAATGCGATGGCAAAGGCAATGAGCGATAGCGGAATGGTAACAAGAAGTCCTGCTTTTAAAATCGGCCAGATCGAGTTCAGTAATATATCCATTTCTCTACTCATCCACTAACACCCCTTTCTAAAGTTCAATCCATGTAAAAAAGGCCGCCGAAACGACCTTTCCATTAGTTGTTTGAAATAACATTTTCACCAAAATATTTTTCCGAAATTGCTTCGAATGTACCGTCTTCTGTACGTTCTTTAATAATTTCATTTAACTTCTCACGGAACTCATCGTTTTCTTTATTTAAAATTAATGCGATATCAGTTGAATTGATCGCACCGTCCAGCACTTTCAATTTTGTATCCGGCTGTTCCTGCAAGTATGTCAGGAATGTCACGCGGTCATGGATTGTTCCATCTGCACGGCCTTGTACAACAAGCTCGATTGAACTCATCAAATCATTTGTTGCAACAACTTCTGCACCAAGCGCTTCTGCATCGCGGGCAAAGTTACTTGTAATTGTTTGTGAAGATTTTTTGCCGTCCATGTCAGCCGGCTCTTTAATTTCCGTGTTGTCTGTATGTACCGCAACAACCGCTTCTGATTTCATATACGGCGTTGAGAAATCGTACTTTTCTTTACGCTCATCTGTAATCGATACATTGTTAATAACGAAATCGTATTTATCCGTATCTAAACCTGCAATCAATGAATCCCATTTTGTTTCCACATATTCTGCTTCAACACCAAGGTCTTTTGCGATTTGATCAGCAATTTCATATTCAAAGCCAGTTAGTGCACCTGATTCATCATGGAAGCTGAATGGAGGAAATGTTCCTTCAAGACCGATTTGAATTTTGCCATCTGCCTGGATTTCCTCTAATTTATTTTTTGCCTCGCTTGCGTTTTCCTCTGTTTTATCGCCACCGCATGCTGCTAAAACAAGTGCTGATAATGTAACGATTGATAATAATTTTTTCATGCTAAATGCCTCCACTATTAATCCCTAGTTATTTAATACGTTTTATATTATAACAGGGTAATTATAAAAACAATCTTTATTTTCTGAACTATTTTTAAATTTAGAACTATTAGTTAATAACAGCTAGAAATCTTGTAAATTGCAGATAAAAAATGCCAATTTCCTTAATTGGAAATTGACATGAATATGTTATTAATGGAAATGGCGCTGTTCCTTCTTGCAGGAAAGCGCCATTAGGGTTCATCTATTATTCTTCATAAATCATTTTCTTCGTCATGCCGCCATCGATTGTCAGATCCGTTCCGGTAATAAAATCATTCTCCGGATTCGCTAAATACAGACAGGCACGGGCAATATCATCCGGTTTGCCGACACGGTTGGAAAAATGCTGGTTATGGTCGACCGGTCTAAGGGCATCATAATCCCCTGTTTCAATCCAGCCCGGTGAAATGCTGTTTACTGTAATGTTCAGCTCACTGAACGAACTTGCCAATGCATGTGTCAGGGCGAGGATCCCGCCTTTTGATGCCGCATAGCTTTCGGAATTCGGTTCGGACATGACCGCACGCGTTGAAGCGAGATTGATGATCGCTCCGCCATTGTTCATCCGCTTTGCCGCTTCACGCGAGCATAAAAAGACACTGCGCAAATTCGTATTGATGACGTCATCCCAGTCTTCGAGCGATAATTCCAGCGGAGAAATCCATTTTCCTTTTCCCGCATTATTGATCAGAATATGAATCTCGCCAAAACGGGCTGCTGCCATATCCATCAATTGACGCACGCTCTCTTCACTGCGCACATCCGTCTCAGCAAAAATGGCGGAGTAGCCTTCTTTTTGAAGTTCGCCTGCCAGCTGGACACCTAAGTCGTGTCCAATATCTGCGATGACAACGTTGGCTCCGGCCATAGCAAAATGGGTTGCGACGGCGCGCCCGATTCCTTGCGCGGCCCCTGTTACGATTACGGTTTTATTTTGGAACATTGGTTGAACTCCTCCTTTGTCTATTGCTTAGTAAGAGTTTAACTGAAATGGGCTGAGATTTCGTGTTTGAGGTTGCGGGGGGGTTGGTTTTATTAGAAAAGTTCGGGTACTTATTAGAAGAGATGGGTCGGTTATTAGAACATCGGGGTGCTTTATTAGAAAATCTTGGTTTGCCGGGCATTTTTGAGGGGAAAGCTCTGTTTTTTTGGCTTGCTTGCACGCGGGTGCGGGTTTTATTAGAAAAGTTTGGGTACTTATTAGAAGAGTTATACTGGATATTAGAACATTTGCGTGCTTTATTTGAATATTGGAGCACTTATTAGAAAAAATAAGATTTATATTAGAACATCTTACTTTTATTAGAACATTTTTTAGGATATTAGAACAATGGAGAACTTTATTAGAAAATCAGCCTCACTGCCATCGGATCCGCAATCTACTAGAACGAGTAATTGCCTCGCTTTCATGCTATAATAGACGGAGCGGATCATTGCTAGTAAGGCAATGACAAAGGAGATAAAATAATGAGTCAACAAAATCAAGAATCAGCACAACAATTACCTGAGAACTTCAGTGAATTAAAGAAGGCCGTAAATCGTACAGCAGACTGGGAAGCACGTTTAGAAGCAGTTCAGGAACTTGCGAAAATTAAAGCGGATGAATCAATCAAAATATTGCAATATGTGGCAAAAGCGGATTTAGTAACGAAAGTTCGTGATGCTGCTGCGAAACAATTAAAGAAAATGGGTCAGCAAGTTGAGCCGTCGGAAGCACCTAAAGGCGAATTATTTAAAGACTTGCGCAAAATTTTCAAACGTATTAAGAAGAGCTTACCTGCGGACCATACGTACGAAGACTTCAAAGTGAAATTAGAAAAAATGCGTATCGATATTTACAACACATACGAAGGCGAAAAAGGCGCACAGTTTGACGCTTGGCTGAAAGATATGTGGGAAACAACGACAACTCGAAAATAAAGCCATTGAACACGGATTAATTTCCGTGTTTTTATTATGTAAAAATAGCGCTCTCCTTATTGGAAAGCGCTACTACAAAACTATTAATATTCTCTTTGAGCATCTGTTGCATCGGCTCGATCAAATACATGTCGATCAATATATTTGTGGAAGAACCATTCCCCTAAACCAATGACTACAGCGGATACAATCGCTGCTGCTACAATACTTTCACTGTTTTCAGCAAAGCTTAGCCCCATAAAGTAAATAACAATCGCTGCTAGAAGTACATCCGATAACGTTGCGACGATATTTCTTTTATCCTGATCTGCGCGGGCACCGGCATTTTGGAAAATTCCTAAATCCCCTACAACATAAGCCAAAAGTGTTAACACTAAACTGATTACTAAAGTATCGCTAAATGCGAAATCAAAAATCCCTGCAAGAATAATACCTAAAACCGCCGCAATCATCACAAATTTAATAACCAAAGCTTTCAAGTGATTCATATAGAATACCTCCTTTAAATTTGGTATACAGCATTAATACCCAACTCACATATTTTTACTCATTTTAATAGAAAATTGTCAAAATTAATATTTTGGTATAAACTCAATCGTTTTTAAGTATATCTTTTAACGCAATGGTAAAAATATTGGAGATAAACAGATGAGGTGATTAGAGTGGGTATTTTTGATGGGTTGATGGGCAATGCAAGTGAATTGAAGCCAGAAGATGTTCAAAAAGAGGTAGCCGAAATTATTACGAGTAATGAAGTGGTCCAGCACGCTTTTAGAGTAATTCGCGATACGTTTATTTTTACAAACAAACGCTTGATCCTCGTTGATAAGCAAGGGATGACCGGCAAGAAAACGGAGTACATGTCCATTCCGTATAAAAGCATTACGAATTTTTCGATTGAAACAGCCGGAACATTCGATTTGGATGCAGAGCTGAAAATTTGGATTTCGGGCAATAGTGTTCCTCTGCAAAAGAAGTTTAACAAAGCGACAAATATTTATGCGGTGCAGCGCGTTTTGGCTGAAAATATTTTGTCTTCATAAAGCCTAAAACGAACGAGTGCGAATCGTTCGTTTTTTGTTTCTTTTATATTTTGGGATTTATGATATGGTGGATATTAGAAGATTTTGAATATGTATATATAATTGTGTAAAAGTGAAAAGTCATATCAATTCCTGGGTAAATGTATTGTGCGACCAAAACATTAGGAGGAATTAATATGACTCAAATTAATCTTAACCTAAACTTAGAAGAAATTGAAGCAGCGATACTTGAATCGAATATGGTGGATATTAGAAGATTTTTCGCTATATTAGAACATCACTGAGGTTTATTAGAACATCCGCCGCACATATTTGAACATCGGGAACACTTATTAGAAGATTGTACATATATATTAGAAGATCGCAGTTTTATTAGAACATTTTTAAGTTTATTAGAACATTAAACCGTGATATTAGAACTTTTCTACGAAAGCGAGGAACCTTTCATGCAAATCGAACTCGATGTAAATACGAAAAAATGGATGCAGTCTAAAGGCAAGCCTGTTTCCGTAAAAACTATTTCGGTGAACGCTTGCTGCGCCCCGCCCGTCCAGGAATTGATGACCCATTTAGGAAAGCCGAAAGACGTGCACAACTATAAGGAATTCCAAATCGACAACCTGTCCATTTATGTTGAGAAAAACCTGTCACATAATGAAAAAATGACATTGAAGCTTACAGGCATCGGCATTTTCAAAATGATTTCAGCTAAATTAGGTTAGTACGCAATCCCTACACGTGCTTTTATAAAGTCGCCGCTTTGCAATAAACTATAGGCAAAGTCTGCGGTATCCGGGACTGAAATTTGGCTTCCGTCTACCGGCAATAAATCTCGTTCTGTCCGGTAGTTCCCGAGCCGTTCCCCGTCAGGCAAATAGGTAGGGCAGACAATTGTCCAGTCAAGTCCCGACTGCTCCAGCAACTCATACACTTTATGATGTTCTTCTGCAGCGCGAGTGATTTTCCGCTTTGACTCACTAGACTGGTAGCGCAACAGTTCAGGACTTACGCGACTTTGCAGTATGCCGGCAGTTCCGATTGTGATGACCCGTTTAACCCCTTCCTTTTTCATCGCATCGATAATGAACGGCATGCTTTCTGTCAGCGTCGTTCCGCCATCAGTATTCAGTGCACTCATTACCACATCTGCCCCATGCATCGCCTGCTCAATACTTTCCTTATTAAGCACATTCCCTTGGACAACCGTTAAATTGTGATGCTCGATTTGGATTTTCTCGGGTGTGCGAACGAGAACCGTTACATGATGGTTGTCCTGAAGCGCGTTCTTAACTAAATGACTTCCGACCCGGCCTGTTGCGCCTAAAATTAATAACTTCATTTGTAAAACCTACCTTTTCAAAATAAAATAAACAGTCGGTCCCGTATTCCCGGTCCCCACTGTCTGTTTTAGAATTTACCCCTCAATGTAATTCGCTTCCAAGCCGCGCGCTACTTCCTTCGTCTTATCCATTACTGCCGGGTGTGATACGGCAACATAGAGTTCGTTCTCGTAAAAACGGAATGGAATTTCCAGACCTTCTATTTGCCACATAAAGAAGTAGCCGTTAATCTTCATATTAACGCCGTCTTGAGTGACACTGTAGTAATCTCTATAGACAAAATCCGATTTTGTCGCAAAGAAGTTTTGGCATTCCTGCAGGCTAAGCGTCGGGTTCCCTTCTTGGTCATGACGTGTAATTTTATATCGTGTATTCATTTTTGTATTCATTAAAAAATCTCCTTTAAAAGCCATCTATCGTTTCATTATAGTTGGTTGCCGTCGTTAAGGCAAAAGACTGGATTTCAGACCGCTCCAAGTCCTTCCATTACCTTGTATCATAATTTATGTTCACTTTCAGTTCATTTAAGTCCTTAGCAATTTTGGATATTAATCTATGTAACTCTTCATTTTCAGAAGGGGTGAAGGTTTCGCCACTGCGTTCCCGTAAAACCACCGCTTGATTAATGAGTCTTAAACACGTTTTAATCAACGCCAAATCCTTTTCGATCGCCTCTTTACTTATGTCTATTTCGCCCATTTATAACACTCCCTTCCACAAATTATATAACATGAAGCAGAAAAAAACTCCCCTTTACTCAATTTACTTAAAGGGGAGTGTTGTTTGTTATTTTATTCCCAAATAGCTGATGCCCACTCGGGATGATCAATAAAGGGATTGCGGTTGTGCTGATAATCTGTATAAATTATTTCATTTCTGTTCCGTTCGAAATTGTCGACCGGGTCTTGTTTGTGCCACTGAAGCAGCACCGAGAGTTTTCCGTGGTAAGGCGCTGTGCCGTTGTTCACTTTATTGTTCAGTTCCAAATCCACTTCCCCGCTGTCCCCTTCATAGCGAACTGCCATATAAAACAGCATGCGCGCGACATCACCTTTCACACTGTCTCTTGGTTCCCATGAATCGGAGTCATAATAGTTTCCGGATGCTTCTGAATGTTCGTTCCCGCCGTTGTCAAAATCAAGATTGCTTCTCGTACTGTTGACACTGACATCGGTTGGACGTAAATGGTGCAAGTCTGTCCCCGCACCCATTGATGTGCCAAACCCACCGTGGGATTTTGCCCAAACATGCTCGCGGTTCCAGTCATTCGCATTTCCGCCGTTTGACATTTTGCTTTGAGAACGCCCTGTGTAAAGAAGGATAACATTGTTCGGATTGTTCGGATCCTCATCTGTTTCGCGAAGGGCTGTCCACACATTGGCGTACGAAATTTCTGTATGATCATCAATAATATTATGCAAAGCTGTTTTTAAAGCAGCACCCGTTTTTCCGATTGCCGCATCATAATAGCCATCTGTTGATGGATTCGGTTCCGGTGTGACCGGATTTCCTCCTACCATCGTAAAGGCAGTTCCATCTTTTAATCCTGGATGTGAAAAGTAGGCTGATAGAGACCCTGTTATTTTAATGCTTTTTCCCATTAAAGAAGGGTTGGATTTTAAGCCGTAAGAAGTGCGGAAAGAGGTTGGTATTTGGACATAGATCATTTTAGCGGTATTCGTTTCGTTCGCACTGTCCGCTAGGGCCAATGCATAGTCATTTGGAAAATTGCTTTTTAGGACGGTCGTTGTTGCTGTCGGTTGACCTACGATATAGCCTTGAACTGTTTTTACGGAGTTATTTTGATTGCTGATTGCCTGTGAAACCGAGTATGGTGCCGACGATGAACCGTCCCCGGTAGCTGCATTTGTGACAGTGGATTGAAGAGGTAAAATTAAAATGAAAACAATGAGTACCCAAGAAAACTGAAGACGTAAATTTCGATTTTTAAGCATTATTCTCCTCCTAGACATTCAATTTATGGTCAATCAGCAAAGGCTAACCAACTTCCTTTTATAATATCATAATTTTGTTAATATTCTGTAAAAATGTGACGGAAAATGGATATATTCATAATTTACTTGTTAAGAAGTAAGCCCGAAATATAAAAAATAGCGCACCTTCACGGTACGCACGACGAACGGCCAGCTAACTGAAATTTTTTTCAGTTAGCTGGCTATTTTGCACATGTGGCTTGAATATTTTCTGACCATGGCATGTAATTATGTAAAATCTCAGGTTGTTGATGAAACGATATATTAGGTAATTCCGTCATCAGCTTTACCAAGTACTGATAAAAATCAATTCCGTTTGCTTTGGCCGTTTCAGCCAAACTCAAACAAATGGCATTCGCATTAGCACCTGCTTCACTCACGGAGAAGAGCCAGTTTTTGCGACCAATGACATTTGGACGAATGGCATTTTCAGCGGGATTGTTATCAATGGCGACATACCCATTTTCAAGGAAAACCTTTAACTCCGATGAACGGCTTAATGTATATTCAGCTGCTTTCGCAATGGCATTTTTACCGAAGAAAGGCGAACGATCAATCCAATCCATAAATTCATCGACGATCGGTTTTGCTTCCTGTTGGCGAACTTGCACGCGCTCTTCCGGTGAAAGATGTTTGATTTTTCGTTCGATATGAAACAGCCGATCGCAATACTGCACGCCTATTCGTCCATTTTTACTATCGGCTTTTAGCCAATAACGGCGTACGTGAGCCCAACAGTTGGCGAATTGAACATGAGGTAATTGACCGTAAGCTGAATACCCATCACAGATCACAGTGCCTTTGAATCCCTTAATTAAATCTTCTAATACAGCGCGCCCTCGAGAAAGAGCGCTCTTAAATAGAACGATAATGGGACCTTCACTTTGTACACTGCGACATACCCAGTTATAAGCGTTTGATTGAGCTGGCTTTCCATCTGAACGCTTAATTATTTGTGCATAGGTTTCATCTATATGCAACACAGATTTTGCCGTTAATAATTGGTTCATCAAATTATAAAGCGGTTGAAGCCAATCCTCTGCCACACGTATTACCCAATTGGATAGATTTTTATCATTTGTATGTAGTCCATGGCGCTCCCATTCATTTACCTGACGGTAAAGAGGTAAGTACTGGATAAACTTATCGTAGATAAGCTTTGCCAAAACAGTAGGACCGGCAATGCTTCTTTGGATTGGACCTTGCGGTGCTTTACCTCGTTTAATTTGAGCTTTTAGTAGGGCATCGTTTTTACACGTTTTGCACTCATACACATGTTCAAAATGTTGCACACGCTTCAGGGAGGCTGGAATAAATTTTGCCTCTTCACGTATCAACGTTGAACTGAACTCTACCATCTCCCCAAGACAGCAGTCACAAGCTAAGTTGGCTGGGTGATGATGAATTTCTTCAATTTCTATATCCTCATGAAACGAGTCATTTCGTTTTTTATTTGTCTTTTTACGAGTAACCGTATAACTAACCGTTTCGGTGCTTTGTTCTTCTGTTTGCTCAGGTTCGTTAAAAGACGGATCGTCTTCAAATAATGAGCCTTGTCCATCTGGTGCTTGATACTTTGATTTTTCTGATTTAGAACCGTATAAAGCTTTTGTTAATTGGCGAATTTGTTCAGTCAATGCTTCAATTTGTTTGGTTAAATTTTTATTTTGTTCTTTTGTGTAGGCTA
This sequence comes from Solibacillus sp. FSL W7-1324, assembly GCF_038008025.1. NCBI lineage: Bacteria > Bacillati > Bacillota > Bacilli > Caryophanales > Caryophanaceae > Solibacillus > Solibacillus sp. FSL W7-1324. The sequence continues at coordinate 2,870,873 of NZ_JBBOYH010000001.1, forward strand.
ATTGTTCTTCCAATAATTGAATCACTTTTTCATTTGAAGCGTTTCCCAAATCATTCACCACATTTCGTTCAATTTAAGTTATGAATGATTATACCACTTAAAATAGGGCTATTAAAAGATACCTTTTGTAGATTTTGCAATCGCCTTTGGCTGTTGCAGAGATAATCCTTCTAATAACCAACGAAGCTCTTGTTGCGAAAGTTTGCGTACCTCATTTTCATCTTTTGGCCATTGTAATTTCCCATTATCTAATCGTTTATAAAGCATGGCGAAGCCATCTCCATCGAAATACAAACATTTATAACGATCCTTGCTCCATCCAGAAAACAGAAAGATAGAATCACTATACGGATCCAATTCGAAAGAATCTTGAATGAGCGTTGCGAGACCATCAATTCCTTTACGCATGTCTGTCTTGCCGCAGATGATGTAGATGTTTTGCACGCTCGTAAAATCCTGTTTCATCCCTTCAGCTCCTTCATAATGGTTTGAATAATGCGCTCATCTACGCCATTGAAGAAGGAAATTTCAGCCACAGCGGTTTTAATTACACAACTTGGCTCAGCAGTGTATTGAAGAGAATGATTCGAAGAAGTTTCAACTGGAAGAGGATCGAGTTTGACGGGAACAATGGTTAATTTGTTTTTAGACATAAATGGCACCTCCTTTGATTGATACATTTATCGTACCGGAGGTGCCTGCTGTTTTATATGCGTTGTTTGATTACGGGCTTACGTTAAGAATGTGATTGAATCAGCAGTAAGACCGAAAAAAACCTTCCATCAAGCTTGAGATGGAAGGTTCCTTTTTCATTTATATTTCGTTAATAATGCTTCTGGAATATGGCAGTAATCATCCGGACATCTTGTTAACCGGTCCTGATGTTCGTCCGCACTTCTTACATAGTTTTTCAAAGGCATCACTTCGACTACAATTTGCCCAGCATCCGGCCTTGCTGTAATGAATGCTTTTGCTTCAGTCAAATGTGTTTCGTTTTCACTGTATACACCTGTTCGGTATTTCTCGCCGACATCCTCGCCTTGTTTGTTCACACTGTACGGATCGATGATTTCAAAGAAGTACGTCATCAGTTCCTGCATCGATACAACATTCGGATCAAATTCGGTTTTGACACACTCGGCATACCCATCATAATCGCCGTCCAAAGTGTTCGTTGTTCCGTTCGCTCTTCCCGCTTCTGTAAACGTCACACCTGGCAATGTTTTTATAAACGCCTGTACACCCCATAAACAGCCGCCTGCAAAATACACGGTTTCCATCTCGGTCACTCCCCTATGTAAACTTCTGTGAAATGTATATCGTTCATTACTCTCCACTATAAGTATATCATTTTAACGTGACTATTTTTAGACTACTCTTTTTCTATTTCCGTACAAACTGGACTATACCGATTGAGGAATAAAAACCCGATACACACAACAGTAACTCGTGTGTACCGGGCTTTGATTTATCTAAAGTCGCGAACTTGACCGGCCAATAACTTATTCCTTAACGCTTCATCACTTGCATAAATGTACAGCCCTTTAATGCCGCGCTTCATTAGAATATTAATCGAGTTCAGCACAATCTTTTCCTTCGCCTCGCTCACATCCGCAATACCTTCCGTGCCTGAGTATGCCCCTTTATCCATATACTTGCTCGGGTCAATAACAATTTCGTCCCGCACCGCATCGTACCTAACAGATGGTCCGAGCACAACGCCGACGTAATTTAAATCAAACCCTTGAATCGTATAAATCGAGCCTGCCTCATGCACCGTCTCCGGTTTTTCCGCCCACGTATATTTCGTACTCGTCGTATTCCACGGCATTTTGTATTCGCCATTGGATTCGTTCACATAATACGTTCCGCCATCTTTTTTATGCAAATAATCAAATGTTGAGACGACCCGGCTCAAACCGAATTCACTGTTACGCATTTTTATAGCATCGTGCATATCCTTCATCGTTTCGAACACTTTGAATTCATATTTATCGTCAAGAGGCAAAGGCAGTAGCTGCTTCGTTTTGAATGCATTAATCCAGTTGATGACCTCATCATTTGCCTGCATCCGGAACTGGTTTGTCAGCTGATATTCTTCGTTGTACGTGCTTCGCTTCTTTAATTGTTCAAGTGTTGCCGCTCCCCATAGGCTCTTCATTTTAAGCACCTGATTTTGGTCGTAAATAATGACGACGACTTTTGCCAGCTTTAACAGTTCCTCCAAGTGATTATTGCCATGGAAGTTATTATACGTATCTGGCTTTGTAAGTAATAAATGCGCTTCATCCACAAAAATGATGTCCGCCTTTTTATTGTCTTTTTGCAATGAGTTCACTAAGGGTGTCGGCTTGGCAAAGTTTTTCGCCATTAAGTGTTTCACCTGTTTTGCAATCCCCTTATACGTTTTGAACATTTCTTCGTGATTGACAACCAAGTAATTTTCCGTTTGATAAAGCGGTGACGAAGCTTCTTCCGCCCGTTCTTGAATCGTGTTGAAAATCGAGCTTAATACAACACTTTTTCCTACACCGGCTTCTCCTTCAATGACCAGTAAACTGCCGTATTCTTCAGGATTGGCATTGACCTGCTTCTCACAAAACTCAAGTACCTTTTCTTTCAGTTCAAGTTGCTCGATCGATAGTTCTTTAAATGGCGACAATTTAAATATGTCTTTGTTTTCGATGACATGCAGTTCATGATCGACCAGCTTTTGCTCGTGCAGCTTCTGCCAGATTTCTTTAAACAACTGCTGATCGTAATACGGTTTGTCGTAATAGTTATGCGTAAAATCGCTCGCCGTTTTACTTTTGTTTTGCAGTGTATATTTTTCATCACCAAGAAAATAATTGATCAGCTTCGTTTCTAAATGAAAGGTTGCGGAACGGTTGAACTTTTCATGCTTGATGAGGTTAATCTGACTGACGTTTTTTCGGGCACTTAAATGAGCTTTCATCCGGCTTTTAAAATACACCGTCTCCCCTATGTAAGCTTCCTTATTGCCATTTAATACATAGATGACGGGGTAGTTCAGATAGTGTTCATTGTTATTAATTTTGTTGATGCTTTCTTGCTTGAACGGCCAGGATAGTATTTCGATTGCTGACAAATTGCCACCTTCTTTGTTTTGAATCATTGCTAATTATTAGTTACATATTAGCATAAAGGATAATCATAAATCCCTCGTAAACCGGCACTTCGGAAAGCTCTGACACCCATAAAATGACCCGCGCTTACCATTGCGAACTACCAAATTATTGCCGCATTTCGGACAAGTAACATCTGTAGTAACACTGACGGGCTCGACAATGACTGGTCCCGCAATTACAGGCTCTACCTTCACCTTACTCACACTTTTCTTTGAAGGTTTAGGTTTGGCGATCTCTTTTACATGCTCCAGATGGCGCTTTTTAATTTCCTTCTTTTGCTGTTTCGTTTCAGGAATTAGTGCGTGAAGCATCTGCGAAATCTTACCAAGTTGTTCGCCTGAAATTTCCTGTGTTGTATATTGTTTAATTGTTCGTTTTAAATGCTTTGTTTGAATTACATGAGCTTGTTGAAAAGGTTCATTAAATTTAAATGTTGCCGCATTTGAAAAAACGATTATCGAATGCATTGGCACTTCCATATTTAAGTAGTTCTGCAATGCTTTAATATGCGTGTTATTTTGCATGACCGGATTGTAGAAACGTGATTTTTTCTTATAAATTGTTTGAGTCCAGTTTCTTTGATTTTCACTACCAAAAATCCATCCCGTATAATTTTTCGTCTCAATCACAAAAATGCCATTCGGCAAAAGTAATACATGATCGATCTGCGTCATTTCCCCATTCTTTTTCGGGACATACAAATCATTATAAACCTTCACGTCCTCCCCTAAACTTTTCAGTAACTTTTGAATACGCCGTTCCCCAACATATCCTTTCAGCTGTGGTAAATAGGCTAGACAAATCATTCCTGCTACAAAAATAATACCGAACACTATGTATGAAAATAAACTGAAAACTAACATACCCTTCCCCCTTAAAAAGTCCCAATCTATATCCTATTCTCCATTTTTTTACAATAAAATCAATAAATTAACGCAAACAAAAACCGGTCCGTACAAATCCTGTACGAACCGGTTTCTATCACCTGTCTATAATACTTTACTTAAAAACGATTTTGTTCTTTCTTCTTGTGGTGATTCAAACAACGCTATTGGGTTGTTTTCTTCAACGATGTAACCGCCATCCATAAAGATACCACGGTCTGCTACTTCTTTCGCGAAGCCCATCTCATGCGTTACGACAATCATCGTCATACCTTCTCTTGCCAAGTCTTTCATTACATCAAGTACATCCCCAACCATTTCAGGGTCAAGTGCACTTGTTGGTTCATCAAATAACATGATTTTCGGTTGCATAGCAAGCGCACGGGCGAACGCTACACGCTGTTGTTACCAATTTATTAAGTGATATGGCCGTGATAGAGAGAAGGATGCTACGAAAACCAACACAACGCCAATCTATCAAAAAAGAAGCCCCCTATTAAAGGGAGCTTCTTTAAAAATAGCGATCTATATTTGTACAACACCTATTAAAACCGCAATGATCAGTAGTGTAATACTTAATCCCCACATCCAGAAGAATGAGAACTTCAAGTGTTTACCCATTTCCAGGCCTGATAGACCAAGTGCCAGCCATACTGCTGGTGCAAGTGGTGATACGAATGTACCGACGATGTTACCGATGATCATCGCATATGCAGTCGATAATGAATCGATGCCGTATGTTAAACCGATCTGGTCAACAACCGGGAACAATGCGAAGTAATACGCATCCGTACTTAACAGCAAGTCAAACGGTACACCCAGTACCCCAATGATAATATGTAAGTACTGTGCTAAGAAGCTTGGTAAAATATTTACGGCATTATTCGCGATAGCCGTTAACATGCCTGTCCCGTTTAAAATTCCTAAAAAAAGACCTGCAGCAATAATGATCGAAGCCATCGTCAATGCGTTCGATGCGTGTGCCTGAATACGTCCCATCTGCTCTTTTGGTGTACGGTAGTTCAATGGTAAAGCAATCGCGACACCGATTAGGAATGCCAAGCCCGCCGGTAAAAGTCCCGACATTAATACCGCAAGAACAACAATGGCCAAAATCGCATTCGCCCAAATAAGTTTTGGACGTTTTAATGTATCATCTGTTTCAGCATTTAAAATACTGTTGCTTAAATCAAATTTTAACGTTTCCCCTGTTTGCGCTCGTTTCGCTATAAGGCGTTTTTCACGGAAGCCCATAAAGACTGCAAGTAACAGCATCAGCACAACACCGATGACCTGAATTTTAATTAACGGATGCCATAGCTCTGTTACATCTGTTTCAAGAACAGAAGCGACACGCCCTAATGGACCGCCCCATGGAATCATATTGATAATCGCCGCAGAACCGCCGACTAATAGTAAAAGTAAATACGGGTTCATTCCTAGACGAACATATAATGGCAATAAAGCCGTAATCGAAATTAAGAATGTAGAAGCACCTGAACCGTCAAGCTGTGCAATGACCGCGACAATAACCGTAACAATCGCGACAAGCACGACATTCCCTTTTGAGAGCGCTACCATTTTATTGATAATTGGTTCAAATAAACCGACATCCTGCATAATTCCGAAGAAGATAATTGCAAAAATAAACATGATGGCAACACTGATTACAGAACTGATTCCATCATTGAAGAATACCCCTAAATCATCAAACGAATAGCCTGCAATAAACATCGCCACTACTGGCGGAATAACCATCGCAACAATTGGTGAGACACGCCCGCTAATTAACAGCGCGACGATGACTAAAATCGTAATAATACCAATAATACTTAACATTCAACAACCCCCATTGCTTAGAATTCTTCTAATCTTATGACAATTCTATGTTAGGAGGAAGAATGTGCTCATTTATTGGATAAAAACAATTAAGCTAATTTTGTTCATAAGTTCCACGGAGGACATAATTACGTTCCGGACGACCTACCGTTCCGTAAAGCAGCTTCGTCTCGAGAATATTCATTTCCACTAAGTACTCTAAATAGCGTCGTGCTGTCGAGCGGCTTGTCCCTATCACTTCACTTAACTGTGTCGCCGTCAACGTAGTGTACTTTTGGTCCTTAAATATGTGAATGACCTGATCGAGCGTAAACGTATCGATTCCTTTCGGCAGTGCCTTTTCATTTGTCGCCTGATGATTTTGCCGGTAAAACAGCATATCCACGTCTTGCTGCGAGAAGTGTGTTTTCTTATGAAATGCAGATTGCATGTGATGATAGCGCTGAAATGATTTTTGCAGTCGCGCTTCCTCAAACGGTTTTACAATATAGTCGAACACCCCATATGCATACAATGCTTCCACATGACTACGTTCGGCCGCTGCCGTCACCATAATGATACGGATATTCGGGAAGTGTGTCCGCACATAGGCAACCAGTTCATAGCCTTTAACATCCGGAATATATAAATCCATCAACAGAATGGCTGGTGGTGTTTGCTGTTGGAGTGCTTCCTTTAAAGAAGCACCCGTAAGAAATTGCTGTACTTGTGCATTCGGCAAAAGCGTTTTAATATAGTCTGCATGAATCGCCGCAATGCGGAAATCATCTTCCAGTAACCAAATATCCATTGAATCACTTCCTTTGTAAAATAATTAAAAAGCAGGCCCCGCCTAAATCGCTTTCTTCTATCAACAGGGAACCTCCGACTTTTTCAAGTGCCTGTTCACTAATTGCCAGGCCGTAACCCCGATCATACCCATCCTTTGTCGTATATCCGAGGGTAAATATATGATTTGCCGTTTCTTCATCGATTCCTGGTCCATTGTCATGCACTTCAATGATCAGTTCATGGCGGTATTGATGAATAAACAGCTTAATTTGCTTGTCTTGTGTATTTGTTTGATCCAATGCATCCATCGCATTTTGCAGGACATTCCCTAATGCGGTCAGCAGTGCATCCACTTCTTCATCATTATAATCGATTAAGACGTCCTCTGTTTCAATCATAATCGTAATGCCGCGCTCTTTCGCTTCGGATATTTTCCCTTCGAGTAACGCCTGCAGCAATATTGAAGGCTGTGTGGCCAGTGCCTGCTGCTGTTTTGATGAATCTTGCTGCTCCTGCCTAATGAAAGCAATGGCCTCATCAATATGGGATTGCTTTAACAAGCCTAGAATCACGTGCAATTTATTGGCAAACTCATGTGTTTTTGCCCGCTGCATCCGTGCCTGCTGCTTCACCAGTGTCAGCTCATTAATGACCGTTTCGTACTCAAGCTTAGCCCGTAAAATATATAAATAACCGAGCTGCTTCTCGAGCTTCAAAGGTGTTTTGGAAATAATCATTTCCTGCTGCTGTAACGGAATTTCCAGTGCCTGGATGACCTCTTCTTTAAAGAGCCGTTCCGGTAACAGCTTATGTAATGAGATACCTTCTGCCAGTGGTGAAAGGAGTTCGTTTGCACGTGAATTGGAGATTACCACTTCATTATTCAATGTCGTCAAGATGACCCCATCTGTCGTTTCCTCGAGGATTGTATGATACGCCGAATAAAGTTTGGCGATTTGTGCCGGCTGCATACCGAGCAGCTGATCTTTTACATAAAGCGATAACAGCACCGCACAGACAATCCCGAAAACCGCGAGCAGGAGCGTGATTTGAAGCCAGCCGAAAAAGGCGGTATCAATTGTTCTTTGTATATCTTTTGTTAAAAATCCGACCGAAACTACCCCGACTACATTGCCGTCAACGAGGACCGGAACTTTCCCGCGGATCGATTCCCCAAGTGAACCGGTCGTAACAGAAACAATGGACTCTTTGTTTATAAGCGCCGAATCATTATCCCCGCCGACCATCGACAGACCAATCTTTTCAGGGTTCGGATGGGTGTAGCGGATTCCCTGCTCATTTCCGATGACGACGAAATTCGCACCGGTCTGGACACGGATATGTTCTGCAATCGGCTGAAGAATGGATGTCGGATCTTCTGCAGAAAATGCAGCGACGACGTCCGGCCGATCCGCAATCAAGTACGCACTCGACAACGCCTTTTCTCCCATCTCTTCCAGAACCGATTCATCCAAATAATGATTGATCAACAATAAAAACATCACACAAATCGTAAAAACGATCCCACTGATTGTGATAAGAAGACGGAAAGTAAGTGATTGTTTTAGGCGGGTTAGCATCGGAGGACCTCCTTTTGGATGTGGTTTTTTATTAGTTTAACATGGGAGTTTGGCGGAGAGCTTTGAAAATTAAAGGTTTTTCAATCCAATCTTAAGCCTCCCCATCTAAATTTCAAAACATCCCCCACAATTTCCCCGAAAACAAGTACCATTTTTCAATTGTTTCATATGATTTATATGAAAGGGGGAGAAGGTTATCGTCTATACGGAAACGATTGATCTTCAAGGTCATTTATTTACTGCTGTAACGGTTAATTTGCCTAAAACAACATTGCTGACTATTTCGAATGAGCGTGGGTATATTATGTGTGGTGCACTCGATGTCGGACTGTTGAATGAAAAATTGGCTGATCGGAAAATCATTGCCGGGCGTGCAGTTGGGGTTCGAACGATCGATGACTTACTTAAAGCTCCACTGGAATCCATCACATACGAGGCAAGAGCATGCGGCATTGAAGAAGGTATGATTGGTGAAGAAGCATTACTTAAAATGATTTAGTTCCATATGGGCGCTCTTAAATTAGGAGCTCCATGCAAAAAACCGCTCTTTCAATTTCTTGAAAAAGCGGTCTATATTTTTATTGTCCATACTTAGGTACAAATTAAATGGCTTTATTGTAATAAGACGCTTTGGAACCTTTACTTCTTTTCACGGCTAGAAGCTCTTCCAATTTCTGAATATATTCACGATCTGCTGATATTCTTGTAAGGCTTGTTAATAAATATGGTCTTAACCCGGAATTAATTTTTTGGCATCGCGCAAGATTGATCAAATACTTGGCCATCTTAAATGACTTCAAGTGCGTATGTCCATTTTTAAATTCCTTCTTCGTATTGACGACCATATACTCCTGCTTTCGCCCTTTATAAAAAGGAATAATAATAAACTCATCTTTTTTAAAAATTTGATTCATATTATCTTCATCCTTTTCTCGAATATATTCAAAAACGACCTTTCACATACGGAGAAATAGTGATCACCCCGTTCCCTTTAATGCCCCTCCCGCCTCTCCTCTTTATTGGTCTTACCCTTCCTTACCCTATTTACCGGTTACTTTATTCCAAGACCGATTAAATAAGCACTTTTTTAGCGATTATTAACAGTTCGGAGATGTTTTTACATTTAGTTAATATAGGATATTACAGAGTAAAGGGTTTTGACAGGACAATCGCTTGAATTTCACTGAATTTTCTGTAAAATTAAATCAGATTCATTCCCTACCTGTAATGTTATCATTGCACATTACATTTACGCGTTGTGTTCAGGGCTTTTCTTTATCGTTACTGTCTTTACCAGAAGAAACGATAAAGTTCCGCTTATTGGTATTTTACTGGTAAAACAAATGGAATAGACTGAAAAATTGTACTTATTTTCTGTCAGTCCTTTATTCATAGAAAAAGGCCCCATCAAAAGTAGTTGTTACTTTTAATGTAGCCTGTTTCTTAAAATTTATTTTATGAATTTCTTGAAAATCTTTTCTACTTGGCTACTAAAAGTGCCGCTGCTTCTTCCAACGTGACCATATTCGTAATCATCGAACAAGCCGCGTCAAGAATCGGGAATGCCAGTGCAGCTCCGGACCCTTCACCAAGTCGCATATTCATATGCAGCATCGGCTCCAGTCCTAAAAGCACGGCCGCAATTTTTGCACCTGGCTCTTCCGATAAATGCGAAGGAATCAAATACGCTTTCACATTCGGGTTCAATTTATAGGCGATCAATGCCGATACCGTCGATATATACCCATCGACTACGACCGGCACACGTTTTGCGGCAGCTGCCAGGAAGATTCCCGCCATCCCGCAGATTTCCAGTCCCCCTACTTTTGCTACAACATCAATCGGATCCTCCGCATTCGGCTCATTCATCGCAATCGCTTTTCGAATAACTTCGGCTTTATACTCGATACCGCCAGCTCCAACACCAGCTCCGAAGCCCGTAACCTCCAGTGGATCACAGCCATGAAGTACCGAAAGCACCGCAGCACTCGGTGTCGTATTGCCGATACCCATTTCACCGGTACCGATGAGATTGACACCGTTTTGGATTGCTTCTGTTGCGACTTCAATCCCCACTTCAATCGCTTGAATCGCTTCTTCACGCGTCATCGCGGGTCCTTTCGCCATATTGTCTGTCCCATATTTGACCTTTTTAATGATTACCCCAGCATCTTGAGGTAAATCTTCTTTTACACCGATATCCACCGGGATGACGTTTGCATTCGTAATTTTCGCAATCGTGCACATCCCTGTCGTCCCTTTCGGAAATGAAAGTGTTTGGAAAACCGTTGTACTTTGCGGGTTTGGCGTAACCCCTTCCTCATACACGCCGTGATCTGCAGCCATGACAATCATCGCTTTGTTATCAATTTCCGGAGCAAGATCACCCGTGATTGTGGCGATCTGCAAGGCAAGCGATTCGAGCTTCCCTAAACTTTGCGGCGGTTTTGCTAAAGAGTCTATGTACTTGCGTGCTTTTTCTTCCATTTGTCGGTCGATTCCTTGAATTTGTTCAATCGTTTTCTGTAATAATTGCATGTTTCGTTTCCCCCAACTGAATGAATTTTTGACAATAAAAATAGCCTGCAGTTTATTCGATAACAAATAAACTACAGACATATCCAGTGTCTATAAACAGTAAGCGTATTAGGCAGGTCTCCTGGCTCAGATTCACGATTTCATAGCCCCTTCCCAGATGTAAATCCAGTGGGTTTTGCTATGCAACTCCTCTATACAGTGTTGGGATTACGCTAAAGCTTTTCACTTTATTCCCTATTCTCCCTTAACGGGCACCTAATGCTTGATGAATTTAACATTACTTTACTTTGAACATGTATTTTCGTCAAGGGGTGCTTGCATGCAGCTTTTATACGTCTCCCCAATCGCCAGCGTTTTCAGCTCCACATTTTCCAATTCCGCCTGCTGCCAATGATCATGCAGCCGGTCAATCGCTTCCTTTGGTGTATCATCTGCCAGCATATACGCACCGTAATGCATCGGGATGAACACTTGCGCTCCTACATCACAGAATGCCTGAATCGCTTCTTCCGGTGTTACGTGGGAGGCATGCATAAACCATTCCGGCTCGTATGCACCAATCGGCATTAATGCTGTATGAATGTTAAAGCGTTCGCCGATTTCTTTGAAGCCCCTAAAATACCCGCTATCTCCGGCGTAATAAATACTTTGCGCATCCGATGCCGTTTGCAATACGAAGCCGCCCCAATGCGATGTGTTCGTATCCCAAAGCATGCGTCTTGTCCAATGCTGAGAGGGAACGAAATGAATTTCAAGCACGCCCGCTTCATGCATATCGTACCAAGAAAGCTCGATAAAGTTTTGCAATTTATGGCGTTTCATCAAATAACCGAGCCCTTCCGGAATGAGAAACAATACATTCGGATTTCGTTTCTTCAACGATTTTAATGTCGGTATGTGCAGGTGATCGTAATGCGCATGCGAAATAAGTACGATATCAATGTCCGGTAATTCATCCAACCGCAACCCCGGCTCGGTTAACCGTTTTGCAATACCCATCCAATATGCCCAAACCGGGTCCGTTAAAATATTAAGTCCTTCTTTTTGAATCAAAAATGTCGAATGGCCAATCCAAGTAACAGACTGCTCCGAGCGATTACTTTGTAAAAAGGCAATCTGCTTTTCTTCACACTGAGGTACTTCGTAATCGACGACTTTCTTTTGCTTTGAGCGCTGCCATTTCAGGACATCTTTAAAAGTACCGAGCCGATCATTTCCGTCTAAATTTGAAAAGCGTTTTCTCATCGCAGCACTCTCCTACTAAGCTTAATTATATAACTTCCTACACTGCTCGACCTGCTGTGGTTTCATTACGAACTTTGCATAAAGGTAAACCAAAAAACTAATCATTGTTCCGAGGCCAGTGAAGCTGTTTAATCTAGTTGAAGCGATATTTAAACCGCTCACGATATTTAATGTAAAAAACACGAGAATTCCAAATAACGCAGCTGTCATCACATTGTTTTTTCTTGTCACTTGTTTACGAAACAGCGGACTGCCCACATCGTTTCCGCTATGCTTTGTATCTTTAATTTGTTTTAATAAAGCATAAAGTAAACCTGCAATAATGATCCCAACTGCTGAATACCCGATGATTTCATCCATTTGCAATCCCTCCGTTTCTTTGGATATCACGAATAAAATTCTCTTAATTTTTCCGGCAACGTTTTATTCATAATGTAGCCTGCCAAAGCCAATCCTAGCAAAATCAATATAATTTCCGATACTTTATTTAACCAAGTTATTTGAATCATATCCGTTATATTGGAACCACCAATAATTATGAATACAGCTACAGCCCATGCTATTAAAAATCCGACGCCCCCTTGTAGCCACTCTTTTTTTGAAAGCTGTTTAAAAATCTCTTTGTTTTTATAAATTTTCATAATCAAAAATACCCACAATAAGCCACTCATTATCCATCCAATCATGCCAATCCCTCACTTTAGAAAGTTGATTTTGATTCATTAATTTTCCCCAACTTTAAAATCGCTATTAAATTTACGATGAATAAAAACAAAAATAGGATAAAAGAAATTCCGGAAAGCCATTTAGCAACGAATGACGGCTCATTAATAAAAAGCTGTATATTTTTAAGTAAGAAACCTGCGCACATAATTTGGGATATGATTAAGCTAAGACTTATAGAAATCATCTTTGGATTTCCGTGATCCATAACACCCCTCCCACAACCATAAATCCATTATTTTACTATCCTAACATATTCCCCTAAGTCTAGGTAGTATGGAATCCAGTTGCAACCGGGTGTAATAAATAAGTAAAAACTCTGCTTCTCTCTCCACAGCTTTGTAAACTCTCCGCGCACATCCAACCAATATAAAAACCGGCACGAAAAAATTGCGAACCCATTATTGGTTTACCCTCTCTTAATTAACACTTTATAAAGTAGCACATTTTAAAAAATAAATGGGTATTTTATTGATATAATAAGTGTGGGATTAGGGGCTCTCGTTCTAAGACTTCTTTAATGTTTCAATGATAAAAAATGTGTTGATCAATAATACCCACTATCTAAAAAGGGCGCTGATTCTTATTACAGAATCGCGCCCCTTTACTCGATTGGACAGTAACTTTGTACGAGTAGCCTATAGTAAAGCAGTTAGCTTTCGTCAAGCAGATTAATCCAAATGCTGCCGTTGCTTACCGTGACATAATAGTTTACCTCCGTACCCTCACTATTTTCAAAACGGATGAATGTATGACCATCCTGCTTTGCCGTCAACGTGGCATGGTTTCCGTCTTTAATTTCTAACTCGACAACAAACTCATCCTCCAGCGTATAAGTCCAGCTTCCCTCATCAAGTATAATTTCCCACGTATTGTCTAGTCTCGTTAAGAAAACAGACACAATAAGAACTACAATTATAAACGAGAGCGCCACGATGCGATGTTTTTTCTTATCTAATAATACAAAAACAAAGAAAATGGCAAGACCAAGAGCAAATATAGCACTGAGCAAATGATTTGGAAAATTTGCCATTGCCGCTCTGAAATAATTGATGCTCGCGTATGCCAGATAACCTGTTGCGACCGATAAAACTAGAACACTAATCCAGTTTTTCCTTTTTAGTTGGAACGCGATCACAGCACCTGGCAAAGTGAGAAGCGTGACTTTAAACCAGTAATCATAATAACGGAAAATCTCCCAACCTTGCGCATAAAACATACTAACATTAGTAGTACAAACCAAGGCCATGGTTTGTGCTACTATTTTTTATAGTAGAAGTGAAGAAAGGTCGAGAGGTGCCAGGGACCATTTCAGAGTCCGTATAAAAAACAGGCCCACTTCACACCCTTATTAGAATCAGTTTAGTATGTTGGGTCCAAAGAGATCGTGTATAAGAAAATGGAATCGATAAGGTCATGTGAAGACTTCTAGGATTGGCTAAAAAGGAGAAAATACAATGAAACATGTCATTGCTTTAGATATAAGTAAAGGAAAAAGCAACCTTGTGATTTATGATGGCTATCGCCAATGCGAGTTCGAAGGTGAATTGAATCATACACGTGCTGATTTTGAACGGTTACATGAGCAGATGGAAGAAATCGCACGTCAAGATGGAGTAGCGCCAGAAATCGTCTTTGAAGCAACAGGCGTCTATTCAAAGCCCGTTGAAAAGTTTTTTATTGATTATGGCTATACATATTGCCGGATGAATCCGCTTGAAGCGAACTTACAAATGGCTACAATGCGCCGTAATAAAACGGATGTCATTGATGCCCATGAGCTGGCCAAAACACATTTTAAAAGCGAACGCGAGTCAACTTATGTACAGGATGATTATTATGAACAAATGCGTGCGTTAACGCGTTATTACGATGAAATTGATGAGGAGTTTATTACACTAAAAAGTCGAATGCACGCCCTTTTACATCTGAGTTTTCCAGAATTAGAGAAACTCATAACACCAAGTTCAGCGCTATTCTTAAATATTGTCCAATTGTTTCCACATCCAGCTCTTCTATTAGCACATTCGAAAACGGTGATTAAAAATCGTTTGAAGGCTAATACACGTAAAAAGCTATCATTGGCACGTGCAGAGGCAAAAGCAGAAGTATTATTGGAGGCTGCTCAAAATAGTTATCCAGCCATGAAAGATAATGATATTCGATGTGATCAAATTCGAGATTACGCAGCTCGTATTATGGATTTAGTTGAAAAAAAGGAAGCTATTATTAAACAAATGGTCGGTATGTCAGCTGAAAGAAATGAATATCGCATATTCCGTTCGATTCCAGGTATTGGGGATACGACCGCCTGCCGATTAATTGGTGAATTAGGCGATATTCGACGCTTTGAAAATGCCAAACAGCTCAATGCGTACGCCGGTATTGATATCATGCGCTATCAGTCAGGTAATACACAATATCGTGATCGAATCAACAAACGAGGTAATAAAAAATTACGAAAGATTTTATTTTTTATGATTTGTACGATGATTACGCTTCGGAAAAAGACCGATAACCATCTCATCGATTATTATGATAAATTAAAAACGCAACCTCAGAGGAAACCTCACAAGGTCGCGATTGTGGCGTGTATCAATAAGTTTCTGAAAATGACGTTTCAGCTACTGAAACACGATATCCTCTACGATTATGAGTCCGCATTATCAGCTCAGAAATCGTAATACATCTAATTAAACTATATCACAACGACCTTTCGAAAAAAATAAAAATCGGGAGGTCTTTTTGGCGTGCGCAATTTTTGGGTAAGGGAGGGGGTACCCCCTCCCTTACCCAAAAATCTATTCAACACCTAAAATATTTTCTAAAAAGCTATTGACTGGAGGTAAGAAACGGCACCTCGATTAAATAAATGAGGGGCTGACTCACAAGGAAGAATACGAAGCACTTAAGTGCAGCTTCCCACCACTTTTCGCAGTTCACAATAATGAATACAGCAAACAGAATCCACCAGTCCACATAAATTGCAATATCTTGAAAAGAGGTATCCTTTAGTAATGACACTTGATTGATAAGGGCAGTATATACTGCTGTAAAAAGAGCAAAAAAAATAACTCTCGGCCAGGTCATAGTAAACTGACCGAAGTATTTTTTGATTCCACTCATGTTTTCACCTCTATTAAAACTTAATTTGATAGTATTTTTCTATGATTCATTAAACGTCAATTACTCTAGTTTGTCTACATTCCGTTCAAATAACTCATTAAACCGGTATTTATTAAGCGCTCAATACTTGACTACAAGATAAATCTAACCGTTAGCATGACGTTTAAAATAAACAGCGATGCATCTGCACTTATATTTTCAATTACAAAGTGTGGTGCAGCATAAATTCCATAATAATTATTTTAGTTTAAACTTTTTATACATCCCTGGCCGTCTTATAAGTATGGACACCAAAAAAAGGAGATTCACGGAATGACAGAACCATTAGAAGCTGCATTTATTACATTTATCCGATCGCAGCAACAGTCTATTTACCGACTTGCATACAACTATACAAAAAATGAACAGGATGCGCTTGATATCGTACAAGAAAGTATCCAAAAAGGATGGCTGGCACTTGAAAAATTGACGAATACAGAACAAATGAAAAGCTGGTTCTTTACAATTCTGGTGCGCACGGCAATTGATTTTTTACGCAAGCATAATCGAGTTGTATTAGTTGGCGATGAGGCGTTACAGCAATTGCCTGAGCATGATACATATGAAAACCTGGATTTGCAGCAAGCGTTACAGCATCTACCTTTACAACTGCGAGAGGTCATCGTATTACGATATTTTGAGGATCTGAAAATTGACGAGGTAGCCCACATTTTAACGCTTCCCGTAAGTACAGCCAAATCAAGGTTATATAAAGCATTAAGGCTCCTAAAAATCGAGCTGGAACAGGAGGATATGGGACATCATGCATAAAAAATTAAAAGATTTAAAAGATCAATACAAAGCGATTTCCATTCCAAAGGAGTTAGAAATGATCGTAGAAAAAAATTTACAGCGTCCACAAAAGAAAAAACGCAAATGGCCAATATTTCTAGCATCTGCTGCAGCGGCGACACTTCTATTTACTGCAGGACTAAACACAAGTCCGACAATGGCTAAAAGTCTAGCTGATGTTCCGATCATTGGACCTGTCGTGAAGGTGTTAACATTTACGGAGTATGAAATGGTAAAAGATAAATATAGTGCCGATATTAAAGTCCCTCAAATCTCTGGTTCATCAAGTGAAATCCAAGCATTAAACGAAAAATATGCTGCGGAAGGCAAAGAACTGTATGAACAATTCAAAACAGAAATAGCGGAGATGGAAGCTGGCAATATGGCAGTTAACAGCGGTTACATCGTCCAAACAGATACCGATGAATTGTTGTCTTTTGGCCGTTATGTAGAAGTGACAGTTGTTTCATCTTCCACTGTGATGAAGTACACGACGATTGATAAAAAATCAGAGACGGTGATTACATTGCCAAGCCTGTTTAAAGACGATCGTTATATAGAGATTATAAATACGTATATTGAGGACCATTTACGAAATCGCATGATTGATACAAAGGGCGATGAAATGTATTGGATTGGCGGTACTGAGTATCATGACGCATCAATGGGTGTCTTTGAAGGGATTACGCCTGAACAAAACTTTTATATTACTGATGCCGGCAAGCTTGTCATGTCCTTTAACGACTACGAAATTGCACCAGGCTTTATGGGCGTTGTCACAGTCGAGATTCCTACCGAGCTACTACAGGATGTACTAATGAGCAATCAATATATTAAATAATTGGGGATATAAAAACACATTTATCTCTAAACTTCTTCAACCTAAAAAGCCGATTCGTACTAAGTTTCAAGTACGAATCGGCTTTCATTCTGTGGACAAGAGGACCTTCCCTCTTTCTATTAATTTAATTGCAGTTTTTCAACACGCGCTGCTTGAATACGTTTGCCAATGATGCCATACACAATTGTCATCAACACAACACTTGCGACCATCACTGAAATACTAGGAACAATAAACGCTTTACTCATGGAGAAAATGACTTCTGTACGGAACCAGCTTTGGAACGGTATACCAAGACCTAAAAGTACAGCGAAGAATCCGATTTTCACTACAATATGTTTCCCTTTCATTTTACCAATCATCGCATTAATAAATAAACGTAATAACGCCAATCCCGATCCGACAAAAAAGAATGTTACTAAATATCCTTTCACTGCTTCATCTAAAATAAATGCTTTCCCTACAAATCCGATTAGTATAATACTAGCAATTGCCATTAATAGTTTTGATAATTTACTCATTATTTGCTTCCTCCTCAAAATTGAACACATTGTTCATTTCCATGGTTTAATTGTAAGACGGATGGGTGGATGAAGCAATGTACAATATTGAACACATTGTTGATTTTTCATTAAACTTCCCTCCCTATTTCTACTTTCAAATGATATTCTCAAAAAAGAAATTCATAGAATACCAGTATAAAACAGTCATATTCCTTTACTTATATCCTAATTTCATACAGAATGATTGTTAAATAGGATGTAAACATAATACTTAAAAAGGTTTACACATATATAAATCAAAACGTTATAAGTTACCATTGAAGGGAGTGTATTTCATGGTCCAAAATATAATGAAGCGAAATAACGTACATATTCGTGGGAAAGGTAAAAAACCTTTGATTTTCGCTGCTGGATTTGGATGCGACCAAACGGTATGGAATGATGTATTTCCTGCTTTTGAAGAAGATTATCAAATAATTTTATTTGATTATGTCGGGTTTGGGAATTCAGATATTACAGCTTTTGACCTTATGAAATATGGAGAACTGTCCGGTTACGTACAGGATTTATTAGACGTTTGTGAGGCTCTCGATTTAAAGGACGCTGTTTTTGTCGGTCACTCGGTAAGTAGTATGATCGGTTTATTGGCTTCTTTATCGAAACCAGAATATTTTTCACAAATGATCATGATCGCTCCATCACCAAGTTATGTAAATGATCCTCCTGCATACTACGGGGGCTTTGAAATGAAAGACTTACTCAATTTAATGGACCTAATGGAAAAAAATTATATCGGTTGGGCAAATGCCTTCTCGATTACATTATTAAACAATACAGCAAAAGCAGGTGTGGCAAAAAATTTGGAAGATCGTTTCTGTTCAACAGATCCTTTATTTGCGAATACGTTTGCAAAGGCTTGTTTCTTTACTGATAATCGTAAAGAGATTACGAAAGCAACTGTCCCATCCCTTATTTTACAATGTACTGAAGATGTCATTGCGCCAAGGGTCGTTGGCGAGTACTTACATGAGCATATGCCAAACAGTAAGATTACCTATATGAATGCAATCGGTCACTGTCCACATATGAGCGACCCAGAGGAAACAATTCTAGTAATTAAAAATTATTTATTGGAGCAATCTGTGCCCCTTATCGGTGAGGGCGTGGGCAATATAAATGGATGAACTCATAGAAAACGCTCCATGCGGGTTTATCACTCTATCTTCAGAAGGTAAAATTCTTACTATCAACAAGACATTGCTAAATTTGCTGCACTATCATACATCTGAGCATCTTATTGGAAAGCATTTTAATGTGCTGTTATCTCCTTCTTCTCAGATTTTTTGTCAGCTTTATTTAGTGCCGCTGATTAAAGTGAAGCACGCTGTAGAGGAAATGTTCCTTACATTACTAACCGTAATGAAAGAAGAAGTTCCTATCTTATTAAACGCATCGGTCCAGGATAATGGTCAGATCATCGGCGTCATTTTCCCAATCCGTAATCGCAGTGCATTGGAAGACGCGCTCATTAACGCCAGAAAAATGATGGAAGATGCTTATTTGGAAAAAGAGCAGGCCCTTTTGGAATTGGAAACAAAGCAACAGGATCTCGAACAGGCCAATCAAGTCAATACGAAAATCATGCGAGAAACGGAACGCGATTTACAGATTGCCAAAAAAATTCAGGAAACCGCATTAACGAAAGACATCATTAATGATAATATCCAGATCCTGTCCTATTATCATGCATCCAAATCTTTATCCGGAGATATATTTGGATTTTATCAAATAACACCGCAAAAATACGGGATTATTTTATTGGATGTGATGGGGCATGGTGTTTCATCTGCGCTCATTACGATGTCGCTTCAATCGATGTTCCAGAAACTGATTTCCAAAGGTGTGGCACCGGATATGGTGTTAAAAGAATTGGACCAATTTCTGCACAACTTATTTCAAAATAATGAAGACGCTTGGCATTACTGTACAGCGATCTACTTAAATATCGATATTAGTGAACAGACGATTGAATATATTAATGCAGGTCACCCCCCTGCCATTGCGCAAGGAAAAAACGGGGTGCAGAATGAACTAAAGACAACAAATCCGCCATTAGGAACATTCGATAACATTCAATTTACGTCAAGAACATTGCGCTATAAACCCGGGACAAGAATTCTTATGTATACGGACGGTGTTTCAGAAGCATTTGAGCTAAACACATTAAATCATTTGCTGAATGACACCATCTCGAACCCATTAGCAAAAACAAAAGAAACCATTCAACATGCACTTGAAAACAAAGAAAATATATATAGTAAATACAATCACGATGACCAATGTTTTATATTGGTAGAATTATAAAAAACAGCGGGAGCAGTTTCCCGCTGTTTTTTTATTTCCTACTATGCTGTGACTACCTGTCCATAACGTTTCCTTTTCATTACAAAATGAAGGATAATAAAAATACTTATCTGAGTGTATGGAGGTGCTAATTGAAGAATTTAATTTTAATAGTCAGTTTCCTTCTTTTAACGGCTTGTTCCAATGAATCCTCTCTTTTCGGAGAAATCCGTTCTATTGGAGAAAATCGCATCAATGTTGGGTGTTCAGATTTTGTGAAAAAAGCGAATAACACTCATAGTAAAGATGACATCGGGTATTCTTGCGTTATAAAAATAACCGATGAAACGATTATTAAAACACAGGTTGGCGAAATAGTAACATTGGATGAATTAAATATTAATGATATCGTTTCAGTATATTTTGATGAGCCAACAGCAAGTGTGGAGTCTGAAAAGCTGACATTTACAGCTAAAGAAATAACGGTGTTTGATGAGGAATAGAAGGGATACCTTACAACTACTTAATGTAAAAGAGGAAGCCCTTTCGACTCCCTCTTTTATAATTTTTTCACATTGTTTTTAATGAGATTTTGAACGAATAGAAACAGTTTTGAATCGCTTTCTACAATATACTGTTCCATAGTTTTCTGACCTTCGATGAGTCCGATTATATTTCTTTCGTAATCAAATTTTATACTAAAAGTAGTTTCCGGCTCTTTAGCATATATAACGATATATGAATCAGCATTAAACGCCTGTACGTTAGGGATTAATTTCTTCCTCACTTCCAGGCTATTCAATAGTACACTCAGTTGCTCAAGTTCGTCTGCAGTAAGGTTATGCCAATTCAATCCTTCCGGGCATGAAGTTTGAGCACTCTCAATAGTCGCTATATTTAATTCAGTGACGTCAATAAAAGCAATTTGGCGCTTACTGTATAAAACGATTAAGACTACCGCAATTACTACTATTAATAGCAACCATATTTTCTTCTTCGAAATCGCTATCCCTCCCATTAAAATATCCTTTATTTTCCTTATTATATCAAAAATAAAGACCTAACAAAAAAGCAACAAACATCATGGCGTTTGTTGCTTTCTACTATTAATAAGTCGTTACTTTGATTGCTTTTTGAGCGGCGTAAATCCAGCGCTGCCACCAGGATAAGGTATCCTGAAATTCTTGCACATCCAAAGTGTAGAGCGCATCTTCATTTTTCCATAGTCGTTCGAAGTATTGTTCCATATCCAAGACGAGCGCACTATCATTCGGAGCGAGTATGCGGACGTTATTTTCCAGATTGTAATCATCCAATGTTCGTTCCGTATAGTTGGAAGAACCGTTTGAAATGATCGTTTGTTCCGCTGTTTGAATCCAGATGACTTTTGTATGGTACTGGCCAACGACAGTATTGTACCAGCGAATATTGATTTGTTCATCTGTATCTTCAAGCAGCTCGTTGACAACCGGTCGATTCGGCAAACCGGACTTTTTCTGACCAAAGGAGTTTTCATTTGGATCTAGAATCATATTTACCTGCACGCCACGGTTTACTGCATCTGTTAAAGCGTTGACAATGCCGCGCTCAGCAACAAAGAACATGCCAATCCAAATTTTATCTCCCTCTTTTGTCGCCTCCAAATCTTCAAGTAAGGCATCTAAAATTTTCCTCTCGGTCAAATATTGCACAGTATACTGACCGTCCTCTTGCTCGGGAATCTCAGCTCTCGGCAATTTCGGACCACCCGACATGAGCGTTACCGCTTCTTCCGCCTCCAAAATATCGTTTATAACGGATCCCGTCACTTTCAATGCAAGATTTCCGTGGAAACCACTTGCATCATGCGGGTTTGACGATGTGATAATCGCTTCCTTTTCCGAAACGGCCGCTTTGCGGTGATTGGCTTTTACATTGAGCAGTTCCAAATAGGAGGATGCGGTCATTTTTGGGGCTTTGCTCGACATGGCGTTCGCAATCCATCCTTCGCCGTCGCGGTTAATCCATTGGAAAAATATTCGGTATAAGCCCGAATAAATCGGCGTGGAATCTCGCAGTGGTTCTAAATCGGTGTAGATGATTTCCACCCCTGCTTCACGCATCTTCTGGAACCACGGTGTTTCATAGGAACCGTAACCCTTATTTAGCGGATCGGTAATGAAAACAACCGGCATATCCGGATTGTTTTTCTTTTTCTCGGCAAGTTTGTCAGAGAGGTTATCGGCGATTGGCGGGAAATCTTCTTCTTCATCAAAATAACCATCCATCAAAAAGAAATCCATCACAACAAACTGTTCGGCATCATCAATCAATCGATACACTTCATCAAATATATGATTCTCATGTTTTCGATCCGTACCATCCATATCCTGCGCATAAGTTAAATCCGTGATCATTTCAATATTGTCCGTCCTATGCAAGTCTCCAGCATAGGAAATACCTTTTGGCAACGGTTTATATGTATGCCATAACATGACCCCTATATATAGCAAAATGAAAAGAAGTATAAGAACGTATATAACCTTTTTCCTACGACTCCAGCTGTCCCATTTCTTCTGAACTTTTTTCATTGAAATTCCCCCAATACTCTTGTACTTCAATTTCCCGCGAACAGGCAAAGTTAAACAGCGCTTGCTTGCGTGGAGGCTGGGAATTTCAAGAAAATGTGGGTTACTACTATCTATGCTTTCCTTTAGTGAGGGAAGTTCTTTTGCTATAAAATGCTCATTATTAAAAGTGTTTTAAATAGAAAATTATGTTATTATAATGAATATTTTGGATAGGGGATAAAAGACATGGATCGTACCGTAAGACACCAAATTACCGGTGAACAAATTACATTTTTAGAAACAACGGAGGAAACACAGGGGAAGTACCTCTCTATTGAAGTTACTTTGCCACCACAAGGGGATGGTCCCCCATTACATAGCCACGATGAATTTGAAGAGGAGTTTGAAGTTGTTTCAGGTCAGTTAACGGTGACATTAGGAAAAGAACAATATGTATTACAGCCGGGCGATAAAAAGTTCGTCACATTAAAGACCGTACATACATTTACAAATAATCATGATAAGCCGGTTGTGTTTCGAGTACGTTTAACACCACCAAGTCAGTTTGAGCAGTCCGTACGCATTCATTACGGTTTAATTGATGATGGGCTTTGTGATGCGAAAGGTAATCCGAAAAATATCGCACATACGGCTTTAATTTTATCGATGCAAAATACATTAGTTGCGGGTATTCCATTTTGGTTGCAGCGCAAGTTGTTTGCATGGCTCGTAAAGCGTGGCCACAAAAAGAATGCTTATAAAGGCTTTGAAAAATATATTGGCAAATCGCTTTAATCATAATGCAAAGCTAACGTTTCATTTAGAGCTATTACGATGAAGCGTATCATAAATAAGTGCAATCTATAAAAAGAACGAAGGAACCATATTAGTTTCCTTCGTTTTCTAGTTTTCTAGTTTTTATATATTTTGCAGTTTTCGCTTCAGGATTCAAGTTGTAACACTACCTTTGTGAAATCTTTAAAATCATTAATATGCTTTTCTAAAATTGCTTCTAAAATTTCAAGCTCTAGTGCTTGGTAGTCATGAACGGCAATATTGCGAAAACCTACCATATTCATAAGCGTTTTCGCTAATTGTTCCTCTATTAACCCTGCTTCTTGCAGTAATTTAAATCCTTCACGGCTAGCTTTTGGAACACCAAGTTTTCTTTCACTTACGACATGCATGGCTAAATCTATACTTGCTTCACATGCGCGTTGGATATTTAAAATAATACTGTCTTGCTTTGTAAAATCTTTTAGATTCTCAGCATTCCCCTCATATACTTCATGAATACGATGGACACAACGCTCAATTGTAGCTGTTTTATTTAAAATGATATCATTCATCGCCAAAAACACTTCCTCGTTCTTTAATACTTTCAATTACGGCCGCACGCTGCTCATTTAACGTTGCGTACATACTATATGCGCGCATTTTTTGACGTGTAAATTCATTTTCATCTTGAATATATATAGGTACTCCTTGTGAAAATATCTGTATAGTAAACACTGTATCAAGTTGCTTGATATCAACTAGATCTACTTCACGTCCAGCCATCTCGGCCAGCTCGCCTGCAAGTAAAAAACGTTCGTACGATGATAACTGCTCTTTGCTGAAATATGCTAAGTCGATATCACTATCATCACGATATGTTCCCTTAGCAAATGAACCAAACAATATAATGAAATCCGGATTTATTTTAGTTTGGATTAAATTAATTAGCTGTTTTTCAATGTTTTTTTCAAGCATGTTATCACCACCTTTCTTTTATTATAAACGTAGACGAAAAAAACCGCACTTATACTTATTACGGAGAACCCTTTCATAGCTCTTCATTCCATATAAAATTAATTATCTTGAACTTGACAGAGATTTAACGAAGTATTAATATTTTTATATATTATAAGTAAATTTTTATCCTTAGTTTGGTAGTCAATATTTTGGACATTGGTTATCCATTCAAAAAGGAATTAGAATAATAAACAGTAGGTAGACATTTTAAAAGACCTTAAAGAGGTTAGTTAAAAGTAAACCGACAATTCTTAAAGTAAATGGTTTGATATTTGAAACCATTATTTTAGATTGTCGGTTTTTTTGTTTTTTAGAGAAATGAATGCTTTGGACTTGTTAGAAATGGTGCAGAGAAATAAAATTTATATATACCTTATGGAAAAAACTAGAGGAAATACAAACTATAAATTAAACGTATCGCGATTACTCATTGAAGGGATGGAAGTCATGATGGATAAAACAAAAGGTGCTCTTGAAGCTGAAATAAGTAAAGTATTAACGAATTGGGAGAAAAGTTATTTAGGGCGCGGTTCCGTATCGGTTAAATCGGATATTTTGCGAGATATGGTAGTTGTGGTGTTAGGCGGGGTTTTAACACCTGCTGAATATGCCGTATGCCAAGATAAAGAGGGCCTATTGTCAGTCAAAAAAATGCGAAATAGCTTGGTGGAATCAGGTGTGGAAGAAATAAAAGAAGCCATTCTAAGCATCACAGGAATAGAAGTGGTCAGTTTTTATAGTGATTTGAGCACAATAACCGGAGAACGCATTATGGTCTTTAAGCTTTCAGAGGATTTGCAAAGTAAATTATGATGGAACAGGGAATCAGTAGTCTCTAAAGAAAAGATTTATATCCCTATAAAAGGAGGTTTAAATTGATATGGAAAAGAATAAGACTTCAGTACCTCACTTAGATACAAAACTAAAAAACCACCTTGATATTTACGATAATGAAATTCATTTAACTATAAAGGAAACGATCGCTAAAAATAAAGAAATCATAGAGGAAAATCGCGAAATTCTATCGTATAGATTTGCTAACGGTAATAAAAAATAATGGAGTGAGGGCATAACCCAATGTCCATAACAAAGCACGAACGTTGATTGAATAACGTTCGTACTTCTTGAATGTATACCTAAACTTTCATTCTGGAGGTTATGTTAGTATGTCTCCTCATAATTTTTATAAGCATTGACATTAATAATAGAGCCAATCTGTCCGACTTTTACTCCAACGTCTATAAAATTGGTCTTTTTATGATCCGGAAACTTAATATAAAAGTGTCCATATTTCTTTCCTTCAATGCGGAGTAAGTTGGTTTCCCCTTCTCGTGTGACCGTGGCAATCTTATCTGAATCTGCTGGTAGGACATGCTTCCCCATATAGTCTTCTGTTCCAAAATCAATTGTAGCAGTTGGCTTTTCTTCTAGTGTTCGAACACTATAACGGAAAGATGGTGTAAGACTTACCGCTTCAATCCCGTACCGAACTTCTTCTCCATCAACGAAGCGGAGAGTGGCAATATATTGACCTGGCTTATCAATTCCGATTTGAACAGTATTATATTCATTTGTACTTTCGCTCTTATAACAATCGGATGAACCGTATGTCGGACATTTTTCGAACGCTATACTATCAGATAGCTTTTCTCCATCCATTGTGGAAAGGGAAATGTTTTGGACATCTTTTTTACCTTTTACATCTATTATAGCTGGCGTAGTGAGAAAATCTTGCGTCTCCTCTAGGGTCAACTTTAGTTTGCCATTCACTTCTTTGACATGGACATAAAATTTCCGATAGTATTTCTTATCTGGATTCCCTGAATACACTAAAGCGGCCTGCAATGTTCCCGTCCCTTCTTTGACCGGAACTAAGTGAATTTTATCTGCTTTTTTGTCATTTAGTTCATTGCTCCCTGCAACCGAATGGAAAAGATTCGTATCCTCCTGATAGGAATCATACATTTTAAACTCCTCCCATTTGTAGTCGCTTGCCCGCAATGTCACAATCTGTGATTTCGCTTCCTCTGTAGCTTTCATCATTTTGGCCGCTTGACCCCTTGTTATGGAAACATTCGGACTGAATTTATCCGCAGATGTTCCTCCCGTTATGCCAAGTCGGTAGATGCTCAAAATATTTGGATCATGACCTGTTCCCCTTTTCACATCTTGGAATGGACTTTTATTCGATGAGAAGTCATAGCGTGGCAGATCGAACGCTTTTACAAGAATCGAAGCCATTTGTCCACGGGTAATAGGATCGTTCGGACCGAAACGTCCATCCTCGTAGCCTCTAATGATCCCTTTTTCTGCCATTGCTGCAATGGCTTTGTAATAACCGTTCCCCTTCGTTACATCCTTAAATGCCGAACTCTTCACATTGTCCGTATCCAATTTAATCAGTTTGGCAATTATTGCAGCTGCCTGTCCTCTCGTGATGGAGTTTCCTGGTTTGAATGTACCATCCGGATAGCCTCCAATAATATTCCGTTCTGCCAAATCATAAACTGCTTCGGCAAAGTACTTTGATGATGGTACATCTGAAAATTGTTTTCCACTTACTGCAAACGTATTAGTCATGGGCAAGGTACATGCCAGCACTAGTACACTCAATCCTGCAAATAGTCTCTTTTTCATTCTCAAGCTTCCTCTCTTTTTCCGTAGTGTGCTGTACTGACGGAAAAAATGGAAATTAGTTTCAGATTTAATTAACTTTTTTTGAAAACCATTTCCTTATATTACTTAATAGCACCCACATCATTATTAGAATCATTGGGATTTACAACAAATTCTATAAACGAAACAACGAATTAAAATTATAGACAGTTTACGTAGATTTAATTTACTCGTTAAAGAGACAAACGCTTTTAAAAATGTTTGACTCTTTTTTAGCTCCAAAATAATCCCTAAATTGAAATTTTAATTTTAACTTGTTTAGGTTTAGTATTCACCTACAAAATAAAACATCTGAGCATAAATCGCGTAGAATAATGGACATTGAATGGTTGCTAGCTCCTCTATTACTAACTCGCTCTTTTGTTTGTTTAAAAAATTGAGTTGGATTTTGGCTATAACTATTCCGTTTTCATAAAATTGAACGTATTGGTTAAAGTCTATTTTAACTTTCAATTGAACACCTGAACCCGCTATATTGTAAGTTGGAGTAATCATATCCCCATGTTCTATTTGTGCGCGGAATACATCGGATCCCATTACTAAAATTGACTCAGATCGCTTAATCAAGGCATGCTTAATTCCCGATTTTACAATTAAATCTCCATTTTGATTTCTACCTTCATATTCACAGATTAATTTATATTCACCAATCCACGAATCAAATAGTTGATGTAAAATTGTTTTATATGTTCTTTTCATTGTATAAATCGGATCATTTTTGTCATTTAAAATTTGAATCGTTATCGTACTTGATTTTGTTAAAGGCAGTTTATATGTATATGTATTCATTAAAAATATCCTCTCCAAATGCTTAACTAAAGTTCTAGTTCTAATACGTTTTATTGCAGTGATAGTTTCAAAAAAATATAGCCTTCTCTACTTCTCTCCCCTGTATAGTGTTAAAATCGAATGAAAGACTTTCTCGTAAAAGGAGTAGAGATGTGAAAAAAAGATGGCTTATTCCTATAAGTTTAATATTACTATTTATGATATTTACGATATATCAACAAAATCAATTAATTAAAGATTATCGCGGTTTACTTTATTTTGAAATGAGTAGAATAAATGTTCCGGTAGAACGTATACTTGCTTTTCATGAAGAAGCCGATCGCTATAATGAAGAAGAACGTACTGAAAAACTAGAGCGTTTAGATGAGACGTTTGGAGATTTTTTCAATGTCACCGGAATAGGTTTGCAATTAGAACCTCAAATACGTGCAGAGTATTTTGTCCCTTATAATGATGCGGTATTATCTTATTCTCATCTTATTAAAAATTATATAGCTGCATCCACGGCTCAAGATCGTGAACAAGCCTACATAAATTTAAAGAGACGATATGAACAATATAATGAATTCCTTAAAACTTCTGAAGAGAAATTAGTGGAGCCTTTTGAGTGAAATTCTCCAATATCCCCATAAAAAAAACGGTAAACGCTGCCTAACAACGTTTACCGATTTTTTATCGCAAACCTTTAATCTGGGAACACTTTGATATTGTAATAACACCACTAATAAAATGTTATTTTGAGGGGGGTGTTTCTTTAGACCGTTTAAGCAAATATAAAATTAGGTTGTAAAAAACTAATGTAAATAAGAAGAGAAAAAGATTATCTCCCCATTTAATTCCGTTACCATTATAGATATCCAATATAGTCATATTTATAAACAAAAGACTTGGAAATACAAGAGCCCGTATATATTTATTTGTAAAAATAACCTTCCCCCCTTTTTGGATGGGTTATTTATTAAGAGTTTTGCTAAAACCTGTACTCTTTCCTAAATACCCTAATTTTTTATAAAAATTATGCGCTGCGATTCGTTCTTCTCGATTCCCGCTGTTCAATGTGATTGCTATACAATCGTTCTTTATTGCCCAATCTTCCACTGCTGACATAAGCTTCTGTCCAATATTTTTTCTACGATAATCTTTGTGAACTACTAGTGCCAACACTCTTACATAAGGCTCATCAAATTCATATGCAGTTTGCTTACACATTCCTACAAAACCGACTAATTCCCCGTTCATCTCCGCAACAAACGTTTCGTAATTCGGTAAATCCAAAATTTTACCCAATCTTTCTTGGATTTTTTGATTGGTAGAAGGATAACCTAGTTGATTCATTAGGACATCCATATTATTAATATCATTTCGGGTCATTGAACGAATTTGCATAGTATTTTCACCTTTCCACTATAAACTTTAATAATATAATTATGCGTTAAACGTCCTTCTGATATTTTTTATTCTGAACAGCAAAGAACATCCAAATCAAAACTAAGGTACTGGCAGGTCCATCTACTTGTGCGAAATTCAGATTAAATATCCATTTAATCAAGCCTTGTGTAATGATTGACATGATTGTCAAAATGATAATTAATAGCAGCGCGTGTACTATTAATTTGGGAAAACGTATTTGAGAAAGTCTTGGTAATTTCATAATTTCACACCTTCTTACAAAACTTTATAATTTATTATTCAATCATAGAAATTAAAGCAATAATACAAACAATTAGCGTAAAAGATGCCGTTAGCCAAACTGTATGAATAGAATTGGACTGCTCTTCTTTTATTATTTTTACAAGATTGGTACAAAATATTACGCATAAACTTATTAATACTACAAATATCAAAGTTTAGCACTCCTTCCAAAAACAGTATAACAAATATTTGCTAGATAATTTCTATAATAATATACGGGTTTGTAAGGCGTTTCGTTTTTAAACACTAAAAAAGATGACTCCAGCAACTTATTGGAGTCATCTTGTAATTTTATTTCGTTGTAAAATTTCGGTTACCAATCGTTTCAAACCATGTACGAATTTGCTGTGTATCATCAGAGAATGTTAAGCCTAATAAAAGCAATAAACGTGCTTTTTGTGCTAGTAAATCTCCCGCAGCAATAATATTACCTGATCCACCGTACACTTCACCCGAACCTACACGGCTTGTAGAAGCAAAAACGACGCCTTTTTCTGCTGCCGCTTTACGTGCTTCAGATTGTAAAGAAGAAGTTCCACCTGCACCTGTTCCAGCTGTTACGATTCCTTTCACACCCGCATTTGCAAATGCTTCGATCACTTCGCCACCAGCCATTTGGTACGTATAGGCGATTTCAACACGTGGTAATTCTTTATCTTTTACTTCTGCTAAGTCAAAAGGAGTTGCCCACGCTTCAGTATTACATGCTTTCACACGAGCTGGAGCACGTTCTACGTTAATGTTGTCACCGTCAATATAGCCTAAAATACCATATTCACCGCTTTGGAATGTATCTGTACGGTATGTGTTTGTCTTTGTTACTTCACGTGCTGCATGAATTTCATCATTTAACATTAATACCGTTCCGTAACAATATGTGTTTTGACTAGCTGCTAATTTAATCGCATTTAATAAATTGATTGGGCCATCGCCACCAATTGTTACATCGCCATTTGCATTCCCCCAAGGACGCATCGCCCCTGTTAAAACAACTGGTTTTTGATTTTGTACTGTTAGATCGAACCAATAAGCGAACTCTTCCATTGTGTCTGTACCTGTCGTTACAACAACACCATCAGAAGTTTTTAATGTTTCATCAATTAATAATGATAATTCACGGAATTCATCGATTGTGTAAGAGCCTGATCCTCTGTTTCCAAATTGAATTGTTTTTACGTCTGCATATTCTAAAACTTCCGGAGAAATATATTTAACCATATCTTCAATGGCAATACGAGATTGGCCATAACTTAAATAACTTACTCGAGATGTGCCTAACGAGCCAATTGTACCACCCGTTGCAATAACTGTTACTACTGGTTTTTTCTCGACTAATTCTTCTGCACGTGCAAATGATGATGGAGTAAACATTGAAATAAATAATAATGCGGCTAAAATCGGTGCTAACAATTGATTCATACGTTTTTGACCTTTTTTCATTTGACCAGCCTCCACTTTACGTTAGATTATCTAACACAGAAAAATATGATTTTTTTATTAATTCATTAATTATAGATGATTTTTAATGAATTTTTATAGTTATGTTATGAAACCTCCTTTCTTAAGGACAAATATAAATGATATTTTTTCCCAAGTCAATCATTTTATTGAAATAATGTAAGAAAACCTAACATATTATTTTTCTTTTGTTTAATTTGCCATGAACTTTTTTTTTGAAAAATCAACAAAATAAAAAAGGTGCTATTGCCCCCACCTTTTGAGTATCTTCATTAAACGTATTGCTTACCTTTTAGAGCTTCTTTTTTATCATTTAATTACTCATTAATTTTTTGGAATAACTTTTGAAAATAGCTGTTCACTAAGTCCCCTTTAAATTTCACTTCACAGCTTTTTCACATTGAAGGTGATTTTAATACTTAAGCATTTACTTATATTCAATGTCAATGTATATTATATATAAGCAATTACTTATGTATTTATTGGAGGGTTTCCTTTGGATTTATTAGAACAACAACTAAAGGCTTTGGCTGATAAAAATCGACTTACGCTTTTAGCTTGTATGAAAAATGGTGAAGTATGTGTTTGTGATTTTGTTGAAGTTCTTGGTATTTCACAGCCTGCTGTGAGCCAACAGTTAAAAAAATTAAAAGATGCGGGCATCATTTTGGAAAGAAAAAAAGGTACTTGGAAATATTACCGAATTGCAGAACAACTTTCCCCTGTTGTCGAAGCTGTGATTAACGAATTACAAGCTGATGATGGGTGTCGCTGTGGAGGAAGTTCATGTTCGTATTAGCAAGTATTCTCTTTATCATCACATTAATTTTCGTTATTTGGCAGCCTAGAGGACTGAATATTGGATGGTCTGCCATGGCTGGTGCTGTCGTTGCATTACTTGTAGGCATTGTGGACTTCTCTGATGTTGGGTCAGTTATCAACATTACATGGAATGCTACCCTCTCGTTTATAGCCATTATTTTAATCTCATTGATTTTAGATGAGATCGGTTTATTTGAATGGGCCGCCTTACATATGGCACGTGCCGCAAAAGGCAGTGGTATCAAAATGTTTGTATACGTTAGTTTACTTGGTGCTGTTGTCGCTGCATTGTTTGCCAATGATGGAGCAGCACTGATTTTGACACCGATCGTATTGGCGATGGTGCGTAACTTACAATTCAGTGAAAAAATGATTTTCCCATTTATTATGGCAAGTGGTTTTATCGCTGACACGACAAGCTTACCATTTGTCGTCAGCAATTTAGTGAACATTGTCTCTGCAGACTTCTTTAACATCGGTTTTGTTGAATATGCTTCACGAATGTTTATTCCTAACTTATTCTCACTTGTGGCAACTATTGTTGTGCTGCTCCTTTATTTCAATAAATCGATTCCACGGGCATATGACGAAGCAATGTTAAAGGAACCGCGCCTTGCCATTAATGACATGAAACTATTTAAGTTATCTTGGTTCATCCTCGCATTATTAGTAATTGGTTATTTTTCAAGCGAATGGATTGGCGTCCCCGTTTCACTCGTTGCAGGGGTAATTGCAATCTTCTTTTTAGTAATAGCACGTCGAAGTAAAGCTGTTGATACAAAAGCGGTTGTTAAAGGGGCGCCTTGGAATATTGTGTTCTTCTCAATCGGTATGTATGTTGTCGTTTACGGCTTGGGGAATGCAGGTTTGACATCTGTACTCGCTCGACTTATTGAATGGACAGCAGAGCAAGGTTTATTTGTCGCAACGGTTGGTATGGGCTTTATTGCAGCTCTTCTATCATCTGTCATGAACAATATGCCGACTGTGATGATTAATGCATTAGCAATTGCAGAAACAACTACCAATGGCACATTACGAGAAGCACTTATTTATGCAAATGTTATCGGTTCTGACCTAGGTCCAAAAATTACGCCTATCGGATCTCTTGCCACTCTTGTCTGGCTTTATGTACTTTCAGGGAAAGGCATTAAAATTTCATGGGGGACGTATTTCAAGACAGGGATATTATTAACGATTCCTATTTTACTGTTTACTTTAGTCGGTCTTTATATCACGCTATCTATTTTTTGAGGAATGGAGCCTAATTTTATATGAAAAACACATTATATTTCTTATGTACAGGCAACTCATGCCGTTCACAAATGGCTGAAGGTTTTGCCAAAAAGTATTTACCTGATTGGAATATTAAAAGTGCCGGGATTGAAGCACATGGATTAAATCCAAATGCTGTCAAAGCAATGGCAGAAAAAGGCATCGATATTTCAGAGCAAACTTCGGATATCATTGACCAAGAAATTTTAAATAACGCAACACTTGTTGTGACTTTGTGCGGTGATGCAGCCGACAAATGCCCTGTCACACCACCGCATGTAAAACGTGAACATTGGGGATTTGATGATCCAGCAAAGGCGATTGGAACTGAAGAAGAAAAATGGCTTGTATTTCAAACAGTGCGCGATGCGATTGAAACAAAAATCCAGTTGTTTGCTAGCGACCAAAACTGATGCGAATACACAAATCGGGCGATAAATCAGTCGAATTTTTCACGGCTTATATGCAACTCGTTTTACAAGCTAACATCAGTTCCGTGGAACATCTTGAAAAATATATGGTCCATCACTTTTTTCAAAATGATATCTCATCACTCGGTAGTATTACGCTTGCTAATTTTAAACAAGCGCTTCAAATTATTTATAGGAAATGAAGGGGAAAAATGGAATTACCTATAATGCAACCTCTAGCCGATTAATCCTCATTGATCAGCAATTGCAGTAATGCCCGTTTGCACTTAATATGCCAGATTAAGCCTTTAGTTAGATGCTTTTTAACGTCAACATTCGTAGTTTTAGCGATCATTATTTGTAATTTCTTAGTGCGTACTTTATGGAGCCGTATACCGTCCAAGCATTTCTTTTTCGCAAGCATATCCAAGTAAGCACCTCATTTATATTTGTTCAACTTTACCATAATAAAGATACATGAGCACTATTAATTATCATTTTGCTTACAGAAAAATAGGAATATTTTAACAACATTAGTAAAATGATAAAGATGTATCCTTAGTCAACAGGAAATTAAGACAGTATATGTAAAAAGGGCATTCCATATTATTCATTTAATATGGAATGCCCTAATTTAAGAAAATCGTTCACTTGTAGAAATAATGATGGGATTTCAAACAGTTTATTTATAAATCAGATAGATACCCTGATAACACTAATGCTTCTAGATATTCTTGAAACCAGGCATCATTAATATCTATATCCTCTTCAGTAACTTTTGCTCCTACCATAAACAACTCGGCCGCTATTTTTTTGCACTCACCTTGTTGTGTAAATCCCGACAATTTGTACTCATCTGTGCTTTCTAGTGCAATTCGAATTAATTTCCCTCCCATAATTTTCACGGATAATAATTCACTTTCCGTTTCTGCTATAAATTCTTCGTTTGCCAATACGTTTTGTGTTTGACGCTCTTCTTCAGTATATAGCCCCTCTAATATATTCGGTTCTGATATTGAATACATTTTTACAATGTTATTTACGTTAACCATTGGGTCATTCATTAACCCCATATATGTAGGATCGTTTTCTATTTCTTTCGCTAAGTACTTACGTTCAAAAATTCCTTCTATTTCATTCAAGGTAAACTCTTTATTGATAAGGCTCAACACTTCAAATCGCTTTAATAATTTCTTAGCTCGTTCAAGGTTCTTCTCTGCTTCCTCATATCGTCTGAAATACACAATTTGCCTCCTTATGCGGGCGATTCTTAAGGTTTCCCCATTTTCATGAGGTCACGCCAAGTATGCTTCGTTCCCTTATTCAACTACTTTTTCTTATAACCAATCTTGGCTACTTTAGATACATAGTAGGCCCCAATTGTGATAAATACGATTCCCATAAGTTTATATCCTATCGTTTGAACCATTTCGCCTTCTACCGTAATACTAAAGAAAAACATACCGACAATGAGAATGAAGAATCCTATAACTGAATGTACTATTTTAATAACTTTCCCTCCTCATCTATACTTTCATCTCAACAACTTAAATCCGTATAATTTTTATTCCAGATGCAAAAATTCACTATTGGGGTCTGATGTAGAAAATCCTTGTATCGTAATATCGTATTTATTGCGAGCTAAATAGCTATATACCACCTGTGGTTCATTCTCAAATACGACCCCTATAAGATACGGATTCGATGATTCATAGCCTGCTTCACGATGAGGCACAATTTGAAATTCCCACGTTTCATCAGGATATTTTTTTTCCAAGTGCAGCTGGATATAACTCATTTTCTTTTCAACCTGCATATCGATCCAAAATGGACGCACAAAATAAATGACGCTAAATGACACGATAAGAAAAAGAGCCAACCACTGAATTTTTTTCCTTTGTTTCCCCTTGAAAATAAAAGAAATGAAAAAAATAAAAACTACAATGCTACTAGCTATCAATAATTGAATGATTTCTATTGGATGCAAGGAATCTCCCCCCTTTTTTCAAATCAGTGAGTTCGTAAAAGGACGTACAATATAAAGGATTTAATAATTTCTATTACATGGCTAAATAAAAATAAAGAAGATTTTATTTAAAAAACAATCTTCACTAATATGGTGGAAATCCTGATACACACTATTTTACCTTTTTTTAGTAAATAAAGAAGTCTTATGATAATATTTGTGTAGCATAAATTTTAAGGATATAAAAGAATGAGGTTGAGAATATGGATAGAAGTCAGAAGTTAGGCATACTCGTTGCTATTTTAGGCGGTTTGTCTCTTATGTTTTTAGGCGTACTTTACAATATCGGGGTAAGTGGTTTAATCATGGGTATTTTTACCATCACTATGTTTATAATATTGTCTACATTAGTTAGTAAAATGATTGTGCAATTAAAGGGGAAGAAGATTACTCGGGAAGAAAAATTCTAAATTCCCTTATTCAGCTACAAAAAAACCGGTAAACACTGTTACTACAGCATTTACCGGTTTTTATTTTCTCTGTAAATATTTTTTATAACCTCAAATATTTAAATAGCTAAAAATGAACGGTAACGAAAGTAAAATTGCTGAAAGAGTTATAAGGGTTAATGAAATTCCGATTGATAACTTTTCTTTCCGTTTCAGCTCAGCTCATCCCATCCATTAAATTGATATTTGTTTCGATACAATACATACATAAATATAAAAATTGCAATCAAACTGATCCAACTATACTTTTCAGCACCAATATCTATATATGTATAGATATTCTTAAAAACAGCCCCTACGATTATCATCGGAACTACAAAAATGAAGAAAATCCTAAAAAGTTTTAATAAGAATCCCATTTACCTCACCTGTTTTTAGTTAATATTACCATAAACAAATGAACCCTAACGTCTAAAAAGACACGAAAGTTGGTGTTTACACAGCATTCATGTCTTTTAATTTATTTATGAACACCTGCTATTAAGTAAGGTAACAACTGCTATGCACTAACTTCATTGCTGAAAATTACAGTGTATTCATTCAGTAACTTATCTAATTTTTGACTTAAACTAACAGTCGTAGGATGGTTTAAACCATTTTCCATACCAGACTTAATCATAGCATTTCTAAGTACCTCTACATTTTTACGGATATTTACTTTTTCAAATATATTATTCATTGGGAATCTCTCCTCATTATTTATAATTTTTTATATCAACCAAATACAATAATTTACAAAGTGCTTATATTATGTAAATACACAATAAAACGAACTATTAAACCTATCTAAACCAAAAATATGGAAAAAATTTTAATTTGTAGTTTAGAAGCACAATAAAAATACGTAAATATTCTCAAATTAATGATTTACGCATTTTTATTGGAATTCTATTTATCCATTTTTTATGTATATCCTGAAACTTTATGGAAAGCGCGATGGTAGGTTTCTGAAAAAGAATCTGAATATAAGAAGATTGTTCGATGGATTATTAAAGCAATGACTCCTATCCGTTTAATTTTTTATATCCTTCTTAGACTTTACATTTAGTACTAACTCGTATCCAAAGGCTACTAAAATTCCAGACCAAAAAATTATTCCTGAAGTCAGTGGCTCACTTTCCGATATTAAACCACAAATATAATTGATAAAAAGCAGCAACATATAAGTATAAAAGCCAAGCATGGCCCCACTTCCCCAATTACTTTGCTCAAATTTAGACATCTTTTTGAAGAATTTCATAGTTCCCCTCCACTCTGTAGTCTTTCAGCTCTCATAAATGGGCTTTAGCCATCCCACAACACTTAAATATAATACAATAACTTTATCTCAATAAACTAGGATAACTTGCCATAAATTACAGTTATGGAAAAATTGCATCAAAAGCTGTAGATCGAAAGCTTTTTAATTGTTACTTAAGATGGAATTAAAGGGATATGGGTGCTGGCTGAAATTTCTTTTCAATGTCTCTCTGTGGTCTTTTAATACAGGTAGATAAAAAATGTAGGGAATGAATGTAGATTTTGTTATTCAACAAAACCAGCTAATAGTTGTCAAGATTTTTCGATAAAAATATTAAATCCTACATGATATACTAAAAAAGGGTACACCAAATAAGCCTTCCTCTTTAAAATTGGAAGGTTTTGTTTAATCCACTTAAATATACTTTTTAAACCGCATTTTGGAAGGCTTCTTTCCTTTTAAGTAGGGCATATATCCAATGTAAAAGCTTATTAGCACATGCAATGATTGCTACTCTAAATGGCTTTCCTTCTTCGCGTTTTTTATCGTAGAACTCTCGTAATTTCTTATTTCTAGGGAGTATTTCATCACTTGTTTTTTGCTTACGTGCATCTCTTATACCGCATTGTACAGCCATAAATAACGCTTGTCTTAACCTGCTGGAACCTCTTTTGGTTATACGATTGATGGAAGCAGTAAATCGACCAGAAGAGTAAACGCTAGGATCTATCCCGGCGAATGCTACTAGCTTTTTAGGATGGTTAAACCGTTCTATCTCTCCAATTTCAGAGATGATTGTTGCCGCAATCTTTTCTCCAACACCAGGAATAGACTGGATTATCTCATATTCTTCAATTTCTTTAGCGAGGGCATCTATTTCTGCTGCTAACTTTGATAGATGCTCTTGATATTGAAGAACAATGTTAATAAACATTCTTAGGTTAAAGATATGGCTTTGATACAAGTTGTTTTGAAATGGATTACGTAATGCAGCCTCTCTCAATTTAATTGCCTTTTCTTTTGCCCATCTTTCTGAACGGGTTGTACATAATTCCGCAATTTTATTAGTAAGTTCTGATTCGCTAACACTTAAAACCTCTTTGGAGGTTGGGAAGATGGATAGAATCTGTAACGAAATTTTTGAATAGAGATTTCCAAAGACACCTCTGTATTCAGGGAAAACCTGATCTAAGATGGACTGTAGCTGTAACTTTGTTTGTGCAGCTGTGCTTGATACTGTTTCTTGTTGTCTAGTGAGATTACGAAGATTTAAGAGTTGTATACCTCTCTTTTTATATGGCTCTAACTCTTCCTTGTAATACAATTCGCATAGATGATAGGCATCAATGGCATCGGTCTTTACCTTGCGTAAATTTGTACTTCTAGCTCGATGAGAGATAAGTGGATTAACAATAATATAGACGTATTGTTGCTCCTCCAAAAATTGAATAACGGGCATATGATATTGACCTGTAGATTCTAAAATAACCGAAGGTTGCTTACCATCAGCTAATTTCTCTACTTCCTTTAGAAATTCTAATAAACTATCTAAACCATCAAGAGTATGTTTAATACTAAAGCTCTTACGATATGGTTTGCCTTTATCTAAAAAGGCTTGAACCTGACTTTCTCCTTTTGAAACATCCAGACCAACGACTGGATTCATAATTACATCTCCTCCTAAAGAAAACTAAATTCGTCGGTAACCCCTATAGCTGCTTGTAATGTCATAGGTTCGCTTGTTAAACGGGATCCTTGTCCCAACCAGCTCGAAACATGTTTATACAAGTAGGGGGTGAACAGTTTTGCGGACGGGATCAAGTCCCACGGGCCAGACGTTCTACCCCGACTAC
Organism: Solibacillus sp. FSL W7-1324; assembly: GCF_038008025.1. NCBI lineage: Bacteria > Bacillati > Bacillota > Bacilli > Caryophanales > Caryophanaceae > Solibacillus > Solibacillus sp. FSL W7-1324. The sequence continues at coordinate 2,910,279 of NZ_JBBOYH010000001.1, forward strand.
CGTTATAATAAGACCTAAACAAAAAAGGTCAACCAGAAAAATCTGGCTAACCTCATATTACGAACGGGCCATATTGTGGAGCAACATTTTTTTGGGGGAGTGTAAAAAAAAGATGCAGATTTATAACGATAAAAGAATGGCTATACAAGTTTTTATGCAAATTAAAGATCATACCGAGTAAGCAAAAAGCCCTTATATCAAGGGTTTAGGAGACTTGCATAAAATAGCGTATAAACAATGTTCCATAAAAAAACAGACAAACGTTGATTTAATAACGTTTGTCTGTTTTTTTTGCGTCCCCAAACTTTGATTTGGGAACGTTTATTTGAATGGGATTGTATATACTTTTTGAATAAGAATAATTTTATTTTTCTAATACTATACAATATTGTTCTTTATAGTTTTCATGGTTCCAATTGTACATTTGTAACAGATGATGGAGAGATAATTCGTTATAATTAAACCTACTATACGGTATATTTAGTTCATTATCATCATGACCAATCCATACTCGCCATAATTCTATTATCTGTCCTTCTCTAATATTGTCTTTTAAGTAATCCAATAATTGCTTTACTCTTAATTCTGAATAGCTAAAATTTACTTCATAAATGAATGGATAGCCTGTATATTCACTTACATTATAATAACTGTCTTTTTTTATGACTAACTCATTTAAATCCTCTTCATTTTCAACAAATAATACTTGGGTATTCGGGTCCATCTTCTCCCAAGGCACCAATTCATGCGGTTTTATTTCTAATTCAATAGCTTCTTTGACCGTAATATACTTTGCTTTGGATTCTATTTCAGGCATTTCAAAATTTGTTGCTATAAATGAACAAGAGCTCATTTAAATACCTCCAAAATAAAAAATTTATAACATTATTTCACTTTTTGGATTTAAGTATAACATTCCCAAAGCATAGTTTGAGAACTTACCGTTCACAAGTAACCAAAATACGCCCCATTATAACAATTGAATAAGGGGTATTGGTCCCCAAAGTGTCATTTGGGAACGTTTACGTGAAATAATTGTAAAAAGAAAAAGGTCACTCCATTTAGAAATGACCAATTAGATAGAACGCAAAGGACTACTTGAACTTTTGAAGATTTTTGACCTTCATTGAAGCTACTTCTCCACAATTTGTACAAATAGTTAAAATTAATGGTGAACTTGAAAAATGCAACATATCATGCTTGATGGGTTTTACATTAGCCATAGAACCACCTAATTCACCTTGTGTAAAGGAATCATTATCACAAATCTTACAAACTAACTTTTCTTCCTCCAAAAAATCACCTCACTATACAATTTATGTAAATTATATCATAGTTGAATTAAAGTATCTTCGTGTGTTACACATTCCAAAACGTACCCAAACCGACGTTTGGTAACATAATTTTCTAGTCCTGTACTCAAAATCGTATTTGTGCTTCTTTTTTATGTAAGGTAGTAGACCACACGAATATGACGAACCCTTATTCCACAATCTGGGCGCGATTCTTCAATAAGAAGATCGCGTTTTCAGTTATAGGGCCATATTGTGGAGCAACATCCTTTTTCAGCTAAAGGGTCATATTATAGATTAAAAGGCTGTAAAAAAGAAATTTGCTTACTAAATATAATTTAATGAATCTTATTAAAGATAATTTTATCGAGATAACTCTGCAGGGTTATCTTTTTTTATTGAAAAAAAAATTTATTTTGAGAGGAAATGAAATTTCCTTCGTTATAGTAGTAAGGAGGTGATTAAAGTGGACATTGAACTAGCTGTTCAAAATGTGCAGTCTGGGAAAGAAGCGGACTACAGGTATATTGTGAAATATTATGAAAACAAGATCTATACCACTGTATTTCGCCTAGTCCGCCATCACGATCTTGCAGAGGATTTAGTGCAGGAAATTTTTATCAAAGTTTTTTATAACCTACATAAATACAAAGCTATTGGTTCCTTTAATGCATGGCTTTATCGCATAGTTGTTAATCAATGCTATGACTATTTACGAAGGCAACCGAAGCAATCTTCCGTACTTGAAGATACTGAGTTTATTGAAAAACAATACCCTGAGAAAATAATTTTACAAAAAGAGCAGCTCCATCAATTAGATCAGCTTCTACATCAATTAGATAAAACCGAATATTTCATTTTGCTTTTACGCTATGTAAATGAGCTCCGGTATGATGAAATTAGCGAGGTACTGCAAATACCATTAAATGAAGTGCGCAACAAACTACATCGAAGTAAACGTAAGCTACGAGAACTAGCTACTACAAAAGGAGGGTATTTTCATGAAATGTAATGATTTCTTATTGGAGGATTATGTCGAAGGTTTTTTAACTAATGCTGAAAGGACTGAGCTTGAAACACACATAAGCAGTTGCAGCAAATGCCAGCAAACGCTTGAAAACTTAAGAACCGAGCAAATAATACTTACTACCACATTAAATGAGCCAAAATTAAGAAGTAATCTCACTGACGATTTAATGCAAAAAATCAAGAATCATAACAAAATTAAAGCGAAACGCCAACGATACCATATGATGGTTATTGCTGCCGCCATTTTATTGATTAGCTTCACTTTAATGGCCACAATGAATAATTCAAACCAGCAGGCTGATACAGTATTACCCAATACAAATGAAAATATGGATGTAGATCAACAAAACTTTGCAAACACAATAGAAGAATCCAAAGCACATGATATTCCTCTAAATGAAGGACCTGTGCTTGATATTAAAATTGATAGCGTTATTGAAAAAAACGGTATGAAGGAAATTACCTATCGTCGTAACTACAACGAAGCCATTCAGCAATATTCAGAGGCAACACTTAAGAAGTTAGTAAGTACCTATGACATAGATGAGCGTCTGTTTAATCTCGGCTGGAACTCACTTATTTCTATACTCATCCGTAACAATAGAAACGAAGTGGTAACAACTTTTGAAATAAAAGAAAGTGAAAATATTAAACCGATTTATCCGCTTGTCAGCACATACCATGAATCTACAGAAGTACTCGGGGAGGAAATAACGAATTTTTCATTGCCCGTTGAAACTGACCCAACTTTTTTTGAAATTGAAAGCTACTTTGTTCAACTACTCACATACACCGAGCCATTTACTTTTAAAAGAAATGAAAAAACTAGTTTCAACTATTTAGGCCATTTGTACACCATTTATGATACACAATTAAAAGATGGCGACCTAAAACTCCATATCAAAGTAGAAGGACAACCCAAAATCATCCCTTATGGATGGCAGGTTAATGTTGATGGAAAAAATCTTGATCAACATCATCATATCTATACTTTTGATAAAGTGGAGAACAATATTACATTCCTTACTGTTACTATAGGGCAAATGGAGACAATTCCAGAGGAAATGACGTTACTCCCTTATCGTGGTCTCTTAGAAGAAAAGTTTAAATCACCAATTATTTTAGATTTAAAGGAAACAGCAGAAAAATAAATCATTCATTCAGTAACCGTTTAAGTCGAAGTAGCCATCTATGCTATGCCTCCGCTTAAAACGAAAGAGATATAACCTTTACTATTTAACAATCGGGCGCATTTCTTTAATAAGGAATGGGCCTTATTCAATTTAAGGGCCATATTGTTGAAAAACTTTTTCTGACTTTGGATAAATATGTTAAAGTTTAAACTGATGAAATAATATACTTAAAAAAAGCTATTATTAGTTAAAAGGGGTGAAAATATGAAGTCAAAAGTGAATCTTCCAATTTTAGTGATTTCAATTCTATTTATAGCATTCGGGTGTTCTAAGCAGAATGAAAGTATAGAAACAGAACCCTATATCGGAAAACCATTACATATTGGTATTATAGGTGAAGAACCAAAAGTTAGAGAAGAACATATAAAATTTACAGCTATAGATTTTACTGATTTGCAAAGCCTAGAACACTATGATGCTGTATTTATTACAAAGGAAAATCTAAAAGAAGCAGATAAAGCGCAATATGCAACTGTTTATAATAACAGTCCTCTACCATTCCTATTTATTGAGACACAAAAAGGATATGTTCCTTTCATTAGTGAAGAAGCTGATTTCGAAAATTATCCAGATGTTGACTCAGGCTTTTATGCTTATCTTTACGATAGTAAGAGTAAAAAGTATTGGGGATATGGTTTATATAATGACATAGTAAATGAACAAAATATTCAAGATGCCTACTCAAGGATCTTTGATACAATTGAGGACCTGTGATTATAGAAGTAATGTAGAAGGTTGCTAAACAAGTAATTGTTATTCAACAATCTGGGCGCTTTCCTTGAATAAAAGGATGGCACCCACTTTATTTTAAAAAGGTTATTTGTTTAATAATCCAAAGTGTAATTTACCTTCTACATAGTCGAAGAACATAACGAATTTAACATCTGTTACCACACCTGAATTTTCATTTGTAATAAGTGTTCCTGTTGTATACGCCCGATTTACAAGTTCAACTGCTTCTACAGAAGATATTTTCATAAGGAAATTAAAATAATTTGTAAACGAATCATAGGCAGAATAACTAGATTCTTTAAAAAACTTTTCTTTAATATTTAAATTCATTCCATACTTTACAAAGTAAGCATTATATTCTTTTTGTAACTTTTCTTTTAAATATTTTGCATCTGTTTGACCTTGTGGTAGCGGAATGTCCTTATATAATTCAATTTCGAAAGGAAGTACAAGCTTTGCAATCTGTTCATTGGTTAATTTTTTAAATTCTTCATCGTTCATGTTTTTAATATCTTCTGCAGTTACTCGCTTAATATCTTTTGCTCGATACATGAATACAGCATAGTGAGCACGAGTTAATGTTTCATTTTCTCTGAAAGTTTTATCTTCATACCCAGTAGTTACACCGTTGTTATACAATGCACTTACATAATTTGCATTTTCTTTCGAGACATCTTTTAATGGATTTGTACCAGTTGTTTCTAAGTCATATGCAATAGCCAAAATCTTTGCCATTTCTCCACGCGTTAAAGCTTTGTTTGGGTTAATATTGCCTTTTGAATCGACAGCTAATAATCCCGCTTCCATCAGCTTTTTAATATCATTGTAATAAGCATTTTTTGACGATAAATCTTTCGGTGCTTTAAAAGTCGTTGTTTTTGGTAATTTGTCAATTGCACGACTGATTAATGCCGCAGCATGTTTACGAGAGATCGTTTCGCTAGGTTTAAACGTACCATCCTCATATCCACTAATAATTCCACTTTGAGTCATTTCATGAATAATATCGTAGTAAACGTTCTTTTTCGATACGTCACTAAATGTCTTAGTGTATGTAGTTGCCGCCTCTACTTGATTTGATGCGCTGTCATAAGGAATAACGAAAGCTGGTGTAGCAATCGCTAACGCAAGTGTAGATAATAAAAGTTTGTTGCTGTTTTTCAAATTAATTTCCTCCAACTACATTTAAATATTTTCTTTTTTGTTTCTTTATTTGTACCACTTCGACTTATAAAAACTGTGAGATTAAGAATAACAATTCCACCGACTATCATTAAAGTTTCTTTCCGCAAATTGAAAAATCGAATATCGTAAAAAAAATAATTACAACAATTAATATTTCTAAATAACTTTTTTCGATTACTCATAAATCCATATCCTCAATTCGCTGTTAAAAACTCTATTATTAACAATAATAACATTGTATGTATTATAAAAGTCCCTAAAGTACGATTGAGAGTATTGCTGTCCATAACCCTGTAAAACCATTCATTATTCCACAATCGGGCGCATTTCTTTAATAAGGAATGGGCCTTATTCAATTTAAGGGCCATATTGTAGAGCAACATTTTTTCTTGGGGGAGTCTTAGAGAAGATACAAATTTATACAAATATCTTATCAAACATAACAAAAAACCTTAATAATATTTCTTATTAGAGAATTCACTCTATACTTACACTATACCAAAAAAGGAAGTGTAAACTTGAATCGCAAACAAGTCTACCTTCCTTTATGGGTATGATTTTAAACCAAAATTGAACCAAAACAATAACAAAATATTTATTCTTTTTTCTTTAAAATAATACTTTCAGTTTGGTCATTCCAGTCAATTGTAACTTCTATTTGATCGTCTTTAGTGGTTGACGCACTATTAGAAGCTAAATTTGCATTAGTATAAGTACCGTCTTCTTTTAATGAAACATCATTTGCTCCAAAACTCTGATTGTTGCTATTATTTTCAACTAAGTAATTAAATTTACTAATAGTTCCTGCTCCGTCACCATTGTATTTTAAGATAATTTCATTTTTCTCGGACCCGTCTATAATTTCAGTAATTATTTCAGCTGTCCAGTTATCACTAGAGCCATAGAAGTTAAGATTCTCTTCATCCGATTGACATCCAGCTAATAGTAGAATTCCAGCTAAAATCGGTAAAATTACAAAAATCTTTTTCAAATAATCATCCCCTGTTCATTATTTAGCACTCCATTTTAAATCATAACGTATCCGTATAATTAAAGTTTCATATATAAAGAATAAATCAACAGGTCTAGTATTTAACTAGACCTGTTGATTGGTTTAAAATAAAGCGGATGAAATCACTTTACGAGAATTTTTGCTTCACCATTTTTAATTTTTTCATCAACTCTATCAGCTAATGTTGTATCAAATGGTAATAAATCATACCAATAAAAACAATCTCTACCCATCTGGTTATTATGTAGATCCATATTTTTATGTTGTACTCCATTAAATCCATTCCATACTTCTTTTTTAAGTACTGCATCAGTTACACCATGATCTTCATGAGCAGTAGCGAATTGTTCTGCTAAGTATTTCCCAATGTCCTTTGACATAATTGCATTCCAAAGAGCATGTCTGAAAGCATTACCTTTATCGCCATCTTTCCACTTCGGATAACGCTCACTTGTAAGCTTATCTGTTTTAGATTGAGCAGCTTTGACAAGCAAAGCATCAGCTGGGAATAAAACAACTAGCTTTTTTTCAGCAGCAGTTAAATTAGTCCATGTTTTCCCGGCAGATTCGAAGCTTAAAGCGCTAATGTCAGAGAAATCACTCTGAACAAGTCCAATAATTTCTTCTGTAGAAATTAAGGGGTTTTCATCTTTAATTTTAATAATTAATAGGGATAAATCAATGTCCTCTTGAGTAAGAAAATCTTGATTTTCTTCAATAATCGTATAAATATCTTTCCCTTGTAGTTGTTCTAAGCCAGGGTTTTCGACAGGAATTTTATCTTCTTTTCCTGCTGCTAATGAAGTTTGTGCACCGATCGATAAAGCAAGAGTTAACGCTAAAGCCGTACTTGTAATTTTTTTCATAAAATCCATCTCCTTTTTGTGGTAAGAGCAATATATATTAACACTAGTATTAAAATGTTACCCACCTGAAATCAACCATATATCTAATAATGCAATGAAAATATCCATTATGAATTTCCCCTCCTTATGCTCTTATGATAAATGGAAATCATGATATAATTACAATTTATAATAAATATTATAAATGGAGGATAAAATGTCGAATTATGGTATAACGATAAAGTCTATTAGGAAAAATAAAGGATATACTCAAAAGGAAGTTGCGGCAAACCTTTTTACACAAGCAACTTATTCAAATTTTGAAGCCGCTAAAACTGATATTCTTTCATTTAGCTTTATGCACCTCCTGTCCCAGCTCCAAATATCAAGTGAAGAACTTATGCTTAAAGATAGCGGTGTAGTTACAACTATGTTATCAGGTATTGCAATATATATTGCCTTCAAATCATCCTTTGAATTAATTAGATTATTACAAGATACAAAATACTATTACTTGATACTAACTAATTAAACTAACGGAGTGCTTTAGTTTAACAAGTAAAAAGCGGTAATATTCCACAAAAGGGCGCATTTGTAGAGTAACACAGGTAGAAATTGATCAAACTTTTTTATAAAAAACAAACTTAAAACTGCTAAAGAAGAATCCGTTTTGATCAATCTTTTTTCAAAATGGATTCTTCTTATTTATCGTTAAATAAGGGGTTACGAGGTGTTTCATAAGCTAAAAGATAGCCATTATCTTTGTAAGTGAAACGAGATTTTTGATAATCGTATTTTCGCTTAATTGTGAGCTAACTCACTAATAGAATATTTGCTTTAGCAACTGCCGATATTAGTATTTAAATAGCATGGCTATCATTTCGTCTCCGGCCCCCACTGTCCAGAACAATACAGTGTCACCACGTTTAATTTGTCCATTTTCAATACCTTTATTTAGAGCAAAGAATGGACTGCTGGTAGAAGTGTATCCTACTTCATCCCCTGCATATAATATCTTTTCCGCAGCAATCTCGAAATGTTTTTGCATTATTTCAATGTTTGATACTGCAAATTGAGATAAACATAAAGCATCTACTGAATCGATTGTTAAACCATTCTCCGCAAGAAATTCTTCAATCATTTCACATGCAATCATAATGGAAGGTGTTCCGTCGAATGGTTTAAAGTCGATATATTCTTTCTCTCCATTTGATTTAGAGAAGCCTTTTGGCGGATAAAGGATGTTTTCGCGTTTCGTTGAATCTAAGTAGTGTACTGCATCGATGAATCCAGTTTCTTCTTCCGTTTTTTCTAAGATAATGGCAGCTGCGCCGTCTGCAAAACTCGCATATGTAATTTCTTGTTCTGGGTTTGAAATTAAACTATTCGCATCTGAACCTACGACTAAGGCGCGGTTTACACGTTTATTTGACAGCATATAGCGTGAAGCTGTCTCAACAGCAATGGTCATACCTGCACAAGCCGCGTTGGTATCGAAGATGATTGTATGATTATCGGCACTAATCGCATTATGAAGGAATGCAGCATTTGTAGGTAATGTATATTCAGGACATTGCGAAGCGAATATAATCATATCAACATCTTTCCCTTTGATACCGGCATCTTCTAATGCTTTTTTAGCCGCTTCGATCCCCATTGTTAAACTATTCTCATGGTTGTTATCAATGATGTGACGTTTTTCTCGACCTAAAACTGTTAATAGATTTGTAATGTCTCGGCCTTGTTTTTTGAAGTGTTCTAAATAGTAGTCATTCTCTACTTGGTTTTCTGGATTATAAATACCTAAACCTGTGATTTTAATGTGTTTTCTCATGTTGAAACAATCCCCCTTTTCATAAAAAAAGGTCAAAAATTTTCATTCTGACCTTTTGGTAATATTAAGCTAAATCTACTACTGTAGCATTTGTTAAGCCCGCAGTTCGAGCAATCCGTGACAATTGCATTTTCAAAACACTACTATCTTTAATTTGGAAAATCACTTTATTAAATCCAGTTGATTTGTAAAGCCCCATAACGCCTGTTAATTCTTCAGCCATCTCAGGTGTGACTACTGGCATCTCTACACAATCAACTTCTAATGTATATTCCGCCGGATTAATTGAATTAACTTTCTTGCTATATTCTTCAATGAACAACGCTGAATCTTCTTTTGTCATTCTTCCTTTTACTTGAATACTTACTGTTTTCTTCACTGTGTTTAATAAAATATTTGCTTTTTTCATAATCTCTCACCTTTTCAATTTTTTATTTCACCATCTTTATGGTAACATTTCTTAAATAATCATGCAAAAAGACCCTGTTTTCTCATAATGTTATCGCCTAATTAGTACAAGAGTATTTAGATTATTTTAACATAATAGTATAATACTACTTCACTTTTAACGAATCGATGTGGCATTTTTAATATGTTTATCGTTGAGTGAAGCATTATCATGGCGACCAATGCCTCTTCTACTTTTGGTAATATAAAAAATACCCCCTCATTTTATTAGTAGATACGTCTTTAATTTCTGATTTACGCATTCTTAAAGTCCTAATTCTTTGGTGCTATTATAGTGTAAGAGTTATATAGGAGGTAGGAATATGAATTCAGAGTTGAATCGGCTAAACCAGGAAATCGAGGAATTACGTTCTGAGCATACTCACTACAGCAGTTTTGTAATTCAAAATGAAAATTTGAAGTGGAAATGTGTCAAGTGCAATGGAAATAGTTACAGCATTTGTTTCATAGAAAGCCTTTGTTATTCAATAATCTGGGCGCTTTTCTTGAAAAAAGGCATGCCCTTTTCTATTTTCAAATGCTTTAGAAAATCAATAATATCTTTGGGGAATCTCTGTATGAAAAACTCTCACTCTGTACATACTAGAATTTAGATTACTAGTTTTAACCTATGTGGGAGAGTGAAAGAAATGTTATTATCCGAAGCGTGGAAAAATTATCAACAAGATAAAAAAATCGAGGGGTATTCAACACTTACATTAAAAACATATTCTTTTCAATACAATCTTTTATTGCGGTTTTTTGGTGATATTGATATGAATGGATTTAGTACAGAAAAATTAAAAGAATACTTACTACATACAGGAAAACACTTGAAGCCTTCTAGTTTAGGGCATAGGATTCGATTTGTGAAATCACTATTTAGATGGTCACATGAAGAGGGATATATTCCAAAAAATCCTGCCGCTAAATTGAAAGAGCCGAAATTAGGAAAAAGAATTCCTAAGTTTCTATCAGAATTAGAGATTGAACATTTAAGGGAAGCTTGCCAAACAACGATGGAAAATGCGCTATTTGAGTTTATGTATTCGACCGGCTGCCGTATTGGGGAAGTCGTAAAAATAGATCGCCATGATATTGATTTTCGAACAAATTCGGTCATTGTACAAGGGAAGGTGATAAAGAAAGAGAAGTATACTTTAATACTCGCTGCTCTATTTGGTTAAAAAGATATTTAGACGAACGAGAAGATGGAGATCCTTGTTTATTTATTACGAACAGGAAACATAACTTGAGATATATTATTAAGCGCGTATCAAATCGGGCTGGTATAAAAAAGTGTATACATCCGCATCAATTACGACACAGTTATGCAACACATATGATCAATAACGGTGCGCCCATCGATGTCATCCAAAGTTTACTGGGACATGAAAAGAGCGAGACAACAAAGATCTATACACAGTTAAGCGGTAAAATAAGACAGGATTACTATAGTAAATACTTTTGAAATTAAAATTTAAGCAATCCTAGAAGTGCAATATTTAAAATTCGCTTCTTTCCGTTATAGGGCCATTTTATATAACACTCAGATGACATTCATTTTAATTCAAAAACGCATGTGGAGGGAGAAATTTTGAAAACGAGATATCATTCTTGGAAAAGCTATGTTTATTTAACCGTTAGTGTGATCGTTACGGTTCTTATGATTTTATTAGAACCAATTGGAATAGCCACAAAAGAAAAGCTGACAGGGAGTATAATTTTACTAATATTGGCGGGGAATCTCGTGTCTGTCTTACTCGGTGTTTTAACATTTACATCTAAGGACGAACGGAAATTGATTCCTAGTATAGCTGCCGTATTTACTTTCTTAAATGTAGGTGTGGTGATTTTCTTTTTCTGGTTTGGTGCAAACTTTGCATGAGTAAAAGATATTCTTCAATCAGACAAATTTACTCCAAACTTTGAATGGAGCGTTTTTGGATTTTACTTAATAAGCTTATTATTTTAATAATGTGTAACAACATCAAATGAAGCTGGATTACCATTTAATTTAAGGTTTATCGTCTTATAATTAATATTTGAAGTTAATTTAAAAATATAACGTGAAATCTTGTCCGCTTCTTCCCCTTCGCTAATATTAATTGTCACTTCTGAATCGAATGTATAACTATATCCAGGAATATCATCTATTCGGTTGTTCGTTTCATAAACAATGTAATAAGTGTCTTTTCCATTAGAAAAAAGTTGTATAAGATTTTCTTTATCAATAGAATTTTCTTGAAGAATCTTTTCTATTTTTTTAGGTAAATTTTTTTCGATAGATATGGATGTTGTCGTTACTTCTACACAGCCACTTACAATTAATATAGACATCAGCATTAAAAGAATCTTTTTCAGAATAATTCACCTCTAAGCAATTTTACTTTTACAAAACATCTTTTTCATTCTTGTGAAATCGTTTCGACGTTTTATAAAAACTAATTTCTATCTAATATAGAAGAATCCATTTTGATCAATCTTTCAAAATGGATTCTTTTTTTAAAGCTATACCTTCACTTGACCTAAGCATCAACATCAACATTTTTATTCGTAGCTAGGTGGAATCCTTCTCCAACCATAAAGCTGCATACCTTCTCTTACTCATATAAATCATTCCAATTCCACCTTTCACTGTTTTTAAATAACTAAATTAGTAATGACGATGACGCGTGTAATCTTCTACTTTTCGCTTGTTCTCTTCAAAAATTCGTTTTACTTTTTCTTCATGTAGTGCTTGCTCACGAGAGATTTCACGCTCCCGCTTTGAAATAGCGATTGAAAGTGTAAAAAAGTTTAGTACCATGGATTATCACCTCCTTAAAGTGCCCTGAAAATGGAAAAAACCGCAGAGAGACTTCCCCTGCGGTTAAAAAAAGGCATAAAAATACCGCAGGGGCACACTTCTCCCTGCGGTATGGGCATACTTAATCAATTAAAGAGTTTAAGCAATCCATTCCAGTCTGGTCGAATGTGTGATTTTTGTTTTCATTGAAGTTGTAATATCTAGTGACATTAATTTATTGATAACGATCATGTTCTTCGACCTCCTTAGAATTTTTTTGATTACTGTGTAAGTATATTCCCTCACACTTTGTTTGTAAACATCTTTTTGCAAATTTTCAAAATTAAGTAAAAACTTATTAAAAAAAGTATATAAATGTTGAATTAACAACATTCTTTCCATTCTATTGATGCCCATATTGTTGCATCCCTAAACGTGTAAGACGCAAAGTACCAGCACACTTTTTTAGTATATGAAGTAGCTTCGAATTTGTTCCTACTTATTGTTAAGCCTCAAAAAGGACATAACACAGAACTATGTTATGTCCCTTCATTGCCTTATATAACGCTACTTACCGAATGTTTCTTTAAATACTCCAATGTCGCCTTCGCAAGCGTGTTTGCAGCTACGAGAAGCGCACGTTCATCGATATCGAACTTCGGATGATGGTGCGGGTACGCTTCTTCTTTTTCAGGATCGCGTGCACCTGTGAAGTAAAATGTGCCCGGTACTTTTTCTAAATAATAGGCAAAGTCCTCTCCGCCCATTTCCGGCTCACAAATGACTACTTCTTCAACACCTGGTGTTTCTTTTGCCTGCTCGATGAAAAACTTTGTTGTCTCACGGTCATTAATAACAGCCGAATAGCCGCGCACATAATCGTAATCATAATCAGCCTTCATCACTAAACATGCCGCCTTCAGCACATCTTCCAGCTCACGCTCAATTTGGTCACGTGTTTCTTCATCAAACACTCGAACTGTCCCTTTAATTTTTACCGAATCGGCAATTACGTTGAATGGATTTAATGCTTCAAAGTGACAAACCGAAACAACAGCCGGTTTCACTGGACTAATACGACGACCTAAAATTTGCTGAGCATTTACAACAAACTGGGAACCGATATAAATCGAGTCTTTCGTTTCCTGTGGTTTTGCCCCGTGTCCGCCCTTGCCTTTAATCGTAATGTAGAAAGCATCTGCTGCAGCCATTAATGGCCCTTCGCAAACTGCGATTTTCCCCTGCTCGACCGGTGCCCATAAATGCTGACCGAAAATTACATCCACCCCGTCCAGGCAGCCATCTTCAATCATCGCAGTCGCTCCACCCGGTGCAATTTCTTCACCGAATTGATGGATGAACACGACATTCCCCTCAATCTCATCTTGGATCTTGTTCAGCGCTTTAGCCAATACAAGCAGTGATGCCGTATGTCCGTCATGACCACATGCATGCATTCGGCCATCCACCTTCGATTTATAAGGAACATCATTTTGCTCCTGGATTGCCAGTGCATCGAAATCTGCACGTAACGCAACCGTTTTACCAGTTTTACCACCTCGTAATGTAGCAACTACCCCGCGTCCCCCTACACCTTCACGTACTTCATGTCCAAGTGCACGATGGTATTCTGCAATATATTTTGGTGTTTCCACTTCTTCATGTGAAAGCTCTGGATTTTCGTGCAGGTAACGGCGAATTGCTACCATTTCATCATAATGCTGTTCTAGTATGTCAAATACATTTGTCATGTTTTCCATCCCCAATTTCTAAGTTGTCTGTTGTTCGAATAGCTCGTTATTCCCTCAAACCCGGGAATGTTATTTTAAGAAAATGCCATCGCCAGGTCCTAATGGCAGGCCAAGTAAGAACCATACTGCGAATAAAATAATCCACATAATCGCGAAGAATACTGAGTACGGCAATAACGCTGAAATTAATGTACCGATTCCGATATTTTTATCGTAGCGTCGAGCAAATGCTAGTAAAATCGCAAAATATGCAAGCATTGGTGTGATCGGGTTCGTAATTGAATCCCCTACACGGTACGCCATTTGTGTTACAGCCGGTGAGTAGTTTAAGTACATGAACATCGGTACAAAGATCGGAGCAAGTAATGCCCATTTAGCCGATGCACTTGCAATCAGTAAGTTGATGAATGCACAAATAATGATGAATCCGATAAACATCGGTGCGCCTGTAAAGTTCATATTTTGTAAAAACTCTGCGCCTTTAATCGCTAAGATCGGTCCGATATTACTCCATCCGAAGTAAGCAATCATTTGTGCTGCAACGAATGCCAATACGATGAATGAAGAAAGGTCACCGATTGATTTAAACATTTGTTCCGCTACATCACGGTCCGATTTTACTTTCTTCGTCACGATACCATATGTTAAGCCCGGTAGTAAGAAGAAGAACAGCATAATCGGTACGATACCCGTCATTAACGGGGAATTTAAAAAGCCGTTATCTTCCGGATTACGCAGTAGCCCTGATTCCGGTACAACTAAAATCGCCATTAAGATGATGTACGCTAATGTTACAACCCCTGCCCAGCGAAGCCCTTTGTTTTCTAAAGCTGTAAGTGGTTCAGCAACTTCAATCTTCCCGCTGTATTTACCAAAGCGAGGTTCTACGAATTTACCTGTTACCCAAGTTGCGACAACAACTAATACAAATGTCGAAACGATCAGGAAGTAGTAGTTCATTGTTGCAAGTCCAGTATATGTAGGATCAACCAATTGGGCTGATGTTTGTGTAATGCCCAGTAATAATACGTCTAAAGACGAAATGATAATATTTGCACTGAATCCTCCGGCAATTGCTGCATAAGTGGCGATTAATCCGACTAACGGATTTCGTCCAACACTCATGAAAATCATTGCGGCGATTGGCGGTAAAATAATGAAGGCTGCATCTGCGGCAACATTCCCGACAAGACCTGTAAATAAAATAACAGGTAAGATGATTTTTTTCGGAGCACTTAACACGGTCTTTTTCATTAATGCCGATATTAAGCCACTGTTTTCAGCTACCCCGATACCGATCATCGTTACGACCACGATACCTAGTGGCGCAAAGCTCGTAAAGTTACTTACCATGTTTGTCACGATTTGAATAAGTCCTTCACGATTCAATAGATTGATTACTTCAATCGTTTCATCAGTTCCCGGCTTTACAGCAGAAACCCCAAGTTTTGATAGGACAAGTGATAGCGCCAGTACAAAGAACGCTAAAATGACGAATAATGTGACCGGATCGGGTAGCTTATTCCCCGCTCGTTCAATTCCGTCTAGAAACCTATCAACCAATTTTTTCTTACCAACTTTACTTTCCATAAAGTGTCCCCCTAGAAGTTAATGTTTTATACAATAACAAATTAAACAGAGGATAGCAATAAGTTATGCAAATTTTTAGATTTTTCTTTATATTTATATAGTAATTTTGTATATTTTAGGAGAAATTTGGTTGTAAAGCTTTTTCCTGGATGAATGTTTTTCACCAAATAAAAAAAGCCTGGCGATACCATGGCACATCCGGTGTGCCATGTTCCCATGCTTTCCATTTCATATTTTCAGTGATGTTCCTATGTAAAAGCGAATACTCTTTTAATAGGCTCACACTAATTAGTTTTTAGAAAGTGCACGTTTTTTCTGAACGTACATATTTTTTAATTTCGCGTAGTAGGCTGCTGCATGTACTGCCCCTACATCTTTTTTACGCATAGCAAATTCGAATGCCTCGACTAAATGTTCCGTATTAACCGATTCACTTCGGATGTTAATTAAATCGTAATGCTTATAGTTGTCAGGTACTTTTGCTAAAATATCCTGATCCCCCGTAATTGAAATTAAATGATTGTCGTTAAAAAATAGTTGTAGCATCGTCCATATCCCCTTTTCTGTTTAGTATCGTGATGTCACCTTTTGATGAGCTTGTTTCAGCCCGTTTTTAATACACTTTATTGATACGGCTTCTATCCATTACCCCATTTTCTGCAAAATGAATCACTAATCAGTCAAAAAAATCCCTATTAATAAAATTATTCAGAAAAGTGAAACTCGAATCCTATAAATCCGGTATAATATATCTATAAAAACTGTTTTACGTTTATGACGAAGTACTTGGAGAGGAAAGACATCTATGAAAATAACACGCGTCATTAAATATAACTTAATCCGGTTATTTCGGCTTAAATCTGGACCGCATCATGTGGCTTCAGGTATAACGATCGGTTTTATCCCTAGCTGGCTCCCTACTTTTGGACTCGGCCCTGTTCTTTCGGTCGGTTTGGCAAGACTCGTGAAGGCCAATACTGTTTCCGCACTTGTCGGCGGTGTCCTGGGCACTTTTATTTGGCCCCTGCTATTTTTCTTGAATTATAAGGTCGGGAGCTTACTACTCGATCGAAATATTAGAGTCGAAGAGGTCGAAGAAGTCGAATATATCGATGCGGTCGAACATACGTATACCGGCATTGTAAATTCCCATTCAAGCGGATTCACTTTTCTAACAGGGGCCATGTGCAATATAGTGATTTCCTCGTTTCTTATTTATTTCATGGTGTATATCATGTTTAAGACGCACCGCGTGAGGATATTAAATAAAATTCGCTAATTTGGAAATTATCCCCTACCCTTGGCAGAAATGCGACAATACTATAGAATACTTTTTAGAATAATGAGATAAGCAAGGTGATAACATGCCCTACAGAGGAAGAATATTGGCAACAGGAATCGTTCTCTTTTTTAATATAATCCGCTATTTCTACTATCATGAGTATTTAGATTTGCCCTTTTATTGGTCATTTTTTGTTTTAACAGCCATTTTTCTCGGTATCGCCTGGTGGGCCGGTAAACAATTCGATAAAGTAAAATACTTGTCAGAAAGAGATCCGTTAACCGGTACATTTAACCGTCGTACAATAGAAGAATTCTTTCACAAAACTGCAATGATAAGTGATATAAAGAAACAATCATTAGGGATTATCATGCTTGATTTGAATAATTTTAAAGAAGTAAACGATGAATACGGTCACAATAAAGGCGACGAACTGCTCATACAAGTTGCCGCAGCATTAAATACATTTGTCGGGAAACACGATTTAGTGGCAAGATGGGGCGGCGATGAGTTCGTCGTTATCGTAGACAATATGAAGGTAAATACAGCCGACGACTACGTAAAAGAACTCCAGCAAGCGATCACGCTGAAAAATGCCGAGAACTTTCCGGATGTGGAGGCTTCTGTCGGATATGCGATCTACCCACAGCACGGAAAAAGTTTTCAGAAGCTTGTGCAAGAAGCGGATGCGTATATGTATAAACACAAAAAGGAAAAGTGACGTAACTTAGTTGAACTTGCGTCATAAAAAACGCCCACCTGGATTTTTCAGCGGGCGTTTTTATATTGTACAAACGGGATGCATGCATTGTTATGTTAAATCACCGGAGCCGTCCCAAAATAAAAACTTCCTATATAATATGCTAAAATAAAAGGAATAACCATTTAGGATGATGAGGGATTTTATGTATAAAATAATGATTGTCGAGGACGATGGAAAAATTAGAGGGATTGTCGCGGAGACTCTGAAAAAGTGGCAGTATGACGTCGTGGAAGTGACCCAGTTTGATAACGTGCTTACAGAATTCGAGAACCACAGTCCGCACCTTGTTTTACTAGATATTAATCTTCCGGTTTTTGATGGTTACTACTGGTGCCAGCAAATCCGTGCCTGTTCCAAAGTGCCGATTATATTTCTGTCATCCAGAAATCAAAATATGGATATCATTATGGCGATTAATATGGGTGGCGATGATTTTATTCAAAAGCCGTTTGACCTGGATATCCTTCTTGCGAAAATCAATGCACTTATCCGCAGGAAATATACGTATGAAGAAGATAAGTATAGCCAACTGCTCCACCGGGGGTTGAAATTACATGTCACAAATTCAACGATTGAATTTAACGGAACAAGGACCGAAATCAGCCGCAATGAATTTATCCTTTTACAATTACTGATGCGCAATATCGGAAAAATCATTTCGCGTGAGGATCTGATGCAGGCACTATGGAATGATGAACAATTTGTCGATGATAACACCCTCACCGTGAATGTCAATCGGTTGCGCCGTAAAATTGCCGCGCTCGGAGTGGAAGATTTCATCGTTACCCGAAAAGGAATGGGGTATTTAATCGAATGAACTTCCTGCGCTACCTCAACTATGAAAAGCCTTATATTTATTTGTATCTCGTCAGTTTTCTAGTCGTGGCTGCCATATTTTTTACCGATAGCCATGACGGATTGGACTGGGGGACATTTTTCTATGCGTTTGCCCTATCCGTAATTGTTTTGATCGGCTTTTTAGTATTCCGCTACCAGCAAAATGTAAGGGTAATCCAACAAATGAAAAGTGAACAGTATGAGAGTTTGTCGCTGGAAGGAGAAGTTGCTAAAGGATATATCGATGAGCTGAAACG
This sequence comes from Solibacillus sp. FSL W7-1324, assembly GCF_038008025.1. Classification (NCBI taxonomy): domain Bacteria; kingdom Bacillati; phylum Bacillota; class Bacilli; order Caryophanales; family Caryophanaceae; genus Solibacillus; species Solibacillus sp. FSL W7-1324. The sequence continues at coordinate 2,929,116 of NZ_JBBOYH010000001.1, forward strand.
TGAGCATATCCGTGAGATGAACCGGATTCAAGATAAGCAGAAGGAACATTACAATTTCATCGTCTCCTGGTTCCATGAGATCAAAACACCGATAGCCGTCCTCCGTCTACTCCAGCAAACCGATATGGACAAGGATAGTTTAAGGGAAGAAATCACAAAAATTGAAAACTTTGTGGATCAGGCGCTCTATTACGCCAAACTAGATAGCTTTAACCAGGATTACGATATTCAGAACTGTAACGGAATCCGGATTGTGAAAGAGACCATTAAAGCGCATGCGAAAACGTTTATCTCCAAAAAAATCCGCATCGAAATCAATGCAGCATCTCTTGACGTGCAAAGTGACCCGAAATGGCTTCAGTTTATCATCAATCAGCTCATAACAAACTGTTTAAAATATACAGAACCTGGCGGAGAAATCACCATTTCCGTATCAGAAACACCAAAGGAAAAAAGACTGGTCATTCAAGACAGCGGAATCGGCATCAGTCAAAAAGACCTTCCGCGAATTTTCAATCATGGCTTTACCGGAGAAACCGGACGAACACATACAAATTCTACCGGAATGGGATTATATTTGGCTCAAAATTTATCAACAAAGCTCGGCCATTATATAAGCTGCACATCGGAAGTCGGCGTGTATACCCAATTTATCATTCATTTTCCAAAAGACGATGATTTATATTTACAGCTGAAGAAAACACACGATGATTAAGCTCACCGTGTGTTTTTTTCACTAATAATTTTGTAGTAGATCGTTGTGGAGGATACGTAAAAGATTAAATACGTTAACACATAAAGCCCCATGACCGAAAAGATGATCGTTGTTAAGGAAGGCAGATCCTTTATGACAAGGATGACCGAATAGTATAGAAGGAACCAGCTGTGTACCATCCCAAGGATAAGTGGCGGCAGAAATACGAACAGCAATTGTTTTCGGATAATCGATTTGATTTCCTTCTCCTCAACACCCATTTTTCTTAAAATGCTGTACTGTTCCCGCTCTTCTGTCGCTTCCCTTAATTGTTTAAAGTAAATGACGCTTCCTAGAGCAAACAAAGCGATGACCGCAAAGAACGCAACAGAGAACAATACTAAAGAGGATGACTCCGTATCGATACTATACATATCGACAAATGCCGAATAATAGGCCCCTTCTGTCTGCATGACAATATCGCGGATTTCCCTCGATACATCATTGGAAGTTTTGGCATCTTCAATTTGGTATATTTCAAAGGAAGACAGAAGATGGTTTTCTTTTACACGCTCAAATGACTCGTCTGAAATTACGAGTACAGATGGTTGAAGGTTCGAACCTTGCCCTGAATTCGTTGGGATAGTTAGCAACGGGTAACGTATTTTTTCAATAATACGAAATGTTTCATTATCAAACGCGGCCAATTCAGGCTGAGGACTTTTATATTTAGTCGGTTCGTCGATGCCCCTAGTTAAAACAATGGCCTCTTCCCCTTCCAACTCTACTTTCTCACCCACTCCCCGTAAGTCAACAATCGCATTTAACTGGGACTCAGGGAAAAGGTAAAACTCCTCTGTGTAATATTCAGGATACGTTAAGAATGCATTTCGATTTTGGATTTTCCCTGTTTGAATACCCGTAATCGTTTCATGAGCAATAATCGCATGTGAATTTTTGATGAGTTGTTCAATTTCGTTTTGTGTTTCTTCATCTTGTGTTGAAAAGGCAAGATGGTTCGGATACTCTTTTTTTACAACCTCTTCTTTAATGGCGTAGTCTACCGCTATAAATCCAACCGTAAAGATGATCACCGCACTAATCAAAGAATTAAAGGTAAAGTTTAATGTATTTCCGCGAATGGAAAAGCGGAGTGAAGAAATCCACAGCATTTTATTCCCGGAAAAGTATCGATTACTTTGACTCATTTTTTGTAAAATCCAACCGGAAAACTGGCGGAAAAATAAATACGTCCCGACAATCAATGCGGCGGTAGTAGCAATAAATGTTCCCGTAAATTGATTTTTCCAGATGTCCGTTTCGCTCGCCATCATGATCGTGTAGTAAGACGCGGCGATTAAAATAACGGATAGGAGCGCTAACGAAAAAGAAAACTTAATCGGTTTTTCCATTTTTTCTTTTGCATGAAATAACTCCACTAACTGTACCCGACGAACACTGAAATAACTTTGAATTGTAATAATGACGATGAGTAAAGCGAATAACAGAATCGTTAACGCGATGGCTTCAAGCGGGAAAGAAAATGAAATGTCCTCATTGTAGCGCATGAGATTCATTAGTACGGCACCGAAAAACTTCGATAGTAATCCACCAATTAAAATTCCGCTGGATACGGCAATGGCACTGAGGAATAATGTTTCAAAAAAGATCATTGCGGCAATTTGTCTTTCTTTCATCCCGTAAAGCAAATACATCCCAAATTCCTTTTTCCGCTGTTTCATAAAGAACGAGTTCGCATATAAAATAAAAAATACAACAAATAAAAAGACGATAATTGAAGCAATCAAAATAACGGTTTGATAGTTTTCTTTATTTTGGATGGCTGCAACGACGTCCTCATTAAACATGAGACCGGAAAACGTAAAGTATATGACAACCCCGACAAGCATCGAAATGAAATAGATTGTGTACAAACGGAAATTCCGCTTCATATTCCGCCACGATAAATCAATCAAGTTCATCGTTTGTCACTCCCTATCGCACTCTGGATCGTGAGAATTCTATCAAAAAACTCTTTTTCCGATTGTTCTCCTTTAAACATTTCGTTCACGAATTTTCCATCCCGCAGAAAAATAACACGCTGGCAGTAGCTCGCTGCATAGGGATCATGAGTAATCATCAAAACCGTTGTCTGGAAGGTTTGATTGAGCAATTGAATTTGTTCAAGGAGCTGTGTGGCAGACCTTGAATCGAGCGCACCCGTCGGCTCATCGGCAAACACGATGGCAGGATTTGTAATGATCGCCCGCGCAGCTGCCGTCCGCTGCTTTTGCCCTCCGGAAATTTCAGAAGGATATTGGGTTAAGATCGCTTCGATATTCAATGCTTCCACGATTTTCTCCAATCGTTTCTCCATTTCAGCAACAGGTGTTTTTTGTAACGAAAGAGGCAATAGAATATTTTCTTTCACCGTTAACGTATCCAGCAAGTTATAATCCTGAAATATAAATCCCATTCGCTTTTGGCGAAAATCCCGTAAAGCTTTCTTTTTCATATCCAACAGGGATTTCCCCTCGATCCAAATGTCACCGCCGTCGAAGGAATCAATTGTCGACAAAGTATTCATCAATGTCGTTTTCCCCGAGCCGGATGGTCCCATAATCGCAGTGAACTCCCCTTGTTTAATCGTCAAATCTATGTTTTTTAAGACTTGTGTTCTTCCGTAAGATTTCGATAAGTTTGTTGTTTGTATAATTGTAGTCACGGTTAACACTCCCTTCACAACCATACTATACGAATTCATTTCCCCCTAACATCGATGCTCCAAAATCGAAAGTGACATTTCTGTCATGTTGCGAGTCAGAACTAATTTTTATTCACTTTTACTGTACAAATCCAATTGTTGCGGATGGAATAGTAAGCACCGTTCACTTGAAGTTGTTCCTGAAATTTTTTATTGCAACCATGCATATTGTTGAGTTGCACTCTTCACAACGAGAAGTCTTACTTTCCCTTTCTTTGAATTGTCTATATCTCAATGTACCTTCATATAATTTGAATGTTTGTCTACAACTACTACACTCGATTTCGTAGTAAAGCATAGTTTCCCGCCTACAGTCTTGGCCCATTACTTTTTCGTTGATTGCTTGAAAATAGTAACCAGTTCGTTATCTTAAATGTACCTTTTAGTAATAAGTGATAGAAAGAAAAGAAAAGAAAAGAAACAATCCATTTTCACGAATGTAGAGGCTTGTGTTAAACATGCCAATCCCTCTCAGTAAGGAAAGAGTATCCTAAAACTTATGCAAGAGTATTTGCGTGCAGCTATTGAAGGGCTCAAGGCAGAGCATTGCAAAAAGGAGATGTACTGGACAACGGAGAGTCCAATCCAATCAGTCGGGTATTTGTTCGTCAGCTCGCAATTAGGACGACTCACTTTAATTGGTCTGTCGATTATACAAAGTTTCTATTATTTGATAAAAACAAACGATGAGGGTATTACATGGAGCTGAGTTTGAGCGTTTCGATACCGGAAGCCAACAAGCATTCTTCTCGAACCCCCATCAAATAACGACACAAGCGGATCGTATGGGCTACCGGTTGGATGGCGAACCACTCAGCCTATCCGAGAAATCTATTATTTGCGATAGTCTATTTGCATTGAGATTTCTTCAGCAACCCACAAAAATTAAAGTGAGTTCAAAAATTATAGTTAGTATATTCCTCTACCAAATGCTGGCTGCCAAATTCCTTGATCATTCTTCTCCATTTTTAATTCTGTTGGGCCTTCATAAGAAATATATTTAATAACCCCTTGTGTATCTGTTAACTGCTCAAATTCTGCGTTTTCTAAACCATCAAACAATCTTGCAATTATAAGTCTGTTTACTTCCTCTGTTAACAACTTCTGACGTACTATTTTTGTTTTCTCATAATATCTTCGGACACTATTTGTTTCGGTATTAACATTTGTTGTGAACAATGCTTCATATGTTTGATAATCTTTTTCAATATCACTTAATAAAAACATTTTAGTAATCGCTTGTGGTGTCACATCTTTTAACCGGTTCACATCGTAATCTGTTTTAAAGCCATCAAAAACTCGTTGCTCTTGTTCAGTTAGTTCAAAAGATAACTCAAAGTTTTGGAAGCCAATAATCTTTCCTACTAAATCTTCTTTATTAATTTTTAAAATGGAGTGCCCATCATTATGTTGATAAACAACAACTTCATCTTCTTTCGTAGAAATTGATTTTTTGATAAATGGTTCTTGTTTTGTTCCTCTATTATGGAAAAAATATGGATTGTTAAACGGATCTTCCTCATTAGTTACTTCTTTATTTAAACCATGTATTTTTAATGCCTGATTATCCACTAGAATCTGACCGTGATTCATTGTTACGGTATCATTTTCTAAACCTAAAACAGTTGAAACTAATAGCCCTTCAGATCCATAATAGGCAACATAATCTCCATAAGTAACTGATGCTTTCTTATCGATAATCATCGGCAAAAAGTGCAACATCCATTGTTCCCCTAGTAAATTGGCGTATTGTGGGTCAATTACCTCCAAAGTTGTGACATCATCGATAATGGGAAGCAATTCATTATTTTCACTAGCTGTTTGTAAATTATTTTCTTGAAAAAGCTCCATAGAAAATAGCAAAGCAATCATAATACAAGCTACAATTGATACTGTGAGGACTTGCCAGTTACTCTTTTTTCTTGTTTTAGGTTGCGTGATTCTCCGTTGTATCTCTTTAGTAAAGGGTGCATCTTTTCGTAATTCATCCTGTAACCTGTCTTTAAACCCTTTCATAAAATATCTCCCCCAAATCCTGATTGGTTCTTAATAACTCCCTTGCTCGACGAATCCTAGTACGAACGGTATTTTGTGATATTTTTAAGAAACTTGAAATTTCAGGTACACTAAATTCCTCATAATAAAACAGGATAATCACCTCTCTATAATGGAGTGGTAAGGAAAAAACAATTTGTTTTAATGTTGAATGTTCTTCAGTAGAAATATACCTTTGCTCCACGGAAGGCTCATCTTTACGGATAGGCCAAAACTTTGAAATAATGGCGTTTCTCTTTTTTCTCCTAAGCTCATCATGGCAACAATTAATAGCAATTCGAGTTAGATATGTTTTCAAGGAAGCATCCTTCCGATATTTGTCTTTATGTAATAAAAACTTCATTATTACGTCCTGCGTAACTTCTTCTGCAAGCTGATAGTCTTTCATATATAAATAATTAAGATGATATAAATATTCACCATATAGTTCTATGATTTGTTCAGCATTCAGATCCAACGAACATGCACCTCCTTTATCTTTTACTACTTAGACGTTTATTTTATATAAAATTGTTCAACTTATTGAAAATAGTTAAACCTATTCATCAAAAAAGCACGTTTTGAAGAAAATTTTCAAAACATGCCTTATATATTATGTAGGATAATTAAATCAATAATGTAACCCAGGTGCATAAATGATTTATTAAAATTGTTCGTGCACCCGGTTCGTTATTATCTATTATATTGTCTATGTTTATGGAGCTTGTCAGATTAAACTCAATTGCCAATAGATTCATTCCAGTCGCTGTACCTGTACCTATTCCCTAAAAGTTTCAATTTCTACGTAAATACATTATCTTCTTCATATTCCCCTATATTTCGTTAAAATCATTTATTACTCTATGTGAGTTTTTTTAAAATTAATTATATAATGAGTTAAGAAAATATTGCAAAATGCAAAGATTGATTTTATTGAAATACGTACGTATAATCATGCATTAACTGATAGATTAGTAACATGGTAACAAAAGAAATATTTAAAATATTGGAGTGAATTAAATGGTTCGTGGAAAAACAGTAAATGGGCTAATGAGACATTTGAGAGATACTCATGGCATTGAAATAAATGGTAGCAAGAATAAAAAAGACTTACTAAATATGGGCTATTATCATGGTTTTAAAGGTTACCGCTTTATCGGTCAATCAGAAAATAAAATTCCTTATACTAAATTTGATGAAGTTGTAGCGGTCTATCAATTTGACTCTAATTTAAAAACAATTTTTTACCCAAATATTATGTTTATAGAAACTGCCATTAAAAACTATACTTTAAATACATTGATTAATTTAGGTCCTGTTGACTTTGAACATGTTTTCACTATTCTCTTAAATGATTATAAAAGTGAAAATACAGGCAATAGCAAATATCGTGATAAAATGAAGAAGCGCTTAGAACTTAGAAATAAAATTAATGAAGCCATCAGCTATAATTATTCCGATAAAGTCCCGGTTATTCAACATTTCTTTCACACGAATCAACAAATGCCTCTGTGGGCTATATTTGAAGTAATTAACTTAGGTGTATTCGGATTCTTCTTACAATGCTTAAATAAAGATACTCGAATTAAAATTACTGAAGACTTAAATCTTCATACTACCTCACATAATCAAAACGGCAGAATTGTTGAAGATATTATTTTCTTAATTAAAGAATTGCGCAATGCCGTAGCGCATAATTCGGTTGTATTTGATTGTAGATTTAAGAAAACTAACCCTCCCTCAAGACTAAAGGAATATTTACAGAGTGAAACCAATATTGATAATATTAATTTTGATAATATTATAGATTACTTCATCTTGGTTATTTTCTTGTTAAAAAAATTAGGTGTTACTAAAACAGAACTCAAGAAAATCATTAAAAATTTCCATAATGAATCTGAACAATTACGTGATGGGATCCCTGTCCCTATACACACCTCTATTATGGGGTCAGACTTCAAGAAAAAAATCAATAAATTATCTAATTATATCTGAGTAAAAACTTTACGTATAATATTACTTGTAGTATCATAAAATACAACTAATTGCGGTGTATAGCTTCGGCTTGCACTTAAGGGAGCTGGATGCGTCTGGCTCTCTTTTAATTATGATTTTATATTTCAACTATTTACATATTTTTATTTAGAATGCTATTAGCATGTTTCAGAAGTATTATTCAATTTCCCCAGGATACCTGTGCCTTCTATATACGTATTGATACACCTTTAAATAAGCTTTTTTATTATCTTCTCCTTCTATAACTCGCTCTCGTTAATTCTTCCTTTATCATGATTTCTGATAAAAGTATCTACAACACGAGTAAACTCAACGAAATTGCTTTCATGCTTTAACAGTTCATCTAGCTGCCCCATTTCCTCCATTTTAAATCTACTTCCCCTCTACAAATTCGTTCAGATTTTCGCTCATTTCCTCATAATGCGTCCAATGTAAATAATGCTGCCCTTCTAGAACGACTAATTTATTAGTTTTTATATTTTGTAACTGTGCATGATAAAAATCGATTTTGGACTTCCCCTCTACGTATTGTTCTTCGGGAGTGAAAATCATCACTGGTAAATCAGAAGGGAATGTCATATTTGTCGTTATATCAAAGTTATCCCTTAGCTCGTTCGTCTCGTTCACTACTGTTTTATTTATGTATTTCGCAGCAGCTATCGATTTTGCCGTTTTTAAATTCACTTCTGGATACGTACCCTTTTCAGCTAACGGCAGAATATTTTCTGGTGCTACATAGGCCAATAATCGGGCAATGCCGGTTGGTGCCATATATCCTAAATAGTTAGGCATCGCAGGAAATAGGTCATCACCAAAATACTCCGACATCTGTGGTAAGGTAGGATCTATTCCTATGATGGCTTTCACTTCCTCAGGATAATGATTCGCATAATACAAACTATAAATACCCGAGACCGAGTGAGGCATCAATATATATGGACCGTTTATGTTCGATTTTTTGAGTGCGGCCCTTGTTTCCTCTACGATGTTTTCAACTGTTCGTTCTTTATCTGTCAGATCGCTCCAGCCATATCCGAACGGTTCCACGACGACTACCTGATTTTTCTTGGACAATTCATTGATCAACGGCTCAAAATCAAGTGCCGGTGCTGGCGTTGCAAGACCGCTTAATAACACAATTGTATTGTCTCCTTGGCCCTTTGTATAAACGTGCATCTTTTTACCATCTACTTCGACGAATTCCCCGATTGCCGGGTATTTTCTTTGTTCATACGCGGTCATAATCTTACTGTAGATGACCCACATAACCGCCACTGCTACTGCAGCTAATAAAATAGTCTTAATAATAGTCCACAATCTGAACTTCTTTTTGCCTTTAATTACGTTCACAACTCCCTATGACTTCAATGATTCCCTTGATACAGAGAACTTGCTAGCTGTATCAAGGGTTTATATTGAGCTAATTCACTCCACTATTCCGTATACGCAATCGCGCTAATTTCGATCAATTGCTCAGGAGAAGCCAAATAATTGACGCCGATCAGGCTGCCGGCTGGGCGATGCTCCCCCATATATTCCTTGAAAATTTGGATCGCCGGCCCTGTATCCTCTTGTGCATTCGTTAAATAAATTTCCAAATAAGCAAGGTTCGATCTTGAAATATTAAACCCTTCTAATACTTGGTCTAGATTTGCCAGCGTTTGTCGAGTTTGCGCTTCAATATCTCCTTCCCCGATAAAAACCCCTTCCGAATCATGCGAAAACTGCCCGGAAATATAGACGGTTCCATCAACACTGAACCCCTGGGAAATGCCATGATCCCAAAGATCGTGGTTGACTGTTTTAATTTTTTTCATTTTTACCATTCCTTTACTTGAGATTAGGTTAAATATAAAATAGTCCTAAATAAAAAAATAGTACGCACTTTTTTGAAAGGTACTATCAGAAAGGATAGTGTAAATATGGGGATGTCTGACTATGTAGAGAAAGGCAACGTTCGGGAGACACCTTTTGGCTATACATTATCAATTATTGGCGGCAAGTGGAAAATGCTCATTATTTATATATTGGCAGAACACGAAACCGTACGTTTTAATGAATTGCAAAGAAAATTGGGGACGATTACCTTCAAAATATTAAGTTCACAGCTTAAAGAATTGGAAGCAGACGGGATGATTGTACGAAAAGAATATCCGCAAATCCCGCCAAAAGTAGAGTACAGCCTTACACCTAAAGCACAAACCCTTTTACCGGCTTTGGAACAGTTATGTGATTGGGGATTGAAAAATCAAAAAAATAGTTAGAATTTTTATGCGTTTCATACTATAGTTTTTAAAGGACAGAACGAATTTCTAGTAATGAAATTCGTTCTTTTATTTGCTGTTGAAATTGTAGATGAGCGAAAAGAAAGGACATTTTATGAAACAAGTAAATTTACGTAAAACCACAATTGTGCTGTTAACTATCTATACAGCACTGATCCTCTATTTCCTATATGTTGGTTTTAATAGAGGGGTCCTCGGGACAGACTCCAGTTTACGATACAACCTAATCCCTGGAGGCATTGCGTTACACTATCCAATGGGAAAAGCCTTTTCAATCTGGTTTTTCGAGTACGGAAATTTTTTGGCATTCATCCCTTTTGGCGTAGTTATTCCCCTTCTGTTTCGTTGTAGTTTTAAACGCTTTATCATCGGTTTTGTTGTGTCGATCACATTGCTTGAAACGATTCAAATGCTGACACATTTAGGCGCTTTTGATATCAATGACATTATGATCAATACACTCGCTGCTGCTGTAGGTTTCGCCGCACAGCGAATCGTCAAGGATAACCGGGATAGCCTTAAAGGAATTTTTAAAATCGTACTGGTTTCCATTGTGCTTGCACTTGGAACAATAATTATTGTCGGCGGGATGAATCAATATTTAGAAAAAGGCCAAGGTGAAACCGTTGCCCTGAATGATCTGATTCAAGAAGATGGGTCGATCCAGTGGGATGAAAACTTGTCCACTTTTACAGTTGGCCAAAATGAAGTAACCCCACACATTAATTTAATTGATCGAGAGAATACGAAAGCCAATGAATTCGTGTACCTTTTAAATGGCCAATATAAATATATGACTGGGTATGTGGCAATACCTGACGATGTATTGAACGCTTCAAGTACAGAGAATATTGAAATGGAGTTCATCAGCGGTGGAGATTTAATTTACTCGGTCGGGTTATCCGCTACAAGTGGCGAAAACGGCGTAGAGTCTTTTGAAGTTCCTCTTAATGAAGTGAATGCTTTAACAATAAAGGTAAACAGTGAAGATGCGAATCCAATTACATATGCCTTGATATGGGATGTCACACTTACAGAGGAAAATGCGGGGCAGAAGGTGATTAACAGGATAAAAGGAAAGATTAAATCATTATTTTAGCAAAATCTAGCCACAGAAAAACTGCACCTCCTTGGTAAAGGGGGTGCAGATCAAAATTTTCAATCAGCCTTTATTTTTCAGCATCCTACTCGTTTCAATACCAGCGGTGAAATGGATACTACCCCTGCATCAGTCGTTGATGCTCGTTTCACGAATTGTATCACTGAACACCTCATAAGGCTCGAAACCGGAAACATAAAACGTATAGGTAGTTTCTACTGCCAGGGAATCCTTTCTCACCACTTCAAACTCATACGTGACATCCGTCCAACCGTATCCTACCTGTTTAATCTCATAGTCCATCTCTGGATAAGTTTCTTGCAAAAATGTTTCCAGGCTCTCTTTTGCTCTTTGTTTATGCACTGTATTTCCGCTCATTTGCATGTAAGCGTACACTAGCACACCAATTAACAAAACAGCAATTACACTATATAGTATTTTCTTTTTCATATTAATTTTCCTCTCTTACTTTAAGAATGCAAAAGCCGATAACAATTCCGATAAACGTTATGATTAAATGAACAATCACGGCTGTGAGTGCGATCGAAAAAGCCTCCAAAAAGTTTCCCCCATAAAATTCACCGAACCAATCCGTCATATACAACAGGCAGTTCCATATAAAATTCGGTATCCCTGCAAGCAGAACGGCTATAAGAATTGAACGGTAAAATAAATAGGTAACCGCGCCCAGTAAGGCATAGGTCAGAATAAATCCACTCTTGTTATTCATCACGGTCGTCCCCATCGCCAAGATAAAGGCAACCGCAACAAAGAAAATCTGTATCGTTGTCAGCTTCAGTGTAATTTTCCGAATCATTTTTTTAGAGCCACCGCCATGTTCTACCTCAACAGGCAGCGGAATTTGAGATTGTTCTGCCATCTGGCGGCACTCTTGGCAACTTTTCAAGTGTTCCTCGACAAATTGTTTTGTCTCCAGCTGAAGCAAATCTTCCTCATATAAAGGTAAAAGATCTTGGATAATCGGACATTCCTTGGTCATAAAGTCACCTCCATTAATTTTTGAATCTTTAATTTCAGCCGGTGAAACGTCACCCGCGCATAGTTCTCTGATTTACCAATTAAATCACCAATTTCTGCAAAGCTCAGTTCTCCATATATGCGCAGCAATACAATTTCCCTTGAGGCATCATCCAGTTTTGAAATATGATGTAAAAGTATTCTTGTATCTTCATTAACTTCTGCTAACTCTTCCAGTGATAGCATGTCAGTCTCTGGAAGAGTTGCGAGTTTTTGCATTAAGCTTTGCTGATACTTGTTTTTCCGGTAATATTTTTTCAGTAAATTCCCCGCAATCGAGAATATCCATGTCGACAAAGTGGAATGTCCATTAAAGGAGCCAATGCTTTTACAGGCCTCATAAAATGTATCGTGGCAAAGATCTTGAGCAGTCATCCGATTTCCTGTCTTGGATAGAAAAAACGCATAGAGTTTTGGATGAATTTGCTCATATTGTTCCTCTAGCTTGTTCATAACTGCCCTCACTTTCTTGTTGTTCGTAGTATTAATACCACGACCCTCTATTTCGTTACAAATTCTTCTAAAATATTTTGTAACCAGTTTCCCTTAGATTTCTTTATCCAGGTGTAGATATATTTTGTGATTCCTGTTAGTGTCAGAGTAAAAATCCCATGAACAACAAAAATAAGAGGAATCCGGTTCGGTACCGAAATCCTCAACTTCTTATGTAACGGTGCTAGGCCCGCGATGATACTTACTAATCCCAATAATTAAATACTAAATCTCCTACTGTCTGTGACCGGAAATGCTTCATAAAACGCAGTTCCACATCATTAAGTTCATTAGCATTCATCAGAATAATCCCTTTGCCATTCGTTTGATATACTAAGGGCTCTGCTAATTGTGATGCAGTTAATACTGTATAGTGATTTTCAAACAGTGCGCCCACTATTTGAGGATCAAGAAATTTTAAGTCCACAATATCACGATTGCTGGTAAAGGCTATATAATCATACATATTATTATGAAAAATATAGAACTCTTTCTCACCGATTTTCACATGAGCATGGGCATACCCAATATCATGATCCGGCTCATAAAAGGCCATCATGCGCCCATTTAATTGCTGAACATACGCGTAGCAATATTTTTTAAATTCAGCAGTATGGGCAGACCAATCACGCTCAAGTGATAAATCCTCTGAAGTAAAGCCTGTTACGCCTCTTTTCAAAATCATGGATAAAGCCCTCTCTTTCATTGTTTTCCTTTACATCCCTGTGTTTTCCCATGGTTGCCGCGCAATATTTTATATCTAAGTTAGATCAAGCTATAAATAATCTCTCCACTTTCCGCATTAATCCCTTTTATAAAAGCACCGTCCGTCATTTGAATACGGTAAATAAGGCGCATTTCATCCTTATCCTGCTCTGTTTTTCCGTATACCCTCTTCCACTCCGGTTGAACTTTTATGCCTGTTAGCGGCAGCAATTCTTCAATAGGCTTAATCGCTTTCGGCTCAAACTTTTCGATAGATTCAACCGCTATATTCGCTGCTGTAAACATCAGAATAGCGCCTGTTTTTTTACAAATATTCATATGGAAAAATTCATTTTCAACAAATAATCCATCCTTGTGCACTACAAATCGGAAAAAGGCGCGGTTTTTCTCCAGGTCATCTTCCTCTTTCACCTCTACATATAAATATGGTGTGTACTCCGGATAATATGTTTGGATAAACTGGGCGGCAATTTGTAAGCATTCTTCTTCAGAAAGCTTCGCCACACCTTCATTTTCAGTTAACCACATGAAACTAATTAAGCGCTTCGTTCGTTTATCCACTTTTACTTTTATCCGATTTTCAAACTTATTTTTCATATATTGATCGTATGTTTTCCCCCCAGAATCTTCCCAGCCTTTAGGACGCCAATTCAGCTCTTCATACGCCTCATCCATGCTTTCTTCTTCATATTGTTCCCATTCCTCATTGATGCCAATGATTTCTTCCATCTTGACCTTTTTCGGCAGTGCTTCAACCTTCGGAAACGGCACATAGATTTGCGTTGACTCATCATCGTCATCATGTAGCGGTTTGCCTGTCACCGCATCATAGGCACGCGTTAATCGCTTAGACTCATAGATTGCATATATACCCGACTCTTGAACGGAATCGTATTTTTCATCAAAACATACAGCACCGAGTAACCAATCACCTCCGTATAATGTAGTTAAAATACGCTCCGTTGGATAAAGCTTCTTTGGCATTTCTGGAGGATTTTCCATATAGCCTGTATAAGTGAACTGAATGACCTCACCTGGATCGGTCACTTCTATACGACAATAAAAACCGTCTAACGGAAAACCGCCAACAACTTGCCCAAATTTAAAGCTTGTACTTGCTTCCTTTTTATTTTGTTCTATTAATGTATAATACGAAGGTGCTTCCGGGTATTGCTCCCGTAGCTGTCGCTGAGCGATTTCAAGCTTCATCTCTTCCGTCATCGGCGGACCTTCTTTTGTTGCGCTTTTTGCAAAATCATCCAGCCGGCCTTTTTCATCTAAACGCATAAAAACCATTTCATCCTTGCTTTGCCCTTTCCACATGTATGAAGAAATTCCATCCTCCAGATAATTTTCAAGTTCCAGCTCATAGTGTGCAGGTATATTTCCATATTGCTTTGCTAAGTTCAATAACTGTTCTTTTAACATGCGTTTTACATCCTTTTGTTGTAATGACTTTTGCATCGTTTCCTCCAGCTTCAGGCGTATCGCTTTTCTGCCGCGGTGCAGATGCATTTTAATTGTGTTGTTCGGCTTCCCTAGTATTTCCGCGATTTCAAACACTTTAAAATCATAAAAATAATGTAATATTATGGCCATTTGATAGTCTTTTTTAAGGCTTTCTATTGCGTTATGCAACTCGCTGTAATCCTCGCTGTTTTCCTGATCCAGTAACAGAAGCTGTTCCATGATTTCTACCTCTAACAGCTCCGTGCGCTTCTTCTTTTTCATTGCAGAAAAGCTTTCACGAATCAATATTTTGTATAGCCATGTCGCAAAATATTTCGGTTCTTTCAGCTGAGCCAGTGCACCGAATGCTTTTATAAACGTTTCCTGCACAATATCTTCCGCATCCTGCTTATTTTTCATATAGGAATTTGCTTTAGCGAGTAATCGAGGCTTATACATCGTCGTTATGTGCCAGATCGCCATTTCATCACCAGCAAGTGCTTGTTGTATGTACTGATCCATTGCCTTCCCTCCTACTAACTTAGAGTACGGTTTTACGGTAAAGGTTTCATTTTGTGAAATATTTTTAAAGCTTATCACAAAAAAATAAAGCATAAGCTTCCATTTGGAAAACTTATACTTTACTTATAAAGACACTTTTCATGAAAAAAAGCGCTCTCCTATTTCAGAAAAGCGCACGATTGTTGGATACAAAAGATTTGAAACTCTTTTATAACGCCTTTTTTAATAAACTAAATAACGTTATACTTTTTTATGACAACGCTTTTAGGAGGCTCTATGATAACAAAAGGTGAACGTACTAAACAGCATATTTTACAGGTAGCCATTAAATTATTTAGTAAAAACTCATTTAAAAATGTAACAATCAGACAAATTGCTAAAGAAGCGGGTATTTCACCTGGACTTATTTATAAATATTTTGATACACAAGAAGCTATTTACTATGCGGCCATGCAATATGCGAGCCATGAGCTGCTGGAGCGCTTGCAAACAATTGAGGAATTGGAACAGTTTGTCCAAGAATATTTACATCATATGTTTACTTCTGAAGTACTGTTTGAAATCATGACATATTTTTCACTTGATCAAGATCATTCCAAAAACTTTCTCCCGATATTAAATGAAATCAATCAGCTTCTCGATTTATTTGAACAAAAAATTTCAGGACCAAATGCTAAAGTGGAAGCTCAACTTTTATTCTCGACATTAAACGGACTAATCATTTCCTATAAAAAAATTCCCAATCGCGATACAGAAGCCAAAATCGCCGCAATTCAAAAGCTAGCTGATTACTATGTGTCGCAATTAAAAAAACGTTTATAAAAGGTGATAGAAAGCTTCTTCTATCACCTTTCATCGTTATACCGGGTTTGCAACAGTTAAATGTGTTTTTAAAATTTTGCCAACTGCATTGCGAGGTAATTGCTCTAAAAATACTACTTCTTTAATAGACTTATAGGATGCTAATCGTTCTTTATTAAAAGCAATTATCTCTGCCTCCGTTACGTGCTCTCCTTCTTTTACGACAATGTAAGCACGCGGTACCTCACCCCATTGTTCATTTGGTACACCGACAACAGCTACTTCTGCTACTGCCGGATGCTCAGCTAGAACAGCTTCTAACTCTGCTGAATATATATTTTCTCCACCACTAATAATCATGTCTTTCAAACGATCCACTACATATAAAAAGCCATCTTCGTCAATATATCCAGCATCTCCTGTGTACATTTCCCCATTGCGTACTGTTTGCTGATAACTTTCTTCATTTTTGTAATACCCCACAAATACTTGCGGACCGCTTAAAACAATTTCACCGACAGTTCCTTGTGCGACCGGTTCCTTCGTTTCGACATCAACAATATGAACACTCGCTTGCATAACCGGTTTCCCCATCGATGTGAATTTCTCTTTGTTTTGTGACTCCTTCCAAAATGAAACCGCACCTGTAAACTCGGTAATGCCGTACACTTGCTGAATTGGAATACCAAGCTGTCTAAAACCTAAAATAAGTGGGGTTGGTACTACTGAAGCACCACATGAAATATTACGAATACTTGAAATATCGGATTTTACCATTGGATAAGTCTTCAACATAAATGCAAGCATAGCTGGAACTGTCATCATCGTTGTAATTTGATGTTCCTGAATCGCTTTCCATGCTTCTACTGGATGAAAGTCCTCCATTAAAATCATTGTTGCCCCAACGTGTACATTCGTAATAAGTGGAGCAAATCCGCCGATATGGAAAAACGGCGCAACCATTAAGAAACGATCCTGCTCCCACCAATCGATTGTATGGCTTAAACCAATGGAAGCTGCTTGCAAATTGTAATGCGAGAGCATCGCACCTTTTGGTTTACCTGTTGTTCCAGATGTATACATCATCAAAATTGGCTCATGGTAATGTGTTACATGAATTGGCTCGGATGCCGTCTCAGAATAAATACCTTGAAGTTCTGATGTGCTAATCCCTGTGATCGGCAACTGCCTTACCACTTCTTGAAACACTTCATCATGCACTAGTAATTTAGCGTCACTATGCTCCACAATGTATTGTAACTCTGCCCCTTGTAAACGATAATTTAGCACAACTGTGATAATGCCTAACTTGGCTGCACCGAAAAATGCTGCTACAACATGCTCGTTATTTTTACAAAGTAATGCAATTTTATCTCCTGCCTGAAGCCCATTCTCCAGCAAATACTGTGCAAAACTGTTTGCACGAGCATTCATTTCAGCAAATGTTAGCTGCACCTCATTGTGAATAAAACCAACTTTCTCTCCTTGTAATGTTGCACGACTCGCTAATACTTGACCAATGTTCATAACCCTATCCCCTTTGTTTATAAAATTGGTAAATCTTCAAACGGCTTTGTTACATATTCCTGATACGAGACAAAAAGCTCCTCCCATAAAGCTTCCCATCGACGAGCTGCACGCATATTTTCTTGATTTGGGAAATCGACTAAATTAATTGAAGCAATCGATTCAATTTCCTTTGCATAATTATTTAGTTCTTGCTCCGATAACTGCGGGAACATTTCACGAAGCACATCTGGCAATGGCCATTTTGACTTCAATAAATCACGATAAACTTGCGCTAACAGTACATTCCTTGGACCTTCCCACAGTTCATTGACCATACTGTCCCTAAACAATCTCGGAATATCACTAAAATCTTCAATCGCTCCGTTCCCCCCGAATAAGGAAATGGCTAAACGTAATTTTTCAACAGTCTCTTTCGAAGCATATATTTTTTGAAGTAAAATCATTTCACGGTTCGCAAAGGCCTTTAATGGGGAACCATCCATTGAATCAAATCTTTTATAAATATTAAATGCTGTCGCTACCGTTCTTTTCGCTGCATATTCCAAATCTGCTATTTGCGCAGCCGCCATTGGAAACTGCTCAATTTTACGACCAAACACATCCCGGAAACCCGCGTATAGCTTCGCTTCCCGAGCAGCAAGCATCATAAATGCCCCACTACCAAATCCAATATCTAAACGGGATCTTGTAAGTACGATACTAACAGCAATTGCTACACCTTTATTTTGTTGCCCGATTTGATACGCGAGTGCACCTTTATATTCAATCTCGCCTGAAGGAAGCTCACTTGTGCCAAGTTTCCACTTTAAACGGTTAATTTCATAATGATTACGAATTTCTTTTTCTTTATTCCCTGGTAACCATGAAGGCACGATAAATGTCGCAACATCATCAGTCCCTTCAATACGTGCTGTCACCACTGCATAATCTGAGTGAACAGCTGAGCAGAAAAATTTATGTCCATATAAACGATAGACCTCACCATCCGGTACAGCCTTCAAAACATTCGCTGGAATATTTGAGCCGCCCTGCATTTCAGTCATATACTGTGCACCTATTCCAAAGTCACCGTTGATTCCTTCTTTTACATGTCGATGAATTTCGCGCACTGCTTCAGGTACTTCATCATAATAAGCCTCGATGAGTGCAATCAGACCATCCGTACAAACAAGCGGACAAGAGATACCGGCTTCGCCATTGCCTTGTAAAAGATAGCGTTTAATAATCCCCTCATACGGTAAGTTGTTTTCTGAAAAAACAGCTTCACGAAAAACTTCTTGTGTTATTTGCACCGCCTCTTGTGGTCGGATAATGCGGTCAATGCGATGATTATAAGCATCAAAATGTCGGATTTTCGGATGGTTTTCGGGACGTGCGTATTCTGCTGTTGCACGACGCCAGTCATAAGAAAGCTTTTCACTAAATGGTTTCAGTGACATTATTAATTCGTCATAGCCATTACCCGTAAACTCTTTTAATACTTGTTGGAGAAACGGATTGTCTAAATCATTGAGTGCGGCTCGACTCTCCAAAAACTCATCAAAAGTGTATTGTTCATTTTTCTGTACTTTAATCATCAATTCATCTCCTTTTTCCTGAATTTTACACAAAATAACCCCAAAAGTAAACACTGTTTACTTTTAGGGTTGAACTTTTTCAAGGTAAGCTTCCGATTGTTAGATAAAAAGCAAAATAGATGTTACAAAACGACACAGGAAATATTTTTTTAACTACATACATGACAACAATCAGTTTCTTTTTGACTATTATCATTGTCATTATGACTTATATCGTTTACAATTGCTTTGAGGTGATGAAATGAAAAACAGATTAAAGGAGTTGCGTGCTAGAGAAGGTATGAACCAAACGGATTTAGCCAAAAAGGCAAAGATCTCTCGCCAAACAATTAGTCTGATTGAAAGAAATGAATATATGCCATCATTATTAATCGCCACAAAAATCGCGAATGTATTTAATGAACCCATTGAACAAATTTTTATTTTTGAGAAGGAGGAACTAGAATGATTATGTTAACAACTGCATTAATTATTACAATTTACAGCCTGCAACAATTATGGGTATCCCATTCTGTTATTTCTACAACGGAAACGCTTTTATTTCTTTGCAATATTAGTAGCGGCCTTTTATTAGTTTTTGCAGCTGCCTACAATATTAAAATATCACGTGCTATGAACTTTTCGCCAACCGATAATGAAGACACTTTTTTCGACTCCCTTGAACGAAAATATTATCGAATCCCAAATTCAATCATAACTGCACTGGTCATTGCTTTTATAGCAACTGTCATCGGCTTTATATTCTTACGAGAAGACCATCCGCAAATTGTATTAACATCATTTATTCTTGGAGTTGTTTCATTATTGTTATCCATGTCAGATTCAAAAATGACATCGATCATTTTCCCGAATTATTCCCCTCCTGTACCAAATACAAAGGAGCCTGTTTTAGATACCTTAAACATGTACGATGACGGACAAAAATATGTATTGTTAAAATCGTTATATAAATTATATTTCCTTATTCTATTTCTGCTCGTCTTACTTATTTTCGGACTCATGTATTACTCTATATTATCCGGTAATAACCAAACTGTAAGTATTATTGGTATCGGTGTAATTTTACTGATCAGCTTAACTATTTTTACGAGCAGTTTAAAACCCCAGAAAGCCATTAAAAAGTAAGAATCAAAATTGTCCTCAACCTTTAGAAAGCTCTGTTTTAACCTACCTAAAACAGGGCTTACTTTTTCTCCCCGCGTTTTTTTGGGGGTGTATTCGCCCAATTTGTAATTACTAAGGATAAGTAGAGAATTACAATCGCAATTACGGTAAAGGATAAATTCTCCTTCCATTTAATATCAGCATTCAAAACATATTGACCAACTGTGGCAAGAATAAAATAAATAATGGGATAGCTAAAATAATATAATTGATTTTTTCTCATATAATCACTCTTCTCCCCTCGTTATCTGGTCTTATTTACCTCTTAATCCACCCTACCATATATCACCAGTTGCTCATATTATTAAATAGTCCTAAAACGGAAAAACGCGATCTTCTTATTGAAGGTTCGCGCCATGACCCGATTGTTGTATAAATGAAGACATCGATATATTATAATTTACATATATTGTATGGATAGATGATCTTGTGGAGACTATTTCTGAGTATAATACAATTGTAGAACGGGGGGCTAAAATAGCAGCTAATAGTGCAATGAAGCGCCCACCGGATGATCAGGGGGGCGCTATTTCATTTACTTATTGATAGTTTTAAACACATGGGACATGCTTCTTTTGTTAGCTTTCTCTAGTTAACCTTACATTAGCCAAGGAATTTCCCAGTTCTCCGTTAATAACTGATAAGCTGCCATCGTTTTCGAGAACGATGGCTTTCACTTCCTTTAAGTCGCCGATTCCATCATTCCGTACAGACTGCAGTATATCGCCCTCGCTAATTCTTTCTTTTTTCATAGTTTCTCTAAGAAATGAACCGTTCAAATAGAGCAGGCTCGGCTCGGATTTAATAATTTTATTGAATTTTTCCCAACGTACAGATGTGAATGTCAATAGGAATTGCAAGAGGATCAACAGGACAAATGCTAACAGTCCCTCCAGCAAGCTCACATTTTTATCCAATAAAATTGTAGAGAGGACAGAACCAATTGCTACTGTTACGACTAAATCGAAAGCATTTAATTGGGTTAACGACCGTTTCCCGGAAGTCAGCAGAAAGAAGACGAGACCGACATAAGCAAGAATGCCAACAGTGATAATTCGAATAAAACTTTCCAATGTTATGGAGAACATGCTACCAGCTCCTCTCTGTAATCATTAGCGGCTCAAGCAGGCAATCGTCGGGTTAAAAATTCTTATCTAATAAATTCTCAAAACCATTTAAGTTGCTGTATCTACTCTCTATACCCCATTCCTAACTTCCAAATGCTCATTGCTTTAATTTAATGCCTGATCACACAAAAAAATACATCCTGAAAAAATAATCATTACGTATTTAATGACCACATAAATCATATATTTATACATTGCGTACTATTTTAATTGATTGATTACTAATCATCTAAATAAATTATCGATAGAGGGGGGCGAAATAAAGTTTTAGAAAATCATCGACATTCTAATTCAAGCGGTGAAGCAATAATAGATTGATTAGCACAAAATCAGGAGTTCGACTGCAAGGCTTATAAGCACTATTCGAGCCTTATTAATAAATGCTCTATGGATTTACCTATGACTAATTAAAATATGCGTTGTAAGAACTTGTTTATATAAGGTGGTTAAGTATTGGACTCGAACTTAAATAGTACTATTATTTTACATTTGACTATGGTAACGTTTTTAAAGCACCTATCGTTATTTTGAATAAAACATTCTATTTGCACCGCCATTTTGAAATAAATCCCCTATAGTTGCTAGCCATCTATAACAAAAATGAAAGGTAGGAATGTTCTTGAAAAAAATTAATATTATACTAGTAATTTTTGTTTTACTGCTCTCTACATTTAGCTCTGTATCCGTTAAAGCCGCTATTGAAGGTGATTATGAATACGAAGTAAACGGTAGTAACGTATCCATAGAAAAATATAATGGACCAGGAGGCGCTGTAAGCATTCCGGACACAATCAATGGGATGCCTGTAACCGTCATTAAAGAAGAGGCATTTCTAAATAAAGGCATTATAGATTTGGACATTCCAATTAGTATAACGGAAATTGGCACTAGGGCTTTTGCCCAAAATCAACTAGTAGATTTAACTATTCCAACGGGTATAAAGCATATTGGAATCGCTGCCTTTCAGGGAAACAAGTTAACGCTTATAACTTTTCCTGATACTTTAGAAATTATTGGACAAACTGCTTTTGGTAACAATAATCTAACCGATCTAAAAATTCCAGCTAGTGTCACGTCGATTAACCATTACGCCTTTGAATATAACCCCCTCAACACCATCACGTTTGAAGGAGTGCCGACAATAAAAGCGGATGCCTTCTGGAAACCAAACAAAGAGCACTATTCTTTTGATGGTTGGTACAGCGATGCGACCTTCTCCACTGTTTGGGATGATAGTACGGGGGTAGTGACGAGTGGCATGACACTTTATGCAAAGCGGACAGCAAACCCTTACACAGTTAAGTTTAATGCTAACGGTGGATCGGCTGTTGCTGATCAAAGCATTGTATACAATGGAAAAATTGCTTCTCCTGCCACACCGGCTCAACCCGGCTATACCTTTGCCGGCTGGTACAAAGATGCAGCGTTTTCGACTGCTTGGGATTTTGATGCAGATGTCGTGACTGGCAATACGACGCTATATGCGAAGTGGACAGCTAACACTTACACAGTCAAGTTTAATGCGAACGGCGGATCGGCTGTTGCTGACCAAAGCATTGTATACAATGGAAAAGTTGCTTCCCCTGCCACACCGACTCAACCCGGCTATGCCTTTGCCGGCTGGTACAAAGATGCAGCGTTTTCGACTGCTTGGGATTTTGATGCAGATGTCGTGACTGGCAATACGACACTTTATGCGAAGTGGACAGCTAACGCTTACACAGTCAAGTTTAATGCGAACGGCGGCTCGGCTGTTGCTGACCAACGCATTGGATACAATGGAAAAATTGCTTCCCCTGCCACACCGACTCAACCCGGCTATGCCTTTGCCGGCTGGTACAAAGATGCGGCGTTTTCGACTGCTTGGGATTTTGATGCAGATGTCGTGACTGGCAATACGACACTTTATGCGAAGTGGACAGCTAACGCTTACACAGTCAAGTTTAATGCGAACGGCGGCTCGGCTATTGCTGACCAACGCATTTTATACAATAAAAAAGTTGCTTCTCCTACCACACCGACTCAACCCGGCTATGCCTTTGCCGGCTGGTACAAAGATGCAGCATTCTCTACTGCTTGGAATTTTGATGCAGATGTCGTAACTGGCAACACGACGCTTTATGCGAAGTGGAGCAATATAGGGGGCGGTGGTGAAGGTAGTTCTAACTACACTTACACACTAAGCTTTATGACAAATGAAGGCACTGCTGTAGCTGCGCAGTCTATCGCACATGGCAAAAAAGCAACACAGCCAGTACCACCAACCAAAGTGGGGTATACATTTGCCGGCTGGTATAAAGAAGCGGCTTTCAAGAATGAATGGTTTTTTGCGGAAGATACAATAAAAGAAAATACGACGCTGTATGCGAAATGGATAGCGGTTGCGAATCCCCCTGCATGCTCAGCTGAATTCTCAGATATTTCAACGCATTGGGCAAAGGATGCGATTATTGACATTGCTTGTCGTGAAATTGTTAACGGCTACCTAGATGGGACATTTAAACCGAATGCCCCTATTACACGTGAGCATGTTGCAGTCATCTTTTCGCGTACATTCGAGTTAACAGCTATTCGCAAAGCAATGGTATTTAACGATGTATCACCAAGTCACATTTACTATGATTCAATTATGAGCGTCTATGAGGCAGGAATTTTTGACGGAGTGTCTAGCGAATATTTTAACCCAAATGCATATATGACTCGAGCACAAATGGCAAAGGTTCTTGTTTTAGCTTTCGGTTTACAGGAAAGTACAACAAATAGAACTATCTTCAATGATGTACCTATAAACCATTGGGCACAAGGTTATATTTCAACACTCGCAAACAATGGGATTGCGTTTGGTGATAATGGCAATTTCCAGCCTAATGAGCCCGTTACACGTGCGCAATTTGTCGCATTCCTACACAGAGCGTTAAATTTATAAATTACTAGGCCACCTACTCTGATTATAAGTCAGCTGAGTAGGTGGTTTTTTGTATTATTTAACTTCATTTCATTACTCTGCGATGTTATTTATTCAATAAGAAATTTTTACTTCAAAGAATGGGAATGAAGTGTGAAGTAGAAGTTTGATATACGATGAAGAATTAAACATTATCGTGCTAATCCTGAGAAGAATAAATCATTGAACCTAGAAGATGCTATATCACAAAATCTTTCTAAAAGCTTAATAAAAAGTAATTCACAAAATTAGTCAGTAATAAAAAAGAGACGCACCAGATACGGCACATCTCTTTCCGGGAAAAAGTATTTCTAGGACACTTCCCTATTTGAAAGTTGTTTAAAAGGCACAGATTCCGTTTGTTTCAACTTTTTTCGTCGAATCCATGCAACAATTACGACAAGAATTAAAGCAAACCCTAAATAGCCCATCGTTGAGTAAACTTTCCCTACTAAATTTGTGAAGCCAACTAGACTTGCAGCAAATCCTGCCAAACCAACGACGATGACAGCTGGCTTGAATGACTTGGATTCTGGTGCAAAGAAGCGTACGGTAAAGGCATAGAACATACCGACTGCCGTATTGTACATCATCCCCAAGAGTGCGATTGACATAAGAATACCTACTGCCGGATGAATTTGATTTGCTAGTTCTAATGTTGGCATATCCACCCCTGCCACCACGTCAATTTTCACGAACATCGCGACATTGATTAAAATAATTAATAACCCCAGCATAATTCCGCCAAAAATACCGCCGCGCCCTGCTACTTTACTATCTTTCTCCGTACCACCCATCACGATCAACAGCGCAGCACCCGCAGCGATATTATATGAAACATATAATAATGCGCCCATAAACCAATTGCCTGCCGCTGCCGGCTGCTCCTTCGCCAAGCTATCTGCTTGTGACCACGAAAGATCCATCGTAAAAATCGAGTAGATTAATATCACAAAGATAACCCCCATTAAATAAGGTGTTACACTCGCAATAATATTGATGATATTTTTCACATTCAATAATAATGTCGCAATCGTTAAACCAACCATGATAATGCTGCCCACCATAGGATCAATGCCAAACATTTGATTGAATGTAGAGCCTGAACCTGCAAACATCACCACCGCAACCCCAAATAAGAAGAACGTGATCAGGAAGTCTAAAATGAAGCCTAAATAACGACCACTAATTTGATAAATAACCCCTTTATGTGAAGAGACCTGCATTTCCGAGCCTAGCTGTGCTAATGTCATACCTAAAAAGGCAAAGGCTAATGAAGCGAGAATTCCCCCGATCAGCCCTAGGGTACCGAAACTTGTAAAGTACTGCATGATTTCCTGACCAGAGGCAAAGCCCGCGCCGATTATTAAACCGACGAAAGCACCTCCTATTTGTAAACTTCTTTTCATAGTGCACCTTCTTATTGATTGAATTTTCTGATAAAATAGTCCGTAAATTTCCTTAAGCACAAACATTCATGCTTAAGGAGTTGTTTTGTATTAGCTATATGTTTTCTTATCGACTGTATAAGATTCCACTGTTTCACGATTGATCGCATAACCGATGCCGGCTGTTTGCGGTACCTGGATATAACCGTTTTCCGCCACTACCTCAGGCTCGATAATATCCTTTTCCCAGTAGCGATTCGAGCTTGCCGTATCCCCTGGCAGAATAAAGTTCGATAAAGTTGTCAGTGCTACATTGTGTGCACGTCCCACACCCGACTCCAGCATGCCGCCACACCATACCGGGATGCCCTTTGAGTCGCAATAGTCATGGATTTTTTTCGCTTCTGTTAAGCCGCCGACACGACCGATTTTAATATTAATAATTTTTGTCGCACCGATTTCGATTGCTTTACGTGCATCCTCCAATGAGTGAATGCTCTCATCCAAGCAAATCGGTGTTGTCATTTGCTTTTGCAGTGTTGCGTGATCGATAATATCATCCGAAGCTAACGGCTGTTCCACCATTGTTAAGTTAAACTCATCGAGCTGCTTTAAAAGTGCCGCATCTTCCAGACGGTAAGCAGAGTTGGCATCTGCCATAATCGCCACATCCGGGAATTTTTCACGGAGTGTACGCATCACTTCTACATCCCAGCCGGGCTTAATTTTCACTTTGATCCGCTTGTAGCCTTCACGCACATATTCATCTACTACAGCAACTAAATCATCGATCGATTTTTGGATTCCGATACTGATGCCTACCTCGATTTGATCCTTTGTCCCGCCAAGTGCAGCGGCAAGTGTTTGATTAGTTTGCTGGGCATAAATATCCCAAATCGCACCTTCAATTGTTGATTTCGCCATATTATTTTTACGGATTGGCTCGAAAATCGCACTTACTTCATCTGGATGGTTAATCTCTTTATTTAAGATTAACGGTATCAAATAATCCTCCAGCATGTGCCAGTTCGTTTTCAACGTTTCTTCGTTATACCATGGTGAGTGGAATGCTACCGATTCCCCCCAGCCGATTGTCCCTTGTTCATCTTTTGCTTCCAGTAATAAAAAATCTCTATTTGTAAACGTACCAAAGCTTGTTGTGAAAGGTGCCTTTAGCTTCATTTGTAAATGTCTAATTGTAATTTCGGTAATTTTCATGATTGCGTTCCTCCAAGTGCCAATGTGTCTTTTCGTACAAAAATATATTCATTCCACGCTTCCTGCTGCTGCAGGCGAACTGCTGCGTAGCCTGCTGCAAATAATGCCTGGCAAGTTTCTCGCACAGCTAATCGCCAGTGCATCGCATGCTCCTGACTCGTTGCCTTTAATAGTTGGAAATCCTTTGGAACAGGTAAAGCATAAGCAGGCTTCGTGAAATCTACGTTATGTAACTTGTTCTTGCATAAACTTTCCTGCTCCCAAACCATCTCGCCAAGCGGTGCCGGATTTTCGAAATCAGGCTGGATGGACTGCGCTACATAATCAGACGTTAAATGCCAATGCACCTCAAAACGATCCGATGGCAAGCCTTTATTAAAGCCGTCCTGCATTTCGCCGTAGCAGTTTTCCATGTACGTATCACAAATGCCGTTAAGCTTTGTTAAATTCAAGTAACCATTGCGTGTTTCAAGTGGATCAAATGTCCATACCATCAGGTCATAACCTTTTTGAATGGCGATTTCACGCTGCTTATATTTCAGCTTTTCACCGATTTTTCGAGAACGATAGGCCTCATCAATGCCAAGCATATGTGAACATAAATAAGTTTTGCCATTATTGAGTGCCGCAAAGCCGTAACTGAAGCCGACCAGTGTTTCGCCTTCATAGGCTCCTACCATAATGCCGCCATGCTTGACCGCCGTTAATGTTTGATGTGTCGGCAGGGGGGATATTTGCCAAATTTGCTGCTCAAGCACTTGCACTTGCTGCATTTCTTCCATTGTCGTTAGTTCTTTTATTAAAATCATAGTTGATCGCTTCTTTCTAAATGCTGTAACGCGCCAAGTAGTGCCCGCTTGATTATTTCTACGCCTGTCCCAAGCTGATCTTGGTTAAAGGTCATTTGCGGATGATGCAGCCCCGGTGTGACACCACAGCCTAAGCCGAGCATCGTCGTTTTTAAATGCGGTTTTGTATATGCATAAAAATGAAAATCCTCGCCTCCCGGTGTCACGATAGCCGGTGCACAATACTCGGTTCCAACCGTTTCAATAATCGCCTGTCGCATAATCGCTTTTGCTTCTTCATCGACCTGTGCTGCCGCAATATGAGCGCCAATTGTTGTCGTAATGGCTGCTCCGTATAATGTACTGACAGCATCAATGGCCTTTTGTAAACCCGCTGTGAGTGCATCCATCGTGTCATTCGTCTGTGCGCGCACATCTAAACTAAATGTCGCGGTACCTGGAATGATATTTGTCGATGCTCCTCCTGCCTGAATCTGGGTCATTTTAATCGAGGCGCTTTCCTCAGGTTTGATCCATATACGTTTTAGCGCATCTACAAGTGCAGCGGCAACTTCAATTGCGTTTATCCCCTGCTCTGGTCTTGCGCCGTGTGCTTCGATTCCAGTAATGGTGCCGTTAATAAGTTTTGCTGCCCCGTGATAGATCGCTGGTGCATGATACCCTTCTGCCAGTTCCACAAGCGGGCGTACATGTGTACCAAACAAAAACTGCAACGGATCGACTACACCGCGTTCCACAATCGCCTTCGCACCGCCTGCCTTTTCTTCTGCCGGTTGGAATATAATCCGTACTGCACCGGGTAGATGCATTTTTTGCAAGGCAAATGCTACACCGAGTGCCATCGTCATATGTCCATCATGCCCACAGGAGTGATTGGCCTTGAAGATCCCATCTACTTCCTGCCATAGGGCGTCGATATCTGTGCGGAAGCCAACTTTCGGGATACCAGGACCAATATCCACATACAAACCCGTCATCCCCTCAAACAATATGGGGGTAAGCCCTGCTTGTGTGAGCTGTTCTGCAATAAATTGTGTCGTTTCTACCTCCTGCCAACTCACTTCAGGATGATGATGTAAATGCTCAAATATTTGGTTTAAACTTTTCTCCATATGACTCAACTCCATCGATCTGCTAAAAAACTATTTTGAAAATCATCAAATTTTTTGCGTTGTTGCTCATAAAACGCCGGATCATGCGACACCATGCCCACAACGAGTGTATTCATAAAAGCAATCAGTGCCGGCATGATATCTATCGTCGAAAGCTCCGTTTGCTGCAATACAAATGCAGTATCTGCATGAGCGATAATCGGTGCCACATTTGAATCCGTCATTGCCACCGTGTAGGCCCCCTGCTCATGAAACATTTTCGCTAATGCAATGGATTCCTTATAATAACGGTGCAATGATATGACGATGACTAATGCATCCTCATCCATATCCTGTAATGTACGGATCAGCGCACCTGTGTGTGGCTCAACGACTTGTACATTTGGTCGTAAAATATTTAATGTGAATGTCAGCCAATGTCCTGCAAATTGTGAAGCACCCGCACCGATTAAATAAATCGTCGATGCTTGATGCATGCGTCTTGTGACATCTTGGAATTGGTCCGGGTCGATTTGCTGGGCAATATTGATGATTTGATTGCTTACCTGTCCCATGACCTTTTCTGCAAGCTGCGGTTCATGAAATAATGCTTCCTTTGATGCCACATAATTGCCTAACGTACTATTCGTATTGTTTCCAAAAACGAACATCGTGACTTCCTTTTGGAGCTGTGCATAGCCCGTCAAGCCAATCGCATAACAGAATCGGATCACCGTTGTTTCACTTGTGCCTGCACTAACACCTACTTCACTAGCCGAATGTACACCAATATAAGTTGGATTTTTCAGGACAAATTGAGCAACCTTTTTCTGCGCTTTTGAAAGCTGATCAAAATGCGCCTCAATCCGTTCGGTAATCGTGCTTGCTATAATTCCCAAAAAGAAGCCACTCCTTCACGATTTGTTTTTTGAAGTTTAAACTTCAAACGTTGAATAGTAATTTAACATACTCATCGGTAAAAGGCAATAAGTTTTCTGAAAGTTCATACTAATAAATCTATTAATTTGTCAATTCAATGAAAATGATTAACTTGAGCATATAAATTAAAAGCATATAATGAAGACATAAAGGGGGTATCTTTGATGAGGTTTAATCGAATTTTTCAACAGTTTGCAGGAATAACCGATGCAATCAAAGCATTTCCACTCGTTACTGGACTCTTACTTGTTTTATTCATCTTGAATGTAGCAGAAATTAGCGGTACTGTGACAAACTATGAAAAATGGTTGGCAGCGCTTGTAGTTGCTGTATTCGCTGCATCTGTAGCAGACTTATTTGCCAAACGGGTCATAACGTATAGCATCGCAATCATTTTTACAGGTCTTTTCTTCTTGATTAGCAGCTCAAATGATCTCATATTAGCGATCCAAACAGGCATTGTTGTAAGTGCGCTCATGATGGGCTTTATTTGGCGCGGAGAGGAAAATTTCAGTGCACGTTTTTTCCATATTTTCAAAAGCATACTCATCACAGCCTTCTTCTCCATCGTCATCTTTGTTGGATTAATGCTTGTTTATGCAGCGATCAATTATTTACTGTTTCCAGTTAATTCAACTATCATCGGGTATATCGCAGCTACTGTATTTGGATTGTTTACTCCATTATTCTTCCTGTCCCTGACGATGAAGAAAGCAGAGTCAGCCCATATTCTTGAGGTGTTAATTTCGTACGTCATTGTACCGCTGACAATGGTGTATGCGGTGATTTTAGTGATTTATATTGCACTGCATTTCACCGACTGGTCGGAAAATTTACTCGAGCCATTATTAGTGTCTTTCGTGACAACTGTACTCGTCGTGTACTTTTTAAGCAATGTAATTACTAATGCATTAACGAAATGGTTCCGTCTCATTTTCCCGAAAATATTACTTGTCATTGTGCTTTATCAACTCGTTGTCTCCATCATGAAAATTGGTGAGGCCGGAATTACGCATGGCCGATATTTTGTTATTTTGTTCGGTTTATTTGCCATCATCATCGCAGTGATCCTTACATTCATGCCAAAAAAGCAATGGCTTGTTGCACCGATTTTTATCTTGTTTAGTTTACTTTCTGTCATCCCGCCTGTTGATGCCTTTACGATTAGTAAACACAATCAGGAAAATCTGCTGCAGGAGCGGTTACAATCGCTCGGTATGTACGATGGAGAAGTTCAACCGAATCCGGATATTTCTATGGAGGATAAGCAATTCATTACGGAGAAATTTGATTATTTACAGCGAATGGAATATCGTGTGGCGTGGCTGCCAGATCAACCTTTCGAGAAAATTTTTGGTTTCTCCCCACAATATAAAGATTACACGAATGAAGTCTATTATACAGCTAACTTAAATGGAGACGAACGGATTATTACTGCGATCGATGGTTACGACTATTTTGTTCAAGTATCCATTTCACAAAATTCACTGCATAGACGCTTTGAATTAACAAACGATACGGAGCTCCGTATACAGAAGGATCAGCTCGTGATAATGAAAGACGAGCAAGAGCTATTAGTATGGCCGTTGGAGGAGCTAGACACCCTCTTAACAAGTGATTACAGAAGGTTATCTGTAGAAGAAGCTACTCTAATCGCAGAAAACGACCGCGCGAAGCTGCAAATCATCGTACAACATGCTCAATCCCATCGCAATCAACGCAATGCGGAGCTATATGTTTTTGTGCAGGTGAAGGAGTAAGGAAGCGAAATTATTTATTACAATTATAAAAACGGTGGTAGCTAAAGGATTCCCCTTCAGCCGCCACCGTTTTTAGTGTTGTATGTTATTTGTAGCTCATAGTTACAGGTTTTTAGCCTCGTACTTTTGCTTTTTGTTACTTCGTGAAATCTGTTACGACATAAGTACCTTTTGTTTCGAAGCGGGACATTTTATCGAAGATCGTTGGTACTTCTGATAGTGAGATTTCGGCTGTGACCATTTTGCCAGGTTGTAAGTGCCCTTGCTCCACTAAGCTTAGGAGGCGAGGAAAACCACTGATTGGCATACCTAACGTACCAATGAATTGCGCTTCTTTCATAACGATCAAGTCCTATAATGCCAAAAAAGACCACTCATAAAAGTGATCCTTTTCATTCCGCTCAATTATATTTTAGAGGGCTATATCGAACTGTGAGTATAATATTTTATTAAGCAGAACTGTTATAACTTGTGGGAAATTATCCACGTAACATATTACGGCCACCGTTTACCGGAATAATTTGACCATTAATGAAGCCTGATGCATCTGATGCTAAAAATACCATTACTGGTGCCATGTCACGATCTACATCGCCCATTTCACCACGGAAAGGTACTTTCAGACGTTCAGCTTCTAAAAACTTTGCACGGGCTTCATCAGTTAAGTTGTTTAAATAGTGCTCGTACATTGGTGTTTTCATCGTTGGGTTCACACAGTTTGCACGGATATCGTATTTCAATGCCCATTCGTATGCAATTGTGCGTGTCCAAGAATATACAGCACCTTTTGAAGCAGAATATAATGCACCACCTGGCATACCTGTTGAAGCTGTATCAGAAGAGAAGTTGATGATATTCCCTTCTCCCTCTTGCTCCTTGAAAATATTGCACGCTGCTTGGTTTGTATAAATTGTACCGTTAATGTTTACGCCTAATTGGAACGCTAAATCCTCTGGCGTATATTCTTCAGCAGGTTTTAATTTTTCAACACCTGCAATATGTGCTAAAACGTCTAAACCGCCCATATCTTTTGCGGCTTGTTCAAATACAGAGAATACTTCTTCTTGATTCGCGATATTACAACGATAAAATGTTGCTTTCCCCGCTACACCAGCTTCTGCATTTACATCATTTACTGTTTGTTGACCCATTTCTTCATTAATATCTAGAACTGCTACTGTTGCACCTTCACGTACATAAGCACGAACAGTACCTGCAGCGATACCACTTGCGCCACCAGTCACGATAATGCGTTTATCTTTTAATTGCATATCAAACACTCCTTCAATTTGTCATTAACTATAGTATAAGATGTGCTACATATGATAAACGATTCCGACTTTACGCTAAGTGTTACGCTAAAGGAAACAATTTAAACCATTTGTTACCTACCTTGCTCATCATAATTTTGAAAAATAGGAAGTGTCCATCGCTCATAGTAGGATGCCATCAGCTTTGGTGGAATCAGCATACCATCTTTCATCCATTTCACGAGTAGCATTGTATGTGATGACGCATAGAAGTAAGTCATATATTCATGCTCTAAGTCAGATAGCTTTAACGGTTTTAATTTATTCGATATGATTTCACCCGAATGCTTTAATACAAATTCATAAAAAGAATTTTGCCCTGTAAATGCACTAATGCGTTCATAAAATTTGCGTTCCTTGTAAAATTGCTGATATTGCCACTCCAGAATCATTCCTGATGGTAAGTCCATATTTATATATAGCTCTCGCAACTTCTCCATCGGTGCAATAATGTCTTTAATTAATATTTGCTCAACGATATCGTTTTTATCTTTAAAGTATTTATAAAACGTCTTTCGTGAAACTTGTGCGGCCTCGCAAATTTCAGCAACCGTAAGCTTCGTAAAATCCTTATCCATGACAAGCTTATGAAAACTACGCATAATTTTAAGCGCTGTTTCGTGCAAAACTTTTTCTTTTTCCACCATGCATGCACCACTCTTCTTAGTTCAAGATTATAAATTTAAAGGAATTTATTAATATCAATTATACTATATATAACATAAGTATCAGGCACTCACACTAGTTATAATAGTCAAGATAAAGAAGTTCATCGCACTGCCTATACAGTTTCAGCGTGTAGAATTTCTGAAATCAGTAGTAAAAATAGACTTGATACGGCTGTCGACTACACTGTAATTTATCCACAAGAATATGATGGCTGTGCACATTGCTACAAAGAAAAACATCGAAAATAAAATGAAGGTAGTGAAGTCTGTATGGCTTCTCTACCTTCATTTCTTGTTAGCATAGTTTAATTAAAAATAATTATCTGAGTACCTAGCACTTTTTAAATTAAAAAGGTGGATTAAACTTCAACATTTCTCTAAACTCATCAACGTTTGGTAGCTCACTTACTACCAATTCGATTCCAACAAGCTTTGCAACCGGCATTAAAATACGACATACTTCTGCTGATACGAATATTTTACTAGGAAGAACCGCTAAATCCTTTAACATATTCCAAAACAACAATTGCTGAACAAACGAATGTTTCCGAAATGGAACAATTTCATGGTGAATAACTTCTCCAGTAGTATGATTAACTATTATATTTATAAGAGGATACAGTGGACGTTCCTCCTCCCCGTCTACTGCATAAGGCATATAAAAATAATCAAATTCTATTTCTAGTGGACTCTTTTGCTTCTTTTTTATTTTTGCAACTTCTAAATCATTTACATCAATCTCGAGCACCCAATCTTCAATTCGTTCCATTTCAATAATGCCTAACAAATCCACTTCGCCATCATTTTGCACTTCAAATAGAGGATAGCCATACATTGGCACCATCGGATATTCCCAGCCACTCATCCGCATTTTGGTTACTTGAATCATCAGTTCTATTAACTCAATCATCGTTTCTACTTCATCATAATCCGGCTGCATCGGAACAAATCCAGGTTCAAATGTTTTGAAAGCAATCCAGTTTTTCTTCCCGCGGAACGATAAGCCATGTTCTTTAATTAGTTCATAATCTTCTTTATCAAGTTCATCTCGGTCAACATAATTCACCGTTAATGCACTCATATCAATTGAAAAATCATCCGATAAAGCTTCACCGTTAATAATTTTCTCTAATGATTGATAACCAAAGGCTTCATCATACATCATTAATCCATATTCCTGGCCACCAGCTCCCATAACAGAAATAAAGTACTTCATATCATTTAACTGAACCGCAATAATATCTTCATTATTAAAATACTGCCAAGGCTTCAGTTTTTTAAACTCGTCTGCTACCTCGAATAATGTTAAGTAATCCGGAAATAAATTGTCCATTAAACCTTTCTCAATTTCAGAAAATAAACTTCTATCTAACTCCATTTCCAGTTGCAGTACTTTATTTAACGCATCAATATCAATATTTTTTCGTTTTGAAAATAAATCCCCTTGTCCATCTATGATACAAGCTTCTACATCTTCAATTTCAATTACTTTTTCTAATGTAAGCTTTAGTTTTATTCCGGCTTCAGTCATATAATCCATTCCATCATCAAT
Source organism: Solibacillus sp. FSL W7-1324 (assembly GCF_038008025.1). Lineage (NCBI taxonomy): Bacteria > Bacillati > Bacillota > Bacilli > Caryophanales > Caryophanaceae > Solibacillus > Solibacillus sp. FSL W7-1324. The sequence goes on from NZ_JBBOYH010000001.1 coordinate 2,964,113, forward strand.
CTTTACAAACCATTCTCCAACCGTTTCTTCCAAGCTTTCAAATTCATCATAACTCTCACTATAGAGTGGAATCACTTGATGCGATTTTTTTCCCTTTACTTGAAAAAATTCAAAAAACACATCGCTTTCATCTTCTATCGAGAATGCCGTTGATATAACTGTATCCAAATCAAAAAGGCTCATACTTTCAGATACTTGAACAATACGATAAATAGTAGGATTTTTTATACTTTGAATTCGAATTTGGTGCACATTAACGCCTCCGATAATTAATTTAATAGAATTTACTTAATTATCCTGTAAAATTCATATTTTTACACTATTTTATAAAACTTTCTTATGATTTATAAGTTTAATAGAATAAAAAACTTTTCAATTTATAATCCCTGTTTATAATTACTGATAATTAAACTCTAACCGCACCATATCCCGACACTGTATGCCATTTTCAAAAATCGGTTCATCATAATTGTCGACAAAATAGTCATGAATGATTTCTTTTAATCGAAAGCCGCATTTTTGATAAAGAGCAAGCTGCTGAATACTCGAGTTCCCTAATTGGTGATTTAAACTTTTCTTGTAAGAGACCACGATAAGGGAGTAACGTCATTTCCTCTGGAATGGTCTCCATTTCCCGAATAATAACAGTAAGGAACGTTTTATTATTTTCTACTTTATCGAAAGTAACGTTATGATGACTTTTTCCATCAACATTGATCTGCCATCCATAAGGGATGATTTTAGGCTGTCCATCTACTTTGATATGGAGTTGTAGGTCGCCATCTTTTAATTGTGTATCATAAATGGTGTACAAATGGCCTAAATAGTTGAAGCTAGTTTTTTCGTTTCTTTTAAAAGTAAATGGCTCGGTGTAAGTGAGTAGTTGAACAAAGTAGCTTTCAATTTCAAAAAACGTTGGGTCAGTTTCGATGGGCAATGTAAAATGCGTAATTTTCTCTCCGAGTACTTCTGTATCTTGATGGTATGTGCTGACAAGCGGATAAATCGGTTTGATATTTTCACTTTCTTTTATTTCAAAAGTTGTTACCACTTCGTTTCTATTGTTACGGATGAGTATAGAAATAAGTGAGTTCCAGCCGAGATCAAATACAAAATATGGAAACGTATGATACACTTAGGTTAACTAAATTCGCTGTATAAACACTGATGCTTCTTCAACTAAAGGGGCAGGATTGATCAAAAAGAAGTTAATAGATATTCATTCACTGTAAAATAAAATAAAGATTGTTTATATTTTGGGGGAATAAATGATAAATTTTTTTAATGAGATTCGTAGACCAATAAAAATATTGCTATCAAGAAAATTATTATATTCTGCTTCAATATTTATCATAGGGGTTATTTTAGGCGTAATTTCCAAGGTGCTTGATACAACTCCAAGTAATTATTTACCCTATTTTCTTGAAATATTAGATATAGGAAACTTTTTTTCTCGCATGGGAGTTTGGATTTTCCTTGCGGTAGTTATATCTGTGTATAGTAAATCACCTATTTGGTCTGCTATAAATGTATTTTTGTTTTTTGTAGGCATGGTTAGTAGCTATTATCTATACACAGTTCTGGTAGCTGGTTTTTTCCCTAAATCTTATATGATGATTTGGATTATAATGACTTGTATTTCGCCACTTTTTGCTTTTGTATGTTGGTATGCAAAAGGGAAAGGTATATTTGCTATGTCTATTTCATCAATTATATTTATGTTTATTTCAAGACAGACTTTCGGGTTTGGAGTTTGGTATTTTTACATTAAATATAATCTAGAATTGTTACTCTGGATAGCGATCATATTTGTTTTGTATCAGTCTCCAAAACAAATAATAAAGGTGGTTGCTATTGGATTGATTCTTCGCTTTCTTACTGCTGAAATAAATTTGTTCTGGGGAATGTTGTAGTTTTCTATCTACACTTTTTTTACATATCAAAGAATGTGGAAGTTCATACTTAAAGTAACGGGGGCTTTAGTTAAACAAGACATTATAAAAAAACAGAACTTCCAATCTCTGGAGGTTCTGTTTTTTTAAATCTTAAACAACAATAAGCTTTAACAAAGCCAATTAATAAACAACCCCTTTTCATGCGAGAACTAATAAAACGACTGTTATCATTAAAATTGAAGCTTTTTTCATTTTACACCCCCAATATTTAAATTCAATGTAAGAATACTTTTTAACAATATCTCCTAAATTGTAAACTAGATAACTAGGTTGTGTTCAATTATAGGGCCATTTAACGGAACAGGGCCCTTCCTTATTCAAGGAAAACGCCTGATTTTTTAACAAATTAATTTTAGTTACTTCAAATTAAAATTAATCATCCTCATTAACATCAAACAAATAGGAACGATGATGATAATGCATGCTAAAAATAAAGCCGAGCGCAAGTGCGTTACCCATTAATGAACTACCTCCATAACTAATTAACGGCAATGGGATACCTGTAATCGGTAGTAATTGAATTGTCATACCGATGTTTTCAAAGACATGGAATGTAATCATTGCGATAATCCCTGTGCAAAGTAAGCCCGAAATATAAAAAATAGCGCACCTTCACGGTACGCACGACGAACGGCCAGCTAACTGAAATTTTTTTCAGTTAGCTGGCTATTTTGCACATGTGGCTTGAATATTTTCTGACCATGGCATGTAATTATGTAAAATCTCAGGTTGTTGATGAAACGATATATTAGGTAATTCCGTCATCAGCTTTACCAAGTACTGATAAAAATCAATTCCGTTTGCTTTGGCCGTTTCAGCCAAACTCAAACAAATGGCATTCGCATTAGCACCTGCTTCACTCACGGAGAAGAGCCAGTTTTTGCGACCAATGACATTTGGACGAATGGCATTTTCAGCGGGATTGTTATCAATGGCGACATACCCATTTTCAAGGAAAACCTTTAACTCCGATGAACGGCTTAATGTATATTCAGCTGCTTTCGCAATGGCATTTTTACCGAAGAAAGGCGAACGATCAATCCAATCCATAAATTCATCGACGATCGGTTTTGCTTCCTGTTGGCGAACTTGCACGCGCTCTTCCGGTGAAAGATGTTTGATTTTTCGTTCGATATGAAACAGCCGATCGCAATACTGCACGCCTATTCGTCCATTTTTACTATCGGCTTTTAGCCAATAACGGCGTACGTGAGCCCAACAGTTGGCGAATTGAACATGAGGTAATTGACCGTAAGCTGAATACCCATCACAGATCACAGTGCCTTTGAATCCCTTAATTAAATCTTCTAATACAGCGCGCCCTCGAGAAAGAGCGCTCTTAAATAGAACGATAATGGGACCTTCACTTTGTACACTGCGACATACCCAGTTATAAGCGTTTGATTGAGCTGGCTTTCCATCTGAACGCTTAATTATTTGTGCATAGGTTTCATCTATATGCAACACAGATTTTGCCGTTAATAATTGGTTCATCAAATTATAAAGCGGTTGAAGCCAATCCTCTGCCACACGTATTACCCAATTGGATAGATTTTTATCATTTGTATGTAGTCCATGGCGCTCCCATTCATTTACCTGACGGTAAAGAGGTAAGTACTGGATAAACTTATCGTAGATAAGCTTTGCCAAAACAGTAGGACCGGCAATGCTTCTTTGGATTGGACCTTGCGGTGCTTTACCTCGTTTAATTTGAGCTTTTAGTAGGGCATCGTTTTTACACGTTTTGCACTCATACACATGTTCAAAATGTTGCACACGCTTCAGGGAGGCTGGAATAAATTTTGCCTCTTCACGTATCAACGTTGAACTGAACTCTACCATCTCCCCAAGACAGCAGTCACAAGCTAAGTTGGCTGGGTGATGATGAATTTCTTCAATTTCTATATCCTCATGAAACGAGTCATTTCGTTTTTTATTTGTCTTTTTACGAGTAACCGTATAACTAACCGTTTCGGTGCTTTGTTCTTCTGTTTGCTCAGGTTCGTTAAAAGACGGATCGTCTTCAAATAATGAGCCTTGTCCATCTGGTGCTTGATACTTTGATTTTTCTGATTTAGAACCGTATAAAGCTTTTGTTAATTGGCGAATTTGTTCAGTCAATGCTTCAATTTGTTTGGTTAAATTTTTATTTTGTTCTTTTGTGTAGGCTAATTGTTCTTCCAATAATTGAATCACTTTTTCATTTGAAGCGTTTCCCAAATCATTCACCACATTTCGTTCAATTTAAGTTATGAATGATTATACCACTTAAAATAGGGCTATTAAAAGATACCTTTTGTAGATTTTGCAATCGCCTTTGGCTGTTGCAGAGATAATCCTTCTAATAACCAACGAAGCTCTTGTTGCGAAAGTTTGCGTACCTCATTTTCATCTTTTGGCCATTGTAATTTCCCATTATCTAATCGTTTATAAAGCATGGCGAAGCCATCTCCATCGAAATACAAACATTTATAACGATCCTTGCTCCATCCAGAAAACAGAAAGATAGAATCACTATACGGATCCAATTCGAAAGAATCTTGAATGAGCGTTGCGAGACCATCAATTCCTTTACGCATGTCTGTCTTGCCGCAGATGATGTAGATGTTTTGCACGCTCGTAAAATCCTGTTTCATCCCTTCAGCTCCTTCATAATGGTTTGAATAATGCGCTCATCTACGCCATTGAAGAAGGAAATTTCAGCCACAGCGGTTTTAATTACACAACTTGGCTCAGCAGTGTATTGAAGAGAATGATTCGAAGAAGTTTCAACTGGAAGAGGATCGAGTTTGACGGGAACAATGGTTAATTTGTTTTTAGACATAAATGGCACCTCCTTTGATTGATACATTTATCGTACCGGAGGTGCCTGCTGTTTTATATGCGTTGTTTGATTACGGGCTTACTGTGCAAATATATGTACTGTATGGATCTTTAATTTTCATCGCAATTTTAATCATATGGTACATTAACAAAAAGTACATACAAATGACAAAACTTGCTCCAATAAATCCCCACTCTTCACCAATAACTGTAAAAATGAAATCTGTATGATTTTCAACTACATATACTTCACGATTTAAATAACCTTTACCAAATATTTCACCTGAACCAATTGAATTTAGTGAAGATATTAATTGAAAACCTTCATCGGAAGCGTAGGTATAAGGATCAAACCATGAAAATATACGTCCCAATTTATAAGGCTCAATGCCAAAATTATCTTTCAAAAAATCTTGCATATTAAAAACCATCCATATAACAAAACTTCCAGCTGCTATTCCTACGGTTACTAATGGTGTTATTATCAACCATGAAATTCCGGACACGAGTATTAAAGCAATTGTAATAGCGATAAAAACAAGTGCTGAACCTAAATCAGGTTGATTAAATACAAGTAAGAATGGCACAACCAGTAAGCCTAATATTTTAATTAATAAATAAAAATCAGTTTTTAATGTACGTAAATAATGTTTTTCATTATGCAAACTGATTGTTTTGGCACAAGCCAATATGTAAAAAGTTTTCATGAATTCAGATGGTTGAATATTTCCTAAAGGGGTATGATACCAACTTTTTGCTCCATTGATGATTTCACCAATTTGTCCTTTTCCTTCTGGCATAAATATTAAAGTGACGAGTAATAGAATGCCAATGCCATATAAATACCAAGTAATTTTTTTATATTGTTCAATATCGAAATACATGACACAGAGTATTATAAACCCTAAAATTCCATAATAGATTACTTGCCTGGGTATAAAATTGATACCTGTATAACTGGTTGTTTGTGCAGAAGAAATAGCTAATAAACTAATACAGAAAAAGATGAATATAATCACAACTAATATCCAATCGATTTTCTTCATGATTTGACTTTTTTCATTCACAAGTTCACATTCCTTTCGGTAAATGTATTATAGATAACGAATACGTTTACAAAAAAAGTTCTAATAGTATCAACAAATCCCAAAAAGAAGATTATTCAACAATATCAATATGGCCCTATAACGGAAAACGCGATTTTCTTATTGAAGAATCGCGCCCTTTTTTCAAGATGAAAAGTTGAAAAGAGATTTAAACATTTATCAAAATAATTAAAGACTATGAGTTCCTATTTAATTTAGTTTTTTATTTTAATAAACGATTCCTCTCCATTCTTTAATAGGAATTGAATCGTATATTTGTCACTTTGTATTACCTCTTTCGTATCCGTTAAAGCTAAGTAATCTTGTACAGCTAATTCAATTTTTTCTATTATTCCTTCCGAAGGTGGTTGTTCAAAATCCGTTTTGATTGAAACATAGGAGTGTCCTTTCCTTACCTTATAGGAGAGCCCAGTCACTTGATAAGTGGATTTCCCAGCCATTGCATTATATATATCAGATGAAATATAACCCCAACGGTTATCTTGTAGGCGATGTTTTAAATTAAAAGTACTTACTTTAATATCCTTAATATTTATATCCTGTGCTTCTATTTCTTTTTCGATATCCTTAACAATTTCATTGGACTCATCGACATGGTCAGGCATATCAATTAAAACAATATTGGAAAACCATGTTTCTTGTAACCCAGCTAATTCATAATCTGCTTCCTTGGCATATCCATAGGCTGAGAATACTTCTTTCACTATCTCGCGTACTTTTTCGTATGTGTCATCCTCTTCAGTCTTTGGAGGAATTTGTTCTTCAGTTCCTTCAGAAATTATTAATTCATACTGGTCATAACCATTTTCATATAGAAAATTTGTTACCTTTGGTTCGAGATTTTCTGTTGCCTGTTTTAATGTAGAATCTTTCAATATAAGCGATATTTCTATCGTATATGGCGATGGCTTGATTCCTACTGAATTAAAAGAGTATCCTTCCCTTTCGACTAATTCTGCAAGTTGGGATGTTAAATCTGGATTATACTGACCATTTGAATAACTTGGAGTAATAGAAATTGGTAATATTCTCTCCGCTACCCTCGCCATTGTGGGTGAATAAAACGGTGAAGTAATGATAAATAGCATACAAACCGCAACAACAATCCCAAAATACCGTTTTCTATTATGCTTTTCACGTTTATTTATATTCTGCAAAATCTTATATTTAAGTTGATTTTTGGATTTCTCCGTTATCTTTAATTCTTCTTCGAGTTCACTAAATTGTTCATCTGTAAATTTCACTGGTAAACCCTCCCTTTATCAACTCATTTTTCAGTTGAACTAACGCTCTTGTTAATGTCATTTTCACTTTACTCTCAGACCAGTTTAAAATAAGAGCTGTTTCTGCAGTTGAAAATTCTTTTAACTTTCGCAAGATGATGACATGCCTGTATGTAGGCTTTAATTGTTGAATCGTTCTGTATAATTGTTCTGTTTGAAAATTCATTGCTGCGATTTGCTCGGGCATTGGCTTGTAATCTTTCTCTTCCATCGTTAAACCGAAAAAGTGCTGCAACGGATGTTTTTTTCGGAAATAGTCCTTGGTGACATTATGTGCGATGCTAAATAGCCATGTTTTCACAGAGGATTTTTGTTCAAATTGATGTTGGTGCTTATAGGCTTTTATAAATGTTTCCTGTGTTAAATCTTCTGCTTGTTGGTAGTCTCTCACGATTAATAGTATGTATGTTAATACCGATTCACCGTATTGTTCAATCCATTTGGTCAACTCCTCTTGTTGCAAAGCTGCTCCCTCCTTTTCTATATACTTAGACGTAAATTAAACTAACTTCGTCACGATTTTTTTAAAACTAAAAATTAAAAACATAAAATTAAACTTCATTCCGGAATTTTTATGCAATTTAAAAAGCGCTTTCCGCACTTTCCTTTTAACAATCGCGCCCAATTGTGAGGGCCTTAGTGCTTTTTTTAAACGGTGGGGCATTCTTTTATAACACTCCCCCAAAAGATGTTATTCAATATGGCCCTATAATAGAAAACACGATCTTCTTATTGAAGAATCGCGCCCCATTGTTGAAGTTTGTTTTTTGTAATCCACAAATTTTCAGCATGAATAATGAAATTAGGTAGCTCAATAAGGCTATAAATCTAACATCTTTAGCTTTATTTTGGAAACCTTTTTTTTAGAATACTTACATATATTCTCTTATTATCCAACTTCAGATTCAAATCCCCCGAAATATTAAAACTTTTAACTAAAAACCAAACAGGATAAATAAAGAACCAACTGTTTGATCAATCTTTATTTCAATACAGTTGGTTTCTTTCTATAAAAAATCAGTGTTTGCTGTAGCTTTGTAATAAAATTTTAAATTACCTCGTAAATCTTTATTTTACGTGTCCTCGTTATGGTAAAATGTTGGTAATTTAATCAAGGAGGTTTTACATTGAAGAAATTATTATGGATAGGTGCATTATCTGCATTACTTTTAGTAGCGTGTAGCGATGAAGCTGATAAAGAGCCTATAGAAGCAGAAGAAGTGATTGTTGAAGAAGAAGCAAAAGAAAACGTGAAGGAAGAAATGATAGAGAAAGAGGCAAATGAGACTGTAGATGCAGCTAATGAACCTCAAATTGATACATCTTTTTTTGAATATGCCAAATCAGTGACAGTAACAGATGCACGTAGCACAAATAAGCATATTACTTTGCAGATAGATTTAAATGACGATGCTAAAGCTGGGATTGGGACTCAGCACGTACTAAATCAAATGTATTTTTTCTTAAAACAAGATGATATAAACGGGGCAGATACAGTTTCCTTCTACGTTCGCATCCGGGAAGAAAAAGTGGCCCAATTCAAAACGACAGTTGCAAATTTTAAAGATGAACTGGAAACACCGTTGTCGAATATTGTATTAAAAGCTTCTGAAATCAAAAAATTAAATCCTGAAGTCGAATCGTACGGTAAGACAATGGGATTATGGTAAGTATGTTTTATAGGTAACTATTAAGAATTTAAATTAAAGACAGGCCCTCCACAATGATGTGGAAGGTTTTACATGCTCCCCATCATAATAATGAATTTAGATTGAAAAATTATACAAGTTTGTGCTTATTGCATCAATGTGATAACTATACAACCGCATACATAATAACGTTCTATACTGAAATTTTGGAGAGAAAAAAAGAAACAAACGTTGATATAACTGCGTTCGTTTTTTTTAAAGTAACTTTATTTATAACCTTTTATACAGATAGCATAAACAAATTGCTTCATTTATCGTTGCAGTGTTATTCCACAATATGGCCCGATCGTGGAATAAGAACACTTTAATATAAGGTATGACACCCTATATCACGGATGGAGTGGTTTTTGTTTGAGAGGAAAAATCGCCAAATTAGGAACATGACAAAGAACGTGAATATACCAAAGCTTGATGATAGATATTAAGTAAAAATGTTATAGTACTGTATAAATGGGAGAAGTTAACGTCTTATGATAATATGACAAAAAGATTGAAGTAAAGCACTTAACAAGGGAAGAGATTATATGAATTATAATTTACATTTAAAATGTGAAGTTTGTAGTAACACAATTCGATTAAAAGTATATGCAGGATATGAACTCCAAAATAGTTTTAGCTATTCTTGTCCAGAGTGTAAAATTAGAATTACTGGTCACTTGATATGGAATGAAAACCCCGAAAAAGGTTTTGTTAAAGAGTTTTCTTGTATTAATGCTAAAGATACAGTGGAATTCGAAAAAGAAAGTCACGTTCTTCAAGTGGCAACAGAATTTTATACCGATAAAATTAAAGAATTTGATCCAGATGATCCGACTTTATATATCTCTCCTTTCATGATAGAGAATATTTCATTCGAGCTAAAAATGAAAAGACAGATATTTTTAAATTATGTTACAGAAAATTTTTCAAATGATTATATGGTCACTAACAGATTATGGCAATTATATAAAATGGAAAACTATAAATATCTAGACAGACAACTTCTTTCAAATAAATTTGTTAAACCAGTATTATTAGGTGAAGTTTTAAAGATAGATTATTTTGATAAAATGTTAGAAGTCCTTTATAAGCCATTTTTACCTTTCCTAATCAACAGTAATAAATTAGTAGAAATACAAAGTTTTAGAAATTTATTATCTGATTTAAAGAAAAATCATAGTGCAGAAATACATCAATTAAAAATAGATTTAGAAGAGTTACTCAATTATTCAGAATCCGAACTTCTTCATTTATTGGATAACTTTTCGAAGTACTATAGTTATATCTGGCCGATTATATTATCTACTTCTCTTAATACCGAAGATTTAGATGAAATAAAAGTAAAAAAGGGTATTCTAACCACTGATTTCGAGGTTTTAAAGAATTACTATGTTGAAGCATTTGAAGTTTTATCTTCGGCCCTACCAGTTTTATTAGGGATTCAAAATATCAAGTTGAGAAAAAATCGCGATACATTTCATGAAAGCAATAGGATAAAATTTAAAAATATTAATTCAATTAAAGATTATAATCACAAAGTTAGAAAAAAAGGTTATAAGATTGAATTCTTTGAAGAAGAGAATATATTCTCTTCATACGATATAACCAAAGTATTAAATAATGAAATTAGAAATAGTATAGGTCACTATTCTTATAGTGTTGAATCAGATCAACAATTAATTCATTTTAAAGATAATAATAAATCATCTAATTTGTATTTAATAGAATTTGCAGATTTATTATTAAAAACATTTTATGCTACGTTTTTTACTTTTGAAGTAGTATTCTTTTTAAAGAATAGCTGATAGAATATTTTAAAAAATAAATGCTATAAATTATTCAAATAACTAATGCAGTTTCAATACATTTATTTTTCGTCTTTGTTTGATTTCCCTATTGTGTATTTGGTTGACTTAATATAAAAGCGCTAGTATCCAATGCCTTAGCAACTTCTATAAATTTAAGACACAAACTTTCCAAATCTGACCAATTTTGTATGTATCCAAGTGGTAAATACCGTATTTAGTAAAATAAATTAAGGATAAAAAATAACGCAAGTTTCTCTTAAAATCAACCATAAGATTTCCGCAAAAAAAATAAAGCATAAGCTTTCCAAATGGAAAACTTATGCTTTACGTCACAATATGACTGCATTTACAGCCACTTTATGTATGGAGACGGTGGGAGTCGAACCCACGTCCAGAAGCTCCAATACGCCGGCTTCTACGCGTGTAGTTTGTCTACTTGCAATTCGCGAATTCTTATGCCGACAAACAGGCGTCCGAATCGCTAACCTGGAAATCTCTTACCGTTGACTCAGGTGGTGCCAACGATCGTATCCCACTTAAGTTGAACCCAGCGTAGTCTACATGGGCGATAGACAGGCTGAGTGCTACGCGCTATTAAGCTGCGAAAGCGAAGTTTTGTTGTTTGCCAGTTATTATATAACTTCCGTTGTTGACGAAGACGAGACCTCCGACGCGCGACCAGAGCTTGAACCACCCCTGTCGAATCCGTAACGTCCCCGAGTAATAGTAAACCCGAGTTAAGTTCGGAAATGAGCTTTATTGGCTCATCAATTATGCCTCGGCATAATTGCCGTCCAGATTTTTTTGAGTTCACTCAAAAAGTTTCCTTTAAAAATCTGTGACATTTGCCAAAGGCTTATCTGCTGAAGGCAGATATCGTGTACCGTATGAGTAGATACACACTGGCTAGTACAGTAAATTATATGACAAAACGGCTAAGCTTGCAAGTAATTGTGCTTCTCTCGTATCCTGCCAATATTTTCTTAGCCTTGTTTATATAATTGATTGCGGTAGTCTACCGGTGTGACACCGTGGAATCGCTTGAACATCTGCGTAAATTCAAAGTAACCGTTCAACCCGATCATTTTTGAAATTTCCTTGAAGTCCATTTGCGTATCTTCCAGTAATCCTTCTGCTTTGTGTAAGCGAACTTTCGTAATATATTCATTGACCGGCATCCCGACTTGCTGTTCGAAAATATTATTATAGTCCGGATACTCACCGGCAATTATATCCTCAACTAATGCCAAACAATCGGCATGTACACTATACTTTTCTACTAAAATGACAATCTTATCGACCAATTCTGCGTTGCGTAATCCATTCACTTCTGGAAGTCCCCCTACGTATGCTAATGCCATTGACCAAAACACCTCAAATTTTATAGTTTTAACCTTGCTTTTACTTCACTTTACCTGTGTACCCCCATCTTCTAGATTGAAAACCACTTTTTTTGGCGAAAAAAAGAGATGTGTTAAAAATAAACAAATTTACTTCACACATCTCTTTTTGGTCAATCTATAAATGCTGTTAAATACGTAGGTTTCCGCTTACTGCTGGCGATCCTTGAAAGCACGTTCCATATCACGCTTCGCTTCTTTTTTCTTCATATCATGACGTTTATCGTAATCTTTCTTACCTTTTGCAAGACCGATCAATAGCTTCGCATAGCCGTCTTTAATATACATTTTCAGCGGAACGATTGTGTAGCCGTCACGCTTTACGGCACCGACTAATTCACTGATTTGCTTTTTATGTAAGAGCAGCTTGCGTTCGCGTAAAGGATCATGGTTGTAGCGGTTCCCTTGGTCGAATGGCGAAATATGCATATTTTTTACCCATGCTTCTCCACCCATAATACTAATATACGCTTCCTTCAGCTGGACACGGGCACCACGTACGGATTTAATCTCCGTTCCTGTCAGTACCATCCCTGCTTCAATCGTTTCTTCTATGAAGTAATCATGGCTCGCTTTTTTGTTTTGAGCTAAAACTTTCCCTGCGCCTTTTGCCATTCGTTTTACACCTCTATTTTAAAGGTAGAGAGCTATGATGCCGAAATTGCACCATAGCTTCACACCTTACTATTTCTTTTTACTTTTTTTCTTTTTGCCTTTTGCGATGCCTTCATAAAACTTCGGCTTATCGCCTGATTTACCTTCTTTGCGTCTCCCGCGTGGATCACGGTCAGATGAGCCTGAACGTTTCGCTTTTTCAGGACGTGCCTTACTGCCACCGCGCGATTTGCGGTCACGTTTTTCGCCTGTACGCTCATCATCTTTTTTGCGGCCTTCTCTGCGACCTGCATGGATGACTTTCGATGTTTGGCGACGAGCCGGACGTGGGCTGCTCACCATATCGACGATTTCAAAGTCGACAGAAGATTCCTCGATCACGACATTCGCCACACGGATCTTCACTTCATCCCCGATACGGAACTGGCGGCCAGTACGCTCACCGATCATCATCATATGACGATCTTCAAAACGGTAGTAATCGTCCGTCATATTCGAAATATGCACAAGACCTTCCACCGTATTTTCAAGCTCTACGAAAATACCGAAGTTCGTAATCGAAGAAACAATCCCTTCGAACTCTTCCCCAATTTTATCGGACATAAACTGCGCTTTTTTCAGTGCATCCGTATCACGCTCTGCTTCAACGGCACGACGCTCACGACCAGAAGTATGGTCCGCAATTTCATCCATTACCGCGCTCCATTGCACAACCGTTTCCTTCGATGTATCGCCATTAATCAAATACGTACGGATTAAACGATGGACGATTAAATCCGGGTAACGACGGATTGGTGATGTGAAGTGTGTATAGAACTCTGTCGATAAACCGAAGTGGCCTAATGACTCAGCATAATATTTCGCCTGCTGCATCGAACGTAACAGCATCGTTGAAATTACCGGCTCTTCCGGCAAGCCTTCAATCGAACGAATGACTTCCTGTAATGCTTTCGGGTGCACCGAGTTCCCTGTACCTTTTATCATAATACCAAAATTTGTCACAAACTCAAAGAAACGTTGCAGTTTTTCCGGCTTCGGATCTTCGTGAATACGGTATAAGAACGGCAGCTCCATCCAGTGGAAATGCTCGGCAATCGTTTCGTTCGCTGCAAGCATGAACTCCTCGATCAGACGCTCTGCTACTGTACGTTCGCGTAACACGATATCAGTCGGCCAGCCGTCTTCATTTACAAGTACTTTTGATTCTTTGAAATCAAAGTCAATCGCACCGCGCGACATACGTTTATTGCGTAAAATTTGCGCTAAATCGGCCATATCTCTGAACATCGGCACTAAACTTTCATAGCGCTCCATTAATTCCGGGTTTTCGTCCGGATTTTCTAAAATGTTGTAAACGTCCGAATACGTCATACGCTCCGTTGTTTTAATGACACTTTGGAAAATTTCATGCTTCACCACTTGACCGGCTTGGTCGATTGTCATTTCGCATGACAATGTTAAGCGGTCAACTTGTGGGTTCAATGAACAGATACCGTTCGATAAACGGTGTGGAATCATCGGAATTACACGGTCCGTTAAGTAAACAGATGTCGCGCGTTCATATGCTTCCTGATCGAGTACAGAGCCTTGTGTCACGTAATAACTAACATCCGCAATGTGAACACCAAGCTTGTATGTGCCATTGTCATTTTTTACAACCGTTACGGCATCATCCAAGTCTTTCGCGTCCGCACCATCGATTGTGACGATCACTTCATTGCGAAGGTCACGGCGTCCGACTAAATCCTGTTCGCTAATCTCATCCGGTACATCGACTGCCGCTTGGACAACCTCAGCAGGAAATTCTGGCGGAATATCATATTTATACAGAATCGATAAAATGTCCACACCCGGATCATTTTTATGACCTAAAATTTTCGTAATCATCCCTGTCGCAGATTTCGTCGCATCTGGCCAGTGCGTTACTTCTACAACGACTTTATGTCCGTCGACCGCACCCATTGCGTCCTCTTTTGCGATAAAGATATCCATATTTAATTTTTTATCATCTGTAACAACAAACCCAAAACCGCGATTTGCCTGGTATGTACCTACAAATGATGTTTTGCTGCGTTCGACGATTTTCACGATCGTTCCTTCACGGCGGTCACCTGATTGTTCCTTTAATACACGTACGAGCACGGTATCTTCATTCAGTGCACCGTTCACTTCATGTGCCGGAATGAAAATATCGTCCATGCCTTGTTCTTCCGGTGCGACGAAACCGAATCCTTTGGCGTTCCCGATAAAGCGGCCGCGCAGTAAATTCATGCGTTCCGGTAAACCGTAGCGATTTGAACGGGAGCGAACGATTTGTCCTTGCGCTTCCATTTTTACGAGTGTTTTCACTAACTCACGGAACTCATCCGCTTCTTCTAATTCAAGTACATCTTCAATTTCCGATACAGTCATCGGTTTATAGCCTTCATCCTTCATCATATCAAGGACGCGCTGTTGTAATTCATTTTTTTGTGTCATGTATTATTTCCCTCCTTTGAACAGAAAATAAAGTTTCTTACGATGTTGTGCTTTTGGAATGAACTTTTCGTTTAGCACCCGTGGATTTCCGTTTCGGCGGACAAGAATTCAAATCAAATTTATTTGTTTTAAATTCTTTGCGCCGAGGATGACGGCAATTTATTGCGGTCACCGCAGAAGCAGCATATTAGAAAGTCGCCGCCTACACTCCAATCCACTGTAAAAATTCCAAATTACAAAGTTTCGTAAAAAACAAAAATTTATTCACACCATTAGACTATCCAATCTAACGAATTTAAAAACGTGAGAACTTCTTCATGAAGCTGGTCTTTTTCTTTGTCGAGTGTGATGACATGGCCCGAATGCTCATACCAGCTGATTTTTTTGTCGATCGATTCGACGGTGTCATAAATAATATTGGCTGAATCGGGGTTGATGACTTTGTCGTTGCGCGCCTGGATCACCAAAATCGGCGCATACAGTAAGTCGATTGTCTCTCGTACATCGTAAATCAGTTGCTGCAGTTCAGGCAGTGATGCCATTCCCTGCTGCTTGATCGCTTCAATCTCTAATTCAATTTCCTGTTCACTTTTACCTTGTTGTTTTTTATATTGTTTTGCATATTCAAGTACGCCTTCAAACATAATGTCTGTCGTGCGCATCGTCATCGGCGAGCACATCGTGACAACGCCTTTTACCGGATGACTTGTCGCAAGCTTGAGTGAAAATACGCCACCGAGCGATAATCCTGCAACGGCGATTTCTTCATAGCCTGCCTCTTTTAATTGTGTATACCCGTTTTTTACATCTTGCCACCATTCTTCGGGATTTGAGACAATCAGTTCTTCAGGCGGAACACCATGTCCTTTATAATGCGGGGCAAGCGATGTGTAGCCGTGCTTTTCCAAAAAGCGTCCAAGCATCCGCACATCTGCCGAACTACCTGTAAATCCATGTAATAATAAAACCGCTCTCGGTCCAGCCTGAAAGAAGAACGGTGAAGACAAAGCTGATTTCATATACGTGGCTCCCGTCTTGTTCCATAATATGAAGAATACGATCCAATCACACCATTGAATCTTCAATCAATTACGCCTCGGCATAATTGCGTCTAGATTCGTCTTTGTGCTTGCACAAAGAACTCCTTATCGAATCTATGACATCCGCTGAAAGATGTGAAGAACTTTCCATTTCTTCTATTATACTGCGTTTCCTGCCACACTAAAAGAAAAAGCCCAACCTAGCATTAAATGCTTGGTTAGGCGTTTAATTTCAATCGATTAGAATTTCGTAATCGCTAGTGCTAATACGAAGAATGCAACAGAAAGAACGATTGTTGTGCGGTGCAGGACTAGATCCATTCCGCGAGCTTTCTGTTTACCGAACAGTTGCTCAGCTCCACCAGAGATGGCACCTGATAAACCAGCGCTTTTACCTGATTGTAATAATACAACAACGATTAAGGCTATAGCTACGATAATAAGTAATACTGAAAATAACGTATGCATTTGCTCCACCTCCTAAGTATGGACGTCACAATACAAAATAGTATATCAAAATGAGGGGGCCATTACAATATTTCTTGGAAATGAACAACATATTTTAGCCAACCATATCCACTCTTATTCAAACGGTTGAAATGGCATTCGCTTTCTTCATTTTTCTTAAAAGAATTGAAAAAAGCATGATACCCGCAATTTAATACGGGCACCATGCTTTTCATTCGTTTTAATTAGTCGTTGCTGTTGTCATCTGCATTATCATCAACAGCGCCATCAACATCTGTATCGTCATCTAAAGTATCTTCTACGTTGTCATCGTTATTGTCGTTGTTGTCATCAACATCTAACTCAACATTCGTATCGTCAGTGTTGTCCTCCATTAAGCCATCATCTGTACCGTCATCGATGTTGTTGTCGATGTTCGTATCGTCATCATCGTTACATGCTGCAAGTGATAATGATAGTAATACCGTCATCATTAGCGTGGGTGTTTTTTTGAGTTTCATAATGTAATAGCCTCCTTTGGTGTATGCTTTATGTTTCCCCGATCTCTGAAAGAAAAACCTTTTTTTAATTTTCCGCCGTAAAAAGTTATTTTCAGGCTTTGTATTTTCTTCCTGATTTATATTCGCTATAGTGAAATGAGGAGGTGAAAATCATGCAGCAATCCAGGCATTATTTATTTGTCAAAACATTGTTGAATCGCATGAAAATGGATGATTTGGACGCACCCGCAATCGAACAGGAATTTTACCGATTGGAGGCCGGCTTATCAGGAGAACAAAAGTTAAAACGGCTGCTCTCGGACTATCATTTTAAATCCGCTTCCCATATTTTTTATAATTTTGAATGCATCAATTCAAAAGGTTTTACCCATCAAATGGACGCTTTGCTCATTACACCGCATTTTGTCGTCGTCATGGAAGTCAAACAAATGTCCGGCACCCTTTTCTATAAACCCGCGCTCCATGAATTTTCCCGCGTCCATGAAAATATCAGCGAAAACTTCCCCAACCCGTTTGACCAGGCATACCGCCATCAGCTTTTTTTAGAACATCAATTCAAAGCGTGGCAAATCTCCATTCCCGTTTACCACATCGTCGCGCTTGCCAATCACCGCGCTACACTCGACCATTCCCTTTCCAGTTTCCCGATCATGCATATGAGCGGCATCCCGAGATTTATCGAAAAACTGTATAGACAGCACCCGAACCCCCGAGCAAATATTACTTTTCTGCAAAACCAATTAGAGCAGCTTTACGAACAGCTTCCCCCGCGCCGAACGATTGAAAGGAACCGGCTCCGCAATGGCGTTCTTTG
Source organism: Solibacillus sp. FSL W7-1324 (assembly GCF_038008025.1). Lineage (NCBI taxonomy): Bacteria > Bacillati > Bacillota > Bacilli > Caryophanales > Caryophanaceae > Solibacillus > Solibacillus sp. FSL W7-1324. The sequence goes on from NZ_JBBOYH010000001.1 coordinate 2,982,091, forward strand.
CAGGGAATGCGATTATGCCAATGAAATGCATTATAGGCAAGGCTATTTTCTTTGCCTGGTGTGCGGTGTGAAAAGTAAAGACGCGTTGTTCGAAACTTTTCTACAATACCGAATTTTAGTCGGCCCCCGCATAACGAATAAAGAATTCCGTGAGTTTTTTAATATATCCTGTATCCACATTGCTTCGAAACTGTTGGCGAGAGCCGGTTTGGAGAAGCACGGGGTGAATAAGGGAACGTATTATTTGATACCGGAGAAGTTTGAGTAGATATACACTAGAAGAAAGGACGTGACACATATGATGGAAAAACAACGCCGTAACCATGTGGATGCGGCAACTAAAGAGCTCATTATTAGATCTGTTGCGGAAGACGGCGCAAAAGTTGCTGATATTGCCGGTCGATATGATGTCGGCCCATCGACGGTCCATCGGTGGGTGAAAGAATACCGCGCGTCATTGACAGACTTGGTTCCAGAGAGCGAATTGAAAAAAATAAGGGTATCGTATGAGAAGAAAATCCGTGCGTTGGAAGAAGAGAACGAAATTTTGAGAAAAGCGATTCGAGGATTTTCGGACATTGAACGGTAGTTTGAGAGGCAAGAGACAGACCCCCACATTCTGTATTCGGGGGTCTTTGTCTGTAATGTTCTAATATATCCGAAAAAGTTCTAATATAAATTTATTTGTTCTAATAAATTGCCGATTTTCTAATATAAATGCGGTTTGTTCTAATAAGGGTTCCGGATGTTCAAATAAAGTATCTACTTCTTCTAATATCCTGTCGCCATTTTCTAATAAACCTCTCGATTGTTCTAATAAAATCAAGGAACGCTTTCTCCCGCCCTATTCTATCAATAATAAAAGCTCTCCAACGCCTCAAATACAAGGAACTTCTAATATCCATCACCGTTCTTCTAATAACACTCGCATTTCTTCTAATAACCCACTAGTTTGTTCTAATAAAATCACGGCATAAATTCTCCCCGCCCATTTCACCGGCAATAAAAGCTCTCCAACGCCTCAACTTTGGGGAATCTTCTAATATCCCCCGTATTTCTTCTAATAACCGGCTCCCTTGTTCTAATAAAATCCCCCACGCCAACAAAAAACAGCACCGGAATCCCCCCGATGCTGCCCCAAAACATACCTGTTAAATTAATTTCCAACCGGCTTGCTGTTCTTCACGAAGAACGAGCCAACCAAGCCTAATACCGAAACGACTGTCACGACGATGAACGCTGAGTGGACACCGTGTGCTAAAAACTCTGCCGGGAGGGCGTTGCTGAATTTCTCGATATAGTTTTGCTGACCGATTGTGTACATTGTGATCGCAATGGCTGTACCCGAAGCACCGGCGATTTGCGTTAATGTGTTTAATGCTGCAGAACCGTCAGCAAATTTCTGCGGCGCCAATGAGTTCATCGCATTTGTCTGTGCCGGCATGATAGACATCGATACTCCGACGAAGAACACACATAAGTTTACAATGATAATCCATGTCGCTGTTGTGGCTGAGATAGTTGTTAAAAATACAATCATTGACACTAATATCAATGTAAAGCCGATACGTGTAAAGATTTTCGCTCCGACTTTATCGAAGTTTGACCCAACGATTGGTGACATGATGATATTTAGGATGTTCGCCGGCAACATGCATAAACCGGCAGTTAATGCGGCGAATCCTAATACTGTCTTCAGGAACATCGGCACTAGGATCGCTACCGAAAGAATCATGAACATGGTCGCAACCATTAACGCGACACCTAAAGAGAACATCGGTGATTTGAATACTGATAAGTCGATCATCGGCTCATCCATTTGTGTTTGACGAACGCCGAATACGACTAATAAAACTAACCCCACGACAAGAGGAACCCAAACGATCGGTTTTGAAATCGATTGCTCCGCCAATGTTGCCAATGCGAATACAACGCCGCCAAAACCGAATGTAGAACATAATAAGGATAATAAATCGATTTTCGGACGTGTTACGTTTGACACGTTATCCACTTTAGATAGCGCTAAAACGATGACAAGGACATAAACGACCGCCATGATCCAGAAAATATAGCGCCAGCTTAAAGATGTTACGATTAAGCCTGCGATTGACGGACCTAATGCCGGACCTGCTGTTAAAACTACCCCTACAATCCCCATTACGGCTCCGCGCTTTTGCACCGGAAAAATCATCATGATAACACTGAACATCAGCGGTAAAATAATCCCTGTTGCAAATGCCTGTACGAAACGGCCTATCAGTAATACCGCAAAGTTCGGTGCCAATGCTGCTAATAATGAACCGATTACGGCCAACAAAATTGCCGAGACGACTAATTGACGTGTAGTAAACCATCGGACTAAATAGGATGATAACGGAACTAATACGGCCAATACTAATAAATAGCCGGTTGTTAACCATGCGGCAGATGCTGCTGATACACCGTAGTCATCCATAATATTTGTTAACGCCATGTTTAATGCCGTTTCACCAAATAAACCAACGAATGTACTGATCATCATAACAGCCGCCATACCTTTTGGGCTTTTTACATTGAAAAAAGGTGCTGCCATTTTTTGTTTCCTCCTATTGATAAGACTCTTTTATGAAAGATGATAATTGCTTCATATCATGCTATTGCTGTCACTCTTGTCACAGCACGCTTTAAAATATATCAAATTTTTTCCTGGAAATTCAATTGTTTATGTAATAACTTTTAGATCCGTTGTTATAATTGTGAACAAATATATTCCAATATTTCCCTTTTATGGAGCTATGTTTCGTAGACATTATTTTACATATTCTTATGAAACCGATTGCAATCTCACCCCCCAAAATTTAAACAACATCTGAAAAACCGCGCCACATCAGCATCAGTAAGTTGATGCATTCTCATTGCTAGGAAAATGAATTATTTTGCAATAGTTTTTCGCGCATTTAGTACTTAAAAAAGGCTAATTGTGAACACCTTCCTACAGCTTTCTTAGACAGAACCAACATTCCGCCCACTAGAATAGAGAGTCCCACATTTGAGTCTCTCTGGCTTTTCTAATATATTCGAAAAAGTTCTAATATAAATTTATTTGTTCTAATAAATTGCCGATTTTCTAATATAAGTGCGCTTTGTTCTAATAAGTGTTCAAGATGTTCAAATAAAGTATCTACTTCTTCTAATATCCTGCCGCCATTTTCTAATAAACCGCCCCATTGTTCTAATAAAATCCAGACACGAATTCTCCACGCTCTATTCTCTCGGAATAAAAGCTTTCCTCCACCTCAAATACACGGAACTTCTAATATCCCCCTACGTTCTTCTAATAACACTCGCATTTCTTCTAATAAACGACGCAAATGTTCTAATAAAATCCAAGCAAGCTTTCTCCCGGCCCTACTCATTAGGAATAAAAGCTGTTTTTCGCGTCAAATTCAACATACTTCTAATATCCATCCTGGTTCTTCTAATATCACCCAGCTTTCTTCTAATATCCGTCTCTATTGTTCTAATAAAATCCAGACACGCTTTCTCCACGCCCTTTTTACCCGGAATAAAAGCATTCCTCCACCTCAAATACACGGAACTTCTAATATCCACCCACATTCTTCTAATATCACTCGCATTTCTTCTAATAAACGACGCAAACACGGCTTTTTTCCGCAAAATTAAACGACTCACACCGGAACATTCACCCCGCCCCACTCCCCAACAAAAAAAGACACCCGCCAAAAAGCGAGTGCCTGATCAACCGTCAAACAGTTATTTAATATTGTAGAATGATTTTAAGCCTTCAAAACGGCTAGTTGCGCCTAGTTGGTCTTCGATGCGTAGTAATTGGTTGTACTTCGCAACGCGGTCCGTACGAGATGGTGCACCAGTTTTGATTTGACCTGCATTTGTTGCAACCGCGATGTCAGCGATTGTGTTATCTTCTGATTCGCCTGAACGGTGAGAGATTACAGCTGTGTAGCCAGCGCGTTTCGCCATTTCGATTGCTTCAAATGTTTCAGTTAATGTACCGATTTGGTTTACTTTGATTAAGATTGAGTTGCCAACACCTTCTTCGATACCGCGAGATAATTTTGTTGTGTTTGTTACAAACAGATCGTCACCAACTAATTGTACGCGGTCGCCGATACGCTCTGTTAATAGCTTGTGGCCAGCCCAGTCGTTTTCGTCTAAACCGTCTTCGATTGAGATGATTGGGTATTTAGAAGTCAGCTCTTCGTACCAAGCAACCATTTCTTCAGAAGTTTTTTCTACGCCTTCACCAGCTAAAACGTATTTGCCTGTTTCTTTGTTGTAAAGCTCAGAAGACGCAACGTCCATAGCTAAACGGATTTCTTCGCCCATTTTGTAGCCTGCTTTTTCAACTGCTTCGATGATCACTGTGATTGCTTCTTCATTTGAACCTAAGTTTGGAGCGAATCCGCCTTCGTCACCTACAGCTGTGTTGTGGCCTTTTTCTTTTAATACAGTTTTTAAGTTATGGAAGATTTCCGTACCCATACGTAATGCTTCTTTGAATGATTTAGCACCTACTGGCATTACCATGAATTCCTGGATGTCCACGTTGTTGTCAGCGTGTGCACCACCGTTTAGGATGTTCATCATTGGTACTGGTAATTGCTTCGAGTTGAAGCCACCTAAGTATTGGTATAAAGGAATATCCAGGTAGTCAGCTGCTGCATGCGCTACTGCCATTGACACACCTAAAATTGCGTTTGCACCTAATTTACCTTTGTTTTCTGTTCCATCAAGTTCGATTAACGCTTGGTCGATTACAACTTGGTCCAATACAGAATATTGACCTTCAAGTTCTTCTGCGATAATTGTGTTCACGTTTTCTACCGCTTTTTCAACACCTTTACCTAAGTAACGGTTTACGTCCCCATCGCGTAATTCCACTGCTTCATATTCACCCGTTGAAGCACCAGATGGCACGATTGCACGGCCGAATGCGCCTGATTCTGTGAATACTTCTACTTCTACTGTTGGGTTACCGCGAGAATCTAATACTTCACGAGCATATACTTGAGTAATGAATGGCATAATAAAAAACTCCTCTATTGATAAATTTAGTAGGTGCTTGCACAAGGACAAGCTATATAATTAACCGCGCGATCAATTACTGTTCGCTTGGCATAACTAACGATTTTCCTGTCATCTCTTCAGGTTGGGCAATATTAAGTAATTCCAGCATTGTCGGTGCCAAATCGGCTAAAATGCCGTCTTCATACAGCATGGCACCAGGCTTCGTCACAATAACCGGCACCGGGTTTGTCGTATGTGCCGTCATTGGCTTGTCATCGAGTGTCACGACTTCATCCGAGTTCCCGTGGTCAGCAGTAATGATCGCATAGCCGCCTTTAGCAGTAATTGCATCAACGACTTTCCCTAGACACTCGTCCACCGTTTCGATTGCTTTGATTGTCGGTGCAAGCATTCCTGAATGTCCGACCATATCCGGGTTCGCAAAGTTTAAAATGATCGCATCGAACTTCTCTCCTGCAATAGCTTCCAGTAAAGAATCCGTCACTTCATACGCACTCATCTCCGGCTTCAAGTCGTATGTTGCCACTTTTGGAGACGCGATTAAAATACGTTCCTCGCCGGCAAACGTATCTTCACGACCACCACTCATAAAGAACGTCACATGCGGATACTTTTCCGTTTCCGCAATACGCAGCTGTGTTTTACCTGCTTTTGAAATCACTTCACCGACCGTATTGACTAAGTTGTCATTTTCGTATGCCACATCCGCTACAACATCATCGCTGTAATGTGTAAACGTAACGAACTTCAGATTCGTCGGATGATTTTCTGAGCGTGGCATTGCGTCAAATTTTTCATTTGTAAATAAAGACGACAATTGAATCGCACGGTCCGGACGGAAGTTGAAGAAAATGACCGCATCGTTCGTGCTGATCGTTGCGGCAGGTCTGCCTTCTTCTGTCACGACAAACGGCACAACGAATTCATCATGCAGTTCACGTTCATACGAAGACTGGACACCTGCTGTTGCAGTGGAAGCTGTCTGGCCGATTCCGTCAACTAATGCATTGTACGTTAAGCCGACACGTTCCCAGCGGCGGTCACGGTCCATTGCATAATAGCGACCATGAATCGAAGCGAACTTCCCGATCCCGATTTCTTTCATTTGTTTTTCTGTTTCAAGAATATATCCAAGTGCTGTCGTTGGACCGACATCGCGGCCGTCAAGGAAACCGTGAACATATACTTGTTCAAGTCCATTTGCTTTCGCCAGTTTCAATAAGGCAAATAAATGCTCATAATGGCTATGAACACCGCCATCTGAAAGCAGCCCCATCAAATGAAGCTTTGACCCATGTGCTTTCGCATGTTCAACAGCCGCAAGAAACGATTCATTGCGGAAGAAGTCGCCGTCACGAATCGATTTATGAATACGTGTCAGGGACTGGTATACAATGCGGCCAGCCCCGATATTCAAGTGTCCAACTTCAGAGTTCCCCATTTGACCTTCCGGCAGACCTACTGCTTCACCACTTGCTGTTAATGTCGCATGTGGGTACGCATGCCAGTAACGGTCAAAATTCGGTTTATTTGCTTGTGCTACGGCATTACCCTTCACTTCATCGCGAAAGGCAAAGCCATCTAGAATAATTAATGCAACGGGTTGTTTAGGCATTTGCTGCCGCCTCCAATAATTTCATGAATGATGCTGGTTGTAGGCTTGCTCCTCCTACCAATGCGCCATCGATATGCTCTTTTGATAAAAGCTCTTCAATGTTTTCAGGCTTTACACTGCCGCCGTATTGAATGCGCACTTTTTCAGCTGTATCTTTTCCGTATAATGTTTCAACCGCCAGACGGATCGCGCAGCATACTGTATTCGCATCTTCCGCAGTAGCTGTTTTCCCTGTTCCGATTGCCCAGATTGGCTCATATGCAATGACCATATGCTCTACTTCAATTGGAGCAAAGTCTTTTAACGCTTTTGTAATTTGGCGTGCTACTTTTGCTTCGGTTTGATCTGCTTCGCGCTCTTCCAACGTTTCTCCGCAGCAAATAATCGGTACAATGCCGTAATTGATGGCAGCACGGATTTTTTTGTTGATCGCTTCGTCTGTTTCATTGAATAGCTCACGACGCTCCGAATGCCCTAAAATAACATAATCGACATTGACATGGGACAGCATTTTCGGGCTGATTTCCCCTGTAAATGCGCCTTCGTCTTCAAAGTGCATGTTTTGTGCGCCAATTGCCAGGCTTGAATCTTCTGCCGCTACGACAAGTGTCGGTAAATATAATGCAGGCGAACAGATGACCGCATCAACTTTATCTGGAGAAGGAATCTCTTGTTGGATTTCTTCGATAAAATCAACTGCCTCATCAAAGGACTTATACATTTTCCAGTTTCCTGCTATGATCGGTTTTCTCATTCAAAACCCTCCATTTTTAAAAGATTCTGTTCGTTGATTTCCGCTTAGGCAGATACTTTCGTCGGGCGCTCCTGCCTTCGCATCAACCAACTGTTTCAACAGATATTTTAGCCTATAAACGATTTATTTATCGTTTAACGCAACAATTCCCGGTAATTCTTTACCCTCCATTAACTCTAATGAAGCACCGCCGCCTGTTGAGATATGGTCCATTTTCGAAGCGACTTCGAATTTTTCTACCGCTGCAGCTGAGTCGCCGCCACCGATAATTGTGTAGCCGTCTGTTGTTGCCATTGCATCCGCAACTGTTTTCGTACCGTTTGCGAATTTTTCCATTTCGAATACACCCATTGGTCCGTTCCAAATGATTAGTTTTGATTGCTTAATGACTTCTGCATAGTTTTCAGCAGTTTTCGGTCCGATATCCAGTCCCATCCAGTCAGATGGAATGGCATCGATTGCCACAACTTTAGTTTCCGCGTCTTTCGAAAACTCGTTTGCTACGACAGCATCAACCGGCATATGCAGTTGTACACCTTTTTCTTTCGCTTGTTCGATAAAGCCCTTTGCCAGCTCGATTTTATCTTCTTCCAGCAAGGACTTCCCGATATCGTGACCCATCGCTTTGACGAATGTAAATACTAAACCGCCGCCGATAATCAGGTGATCCACTTTATCCAATAGGTTTTCAATAACACCGATTTTATCTTTAACTTTCGCTCCACCAATAATTGCTGTGAACGGGCGCTCTGGATTTGATAATGCTTTACCTAGTACGTCCAGCTCTTTCTCCATTAATAAGCCCGATACAGCCGGTACATGTTTTGCAATACCTTCTGTTGAAGCATGTGCACGGTGAGCTGCGCCGAACGCATCATTTACATAAAGGTCCGCCAATTTCGCAAACTCTTTTGCCAGTGCTTCGTCGTTTTTCTCTTCGCCTTTATGGAAACGAACATTTTCAAGCAGGATTATTTCGCCGTCTTGCATATTGTTAACCGCTGCTTCTACATCTGAACCAATTGATTCATCCAATTTTTTGACTGGCTTGTCCATTAATTCTGAAAGACGTTCGCCGACTGCTGTTAAGCGCATGTCCTCGTTTACTTCACCTTTTGGACGGCCAAGATGTGATGCTAAAATTACTTTTGCTCCAGCGTTTACTAGTTGTTCAATTGTTGGAATAGCTGCACGAATACGCGTTTCGTCGGTAATGCGGCCCTCATCCATCGGCACATTAAAATCGACACGCACAAATACGCGTTTTCCTTTTACATCTACATCGTTCATTGATTTCTTTAAAAACATACTGAAAATCCTCCTTCATACTCGTTCGTCAATTATTGTGGATCGTATACTCGCTAGTTAAAATAGTAACAAAATTCGATAAGACTGTCTTGATATCGCCTCTGTTTTGTATATTTATCCTTATATCCGAAAAAAGAGCGGTCCGGGTGAGTCCCTGCCGCTCTTTTACCCTTATTTATTATAAGGTTTACCTGTATTAAAGGCTATACTTTTTATGCCTGTTTCCTTTTAATATGTCACACTTTTTCTTTAATTCCGAAAAAGTATGTCACATTTTATCGGATGATTACTCTTTAATCCCTTGTTTTGCGATATATAAAGCTAAATCCATTAAACGAGTTGAGTAGCCGATTTCGTTATCATACCAAGAAACGACTTTCGCCATACGACCTTCCATTACCATTGTTGATAAACCGTCAATTGTAGATGAAGCCGGGTTACCATTGTAGTCGATTGATACTAACGGTAATTCATTGTAAGCAAGAATGCCTTTTAAGTCGCCTTCAGATGCTTCTTTTAATGCTGCGTTGATTGAATCTGCTGTTACGTCTTTATCTAACTCAACTACTAAGTCAACACATGAAACATTTGGTGTTGGAACACGCATTGAGAAACCGTCCAATTTGCCTTTTAATTGTGGCAATACTTTTGATACGGCGATCGCTGCACCAGTAGTTGTCGGAATCATTGATACCGCGCCTGCACGTGCACGACGTGGGTCAGAGTGCGGGAAGTCAAGGATACGTTGGTCATTCGTATAAGAGTGAATTGTTGTCATCATACCGCGTTTGATGCCGAACTTTTCATCCAATACTTTTGCAAGTGGTGCTAAACAGTTTGTCGTACAAGAAGCATTTGAAATAACATCTTGTGCCGGGTCGTAATCTTCGTGGTTAACGCCCATTACATATGTTGGCATATCGCCTTTTGCTGGTGCAGAAAGGATCGCTTTTTTTGCGCCGGCTTCGATATGTTTTGATACTTCTTCCATTGAACGCCATCTGCCAGTACATTCAAGAACTACATCTACACCAAGTTCACCCCATGGTAAATTTGCAGGATCTTTTTCTGAAAGCACTTGAATGCGTTTGCCGTTTACGATAAATGCATCATCTTCCGCTTGAACGTCTGCATCATACACTCCATGTACTGAGTCGTATTTTAATAAATGTGCAAGCTGTTTCGCGTCAGTTAAATCATTTACTGCAACTACTTCAAATTCCTCGTGCTTCATTGCTTCACGGAATACTAAACGTCCGATTCGTCCAAATCCATTGATTGCTAATTGTAATGCCATGTGTAATTCCTCCAATAACTTTATTATTAAAATAGTATGTGTAAAATCATACTTTTAAAAACATGTTTAATTTTCAAGAATTGTACTTGCGGTTTGCTCATCTGTAATCAAAATCGTTTGCGATGCGGCATTTTTAAAATACGCCTGAATCGCAGCCGCTTTATTTCTGCCTGCCGCAATGGCAAGAACATGCTTCGCTTTGTTGACTTGATCACGCTGGATTCCAATTGTCCTCAGATGATGAACCGTGTCTCCATTTGCATTGAAATAGTAGCCGAATGCTTCGGCAACCGCGCCTTTTTCCTCAAGTAACTGCTGCTCATGCTGTGAACTTTTACGTCGAAGCGCCATTTCCTGTGCTGCCCCGATTCCGTGAATAACGATGTCCACCTGTTCATAAAGTGTTATCATCTCCCGAATGATCGGTTCATCCTTCATCGCTTCATACGCCTGCTCACTTAAATGCTCCGGCAAAAACAATGTGCGGTATGTTGCCCCGCATCTTTTTGAAAACTTCGAAACAATTGTATTCGCCTGGAATGTCATCTCATCACCCATACCACCGCGTGCCGCAATAAATGTGGCGTCGCTCAACACCGGGACATCCGACAAATATTCCTTCATCGATGCAACGCTGCTGCCGCCTGTTACCGCAATGTTGGCTTTCGCAGGTGCGATTTGCTGTAATACTTGTGCCGCCACTTTACCGAGCTGCTGCTTTACCGTTTCATCCTGTTCGGCATCACCAGGCACAATGATGACACGTGCGATGCCAAAGATGTTTGTAAGCTGCTGTTCCATCGCCACAATACCGGAAAGCTCACGATACAGTTCGTAAAGCTGCTCTATTACTTCATACCCTTTCGGCGAGCAAATCATGCCTTTTTTTTGAATCAAGATCAATTGCTGTTCGCTCAGGACCGTTGTTTCATTCCGGATATCACGCTCTGTCATCTGTAGCTGTTCTCCTAAAGCACGTCTACCAATTGGGCTAAATGTCGCAATTGCTTGTAAAACTCGAAATCTCTTTTGAAAAAGAGCATCAATTTCAGGCATTAGTTTACGCTCAGCTGCAAAAAATGAAATATCCGTCAAAAAACCACCTACTCGATTTATCCTGTTGGACAATATATGTCCCACATAAATATTTTATGTCCCACATGGGGTAAAAAAAAGAATTTCTGTCTTCATTATAGATCGACCCGGACTGATTTGCAACTTATATGACGGAATTATTCGCAAAAAATAGCGAAAGGGCACCAGTGGCTAGTCCGCCAGCGCCTCGTACAATGTCGCATAATCAAGCTGCCCGTACTGTACAACGTCCCCGTTATACTCAACAACCGGAATCATCAGCATATATTTTTCATGCGCTTCATCGTCTTCTTCTATATTGCAGTGCTCAATCGTAAAGTCGATGTCTTCCTGCACGGTTTTTAACGTATGGAGTCCTTCAATGCAAAGTCCGCAGTCCGGTTTCGAATAAAATTTGATGATCATTGGCAGTTCCTCCTTTTTTTATTATTATAGCGGAGTTTGGGTGGGGATGGGATGTGCGCGTCGGGATTTTATTAGAAGATTTTTTGGTTTTATTAGAAGGTGCGGGTGGGATATTAGAAGTTCGCGGTTGTTTATTAGAAGATGTGGACCACTTATTTGAACATCGGCGACTTATATTAGAAGATCCGCGTTTTATTAGAACTTTCCCGGGTTTATTAGAACATCGCGCATACTTATTAGAATGCGTCCCCTCTATTCATCGGCCGCTTTTATTAGAAATTATTCCGGCTATATTAGAACATCTGGCAGACTTATTAGCAGTTCCCAACCGTATATTAGAACTTTGCACGAACTTATTAGTAAACCGGTGCAGCACCTCAATAAAACTTCACGACCGCATATCAGAAAATGCGGTCAGCTGCTTATATTAGAACTTTTCACGATATATTAGAACATCCGAATTATTTATTAGAAGTTCTCGATTGCTTATTAGAAGATCCGGGCCACTTATTTGAACATCGGCGACTTATATTAGAAGATCCGCGTTTTATTAGAACTTTTCCGGGTTTATTAGAACAACGAGCTTATTTATTAGAAAATGCGCCCTTCATTTTCATCGGCCGCTTTCATTAGAACATCGCACCAACTTACTTGAAAACCGCCGCACACCGCCGCCCGCCCGCACTACAGTAAAAAAGCACCCCACCCGCAACGAGTGAGATGCCTTTCCCTAGAACTATACTTAAAACTTCCTGCCCGCGCCTCCGCCGAATGAGCCGCCGCCACCGAAGCCGCCAAAGCCGCCCGATGAACCGCCACCACCGCCGAAGCCGCCTCCGAATCCACCGAAACCGCCACTGCGGTATACTCGGCGTGCTGTGCGTCGGCGTCCGCCTGGGCCACCGCCACCGCCAAACTTCGATATGATAAAGTAAATAATAATGATGAATATAATGAAGCCGATTGAAATCCCATCCTCTTCATTTGACGCAACAGGCTGTACTAAATCCGCACCGCCTGCTTCACCACCCATTTCTTCATAAAAAACGGAGAAGATGCTGGCAAACGCATTTGTATAGTCACCATTTGCTAAATAAGGCATCATATACGTATCGATCATGCCGCCGAGCTTCCCATCCGGATAATCGCCTTCCAGACCGCCGCCGACCGTAATCCACACATCATTCTGGCCTGGCCCTTGCTCGGTTGTCGCAAAAATAAGCATACCGTTATCGAGCGCTTCATCACCGATTCCCCAACTGCGAATCGTTTCCGTACCGAATTCAAATGCATCCATTCCATCGATCGTATCTATCGTCATCATGACAATGACATTTCCCGTTGAACCTTCGAGCGCTTTTGCCGACTGGATCAGGTTCTGTTCCACATCATCGGACAGGACGTTCGCATAATCATACACGTAAGAATTATAGGCCGGTTTTTCCGGTATAGCTGCCATCGCTTGGAGCGGTACGAGCATTAACCATAGAAGAAGCGATACCATTAATCTCACATACAGTCCCCCTTTTCAGAAGCTTCGGTCATTGCCGACAAGCTTCATTATTCCCATCATTAATCGCCAAAATCGACTGCCGGTGCTTCTTCCACACCTTCCTTAATTTCGAAGTAGTCTTTTTGATCAAAGCTGAACATACCGGCGATTAAGTTTCCCGGGAAGCGGCGAACATCATTATTAAACTGCTGAACCGTGTCATTGTAATCTTTACGCGCTACCGTCAAGCGATTTTCCGTCCCTGCCAGTTCATCCATTAACCGTGTAAATTGTGCATCCGCTTTTAAATTCGGATAGTTTTCAATAACAACGAGTAAACGGGATAATGCAGAAGACAGCTCATTATTTGCGTCCGCCGTTTCTTCTACTGTATTGGCACTCCCGTATTGTGTACGGGCTTCTGCGATCTGTGTGAAAATTTCTTCCTCATGTTCGGCATAGCCTTTCACCGTATTTACTAAGTTCGGTACTAAATCAAATCGGCGCTGCAGCTGGTTTTCGACTTGTGCCCATGCTGCGTCCACTGTCTCTTCGCCTGTAACAAGTTTGTTGTATTTTGGCACGACAAGCATCGCCGCAATGACGATCAATGCAACAATTGCAATAAGGGCGACTAATACAGCACTGCCTCGTTCATTTTTTTTAAACATTTGCCCCATCCTCTCTTTTTTAAAAATGCGTATAAAATTATTGTTCGTTTCCACAATAAGAGTGTTCGAAATATCTTACTATGGAGGTTACTAATTCATGTTTACCCAATCATCCCAATCTCAAGACAATCAAATGCCTTTTTCAACAAATCATGGTGCCCATGAAATACTGGATGTTCATGAAGTACTCAGCGCGATGATCGGCGGATTAAACCAATTCGTCCTGCTCCGTGATCAAGTTCAAGACAGCGAGCTTTTATCTATTTTGGATCGTCAGTACGCATTTATGCTTGATGAGTACAACATTACAATGGAAGCCTTTAAAACAGGCCATGATCCAAAACATCCTACACGCAGCTATAATATGAACATGGGGAACGATACAATTTACGGCATCAAACCTGGTGAAGCGAAAAAACCGATCACTTCAGCAAACGAAATTAATGATGCGATTATTTCAGGCTTCTTGCTAAGTGTCCATAAAATGGGTGCTTCAGGGAAAACAGTTGCTGCTTTAGAAAGCACAAACCCTGTTGTTCGTCGTGTACTGCAAGATTCAGTACCAAACTGCATCGAAATGGCCTATGAACTTTCACTGTATCAAAACAAAAAAGGCTATTACCAAGTACCACAACTGTCACCACAGGATATGAGCACAATGCTCAATATGTACGGCCAAGCAGAACAAGCAAAAAATATGCCTAACTAGTATGCCCAATAAACTATACGAACAAATCATTGTATAGTTTCAAAATTGCCAAATAATTTATCCAATATTTACAATAAATACTTCACACAGAAGTACAAACAATAGGAACGGTGCTTGTTTCACCTACTACGATGAAGGAGGGGCTTTTATGAAAAATATTCGTGAAGGTTTAATTCCGACTGTACTTGGATCAGCTGTCACTGCAACGGGGTATGCGATGAAACAAAAAATCGGTACGAACAAAATGATTGCCAATACCATTTTCGGTTTCGGCCTTGCCCATATAGTATTAGGGGCAATTGACCTTGTAGAACATCGTAAGTAATCAGGAAAAGCGGGTGTAAAGAAATCCGCTTTCTCTACAAAGAAACGCCCAACTTTCTAAAGTTTATAGAAAGTTGGGCGTTCTCTATTTGGTCTTCCTCCTTTTACCTTTGATTGCACTCAGCTTATCGCAAATTTCAGCGATAAGCGCTAATCCATGTTATATCCACACTCCTCGCAAAACTTTTTCGGTTCATCGTACACTTCATTACAGTTGGCGCAATTGTATATATAGGACGCCGTAATATCGTCGATCGTTTGCTTTGCTTTCAGGTCGGGTTTGATTTCCTCCTCTTCGACACCCGCTAATTTACTAAGCTCATTCAATTCTTCAATATCTCTTTCCAGCTGCGCAATCGTGTTTTCTTTCGCCTCAATTTGCGCGAGCTGATAATTCACCATACTGACTGAAAACAGGCTGTTGCGGTTCAAGTTGACGATTTCCCCGATTTGCTGTTTCAGCACTCTGATCTCTTCTTCAATTCCATTGATTTGTTTTCGCAGTTTGGACCGGTCGACCGCAAAAGACGTTTTACTGCTAAGCGTTGTCACCTTCTTGTTGACTTTCTTCCTCCATTTCTGAAATGTGCCTTTACCTCCACCCATAATAACCCTCCACTTCGATCAGAAATTTTTCTGGATTCAACTGGTGCATCCACTTGTTCTTCTTCACAATATGTATTTCCATGTCGAAATATGCCCTCGTTAAAAATTTTTCAGTGCAAATAAAATAAAAAAGGCGCATCCCGTAGGAAATGCGCCTGGCCCTTTAATTTTCAACTGCTTAATTGTTCCATTAATTTACTGGAGAAGTATTTTCTTGTGTCTGCCATTTTAATATGCAGTAAACGCTCATCATGAGTTGCCGGATTGACAAACGTAACGAAAGCTCCTTCCAGATTCTCATCGATCGTTTTAATAATATAGTTTTCAGCAAGCAGTTCATCAATTTGCTGAATTTCTTTTTCTACAAACTGAAATTCTGACATGACCGCACCTCGTTTACATTTAATCTGTTGAAGCTGTTTGCTCTACACCAATCGGTTCTGGCACAGCGTCAATTTCCCAGCTGCGTCCCGCTGTAATACCTAAATATTCATCATCACTCGGATTGACGATTTCAGCTTGTGGATACTTCTTGAACCACCAGTATTTCGCCAGCACATAATAGATTGCAGCCCCTACAAAGAAACCGATAAGTGAAGAGAATGATGGCCAAATATTCGCGATCAGACCGCCAATCACCCAAGCGATAATACCTGCTACATTGACACCTTTCAAATAGCGGTATTGCCCTTCCGCCTCATAAAGGTCCGTTACATTCACTCGACGCTTTCGAAGCAAGTAATAGTCAGCAAATAATATACCGACAATCGAAGAAAGGATACCCCCTACAACAAGAAGTACACTATTTAAAACATCAAACAAGCTCCAAGGTTGAACAACCGTCCCGACAATACCGGCAACGACTACACCGACCCAGAACGGTACTTTCGCTCCGCCGATATTCGAGAAAATCGTCGCAGCCGGAATAACGTTCGCGGAAGTATTTGTCGACCATTGTGCCAGTACGATCATCGATAACAGCATCACGAGGACAAAACCGCCTGCCGCTTGCTGAAGTGCGTTGACCGGATCACCTGAACCCGTCGCCATATAACATACCGCACCGATGACGATCATCAGTGTATTGAAAATTGGCTGAACTACTAAAGAGCCAAGTAACTGTGTTTTATTTCGTTTGAACCAGTTTCGCTCATTTTTCGGTGCTTTGAAGTGACGAGAAAGTGTCGGCATATCCGCAGCCAATGTTGCCCAGAAGCCCATGATTGCCGTAGCGACTACCATGAATGCCGTAAACTGTTCGAAACCAGTTTGCGGTGCTTCCACCCATGACCATACCGCTTTGCCTTGCTCTTTCGCTTCAGCAGATAATTGCAAATACATCCAAATCGAAATAAAGATAATGACCGGTGCAGCGAAATCCGCGAAACGTTCAATTGATTTGATCCCCAGCGATACGTTGAACAACTGCAACGTCGCGAATACTAGGAAACAGATAAACCAATTGTCAAAGCCGACCAAAATGTTCAAAATACCGTTGATCGCCAATGATCCAAAATATGTGTTGATCCCGAACCAGCATGATGCTGTAAATGCACGGGCAAATGACGGGAAGTGCGTGCCGATTGTTCCGAATGGCGCACGCATATAAACAGGAAACGATAAACCGTGTTCAACACCGATATCCCCGATGACGACCATGAAAATCCCGATTAGAATCGATCCAACCAATGTCGCCAGGATAAGCATCGGCATACTTAGATTGATAATTCCTCCCGCACCGATTGCGAATGCGGCGAGTACGATGGCCATCCCTACCCAGATAACCCCAAAGCCCATCATACTAATACTTCGGTTTTCGTGTGTGACAGGAAGTAAATCTGGTGATTTTAAATAGTTGCTATTTGCTTCTTTTCTGTCTGACATCGCTACACCTCTCTTTATTCAATTTTTTGGTCTACAGAGGAAGTCTGTCAGTCACCCGTTGCCGCACATGCGACGTGGGTTAGACTGACAGCCATCCTTTTAAAATTTGCGCCAACTACCTCGCAACACTTGAACTGCTTGGGGCAAATCCTGCAATTAGCTTCTGTCTTTCGTTCCACGTCATCGGCGGTTGTGTCGGAACAAGTTCCTTCATCGTAATCGCACCTTCTGCCGGACAGACGATTGAACATAAGTTACAGCCTACGCAGTCTTCCTCACGCACTTTCAGCATTGGACGGCCATCTTCTGTATACAGATCGATACATTGATGAGACGTATCTTCACAGGCAATATGGCATTTATTACAGTTGATGCAAACATCATTATTGATCTCTGCAACAACTTTATAATTTAAGTCTAAATCTCCCCAATCCGAATATTTCGGTACTGTTTTGCCGACTAAATCCATCACCGATTTCAAGCCTTTATCATCTAAATAATTGCTTAAACCATCGATCATATCTTCAACAATGCTGAAGCCGTGGTGCATTGCCGCCGTACAAACTTGCACACTCGTCGAACCCATTAAGATGAACTCAGCAGCGTCCTGCCAGTTCGAAATACCGCCAATTCCGGAAATCGGTAAATTGATATACGGACTTCTCGCACACTCACCCACCATGTTCAGTGCAATTGGCTTCACGGCCGGTCCACAATAACCTCCGTGTGCCCCTTTATTGCCAACATGTGGAATCGTGTTCCAAGAATTCAGATCAACGCCCGCCAAACTATTGATCGTGTTGATCATACTTATCGCATCCGCACCGCCGCGCACTGCTGCTTCCGCCGTTACAGTAATATCCGTAATGTTTGGAGTCAGTTTGACGATAACCGGTACTTCCGCATATTCTTTCGCCCAATATGTCTGTTTTTCCACCAGGTCAGGTACTTGACCCGAAGCGGCTCCCATGCCACGTTCCGCCATACCATGTGGGCAGCCGAAGTTTAATTCGAAGCCATCTACCCCAACATCCTGGACTCTTTTCACGATTTCATGCCACTTTTCGGCTTTTGGCTCGACCATCAATGAAGCGATGATCGTATGATCCGGGAAGCGTTTTTTCGTTTCATAAATTTCCTTTAAGTTCACTTCAAGCGGTCGGTCTGTAATGAGCTCAATATTATTGAAACCCGCTACCTTCTGACCATTGAAACTTACCGCAGCAAAGCGAGAGGAAACGTTTAAAATAGGGTCGCCCAACGTTTTCCATACAGCGCCGCCCCACCCTGCTTCAAATGCACGCTGCACTTGATAGCCGGAGTTTGTTGGTGGTGCCGATGCCAACCAAAAAGGATTAGGTGACTTAATACCAGCAAAATCTATTCGTAAATCTGCCATTTCAATTCCCCCTATGCAATTTCTGAATTTGCGTTTAGTTCATAATGAATCGCGTATGCCGAATCTTTGCCTTGCTGCGCCGCCGATACAACTGTCGCCTCACCGTATCCGTTGCCGTAAATCACATCACCGCAAGCATAAATTTTCGGATTGGATGACTTAAGGCTGTTGTGATCCACATCAATCACACCGCGAGTATTCGCCAAGCCTAAATGCTCGATCAGTTCATACTGCTTCGTTTGGCCGATCGCCCGAATTACCGCATCCGCCTCAATCACAAATTCAGAACCAGGAATTTCCGTTAATGTCCCTTTTCCACCTTCGATATCCGTCAGCTTCATTTTGATGCATTCCATTCCGATCACTTTACCGTTTTCGTCGCCAATTATGCGCTTCGGTAATGTCAGCCATCTGAATTCAACTCCGTCCTGCTTCGCAAAATCAAATTCAAAATCATATGCCGTCATTTCATTCGATGTACGACGGTAAACGATTTGCACCTGCTCAGCACCAAGTCTTACAGAACATGTCGCCGCATCAATCGCCGTATTACCCGCACCGATAACGAGCACTTTTTTGCCCAGTACACGATCAGTAAATGAAGATTTCGATTCCTTTACGAAGTCAATCGCATCATACACACCGTCCAACTCTTCGCCTTCAATGCCAAGCATCGGCACTTTGCCCATACCTACCGCTACAATGATGCGGTCGTAGTTTTCAAGCAGTTCATCAACCAGTACATCCTCGCCGATCTTTGTGCTTGTTCTAATTTCAACGCCAAGATTCTTTACTTGCTTCACTTCCCACTCCACCACATCTTGCGGCAGACGGAATGAAACGATGCCGTAGTAATTCAGACCACCCGCTTTTTCATCCGCTTCGAAAATTGTCACACCGTATCCTAGCAATGCCAGTTCACGGGCAGCAGACAACCCTGCCGGACCGCTTCCGATAATCGCAATTTTCTTGCCGTTTGTCGGTTGTGGCGTAAACAGATTAACGTTCGATTCACGCAGCCAATCCGTTGCATAGCGCTGAAGATGACCAATCTGAATCGGCTTTTCTTCACTGTTCAACACACAAGCCCCCTCACAAAGCTCGATTGTTGGACAAACGCGCGCACAGCTAGCGCCTACCGGATTTGATTCCATAATGACACGGGCAGAACCTTTCATATTATTCGAAGCAATTTTCTTGATAAAGCTCGGAATATTAATGCTCGTTGGACACGCCTTTACACATGGCGGATCATAGCAGTACAAACAACGATTCGCTTCAACAGTTGCCGCGTATGTTGTTAACCCATCAAATATCTCTTCAAAGTTCTTCGCTAAACTATTGCTCATTTCATAACAACCCTCTCCAGTTTGATTTGTTATTACTTTTAGCTGTTGAATCTTTATCCAGCCGATACCCAACTACCTGCTGGATAAAGATAAGCCCCGGCAGATGTCACAGATTTTTTAATGAAATGGATGCCAGCCTATAAATGTTGCGTTGTGTAACAAAGGCTGGCTAAACCACGAATCTGGACGCAATTACGAGAACGTAACTGACCTTGTTATGAAGTTACTTTAGTAGTTCCTTTTACTTCACGACGGATATACTTGCCGCTTCCAAGCTGTCCGACGAATTTTTTATCTTGAATGACAAATTCACCGCGCACTAGCACACTTTGTGGCTCACCCGTCACTTCCAGCCCTTCAAATGCGTTGTAGTCCACATTCATATGATGTGTTTCCGCAGAGATCGTACGTTTCACTGTCGGATCGAATAATACGATATCCGCATCCGAACCAACCGCAATCGTTCCTTTTTTAGGGAACAGCCCGAAAATCTTCGCAGACTGCGTCGAAATCATATCAACAAACTCATTTTCTGTAATGCGGCCTTTCACAACACCTTCCGAATACAGTACAGAGAAACGGTCTTCGATAAACGGTCCACCGTTCGGGATTTTCGAGAAGTCATCTTTTCCTAATGTTTTCTTGCCGTTGAAGCTGAATGAACATTGGTCCGAACCAATCGTTTGCAGCTGCTTCGCCTTCAATGCATTCCACAATACTTCCTGATGCTCTACAGGACGTAACGGCGGAGACCATACATATTTCGCACCTTCAAAGTTCGGCTTCTCCAATGCCGTCTGGTCAAGGACTAAATACGGCGGGCATGTTTCACCTAACACGTTGTAGCCTTTATTGCGTGCTGAAATGATTTCATCAACCGCTTCTTTACACGTGACATGCACGACATATAATTGCGCTCCAGCCAAGTTCGCCAGCTCAATCGCACGCTTCGTCGCTTCCCCTTCAACTTCAGGCGGACGAGTAAGCGCATGATAGATCGGCTCCGTTTGACCATTCGCTTTCGCTTCTTCTACTAGCTCATCGATAACCGATCCGTTCTCACAGTGAACCATTACCGTTGCGCCAAGCTTCTTCCCGACTTTAAACGCCTGGAATAATGTACGGTCCGTCGCCTGGAATTCCTTCGCATAGGCAAGGAACACTTTGATCGAGCTGATCCCGCCTCTTTCCAACGCTTCCGGTAATTCCTGCAAGCGCTGTTCGTTTAAATCACCGATCATTAAATGGAAGCCATAGTCGATTACGGCTTTATCTTTTGCTTTGCCATGCCATGTATCGATCGCATCCATCAGTGTAGGCGAGCCCGCACTAATACAGAAATCGATAATTGTCGTTGTTCCTCCGTATGCCGCAGCAATTGTTCCAGATTGCCAGTCATCATCTGTTACCGTATTGTTGAACGGCATATCAAGATGGGTATGAGGGTCAATACCACCCGGGAATAAAACCTTTCCTGTTGCATCAATAATTTCCGCATCAGCATCATCTATTTTCGCTGCAATTTGAGTGATGATCCCATCCTCGATCAGCACATCCCCTTTAAATGTATCTGCAGCAGTAACAATTGTTCCCCCAGTAATAATCTTTTTCATATGAACCCTCCTAGTTTTCTAGTAATTTCTATTGAAAAAATGAAAAACCAAAGTGCATCCTAGTATTTGAGAATATTTACTAGTTTTTTAGCATATAATTTAATATATAGTATTATATGTAACAATTAGTAACATAATATCTAATTAACAGAAAAAATTTTAAAAATATTTTCTGTTGGCGAAAACCCTTGCGAATCCTTCATATACATAACTTTACTGAATATTTTGACTAAATTTAATATACAAAAGGTAATTTTTTCCGTAAATATTTTAGACAAAAGGTTAAAATTTGTAAGGAAATATACTGTTTTTACGTAAACTTTTCTAACATAATGTATTGGTTTTGGTTTGGGCTTCTACTAGAAGTGAAGTTCGTGGGGGAAGTTTTCTAATATATTCAGAGGATGTTCTAATATATTTTTATTTGTTCTAATAAACTTTGGATGTTCTAATATAATCGTCAATTGTTCTAATATGTGTGTGCAATGTGCTAATATCCCCTCCCGATCTTCAAATATCCACGGCGTTTCTTCTAATATCCGTCCGCAATGTTCTAATAAAACCACGAACCCGCATCCGCCCACCCCAAAAACAGGGTCCGCTAACCTTATTACTACTCAATCTTCTACTAAATTCGCGAACTGTTCTAATAACCGGCCAACTTCTTCTAATATCCGCCGCAAATGTTCTAATAAAATATAAACCCGCCTATACCTGAACTTAAATTTATGTCCACCAACCCCAATCTTCTACTAAATCCGCCCTCCCGCTGCAAACAAGCCACCCCCGAAACAAAAAACAGCCTAACCCCACATCCTGGAATTAAGCTGTTTCTTCATGTATTTTAGTTATTGCTAGGAAAAGCGAATGTCGATGCTGTTGTTTCTGTTGTGTCTGGCCAGCGTTCCGATACTGTTTTCGTTTTCGTAAAGAATCGGGCCTGATCCGGACCAAACATATGCCCTTCACCAAAGCGCGAACCTTTGAAGCCGGCAAAGTTATGATAGCCGACAGGGATTGGAATCGGCACATTGACGCCGACCATACCGACATCGATCTCCGTTGTAAACTTGCGCGCTGCCGCACCATCGTTCGTGAAGATCGTAACCCCATTCGCCAGATCCTGACCATTGATGAAATCGATCGCTTCCGCCAGCGAGTTTACGCGCACGACATTACGAGCCGGACCGAAAACTTCCTCATCGAAAATCTCCATCTCCTTCGTAATATTGTCCAGCAATGTCGGACCGACGAAGAAACCTTCCGAGTTTTTCACGATATCCAGTTCACGGCCATCCACTACGACCGTCGCACCTTGACGTTCAGCCAGATCGATCGCTTTCAAAATATTTTCTTTCGACTCTTTAGAAATGACCGGTCCAAAATCCGTGCCCTCTTCTTTATAGCTGCCCACTTTCAAGTTGCTGATTTTCTCTTTCAAAATCGCAACAAGTCGGTCAGCCGTCTCTTCACCAACCGGCATAATCGTCGAAATCGCCATGCAACGTTGGGAAGCCGCGCCATATGCAGCACCGATAAATGCATTCGCAACTTGCTCCAGATCCGCATCCGGCATAACAACCATATTGTTTTTACCGCCGCCTAGAGCAGTTACGCGCTTACCGTATTTTGAACCCGTTTCATAAATATATTTCGCAACAGGTGTTGATCCGACAAATGAAATTGCCTGAACAGTCGGGTTTTCCAGCAGTTCATTTACCGCATCTTTACTGCCGTTTACTACTGTCCAGATCCCGTCCGGCAATCCTGCCTTTTTCCATAGTTCACTGACAAACAGCGAAGTCATCGGCACCTTTTCAGAAGCTTTTAAAATAACCGCATTCCCAACAGCAACCGCCATCGAAGTTTGCGCTAATGGCACCATGATCGGGAAGTTGAATGGCGAAATCGCCGCTACGACACCTAAAGGGTACTTCGCAGAGTAGGCATTAATTTGCCCACCTACATTTACCGAATATTCCCCTTTCACCAAATGAGGCGCACCGATTGCCAAGTCAACCGATTCCAGTGCACGAGTTACTTCACCGCGTGCATCCTCCAACGTTTTCCCGCTCTCCGTACAAATGATTTCCAACAGCTGATCCATATTTTCTGTCAGTAAAAATCGGAAACGCATCAATACTTCCGCACGCTTCGCAACAGATAAATCACGCCATGCCGGGAAAGCCGCTTTTGCTGCTGCAATGGCTTCACGTGTTTCTTCAGCTGTCGCAATCGGAACTTCGGCAATTACTTCGCCTGTCGTCGGGTTATAAACTTTCGAATAGTTGTTGCTCTTCCCTTCGACCAATTCCCCATTGATAAAATGTGTTAATTTTTTTACCGAAACTGCTTCTGTCATTATGAAGATCCCCCTTTATTTAATACTGTTCACTGCTTCAATCACTGTATTGGCAATCAGGTCCTTTTCCTCCAATGAAATTGAAAGCGGCGGTGACAGTGTTAATACGTTATTGAAGTTCGCAACCGTTACACCGTTTTTCCCGATAATGACACCCTTTTTCTTACAGTAGGCAATCACTGCATTAACGCGCTCAACATCAAGCGGTGCCTTCGTTTCCTTATTTTCAACAAGCTCAATCCCGATCAGTAACCCTTTACCACGGATATCGCCTACATAAGGATGATCCTCGAGATTTTCTTTCAATGTGCGCTTCAGTGATTCTCCGAGGACAACGGATTGTTCGAATAAATTTTCGCGCTCCATAATTTCAATGTTTTTCAGTGCGACCGCACACGCGACCGGCGAACCGCCAAATGTATTAATATGACGGAAAAATTCATATTCCCCGTTCTCGACAAACTGCTCGTAAATTTCACGGCGGATCGCAGTTGCTGATAACGGCATGTAAGCACTTGTTAACCCTTTAGCCATCGTCACAATATCGGGCTTAATGCCGTAGTTCTGGAATCCGAACGCTTTACCCGTACGTCCGAAACCATTGATTACTTCGTCAACAATCAGCAGCGCACCGTGGTTTTCGCACACTTCCTTTACGCCTTTCAAGTAATCCTCATTCGGCATGATGACACCGCCACCTGTAATGATCGGCTCCATAATGACCGCGGCGATCGTTTCGGACATTTCCCAAGTCATTACTTGGTCGATGTTTTTCACACTTGGCAATGTCGTAGCATCACCATTGATCGCTTCTTCCGGATTGCGGTACTGATCAGGTGGTGCTACATGTAAAAAGCCGGGTGCAAGCGGCTCGTATTTATATTTACGCTGCGCTTGACCTGTTGCTGCCAATGCGCCCATTGAACTTCCATGATAAGCACGGTAGCGGGAAATGATTTTATAGCGGTTCGTATCACCTTTTTGCTGATGATATTGTCTTGCCACTTTAAACGCCACTTCATTTGCTTCCGATCCGCTGTTCGAATAGAAGACAACATATTCATCACCAAGCAGCTCACTGATTTTCTGGCTCAGTAAAATCGCCGGTGTGTGTCCGTTCGTTAGCGGTGTATAAGAATTTTTAAGCATTTGCTCGTAAGCTGTGTCGGCAATCTCCTTACGACCATAACCAATATTTGTACACCAAAGCCCTGCCATCGCATCTAAATATTTATTGCCATCGATGTCTGTCAGCCAAGCCCCTTCCGCTCGCTCAACGATAAATGTTGCTTCCGGGTTATAAGGCTTCATCGAGTGCCATACATGTTTTTCGTCATCTGCTTTCCAGTTATACTCTACATATTGGCTCATGCATTTCCCTCCTACATTCCTAAACTCTATTTCTATTTTCGCTTATTGGAAGAATAAGGGCATTATACATAGTGTCAAATGGATGTTGAACTCGATTTCACATTAAGGCCAAAGAGCTTACTAGATCACGCCTCCTAAACCTTCACACCCTCATAATAATTATGCTTCGTCATAAGCAGCATAATCTCCAGGCAGAGGCGGTTTTCGTACTTCATAAAATCATTGCCGATGATCTGCTCCACCTTTTCCAGGCGGTGATAAAGCGTTTGGCGGACGATAAACAGCTTTTCGGCCGTTTCCTTTTTCAGTCCGTTACACTGAAAATACACATCGAGCGTTTGGATCAGATTTGCATTGTGCTTGTAGTCATACTGGCTGAGCTTTTCGATTTTTTCCTTCGCTGCCTGCATGAGACTGTTGTTGTTTTGCAGCACTTTCACCATATGGTACAGCACCAATTCATCGTAAAAATACGAAAGCTCCATATGTTTCATCCGAATCTGCAATGTTTCCTGTGCAGTTTGATAGCTTTCCTTCAATTCATTGTAATGCGAAACATATTTCCCAACAGCGATCAGCATGTCTTGTTTATTTTGCTGGATCATCTCATTCATCACACGGTTCATCCGCTCTTTATACGTAGCTCCCTGCGCCAGGTCGTTGACGATGAAAATCAAGTATTGGGACTGCTCCACAATAAATGTGTAAAACCCTTCCTTCTGCAGCGCCTGACGAAGATTGATTTTATAGTTCGTTAAATCTTTTTTCGCATTTTTCCTTCTCAGCTGATGAATCATAACCATCCAGCCATTATGCTTCAACTTCTGGTCGATCTCTTCGATAAAATAAAGCAGCTCGTCATCGCTGTTTTCACCTTCAAGCCACTTCTCGAAAAATTTCCGGTTCTCGCTCTCCAATTTTTCTTCAATATATAAATCTCTTAAAATAAATTGCGAAAGCGTAACAACAGTACGGTCCAAAATAAGCAAATCCAACTCCGTCATTTCTCTTTTTTCCGAGTAGATATAAACCGTGCCGTACAACTGATCAAATAAATTCACTTCAATACTTGCTTTATGCTTACTACTTAAACGGTCAATATACTTTTTGCAATTTTCAATCTTTTTATCCGGGATTGCGAGACTTGCTCCTCTTTTCACATCAAAATAAATATCCACATTCAAATACTTTTGCATATACTGCAAAATCTTTACTTTATCATTTACTTTCAAAACATAGTTGTTGATCTTCTGGGAATAATCTTCGAGCTGCCTTAAAATATCGTATTGCTGATGAATGATGGCTGTATGCAAATCTTGCGTAATGCCGACAAACGGGACAATCTCCTGAAAAACGATGAGCGGGAAATCCAGTTCATCTGCCAGATTCATAACACTTTCCGGAACGGTTTGAATATACATCCCCAGCTCAATACAAAGCCCGGCTACCTGCAAATCGCTAAGTTGCTTCACAAAATTCAAAAAGCCTTGTTCATTATCTTTTAAAGTGACACCTGTCGTCAAAATGAGCTCATTTCCTCTAATAAGCTGCTTCACATCGGTTACTTCCAATATATGAATCCATTTGATTGCATGATTTAAGCCGATTTGACCTGCGACAACCTTCGCTGATTCAAAGTACTTTCGATTTAGAACTTCTTTTACGGTTAACATAAGCAGCCCCCTATCATTAACAATTCGTCCATACAATTATTGTAACATTTTACATTAAGTATATATTAATTTGTTATATGCTAGTGCTAATGTTTATATATTATTGAATTTAAGGGGGACATTTATGTTAAAAACAAATCGCGAACGACTTCAAAACATGATTGATTTATTCAGCCAATTTGGGGCTACAGAAAATAACGGTGTCACACGTTTAAGCCTATCTCCCGAAGATATTCTCGCGCGTAACAAATTCAAGGAAATTTGCGAACAGCTCGGTATGACCGTAACGGTCGATGATATGGGCACAATGTATGCAACACTTCCTTCCAACTCCGATAATTTACCGATTGTCATCGGCTCACATTTGGATTCAGTGATTAAAGGCGGACGCTTCGATGGCGTGCTAGGTGTTTTAACTGCACTGGAAGCCGTCCAAACGATTATCGATGAAAAACTCGAACTGGATCATCCTATCACGATTGTAAACTTCACAAATGAAGAAGGTGCACGTTTTGAACCTTCACTAATGGCTTCAGGTGTTCTTTCAGGAAAATTCGAAAAGGAAAAGATGCTCGCTTCAACTGACCCTAAAGGGGTAACATTTGAACAAGCCCTGAAAGAAAGCGGCTATGAAGGCGACGCTGCAAATCGTCTGACAGAGGCCCATGCCTATTTGGAGCTTCATATTGAACAAGGTCCCGTGCTGGAACATTATAAAAAAGAGATTGGTGTCGTGGAAGGCGTACTTGGCATGGTATGCTATGACATTACGTTAACCGGCGAATCAAACCATGCGGGCACTACCCCTATTTCCATGCGTAAAGACAGTATGTTTGCCGCGATGCAAATCATTTCGATCCTGCAAAATAAATTAAAACAGCTTCCTGAAGATCTTGTTTATACAATCGGACGCATCAATGCCTACCCAAACATTCATACAGTCATCCCGAGCAACGTAACCTTCTCGTTGGAATCCCGCCATCAGGACCCGGCAGTCATTCAGCAAGTGGAGCAAATTATTTTTGACCTGCCAAAAGAAATCGAAAACTGCGAGCTGAGCTACGAAAAACTATGGAGCCGGGATACGGTGTATTTCGCACCGGAAGTTGTCCATGCTGTAGCAGCAAGCACAGATGAACTCGGGTATTCACGCCATCATATGTTCAGCGGTGCCGGCCACGATGCTCAATTTATCGCCGGGTACATTCCTTCTACGATGATTTTCGTTCCAAGTGCGAAAGGCTACAGTCACCGCGAAGATGAATATACTTCCTACGAAGAATGTTCAAAAGGTGCGGATGTCCTTCTGAATGCGGTATTGAAAGTAGCTGAATCTTCGGTGTCACCCGTAAAGTCTGCTAGTGTAAAGTAATGGTTTTATGATGAAATTAATAGGATTGCCCTCCTCTTCTTATTAGGTGAACATACTATATATGGAACCTACTAGAAGGAGGTGGGATGATGAGACGTCCTGCAATGGGGTTCTGCTTTCCTGGTTACCGCTACTGCGGTCCGGGATGCACTGGACCTGGTGCACCAATGAATGAAGTAGATAATTGCTGTCTGAACCATGATGCTTGCTATGCAAGTGGATATGATAAACGATATTGTGACGCAATTTTCCAGCAATGTTTAAATCAATACAAAAACCCCTCAACGAAAATGGGGAGGGACGCAAATTTATTTTCTAGAGCAATTCGGTTAAAGAACTTTCTAATATAAACTAAAACACAGGCATGAATTCCTTTTCAAAAGGTTTCATGCCTGTGTTTTCAATTAATTAATCAATCTTCTGACCTGTAATTTCCTCTAACTTACCGTTTTCTTTAATTTTTGCTAAGCCTTCATTTAAGCGGTCTAATAATTCTTTGTTCCCTTTTTTCACCATGAAGCCATAATATTCTTTTTCGAACTGATCCGATTCGATCGCTTTTAGTCCTGAATTCGGATTGTTCTTTAAGTATTCGATTACAACGGCATTATCGCCGATCGCTGCTGCTGTTGCACCATTGATTACTTCCTGGAATGCCACTGGCTGGTTTTCATAAGCTAAAATTTTTGAGCTTGATTTTCCTTGCAGATTTTGTGCGGCAATATGGCCGGTTGTATTAATTTGAACCGAGATTTTTTGATCTTTTAACTCATCCAATGTTTCGATTGGTGAATCTTCTTTTACAACGATCATCAATGACGCTTCATAATATGGATCTGTGAAGTCATACGTTTCTTTACGCTCTTCTGTAATTGTGATGCCTGAAGCACCTAAGTCCAGTTCACCGTTCGTAATTTGTTGGAATACCGGCTCCCAACCGACATTTCGGAACTCGACTTCCGAACCGATTTCTTCACCGATTGCGTTCATAATATCCACATCGATTCCGACAATCTCACCTTTGTCATTCATTGATTCAAATGGGGCAAATGTTGCTTCTGTTCCGACTAGCAGCTTTTTACCGCCACCTTCTCCGGCTGTTGCACTTCCTGATGTTTCATCGTCTGATGTTCCGCATGCGGCTAAAATGATCGTTAATGTCATTAGCAGCATTGTTATTAAAAATTTCTTCGTCTTGAACATTATAAAACCCCCTCTATTTTTGTTAAGATTATACATTTTTTAGTAGAGCCACACAATACGGAATTCTAAATCTTCTGATAGTTTACGTTATAAAAATCCACCAAGGAGTCGCCTCCCCAGCATTCCAACCATCTGTGCTCTCTACTAAATAAAAAAACTACCCTCTACTATTCATCATAATAGAAGATAGTCCCCACTGCTTTTATAGAACTTTTCCTAAAAAGGCTTTTGTACGTTCGTTTTGCGGGTTGCCGAATACTTCATCCGGATGCCCTTGCTCTACGATATAGCCGCCATCCATGAACAGTACACGGTCACCGACTTCACGTGCGAAGCCCATTTCATGCGTTACGACAACCATTGTCATCCCTTCTTTTGCAAGATTCTTCATTACTTCCAGAACCTCTTTCACCATTTCCGGGTCAAGGGCTGACGTTGGCTCGTCAAACAGCATCACTTTCGGCTTCATCGCCAGCGCACGGGCAATCGCTACACGCTGCTGCTGACCGCCTGATAACTGCTGCGGATAGTTATATGCCTTTTCACGCAAACCGACCTTGTCCAATAGCTCCAGTGCCAGTTTTTCGGCATCCGCCTTGTTCAGCTGGCGAATTTGCATTGGCGCCATCGTAATATTATCGATGACCGACATATGCGGGAATAGGTTGAACTGCTGGAACACCATTCCTACTTCTGTACGGATCTCGTTAATATTTGTTTTCGGATCATTTATTTTAGTACCTTCTATATAGATTGCCCCATCCGTTACTTCTTCCAGCAAATTCATGCAGCGAAGAAACGTTGATTTCCCGGAACCAGATGGCCCGATGACACAAACTACCTCTTTTTCATGTACTTCATAATCGATCCCTTTTAACACTTCGAGCTTGCCAAAATGCTTGTGTAAGTTTTCTACTTTAATCATTTACGCGCGCTCCTTTTTCTTACGTGGGTTGTAATTGATATCCACTCGTCTTTCGATAAATGCAATGAGCTTCGTTACAGCATACGTCAATACAAGGTATAGGAACGCCGCGAATAAATACGGCTCCCAGAAACGCTGATACGTTCCGGCTACTACTTTACTTACGTATAAAATTTCGGCTCCGGCGATTACCGTTACAAGTGAAGAATCTTTTAACAGTGCGATAAATTCATTTCCTAAAGGCGGAATCATTCGACGGAACGCCTGCGGTAAAATAACTTTGCGCATCGCCTGGCTTTGCGTTAATCCTAAAGACCTTGCAGCTTCCATTTGCCCTTTGTCGATCGACTGGATCCCTGCACGGAAAATTTCTGCATTATATGCAGCACTGTTTAAAATCAGTCCGACAATACCCGATACCCACCAACCTTGTGATGTTCCGAAAATAGTCGGAATAACCGCTAAGTGAATTAATAATAATTGTACGAGCATTGGCGTACCACGGAATACGTCGACATAGATTTTAGCCGGCCAGTAAATCCACTTTTTTGTTGAAACTTGGCCTAATCCTAAAACTAGACCGAATATGATCCCACCAATATAACCACATGCTGTTAAAACAATAGTCGCCCAAAGTCCTTTTGCATATAGTTCACGGTAGTTCCAGATTATATCCCAACGGAAAAAATCAAAAAAATCCATCTGAAACCCTCCAATAAATTAAAATGTAGCTTATTCGATTTCTGTACCTGTAATTTCAGCTAGCTTGCCATTGTCTTTAATTTTTTGAAGACCTTCATTTAAAATGTCCAATAGCTCTTTGTTGCCCTTTTTCACCATAAAGCCGAAGTAATCTTTTTCGAATGAATTATCTTCCACTGCTTTTAAGCCTGAATCAGGATTGTTTTCAAGGTAATCTAAAATTACTGCATTATCACCGATTGCGGCATCTGCTGCACCTGTCAGTACTTCTGTTAAAGCAACAGAGAAGTTTTCATAAGCTAAAATCTTCGAGCTTGCAACACCTTGAAGTTCCTGAGCTGCGATATGACCTGTCGTATTGATTTGCACCGCGATTTTTTTGTCTTTAATATCTTCTAACGATGCCACTGTCGAACCTTCTTTTGTCACGATCAATAACGTCGCTTCATAATAAGGATCTGTAAAGTCATAAGTTTGTTTACGCTCATCTGTAATTGTAATCGCTGCTGCACCCATATCCACTTCACCATTTGTTACTTGGCTCATCATTGAGTCCCAGCCTACATTTTTCACTTTTGTCTCGATGCCCATCTCTTCGCCGATCGCTGCTAAAATCTCTGAATCTAATCCAACAACATTGCCTTTATCATCTAAGTATTCGAATGGTGCATATGTAGCTTCCGTACCTGCAACAATTTTCTTATATTCTTTATCACCTGTTGATGAAGATTCGTCTGCTCCACACGCTGTTAAAATCATCGAAGCTGCTGCTAAAGGTGCTGCCCATTTAAATAGTTTTCTAGTACTCATTATGAATATCCTCCTGGATGTAATAGTTTTTTTAATAACATGTTCAATTATATTAATTCCACAATTAATATACAACATTTAATTTTTAAAAAATTGATTATTATTGCAGTATGATGAATTAATATAACAAAATTGACGGTTTATTTGCATATAATTTAATATTTATTCACTCATTTACTATTCCATTATTGTATCCCCCTTCTAAAATGCCTCACTTTCCATTACATATATTCCCTGTTTTTTATAATATATGTTAATTCTATAAAGAATTTTTACTAAAACAAAAAAAGACCGCACAAGAGGAGCTCCTCTCATACAGTCTTGAAATTATTATTTAGTTAGAGAACGAATGAAGGATAAAAAGAACCGGTACAGTGATTCCTTCTATCCTACTAAAACTTCATTCTCTATTGCAAAAAAACCTCAGATGTTTTTTTACAATTGATATTGAAACGTATATTAAAACAGTAAAATGGTGCCCCCTAAAGGACATGATAGTATGGTCTATCTAACTAGTTTTGTAAAAACACAACATTTAATAATGTACTAATTTTCTACATATAATTCAAG
Organism: Solibacillus sp. FSL W7-1324; assembly: GCF_038008025.1. Classification (NCBI taxonomy): domain Bacteria; kingdom Bacillati; phylum Bacillota; class Bacilli; order Caryophanales; family Caryophanaceae; genus Solibacillus; species Solibacillus sp. FSL W7-1324. Next base: position 3,014,649 of record NZ_JBBOYH010000001.1, read on the forward strand.
TAGGAAATGTATTTTTTTATAAAGAAATTTTGTTTTTTTAAGTGAAGAGCGTTTAAATTAGTTCGGTTTCGGAAACTTATAGTGTAGCGTCAAAAATAAACTGTAGAAAAATGGAAGAGAAAGATTATTTTTACTTCATGCTGATCAATAATCTTTAAAAAAGAAAGCGCCCTCGGAGGGAATCGAACCCCCAGCCTCAGAACCGGAATCTGAAGTGTTATCCATTACACCACGAGGACATATAAATAAGTATATGAGCAACTTTTTTCATTATACAGATGGAACCCCTTATTTTCAACTGTAAAAATCAGAGTTTATATTTGACCATAACTGACTAATACGTGTATGATAGGTTTACAGCTGAAATATTTGTCAATTTCAGCAATAGTAATCGAATATAAGCTTTAACAAAGGGAGGATTTTTCAATGAACTTAATTCCTACAGTTATTGAACAAACAAACCGCGGCGAACGTGCATATGACATCTATTCACGTTTACTTAAAGACCGCATCATTTTATTAGGTAGTGGGATTGACGATAATGTTGCAAACTCTATCGTAGCACAGCTATTATTTTTAGAAGCTGAAGATCCAGATAAAGATATCTACCTGTACATCAACTCACCAGGTGGCTCGATCACTTCTGGTATGGCGATCTACGATACGATGAACTTCATCAAACCTGATGTTTCAACAATCTGTATCGGTATGGCTGCTTCAATGGGTGCATTCCTGCTTTCTGCTGGTGCAAAAGGCAAGCGTGTTGCATTACCAAACGCTGAAGTAATGATTCACCAACCACTTGGCGGAGCACAAGGTCAAGCAACAGAAATCGAAATCGCTGCGAAACGTATTTTACACTTACGTGAAAAATTAAACCGCATCATGGCTGAAAACAGTGGCCAAGATTACGAAACGTTAGCACGCGACACAGATCGTGACAACTTCATGTCTGCAGAGCAAGCATTAGAGTACGGTCTAATCGATAAAATTTATGAGCGTAACCAATTAAAATAATCGATTCATTCAAGCATACAAGATTCGTCTTGTATGCTTTTTTGTGTTCAAAAAAATAAGCACAGCCGTTCATGTACTGAACAGCTGTGCTTTTGTCTTGCAAATAAAATTCATTATCGCATTTTATTTATTGCTTTAATAAATAGGATTGTCCACGTCCAGAGTAAAACGCCAACTCCTTGCACCATTTCGGTCCCTCATGCAAAAGTGGTGGAACGTTTACTTTTGCATCGGGCCCTCCAATGGTTAGAAGAGTTGAACGGGCGCTTTATCCTTTTGCTTTAATCCGCTTTTTCAATTAGAAGTTGTAGTGCGTCGATTGCTTTTTCTTCGTCATGGCCGTCTGCCCATAATGTAACAACTGTGCCTTTAGCAACAGCCAGGCTCATAATGCCCATGATCGACTTTGCATTTACTTTTTTCGTATCCTTTTGTAAAAAGACGTCTGCTTTATAACGATTCGCCTCTTGAACGAACAAAGCGGCCTGTCTTGCTTGTAAGCCCGATTTTAACTTTACTTCTACTTGTTTTTCAATCATGTTGAAATTCTCCCTTTCACAACCGTTCATCGCTTTAAGTTTATCTTAACGAAATTGTCCGAAAAGAACAACAATTGGAAACATCTTTTATGAAATCGTTACCAATTTTTTCTTTTACGCTTTGATGTACTTGCTCCGTTTTTGTGAGTTTAAATACTTTCTCCACGACGGAGCGCATCCGCGATTTCATCGATTTTGCGCAGACGATGATTGACGCCTGATTTACTGACAACGCCAGTTGAAACCATTTCACCGAGCTCTTTTAACGTCACGTCCTGATATTCCACACGAAGGCGTGCAATTTCACGCAGTTTTTCCGGCAGCTGATCAAGACCTACCGCATTATCAATATAGCGGATATTTTCCACTTGCCTCAACGCCGCGCCTATTGTTTTGTTTAAGTTGGCTGTTTCACAGTTTACGATACGGTTTACACTGTTACGCATATCTCTAATGATCCGCACATCCTCAAACTTTAGCATTGCCTGTACAGCACCGACTAAATTCATAAAATCCGAAATTTTTTCGGCTTCTTTTAAATACGTGACAAAACCTTTTTTACGTTCGATTGTCTTCGCATTTAAGTCGTACCGGTTCATCAGCTCAGCCAACGCTTCCCCGTGCTCCTTATATAAAGAATAAATCTCCAAATGGTAGGAAGAGGTTTCCGGATTGTTCACCGAGCCTCCTGCCAAAAAGGCACCACGTAAATAAGCACGGCGTTCATTCTCTTTCGGTATGATAGATTTCGCGATCGTATGATTAAACTCAAATGAATTTGAGACAATTTCTAAATCCGCAAGAATTTCACGTGCGCCTTCCCGAACACGGCATATATACACATTATTCTTTTTAAGACGCATCTTTTTCCGCACAAGCAACTCGACATTATATGGATAAAGCTTCTTTACAATTGTATAAAGCCGACGTGCGATTGCCGCATTTTCTGTTTGTACGTCCAAGCTTATTTGGCGATTCGCAAAACTTAACGAACCGTTCATCCGTATCAGGGCAGATACTTCTGCCTTTAAACTGCTATCACCCGCTTCTACCTGCGTCAGTTCTTTCTTTGTTTCAGATGCAAATGACATGGATTCGCTCCCCCTTTCCCAGCAACCTATGTAGTGTTTCTTTCATACTACTATTCTTGCGTTGTTTGTTTTTTCTGTAATGTATATTCACAAAGCCATTCCGCTAGATTTACCGCATCATGACGTACTGTTCCATTTTCAATAAGGGCGATCTCTTTTGGAATAATAGTGATGCCCATTTCTTGCAATCTTTCTATATCAAACTTTACAGGTTCGGCATTTTCTTCACGGTAATTTTCGTAAATCGAAGGAGGCAGCTCCTTTTCATTGATTAGTACCGATTGGATAAACGCTTCGCCAACATGTTCATGGATTGCTTCAATATGTTTTGACGCAGTAAAGTTTCTCGTTTCACCTTGCTGTGTCATTAAATTCGCAATGTAAATCTTTTCACCCTTTGCACGAACAACTGCCTGCCCGATTCCTTTCACTAATAGATTCGGAATGATGCTCGTATAAAGGCTGCCAGGTCCAATCAAAATAAAATCTGCCCGTTCAATCGCATGAACTGCAGCAGGTAAAGGTTTGAGATTACTCGGCTCCAAGTATACCCGTTTAATCGGTGCCTGGCCTGAAGGAATTTTCGACTCGCCTATCACATCTGACCCATCCGCCAATTCGGCATGTAACGTAACCTTTTTATTCGCTGCTGGAATGACCTTTCCGTGCACGTTCAGTACTTTGCTCATTTCAGCAATCGCATGGTTAAAATCACCTGTAATTTCCGTCAAAGCCGTCAACATTAAGTTCCCGAGCGAATGACCGCCTAAATCGTTTGATTGGGAAAAGCGGTATTGAAACATTTGCTCGACTAACGGCTCTACGTCAGAAAGTGCGGCAATTACATTTCGCACATCTCCTGGCGGCGGGATATCATAGTCATCCCGCAAACGGCCAGAAGAGCCACCGTCATCAGCAACCGTAACGATAGCCGTTATATCAAAAGGATGCTGCTTCAAACCGCGTAAAATTGTAGAAAGGCCTGTCCCCCCGCCAATTACGACGATTCTTGTTCTCTTTTTTTTCATTTCATTAATCCTTCCTATGATTAATATCTCTATGTGTAACGATGACTTGATCATTTTTTGCCAATAGCTTCCCGAAGTATTCAGCAAGTGTAACGGAGCGATGTTGACCGCCCGTACAGCCGAAAGCGATGACAAGCTGTGATTTGCCTTCATTACGGTAATGGGGAATCATGAAAGTGAACAGGTCAGTCAGTTTGGCAATTAACTGTTGTGTTTCTTCCGTTGCCAATACGTAAGAGGAAACTTCTGTTTGTAGCCCTGTTTTATGTCTTAGCTCTTCAACATAGTAAGGATTTTTTAAAAAACGAACATCGAATACTAAATCAGCATCAATCGGCAGCCCATGCTTAAATCCAAATGACATAATGTTTAGTGAAAACGTAGGACTGCTCATATTGCTGAACTCCTGGGCGATACGTTCACGTAATTCACGTGGCTTTAACTTGGAAGTATTGACGATTGATTTGGCGCGCCCTTTTACTTCAGAGAGCAATTCGCGCTCCAGCTGAATCCCTTCCAGCGGTAATCCCTGAGGTGCAAGCGGATGTGATCGGCGTGATTCTTTATAGCGGCGAACTAATGTGGCATCATCGGATTCCAAAAATAAAATACGGAGTAAAATATCTTCTTCATCCAGTAGTGCGTCGAGCGATTCGATCAATGAGCCAAAAAATTCTCTCCCACGTAAATCCATCACAACTGCCATACGTGAAATCTTTTTTTCGGAACCCTTCATTAGCGTTAAAAAAGTAGTTAAAAGCTCCGGAGGTAAATTATCTACACAGTAATAACCTAAATCCTCAAAACTTTGAACGGCTACCGTTTTGCCCGCCCCTGACATTCCTGTAATAATTACTAACTCATGTGTATAGCTCGAACTTGCCACTTATTTCATCTCCTCTAGTTTTGTTCCGTCGAGTTTTGGATTTTTTCGCTAATCAGCTCAAAATCCTCTGTATATTCAAATGTACCATATTGCGTACCTTTATTTAACGCTGCAAATAATAAATTCGTACGGTCACCTGCTGCCATCGGAAGATCCTTTAAACGATCAATTTCATACCAGTTTAAAATGCCTTCCCGTGTTTCGACAAATGGTGTTCCTTCAACATCTGTTGCAATAAATGTGTACAGCATCCACTCATCGACGACCGTATCACCATTTTTGATAACCATTGTGTATACGCCTTTTAAATGAACGTCTTTTGGTGTTAAATTCGTCTCTTCCTGAAATTCGCGTATAGCCGAGTCATAGATGGACTCTCCTGGCTCCATTTTTCCACCTGGTGCCACAAACCAGCCTCTTCTCGGCTTTTGCAGCAATAATACTTGACCATCTTTAATAGCGAGTAAATTTGTAATACGTTGCATACACAACACCTCAACTTTTTCATTTAATGGATAAGTGAATATATAATATTTCACGAATTCCACATAAGTAAAGACACAATTTCGCTATACGTGAAGCGAATTGTGTTTTTCTAAAGCTTATTTCTATTATACCTTGTCCTATGCATTCAGTAAAAGCAAGCGTTTCATTTATAATGCCAGCATTTATGCAGGAAAGCCATAAAAAAAGAGGTTGCTTCAGCGTAAACCGCTTGAAACAACCTTAGGATAAAAATATAAGGGGGTTAAAACAAATTCCACTTTTAGTATACCCTTATTTTGTAACGATATGATTACATTTATGTTAAAGAATTATTGATTTATTTTTTCTTTGATTTCTTCTACGTAATGTTGAGCAGATTGAGCTGCAATACTGCCGTCACCTGTAGCTGTTACAATTTGACGCAGCATTTTTTCACGAACATCACCCGCAGCATAAATACCAGGAATTGCAGTTTCCATTTTTTCATTTGTTACAATATAGCCTGCTTCATTTAAAATATTCAGTGAAGCAAATGGTGCTGTTAATGGAAGCATGCCGACATATACGAATACGCCATCTGTTTCCATTTCTGACTCTGTACCGTCAACTGTTGAAGCTAACGTCACTTTGCCTACTTTACCGTCAACTTCATGAATTTCTTTCACAGTTGAATTCCAGATGAAGTCTACTTTTTCGTTGGCAAATGCACGATCTTGTAAAATCTTTTGTGCACGAAGCTTATCGCGACGGTGTACGATTGTTACTTTATCCGCAAAGCGTGTTAAGTAAACACCTTCTTCAACAGCAGAGTCGCCTCCACCGATTACGATCAGGTTTTTTTGTTTGAAGAATGCGCCATCACATACAGCACAGTAACTTACACCGCGGCCGCCAAGCTCTGTTTCGCCAGGAATGCCCAGTTTTTTGTACTCTGCACCTGTTGTAATGATAATCGTGCGTGTTTTATATTGTTTTTTACCTGAAACGATAATTTTGTATTCATCACCATCGATGATTTCATTTACATCACCGTAAGCATATTCAGCACCGAATTTTTTTGCGTGCTCAAACATTTTCGTCGATAGCTCAGGCCCTAAAATAGTATCGAAACCAGGGTAGTTTTCCACTGCTTCTGTATTTGCCATTTGTCCGCCGGGAATCCCACGTTCAATCATTAATGTTGATAAGTTAGCGCGTGATGCATATACCGCAGCAGTCATACCTGCTGGACCTGCTCCGATAATGACTACATCATAAATTTTTTCTTCTGACATGAAGATCCTCCTCTTACGTATACCTTTTATATAGTTTTATCGTATAAGATTGCTTGGGTAAATACAAATTTACTGCCTATTCAAAGTCCGATGGTACAAATTCATATAACTCATCATTGTACTTCGATAATGTGGCAGTCGAAATATTATATTTGCCCGCAACTGCTTTTTTCGTCACTTTGTTTTCCAATGCCGTATGGAAAGAATATTCAACAGCAGCAGCAAGCGCCGCGCGATTTTTGAATGCATAGCCTTGTTCGAATGCAATTTCCCCAAGCGCAAACCATGTACTTAACACTTGCGCCACTTCCAATGAAATCGAATCATTCGTTTCTGTGATCAGTTCGGCAACTTCCATAAAGCGCAGGAATTGCTGTTCTTCCTTGCTGCCTTTGCTGAAATCATAGTCCAGTGCATATGCCAGGCAAAGCTTTTCAATCGCTGTGAAATTCGAGACATTTAAAAGTGAAGGATGTGCCACAATTTCTTGTTTATGGGCAGACCGCTTCAATAAAAACATGCCGAATAACCGGCTGGACTGATGCTCATCTGTTAGCTGACGAATGATGAAATCCCGGTGATTTTCCGCTGAATTGCGTAAAATCGAACCTTCACCATTTGCCCACGGTTCCATTCCTTCTTTTGAAGGATCCAGCTGAATAAGCGTTTTCCATGCTTCATTTGCAGTGGCTTCGTGTCCTGAGAAGTAGGCAGACTGGGCAAGCCAGAAATAAAAGCCAGGCTCTCCATCATACCCCTTTTTACTCATTGAACGCAGCCATTTGTAGGCCTCTTCATATTGCCCGATTAACGCAAATGTCGCACCGAGCTTGTAACGGTTTTCCCAATCGAACGGTTGGATTTTCTTTAGTAATCCGACCATTTCGTTCAGCTCTTCACTGCTCTTTTCGTAATAAGCAAACACGGCCAAGTTGCAAAGTGCATGAAGATTGCCTTTGTTTTCACGCAGCACTCGATATAAAAGTGCACGTGCCTGTTCCGCTTCTCCGACATAAAAATAAGCCAACGCCAGATTATTATACGCATTCCAAAGGTCTGGATACTCTTCAATAAGTTGCTCCAGCATTTCGATTGCCGTTTTAAAATCTCCCTGCTCCATATAGCGGCGGGCCTTTTCCTGTGCCACATGCTTCGCCCCATCAAATTCATCCATGTCATCCATTTCTTCGCCCACATAGTCGACAAACTCCAATATTTCGGAGGCATCTTCCGTATAGGCGCCATTCGGTTCCATTTCTAAATATTGTGCTGCGTATTTTTGGGCATCCGCAATATGACCGATACAGCCCGACACTTCCGCCAGCATGAAAATGATTTCGGATTCATTCGGCTCTAAACTATAGGCTGTGTGAATCAACTCATATGCATGCTCAAAATTTTGCAGTTCCATTTCCAGAATTCCGTACTGCAGTAACACGTGCGCGTCATCCGGACTTAAATCCGCCGCGCGTTTAATATATTTATATGCTTTATCCATTTCGTCTCGTTCAATTGCCTTCAAAGCTTTCTTATAATAATAATCACCATTCGGAACAAACGACACGACATTAGTAGCTTTTGATTTTAAACGTTTATTTTCCAATAAAATTCCTCCGAGTCATTCCGTTCAATACATTCTATATCATCAAATACGCAGGTCATTTGTTTGTAAACAAAGAAATAAGGAACGCACAGGTGTGGTCCCTTAATCAATTCTTACTATTATAGCATATCCGGCACATATGTACTAAAAACACGTCTGACAAAGCGGTGTTAATTTTCGGATAGTTATTGTTTCTTTCCTTCATGACGTTTTTGCAGTACATCGAGTACTTCATAAACATTAACCTTTTGCTCTTGAAGAAGGACTAATAAGTGATAAAGAAGATCGGCTGATTCCCATTTCACTTCTTCTGCGTCGCGGTTTTTCGCACCGATAACAACTTCTGTCGCCTCTTCGCCGACTTTTTTACAGATTTTATCGATCCCTTTATCGAATAAATACGTTGTGTACGCCCCTTCAGGCATATCGATTTCACGTTGTTTAATCACTTCGACAAGCTGCGGAAGAATGGCAACAGACCCTGGACGTTCATTTTCTACCAAGCTTTCAGTAAAGCATGAAGTTGTTCCGTTATGACAAGCCGGACCAGCTGGGATGACTTCGATGACAAGTGCATCCTTGTCACAGTCTGTTTTGATTGAAACTACTTTTTGCGTGTTGCCGCTCGTTGCCCCTTTATGCCAAAGCTCCTGGCGAGAACGTGAATAAAACCAAGTTTCATTCGTCTCAATCGTTTTTTGCAGTGATTCTTCGTTCATATAAGCTACTGTTAATACTTCTTTTGACTGTGCATCTTGTACTACGGCTGTAATTAAGCCTTGTTCATCAAATTTTACGTTCATCGTACTCGAACCCCTTTTTCTTTTAAGTAGCTTTTCACTTCTGCTACGCTCGTTTCTTTATAGTGGAAAATACTCGCTGCGAGTGCCGCATCTGTATCAACATCCTGCAGTACTTCACGGAAATGTTCGGCATTGCCTGCCCCGCCGCTCGCGATGACAGGAACCGTTATCGCATCACGTACCGCTTTTGTTAATGCCAGGTCAAAGCCAGATTTCTCGCCGTCTTGATTCATCGATGTAAGGAGGATTTCTCCGGCCCCTAATCGTACCGCTTCTTTCGCCCATTCGACTGCTGTCCATGCTGTTTTATTGCGGCCGCCATGTGTGTAGACCATCCATGTTCCGTCTTCTTCACTGTACCTCGCATCAATTGCACATACAATACATTGTGCCCCGAAGTAATCCGCGCCTTCTTTAATAAGCTGCGGGCGTTCCAGTGCTGAAGTGTTGACCGATACTTTATCGGCACCTGCACGTAAAATACGCTTCATATCCTCAATCGTTCGGATGCCGCCGCCTACTGTAAACGGAATCGCCAATGATGCTGCTGTTTGACGGACAACATCGACCATCGTTTCCCGGCCTTCATGCGAAGCGGAAATATCAAGAAATACAAGCTCATCGGCGCCTTGCTCATCATAAAACTTAGCTAACTCTACAGGATCGCCTGCATCACGCAATTCTACAAACTGTACCCCTTTTACAACACGTCCTTCTTTTACATCAAGACATGGAATAATTCGTTTTGTTAACATACGCCCTCTTTCACTCCCTGTGTCCAAGCCGTCAATAAATACACACCGAACGGCCCCGACTTTTCTGGATGGAACTGCATACCTGTAAAATTATCTTTTGCCACGATGCCCGGTACTTGAACCTGTTCATAGTCAGCTGAGGCGATCAGCTCCATGTCATCGATGCCGCTCGCATAGTACGAGTGAACAAAGTAGACATGACGTTCCTGCGGCAAGTCTTCATTATTTAACCATGCTGGTGTTTGGTTTAACTTCAGCTCGTTCCAGCCCATATGCGGAATACGTGTAACATTCGTAAAGCGCTGAATACGTCCTTTGAAAATGCCAAGACCTTTCGTTTGCGCCACTTCATCGCTTTCTTCAAACATTAGCTGCATGCCAAGGCAAATGCCAAGCAACGGCTTTTTCGTTGTTTGGATGAAATTGATGAGCCCTGTTTCTTCCAAGCGCTTCATCGCATCCGGAAATGCGCCTACACCCGGCAGCACATAAGCATCTGCTGCTTCCAACTGTTCAATCTCGCTTGAAACAATGACTTGTACATCCAATCGTTTTAGTGCCTGTTCGACACTAAACAGATTGCCCATTCCATAATCAATTACACCTATCTTCACGTTAACAGCCCCTTTGTTGATGGCACACCTTTTACACGTGGATCGATTTCTACCGCTGCATCCAATGCACGTGCCGTTGCTTTAAAAATCGCTTCAATAATATGGTGTGTATTATGGCCGTAAGGAACGATGACATGCAGGTTAATGCGTGCTTCCAGTGCAAACTTCCATAAAAACTCATGAACAAGCTCTGTATCAAAGTTGCCTACCTTTGCATTAAGCTCCGGTGTAACGCGGTATTCCAAATGCGGACGGTTTGAGCAGTCAACGACAACTTGTGCTAACGCATCGTCCATCGGTACAAATGCCGTGCCGTAACGTTTGATTCCTTTTTTATCGCCCAACGCTTCACGGAATGCTTGTCCTAACACAATTCCGATATCTTCTGTCGTATGGTGATCATCAATCCAAGTATCCCCGTCCGCCAGTATTTTACCGTCAAACAGTCCGTGCTTAATAAAGAGATCGAGCATATGGTCCATAAAGCCAACACCTGTTTTAATGTCGGCTTGACCTGTACCGTCTAAATTGAGCTCTACTTTAATTTTTGTTTCATTTGTATCGCGATCGATTTTTGCAAAACGTGTCATTATTCTTCTCCTTTATCCCAGCCGCGCGATTCTACCGCTCTTGCATGTCCTTCCAACCCTTCAAGTCGAGCAAGGCGTGCAATCTTCGGCGCATTTTGTTGCCAAGTTTTCTCGCTGTAATAAACAACGCTTGTGCGCTTAATAAAATCATCGACATTTAAGCCACTAGCAAAACGCGCTGTTGAGTTCGTCGGTAATACGTGGTTCGTGCCCGCAAAGTAATCCCCTACCGGCTCCGAGCTATAGCGGCCGATAAAAATTGCACCGGCATGTGTAATCATTTCCGAAACCTTTTCGGCATCTTCCGTAATCACTTCCAGGTGTTCAGGTGCCAATGAATTCACAGCACGTACCGCATCTTTCATAGATTCCGCTACATATATATGACCGAAATTTTCAATCGATTTTCGTGCAATCGACTGTCTCGGCAGTTTTGATAATTGAATCTCGACCTGATCTGCAACCGCATCCGCCAAGTCATCGCTAGTTGTGATCAGAACCGCACATGCTAAAGTGTCATGCTCTGCCTGTGAAAGCAGGTCAGCAGCAATTTCATCGGCATAAGCACTTTCATCTGCTAAAATACAAATTTCAGATGGACCGGCAATCATATCAATTGCCACTTCACCAAATACTTCACGCTTCGCTAATGCGACGAATATATTGCCCGGACCTGTAATTTTATCAACCGGGGCAATCGTTTCCGTACCGTATGCTAATGCAGCAATCGCCTGTGCACCGCCTACTTTGTAAATTTCCGTCACACCTAAAATATGTGCTGCAACGAGTACCGCTTCCGGCAATTTCCCGTCATTTCCTGCTGGTGATGTAATGACGATGCGTTTTACTCCCGCAACTTGCGCCGGGATGACATTCATCAATACAGAAGAAGGATAGGCTGCCGATCCACCAGGTACATACAATCCAACTGCATCAAGCGGTGTAATTCGTTGCCCTAAATACGACCCGTCTTCTAATGGCAACTTGAATCCCGTACGTTTTTGTTCCTTATGATAGCGGTAAATATTATCTGCTGCTTCCTGTAAATCACCGTATAATTGCGAATCAAAATTTTTAACCGCTTCAACGATTTCACTTTCGGCTACGCGTAAGTTTTCCGGTGCAAAACCGTCCCACTTTTCACTGTAATATTTAATCGCCTCATCACCTTTAGTACGTACATCCTGAATGACTTCACGTACTGTATGCAGCTGTTGTTCATTGCCTTGCTCGAGTTGGCGTTTTAAAGAAATATCGTTATCCAAAATTGTTATTTTCATCTCGTTGGCCCCTCTTATTTCACACATTTTTTCAAGCGTGTCACTAAATCTTGAATGCGGTCACTCTTCATGCGATAGCTTACAGGATTCGCAATTAAACGCGATGAAACTTCGGCAATATGCTCATATTCCACTAAGCCGTTTTCCTTCAATGTACGACCCGTTGAAACGATATCGACAATGCGATCAGCCAGGCCAATCATCGGTGCCAGCTCAATCGATCCGTTCAGCTCAATAATCTCTACCTGCTCGCCGATTCCTTTGTAATACTTCATCGCAATATTCGGATACTTCGTCGCAATACGCGGCGCTATTTCATTAATCGTTGTATTCGGCAAACCTGCTGAAGCGATATAGCATTCACTGATTTTCAAATCCAGCAGCTCATGGACTGTTCGGCGCTGCTCAAGTAATACATCTTTACCCGCAATTCCGATATCTGCAACCCCATGCTCGACATAAACCGGTACGTCCATCGGTTTCGCCAAAATGAAGCTGATGTTTTCCTCCGGTATTTCGATCATAAGTTTACGCGACATTTCCACTTCTTCAGGAAGGTTAAAGCCAGCCTCCAGCAACATTTCATAAGCTTCTTCAAAAATACGGCCTTTTGGCATCGCAATTGTTAGCTGTGTCATTTGATTATGCCTCCCTGCTATTGTATTCATTAACGATTTTAAAGTGAGCTTTTAATGCGTCGATATTTTCGATGCCTTCATAGGATTGGAAAGTTACTTGCTTTCCTTGTTCACGCAGTTGCTGAACTGCCTGTAATGCCTCTGAAAAACGCTCAGCTGTGAACAATACAAGCACTTCATCTTTGTCGACGTTGATTTTCGGCATTGCTTCAAATACACGGTCAACACGTAAACCAAAACCTGTTGCACCGGCCTGCGAACCAAAATGCTGCATCAAGCCGTCATAACGTCCGCCATTTCCTAACGGGAACCCGCTGCCTGAAGCAAACACTTCAAATAACATCCCTGTGTAATAACTCATATGGCTTGATAAGGTGAAATCAAATGCGATGTATTCCTCATAACCGGCGGCATCCAATATTCTTGCCAAGTTTCGCATATATTCAAGCGCATCATTTTTGCGCACATATTTTTCGATTGCTTCAATTGAAGGCAAGCTGATTGCATCCGCAATATAGGCTAACAGTGCATCGGATTTTGTTTTCGGCAAATCAAATGCCAGTACCGCTTCTTCAAATCCGACAAAATTTCGTTGTACAAGGAGATCATTTAAATCATCTGCCTGTGCATCACTTTCAGTATAGTCCTTCAAAATGCAGCTCAATACGCCTGCATGTCCGATCGTTACTTTGAAATCTGTAATTTGATAAGCCTTCACTAAATCGATTGCCGTCATGATCACTTCTGCATCGGCATATACGGAATTGTCACCAATCAGTTCAATTCCCATTTGATCGAATTCAGCGGGGCGCCCACCTTCACGCTGCTGTGCACGGAACACATTGGCAAAATACGCTAGGCGTTGCGGAATTTTCTCTTTCAGTAGTTTTGATGTTGCAACACGGGCAATCGGTGTTGTCATATCAGGTCGCAGTACAAGGGTATTCCCTTGGCTATCAACCAATTTAAAAAGTCGGGCATCGGAAATTGCAGATGCTTTCCCGACCGTATCGTAATATTCAACAGATGGTGTTTTTATAAATTCATAGCCGCGCTCACGTAGCATTGCTCGTCCTGTCGAGCGGATTAATTCGAGCTTTTCATAAATTTCCGGTAATGTATCACGCATTCCAAGTGGCTTCTCAAACATTTTAATCGATGACATTTTCACACATCCTAATTTTTATACTTGGTTAAATTCTGTATACTACACTTTAGTATACTAGAGTGTTAAATCACTAGTGTATGAAAGTATTTTACTGCTACTTTTTACCGTAGTCAATGAATTCACACAAATATTTAGTTGATTTAATTTTCTGATATATTTTCATATTATACATCAACTTTTGCCAAATTCAGTTATGTGACGGAAAAGACATGAAAAAATACCCATCACCGCGTTAATTGGAGATGGGTATGCTACATTTAATTTTGCCAAACCGGCGTATCATTCTTTTTTCGTTCCGCCATTTGTTCCGCCGTGAAAATAATGCGCATCGGGTTGCCGCCTGCCATTGCGCCGGCCGGTACGTCTTTATGCACCAGTGTCGCCGCAGAAACGATTGCCCCGTCACCTATCTTCACACCCGGTAAAATCGTCGAGTTTGCGCCAACCATAACATTGCTGCCAATTTCGACATCACCAAGACGGTATTCTTCAATTAAATACTCATGCGCTAAAATTGTCGTATTAAAGCCGATGATTGAATTATCTCCGACTGAAATACGCTCCGGAAACATGGAATCCGGCATGACCATCAATGCCAGAGATGCCTGTTTGCCGATTTTCATTTTTAAAAATGAGCGGTACAGCCAGTTTTTCCAGGCCATTACCGGGGTAACCCGTCCGATTTGGATAACGATAAAGCATTTCATCACTTTCCAAAAAGAAACCGTATTATAAACTTTCCATAATGAATTCGCACCTTGAACTTTGTAGCGTTCTGTTCTGCGCATGCCTACTCCCCTTTCACAATATCCAATAAATCACGCATATGATGAAGCATATAAGTCGGTTCATACGACATTAAATAGTCGACTCCTTTAGCAGACCACGCAACACCCGCTGTTCGGACCCCTGCATTTTTCCCGCCTTCAATATCATGCGAATTGTCGCCAATCATGATCGCTTCTTCTTTACGGACACCCAGCTTTTCGAGTGCTAATAGAACCGGTTCCGGATGGGGCTTCACATGTTCCACATCATCAAAACCGACAATGACATCGAAAAATTGTTCCGCACAAAGTACTTTTAAACCGCGGGCAAGGCTTTCTCTTGCTTTTGTTGAAACGATCGCCAGTTTGATGCCTAAATTGTGGAGCTCTTCCAATGTTTCGACTACTGCATCATAGCTTGTTACTAAACGGTCATGGTTCAGTGCGTTCCACTCTTTGTATTTCCCGATCATTACTTCGGTTTCGCCCGGTGTTAATTCGTCAAACGTCTGTTTTAATGACGGACCGATGAATCTCAGACAGTCTTCTGTCGAATATTGCCCGGGAAATTTTTCGTCAAAAATATACATGAACGTCTGGATGATTAAATCATTTGTATTTAATAATGTGCCGTCAAAATCAAACAGCAATGCCTTTGTTTTCATACCGAAGAATGCTCCCTTTTAAAAAACCGCTCGCACTAATGCAAACGGTGTTAACTATTTATTTCCCTACATAATAGGAGGTTGATTTCCATTCCGAGGAGTACGCTTTCCGCGGGCGTGAGGCCAACAGGATGTTGGTCACAAAAGCGTTGCCACAGGACGTGGCGTTCTTAGCTTTTGTTCCTAGTCTCAGGCTTCACGCTATTCCCGCAGGAAACGCAGTTTGTAGCGAAAGGCGTTTGCCGTCAGCTACACTCGACTCCCCTCCATTCCAATCAACCAACTTTTTTATTTATTTCGTTTACTTACTTAACATCTTACTAAAATTATTTCTTCTTACTCTTCTTATTTTTACTATTATTTTTAGTCGCAACAGGTTTTTCGTCATCTAAATAGTGGATAACCGGTTTTACTTTCATGCGGCGATAAACGATGGCAATGATGCCGACTGTAATACCGATGATTGAAACGACTTGGGCTGAGCGTAAATCGCCTACTAAGTATAAGCTATCTGTACGCAAGCCTTCGATGAAGAAACGTCCGATTGAATACCAGATTAAATAGAAGAAAAACATTTCCCCGCGTCGCCAGTTTAACTTGCGGGCAAACAGCAAGATGACTAAGCCGACTACGTTCCATAATGATTCATACAGGAATGTCGGGTGTACATAGTTTCCGTATTCACGAATATACATTTGTTCGATCAGCCAGTTCGGTAAAAACAGACCTTCCAAAAACTCACGTGTAACAGGGCCGCCATAAGCTTCCTGGTTTACGAAGTTGCCCCATCGTCCAATAATTTGACCAACGAGAATACTCGGTGCTGCAATATCGGCCAGTTTTAAGAAGCTCACTTTGCGCTTTTTCGTAAATATGTATGCTGTAATAAACGCCCCGATTAAAGCACCGTGAATTGCAATACCGCCATTCCAAATTTGAATGATACTGCCCGGATGCTGGCTATAGTAGTCCCACTTCATCACAACGTAATACACACGGGCTGATAAAATTGAAATCGGTATTGCCCAAATGAGCAGGTCGGCGAAAAATTCCGGATCTAACCCACGGCGAACCGACTCTTTCTGTGCCAGAAAGTAGGCAACGACAATTCCGAAGCCGATAATGACTCCGTACCAGTTCACCGGTATTGGTCCTAAATGGAATGCCACCGGGTTAATTGCTAATAAATTTGTAACCATAAACTTCTCCCTTCAACTACCTCTTAATAATCGTCTATTTCATCATTCGGAACAAGCATATCGTCCAGACGACGTGAAAATTCCTCCGCAGCATTGACACCCATCTTCTTCAGTCGGTAGTTCATCGCAGCTACTTCAATAATTACCGATACGTTTCGTCCTGGCTGTACTGGAATTGTCAGCTTTGTCACTTCTGAATCAATAATTTTCATTTTTTCCTCATCTAGTCCTAGACGATCATAAAACTTTTCCGGATCCCATGTTTCAAGCTCTATTATTAATGTAATACGCTTGTAGGGACGTATTGCGCTCGCACCGAACAGTGTCATAATATCGATGATGCCAATACCGCGAATTTCCAGCAGGTGCTCCAATAATGGCGGCGGGAAGCCAACAAGCATGTTTTCGCCTTCCTGACGAATTTCCACACTATCATCTGCCACTAACCGATGTCCTTTTTTTACAAGCTCAAGTGCCGTCTCACTTTTTCCGACACCACTTTTTCCGATAATCAGAACACCAATACCATATACATCGACAAGAACCCCATGAATGGCCGTTGTCGGAGCAAGCTTACTCTCCAAAAAGTTTGTCAGTCTGCTCGAAAATCTCGTTGTCGTAAGCTTCGTAACAAGTACCGGGACATGATTTTCATTCGATGCATCGATCAGTTCCTGAGGCACGTCCAAACCGCGCGAAATAATAATTGCCGGTGTTTCATCCGAACAAAGCTGCTTCATCCGGCTTCTTTTTTCCTCTACAGGCAACATTTCAAAAAACGAGAGCTCTGTTTTACCTAACAGCTGAACACGGTCAGCTGGATAATGTGTAAAATAACCCGCCATTTCCAAACCTGGACGGGATATATCACTCGTCGTTATGTATCGTCCAACCCCGGCTTCTCCACTGACTAGCTCCAAATTAAACTTTTCCATAACATCTTTCGCAATTACTTGAATCATAAATTTGGTACGCTCCTATCTTCTAGCATCTCCACTGTATTTTATCATGTCTAACCCGATTCCAATATATAACGTGCTTAGTTTTTTAAATTATCAATCATATCACGGGATCATTCGCTCAAAAGGGAAAAAAAGATGAAGCGAATAAAGCTCCATCTTTTTTATGTATAACTTACTTTAATGTTGATAAATACTCTGCAGCTGCTTCCGCTTTTTCGCCTTTTACAATACCAGGAGGCATACGGTCTTTACCATTTAAAATAATATCCAAAATCTCTTCTTCCGAATATTTTGCCCCTAATTGATTCAACGCTGGCGCATTCCCGCCTTGTAATTGGCCGCCATGGCATGTTGCACATGATTGCTGAACAACACTTTTCCCGTCGATTTCAGCTGTTTCGCCGCCGTTTGATGCCGAATCATCTCCACCGCACGCAGCAAGGAAAATGGCTGATCCAAAAACTAATGTAAGTAAACTCTTTTTCATTCTGAACCCCTCCAACAATGAACTTCTATTCCACTACCGATTATAACAAACTTATACTTTTTTGAAACCTTCGCCCAGTACTTCATAGGCATCGGAAACAATGACAAACGCTTGAGGATCAACGGTTTTCAGCACTTGTTTCAACCTTGTGAACTCTGTTTGATATACAACGACCATGAGTACAGGACGTTCCTCACCCGTATAACCGCCAAATGCCGGAAGCCTCGTAATCCCACGATTGATCTCTTTATAAATCGCATCACGTACATCCGTTTCCTTCTGCGTAATAATGTAAACCATTTTCGATTGGCTGAAACCTAACTGCACAATGTCAATTGTCTTTGTCGTAACAAATAAGCCAATTAACGCAAACAGCCCTTTTTCAAGATCAAACACAATGGCTGCACTAACCGCGATCAGACCATCGATGACCAGCACGCTTGTCCCTAATGTTAAGCCTGTATATTTCGTAATAATTTGAGCAAGCAAATCCGTACCGCCCGTTGAAGCATTCCCTTTAAATACAAGACCTATTCCTAAACCAACTACAATACCGCCAAAGAGAGCCCCCAATAACGGGTTCAGCGTCCAAGGATCCCAGCTCTCCGTTAAGATAACGAAGAAAGGAAGAGCAACCGTACCAATAAAGGACTTTATCCCGAATTTTTTCCCCAGCACAAGCACACCTGCTATAAATAAGGGAATATTAAACGCGTACTGAACAATCCCGGCATTCCACCCGAACATTCCATGGAGAATTGTACTAATCCCGCTTACTCCGCCGGATGCGACCTGGTTTGGAAATAAAAACACATTAAAGCCGAGCGCAATAACCGCTGCGCCGACAATGACAAATACATATTCCATTACACTGTTTTTCACAGAACTCTGTGCGCTATAAGTCATACAAATCCTCGCTTCTTTTGTAAATTCCATTGAATTATAACAAATCCTACATTAAATGAGAACTTCATCTAACTAAAGGAAAAGCGCCCCATAATAGGACGCCTTCTCTCCAGCTTTTATTCGATTATTAATGCCTCATCAACCCAAACTTTCACTTCTTCATACATCGGCAAAAGCCCTTCAACCGGTATATTTAGTTGGCGGGCTAGAGGGATGACTTTATCCCAGTCCAATTTACTTAAAGCTGTAGCAAACTGTAAATACGGCGTCATCTCCGTCTGTTCACCGGAGATTGTTTCCAAAATCGTTTCCGATAGCGGCAATTGTGTCACGATGGCATTCATCGGCCGCTTTAAAAGGGAATCAATCAACGAAAACAGACCGACTAAAAAATACTCAGAAAAGTTCTTTTTGTAATTCAGACGGGCGACTTTTTCAGATGCCTTTGCTCTGAACAACGATGCATACATTAATTCCTGAAATACATCGCTATTTCGATTTACATCGGATTCACGCATCGCCAGTAAATAAATCCACCGCCGCAATTCCGTTAACCCTAATAATAAAATAGCCTGCTTAATCGAGCGGACTTTCGTTCTCGGACGCCTTGACGACCCATTGATTAATTTGAGCAACCGGTAGGATAACGAAATCTCCCGCTCGATATTGTCCGCCAATACATCAATATTAGCCTCATCATCCCGCAGCAACGAGATGATCTGGAAATATTGAAACAGGTTCGCCGGTATGTCTCTGGCCGTAAGTATTTGCGGTTTTTCAAAGAAATAGCCCTGGAATAAAAAATAACCGGATTCTTTCGCGATTTCGTACTGCTCACGTGTTTCTACCTTTTCTGCTAATAGTTTAATATGAGGAAATTTCGATTTAATCTTATTTTCGATTGTTTTTCTCTCATTCTCATCTGTAAGTAAAAAATCGATTTTTATATAATCAACATACTGAAAAAGATCATCATAAATTAAAACTTCTTCATTAATAACAAAATCATCAAGCGCAATTTTATTTCCCGCATGTTTTAATTGTTTAAGCCGTTCGATCAATGCCACTGTAATCGGAATATCTTCCAATATTTCAATGACAATTTGTCCATGCTCAATAAAATCAACGGATTCTTGCATAATCAGGTTTTCCGTAAAATTAATGAAGGATGGCTTTCCATTGGCTACTTCTCTAATGCCGATCGAAAGAAATGAATTGATTAACAGCTCAACAGTTGCTGTATCGGCATCAATATTTGGAAACTGGTTGGTGTAATTATTTCGATACAACAACTCATACGCTACGATTTCTTCATGTTTGTTAAATATAGGTTGTCGCCCAACAAAAACTTCCATTTAGTAATTTCCCCAATACTTATATATTTTCTCTCTATTTATTATGGAATTTGCTGTTATTTTACAATCTTCCAATGTACTATAAAATTAGATTAACAAAAATCAAGGAGGCAGTAAATGTGAATACTGTAAAATACGAGCAAAAAGACTTCATTGCATATGTAACACTTGATCGCCCCGATATGTTAAACGCTTTTAATTTTGAAATGCTGGAACAACTAAGAAATGTAATGGAATCCATCCAAATCCACCCTGATATTCGCCTTGTCATTATAACAGGTTCTGGTGATAAAGCCTTTTCAGTTGGTGCAGACTTAAAAGAACGAAAAACATTGCCGGATACACTAGTGAAACGCAACTTAAACCGGTTCGGAGAAGTATTCACGCTCATTGAGCAATTGCCGCAACCGACGATTTGTGTATTAAACGGCTATGCCTTTGGTGGCGGGCTTGAGCTTGCACTTGCCTGCGATTTCCGTATTGCGGCTGAAACGGTTTCACTCGGCTTAACAGAAACGGGCTTAGGCATCATTCCTGGTGCTGGCGGAACACAGCGACTGCCGCGTTTAATCGGAGAAGCAAAAGCATTGGAGCTTATTTTGACAGCAAAACGGATGACTGCCCATGAAGCATTGGACTATGGTGTTGTGACGAAAGTGGCACCGGTGGAAAGCTTACACGAAGTGACGGCCGAGTTTGCCGCACTTATTTTACGCAATGCACCGATTGCGATCCAGCAAGCTAAATTTGCTGTTAAACAAGGAATGAAAACAGATATTCAAACAGGTCTTCAAATTGAACGAAAAGCCTATGAACTGACAATCCCTACTGAAGACCGCATTGAGGCACTGAATGCCTTTGCGGAAAAAAGAACCCCTCAGTTTAAAGGTAGATAAATATAAATAAAGGAAAACAGGGCCCCTCTAGTAGGAAGCCCTGTTTTATCTTTTACAAGTATTTCTCAAACCAACCTGTAATTTGCTCAAGTCGTTCTAAACGTAAGTTCGGGATACCTGTACGTGACAAGTTGTGGTCACATTCAGGGAAACGGACGAAGCCGACTTCTTTGCCCATATTCTTAAGCGTAATATAAAGTTGCTCTGCCTGCTCGATCGGGCAACGGAAATCACGTTCACTGTGCAAAATCAGCAATGGTGTTTCAACATTAGCCGCATATTTCAGCGGTGAGTGGTGCCAAAGTTTTTCTACATCATTCATATCAGCGAGCATTTGCCATTCCGAGAAATAATAGCCGATGTCCGATACACCGTAGAAGCTGATCCAGTTTGAAATCGAACGTTGGGTAACAGCTGCTTTAAAGCGGTTCGTATGACCAACAACCCAGTTCGTCATAAAGCCGCCATAGCTTCCGCCCGTAATTCCTAAGCGTGACTCATCGATCCATGCATAGTTTTCCAGTGCATAATCAACACCAGCCATAATATCTTCATAATCCCCATCACCATAATTGCCGCGCACACCATCAACAAACTCCTGGCTATAGCCATGACTGCCTCGTGGGTTCACATAAAGCACCCCATAGCCTTTCGCCGCCAATAGCTGCATCTCATGGAAAAACGTATTTGCATATAAAGTATGTGGTCCACCGTGCACTTCGACAATTAACGGATACTTTTCACCTTCTGTATACTGTGCCGGCTTCATAATCCAGCCATGTACAGTCAAACCGTCTTTTGATGTGTACGAAATCGCTTCCGGTTCAGACAGCGTCGTCTCTTGTAAAAACTTTTCGTTAAACGTCGTTAACTGCTTACGATCCCCTGTAGTAATATCAAAGTCAAACAGCTCTCCAGGGAAAGTTCCATTGGATACCGTCATTAGTGCACGGTTGCCGTTTTTAAAGATTGCATAGCCGTATACATGCTCATTTTCCGGTGAAGCAGGATAAAGTGCGCCTTCCAACGTTGCATAATATAAGCGGATATCCCCTTCAGTCGATACTTGGAAGTACAAATCATTGTTTTCCGTCCACACTACAGATGGAGCCGATACACCTTGCTGAATGTCAGCAACCGCATAATCGCCAACCGGTAAGTCCAGCATTTCCGTCAGCTTTATGGTTGTTTTCGTTTCCGTATCATAAATATAAACATGGCCATGTGTAGCATTTCTGAATGAATGATCCGAACCGCCAAATGCAATATAACGGTCATCCAATGAAAACTCAGCTCCACCAAAGTAACCATCTTCATCTATTAGAACTGTTTCTTCTTTCGTGTCTACATCCACTAGGTAAAGCGGTGTACGGAAAACTTGATCCGTATTTTCTTCACGGTTCACACCGATCACCAATGTTTTTCCATCATGTGAAATGCCCTGTAAGCTATGTGAATAATCGCCTTCTGTAAAAGTACTTACTTCTTTCGCAGCTAAATCAACAGAAGCAATTTGTGTATAGCGGTTCTGTTTTAATAAACCGATACTGTCTGCTTTGTATTTCATTTTATCCACGACATAGGCTTTCGGGAATTTCGAATCTTCCTTTTCTTCCTCTTTCGTAATATCCAGCCCTTTTTTTACTGTGCTTGTAATCCAAACTTTCTGACCACAAGGGCTCCATAAAAATGAATTGACGCCATTTGGTAGTGTCGTAATTTCCTGTGCTTCCCCACCACGGCTGTTTAATATGTATAATTGCTGTTTTTCATTGCGCTTCACTAAAAATGCAACTTGTTTACCGTTCGGTGACCACTGCGGATTCGTCACACGTTCATTGCCGTAAGTCCATTGCGTTGTTTCCCCTGATTCCAGATCAATATGGAACAAATGGGCATTGTAATTATTTTCTTCTTTATTGATCTCTGTTCGAATAAATACCGCCTCTTGCTCATTTGGCGCAAGTATCGGATTAGTAATAGATTGAATTTCGAACAAACTTTCTTTTGTAATTAACTTTGTCATTAAAACACCTCTTCATTTATTTCGATTTCCGTAATAACAATGTACCATCTTTTATTTGAAATTTCAAAATATAATTCTATAAAAATATGTAGAATAAAAGTTTAACCCCTCTCCTCATAGAGCTTCTTATATAGTTCCGGGTTTTTTTTTGGCGTGTGCCGCATAGCAGCAGTAAAGGCACGCCGTAAACGTCGCACCTTTACTGCTGCTATTATTGCGGCTTGGAACACCCGCCAAATCAAAAGTGTCCGGCTCTAAATCGTAACGCCCTTTAGTCGGCGCTTACAGTGGTAGGCAATGCAAATAGTGCATGCCTCATGATGCACTATTTGCATTTGCGCCGAGGATGTCTGCAACTTGTTGCAGACACCGCAGAAGCACATTTCCGGTTCTACGCACAAAGTTAATCTTTCTTTATAAAAAATGATAGCCCTTGTTACAAAAAATATTTCTCCTTTCTAAAAAAGGTGATACTTTATGAGAAAGTAGGCGCCTTGCGAAGGCACAGCGCCTCCCCATATAAGCAACGATGGAAACACCGGCACTTTATGATTGGCGGGCCTTTCACAAAGCACGAAGAAAAGTCGCAAAGACATGTGCAACATGGCTTGGTGACTTTTGTGCTTGCCCGCCAATAAACACCGGAACCTTATAAGAACCCTAATAAGAAGGCTGAACCCTATAAGTACGCAAGGCGCCTTGCGTAAGCACAGCGCCTCCCAATATAAACAACGATGTAAACAACGGCACTTTATGATTGGCGGGCCTTTCACAAAGCACGAAGAAAAGTCGCAAAGACATGTGCAACATGGCTTGGTGACTTTTGTGCTTGCCCGCCAATAAACACCCGAACCTTATAAGAACCCTAATAAGAAGGCTGATCCCTATGAGTAGTAAGGCGCCTTGCGAAGGCACAGCGCCTCCCAATATAAACAACGATGTAAACAACGGCACTTTATGATTGGCGGGCGTTACACAAAGCACGAAGAAAAGTCGCAAAGACATGTGCAACATGGCTTGGTGACTTTTGTGCTTGCCCGCCAATAAACACCCGAACCTTATAAGTACCCTAATAAGAAGGCTGATTCCTATAAGTACGCAAGGCGCCTTGCGAAGGCACAGCGCCTCCCAATTTAAGCAACGATGTAAACACCGGCACTTTATGATTGGCGGGCCTTTCACAAAGCACGAAGAAAAGTCGCAAAGACATGTGCAACATGGCTTGGTGACTTTTGTGCTTGCCCGCCAATAAACACCGGAACCTTATGAGAACCCTAATAAGAAGGCTGAACCCTATGAGTAAGCAAGGCGCCTTGCGAAAGCACATCGCCTCCCAATATAAGCAACGATAGAAACACCGGCACCTTATTACCATTTTAAAAAACACCCGCCAAGATGGCAGGTGTTGAAATGTTATGTTCTTGCGATTTCTTTTAAAGAACGGCGCAGAATTTTGCCTGTTGTGTTTTTTGGCAGCTCGTCCAAAATTTCAATAACAGTCGGCACTTTGTATTTCACAATACGGTCTGCACAGAACTCGCGAATCGCTTCAATTGTTAACGTCGGATCCTTTAACACAACGTAAGCATGTACCGACTCACCAAAATCCGGATCCGGGAAGCCTACAACTGCCGCTTCCACAATACCTTCATGTGAGAACAATACTTCTTCCACTTCACGCGGATACACATTGTAACCGCCTACAATAATCATATCCTTTTTGCGGTCAACGATGTAGAAGTAGTCTTCCTCGTCTTTTCGTGCCAAGTCACCTGTATATAACCAACCATCGCGAATAGCTACTGCTGTTTCTTCCGGCATATTGTAGTAGCCTTTCATGACATTCGGTCCGCGTACGATCAGCTCGCCAACTTCACCAACGCCCACTTCATCGCCATTTTCATCGACTACTTTATTTTCAACATTGCTGATCGACTGTCCGATTGAGCCTGGTTTACGCTCACGGTCTGTCGGGTTGAAACATGTAACCGGTGAAGCTTCCGATAAGCCATATCCTTCAGAAATTCGTACATTGAACTTTTGCTCAAAGTTATGCAGCAATGATACAGGTAATGACGCACCACCTGAAATCGCTAAACGAATTGTCGAGAATGCAGCAACATCCGCTTTGTCATACTGATAAAGGAAATTGTACATTGTCGGAACACCCGCAAATACCGTCGCCTTATAAGTCGAAATCAACTCGAAAATCTCTCCCGGACTAAAGCGCGGGGCCAATAAGATTGTTGCTCCGCGTGTTAACGGTGAATTGACAACGACCGTTAATGCAAAGACGTGGAAAACCGGCAATGTTGCCACGATACGGTCTTCTGAAGTCATTTTTAAGTAATCGCCAATATCTCTGGCATTCGAGAATAAATTATTATGTGTCAGCATGGCACCTTTCGGATGACCTGTCGTACCGGAAGTATATAGAATAATCGCCGTATCATCCGGCGCGATTTCTACAGGATCCGTAGTACGTGCTGTTGTAGCCAATACTTGTGAAAACAGCTTCGTCTTTTCTTTTGCTCCATCTGAAAGCGCGGCATACTTTTCGCCGATGTCTTCTGTCGTTTCGCAAATGATATATTGTTCTACTTGTGGGAATCTATGCACCCCTGCTTCCACAAG
Organism: Solibacillus sp. FSL W7-1324; assembly: GCF_038008025.1. Classification (NCBI taxonomy): domain Bacteria; kingdom Bacillati; phylum Bacillota; class Bacilli; order Caryophanales; family Caryophanaceae; genus Solibacillus; species Solibacillus sp. FSL W7-1324. The sequence continues at coordinate 3,040,318 of NZ_JBBOYH010000001.1, forward strand.
CGGTAATAATAAATCAAGTGCGATGACAACTTTTACATCACCATTTTGGATAATGTATGAAATTTCATCTGCTGTATAGATTGGATTAATCGGAATTGCCACAGCACCAATACGCATTGATGCATATAAACTGATGATGAAGTGCGGTGTATTCCCTAATAAAAATGCGATATGGTCGCCTTTTTTTACACCTAAATCTTCCAAAGCAGCTGCAAAACGTGCAACCGATTGCTCCAATTCACCGTAAGATGTGCCTTTACCTAAAAAGTAGTACGCTGTTTTTTCTGGTTGTTCGAAAGCTTGTTGTCTTACCTTTTCAACTAAATTCAATACACCCATCCCCCTATGCGTAAAATGAAAAAATTTTCACTCTATTAGCATTATAGAATAAGTATATTAATAAAACAATACGAAAATCTCGTTTATTCACAAATATTGTACTAAAATCATATTTTCTCTATTTTTTATTTATCCGCGCACATGTGAAATATAGCGCCAGCGGATGAGGAAAAAGTAGACGATTTGGATAAGTGCAAACATTGTAAACGAAAACACAACTTCTTTTACGATCGATAAATTCATGACATCGTTCAATACGGTTTGCACAACATAGAACGCAAATGCGCTATGCACAAAGGCTAATCCCCACGGCAGGAAAAATTGAATCATTAAATTTCTCGTAATGAGACGCTTCAGTTCTTTACCGCTTAATCCTACTTTAATGAGCATATCAAATTGTTTTTTCTCCCGGTCCAAATTCGCATAAATTTTGAAATACACGAAACTTCCCGATGCAAGTAAAAACACAGCTACTACTAATATACCGATAAGTGTTAATAAAGAATACGTAGCTAATATATAAGAATAATTTAATCCCGCATTTTCAAAGTAAAACGGCAATGTATATTCACTGTTGATCAAATAATCGCGAGCGACCATCTGCTGGATATCAATTCCGACATTTTTCGTTTCAGTCCAGTTAGGGATATCAAACGTAAATAGATGATAGCCAGGCTCGACATATGGTGCCATCTCGAACTCATTTGTCAGCTTTTCAAAGTCTTCATCACTAATAATGATGGAGTTACTGCTAATAATAGCTGTCGGGAAAAACATTTTCGGGTACACACTGTTAATCGTCAGGTCCACATTGTTTTCCTTCAACACTGTCTTTACTTCCGTTCTCTGCAGCTTTTCAATCGAATCCTCCGAATAAGGGATGAACATCGCTTCCCCGCTTTTTAAATTCACGAGCGGATATTTATACGAAAACAGCAGATGGTTAATATCCGTTTCCCGGAAAACCTCTACCGGATTCGACGTATACGATGAAGTTTGGCGCATGACCGTAAAGCGCGTCATATGATAACTGATGCCGTTAAACTCCAGCTCATCAATGACCGATAAAATATGTTCAATTTCATATGGATTATCCATCTCCCCTTTATAGATGAGGCCGATTGGATTGATTTTGTCATATTGCGATGTATAGGAAGACATCGCCGATAAGACACCGACCGTTAAAAAGGCAAGCGTCGATACGAGTGTCACAATGAAAAACATGCGTGAATTGAAACGTAAAATCTGCACTTGTTCGGCAATCGCCAGCATGCGTGCCCGTTTCCAGTAAAACTGCTTATGCCCCTTCAACCGGTCAATAATATAAAGTGTCGTATCGGAAAAGAAATAGTAGGTTCCCAATGTCACGAAAACAGGAATCAGTAATGTATACGAAAAAATCGATGACTTCGTTGTGATGAGTGCTAGACCGTATCCACATAAAATAAGAATGATTCCTAAAATAGCATTACGCTTTGAATAGGATACTGCCGCATCCACAAACTTCGGTCCTCTTATGAAGTTCCGTATTTTAATATCCGGTGTAAACAGAATGCTCAATGTCGAGATTACGATAAAGGCGCTCAAATAAACGAATAATGTGAGCACAAACGGCTCCCATGACAAATAGAGCGGCAATGCATTTAAGTTTAAAATTTCACGGACAATCATGAAGAAAAACTTCGAAAATGCGAACCCGAATACAATACCGGAAATACAGGAGAAAATACCGATTGTCATCGTTTCGATAATAACCAGTTTTCCTAGCTGGTTCCGGTCCATGCCAAGATGCAGTAAAATCGCGAACTCTTTAGAGCGCGCTTCCAAAAAGGCACGCATCGAGTAGAAAATAAAAAACCACGAAAACAGCACGAGAACGACTTCCGCAAACACCATTCCGGCGATCGATACTTCCCCTAAAAAACCACGTTCGATTTCAGGATGAAACATAAGCATCGAATAAATAAAGAATACAAATACACTGAAAAAGCTGGCCATGAAAAAAGCTGCATAGTTACGGAAGTTACGGAAAACGTTACGGTAAGCGAATTGAAGAAAAGTCACCTACATGTCCCCCTAATAAACTTAATACATTTAAAATCCTTTGGAAAAATGTTTGGCGACGATCATCTGTATAAATTTCATTGAAAAATTCGCCGTCTTTAATAAAAATTACACGATCACAATAACTCGCCGCAATCGGATCATGTGTCACCATTAAAATCGTCGTATCGTTCTCTTTATTCATTCTTGCCAAAAGCTCCAGCACTTCCCGCGATGCATTCGAATCCAGATTCCCTGTCGGCTCATCCGCTAAAACAAGCATCGGCTGATGGATCAGTGCACGTGCAATCGCTGTTCTTTGGGCTTGTCCACCTGATATTTCATTCGGTCGCTTCATTAAAATTGGCGTTAAATCGAGCAGCTCACTTAAATATTTCAACCGTTCCTCCATGACAGCAATCGGCTGTTCATCAATAGTCAGCGGTAAAATGATATTTTCCTCCACCGTCAATGTCGGCAGCAGATTAAAGTCCTGGAAGACGAAACCAAGCTGGCGGCGTCTGAAATAGGCCAGTTCCTCACTGTTGAGCTTTTGCGGCTTCATCCCGTTGAAGATGATTTCACCGGATGTCAGCGTATCGATCATCGATACCATATTTAAAAGCGTCGTTTTCCCGCTGCCTGATGGACCCATGATTGCGACAAACTCACCCTTTTCGACTTCAAAACTAAGCTGGTTGAGCGCTCGCTTCGTCACTTTTCCTTCATAAACTTTCGTAGCATCTTGTATTTGTAAAATAGACATAGTAACTCCTTTTAACCAAGTCTGTTTCTTTCAATCAAAAAATAATCTCTCATGACTGAAAAATCACTTCAATTTGTGTACCTTTACCAACTTCCGATGTAATCAAAAGCTGGTGTCCGAGCTTATCACAAATCTCCTTTGCGATATAGAGTCCCATGCCGGTAGATTCACCGGTTTTCCTTCCGTTTTCACCTGTAAAGAACGGCTTCATTACACGGGGTAAATCGGATTTGGGAATGCCGACCCCTTCATCACGTATGAACAAATGGACATGCTGTTCTTTTTGCTCCGCCGTAATATACAATTTTTTATTTGGCTCAAATGTATATTTCACCGCGTTTGTAATGAACTGCCCAATAAGGAAGTTCAGCCATTTCATATCACTCATGACGATTAACTCGTCATCAATGTTCACTTCCGGAAACACTCGGTTGGCGATAAACAGACGTTTATGTTCATTAACATTTGCCATGATTGCTGATTTTAAAGGCACTTTCCCGATTTGCATATCATCCGAAAAGTTTTCCAGACGTGCATTTACTAAAACCATTTCAAGGCCGCGTTTCAAACGTTCGGTCTCTTCCTGTACACTTTTTTTATCCAGCTCATCTTCCTGCTGCAGCAAAAGCTCCAAAACAGAGACAGGGGTTTTCATCTGGTGTACCCACTGGTTCATAAATTTATATTGTCTGGACTGTGCCGCATAAAGCGCCTGCACTTCATGCTGATACAATTTGTACAGCTCATGCAAGTAACGCTCTGTTTCCATATATTCCGTTGTTTTCGCATTCTTTTGAAGCGCATCCTCCATCGTTTGAGGCAACGTCGATATCTTCGCCAAATACCGGCGTCTCAACATATAGCGCACAACTAAAAAGGAGAGGATTAAAAGAAGGCTGATCGCAATCGCATAAATGGCAGTAGTAATACTGCGAAAGCCATCAAGCCAAAATAATGAAAGCAAAAATAATGTGAGGACGACTTGAAAGATCACATAGGAAAGATGCTCCTTCACAAATAGTTTGATCGCCATTACATTTCCTCCGAGCTTAATAAGAAGCGGTACCCTGCTCCGCGCACTGTTTCAATAACAGATGAAATGCCGTAGTCAGCCAGCTTCTTCCGAACACGCGTCATATTCACATTTAATGTGTTTTCATCAACAAATGCCTGATCATCCCACAATTCCTCCAACAGCTGTTCGCGTGACACGACTTTTGGCGCTTGTCCCATTAACAATCCTAAAATGACACTTTCCTTCTTTTGAAGCGGAACGACGAGATCCTTCAATTGAAGTTCCATCCGTTCCAAATACAATGTAAGCTGTCCTTGTACAATTTTCCGCTCTTCCTGCCTTGCAGAATATTCTCCATATGTACGGCGCAAATGACTGCGAATTTTAGCGAGCACAATTTCATAGTTAAACGGCTTCGTAATAAAATCATCTCCGCCATTTTCCAGTGCGAATATTTGATCCATTTCCCCCGAGCGAGCGGAGATAAATAAAATCGGACATTTCGTAAACTGTCTCAGCTCCCGGCACCAATAATACCCGTCATAGGAAGGTAAATTAATGTCGAGTAGAATGATATGCGGAGAAAATGCTAAGCATTGTTGTATTAATGAATCAAAGTCTTTAATCGTCTCGACTTCGTACTGGTATTTTCTTAATGTGTCTGCCAATAGTGCAGCTATTTTAGGATCATCCTCGACGATGAAAATTCGATGTTTTTCCATCTGAATGACCTCCTTTTCGATAGGTTTTCAACTAAAATATCCCTACATAAGTTAATTGTTCATATTGTTCCATTGTATCAAAAAAAGGGGGCTCCCGAAAACAGGAGCCTCCTTTTCTACACTCTCTAATTCATTCATGATGACTGACAAGCTGCTAGTAAATTAAATGAAGAAAATCCTCTTCCGTAATCCCGCCAAAGTATACCGGGATTTCAATATCTTTCAGCTTTTCTGCAATTGCGGCACGGTCATATTTCGTTCCGACCAGAAGTTCTCCAACCTCATCCACATCACCGACACCAAAGAAATCTCCGAAGATTTTTGCCTCTTCAATGACCCCTTTGTTTACTTCCAGGCGAATATCCAGGCTGCCTGAAGGGAAACGCTTCGTTTTTTGAATGTTAAAACGCGGTGATTTTCCGTAATTCCATTCCCATAACTGGTAACGGCTTTTTGAAATTTCATGGATGTTTTCCCAATCTTGTTCCGTAAGCTCGTAATATTGAATATTTTCCTCGCCACCGAAAATCGATTTTAAAATTTCCATACGGAACTGTTCTACCGTAATTTTTTCTGGAAGGAAATCAATGATATTCGCAACACGCGAGCGCACGGATTTAATTCCTTTTGATTCGATCTTGTCCTGTTTTACTTTAAGTGAGTTTACGACAGCATCAATATCCAGGTCGAACATAAGTGTCCCATGGCTGAACATGCGGCCACGCGTTGAATATTGGGCATTGCCTGAAACCTTTTTCCCTTCAGCCAAAATATCGTTACGGCCTGAAAGCTCAGAGTTAACCCCTAATTTTGCAAGTGCATCAACAACAGGCTGTGTGAACTTTTTATAGTTGCTGAAGCTGTTGCCGTCATCCTTTGTCAGGAAGCTGAAGTTCAGATTGTTTAAATCATGATAAACTGCCCCACCGCCGGAAAGACGACGTACTACAATGATTCCGTTTTCTTCAACGTAATCTGTATTGATTTCTTCGATCGTGTTTTGATTTTTTCCGATGATAATCGAAGGCTGATTAATATAGAACAGTAAAAAATCATCCTTTTCGATATCCATGTTTTTCAGTATATACTCTTCTATTGCCAAGTTAATACGCGGATCTGTAATTCCTTTATTATCGATAAAATACAAAAGGCTCACTCCTTCAAAAATCGTCCATTTATATTTTAACTTAATTTAGGCATTTTGTGTTGACGAATTAAAACTGTTATAATACAATACAATATATAAACAGAAGTAATATAACAGAAACTTAAAGGAGGCATGCACAATGTTAGAAAACGTAGTGGAATTTTTCAAGAATCTACCTGATAAAATTTGCGTTCAATGCGGTGATAAAATCGAAGAACAAAGCGAGTGCTACAGCAACAATTGTGATAAATGTAACTCTCTTTAATTCTTTTTACACTGTTTAATTCGCATTACTGACAACTTCATCTTAGTAAGATGAACCTATAATAACTTTCATGAACCACGAGTTTGCTCAATGCTCGTGGTTTTTCTGTATAAAAAAAGCATGGATTCAAGGGAAAATACCCGAATCCATGCTTTTTCTTTTTATTGTTCTGTAGGTTGTTTTGAATAACGTTTTTTATAAAGCAATGCAAAGTAACCGAAAGTGATTGCTAAGCACGAAACCATCACTGCACCTAAAATCGACCAGTTGAACATTAGGAATGATGTATCACCAGTTGAAATGGCTGCTTTGAAGCCTTGTACAGAGAATGTCATCGGTAAAATTTTATTGAAGAAATGCAATTGCTCTGGTACTAGCTCAATCGGGAATGTCCCTGCACTAGTTGTTAATTGAAGAATCAACACGACGATGGCAATAAATCGTCCTGGATCACCAAACACTGATACAAGCAATTGAACCATAGCTAAAAATGTAAAGCTAGTAATAATTGTTGTCAGAATGAACTGCGGCATATTATTTACCTCAAGTCCAAGACCCCAAACAACAATGGCAATCGTAATAAATGACTGTACCAATCCGACACCGATTAATACTGTTACTTTACTTACAAACCAGCTTGCACTGTTTTTCGGGATAACGGCTGGTTCAACAAATGGGAATACAATCGAAATTAATAGTGCCCCAACGAATAATCCTAATGAAATAAAGTATGGTGCAAAACCTGTACCATAATTCGGTACATGGTTGACAGATTCTTTTTCGACTTCCACTGGAGAACCGACCATATCGTATGTCTCTTCAGTCGGATTAACAGCGGCTTTTTCGCCGGCTTCCGTTAATTTTTCAGATAAAGTTGTCGTACCATCTTTCAACTCTTTCGTACCGTCGGCTAAAGTAGTAGAACCTTGTGCCAACTCACCTGATTTTTCAGCCAATAAGCTAGTGCCGTCATATAATTTATTCGAACCATCTACTAATGAGTTCAAACCTTGCGCTAATGTGTTTGCGCCTGTTGCAGCACTTGATGCGCCTGCTGATAATTCATTTAGTTTTCCGGCAATTGTCGTATTGCCTTGTGCCAATGATTTAGCACCTGCTATCAACTGTGCAGAATTTTGCTGTAATTGTGAAACACCTGCAGTTACTTGTTGTTGCCCTGCATTTAATTGATTTGCACCTTCACTGATTGCCGCAATTTTATCGTCCAATCCGTTAGTTCCTGCGTGCAGCTGGCTTAAACCGCCACTTACTTGTTTACTGCCTTCTTGAAGCTGAGCTAGTGCATTTTTTAATGCTGCTTGATTTTCTTCTGGCAGCATTGGTAAGATCGCTTCCAGCTGGGCTGCCAACTGATCCATACCGCCTGCTACATTAGCTGAACCATCTGCCAGCGCTTTTACTTTGTCATCGATATTCGCTGTACCTTGTGTTAATAATTTCAGGTTTTCAGCTAAGCTTGCCTGACCGGATGTAAGATCCTTTTGTCCGTTCGCGACTTGTGCTACACCGTTCGTATAGCTTTCAATACCTTGTTGCAGTGTAGTTGCACCATCTGCTGCAGATTTTGCTCCTGCTTCCAATTGGCTGCTGCCATCCGCAATTTTTGCTACACCTGCCGCCAGATCGGAAGCACCTTTTGCAGCACTTTTAGCACCAGTAACTAATGTGTCAGTACCATCGGATAATTGAACAGAGCTTGATGCCAATTGCTCTAAATAGCCTTTTAGCTCTTCAGCGCCATCAGCCAGTTTTGCTGCCCCTTCATCCAGTTGCCCTGCTCCATCTGCTGCTTCGTTAAAACCGTCACCAAGCTGTGTAATAGAATCAAATAATTTTTCCGCATATGTTGCTGAAACTTGCGTATTTACTTCCGCTTTAATGCGATCCATTGCCGTTTCACCAATTTGTGCGCCTAAAAAGTTGAAACCTTCATTTGGAATATAATCAATAACCAATTTCTGTGGTTCATCATCTAATAATGTAGTGGCATGCTCTGAGAAGTTTTCCGGAATTTTAATTAAAATATAATATTTTTGATCTTTTAATTTTTGGTCCGCTTCCTTTGCATCAACTTCCTCAAAGTGGAATTGTTCACTTTCTATCAGCTTATCGACCAATGTTTGGCCGAGCTCCATTGTTTCCTCATCCATTACAGCTCCGGTGTCTTCATTGACAACGGCAACCGGTAAGTCCTTTAAATTGGCATATGGATCCCAAAATGCCCATAAGAACATCCCGCTGTACATAACAGGAACAAATAGAACGGCAATAACTGAAATAAGCATTTTCTTCGTTTTAAAAATCTTCAGCCATTCTGCTTTTATCACATTAATTTCCTCCTTCAAAAACTATATGACCAATATCGTCATTCGGTCATTTTACGGTAAAAAGAAAGCACTTCACCTGGAAGTGACAACTACTTTTTCTTTGCCAAACCACGGAAAATGGTTTCGCTGAATAATGTCAGAATTTCTTGTTCGTTTAGTGGTTCTTTATGTGTCAACTGCCAGTCTACAATAAAAGCCAAATACGATTTAAACAATAAAAAAGCGACATGTTCAGGATTACAATCGATGACTTCATCTTTTGCAATGCCGTTACGAATCCGCGAAGAAACATATGAAATGATTTCCGACTCGATTTTTAACAGCATTTGCTGTACTTCAGGAGTGCCCAGTGCTGTTTCCTCTTCTATTAGTTTGGCAAACAGTAAATGACGCTCACGGAACTGCAGCATTTTCATCAATGCTGTATGGGCATTTTGCATAAAACTCGCGTTTGTATCGATTAGCTGATCTGTTTCGCGCTTCATTTCACCGATTAAATGGAATACAACTTCCTGAAACAGCTCTTCTTTATTTTTAAAAAACGTATAAATAGTTCCTTTCCCTACATTTGCAATTTTAGCAACTTGTTCAATCGTTGTTGCCTTATAGCCAAATAATGTGAAAGACTTTGTAGCAGCTATTAAAATTTCATGTCGACGATCCATAAATCCACCTCCTCAAAAAAGTGACCAAATGAACACTTCGGTCATTCAGTCACTATTATACACCGTTCTTCTTATATTGCAATATTTAATGGTTATGATCTTCTTCTTTTTCTTCGGCATCTTCTTCATCATGTTCCATCGAATCAGAACTTGTATCTTCCAGCACTTTGCTCATATCCGGGTTGCCGACGATCAGCTCCTGCTTTGGCATGACATGCATGCCGCGCGCCGTCGTATGGGCAAACATATAGTATACGCCATCATGGTCAAACGTATAGTCAGCGACATAGATTCCGTCTTCTGTCAGTTCTCCGTCCAGCATCTCCCCTTCATCACGGAGACCCGACTCCCATACTTCAAACTTCACTTCTTTCGCATCATTTACCGCTTCTTCATCCTGAGTCACACGTGCCGCAAGCTGAATCGTTTCCCCTGTATTCAATTGTTCAGCTGTTTGAATATGTACATCGATAATTGACGGTACCTCGGCAGTATCAAGCGTTTCCACTTCCGGCTCATCCCCACACCCTACCAGTAAAAAAGGTACTGCAACTAAACTGTAAAGCCATTTTCTCATCGTTAAATCTCCCATCCTTATGAACAATTATGTAATTCATCCTATCGTTATTAGCGTACTAAAAAAACCTTACCGATGCATACTAAATTTAAGATAAATTTGTGAACCATTGTAAAATTATCCAAAATAAAAACACTGCATTAAAAGCGACTCACTTTTAATACAGCATTTCATTCAATGATTCCATTGATGTTAAATTGCCAATTTAGCTTCGGCCAACTGGTTGAGTAATTGCTCTGCAGTCGTTCTTCCTTGGAAGACACAGTCCGGAATACTAATTCCCTCATAGGAGCTTCCTGTTAAATAGACATTCGGAAACTCTTGATAGAACTGTTCTTTCATAGTAGACATGCGCGACTCATGACCAATTGTATATTGAGGCATTGCTTCCTTCCAACGGGCAACTGTTGTCAACAATGGCGAGGCATTCAAACCTACCGCCCGTTCCAAATCCTGCAATACGATTTTTTCAATTTCACTGTCGGGCAGCTCCACAATCGATTCGTCTCCTACACGGCCAATATAAACCCTCAACAGTTCATGGCCATCCGGGGAGACATTATCCCATTTACGGTGACTCCACGTACAGCTTGTAATAGCAAAATGACTATTGCGGGAAACGAAGAAGTTCAGCGCATCTTCATATTTTTGCATTGACCCTTTTTCGAATGCCATCGTAACCGTGGCAATTGTAGCATAATTCATATCCGGAACTTGCTGCATCGTTACAGAGTCCGGGAAGATTCTTTTCGTTACATTAAATGGTGTCGTTACAACGACTTTGTCCGCCTGTATAGACGTCCCATCATTCAATTCAATAAGGTGAGTATCATCCATATTATTTTCGATAAAATTCACTTTCAACCCTTTTAAAATCGTAACATCGGTTAAAGCATTTTCCAATGTTTCAATCAATGATTCCAGCCCATTTTCAAATGATTCATAATGTAGTTCACCTGGTGTATCCACAAGCGCGTAAATACCTTTACCTGTTTTTTTCATACCGAGCAGTAAACTGCGGTAGTCTTTTTCCAACTGGTAAAATTGCGGGAACATCGATTGCATACTGAGATGGTCGACATCGCCTGCAAAAGTACCTGCCAATACCGGCTCAACTAAATTTTCGACCACTTCTCTGCCAAAACGCCGATTAAAAAACTCACTGATCGGTTCGTCCGCCGCATGCGGTAATTTCGGTAATAATAAATCCCCTGCTGCGCGGAATTTCCCCATTAAAGATAGAACATTCGATGTCATGAACGGTAAGATTTTAGGTGACCCCCCGAGCAGAATATTGCTCGGAATTTGGTGTAACTTGCTGCCAACTGCGATGAATGTTCGACCATAATTATTTTGAATCATCTCATGTTCGATATTTAAATCACGTGCCAACTTTCGGACACTGCTACCTGTATCAAAAAACGATTCAGGCCCACGTTCGATAATATATCCATTTTGTCTTACAGTATGGATTTTACCACCTAAACGTAGTGACGCTTCGATCAGCACGATATCTATCGGTAAATTATGCGCCTTCGTTTTTTGCTGTAAATAGTATGCCGTCGTTAAACCAGTGATGCCACCGCCAACGATAACAACCTTGTTCCTTTTTAAAGTCACCCTCATCATCACTCTCTACTATTTCGCTAATTTTTTATTGATAGCATCTACCATTGCATCAATGAATAAAGGATGTGTATTTGGCATTGTCGGGCGATAGTAGCTTGCACCGATTTCGTCACAAACAACTTTACACTCAATGTCATTATCATATAACACTTCTAAATGCTCTGTAACAAATCCTACTGGTGTATAGATGAAAGCTTTATAACCTTTTTGCTCAAATAATTCCTTTGTTAAATCCTGTACGTCCGGTCCTAGCCATGGCTCCGGTGTTTGTCCGGCTGACTGCCAGCCTACTTCAACATTCACAATATCAGACGCCTCTTCAATTAAACGTGCTGTTTCGATTAACTGCTCTTCATACGGGTCGCCTGCAAGTTTGATTTTTTCCGGTAATGAGTGGTTAGACACGATTAAGCAAGCATTTGCGCGTTCTTCTTCTGTCATTTTTGCCAACTCGCCATTTACGGCATTTTTCCAGAATTCAATAAATTTAGGCTCGTCATACCAAGCTTCAACAGAAGTGATATTTAATGTACCGCCTAATTTTTCTGCAGCTTCTTTCGCTCGTCCATTGTAAGATTTAATCGAGAATGTTGAGAAGTGTGGTGCTAAAACGATCGATACCGCTTCCGTGATTCCTTCTTTCACCATTGCTTCTACTGCATCTTCTACAAATGGTTCGATATGTTTTAAGCCGATAAATACTTTATATTCCACTTCGTCCTGTACTTCGTTCAAACGTGCACATAATGCATGAGCCTGTGCTTCCGTCATTTTCGCAAGCGGAGAAATACCGCCGATTGCACGGTAGCGTTCTGTTAAGTCGTCCAAATGTTCCTGGCTCGGTTTACGGCCGTGACGAATATGTGTGTAATAACGTTCGATATCTTCTTCTTTATATGGCGTACCATAAGCCATTACTAATAACCCGCGTACTTCTTTCATGTAAGTCACCTCTGCATGTTTTTAAACACGTTTCTATTTTTATTAGTTTTTTTTTTAAAAGTTTTCATCCCGTTTGTTTTTGGGTGCTCTCCAGCAAACTTTTCATCTATATAGTTTTCTCACCTAAACCGGTGAATAATCAAATTTGAATTTATTGTTGTATTATGAACGTTTTGCGATTTGTTCGCGGCTGTATTCATGTACAAATGTTGTTAGTCGTTTTAAGACAGCTGGATCTACTTCAGGGAAGACACCGTGGCCTAAGTTGAAAATATGTCCGCCTGTATGTGCTAAACCTTGATCAACGATATCTTTCGCTCTTGCTTCGATTACGTTCCAGTCTGCCAGTAATAATGTAGGATCCAAGTTCCCTTGTACCGCTTTTGTTACGCCGCGCGCTTCTGCTTCACGGATTGGTAAACGCCAGTCCAAACCTACGACATCAACAGGCAGGTCATGCCATTCTTTTACTAAATGCGATGCACCTACACCGAATTGGATTAACGGCACATTCAATGCGCGCAATTCAGCAAAAATGCGTGTCATCGTCGGTTTAATGAAAATACGGTAATCTTCTACATTTAATGCACCAACCCAAGAATCGAAAATTTGGATTGCCTTTGCACCAGCTTCTACTTGTGCTGTAATATCCAAAATAATCATATCAGCCAGTTTGTCCATTAACGCAAACCATGCTTTTGGCTGTGAAACCATGAATGACTTTGTTTTAGCGTAGTTTTTGCTCGGGCCGCCTTCGATCATATAGCTTGCAAGCGTAAACGGAGCACCGCCAAAACCGATTAACGGAACATTTAACTGTTCTGTCGTTAACATTTTAATTGTTTCAAGCACGTAAGGTGTATGCTCTTGTGCATTGAAATCACGTAATTTTTCTACATCAGCAGCTGAACGGATAGGGTTTGAAATAACCGGACCGATTCCCGCTTTTATTTTCACATCAATTCCCATTCCTGGTAAAGGGGTAACGATATCTTTATAAAGAATCGCAGCATCTACATTGTATTGTTCAACAGGTAAACGCGTCACATATGCACATAACTCCGGCTGCATTGTAATCTCTTCTAATGAATATTTTTCTTTTATTTCACGATATTCTGGCTGTGAACGGCCTGCCTGGCGCATAAACCAAACCGGCGTATGTTCTACTTGCTCACCGCGAGCAGCACGTAATAATGTGTCATTAAATTTCATCATTTTTGATTTCTACCCCTTAAAATAAATTCTTTTTTATTCTATACCTCAAAAACGTCATTGATATCCATGATCGACTATAAACTTTTCATTAATAATTGTATAGATTTCTTCAATAAATGTCATAAAATTGTCTCTTCTGCTATAGAACTTTTTGACAAATGGCTTGAACATCTTTATAAATGGAAATAATAGTGTAAAGGAGGTCGGTCTTATGAATTTTTATGTAACTTCAGGAACACCTGACTATATGGAAAAATTAATCGCAAAAAACCCACAGCACCCTTTAATTTTATTGCACGGAAATGGCAATTCGGTGGTGTTGCATGAAACAGACAAAAAATCAATTTTCGCAGTACCTCGCAAGTTTGAAGTCATTGCACAGGATGGGCAGTTTACGCAAAAGGGCTATTTTACTTTTTTCAATATGCCCATTATGTCAGATGAACGCCCGGTTTTCGAGAAAAAAGCTCTCGACGTCATCCCTGCACTGAATTCCAATGATGCTGTCATTGCCTACCGTTTATTGCGCCCGGTTAAAGCAGAAACCTATTTATTTATCATTCAATGGGGCGGACCTGCTTCCTACGAAGTATGGAAAGCAAGCGATGAGTATAAAACTTCATTTGCCCCTGTTTTTGAAGGTACGACACAAGTGCTACAGTCGATGTTTAACTCATCCTCTTATATTACGACATATAGTGCAGCTTCAAAAGAATAATGCTTCTATCAAAAATGCTACGATTGTATTTCGTAGCATTTTTATATAAAATAATACATATTTAGAAATTCTTTCGTTTTCCGAACTATTTTGCTTCCAACTAATTAAAAGGCGGTTATGATGTGAAAATTCAAATTCAGTTGTTTAAAGCTTTTTTTGTGTCCGGAATTCTTGGCTTCGGCGGAGGTCCGACAATCATTCCATTACTACATAAAGAAGTGGTGGAAAAGTATAAACTTATGACAGACGATGATTTTTCGGATGTTTTATCAATTGGTAATACATTGCCTGGACCGATTGCGACAAAAATGGCAGGCTATATAGGCTACCGTATAGGCGGAATGCTCGGGTTAATCAATGCCCTGTTTGCCTCGGTCATACCTACCGTACTATTAATCATCATATTATTAAATTCATTGAAGCAATTTAGCAACTCCGATTTCATCAATAACATGTCTAAAGGGGTTATCCCCATTGTGACAGTGATGATGGGGCTCTATGCATTCGATTTCCTAAAAAAATCGCATAAGTCTTTAGGTTTGAAAATCAGTGCAATTATTTTCTTATATAGTTTTATAACGATTGTTGTATTTGATCTTCACCCTGGGATCATCATTGCTTCCCTCTTAATATTGGCGCTTGCACTGCCGGCTAAAGGAGGAAAAGAACAATGATATTTTGGGAGATTTTCATTGCATTTTTAATACCGAACCTTTTAGCATACGGTGGCGGACCTGCTTCCATCCCGTTAATCGAACATGAAGTAGTAGACAGGTATGCGTGGATGACGCAAAGTGAATTCAGTGAGTTTCTAGCTTTGGCCAATTCACTGCCAGGCCCTATTGCAACGAAGATGGCGGGCTATATCGGCTTTGAAGTCGGTGGAATTTTAGGGAGTTTTATCGCGTTATTCGCGACAGTTGCCCCTACCCTGATTTTGATGATTACACTTTTAAATCTTCTACATAAATATAGAGATTCACCTAAAGTAATCCGATTATCAAGCTTTGTACTACCTGCAATTGCCGTATTATTAATTACATTAACATTCGATTTCGCAAAGTCTTCCTATGAATCAAATAAACTGATTCCAACGATTTTAATGATCGTCGGCAGCTATCTTGCATTGGAAAAATTTAAAGTTCCTTCTATTATAGTAATCGTCGTCGGCTTACTAATCGGCGGCTTCCTGTTATAAATATAATGAAAGTGTATTATAACCAAAAAAGCTACTTTTCTCTGAGAGAAAAGTAGCTTTTTTGATGAGCTCTAAAATTGATTTCCATTCCGGGGACGCTTTCCGGAGGCGTGGCATGGGGCCAACACGATGTTGGTCACAAAAGCGTTGCCACAGGACGTGGCGCACTTAGCTTTTGTTCATTAGTCTCAGGCGTCACGCTTATCCCCCAGGAGTCGCCCCTCCATTCCAATCAATTTTAATATCCGTTTCTAATAAAGTTTCCTTCTTTTCCAACATATATCTACTTCTATGCCAACCTCTATTTATTGTTACAATTCCATTTATTATTTTGACATTCTCATCGTCAGTTCGCTCACTGCGATAATGACAACCGGGATGATGTAAAACTGCGGCTGCATCACTGCACATAGTGTCACGATAAAAGCCTGTACAATGCTTAGTTGACGAAGCAGTTTTGCGACAGCCTGTTTTCTCGTATCGCGCGGAATCGGGTAAAGCATGTCCATTCGGAAATCCCCTGCTGACATGAGCGCATACTTAAGCTGAAGTGTTGTCGCAAATGCCAATGCACCTGCAACGATCCAAGTAACAAACGGAATCGTAATAAACATCGCAATAACAGCTGAAATCGCTGTTAACCGTACCCATAAGTAAAAATGGTCATCTGTACGGATAAACGTACGGTAAATCAAATACGCCTGTGTATTTTCCTTTTTATAGCTGATTGCTTTATACGCTATATCGAGCCATGCACGACGTTTGACAGAGCCCTTTAAATGCGGGACATCTGTAAAGTAGTTGGCAAAACGGTAAAAACGCATCATCCGGTTTTGCTCAAGTTTAATAAAATGCTCGTAAGGCACCGGGTTATCCTGAACTTTCTTCTTCAATGTAAATGCATAATAAGCCATCATAATTAGAAATACGATGCCTAAAAAGCCGTCTGTCAAAGTCATTTGGATCCCGATAATCGATACGACCGCCCGTACAAATCGGTCGAATCCGATGGCATTGCCACGGTTCGCATAGCGGTAGTTGAATTCGGCGCGAACATTAATATATTTTAATACTGCGATAAACGCGGCAGTCAGCCAAATTTCTCCTACGCTAAGTGGCGTAACCTCTTTCAACAACGGAATCGCTATTATATAAAGAACGACCGGCACTAGCACCTGTGACCAAAATGTCCAGTTCAGCGCCTTTTTGAAATAGTTCGGCATTTGGCTCTCAAGCGGCAATAAGTACACCTGATCCGGTTCTTTCAATAAAGTGACAGGTCTACTGAATGCGACTAAGCCCCCTGCGATAACGGCAATGAGCCACTCTGCCGGGAAATCCGGCTGCACGACCTTCAGCCATTCGCTGTACTGATATCCCCCCGCCCCTGCGATAAAGACAAGGACAATCGCAATATGCCCTGTAAAGACGAAGCGCATATACTTCATCACTTCGCCGATGTAATGCTCGAAGCGCTTAGCCCATACACTATGCATGCTGTTCATTGTCTTGCTCCTTTGTCATCGCAATATACAAATCATCGAGTGTCGCAGTCGGCATATTGAACGCTTTGCGCAAATCATTCATTGTCCCTTGTGCACGTACGCGTCCTTCATGAAGAAGAATGATACGGTCACAATGTTTTTCAGCAGTCGATAAAATATGTGTAGACATTAAAATCGATGCCCCTGCACGTTTTTTATCATCCATTTGGTCTAGCAATGACTGAATGCCGAGCGGATCTAACCCGACAAACGGCTCATCGATAATATACAGACTTGGATCGACTAAAAATGCGCACATAATCATTACCTTCTGGCGCATTCCTTTTGAAAAGTGCGACGGGAACCAATTTAATCGCTTTTCCATACGGAATTCCTTCAATAAAACTTCCGAGCGCGCATCCAGCGTTTTTTCATCTAAACCATAGGCCATTGCCGTTAATTGTAAATGTTCTTTTAATGTTAATTCTTCATACAGTACAGGTGTTTCCGGAATGTACGAGAAGCTTGACCGATACTTGTCCAAATTCTCCTTCAACGTCACACCGTTTAAACGAATTTCTCCAGAGCGCGGTAAGAGCGTGCCAATAATATGCTTGATCGTCGTACTTTTCCCGGCACCGTTAAGACCGATTAATCCAACGAGCTCTCCTTTGTTAATTTCAAATGATAAATCTTGAATCACAGGCTTTCTCGTATAACCACCTGTTACATTTTGCAGTTGTAAAATTGTCACAGTCGTCACTCCTCTTTTCTAAAATTTAGTTTATCAAAAGCGAATAAAATTGAACACTGAATGCAACACTCAATTCAGAGAACAAAAAATAAATCCTTCATATAAGAAAGTAGTTTTCCGAATAATCTATGATAGAATAAAGAAAAATAATAGTATCTTCACCATAAATTGGGGTTGTACAATTGATTTTTATTGTAGGCGGATGTTTTCCAAGTGAATTTACCGCCCTCGATTCCTCTCAATTTACAATAACATTTTTTTCGAACTTCTAATGGTGAAAATCAAAAATAGAAAAGGAGCGATAAAAAAGATGAGTGATTGCTTATTTTGCAAAATTATTGCCGGTGAAATTCCAAGTGTTAAAGTTTATGAGGATGAGCATACTTTTGCCTTCATGGATATTGCCCCGTTAACAAAAGGCCATACATTGTTAATCCCAAAAACACATTGCAAAGATCTGTTTGAAATGCCAGAAGATGTAGCACGTAACTTATATGCTGCTGCCCCGAAAGTGGCGAATGCCATTAAAGCTGCTTTTAACCCGGCTGGTATGAATACGATCAATAATAACGGTGCTGAAGCAGGTCAAACTGTTTTCCATTACCACTTGCATCTTGTTCCTCGATATGATGAAAAAGACGGACTAGTTGTCAACTGGAATGGTCGTTCACAGGAATTCCCGCCAGATGTGCTGTCGACACTTTCTGAGGAAATTAAATCCCACTTATAATTGCTCCTACAAGGAGACTATGGCCAGCATCTTTCTCATAAGTGAAAATGCTGGTTTTTCTTTTATTACCTATCTCCAGTCGTTCCAATGTTTATCGGAAGATGGATTTGGAAAAAGATTTGGATAACAAATAAAAAAAGCGAGGTTAACAATATGAAAGCAAAATCATTTTTACTAGGAATTACAACAGGCATTGTTAGCGGTGCGGCTGTTATTTTATTTACAGCACCACAATCAGGTACAGCTTTACGCCAAAACTTATTGGAAAACACAAAGATCGCCAAATCAAAACTTCAAGACGTTCAACATGAATTAAATAATGTAAAGCAATCGATTACAACATTAAAAGCAGAAGTACAAAATAGTATGCCTAGTATAGTAAATGAATTAAAGGATAATTTCGCAAATTTCAAAACTCAGATTGAGCCGGAAACAGTAAATCTCAAACAAGAAATAGAGAAATTACAGAATTCTATAAGTGAAATCGAGAAAAATATTCCTTCAAATAGAAATAACGGGTAATGAACAGTCATTCACCACTATAACTTTCGAACCAAAATAAAGTTTAAAATCAGTCAAATTAATCCCAAATTTACTTTTTTATAGCATAAATCAACCAATGTTGAATTATTCCATTTTTCTAACTTTAAAGTCTTTTCTTTTATTGCTATAATATTTTTAAAACGTAAATGAAAGAAGAAGGTGATTGCTTTGACAGAAGATTTATACTCACAACGAGAGGCTATGTTATTTAGCCAAAGAGTCGCACAACTTTCGAAAGCACTATGGAAAGCTATCGAAAAAGATTGGCAAACATGGATTAAACCTTTTGATTTAAATATTAATGAACATCATATTTTATGGATTTCATATCATTTGAAAGGTGCATCCATTTCAGATGTAGCTAAATTTGGTGTCATGCATGTATCTACCGCTTTCAACTTTTCAAAAAAATTAGAAGAACGTGGATTACTTACTTTCTCAAAACGTGATGAAGACAAACGTAATACATATGTTGAGTTGACTGATAAAGGTGCAGAACTCATCCTACGTATGTATGATCATTATCACGATACAGAACATACGATTTTAATTGGTGCATTACCATTAAAAGAACTTTACGGGCGTTTCCCAGAGTTTTTGGATGTAATGGCTGTTATCCGTAATATTTACGGGGATGACTTCATCGAAATATTCGAACGTTCTTTCTTCAACTTTAAAGAAACGATTGACGACAAAGGTAAACCGTCCATCACTACAACTTCATAAAATTTCTAGTAAGAAATGTCGACAATTTAAATTGATGACATTTCTTTTTTTATTTATTATAGTTAGTTTTATGTTTAATAATGTTTCGTTAATGGAAAAGCATAATACGTCCTTTTCCATAATATTTTAGGGGGGCTCACATGCATTGTTGGAAAACAATCAATATTGAGCGTGAATACGGTACGGGAAGACTTGTATTATTGGCAATCACCCTTTTCATCCTTGTATTCTGCTTTTCATACATTGCATTCAGTTTTAATTTTAACGGTAAGCATATCGATCGCCATTTATGGTTAGTTTTATTAGTATTACCATTTATTTATCCTATGCATAAATTATTACATTATTTCGCTCTGTTTCAACATAGAAAATCACTCGTTATTCGCTTTAAGATTCAACACCTTTTACCGGTTGTCCGGATGCGTCTGCAGCATGGTATTCCGAAAAAGTCGTACCTTTTTGCACTCGTTACACCTTTTATCGTGATTAATGCAGCAATAATCGCCGGGGGCATTAACTTCCCGGAATATGCGCATTATTTTAGTGGTTTACTCGCATTTCACTGCTGTATTTGTCTCATGGATTTTTTATATGTGAAAAATTTAATGTATGCACCAAACAATGCTATAATTGAAGAAACGCCAAGAGGTTATGAAATTTTAGTTCCGCTTGATATTTAGGTTTTTTATTGATGCTTTAGAGGGGAGGAATAAATTTGTTACTACTTGTTGTGATCTTATTCTCAGTAATATACTTATTCCAAATAAATCGAATGACTGCCGCATTATGCAGTCGACGTGAAATTCCAGAAGAAAAACAGCCAAAAATTTTCCGTACGATTAATGTACTGATTACGATTTTACTTGTAAGCATGTATGTTGAAGTACTGCTAGCCGTTTAAAAATTTTTTTATGTAATAAATTTTTTGGTCCATACTTTAATAATTGGAAAAGGTGTGTTAAAAGTCGTAAAGACTTTTAACACACCTTTCTTTCTTAGTAGATGAAAGCTGCACCTACAATAATCAACAAGATAAACAATACAACTAAAAGAGCAAAGCCAGAGCCGTAGCCGCCGCCGTTGTAACCTCCGCCACCCATATTGACACCTCCCTTCTCTCTTTCTCTCAATATCGTATGCGCCTGTTGTTACAAAACTTAGGCGCTCTTCACATGCAACCATTTTGTTTTTAAATCGTTTATGTTATAGTTACAATTGCATTAAAGTTAAGTTAGGAGCGTATTCAAATGAAAAAGACCATTTTTGCATTAACAGTTGCTGCTTCAATCGGTTTAGCTGCATGCAGTAATCCTGGAGATGAAGTTGTTGTATCAACAAGCGTAGGCGATATCACTCAAGAAGAATTTTATAATTCAATGAAGGACATCGCTGGTGATCAATTATTACAGCAAGTAGTAGTTGAGCAGATTTTAAACGATAAATATAAAGTAACAGATGAGGAAATCGAAGAAGAATTGAAGGGTGTTAAAGAGCAGTATGGCGATAGCTACGAGTCGATTTTAGCACAAAGCAATTTAACGGAAGAAACGTTAAAAACAAATATTCGTTTCACACTGTTACAAGAGAAAGCTTTAAAAGATGTTGAAGTAACTGACGAGGAAATCGAAAAGTACTACAACCAAGCATCTCAAGAATTAAACGCTCGCCACATTTTAGTGGAAGATGAAGAGACTGCAAAAGAAATTAAAGCTAAATTAGATGCTGGGGAAGATTTTGCTGAATTAGCGAAAGAATTCTCAACTGATCCAGGTTCTGGCGCACAAGGCGGAGATTTAGGCTGGTTTACAGTAGGTACAATGGTGCCTGAATTCAACGATGCTGCATATGCATTGGAAGTAGACGAAATCAGTGAGCCTGTACAATCTGAACATGGCTTCCACATCATTCAAGTAACTGAAAAACGTGATGTTAAAGATTACGGGAAACTTGAAGACAAAAAAGAAGAAATCCGTGAATCAATCGCTGCTACAAAAGCGGATTGGAACACAAAAATGGCAGAGTTAATTAACGAAGCTGACGTAAAAGTAAAAGACAAAGATTTAAAAGACGCTTTTTCAGGCTTCAAAGCTGAATAATCGTTGAAATATAAAGTGCGAGGCCCATAATCGGGTCTCGCATTTTTTTAGTTTTTCTTCACAAATTCCGATTTCAGCTTCATTGCACCAAAACCATCAATTTTACAATCGATATTGTGGTCGCCTTCCACTAGTCGAATATTTTTTACACGTGTACCGATTTTTAATGTAGAGGAGCTTCCCTTTACCTTTAAATCTTTTACAACTGTTACAGTATCGCCATCAGCTAACAGGTTGCCATTTGCATCACGAACGACTAATCCTTCTTCTTGCACTGTTTCAGCTGATTGAGACCATTCATGCGCACATTCCGGGCACACATAATTTTGTCCATCTTCATACGTATACTCTGATCCGCATTCTGGACACTTGGGTAATTGTTCCATATTTTACATACCTCCTGTATTTCATCCCCTCTATACTCGCATAGTTCCTGTTTATAAACAAGGCTATAAAAGTAACTATGCCCAAAACACGAACATTCCCTTTTCCTTTGTGACAAAAATCTATAAATTTTCTATAAGTTCTTCTCATTTATGTTTATAAAAAAAATAATTTCAAGAATTTTCACATATTTGTTCGGAAAGAGTATATTATCAACTTATATATTCTAATAAATAATTCAGGAGTGATTGCATTGACAGTAACAACAAAACGCGCGTTTAACTTTAATGCTGGTCCATCGGCATTACCATTAGAGGTTTTACAAAAAGCACAGGCGGAGCTAGTGGATTTTAAAGGTACTGGTATGTCGGTAATGGAATTAAGCCACCGAAGCGCGGCATTTGAAGAAGTCCATAATGAAGCGATTGCAAATTTACGCCAGTTATATGAAATCCCTGAAAACTATGAAGTACTGTTTTTACAAGGCGGAGCAAGCCTTCAATTTTCAATGATTCCAATGAACTTCTTAAATGAAGGACAAAAGGCAAGCTATATCCAAACAGGTGCTTGGTCAGAAAAAGCCTTTGCCGAAGCGAAGTTATTCGGAACACCTGTGGAAGCAGCTAGCTCAAAAAGCAATAACTACAAAAATATCCCGGCTCTTTCAGATATCCAAATCGATGAAGATTCAGCATATCTTCACTTAACATCAAACAATACAATTTTCGGTACTCAGTGGAAAACGTTCCCGACTACTGGTGACGTCCCTCTAATCGCGGACATGTCTTCAGATATTTTATCGAAGAAAATTGATGTATCGAAATTTGCCATGATTTATGCGGGCGCACAGAAGAATTTAGGCCCTTCAGGTGTAACGGTTGTCATCATCCGTAAAGATTTCCTTGAAAAAGCGAATTCAACTATCCCGACAATGCTGAAGTACTCTACACATTCTAAAAATAACTCGTTGTACAATACACCTCCTACTTTCGGTATTTATATGCTGGGCGAAGTATTGAAATGGGTGAAAGCTGAAGGTGGCTTAGAAGCGATCGAACAGCGCAATGAAGAAAAGGCGAAGTATATTTATGATGTCATCGACAATTCGAACGGCTTCTACTTCGGGCATGCCACTGAAGATTCTCGTTCATTGATGAACATTACATTCCGTGTAGCTGATGAAGAGCTGGAGAAAAAATTCCTTGCTGAAGCAAAAACAGCCGGATTTGTCGGTTTAAATGGTCACCGTTCTGTAGGAGGCTGCCGCGCGTCTGCTTACAACGCGGTCCCAGTTGAAACATGCAAAGCCCTTGCTGATTTCATGGTGAAATTCCAGCAGGATAACCAATAAAGAAAATACGAAATATAGATAATTTATGATATCAGGGTATTTAGTTGAACGGAGTGAAGGCGGCTAAGTAGCTGACAAAAAATAAGCAGTTCAAATTTTAAATTACAAAATTTGAACTGCTTTTCTTATTGAATTTAGAAATTTCTTAATACCTTAAATCATCGGCTTGTAGAATGAGCGGTTGTCTAATGGGAATAGACGCTCTGTAAACTCGCCAGGCTTCGTTTTATCAAGTGCACGTGTCAGCATATTCATCTTCGCGTCAATATTATCAATATAGTGTAAAATTTCCGCTTCCTGAATCATCGGCTTTTTCGGGCTGCCCCACTCTTCTTTTCCGTGATGTGACAACACTAGATGTTGAAGCAGCATCACTTCTTCGCCTTCGATTTTCAGTTCATTGGCAGCTTGACCAATTTCATTGACCATAATTGAAATATGACCAAGCAAGTTACCTTCCACCGTATACATTGTACCTACTGGACCGCTCAGCTCAATGACCTTACCGATATCATGCAAAATAACCCCCGCATATAATAAATCACGGTTCAGCGTCGGATATAGATCACAAATCGCCTCACTTAATTTCAGCATCGATACAACATGGTCAAGTAAACCAGATGCATAGTCATGATGATTTTTAGTTGCGGCAGGATAGATCAGTATTTGATCTTGGTATTTTTTTGTAAGATTACGTGTAATACGCGAGATATTCGGATTTTGAATTTGGAAGAAGTACTGTGTAAGCTCTTCAAATAACTGTTCTTTTGGCACCGCAGATGTCGGCAAAAGATCGCTGATTTGAACGCCTTCCTCATCACGTGCAGGTCGGATTTGTTTCACACGCAGTTGGTTTTTTCCACGATAGTCGTGAATCTCTCCCCCAACTTTTACAATTACCTGTGCACGGTATAAATTTTCATGTTCTTCGTTTGTATCCCATAGCTTCGCTTCAATATCGCCGCTACGATCCTGCAAAATTAGTGACATAAAAGGCTTACCGACAGTCGTCACGCCTTTTTTTGCTTCTTTGATCAATAAATATTGGTCCACTTGTTCACCAGGTTGGAGTTTTGTAATTCCATTCACAAGCAATCGCCCCTTTATAACTCTATTACAATTTATTGTAACATGTATATGCGTGATTTATCGATTAAAAGACAATCAATAGCTTGTCGGTTCAAGAAAGAGAATTTTCTTCACAAAATGTGTTTACCCATTTTAGAATCCGGGTAAATATTTGTGGATAAAATTGTTCATGAACAGTTCATAAAATGCAAATATTTCTCGAATAATGATGGCTGATTCGTGAATTTTCGAAAAATTTCTAGTATAATTATATTATCTTGCTTATAAAGGGTGGTTTAAATGGAGAATTATCGTTTTACTGCATTTGAAAAAACTGGGGAAACATTATTTGATGAAGTGTGGAATTTCGCAAACGATGATGCTGCAAAAATCGAAGGACAAAAGCAAATCGAAGAAAAAGGTATTGCCGAGAAAACTCATCGATTAGTAAACTCGTCGGGTAAATTAATTTTATTCCACGTTTAGATTAAACGTACATAGTGAAACTTCAATCCGGCTTTTACCGGTAGTTAACTTCCGCGCCTGCGGGATAAACAAGAAGGTGCCCTGAAATTTTAGGGCACCTTCTTTATTTTGCTAAACGTTTAATTGCTCCATAGAACTCTTCATTTGTCGGGACTTGTAAATACATGCGCAGCCTGACAATACGATTCAATTCTTTTTCAATCATATCCCTTGCATACGCAACACGATCTTCTGCTGCATACATATTCCGGAACTCTTCCGGCATATTATACATTTCATTAAAATCGCTTAACACGAGTTCAAGCTCTTTTTCATTTAATAAATACTGCTCTACTAAACGGACAAGCTCTTCATTAAAAATTTCCAGCATTTTCACCGAGTCATCTTTTATAAATAGATCCAGCACTTTTTTGACAAGCGTCGTCGTCAATATACTCCCTATAATAAGACCGATGATCCCCCCGATTAAACTGATGACCGCTGTACTGACATTCGGTATGGAGAGACCGACTCCCCCGCCGATGATTAACCCCGCGATACTCCCTGCAACACTTGCTGCTGTTTTGGAAATGTTTTTAAATAGTTGTGCAGGAGACATCTGTTTTTTAATCGTGCGAACAATATCGACGCTCGACAAGACACCTGTTACGATTGCTCCTGTTACAACATTTGCATTGAGTAATGTGATCGCTTTTTTAGCAATAACAGAACTGTACATCGCCTTTTTTGTAGCCGTACTAGCCATCCTCTTCACAACTGCTTTTGCACCGTTTTTTTTAACAGCACTTGCAATGCCATCATCCAGTTCAATATGGTCCACAATATTCAGGTTATCGATTTGCTTTTCGATTATTTCTTCGGCAAATGGTTCCCCTATCACTGTTAAACCTGTCAGCACAGCATTTTCAACCGCGGTAGCCCGATCTGCACCATTCCACTTACTTTGCGCGAAAGAAATCGCGGTACTCATTCCGATTGTTTCTTTCTTAAAATCGATACAGCCTCTTTCATCAATCACTAGATTATGGATATTTCCAGCATCTAATATGTGACGAACTTGCTCATATGTGAATGCACCTTGCTTAATAATATCGCTATTATTAAAATGTGCATGTATTTCATGATATTGCTCGAACGGGACTTCCAAGTAATTACTTAGTTCTTGATCCAGCTGTTTTAATTCAATTTCGCAAATTGCAATCGCATCATTTACATTGGGACAATACACATTGTGTACAATTTGTCGCCGGTTGTCTGATAGCCAAATTTGGTCCATGAAGTTACCTCCATTTTTAGTCTTTCACTATCATATAAGCATTCGGTAATGATGTACAGTAATATTTTATTACCTAATAAAAAAGAGGAGCCGGCATTGTTTCACCAGCATCCCCCGATATTATTTACTTCCCTTCAAATTGCGGCATTCTCTTTCCGACGAAAGCCTGAATCCCTTCTAAATGATCCTGCGTTTGACGCATTTTCACCTGTCCGGCCGATTCGCCTTCCAATATTTGCTCTAATACAGGCAAGTTCGCGTTATGCAAGATCAGCTTTGTTTCAATCTTCGCCAAGATCGGTGATGCCAACAGCTTGCCGACAAGCTGGTCAACGGTTACTAATGCCTGACCATCTTCTACATTATAATCAATGAGTCCTAATGCTAGCGCTTCATCTCCGCTTAGCACTTTTCCTTCCCATATCATTTGCTTCGCTTTTGGTGTTCCTAGACGTTCCTTCATAAAGAAGTGTCCTGCACCGTCAGGAACTAAACCGATGCCGATAAAGTTCATCGCTAATTTACTGGATTGCTCTGCAACAATGATATCGCTTCCTAACGCCAGGCTAAATCCTAAGCCAGCCGCAGCGCCATGAATTTGTGCAATCGTAATCATCGGAAGTGTATAATACGCCTTCACTAAACGTGAAATATCATCCATAATCGTTCCAAAATCAGAAAAATCATCTGATGAAACCATCATTTTTACATCGCCGCCAGCAGAGAAGACTCTCCCTTCCCCTCTAATGATAAGAATTTGAACATCCTTTTCATTATGTAGCGCTTCAAAGCAATCCGCCAATTCGCGCATCATTGTAAAATCCATTGCATTCATAGCAGTCGGGCGATTTAATGTTAATGTTGCTTTTCGCTCCGCGATTTCCAGATTAATAGTTTCAAAATTCAATTGTATGCACCCCTTATTTATGAATAATCATTCATTTCGACAAATGATTTCATATCTCCTTTATTTTCACACTTCCAATGCTTTGGCCTTGCTTGGTAAAGGCTTAAAAGTGGCTAAATATTTACCGACCTGCAAGCCCGTAAATAGGCACCCGCCTAAAAATGTGCCTTCCAATGAACGGTAGCCATGTACACCACCGCCGCCAAAGCCGCTGACTTCCCCTGCCGCAAAGAGTCCTTGAACAGGATTTCCCTCGTCATTTAGTACTTGCCCGTTTAAATTGGTTTGTAATCCCCCTAATGTCTTTCTTGTAAGTATATTTAAACGTACCGCAATCAGCGGTCCGGCTTTCGGATCCAAAATTTTATGGGGTTTCGCTGCACGAATTAATTTATCCCCGATATAGTTTCTTGCTCCGTGCAATGCATTGATTTGCGCATCCTTTGAAAAGATATTTTCAATTTCACGGTCACGTGCTAAAATCTGCTCTTTTATATTCATAAAATCAAGCAAGTCATTGCCTGCAAGTTTGTTCATCCCATCGACTAAATCTTTTAAACTATCCGCAATGACAAAGTCTTCCCCGTTTTCTTTAAATGCCTGAACGGCTTTGGGCGGCCCTGGTAAAACCCGCTTCAGCACGTCCATTATACTTTTATTTGTTAAATCCATATTTTGCTCAGAACCGGATAATGCAAATTCCTTTTCGATTATTTTTTCTGTCAATATGAACCAGGAGTAGTCATAGCCTGTTTTTTGAATGGCTTCAAGTGTGCTGAGTGTATCAAAACCGGGAAAGTTCGGTGCTTTGAAACGGTTTCCTGTTGCATCAAACCACATCGAGGACGGTCCTGGCAGTATACGAATTCCGTGGTTTTTCCAAATTGGATCCCAGTTTTTCAAGCCTTCCATATAATGCCACATCCGGTCTCGATTGACGATTCGCCCACCAGCACGCTCCGTAATTTCGAGCATTTTTCCATCAACAAATGCAGGAACGCCGGATACCATATTTTCCGGCGGCAATCCAAGTCGTGACGGCCAATTTTCTTTAATAAGCTCTATATTTGCCCCGATGCCACCGCTCGCTACGACGACTGCATCTGCCGTATACTCAAATGTTCCGATAACTTCTCTTGAACTTTCTTCACCGCGGCGAATAATACTATTTTCTAAAATATTCCCTTGAATGCCCGTAACAGCGCCATCTTCAGTCATTAAATCCGTTACTTGATGGCGCGGCAAATAATCGATCAAACCACTTTCCACAGCTTGCAGTACTTTACTTGAAAAAGCTTCTACAATCGCAGGACCAGTTCCCCAAACGATATGGAAGCGCGGAACTGAATTCCCGTGTCCGCCTGCTAAAGCACCCCCACGCTCTGCCCAGCCGACAACCGGGAAAAATTGAATGCCCTGTGATTTCAGCCACTCATATTTTTCTCCCGCAGCAAAATCCACATAGGCCTTTGCCCATTCATATGCCCAGTAATCCTCATCCTCTAATCGGTCAAATCCTGCAGAGCCGCGCCAATCCTGCCAAGCAAGCTCCTTACTGTCTTTTATACCTAACCTTCTCTGTTCAGGTGTATCTACTAAAAACAGTCCTCCGAATGACCAAAATGCCTGACCCCCGATTGAATTTTCGGGTTCCTGATCAACAAGTAATACCTTTTTTTGCGCATCTATAAGCTGACAAACCGCAGTTAATCCTGCTAAACCCGCTCCAATTACGATTGCATCATAATGCATTTTCTACTCCCCCTTTGTCAGTGCATCTGTTATACAATTTCGTGGTATTTTTTATTTCCCCTTCTTTAATTATTTTTCTTTCAAGCATTAAAATTTAAATAAAAATAAAATTTTTGTGAAATAGTAAAATCGTTATTTTTCCGATAAATACTCTGAATCACAATTTTTCAGTAAATTCAAACAAATCCCTATAAATCAATATCGTTAGCGCTTTCATACATTTCTAAAAACACGAATATTTAATTTAGTATCCCTAAATATCGTTCGTGAAATAACCGAATATTTACTATTTAAATCATTAATTATTTATTAATTTTGAAAATTCCGTTGACAAAGGTGAACAATCGGGTTTATGATGTTATCAAATTTAAAAACGACAAACTATTGTGATAGAGACATACGATTTAGTTTTGTATAGCAAAGAGAGCTGGTGGTCGGTGTAAACCAGTGTATACGCTAAATTAGTTCCACTCTTGAATAGAATAGCCGAACATCCAAAGTAAGTTATTCCGTCCCATGCACGTTACGCATATTGATAAGGTTGTATGACTATTATTTTCAAATAGTCGGCAACGAATAAGGGTGGTACCGCGATTTGTTTAATGAATGCCTTTCGCCCCTTACGTAATTCGTAAGGGACGGAAGGCTTTTTTTGTTGGTTAATTAAAAATAATAGTGAATTTTGAGGAGAGATTATGATGACAGCAACACAATTAATCGAAAAGAAAACAAAAACAATCAACGTATTTATTGCAGATCCATTAAGTGATGATGGGATTTTCCCGCTACGTCAGGAAACAGAATTAAACTTAAATATCATTGTTGATACAGGGTTAACACCAGAACAATTAATAGCTCGAATTGCCGATGTAGATGTATTACTTGTTCGCTCTCAAACAACGGTTACACGCGAAGTAATTGAAGCAGCGAAAAACTTGAAGTTAATCGGACGTGCCGGTGTAGGTGTTGACAACATCGATTTAAATGCCGCAACAGAGTATGGAATTATTGTCGTAAACGCTCCGGACGGGAACACAAACTCTGCAGCTGAGCATACCATCGCAATGATGACATCTCTTGCCCGTTATATTCCACAAGCATTCAATACATTAAAGAACGGCAAATGGGATCGTAAATCTTATGTTGGGGTTGAACTCAAAAACAAAACTCTAGGTGTAATCGGAATGGGCCGTATCGGTGCTGAAGTAGCTTACCGTGCAAAAGGTCAACGTATGGACGTAATCGCCTACGACCCATTTTTAACTGAAGATCGCGCAAAAGAGTTGGGTATTACAAAAGGTACTGTTGACGAAGTATGTGCAGCAGCAGACTTTGTAACGGTTCATACACCACTTTTACCTGAAACTCGCAACCTTATCAACAAAGAACGTTTTGCGATTATGAAAGACGGTGTCCGCATTATCAACTGTGCACGCGGCGGGATCATTAACGAGGATGATTTATACGATGCGATTGTTGAAGGTAAAGTAGCAGGTGCTGCTCTGGATGTATTCGTACAAGAACCTGCAACAGACCATAAACTGTTAACATTGCCGCAAGTGATTGCAACACCTCACTTAGGTGCATCTACTGTGGAAGCACAGGAGTCAGTTGCAGTCGATGTATCAAACGATATTATTAAATTCTTTAAAACAGGTACTGTAACAAATCCGGTTAACATGCCATCTATTCCGAAAGAAAAGCTTGCGGAAGTAGAACCGTTCTTCGCATTAGCCGAAAAGCTTGGTAAGTTTTTAATCCAGGTTACAGAAGAAAGCATCAAACAATTGAACATTTCTTATGCTGGTGAAGTTGCTAACTTTGATGTACGTCCATTAACAGCAAATGCTATTAAAGGTCTGCTATCAACAAACCACGGCTCTCACGTAAATGATGTGAACGCACGTTACCTGGCAGAGCGTATCGGCATTCAAATTAACGAACACAAAACAACAACGGCTAAAGGCTTCACAAATTTAATTACGGTTGAAATCGTGACGGAAACTGAAAAACATACGGTAGCCGGTACATTATTAAATGGTCTTGGTGCCCGCATCGTTAAAGTGGAAGGTTTCGTAGTAGATGTTATTCCTAACGGCAACCTGCTTTACATTAAAAACCAGGATAAACCAGGTTCAATCGGCCGTGTTGCGACTAAGCTTGCAGAAAAAGACATCAATATCGCAACAATGCAGGTTGGTCGCGATCAAATCGGCGGCTCTGCAGTCATGATGCTTGTCGTTGATAATGAAGTAACAACAGAAGATTTAATTTATGTAGCACAACTTGAAAATATTGATGAAGTAAAAGCCATTACCCTTTAATTCTTCCAACTACTGATGAATGAAAATTTCGTTCATCAGTAGTTTTTTGTTTTAACATATTTCCCCTTCGCATACATAAGTTGAAAGGACGATTTTATCTGTTACCATCGGAAACTTCGAGTGGATAAAATCTTACATACTACTTGGCGAAAGTGAAAACCTCTACCCGATTCCCACCAGCCATTCACTCTATTCGCTCACTTTTTACTAAAAGGAGAGTTTAGTTGAAAAAAATACTTTATTTCTTATTAACTGTTTTCTGTATCGTTGGTGTTTCCGTAGTTAATAACGAGCATGTCCATGCAGCTGCCCCATCAGCCACTATTAAAATTACAACTTTAGAGACCGGGGTATTTGATGAAACTTTAGAGCAAAAAATGATTACACTGTCAAAGGCATCACCCGTTATCGTACTTTCAGAAGCCGATGGATGGGCTGAAATTCAATATAAAACAGTGATAGGCTATATTCCAAGTGAATATTTAAAGTCTGCACCCCCTCAATATATGCTTGTACAAGCAAAAGAAGAGCCGCTTGTACATGTGACGAATAACGAAGAGAGCGATATTAAAGGAAAACTCCATTTAAATACAATAGTAGAGCTTTACGGATCTGCAACTGCCGACTTTGTTTTTGTAAAATACGGACGTATTGCCGGTTTTGTCAATAAGCAGGCAATTGTAAAACCTGTTTCGAAAGCAATGATCGTCAAAAATTCAAACGATTTAGTTGTAAGAGAGATTGCCAGCTCCTCGAGTACGGAAATTGGTGTGTTACGCAAAAACAGCCCTGTTAAAATGCTGACGAATTTAAAAGGTTGGGCGTTTGTAACAACAGATAAATTATCAGGCTATGTACTGACGAATGGACTCGTTACATCCCCTGTTGTAAAAGAAAAACCCGCCAACCCAAAACCAGCAAAAGATAAGAAAATTGCTTTAACATTCGATGATGGTCCCCACCCGAAAGTGACAAAACAAATTTTAAAAATATTGGAGAAGTTTGAGGCAAAAGCGACATTTTTTGTTGTGGGGCAAGAGGTGAAGGAACATCCTGAAATTTTAAAGGCCGTGTATAATGCTGGCCATGAGATAGGCAATCATACATTTAATCATGAAAAACTGACAGCATTATCCGCTAAGGAAATAAAGCAGCAAATCCAGGCAACCGATACACTTATAAAATCGACGATCGGTCAACGGGCAACCGTTTTCCGCCCGCCGTATGGAAGCTATGATAAAACGATTACTGACCAATTAAATGTCCCGAACGTACTGTGGACTATAGATACACTTGACTGGAAGCACCGTGATCCGAAGAAAACGGTGCAAGCAGTAAAAGAACATGCAAAAAATGGGAGTATCATATTGATGCATGACATTCACCAGACTACTGCCGATGCATTGGATGAGGTGTTGGCTACACTTCAAAAACAGGGCTATGAATTTGTGACTGTTTCCGAACTGTTGGGAAAATAAATAAAAGGACCTGTGAATGTTTCTCCAGGTCCTTAATTAAATGCTCTTAATTGTAAAAACGTTAATTGCTCATTTATTAAAATAGATTCAGCTTCAAATTGTGGCAATGTCACAATGTCCGTACTTTGCGCAACTCCTAATGCTGCAATCGCAACGAAAAATAAGACACCAACCGCAATAAATGCAGACAGGATGCGGTGTGCTCCTTGCATTTCCGGATTGGCCTGTTTTCTGTTTTTGCTGCGTACAAGGCTGAAAAATCGATTTTTGTTTTCAGGTAAATGAAGCACATGTTCACATGCCAAACAAAGGTATGCTGTATGATGGTCAACCGTTACCGGATTGATCTGAACTGAATTGTTTGTGCGGCCGCAGTTTTCACAGCGACATCCATTATTATTTACCATAGAAAAACCTCTTTCATCCCTTCATACAACTATTATAACATTAATTTTTAGAAAATTCATTCTTTTAAACCAAAAACGCACTTACTTAAAGTAAAGTGCGTCTACTAGTTTATAATGTTTTCACTAACTGTAAAAATTCTGTAAGAGATGTTACTTCATATGTTGGTACAATTTCCGGATTATGCGGTTTGCTTTCGCGGTTAATCCAAACGTTGCGCATACCGACACGCGAAGAGCCTAAAATATCGGTCATTAAATTATCGCCGACCATGATGGCTTCATCTTTCGTAACCTGCGCTTTTTCCATAACATACTCGAAAATGGAAGCATCCGGTTTCCCTTTACCGAAATCACCCGAAATCACAATATGGTCAAAATACGGGACAATCTCCGGAGTTATCTCCAACTTTAAATTTTGTAAACTTGGTGCACCATTCGTTAATAGCACAAGCTCGTATTTCCCTTTTAATTCATCCAATACAGCAAATGTATCCTCATAGAAAAATGGTGCTTTTTTACGCTCTTCTACGAAACGCTCCCCAAGTTCTGCGCCTAATGCGGCATCTTCAATCCCGACAGCCGCCAACCCTTTTGTCCAAGCTTCAGTACGGTACGCAGGGACAATTTCTTTCATCTGCTGAAATTGTGGTGTCGGATCATCAAATGTTCCCCAAAGACCTTCAAACGGGTTAATGCCGATTAAGACCGTGTAGTCATATGTAGGATAACTTTCATAAAGACTTCGCGCTGCCGATCTTACCGCTTCTTCCAAATCTTTTGCGTCGACGCTTTTTTTAGTCGCTGCATAGTCACATGTCTTTTCAAATGCCGTTTTCACTGAATGTTGATCGAATAATAAAGTATCATCTAAATCGAAAATTATTGTTTTAATAGCCATTGTTACGCTCCTAAAATTAATATATGTACCCATATATTTTACCATACTAAAGCGTACAATTTCTGATACTTTTTGATTTTTCTAAATTTTCCAGTATGGATGCATTTTCGAAGTAAACGCCTGTTATTCCTTGTTTCTTAATTGCTGTAACAGATTGTTGACACGCGCTTTTTGATTTTCAGTTTCTTCTTTCAGCAACTCAATCTTATAATCAAAACCATCATCCATAATATTTACGATATCGCCTTCTTTAAGTTCTGATGGAATTTCAGTATGATGGATCAGAAGTTGCTCCGTTTCTTCCGGGCGTTTTAAAAAAATCGCATAATCTCCATCAAATCGGTCTAGCGTATATTTATTGTAGTTCACTTACAACTTCCCCTTTCGCATTGACTAATTGGGCAGCATCACCGCTGTTTAGCCAGATCTGCCTTTTTGACCATTCGATTGTGCCCGTACCTGCTCTTGCATTGGGACCACTTGTAATCGAAAGCTTTTTCCCTGATGCTAAATTTATATCCGGGAAATCAAATACTTGATTGCCTTCAACTGATATTAGTTTCCAGCCTTCCAAATTTACCGACTGATTACTACTATTCTGGATGACAACAATTTCTTCATACAAATCTTTGCTGATCAGTTCGACTTTGCCGCTCTTTGTAGAAGCTGGTGCCGGTATCGAACTTGTTGCTCCAATACCTGTCCACTGCTGTGCATCTATATCATAGGTTACCCCATCTGTTGTAATCACAATCGTTCCGGCTTCAGCAGTACTATATATTTCACTGTTCACATTTTTTAATATATCGATGACTTCTGCATGCGGATGACCGTATTTATTGTCCTGTCCATAGCTTAATATAGTAGCGAGTGGACTTACCGCTTCTACAAACTTTGGCGAACTGCTCGTATTTGACCCGTGATGACCTGCTTTTAAAATGGTTGCCTGTACATCGGTTCCCTTTTGTAAAAGCTCCTGCTCTACACCGTGGTCTGCATCTCCCATTAATAAGAACGAAATATTTTGGTATTCCGCGCGCAGTACGATGGAAGCATCATTATTATCAGAAGCCGTTTCATCTGCAGCAAGAACTTCTATTATAAGATTGTCCTCCAGCTGAAATTCATCCCCTGCTTTAGGAATCGTAAACTTAATATTTTTGGCTTGAATGAGGCTTAGCATTTCTTCATATGTTTGTGACGTATGTACTTTTCCTGAATCAATAAATTCCTTAATGGAGATTGAATTCAGCACGGAAATCAGTCCGCCGATATGATCAGCATCCGGATGTGTAGCGACTACATAGTCCAACCGGTTGACTCCCTGTGCCTTTAAATAGGCCACAACTTCTTTACCGGCACCTTTTACGCCCCCGTCAATAAGCATCGTTTTTCCGTTTGGTGCTTCGATGAAAATGGAATCCCCCTGCCCTACGTCAATAAAGTGGACGGTCATTTCTTTTAGCGGGGCTTCGTAAGTTTCTTCGACTGGTTCTGTACATCCTGCTACGATTAGTAACGTGAACATTAGCAGTCCTATTAATTTTTTCATTGCAACAAATCCTTTTCTTTTACTCTCTTACTAGTTTACACAAGTTGATCTCATTATAAAAATCTCCCCTTCGCAGAAAAAAGCAGCGACTTAACCAAAAGAGCCATTTTCCTCTATGAGAAAAATGGCTCTTTTTTGCTGTGCGTAAAAATATCCGTTTTTTTTCTAAGCTTTTTCAATCAAATATTGAAGGTCATCAATTAAGAATACAGCTCATCTAAAATGGCGATTTTCTTGGCGATGGATTCTTCAAATGTCAGGATATATGCTGCTGGATCTTTCGGGTTGTGGAACTGTGTAATTTTGCCGGTAGTTGGATGCACAAACTTTGAAGAAGCCCCGCAGCCGATTCCTAAAATCGTTTGCACTTCTTCCATGATGACAATATTGTAAATCGATTCTTCTTCCGGTTTACAATAGCCGACGTTTTCCAAGTTTCCTAAAATATTTTTCTGGCGGTATAAGTAATATGGAACATAGCCGTTTTCAGCTGTCCATTCTGTTGCCATCTGCATCATTTTTCCAACTGTATCGCGGTCGGCAACTTTATACTTATCTTTGTTACGCGTCATTTCCGATGCACGCTTAAAGCTAAGCGTGTGAACCGTTAAACTTTCAGGCTGCATTTTTGCAGATTCAGCTAATGAATGTTCGAATTCTTCAATACCTTCATTCGGTAAGCCGATTATCAAATCCATATTGATATTATTCATGCCGGAATTGCGTGATAGCCAAAACTTCTCTACTGTTTCTTCAACAGTATGATGACGGCCAATCGCTTTTAATGTTTCTTGCGTATAGCTTTGCGGGTTAACCGAAATACGGTCAATGCCCCATTTTTTCAACACTTCGATTTTCTCAGGTGTAATGGTATCCGGGCGACCTGCTTCTACGGTAATTTCACGAATGGACTCCGGATTCGGGAAAGCATCGAACATTGTTTTATATAATGCATCCATTTCATGTGCCTCGATTGAAGTCGGTGTACCCCCGCCCCAGTAAATCGAAGTGATGCGCATATTTTTTTCTGTCAGCCATTTGCCCATTTCACGCAGCTCAATGTGAAGACCATCGATGAATTTTTCTACGCGCCCTGCTTTACGGTTTGATTGGATCGCATACGCCGGGAATGTGCAATACGCACACATTGTCGGACAAAACGGAACCCCAATATAAATTGAAATTTCCTGTCCAAGCTCGTCCAGATCCGGAATAACTGTCAGTTGTCGCTCAACAATCGCTTTCATTAACGCAATCTTTTGATCCGAAATTCGGTAATCCTCTTTTAGTACCGCGGCAATTTGCTCGTCATTCATACCGGCTTTACGGTATTTATGATAAAGCTTTGTCGGACGGACTCCTGTTAAAATTCCCCACTGCTGAGTCATACCAGAATATTGTTCAAGTACATCCAGCATGACATGTGACAATGCACGTTTAATTCGAATATTTTGCTCTTTTTCCGTTCCTTCTGTCGCATACTTAATCGAATAGTCGCTCGTATATTCCTGTCCATCCACTTTTAACTTGGCAAATGTGGAAATCGTAAAATTTTCATCGATAGACTTGTTAAATTCAATCGACATATCCGAACCGTCCTGATCGATTTGAATAACGGAATCCTCGTAAAATAAATTGGCTATATGATTAAGAACACGTGTCCAGTCTTCTTTGAAATGCTCATTAATATGAATCGTTTTCATGTTATTCTCTACCTTCTTATTGTAATAAATAAAAAATCTATCTCATTGTAACAAATATTAAGGTAGAAGAAAAAAAACATGTTCAATCTTTGTAAAATTAATAGGGTCAATACTTAAAAAATTACTGAAATAAAAAAAGAGCCACACAAAAGTGTGACCCTCCTGAATCTTATAGTCCGTCGTACATTGCTTGGATTGGCTGTGTGATAATACGGTTAATTTCTTGAATTACTGAACTTAAAGCCATTTCCGCTTCAAGCATTGCAATAATTTTCGCATTTTGCTGAGCTAACTGTGCTGTTTTTTGTAAAAATACATATTCTTCTTCTGTAATTTCTTCACCAGCATTTTGTTTGTCCTGCATCTTTAATTGTACATCGCGGAAGTTTGTGAATAATACTTTCGCTTCCTCATCTGCACGTACAGTTTCCACTGCGTTCTTTAAATTTTGAAACTCATCAGTCTTGCGGAATGTTGCTTCAAGTTTATTAATATCTTCATAAATATTAATCATGTAATATACCTACTTTCTCATTTTAGTTCGTCAAAAAGACGATTAACGCTTGAATGATCCCGACAAGACCACCAATAATGCCGCCCAGCCATGTGATTAATTTCAGCTCTTTACTAATAATGCCTAGTACAAGCTCTTCTAATTTGGCAATAGGGAAAGAATCTACCTGCTCTCGAACGACTTCCGCTAAGTTGAGTCGCTTCAGTACGTCTTCGATTTTACCTTCTGCCGCAATAAATGTTTTATCCATCATTTTAGGTAGCAGATCATTTGTAGCCCAGTCTTTTCCTTGTGGCCAATAGTCATTAATCGTTTTATCCAGACGTGCCTCCAATGCCAATGCATTTTTTGCATAGCTTTGGATACTCGTTTCAATCGTATCAAAGTTTACATCATTCATAAAGTCCATTGCCGGGCGATTTTTAATTTTTTCCCATTCTGTTGTGAAAATCCGATGTAAAAGCGCTGCTGTTCCCGGAGCCTTTAAAAACTTTATAAGCTCACGCTGTACTTTATCAACAAGTGATGTCGAGTCCCCTAAAAACATTTGGATCATTCCGCCAAACGAACCTTTCGTCGACAGGAAGTCATCCAGCATGTTTTTAATTGTCATCATACCTTCCGGCGACATAAAATAATCTTCGCCTTTTTGCAGGATCTGTACAACAGCCTCATCGATTTTCTGGTCCAGCACTGGCTCCAGATCATTCGGTAACAGTTCGCGAATCGCTTTTGTGGATAACGTATTTTTTACTTTATGGAATTGTGCATGAATAAGTTCATCCACTTTTCCTTCCACTGTTTGCGGTAATTGTGTAAAGCCCGCCAAACGAATCCAATCATTAATCGTTTTTTCATTAGTAAAGATTTCTTGCGTCACTTTATTTTGTGCAAAGGTTAATACATTGTCACGTATTTCCTTTGATAAAAACTTTTTCTTAATTGTTTCGGGTGTCAGTAAATATTCCGAAACGGTTTTTCCTAACTGAATCGCTAAATCCTCACGGCGTTTCGGAATCAGACCAGGCGTTAGCGGCAGTTTCCATTTTTTAAAATAGATCGGCTTATATGGTCTGAACAGCATTTTGATTGCCATATAGTTTGTCGCTGCACCAACGACAGCCCCTACAACACCAAGCAGGAATATTAGCGAAATAAATTCTCCCATTTTGCTCACTCTTTCTTCATCATGTGTATGTTCTATTATTAAATTCAAAAAAGAAAAATTGCAACAATGTACTACTTTCTTGTACGATAAAAATGGGAGGGAAGTTTCATGATTCAACATTTTAGCTATAAGCCATTATTTGAAAACAGTCAAATACCGGGGTGGTCCATCCGTTTTTTCTATGAGCAGAAACGTTATGTTGCGGAATATTATAAAGATGGAAGCATCAAATTCATCGGGGAAAGCCCTGCTGAAGAACAGAAAGAACAGCTTGAGAAAATGATTCACGAGTTAATGCTCTTTCACGTTTACGAATAAAAAACAAATGGGAGCAGTCGAATTTTCGATGCTCCCATTTTTATGCGCGTTCGAGTTAATCATAATTTAATAGCTGGCTGCAGGAAATTATAGTTGCTGGCGTTTGCTAATTTATCTGCCTACTAAATTATCATTATCTACCATTTTACATTAGCATAAATCTATCGAAATTTCAATTTTCTATCAATTTATCCACATATGGTAAATGATTCTTCTTACTAATTATAAATTACAAATTCCCCTCCAAATTTTTTCCTCAATTTTCAAATTCAGAAATTGTTTTTTTTACTTAAATATTTTATGATTGTAGTATTAAATTTTTTTTAGGAGGTGTACTCTTTATTTGCCACGCTCATTTGCGCCGCGAATAGAGAATATAGTTGGACGTAGACATAGGAATCGAACTAACCATTAGGTTGATAGCATTTGCTATCTTAATTGCCGCTACGGCATTTTTTGTTGCAACTGAGTTTGCAATAGTTAAAGTAAGAACGACAAAAATTGATCAGCTCGTTGCAGAAGGAAATAAATCTGCGATGCGGGCAAAAAAGGTAATTTCAAACCTTGATGAGTATTTATCTGCTTGTCAGCTCGGAATTACGATTACGGCATTAGGACTCGGATGGCTCGGAGAACCGACTTTCGAAATAATTCTTCATCCAGTATTTGAGTTCTTTAACTTAAGTGGTAATCTCACAACTGTTCTTTCATTTATTGTTGCCTTCTCACTCGTAACATTTATCCACGTTGTCGTAGGGGAATTAGCTCCAAAAACTCTCGCTATTCAAAAAGCAGAAGCCGTAACATTAAAGCTTTCCGGATTTTTAATTCTGTTCCATAACATTATGTATCCTTTCATCCGTGCCTTAAATGGTTCGGCACGTGCATTATCTGGGGCATTTGGCTTGAAAATGGTTTCTGAAACAGAAGAAGCGCACTCTGAAGAAGAGCTTCGCATGATTTTATCAGACAGCTTCAAAGGTGGGGAAATTAACCACTCTGAATACGAATATGTTAATAGTATTTTTGAGTTTTCTGATCGAATAGCGAAGGAGATAATGGTACCTCGAACTGAAATTATCAGTATTGAAAGAGGTCAAACGATTCGCGAAGTATTTGAAGTAATGGGCATTGAACAATATACACGTTACCCTGTTACTGATGGAGACAAAGACCATGTCATTGGTCTTGTTAACATGAAGCATTTATTAACAGCCTATATTAAAGATGCTGCAAATGGCGATAAGCTTGTTGATGAATATATGCAACCGGTTATTCGAGTAATTGAAACAATTCCTATTAGTGATTTATTATTAAAAATTCAAAACGAACGTATTCATATGGCCATTTTAATGGATGAATACGGTGGTACTTCCGGTTTAGTAACAATTGAAGATATTATCGAGGAAATTATCGGTGATATTCAAGACGAATTCGATGAAGATGAAATCCCTGAAATTCAGGAAATCGCTGAAGACCACTATATCTTTGACGCTAAAATGTTATTGCAGGAAATGAATGATATTTTAGGTACAACGTTTGAAGATGAAGATATCGATACAATCGGTGGCTGGTTCATGACACAACGCTTTGATGTTCAAGAAGGCGATATCATCGAAGCGGAAGGCCACAGGTTCAAAGTAACTGAACTCGATGGTCACCACATTTTGTATATTGAAGTAACAAAACTTCCACCGTCTGAAACGACAGACGAGGAAATTCTATAATCCATACAAAAACCTCACTTTTTTTCCTTCAACGGAGAAAAAGTGAGGTTTTTAATTTACCGGATGAAATGACCTGGTTCAACAGAAACAGTTTCATCCTCATTTAGCTTTCATTCGATTCGGTTAAATTATGTTTTACTGCATATAAAGCTGCCTGCGTACGATCCTGTACATGAAGCTTCGCAAAAATATTCGATATATGCGTTTTAACCGTTTTTTCTGTTACATATAGTGAAGACGCGATTTCCCTGTTACTTTTGCCCTTTGTCAGTTCTGCCAATACGTCCTGTTCTCTCGGTGTCAGCGGATTTAAAATATGGGGCTTGTTTTCATCTTCACGCAGCCCTTCTTCTAATTGCGTAGTCGCTTCCGGATGGATTGTATTTTCGCCGCGCATAATCTGACGGATTGATTCGACCAAATCATCCGGTTCAATATCTTTTAACTGATAGCCTGAAGCCCCGGCATCCATTGCCGGCAGCACATGGTCTTTATCCGAAAAACTTGTCAGCATCAGGATTTTAATATCCGGCCAGCTGTTTTTTATTTTCTTTGTTGCCTGAATACCATCCATCTCAGGCATGACGAGGTCCATTAAAACAATATCCGGAGAAAGTTGTTCAACAAGCTCTACTGCTTCTAATCCGTTTTTCGCTTCTCCTACAACTTCAATATCCTTTTGAGTTTTTAAAAAGAATAACAAGCCTCGTCTTACTACATGATGGTCATCTGCTATTAGTACCCGTATCATCAAATCCCCCCTAGTATGGTAAACGGACAAGCAATTCTGTCCCTTTTCCAATTTCACTTACCCAATCTGCCGTTCCTCCAACAGAATGCGCTCTGTCGATAATCGATTGCATGCCGATTGACGGTATACGGCGATGTGCCTCCACATTAAAGCCATGGCCTGAATCATTAACAACAAGTAATACATCGGTAGGAGTCACGTTGATATATATTTCCACACTCTTTACACCCGCATGTTTTCGTACATTGTTCAATGCTTCCTGAGTAATTCGGAAAAGCGTTTCCTCTATTCTGGAAGGAAATTGAATAACACCGGTAACATTGACCGTTAATTTAAGGCTCAGCATTTCTGCATACACTTTAATCGCTTCAATGAGTCCGCTTT
Organism: Solibacillus sp. FSL W7-1324; assembly: GCF_038008025.1. Lineage (NCBI taxonomy): Bacteria > Bacillati > Bacillota > Bacilli > Caryophanales > Caryophanaceae > Solibacillus > Solibacillus sp. FSL W7-1324. The sequence goes on from NZ_JBBOYH010000001.1 coordinate 3,082,688, forward strand.
CCAAACCTTTCGGACGGAGCTGCCAAATGAGTGCACGCATTTCCGTCAAAGCCTCCTGTGTAAGCTGCTGAATATCCTTAAATGTTTCTTTAATGTCCTGCTCGTTGCTCATCTCTACTCCAGCACGGGCCGTCAGTGTCACTGAAAAAAGCAGCTGATTGACAGAATCATGTAAATCACGTGCTAAACGGTTACGTTCTTGAACAAGCGCGATTTCCTGCTGTTCATTCGTTAAGTAAATACGTTTAATCGCAGAACCCATCTGAAAAGCAACCGATTCAAGTAAATCCAGCTCTTCATCGGAAAAGCGTACCGTATTTCTGGAAGCAACATTCAGCAAGCCGAAGCGCTCCTGCCCCGACTGCAACGGTACTGTCGCATGGTGGGTAATTTCGTTATGGTCGCCTACATTTGCGGCGATGGCACTTTCTATGCGCTGGCATTCAATAATATTCGAAGCTTTTTTTAATTCTTCATTGCGGAAACGGGATACACACCAGCAACCGCCCTTCTTTAAATAGTGGCAATTGTTATGGCTCAGCGCATCCGGCAAATCCTGTTTCACGACAAGCTCCGATTTCCCTTTTTCATCGATAAAGAAAATCCAGCCTGTCTCAAATTTCGTACCGCTTAAAAATTTGGACAGTGCCCCATTCAGCATCGGAATCATTTCTGTTTCCTCATTTAACAGCTCCGCAATTTCTTTTAATATGGCAATATTAGATTGGTCTTTTGTCATACTGACTCTTCCTTTGCAACTTCACTTTTCTCTATCATACCATTTCAATTAAATAGAGCGCACCGCTATCCCTCTCATACTTTTGAATGAAAAAAATCCTGCTATTTTTTACAATAGCAGAATTTCGGTGTAAATTATTTTAAATATTCCACGCGGTATACGTCATGGCGTCTGTCTTTAAGATGCTTTACGGTACCGTCTTGGCGTTGTCTTCTCAATATTTCAAGATCGACATCCCCAATCAATACCATCTCCAGGTTCGGGCTCGTTTCTCCTACGATGCCATCCCTTGCAAACTCAAAATCGCTTGGTGCGAAGATGCCTGATTGCGCATACTGGATATCCATGTTTTCCGTTTCAGGCAAGTTTCCGACTGTTCCGGAAATGACCGTATAAATCTGGTTTTCAACCGCACGTGCCTGTGCACAATAGCGCACGCGTAAATAGCCTTGGCGGTCTTCTGTACAAAACGGTGTGAAAATAATATTCGCTCCCATATCTGTCGCAATGCGTGCAAGTTCAGGAAACTCGATATCATAACAAATCTGAATGGCAATCTTGCCGCAGTCCGTATCGAACACGCGGACTTTATCCCCGTTACTGATGCCCCACCATAAACGTTCGTTTGGTGTAATGTGAATTTTATATTGTTTTTCAATCGTCCCGTCACGTCTGAATAAGTAAGCGATATTGTAGATTTCCTCGTCTTCTTCCTCAACAAAATGCGAACCGCCGATAATGTTGACATTGTAGCGGACAGCCAGACTCGTAAACAGTTCGATATATTCTGGTGTATATTTCGTTAATTTACGAACAGCCTGTGACGGTGATTTCTCATTTAGGAAACTCATCAGCTGGGTCGTGAAAATTTCCGGAAAGACAACAAAATCCGATCCTGCATCAGATCCGACATCCACAAAGTATTCACACTGCTTCGCAAAATCCTCGAAGGAATCGATTGCACGCATCATATATTGCACAACACAAATACGCACTGGATAGCTCGTCTTGAAGTGACGCTTTGTCAGCGGTCGATAATCCACGTTGTTCCATTCCATTAATGTCGCATATTTGCCTGAAGCTGTATCATCCGGTAAATAGTTTGGATTAATACGCATTAAAATAAAGCCGTTCATCATTTGGAATGTCAGCACCGGGTCATATATTTTATGGCGACTTACCGCATCTACATAATCACGTGGACTCATCTCATCCGAATGGACATGATAGTTTGGAATACGGCCGCCAATAATGATCGATTTCAGATTAAGTGTTCGTGCCAAATCTTTTCGCGCTTCATATAGCCTTTGACCGACTTTCATACGACGATAAGCCGGGTGCACCATTACTTCAATTCCGTACAGATTATAACCATCCGGATTATGGTTAGTAATAAAGCCGTTGTCGGTAATATCGTTCCATGTATGGCGGTCATCGTATTCATCGAAGTTTATGCGCAGGCTTGAGCAGGAACCAATTACTTTTCCATCAAGCTCCGCTACCATTTGTCCTTCTGGAAAAATGGATAAATGGCTGTATAGATGCGCTCGTTCCCAAGGCTCCATCCCCGGAAAACATATACGCTGAATTTCTAATATTGAGTCAATATCCTCTATTGTCATATTTCGGATAATCATTGGTTTTTCAAATTTGGACATATCTAATGAATCTGTCATACTTAACTCCCCCTCCGTATTTAACTTTCCTTTTAATAGCCTTTAATAAACGTAGTAATTTACTTTTTCTCGAATTCAAACTATAATCAATGAGAATAAATAGGAAAAACTTCTTTAGTATAGAAGTTAAATTTTGAATATCGAGGTAGCACTATGTCCAAAAAACTTGAAAATGCCTTGCTCATTATTTGGGTTGTATCGTTGACAGCAATGCTCGGATCATTGTATTTTTCTGAAGTACGAAATTACGAACCATGTACATTATGCTGGTATCAGCGCATTATTATGTACCCTATCGTGCTGATTTCAACGATTGCCTACATCCAGAAAAATGCGAAAATTGCATTAACAACAGCCGTATTCTCTACAATTGGAGCGGCAACATCTCTTTATCATTATAGCCTGCAGAAGCTAGTTTTTATGCAGGATGCAGCACCTGCCTGTGGTCGTGTAGCATGTACCGGTCAGTATATTAACTGGCTAGGGTTCATTACGATTCCATTTTTGGCACTTACTGCTTTTGTTATTATAGCAGCAGTTAGTTTTTATATGTTAAAGGTTTTAAAGGGGGAGAAATAATTTGAAGAAGTTAGCGATTGTCGGTGCAATTATTGTCGTATTATTCGCAGCAATTATTGTACTTACAAACATGAAAAACAGTGCAAAACTAGAAAACAATCCATACGGTACTGACAACTTAAAACAATCAACGATCGACTTATTGGACAATGAAAACTATCAAAATATCATCTTACCGGATGCATTGGCAGAGAAAATCGAGTCAGGTGACGGCGTTGTCGGCTATTTCTTTAGTCCGGAATGTTCTCACTGCCAAAACTACACTCCAAAACTTATGCCGATTGCCGATGAACTGGATGTTCAAGTGGATCAATTAAACATTCTTGAGTTTACGGATGAGTGGACTACTTATAATATTCAAGCAACACCAACACTTATCTATTTTGAAAACGGTGAGGAAGTTGCCCGTTTAGAAGGTGACGCACCAGATGAAACAACGCGCCAATTCTTTAACGATGTTGTGTTAAAATAAGATTATATTCAAAATCGTGTTCTTTACGAGCACGATTTTTCATTTGGAGGAAAATTAATGTTCACATATATCATTCACGAAAACGGTCAAACCGTTGAAGACCTGCTGCGCGATAAGTGGCGCTTAGGCAAAAAGCTTGTTCATGAATTGCGTATGTCTAAAGCAGTCACAATCGACGGGGAGCCAATTATGTGGAAAGAGCCATTTGATAAAGGGACGAAAATCGAATTTGCATTTGATATTCCTTCTTCAAATTATATTCCCACAGACAGCTGTGATGTAAACATCCGCTATGAAGACGAACACTGCCTAATTGTTTCAAAGCCTAAAGGTATGGCAACACATCCAAACGAACCAACAGACCGTGACACATGCATGAATCATGTAATGCGTCATATTGTGGACAACGGCGGGCATTATGCAGAACATGTACACCGTTTGGATCAAGGGACAAACGGGTTGCTGCTTGTTGCAAAGCATCCGATTGCAAAGTCTATTTTTGACCGTATGATCGAGGAAAAAACAATCGTTCGTACGTATGCAGCTGAAGTTCAGGGCAATCTTCGTACGGACAGCGGTACGATCAATGCTGCCATCGGTAAAGACCGTCATCACAATACGCGCCGTGTCGTATCACCTACTGGCCAGCATGCCGTGACACATTATGAAGTAGTGAATCGCTATAAAGGCACATGTGTTGTCCATGTTGTTCTGGAGACAGGACGTACACACCAAATTCGCGTGCATATGGCGCACTTAGGCCACCCGATTGTAGGCGATACAATGTACGGTGCTCGTGAAACTGCATCCGGCGATTATGCATTGCACGCCATTCAGCTAGCATTTATGCACCCGTTTTTAGACGAGCAGATCATCGTTAAAGATAACTAAAAAAGAGGCGTCCGTAACTAGACTACGGACGCCCTTTCTTATCTTTTTTCACGCTCGATATAAGTTACTTCATTCGCTCTCGAAAGCTGATAAATTAAACTTCTACCGGTTGAGTGCAATTCTTTTTCTTTAACGACAAACTGATCCCCTGTTTTTGTCGTAAACGTGATATCTCCCTTGTTACTGCCTACAACATATTCATAAACAACTTCGTCGAGTTCTTCCCACCGATATTGGTGTTCCTCAAATAAATAGTGTCGTTCCAATTCTTCCTGACTGATCAATATATAATTTTGAGTCGATAAATAACCGAGGCCAATACTCAATATAAAAAGTAATAGACCGATCAAATAAACTTTCATATTACGCTTATACGCTAAAAGCCAAAACATCACAATCAAAACAAAACCTGTTATAAGTACAAGTCTAAAATTAAGCGGGTTTGGTATGAATGTTACGGACGAATTATTGTACAGGAAAAATTCATTCTGAAAAATCGGATGGAAAATCATAATTAAAGGTGCGACAACTACAACCGTCACTGCCGACATTGAGAAAAACAAACTCGGTGAAAAATTTTTAAACACAGTTTCACTCCCCCTAAGTTAAAACGATGTTAGAAATCAAAATTAAAATTATCCGGATCTTTACCAAATCGTTCATTACGATTCAATGCATTTAACTGCTGCATTGTTTCAGTTGTTAATTCGAAATGATAGAGCTCACTATTTTCTTTGATGCGTGAAGCTGTTACTGACTTCGGAATGATGATGACATCGTTTTGTAAATGCCAACGTAAGATGATTTGAGCCGGTGATACATTATATTCATTTGCAATACGAATAATCGTTTCGTCATTTAAAACATTTCCACGGCCTAGCGGTGACCACGCTGTTACTGCAATCTGCTGCTGTTCACAAAATGCGCGCAGCGGTTCTTGGGACAAATACGGATGCGCTTCAATCTGGTTCACCATTGGGGCGATATTGCGAGTTGCCATAATTTCTTTTAGATGATGTTCATGATGGTTGGATACTCCAGGTACACGGATCAGCTTCTCATCATATAAGCGCTCAATTGCACGGTACGTATCTACAAATTTATCTTCGACCGGCCAATGTGTTAAATAAAGATCCACATAATCCATATCAAGTTTTTTCAGTGATGTTTCAAAGGCGCGCAATGTATTGTCATACCCTTGGTCGCTATTCCAAACTTTTGTTGTAACAAAGATATCCTCGCGCGGTACAGAAGAATGGCGAATGGCTTCCCCTACTTCTTCTTCATTGTAATAAAGCGCAGCTGTATCAATTGCACGATAACCTAAATCAAGTGCTGTTTCAATCGCCTGAAGGGTTTCATCACGGTTCGTCATTTTATAAACCCCTAAACCTAAATAAGGCATTTCTACGCCATTTGTTAACTTTTTTGTTGATTGTAAATTCATATTGTTCACCTCTCACATTTGATTGTGTTTATTATAACATTCTAATTATTTGCCGTTTAATAATTGCTATTATTTGTAAACACATTATATTTTTTAAACTTATTGTCTAGCATATTACTATTTACAGAATAATTTTCCGGTTTCAGGAGTATATATTAGTATATTCTCGTTGAGGAGCTGAAAAACTATGATGGATACACAACTAGTTTTGACTGGATTTTTAAAGCGTGCACAACGGTACTTCCCGAACAAGCAAATTATCTCTCGCACAAGCCCCACTAAAACACATCGCATCACATTCAATGACTATGTAAAAAGAACGCACCGATTGGCAGATGCCCTGACAAAGCTCGGAATGAAGCGTGGTACAAAGGTCGGCACATTTGCCTGGAATCATCACCGTCATCTGGAAGCGTATTTTGCGATTCCATGCAGCGGTGCAATTTTACACACGATTAATATCCGCCTTGCCCCTGAACATATTGTTTATATTATCAATCATGCCGAAGATGAAATTTTATTGATTGATAGCGATTTATTCCCGTTAGTCGAGCCGGCACTTGGCCACTTGAAAACGGTTAAGCATATTATCGTTATGGGCGATGAACTAAGTGCTCCACAATCTAGTTTCCCGAATGTGTACAGCTACGAACAGCTGCTTCAGGAAGCGGATGAAAATTTCGAGTTCCCGACAGATCTGGATGAAAACCTGCCAGCTGGAATGTGCTACACTTCTGCAACGACAGGGATGCCAAAGGGTGTCGTCTATACACACCGAAGCATTGTACTTCACAGCCTGGCACTTGGTCTTGCAGAATCTTTTGCAATTAAAGAAAGCGACACTGCCCTTCCTGTTGTGCCGATGTTCCATGCAAATGCTTGGGGCTTCCCGTTTGCCGCATTGAATTTCGGCTCTAGTATCGTATTACCAGGACCAATGATGACACCAAGTTTAATACTGGATTTGGTTGAACAAGAAAAGGTAACAATTACAGCAGGTGTTCCAACTATTTGGCTTGGCGCACTCGTTGAGCAGGAAAAAAATCCCCGTGACCTTTCTTCTGTCCGTTTAATTATTTCAGGCGGGTCTGCATCACCGAAAGGATTAATTCAGGCTTACAACGAAAAACTTGGTGTTCCGTACATCAACGCCTACGGTATGACGGAAACATCACCGCTTGTAAGTATGTCGCATCTAACAAGCGATATGAACGACTATACAGATGATGAACAGTTGAATATCCGTGTTTCTCAAGGTTTAACGGTTTCACTAATTGAAACAGAAGTTGTTAATGAAAATGGCCCGGTTCCATGGGATGGAAAAACAATGGGTGAACTGCGTGTCCGCGGTCCATGGATTGCCTCTGAATACTATAATGATGAACGGACGAATGAAGCATTCCGTGACGGCTGGCTTTATACAGGTGATATTGCGGTCTATACAAAAGAAGGCTATATCAAACTTACCGATCGAACGAAGGACCTTATCAAATCAGGTGGAGAATGGATTTCATCTGTTGATCTGGAAAATGCCCTCATGTCACATCCGGCTGTTTTCGAGGCAGCCGTAATTGCGGTTCCGCATCCGAAGTGGCAGGAGCGTCCATTGGCATGTGTCGTTTTAAAAGAAGGTGCAACGGCGACTAAAGAAGAGCTTATTGAGTCAATCGAACTGGACTTTGCAAAATGGTGGCTTCCGGACGATGTCGTATTTTTAAATGAAATCCCAAAAACTTCCGTCGGCAAATTTTTAAAAGCAACCCTGCGAGAACAATTAAAAGACTATAAGGTTCAGATTTAATGAAAGAAAATGTGCACTGAAACGCAAATTTCAGTGCACATTTATTTATTAATCTTCTTCCTCTTCATCATCAAACTGCTGCGGATCTGAAATGCGTTCCGCTTCTTCCAGTTGTCCGCCGTCTCTTAAGTTCTCCATTTGCTTTCCGAGAATTTTCAGCTCATCCATAGTATTCGCCATGTTCCCGTTAACGATTTCTTCTCTTTTCATAACAATCCCTCCAAATTAATTTAGTATTATTTTTTTCCAATTTTGACTGATTTCTGTCATAAATAAAGTATTCATTCAAATAATTTATGCTATACTGAAAACAGAGATAATTAAAACATGAGGAGGATACTTCCATGAAATTACTTTTAATTCTTGGTGTCAGCATATCATTTTTGGTAGCTATTTTCACAGCTGGCTATGATAGCAAACCATTCCCAAAAGAAAGATAATTCCACTAGCTTTCCAGTAAAGGACAATCGTCAAGTAGCGATTGTCTTTTTCATTTGACTTTTATTATTCTATATTTTATATTAGTTACATAAAGTAAGTTGATTATAAAAAATAACCATTAAGGGAGTTCACATATTATGGCTACACATTTTCATAAAAAACCTAACCTCTACCCAGCTCATGTTCAATTAAAGGTTTCTAACTTAGTACGTTCGATTGAATACTATACAACGATTATCGGCTTTAAAGTATTACAGCAAACAGAAAAGGAAGCATACTTAACAGCAGACGGACAAACAAGCTTAGTATCACTAGTCGAAGTACAAAATGCTCAGCCGCTTAAACAAGGCTTTGCAGGTTTATACCACTTAGCATTACTATTACCCTCTCGCAAGGACTTAGGAAACATCGTACAGCATTTTGTTAACATGAATATTCGTCTCGGTGCGGCAGACCATGATGTTTCAGAAGCACTTTACTTGAACGATCCGGATGGAAATGGAATCGAAATTTATATCGACCGTCATGAATCCGAATGGACTTGGAATCAGGATGAACAAGTGCATATGGTGACAGAACAGCTGAATTTCCAGCCGATTTTAGCAGCTGCAGACGGCAACTGGAACGGTTTGCCTGCTGACACTGTTATGGGGCATGTCCACTTATCCGTAGTAAATCTGGACAAATCGGAGCAGTTTTATACAAATGTATTGGATTATAATGTTGTGACTCGTTACGGTGCACAGGCATTGTTCGTATCAACAGGGAAATACCATCACCATTTCGGATTAAACACTTGGAACAGCAATAACGGTCATGCTCCAACCAATGATATGGTCGGCTTAAAATCCTTTACAGTCGTGTTAAAGGGTGCAGAGTATGCTGAAGAAGTAAAACAAAGCCTGACAAATAACGGCTTCATCGTTGAAAACTTTGCAGAAGCGCCAGCACATGGTGGTACTCAGTTATTCTCAACAGTCGATCCAAACGGTTTACGCATCGTGTTTACATTAGATGGTGAATAATCAGCAGAAACCTAAAGCAAGAGCCCGAAAACTTTTCGGGCTCTTTTTTGAAACTTTCTTTTTTATCCTACGTATACATAGATAATTACAATTAACGGAGGAATTCATTTGTCATTATTTAATAAGGTTTTAGCAAGTGTCGGGATAGGAGCTGCAAAAGTTGATACAAAATTGCACAAGTCAACTTATACATTAAATGAAAATATTTCAGGTGTTGTCGAAATCATCGGGGGCAGCACAAACCAGCAAATTGACGCAATCTATCTAACACTCCATACAAACTTTATCCGCGAAATCGATGATAAAAAGGTTAAAGATAAAGCGGTGCTGCACAAATACAAATTAAATGAGCCATTTACAATTCAGCCAAACGAAAAACATCAAATCCCATTTTCATTCGCACTGCCCCCTGTTGTTCCGGTAACGACAGGCAACTCGCGTGTATGGATACAAACGGGCTTAGATATTAAAAATGCGGTAGATCCTACAGATAAGGACTTTATCGAGATTAAGCCGACTCGTCTGGCGAATGGTGTTTTAACAGCCATTCAAAATATGGGCTTCCGGTTGCGTAAAGTGGATAATGAGCAAGCCCCTTCTTATTTGCGCCGTCAAACACCGATTGTTCAGGAATTTGAATTTACACCGACAAACAACACATATCGCCGGTATCTAGACGAACTTGAAGTTATCTTTTTACAGCAAACACCAAACTCAGCTGAAATTTTATTGCAGGTGGACCGCCGTGCGCGCGGACTTGGAGGTTTATTATCCGAAGCATTCGATATGGATGAAAGCTTCATCCGCCTCACATTATCCGAACACGACAATATCCAGGCAAAGCTTGAACAAGTGATTAAGTCGAAGATGAAAATCGAGTAGGAGGCTAGCCATTAATTGGCTAGCCGACCTCTCACACCACCGTACGTACGGTTCCGTATACGGCGGTTCAATCTTTTGAGTATCTTTGCTCGTAAAATTGGGACAGGTCTTTCAGTCCCCATTTTACGAGCCTTTTATTTGGAATGGCTTGGTGTAGAACCTCGCTTCGTGATATTCGCCAGTACCCTTTTCTTGAATGCGCCGTTTTCATCGCTTCATCATGTTGGATTCCGTATTGGCGTAATTTCACATATTTAGTTCGTGGTAGCTTCCACCGTTTCCATATTAATTGACGTAAGCGATGGTTTAACCATCCCTGTAATTCTTGGATGAAAGTTTTCATGTTGGAAACTCCGTAGTAATTAATCCAACCAACCGTTGTTTGATTGATTCTTTTCACAATCTCACTAAATGTCCCTGTTCGTTTACGACTCGTCAGTATTCTTAGCTTATCTTTTAGTCGTTTCTTGGCGGACTTGATTGGTCGGTATCCCACTTTCCCGACAGATTTTGTAGATGAAACCCTAAGAATGTAGCTGCTGTTGCGCCACATACTTTACTTTTCTGCTCATTGATTGTGAGACCCAGTTCATCTTCGATAAAATTCTTGACACTGGTCATGACGCGTTCACCTGCTCTTGGTGACTTTACATAAATCACAAAATCATCCGCATAGCGAATGAATCGGTGTCCTCGTTTTTCTAACTCTCTATCTAGCTTGTTTAAATACACGTTTGCTAGAATTGGAGAGAGTGGACCCCCTTGGGGTGTACCTTCTGTCGTTTCAATGAGGATGTCCTTGTCCAATATGCCTGAGCGTAAGAATTTCCATATTAGCTTAAGTACTATTTTATCTGTTATGAATTCTTCCAAATAAGCTCGTAGTCGCTGGTGATGAATCGTATCGAAGTAACTTTTCAAGTCACAATCGACCACTGTTCGATAACCTTCCTCGTAATATTTCTTAGCGAGGGCAATTGCCTGGTGTTGGTTTCGACCTTTTCGGAAGCCAAAACTTTTGTCTGAAAAGTGTGGATCAATTATTGGTTGGATGACTTGTAGAATGGCTTGTTGAACAACTCTGTCCAATACACATGGTATACCTAGATATCGTTTGGAGCCATTCGCTTTTGGGATAGCTACTCGTTTCACTGGTTGAGGTTGGTAGGAACCATCTTTTAATTTCCTTTTCAATGGTTCCTCGTATTTTATTAAATGCGCCTTCAGTCCATCAACCGTGATACCGTCGATTCCAGGTGCTCCTCCATTTCCTTTTACTTTCTTATATGCATTCCATAGGTTTCTATGGGACGCAATTCTGTCAATTAAATTGATACTTTCTTGTTTCTTCATTTCCATGTTTACATCCCTACACGCTCTTATATACTCTTTCGCTTCCAGCTTATCCCTCTATAAGTAGCCATCTATTCGGTCTATACCTTGATGTTTTCTGTGTTTTGGCGGGATGTCTCCACCTCCTTGTTTCTTTCAAGATTTAAAAGATTGTTCGGCCCTTCATCTTCGGTCGAAGACTACTATGGCTTCTGCTGACTTCTCTTGATTCATCCATTTATCACTAAACAAATTGTTAATTGAATAACCCTCAAGAGACCTCCCCGGGTAAGCACAACCGCCTTCCTCTCATGTAACTGCCAGATTTACTGTATGGGATTTGGGCAGTATTGGACTTCGCTTTGTTTAGCAAGCTCATCCGTCCCAAGTCAGCCTTTTATCTGATTTCTGTTCGTCAGTTCGAGAGTTTGCGTCCGACTTCCTTCAGATTCCACGTCACCATGGACACCCTTGTCTTTCGCTAACAGTTCCTACTGCCAAGCCTGTAGTGGACTTTCACCACCAGGCTGTTGTGCATGCCGGGCACACTAAGAAAAAGGCAAGAAGCATCAGACGCTTCTTGCCTTGTTTTATTTTAACCCCGGATAGTTTTGTTGTCTTAGTACTTCGTAAATAACGATTGCCGCTGTGTTTGATAAATTCAGTGAGCGGATATGGTCACTTTGCGGTATTCGCAGACACATATCGGCACGCTCCTTTGCAAATTCCTTTGGCAAGCCTGTCGTTTCTCTTCCGAACATAAAGTATAAGTCACGTTCTGAATTGCTGAAGTCATGCGTCGTAAATGGTTCATCACTATATGTCTCAATTAAGTACACATCGCCATCTTGACTGTACTCGATAAAATCCTCTAATGAATCATGGTATACAACATTCACATGTTCCCAATAATCCAGCCCGGCACGCTTCAGCATTTTGTCATCTGTTGAAAAGCCTAAAGGGCGGATTAAATGTAATGATGTATTCGTTCCAGCACAAGTGCGGGCAATGTTGCCTGTATTTGCTGGGATTTCTGGTTGATATAATACGATATGGTTTGGCACTTCTGATCCTTCTCTCTTAATGATTTAACATGGCCAGTCCTTTTTCAATTTCGGCCAGCACTTCTTCATCCTGCTCTGTTTTTCTGGCAGCCATTAAAATAGCCTCTGCCCCATCCGTTCCGATTTTTCCGATTGCCCATGCAGCCGTCCCTCTCAATACAGGACGTTCATCTTTTTGCAATACTTGAACTAAGTCAGGCATTGCCGCTTCTTCTTTAAAGTGGGCAAGCGCTAAAATAGCATTGCGCTGAATCGGCTTTTTGCCGCGCCATGAGCCGGATACATGGCCAAACTTTGCTTTGAATTCCTTATTTGAAATCGATAAAAGCGGTTGAAGCAATGGTTTTGCGATTTCAGGATCCGGCGTAAATTCCTCATGTATCCAGTTGAGCTTTCCTTTATTTTTCGGACAGACCGTCTGACATGTATCACAGCCATACAGACGGTTTCCGATTTTGGCACGAAATTCGTCAGGCAAAAATCCTTTCGTCTGTGTTAGAAAGGCAATGCAACGCTGTGAATTCAGCTGCCCAGGTGCAACGATCGCTCCTGTAGGGCATACATCGATACATAATGTACAGTCACCGCATTCATCTTCCATCGGTGTATCTGGTGCAAACGGGATGTTCGTGATAATTTCTCCTAAATAGACGTATGAACCAAATTCAGGTGTAATAATAGAGCAATTTTTGGCGCTCCAGCCGATGCCTGCTCGTTCTGCAACCGCACGATCCACCAGTTCCCCGGTATCGACCATCGATTTCACCTTTACATTCGGTACCCGTTCTTGCAGCCAAGCTTCAATAAGCTGCAGACGTTCACGAACTGCTGTATGATAATCAATCCCCCATGAAGCACGGCAAAAGATGCCGCGGCGCTCCCCTTTTTTTCCTTGTGGGGCATCTTGCATGCGAGAAGGATACGCAATCGCAATCGCAATAATGCTTTCTGCTTCATCTAATAGTTTTAAAGGCTCTGTGCGCAGCTCTATATTTGCTTCTTCAAAGCCTGATTGGTATGCTAATTGTTGCTGACGACGCAGACGATTCTTCAATTCATGAAACGGAGCAGCGGTTGTAAATCCGATTTTATCAACACCAATAGATGCTGCATATTTCACTAAATCTTCTTGAAGTTGATGTACTTTCATTTCACATGCTCCTTTCAAATGATACAATAAATATAAATTTATTTCGTATTACATAATTTAGTATTTTTCCCATTAAAAACAATGTAAGAAGGTGTTCTACATGAATATTTCCATTAATGAAGCTCTTTTTTCAGTAAATGAACAATTAAAAATTGGCCTTATCCATTATAGCAAAATTATCGTTGAAGAATCTCCTCAAATGATTAAAGGACGCACACAACTTTATCAGGAAAATCTGTATTTGGAACTACAGGAAACACCTGTGACAGAACGACCTGGCATTAAAGAGTGGCGCCAGCTTTGGAAGGCTTTCGGCGGCGATCCGAACCGGTACCGTCACTCAGCGGAAAGTTTGATGCGACGTATCGCTAAGCAGCAGTATTTAGCTCCGTTCCATTCTGCTGTTGATTTAAACAATTTCTTCTCACTGCAATTTGAGATTCCTGTTGGCATATATGATTTAGATGCTATTGAAGGCGGCGTGGAAATCGAAGTAGGCAATGAGACGACAGGCTATGATGGGATCAATGGACGCTTTAATTCACTAGAAAATATCATCCATTCAAAAGATGCGCATGGCCCATTCGGCAGCCCCTTTGTTGATTCAAAAAGAACGGCCGTAACAGAGGCTACGACAAATGCCCTGCAAATCTTTTATTTGCGCCCTTCCTTAAGTGAAGAAGAGGCAACTAAACTATTGAGCAGTGCAGGAAACATGTTTACACAAGTTAGCGGTGGCGAATATGAAGTACATATTCTATCGAAGGAAAATTCAAAAGTTCAATTTTAAGGAGTGGAATGATTTGAGTATTAACTTAGCTGAGGCAGTAAAACTAAAAAGTATCATTACGAAGAGAATTCAGGAACGCACAATGCAAGTACATTCATTAACACATGTCATCATTGAAAAAGGTGAACAGCCAAAAACACCTGATTATTCTTTAGAGATGCTTGAAGCAGAGCTAAAAGAGCTACGTTATGATTCTCGTAAACTTGATGCTCTAATCTACCGTGCTAACATCGACAATACGGTTGTCTTTAAAGATGAGGAAATGCCTATTGTCGAAGCAATTGAACTGGCGAGCCAATTACGAGCAGAAGCCCAATTTTGTAAAAACCTTGGCTCAGAAGAAAAAGAAGCTTTTTACCATAATTCCGGTGATGCCATGCTTTACCGCGTAGCATTGTACGAGCCAATGACATATCGAAACCGTGCAAATGAGCTGGAAAAGGAAGCACATCGCCTGTCCAATTTAATCAATGCGAAAAACTATCAAGTTGAAATTGAATTTGATGACAGCAATTATTTCTAAACCTGGGGCGGTGAGACTCCAAACTAGGTAATAACGAGCGATTATGCTTCGGCATTCCCAACAACTGGTGAAACCAATAACTCTTTACCGTTTACAATGTTACCTTTCACTCATAACCAACCATAGTAAAAGCTAACACAAACTATAGAGTATTTTTGCTCGCTCGTTATTAAAAGACACCTGCTCACATTTGTGAAAAGGTGTCTTTGTTTTTATATTTAATATTTACTCTACACCCGGTAAAATTCTTAATGTCTTTTCGTCTGCATCCAAAATTACGTCCACACCTAATGGAATCGCGATATTAGGTGCACAGTGGCCAATTTTAAACCCTGCTAACACAGGTTTGTTAAACGGCTTCAAATACCCTTCAATTACCTTCAACACATCCTCATAGCTGTATGTATCATCCGGCATATTAAAATCCGCTATAACAAAGCCTGCTGCAAGCTCCAGCTTTCTTGATAGGCGCAACTGGTTCATCATTAAATCAATTTGCTCAATTGTTTCCCCTATGTCTTCAAGAAGTAAAATTTTATCACGTACGTCAATTTCAAATTTCGTGCCTAGCGTACTGACAATACGGTTTAAATTTCCGCCTGTCAACTCGCCGCGTACCACTCCCGGTACAACTGTTGTAAGAGGAGAAATGCTTTCCGTATACTGAATTTCAATCGGTTGGAACAGCTGCTGATACATCTTTTTAGAAAGAGTATCCAGCTCCCCTTTTGGACTGGACATCATCGGGCCATGGAACGTCACTAAATTTGCAAACTCGTTTACTTGAGTGTGTAGAGCCGTCACATCGGAAAAGCCCCAAATAATTTTCGGATTGTCCTCGATTAATGGATAGCTTATTTTATCGATAATTCTAGAAACCCCATAGCCGCCCGTCACTAAAAAGACGGCCTTCACTTCAGGATCGACAATCATCTGGTGGAAATCTTTAATTCGCTCCTCATCAGTACCTGCCAAATAGCCTTCATAATCCTGTACCGTATTACCAAGCTTATACTTTAAACCGAGCTCATCTAATAACGCTAATTTATCACCTAATGATTCTGTCTTAAGCGGACTGCTTAAATTTACTAATCCTACAGTATCGCCTTGCTGTAATCTTGCTGGTCGTATTTTCATGTTAATGACCTCCTTTTACTTCTGTGGCTATTGTATCATAGCGTTTTATGTAAAGCGCATTGCAAATTCCATGTGGTTGTCCCTATAATAGATAAAATCATTTTTCCAATATAAGGAGATGTACAAGTATGAAATTTCCACCACAGCTACTGCTCATTTTAGCTACTTTATTATGGGGTGGTAACTTTGTAATTGGACGGGCTGTTTCCGGGGATATTCCTCCGATAACTCTTGCCTTTTTACGATGGATTGTCGCCTTTCTCGTATTTTTCCCTATCGCTTACCAACGAACGAAAAAAGAATGGCCTGCCCTGAGACAGCATTGGGGTGCAGTCATTATTTTAGCACTTACAGGAGTTGCTGCATTCAATACGCTCGTATACATCGGATTGCATTATACAACGTCCATCAATGCATCATTAATGAATTCATCGACACCGATCATTATATACATACTGAGCTTCATCTTTTTAAAAGAACGTTTAACAAAATTCCAGATGTTCGGCACGATGCTATCTTTAGTCGGCGTGCTCTTTATTATATCTGGAGGTTCGTTACAAAGCCTCTTTTCATTTTCATTCAACAAAGGGGACTTAATCGTATTAATTGCCGTAGTGTGCTGGAGTATCTATTCATTACTCATTAAAAAGTACGCTGGCAAATTGCCTGGCTACTCTACTTTTTTAGTAACAATCGCAATCGGAGCCATTATGTTACTCCCATTCGCAGCATATGAACTACTGACAACATCACAGACAATCGTATGGAACACTTCGACAATCGGGGCAATTATTTATGTAGGCATCATTGCTTCAATTGTTGCCTTTTTAAGCTGGAATACCGGCGTTGTCTCATTAGGTGCAAACAAAGCAAGTATTTACCTGAACTTCATTCCCCTCTTTGCAACAATCTTTGCTGTATTGTTTTTAAATGAGCAACTCCTACTTGCTCAAGTAATTGGTGGAATCGCTGTTATTGCAGGAGTCGTTATATCAGCGATGAAATAATAAAAAGGAGTGCACATTGTATGCACTCCTTTAGTTTATTTTACATCTGTATAAATAACAGTAACATCCGGATGGTTGTGAAGAGCGCTTGCAGGGAAATCTTCTGTAACTATCCCACTGCGCAAACGATCAAAGGCCTCTTGTTTTGAAGCACCAGCAATTAATAATACAATCTTTTTAGAACTTAAAATGGTTTTAATTCCCATAGTAATGGCATGGGTCGGCACATCCTCAATTGAATCAAAATAAACTTTATTTGCTTCACGTGTAGACTGCGCAAGTTCTATAATATGTGTACCTACATCGAAAGGAGTTCCCGGTTCATTAAAACCAATATGTCCATTCCCACCGATTCCTAAAAGCTGAATATCAATATTTCCTGCTGCCTTAATCATCGCTTCATATTCAGCTGCAGCCTTTTCTAAATTCGATTGAATGCCAGCCGGTAAATTGATATTATCACGTTTCATATCGACATGATTAAACAGATGATGATCCATATAATAATGGTAGCTCGATTCATTTGCCGGATCAATTCCGACATACTCATCCAGGTTAAAGGACTTGGCCTGTGCAAAAGATACCTCACCTGCTTTGTATGCTGCAACCAGTTCTTTATAAAAGCCTTCCGGAGTCCCCCCTGTAGCTAAACCAAGTACTGTTTCACTATTTTTTTTCAATTGATCTATAAAAATTGTTGCGGCAATTTTACTCATCTCATCATAGTTTGCTGCTTCAATCCACTTAAAGTTTGTTACTACATTCATTTTTTATTTCCCTACTTCCTCACTGAAATACATATTTGTTATTGTATAAATAATATTTACGGCTTCTTGTTTTCCTACCATTATAATGTTCATTCTATAGCAAATATTTTTAAGAAGCTAGAAAAAAACGTCTTATTTCCTATTAAAAAGAGCATGTAATGACGCAAAATATATATAGTTTTTCTACCTTTCCAATATTAAATGGAGTAAGCAAATAAACTTATGGAATAACTTTATTTCTGTATAAATACTTAAAAAATATCTTTTACAGTATTACTTTTTATAAGATAACTACACAGTTGTATTGAAATAATTGCTTGCTGTAGGAAATACTTTTAAGAGAATTAAAAACTTGCTAGTATACAAAGCAAATACAACAAAAAACTCTTCAAAGCATTTATGTTAGGCTTTGAAGAGTTTCATCTGTTGTATTGAACTGATACCGAGTGTGGGACTTGAACCCACACGCCTCGCGGCAACGGATTTTGAGTCCGTCGTGTCTGCCATTCCACCAACTCGGCAAATTAAGGTAAAAAAAAATCGGAATTCCGATTCAATGAAATATGGAGGCGGCAACCGGATTTGAACCGGTGATAAAGGTGTTGCAGACCTGTGCCTTACCACTTGGCTATGCCGCCATATTTGGAGCGGAAGACGAGGTTCGAACTCGCGACCCCCACCTTGGCAAGGTGGTGTTCTACCACTGAACTACTTCCGCAAATTAAAAAATGGCTGGGGTACCTGGATTCGAACCAGGGCATGACGGAATCAAAATCCGTTGCCTTACCGCTTGGCTATACCCCAATATTCAAATTATTATATAAAATGGGGCGACTGATGGGAATCGAACCCACGAATGCCTGAACCACAATCAGGTGCGTTAACCACTTCGCCACAACCGCCACTATAATATAATTTTAATACTTAAACCTAAATAAAAGATGGGGCGACTGATGGGAATCGAACCCACGAATGCCTGAACCACAATCAGGTGCGTTAACCACTTCGCCACAACCGCCACTATATTATTTTAAGTATTTTTGAGAATTTATTTGGCAGGGGCAGTAGGAATCGAACCCACACTGACGGTTTTGGAGACCGTAGTTCTACCTTTAAACTATGCCCCTATCAAAAGGATGGTGGAGGGGGACGGATTCGAACCGCCGAACCCTAAGGAGCGGATTTACAGTCCGCCGCGTTTAGCCACTTCGCTACCCCTCCAGGTAATGGTGCCGGCGAAAGGAGTCGAACCCTCGACCTACTGATTACAAGTCAGTTGCTCTACCAACTGAGCTACACCGGCAAAAAATATGGTGGGTTTGGACGGAATCGAACCGCCGACACTTAGAGCTTCAATCTAATGCTCTACCAACTGAGCTACAAACCCACAGTTTAATTTCATAAAAATGGCGGTCCCGACCGGGATCGAACCGGCGATCTCCTGCGTGACAGGCAGGCATGTTAACCGCTACACCACGGGACCATTTGGTTGCGGGGGCAGGACTTGAACCTGCGACCTTCGGGTTATGAGCCCGACGAGCTACCACTGCTCCACCCCGCGATAATATTATTTGTTTAATGGTGGAGGATGACGGGCTCGAACCGCCGACCCCCTGCTTGTAAGGCAGGTGCTCTCCCAGCTGAGCTAATCCTCCAACGCTGGATACTTTCTTATGTATCTTTTTGGTGACCCGTACGGGATTCGAACCCGTGTTACCGCCGTGAAAGGGCGGTGTCTTAACCACTTGACCAACGGGCCTCGTTATAAATAAGCCTGGCGGAGAGTAAGGGATTTGAACCCTTGATGCAGGGTTACCCGCATACACGATTTCCAATCGTGCTCCTTCGGCCACTCGGACAACTCTCCAAGATTTGATGGCTCCGAAGGCAGGACTCGAACCTGCGACCTGCCGGTTAACAGCCGGATGCTCTACCAACTGAGCTACTTCGGAATAATTCTATAACAGCCTAGCGACGTCCTACTCTCACAGGGGGAAGCCCCCAACTACCATCGGCGCTAAAGAGCTTAACTTCCGTGTTCGGTATGGGAACGGGTGTGACCTCTTTGCCATCATCACTAGACTATTTAGAAAGACATTAATTATTATACCATACTTTTCAATTTTGTCAAGTATTTTATAATAATTTTTCATTCTTTCAAAACTGGATAAACGTTTCATTGAGTTATGCAATAAAATGTGGTTAAGTCCTCGACCGATTAGTATTCGTCAGCTGCATGCGTCACCGCACTTCCACCTCGAACCTATCTACCTGATCGTCTTTCAGGGGTCTTACTTACTTGCGTAATGGGAAATCTCATCTTGAGGGGGGCTTCATGCTTAGATGCTTTCAGCACTTATCCCGTCCATACATAGCTACCCAGCGATGCCTTTGGCAAGACAACTGGTACACCAGCGGTATGTCCATCCCGGTCCTCTCGTACTAAGGACAGCTCCTCTCAAATTTCCTACGCCCACGACGGATAGGGACCGAACTGTCTCACGACGTTCTGAACCCAGCTCGCGTACCGCTTTAATGGGCGAACAGCCCAACCCTTGGGACCGACTACAGCCCCAGGATGCGATGAGCCGACATCGAGGTGCCAAACCTCCCCGTCGATGTGGACTCTTGGGGGAGATAAGCCTGTTATCCCCGGGGTAGCTTTTATCCGTTGAGCGATGGCCCTTCCATGCGGAACCACCGGATCACTAAGCCCGTCTTTCGACCCTGCTCGACTTGTAGGTCTCGCAGTCAAGCTCCCTTATGCCTTTACACTCTACGAATGATTTCCAACCATTCTGAGGGAACCTTTGGGCGCCTCCGTTACTCTTTAGGAGGCGACCGCCCCAGTCAAACTGTCCGCCTGACACTGTCTCCTACCCCGCTAAGGGGCATGGGTTAGAAGTTCAATACAACCAGGGTAGTATCCCACCGACGCCTCCTTCGAAGCTGGCGCTCCGAGATCTCTGGCTCCTACCTATCCTGTACAAGTTGTACCAAAATTCAATATCAGGCTACAGTAAAGCTCCACGGGGTCTTTCCGTCCTGTCGCGGGTAACCTGCATCTTCACAGGTACTATAATTTCACCGAGTCTCTCGTTGAGACAGTGCCCAGATCGTTACGCCTTTCGTGCGGGTCGGAACTTACCCGACAAGGAATTTCGCTACCTTAGGACCGTTATAGTTACGGCCGCCGTTTACTGGGGCTTCAATTCACAGCTTCGCTTGCGCTAACCGCTCCTCTTAACCTTCCAGCACCGGGCAGGCGTCAGCCCCTATACGTCACCTTACGGTTTTGCAGAGACCTGTGTTTTTGCTAAACAGTCGCCTGGGCCTATTCACTGCGGCTTCTCTAGGCTATGCACCCAAAGAAGCACCCCTTCTCCCGAAGTTACGGGGTCATTTTGCCGAGTTCCTTAACGAGAGTTCTCTCGCACACCTTAGGATTCTCTCCTCGACTACCTGTGTCGGTTTGCGGTACGGGCACCTCTCACCTCGATAGAGGCTTTTCTTGGCAGTGTGAAATCAGGAACTTCGCTCATACGAGCTCGTCATCACAGCTCAACGTTAAAGTATGCGGATTTGCCTACATACACGCCTTACTGCTTGAACACGCGCAACCAACGGCGTGCTTACCCTATCCTACTGCGTCCCCCCATTTCTCAAACGGTGAGGAGGTGGTACAGGAATATCAACCTGTTGTCCATCGCCTACGCCTATCGGCCTCGGCTTAGGTCCCGACTAACCCTGAGCGGACGAGCCTTCCTCAGGAAACCTTAGTCATACGGTGCATGGGATTCTCACCCATGTTTCGCTACTCATACCGGCATTCTCACTTCTAACCGCTCCACCAGTCCTTCCGGTCTGACTTCAACGCTGTTAGAACGCTCTCCTACCACGCATACTCAAAGTATGCATCCACAGCTTCGGTGAATCGTTTAGCCCCGATACATTTTCGGCGCAGCGTCACTCGACCAGTGAGCTATTACGCACTCTTTAAATGATGGCTGCTTCTAAGCCAACATCCTGGTTGTCTAAGCAACGCCACATCCTTTTCCACTTAACGATTACTTGGGGACCTTAGCTGGTGGTCTGGGCTGTTTCCCTCTTGACTACGGATCTTATCACTCGCAGTCTGACTCCCGTGTATAAATATCCGGCATTCGGAGTTTGTCTGAATTCGGTAAAGCGAGATGCCCCCCTAGTCCAAACAGTGCTCTACCTCCGGTATTCTCAATCACGAGGCTAGCCCTAAAGCTATTTCGGAGAGAACCAGCTATCTCCAGGTTCGATTGGAATTTCTCCGCTACCCACACCTCATCCCCGCACTTTTCAACGTGCGTGGGTTCGGGCCTCCAGTGAGTGTTACCTCACCTTCACCCTGGACATGGGTAGATCACCTGGTTTCGGGTCTACGACCACGTACTAATTCGCCCTATTCAGACTCGCTTTCGCTGCGGCTCCGTCTTCTCAACTTAACCTCGCACGTAATCGTAACTCGCCGGTTCATTCTACAAAAGGCACGCTATCACCCATTAACGGGCTCTAACTACTTGTAGGCACACGGTTTCAGGATCTATTTCACTCCCCTTCCGGGGTGCTTTTCACCTTTCCCTCACGGTACTGGTTCACTATCGGTCACTAGGTAGTATTTAGCCTTGGGAGATGGTCCTCCCGGATTCCGACGGAATTTCACGTGTTCCGCCGTACTCAGGATCCACTCTGGAGGGAATGAACTTTTGACTACAGGGCTTTTACCTCGTTTCGCGGACCTTTCCAAGTCGCTTCGTCTAGTTCATTCTTTTGTAACTCCGTATAGAGTGTCCTACAACCCCAAAGAGCAAGCTCTTTGGTTTGGGCTCTTCCCGTTTCGCTCGCCGCTACTCAGGGAATCGAATTTTCTTTCTGTTCCTGCAGGTACTTAGATGTTTCAGTTCTCTGCGTCTGTCTTCGACACGCTATGAATTCACGTGAAGATACTATCCGATTAAAGATAGTGGGTTCCCCCATTCGGAAATCCCCGGATCAAAGCTTACTTACAGCTCCCCGAGGCATATCGGTGTTAGTGCCGTCCTTCATCGACTCCTAGTGCCAAGGCATCCACCGTGCGCCCTTATTAACTTAACCAAAAGTTAACACTTAGATCAATTTCGCCTTGGCGTAATTGCGTTCAGATTTTTTTGAGTCCACTCAAAAAGTTTCCTTTAAAAAATCTGTAACATCTGCCAGAGGCCTAACTTCATGAAATGAAGTTTAGATCCAAGATTTAAGTTTACACGTCAATTGCTTGACTTGTTTAAAAATCTATAAAATAGAAATTTGATTTATTGCTTTCAATGTCGTTTTATCCAGTTTTCAAAGAACGAAGCAGCTGACTTCAATCACATCGTGACAAAGCTTCACTGATTTTGCTTCATGCAGCTTTGCGACGAAAGCGCAAGCGTCAGGAGCAATGTTTTGAAGTATTTCATTCATTTAAGAATGAACCTTCAAAACTGAACAGCAAACGTTAATGTTTCATTCCCCAAGGGAATGATTCCGAAAAATCCTTAGAAAGGAGGTGATCCAGCCGCACCTTCCGATACGGCTACCTTGTTACGACTTCACCCCAATCATCTATCCCACCTTCGGCGGCTGGCTCCAAAAGGTTACCTCACCGACTTCGGGTGTTACAAACTCTCGTGGTGTGACGGGCGGTGTGTACAAGGCCCGGGAACGTATTCACCGCGGCATGCTGATCCGCGATTACTAGCGATTCCGGCTTCATGTAGGCGAGTTGCAGCCTACAATCCGAACTGAGAACGGTTTTATCGGATTAGCTCCCCCTCGCGGGTTGGCAACCGTTTGTACCGTCCATTGTAGCACGTGTGTAGCCCAGGTCATAAGGGGCATGATGATTTGACGTCATCCCCACCTTCCTCCGGTTTATCACCGGCAGTCTCCTTAGAGTGCCCAACTGAATGATGGCAACTAAGAATAAGGGTTGCGCTCGTTGCGGGACTTAACCCAACATCTCACGACACGAGCTGACGACAACCATGCACCACCTGTCACCGTTGCCCCCGAAGGGGAAACTATGTCTCCATAGTGGTCACCGGGATGTCAAGACCTGGTAAGGTTCTTCGCGTTGCTTCGAATTAAACCACATGCTCCACCGCTTGTGCGGGCCCCCGTCAATTCCTTTGAGTTTCAGTCTTGCGACCGTACTCCCCAGGCGGAGTGCTTAATGCGTTAGCTGCAGCACTGAGGGGCGGAAACCCCCCAACACTTAGCACTCATCGTTTACGGCGTGGACTACCAGGGTATCTAATCCTGTTTGCTCCCCACGCTTTCGCGCCTCAGTGTCAGTTACAGACCAGACAGTCGCCTTCGCCACTGGTGTTCCTCCAAATCTCTACGCATTTCACCGCTACACTTGGAATTCCACTATCCTCTTCTGCACTCAAGTTCCCCAGTTTCCAATGACCCTCCCCGGTTGAGCCGGGGGCTTTCACATCAGACTTAAGGAACCACCTGCGCGCGCTTTACGCCCAATAATTCCGGACAACGCTTGCCACCTACGTATTACCGCGGCTGCTGGCACGTAGTTAGCCGTGGCTTTCTAACAAGGTACCGTCAAGGTAGCGCCAGTTACTACGCTACTTGTTCTTCCCTTGCAACAGAGTTTTACGAACCGAAATCCTTCTTCACTCACGCGGCGTTGCTCCATCAGACTTTCGTCCATTGTGGAAGATTCCCTACTGCTGCCTCCCGTAGGAGTCTGGGCCGTGTCTCAGTCCCAGTGTGGCCGATCACCCTCTCAGGTCGGCTACGCATCGTTGCCTTGGTGAGCCGTTACCTCACCAACTAGCTAATGCGCCGCGGGTCCATCTTATAGTGACAGCAAGACCGTCTTTCAACTTTAAAACATGTGTTAAAAAGTGTCATTCGGTATTAGCCCCGGTTTCCCGGAGTTATCCCAATCTATAAGGTAGGTTACCCACGTGTTACTCACCCGTCCGCCGCTAAAATTTTAAAGGTGCAAGCACCAATAAAATTTCCGCTCGACTTGCATGTATTAGGCACGCCGCCAGCGTTCGTCCTGAGCCAGGATCAAACTCTCCATAAAAGTAGTTTGAAAGCTCATTTGCTTTGCTAGCGATCCAACTTCGTTAGAAGTTGGAATCTATTGTTTGCTTCATTCAAGAAGCTTGTCTCATTAACGTTGCTTGTTCAGTTTTCAAGGTTCATTGTGTTTCGTTTGTCGTTTTAGCGACTTCTCTAATTTAACATCTCTGTTTCTTTTTGTCAATAACTTTTTTGAAAAAGTTTTTTAAAGAAACTCGAGTGTGTAATTTAGTTGTTTTCAAGTACGTCTTAGCGACATTTAATATATTACAATACTTTCAATGTTTTCGTCAATACTTTTTTAAAAATAATTTCAGAGCGTTTTTAAACGCTCTGATTAATATACTATAACCCATACTCGGATTCAATATAATGTCTGTCTACATAATAGTTTCTGTGGAAGATCGCTTCGTTTTTAGCGATAACCGCTTCCACTAAAATTAACTCTTTTTCAATTAAGTATTCAACAAACACTTCCAGGTCAACAGAGTAATAACTCAATTCAGGATGATCATGCAATTGCTGAATTGTCCACGAAGGTTGTGCAAGCATTGTTTCTAAAATATGCTGTGCCCCATCTGTCGTTCTGGAATTGATTAAAAACTCGCCTGCTAAAAATAATAACTCCAGACGCTTTTCAAGACTTTCGTTGCTCATAATCAATTCTTCATATAATTTATATATTGCAGGATCATTGCGTTTCACCTGGGCCCACACTGTTACTTCCGGGTAATGCCCGCTATCGATAATCGATAGTCTCCCTAAATGATGCAATGAAGCAACCACATGATTGTACGCATCTAAATAATGACCATCCTCAAATAATTCTTTTCCTTCTTTATAACGGCGGATTAACTTGGCAAACTGTATACCTGTTTTTAATTTTCGACCGAAGAATGGGAACTCTTGCAATTCAGAACGCAGTTTATATAGAAACTCATTGCGGTCAAACATAATTTTCCCGTGGAAAAGCCAATCAACTAACCGCCTGTGCGAGCCAATGAAAATCCATTTACGCAACCGTTCCTCCGTTAAAATATGCATCACCATTTTCGCTTCACCATATGAATAGTGTTTCGAATAAATAGGCTTATCACTTTCTTTTACAATAATTAAAAGAACCGAATCAAATGTATCGGTCATATTCTCGGCACCTTCACGCTTGTTTATCAATATTACTCCAAGCGTTTCCGGCTGACTTGCACGTTCCTGATATATCGGTCTTAAAATATGTTCCATTGTTATCCCCCTATAAAGTTTACCTTCTATATAATATCCTTGTAGATGCTATAAGATAAATTAACTAATATTACGACGATAAACTTTAACCATGCTGAAAGTCCATCATTTCTTAAAAATAAATAATAGAAATGCCATTATTTTTTCTTTCGCCATTCATTTACAAAAACCCTTCATTTAAACATTTTTAAATAGTATTAAGAGTTGTTAACGAGCCGCCTAATTCTTTCCTGTCTACTAATTTATATCCAATTCATGTTATAGTATATTTTAGATTAGGAGGCAATTGAAATGAAAAAATATAATAGTAAAATTAATAAGATCCGCTCTTTTGCATTATCCCTTATTTTCATCGGCTTCGTTATTATGTATGGTGCAATCTTCTTCAAAAATAATCAGATACTTGTATTAATCTTCATGACAATTGGACTTCTTTGTATTATCGGCAGTACTGCTGTATACGCCTGGGTAGGATTATTGTCTACAAAAGCTGTTCAAGTCGTTTGTCCGGAATGCGGGAAATGGACAAAGGTGTTAGGTCGTGTGGATATTTGCATGTACTGCAATGAACCGTTAACTTTAGATCCTACATTAGAAGGAAAAGAATTCAATCAAGAATACAATAAAAATTAAATGTTCAACAAGGCTGGAGTAAAGATAACAAACTTTTACTCCAGTTTTTTGTATAAAAAAAACCCAGCAACAACCGTTACTAGGTTAGATTATTATTGAACTTTTGTTGCACCGACTGCTAAACAGTCAGGACATGTACCATAGACTTCTAAACGGTGTGAATTAACTTGAAAACCCGTTACTTGCGAAGCAAACTGCTCCACTTCATTTAAACCGGGATAGTGGAAGTCTACAATTTTACCGCAGCCATCACAAATCATGTGATAATGATCGCCCGTTACAAAATCGAAGCGACTTGCTGCATCTCCATAAGTAAGCTCTTTTACTAAGCCCACCTCACGAAAGACACGTAAGTTATTATAAACCGTTGCTACACTCATATTAGGAAACTTATCGCAAAGCGCCTTGTATATATCATCAGCTGTTGGGTGAATCATACTTTGAATTAAATATTCCAAAATCGCATGACGCTGAGGAGTAATTCGTACACCAGTAGTCTTTAACGTGTCCAGCGCATCCTTTAAATGCAATTCAGACATCGTCATGCACCCCTTTTCATACATATTATTAATTTGTAATCGTTATAATTAGTGTAGCGAATTTGTCCATGCGTTGTCAACAATTGCTTATGTCGGTTGAAACAAAAGTATAGGATAAAAAAGCTAAATGAAAATGTAAACGGTTAAATGCCTATTCTTCCATATAGCATTCTCAATTAGTATCCTCTTAAAATATTCATTTTATTTTCTAAATCACGTTCCCCGTTCAGCCATTTCTCCAGACTAGGTTTGAAAATATCCAAACTGCGCTCTAAATAACGTGAAGAATGGCTTGAAAAATGCGGTGAAAGTGTAACATTGTTCAAATCCCATAACGGACTTTCTGCCGGTAATGGCTCAATTTCATAGACATCCAAAACAGCATGTTCAATTAGTTTGTCCTGTAAAACGCCAACAAGAGTATCTGTTTCCACTAAGTCCCCGCGCCCGAAATTCATAAAGATGGCTGAACTCTTCATCAGTTCAAAATGCTCTCGAGTCAGCATATGCTTCGTTTCCTTAGTAGATGGCAGCATTGAAAGAATAATATCCGCTTTCGGTAACTGCTCTTTTAAATCATCGAGCTTATATGTCTCATTCATATAAGGAGCCTCGTTGCCTGAGCGGTTGCAGCCAATTGTATGAACATCAAAAGCCTGCAGAATCCGTCCTACTTCGCTGCCGATCGCACCCGGGCCGATGATTAGCGCTGTACTACCGTTTAACTCTGTCGGACGCGCCTTTTTATTCCATTCTTTCTTCTGTTGCTGTTCATAAATAAAAGGCAATACTCGTTTTAATGCTAAAATATGCGCTAAAATTGATTCAGTCATCGGCTTCTTATGTATCCCGCGCACATTCGAAACGAGTATATTACGTTTCGCGATCGCTTCTGCCGGCATCTTTTCAATTCCTGCAGATGCAACGAAAATCCATTGCAGTTTGTCTGCATGCTGTAAGTGCTCTTCCTTTAAATCTTCCCCATACGTCACTAAAACATTTGTTTGAGCCAGTTTCTCCACATCCAGTTTCTTATCGAATAAAAAATCTACTTGAGGAAACTGTGCCAAAAGCGGCTGCTTTAAATCGTCGCGTAGTTCAAATGTAAAATAAATCGTTACCATCATAATTCCCCTTTGTGCACCTATTAATTTGTGCGATTTTTTAAATAGTTTAACACATCTTCAATATGATTTTTCACCCGGACTTTACGCCACTCTTTTTCAACGATTCCCTTTTCATTGATCAAGAACGTTGAACGTTCAATTCCCATATACTCTTTTCCGAAATTTTTCTTTAATGTCCAGACACCATATTTCTCAGCAACTTCATGATTTTCATCGACTAATAATGAAAAAGGCAATCCGTGCTTTTCAATAAACTGTGTATGTTTCGCTGCATCATCCAGACTCACACCTAAAATTACAGCATTCAAATCTGAGAAATCATCATATTTATCGCGGAAGTCGCAAGCCTGTGTTGTACAGCCAGGCGTTAAATCTTTCGGGTAGAAATAGAGAATAACGTTTTTGCCCTTATATTCTTCGAGCGTAACCGTTTCCCCCTCTTCATTTTGCAATGCAAATCCCGGTGCTTGTAAATCTTCTAATGTCATGTCCATTCCTCCAAAATTTTCTTCTATGATACAAAACAATGCCCGATGCTTCAATTTCTTTGGCGTTCCCTTTCATTACATACTACAATAGATATGAAATCATTTCATGTAACCTATTTTGGAGGAATAAATTATGAATCATACTAAATCTGAACAGCTTCATGCAGAAGCACTCGAACATATCGTCGGCGGGGTAAACAGTCCATCCCGTTCTTATAAAGCAGTAGGCGGCGGAGCACCTGTTGTCATGGTCCGCGGTAAAGGAGCATACTTTTGGGATGTGGACGGTAATCGTTACATCGATTATTTAGCAGCCTACGGACCGATCGTTACAGGTCATGGCCATCCGCATATTGCAAAAGCCATCGCCCATGCTGCAGAAACAGGCGTATTATTCGGTACACCGACAGAGCATGAAATTAAATTCGCTAAAATGCTGAAAGAAGCCATTCCTACATTGGATAAAGTACGTTTTAACAACTCCGGTACAGAAGCTGTGATGACATGTGTACGTGTTGCACGTGCATTTACAGGGCGTACGAAAATTATTAAATTCGCCGGCTGCTACCACGGTCACTTCGACCAAGTACTTGTTGCAGCGGGATCAGGTCCAGCAACATTAGGTTCACCTGACTCTGCCGGTGTTCCTCATGCAGTCGCAACAGAGGTCATTACCGTACCTTTCAACAATAAAGAAGAATTTACATTGGCAATGGAAAAATGGGGCAATGATGTTGCCGGGATTTTAATCGAGCCAATCGTCGGGAACTTCGGGATTGTAGAACCGGATAAAGGATTTTTGGAACATGTACATGCACTCGCAAAAAAACATGGTGCATTAACAATCCATGATGAAGTTATTACCGCTTTCCGTTTCCACTACGGTGCAGCACATACTATGCTCGGCTTAACTCCGGACTTAGTCGCAATGGGGAAAGTAATCGGCGGCGGTCTGCCAATCGGTGCATACGGTGGTCGTAAAGAAGTTATGGAAACAGTTGCTCCTCTTGGCCCTGCATATCAGGCTGGTACAATGGCCGGAAACCCTGCAAGTATGCAGGCAGGTATTGCATGCCTTGAAGTATTGCAGCAACCGGGGATCTATGAAGAAATGGACCGCTTAGGTGCTCTTCTTGAAGAAGGCATTTTAGCTGCTGCCAAAAAACATAATGTAACGATTACATTAAACCGTTTAAAAGGCGCATTTGCTATCTACTTTACTGATGTAAAAGTGGAAAACTATGAGCAAGCGGAAAATACGGACGGTGAAAAGTTCGGTCGCTTCTTTAAATTGATGTTATCCCAAGGCATCAACTTAGCCCCTTCAAAATATGAAGCATGGTTCTTGACGACAGAACATACAGAAGCAGACGTCGAAGAAACATTAAAAGCAGTAGATTACGCATTTTCACAACTTTAATAACAATTGCCGCTATACATTTTATAGCGGCTTCTCTTCATTCAATCTATCAGAAAGGAGGAAAAAATATGAAACTAGGTGCCCGCGTTTTAAAAACGGGTGTTGCAATAGTATTCGCTTTATTTTTAGCTCAAATGCTGAATGTACCGTCACCTGTGTTTGCTGCAATTGCTGCTGTATTCGCAATCCAGCCTTCCATTTACCGCTCTTATCTTACAATTTTAGAACAAATACAGGGTAATATAATCGGCGCTACTGTTGCAGTCCTATTCGGTCTTATCTTTGGACATCATATCGTGTCTGTCGGTATTGCCGCTATTATCGTACTTGGTCTTATGATGAAGCTAAAGCTCGAAAAATCAGTCTCCCTTGCCCTTGTGACGATGATCGCCATTATGGAAGTACCGGGCGATGATTTTCTAATGTTTGGGTTAATCCGATTTAGCACTGTAATGCTAGGTGTGTTCGCTGCTTTCGTTGTAAACTTATTGTTTTTACCGCCTAAATACGAAATAAAGCTATTTAAAAAAATCAACTCTGTTCAGGATGATATTATTCGCTGGACACGTTTGGCCGTTCGCCAAGCGAGTGAACATACATCTACAAAAATGGCCGTTAATAAATTGCAGTCACGACTAAACGAAATTGATACAATGTACGGTTTTTTCAAAGAAGAACGCAGCTATTTCAGGAACCGTAAGTACGTAAAAGCCCGCAAGCTTGTTATTTACCGTCAAATGTTATTAACTTCGAAGAAAAGCTATGAGTTGCTCGTTCGTTTACACAAACATGAAAACGAGCTCGGGAAGTTGCCGATAAAGTTTCAAGTCATTATCCAGGAACGCTTAGACTTCTTGCTAACCTACCACGAACAGCTGTTATTGAAGTACACCGGAAAGCTTAGGCCTGAACATTCTAAGTGGACACGTCACGATGAATATTTGCAAGGCAGTGAGCTAATGGAGCAGTTTATCAAGCAGATTGCCTTTGCTCAGGAAGAGGCAGAAGAAGATGAACAGTTTTCAAGCTACCATCTGCTTTATATTTTATCGCGGATATTAGATTACGAGGAAAACCTGGAGCATCTTGATACACTGATCGTTTCCTATCGCAGCTTCCACAGTGAGGAAAAAAACCTCGACCTGGAATCGGAGTTTTACTAAATAAAAGAGGTTGGGACATAACCCAAAAATGCTATTTTTCCCTGAGAGAAAAATAGCATTTTTTTGCTGAGCGTTAAAATTGATTTCCATTCCGGGACGCTTTCCGCGGGCGTGGCCTGAGCCTGTAGTCTCAGGCGTCACGCTATTCCCCGCAGGAGTCGCCCTCCATTCCCATCAATTTTGCAATATATCCATTTCTTAATAAAGGCTTTCCTTTTATTTAGCAATAATTATACTTATGTCCCAGCCTCTTTTCTTACGATTAGTCAAGTGTATTCTACAACTTTAGTAGCTATTTTAGATTTAAGTGTAGGGGCATAGTTTCTCTCTTTATTTTACACTTATATTTTTATATGCCAAAAAGACCTAACGATTTTTATTTTTTTCGAGAGGTCTGTATGATATAGTGGAGTTACGTTTTATTACGATTTCTGAGCTGGTAGTGCGGACTCATAATCGTAAAGGATGCCTCGTGTTAATAACTGAAATGTCACTTTCAGAAACTTATTAACACAGGCGATGATCGCAACCTTATGAGGCTTTCTCTGAGGTTGCGTTTTTAATTTATAATAGTAATCCGCAAAATGATTTGGTTTCTCTTTTAACATAAGCATCCCTTGCATCATGAAATATAAAATTTTCCGCAAATGTTTATTCCCACGCTTATTGATACGATCCCGATATTGTGTGTTCCCGGATTGATAGCGCATGATATCGATCCCTGCGTAGGCGTTTAATTGTTTTGCATTTCGGAAGCGGCGAATATCACCGATTTCACCAATCAAGCGACAAGCTGTTGTTTCACCCACACCAGGAATGGAGCGTAATACAATATATTCTTGACGTTCTTTTGATAGCTCCGTCATCTGTTGGACAAGCGCCTCTTTCTTTTCCTTCAGTTCTGCAATACGAGTTGCGTAATCCTTTACTTGATCACACCTTACATCTGTCGGCTTAATGGCCGGATAACTATTTTGAGCTGCTTCCATTAGTTCAACGGCTTTTTTCTCTGCACGAGTAAGGGAAAGGTTCTTTTTCGTATTCGCCTTCAACCGATTTTTTATGACGGTTTTTGAATGAGACAAAACAAGGGTAGGGTGTGGGTAAAGCTGTACGATATTTAAAAATAATGCGGAACTTGGCGTAATGAGTTTTTCAAGCTCTGGAAAACTCATATGTAAAATCGCATGCATCCGACTCTTTAGTAAAATCATTTCCTCATCGATTTCATCATAATAGCGTGTAAGTGCACGCATCTGTTCATAATAATCATCTTGAACGTAAGTCGCTTCACGTTCCAATCTAAAATGCGTTTTGGCTAGTTCATGTGCGTCACTTACATCCGTTTTATGGCGTCGCATTTTCGCCATCTGTAAATTCGCTTCAAGTGGATTCATCCGACTATATGTATAGCCATGATTTTTGAAAAACGCTTCTACTGATTTGGAATAGACGCCTGTTGCTTCAAATACAATTTCAGGAGCTTGTCCATCTAGTTTCTTCATTTCTTCGATACGCTCGTGTAATCGCTCAAAGTCAATTCGTGTGTGATTTAATTCGCCTTCAAACTCACATTTTCGATACCGATCATAAATAACGACCGAACTTTTGCCTTTACTAACATCTAACGCAATGACATGTTTCATGATTTCATTCTCCTTTTTAGCCAGTCATAGAAGCCTTCACAATACCTTATCGATTCCACTTTCTTATACACGATCTCTTTGGACCCAACATACTAAACTGATTCATATAAGGGCGTGAAGTTAGCCGGTTTTTTATACGGACTCACAAATGGTCCCAGAGGCTGGTCGGCTTTTCTTCACTTCTACTATAAAAAAATAGTAGCACAAACCATGGCCTTGGTTTGTACTACTAATGTTAGTATGTTTAACTTTTCATCTTCGGATCAAGTGCATCCCGCAATCCGTCACCCATAAGGTTAAAGCCGATTACTGTCAGCATAATCGCAAGTCCCGGGAAAATCATCGCCCATGGTGCGTTCAGTAAAAACATCCGCGCATCCGCAAGCATTTTCCCCCACTCCGGCTGTGGCGCTTCTGCACCAAGCCCCAAAAATCCGAGTGCTGCCGCTTCGATAATCGCTGTCGCAATCGCCAGTGTCCCCTGTACAATTACGGGAGTCATCGAGTTCGGCAAAATATGCTTCCATAAGATCCGGGAGTTTTTCATACCGATTGCTCTTGCGGCATGTATATACTCTTCTTCTTTTATACTCAGCACGCGCGACCGTATTAGTCGGCCGAAGTTCGGTATATTAATAACCGCAATCGCGATTAAAGCATTTTGCAATGATGGACCTAAAATCGATACAATTGCGATCGCCAGTAAAATACTTGGGAACGCAAGCATAATATCAAACAGTCGCGATATGATCGTATCAACCCATCGACCATAGTAACCTGCAATAATCCCTAAAAAGCTGCCTGCAACTGCGGAAATCAGCACGGCCGATAAACCGACCGTCAACGAGATACGTGCTCCATGTAAAATTCGCGAAAAGATATCCCGACCGAGATCATCTGTTCCAAACCAGAAATCAGCAGATGGAGGCTGCAGACGCATACTTAAATTTTGTTCGTTTATACCTTGTGGTGCAAACATAGGACCGAATACCGCCAGAAGCACAAAGAATAAAACGATTGCACTGCCGAACAGCGCAGACTTGCTTTTCTTGAAATTCGTCCATGCTTCTTGCCATGGTCCCTTCACTCGTTCTTCTTCAATCCGCTGAACCTGATTTTGTATAACTTCAGCCATGCTATGCGCCTCCTCTCTAGTTGTATTTAATGCGCGAATCAATCACTGTATATAAAAGGTCAACAATCAGGTTAATCATTACGAATAAAAAGGCAACGATTAAAATACCCGACTGGATGACAGGATAATCACGGAATCCTATCGCTTCATATATATAGCGTCCAATTCCCGGCCAACTGAAAATTGTTTCTGTTAAGATTGCCCCGCCTAAAAGCATACCTGTTTGCAAGCCGACTACCGTCAAAACAGGAATCAACGCATTTTTGAGTGCATGCTTATAAACAACAACAAACATTTTTTGACCTTTTGCCCGTGCTGTACGAACAAAATCCGAACGCATTACTTCCAACATCGAGGCTCTTGTCATTCGAGCAATGATCGCCGTCGGAATCGTTGCAAGTGCAATGCCAGGTAATAATAAGTGCTTTAACACAACAATGAATTGATCAAACCGGCCTTGCATTAATGTATCAATTAAGTAAAAGTGCGTGATAGCCGTTACCGGATCCCGAACTTCTTCCCTTCCTGATGTAGGCAACCAGCCCAGCTGAATACCGAATGCCCATTGCTCCATTAAACCTAACCAGAAAATCGGCATCGAAACACCGATTAAAGCAATGACCATCGCCACGTAATCAAACCATGAATTTTGAAACCACGCCGAAACAATCCCTGCATTTACCCCGACGATAACGGCAACAATCATCGCGAAAAATGCCAGTTCAAATGTAGCTGCTAAATACGGCCACATTTCAGAAGAAATCGGCTGTCTTGTTCTTAATGACTCTCCCAAATCTCCCGTTACAATTCCTTTTAAGTAATCGAAATATTGAACATACCACGGATTATCTAGGCCAAGTTTCAGGCGAAGTGCCGCAATTGCATCTGCAGTAGCTTGCTGTCCTAAAATGACTTGTGCTGGATCACCGGGAATGGCACGAATAATCAGAAACACTAAAAAGGTCATCCCAAGTAATACAGGTATTAAATGCAGTAGACGTTTGCCAATGTAGTGAAGCATGCTCTTCACCCCTTTTTTGAATGTATGTTTCTACTAGTTGAAAAAAAGGAGAGGAATATTCCTCCCCTTTCACTGAACTTTCTATTATTCCATTGAAACGTTATCTAATTTATCAGAACCTGTTGGGTGTGGCAGGAACCCTTTCACACCTGCTTTTGCAGCAAGTAATGGTGTAGAGTGTGCAAGTGGAACCCATGGTGCATCTTCATGAATGATTTCCTGTGCTTTTTTGTATAACTCATTACGCACATTTTCATCTGTTTCAGACTGCGCCTGAATTAATAAACCATGTACTTCTTCATTAGTATAGTACGCATAGTTGTTTGAAAGGATATTGTCTTTGTCTAATAATGTGTAGATGAAGTTGTCTGCATCCCCATTATCACCAGTCCAGCCAAGCATGAATGCATCTGCTTCACCGTTTTTCGCTTTCTCTAAATATGTTGCCCATTCAAAAGTTACGATTTTCGATGGAATCCCAACATCTTCTAAGTTCTTTTGAATAACTTCCGCCACTTTCGCTCCGTCCGGCATATATGGACGAGGTACCGGCATTGCCCATAATTCAATTTCTTTTCCGTCATAGCCAGCTTCAGCTAATAAAGATTTCGCTTTTTCAGGATCATACGGATATGGAGAAATTGCATCGTTGTAACCGCTGATTGATGGTGGCATCGGGTTTGCTGCCACTTCTGCACGTCCTTCGAAGAACGCATCAACAATCGCCTGTTTATCGATTGCATAATTCACTGCTTGACGTACAAGTTTGTTATCAAACGGTGCACGAGTATTCGTTAAACCTAAATAGCCAATGTTCATTGATGGACGTTCGATCAGTTGTAACGTAGAATCGCCTTCAACTGTTTTACCGTCTGAAGGGTTAATACCATCAGCTAAATCGATATTGCCTGCCATTAATTCATTTAAACGAGCAGAGTTATCCGGAATTGAACGGAAGATAACTTTATCTAATTTCGGTAAACCTTCTTGCCAGTAGTCTTCAAACTTCTCAATCGTGATTGAGTCATTACGTTTCCATTCAGTAAATTTAAATGGACCTGTACCTACCGGGTTATCGCCGAATTTATCGCCTGCTGCTTCAAATGCAGTCGGTGAACCGATTCCGAATGGGCTCATCGCCAAGTTTTTAAGGAATGGTGCCTGCGGACGAGAAAGTGTGAACACAACTGTGTAATCTCCTTCAGCCGTTACATCTTTAATAATATCTTCGCCCTCTGCTTTAAACATAGAGTTGAAGTAGTAGAAATCTTCCTCTTTTCCACCTTTCCAGCGATTTACATTTTTAATAACAGCTTCTGCATTGAAGTCTGTACCATCATGGAATTTCACACCTTCTTGAAGCTGGAATGTGTAAGTTAAACCGTCTTCACTTACTTCCCATTCTTTTGCTAGTCCAGGGTTGATTGTTGTATCTTGCTCCCCGAAGTTCAGTAATGTTTCAAATAGATTTTGTGTTACTTTGAATGATTCGCCATCTGTTACGATACCTGGATCAAGTGAAACAGAATCTGCTCCACGGCCAAATACTAATACTTGAGGTGTTGAAGAACTTGAATTGTCTGTTGTATTGCTGTCTGTATCTGTACTTGAATCGTTGCTTGTTTCTGATGATGACGTTTCTGCATCGTCAGCACCACAAGCAGCTAAAAATAATGACATTATTAATAGCATCATAAGACTTACTAAATACAATTTACCTTTCCTCAATAAAAAAACCCCCTAGACTTTTTTAATCTATTATCATTGTGGCGTTTCATATAAATGACACGCAACAGAATGACCTGGTTTAACTTGCTGGAGCATCGGAATGACTTGTTTGCACTTTTCCATCGCAAAAGGACAGCGCGTATGGAATGTGCATCCTGTCGGAGGATTTGACGGGCTCGGGATATCCCCTTTCAGCAATAGCTGTTCCCGCTCAAACTGCGGATCCGGAATTGGTACAGCCGATAATAGCGCTTGTGTATAAGGATGTAATGGCTCGTGATAGAGCGATTCGCTTTCCGCAATTTCAACAAGCCTACCTAAGTACATCACGCCTACCCGGTCACTAATATGTCGCACAACCCCTAAATCATGGGCAATAAATATATATGTCAGTTTCAAATCTTCCTGCAATCGCTGCATTAAATTTAAAACTTGTGCTTGAATCGATACGTCCAGTGCGGAAACTGGTTCATCTGCAATAATCAGTTTCGGATTAGTCATTAAAGCTCTGGCGATTCCGATTCGCTGCCTTTGTCCGCCACTAAACTGGTGAGGATAGCGCTTCGCATGATACGAGCTTAAACCGACGATTTCCAAATACTCATGGACTTTCTTTTTTCGTTCCTTCGCATTCCCGATTCCGTGTACAATTAACGGTTCCTCTAAAATTTTTTCAACCGTATGTCTTGGATTTAATGAGGCGTATGGATCCTGAAACACCATTTGAATCTCACGGCGGACTTTTCGCATTTGTTCACCGTTTAATTTTGTGAGCTCTACGCCATCAAATATCACCTGGCCGTCTGTCGGTTCATGCAAACGCATAATCGCACGGCCTGTAGTAGATTTTCCGCAACCGGATTCTCCGACAATGCCTAATGTTTCCCCTTCATAAAGCTCAAATGATACGTCATCAACAGCCTTCACATCACCAGCATGGCGTGCGAACATCCCATGCCGAATCGGAAAATACTTTTTCAGATTGTCAACTTTCAGCAGCACTTTCGACATGTGTCACTCCCCCTTCTTCCATATCCAATAAGAAGCATCTTGCCTTATGTGTACCTGATGATTCATAGAGCGGAGGATTATTTGTCATACAACGATCGAATGCATATTCACAACGTGCTGCAAAACGGCATCCTTCCAGAATCGAGCCCGGTTTTGGAACATTCCCGGGAATCGAATAAAGGGTATCCTTTTTGTAGCGCATATCCGGTACTGACTGGATCAGCCCTTTTGTATAAGGATGCTGCGGATTTCTAAATATTTCATTGACCGGAGCTTCTTCCACAATTTGCCCCGCATACATGACAATGACGCGCTCACAAGTTTCCGCAACAACTCCCAAATCATGTGTAATGAGTAAAACAGCGGTGTTCAGCCGTTCATTCAAATCCCGCATTAACTTTAAAATTTGGGCTTGTATTGTTACATCGAGGGCTGTTGTCGGCTCATCGGCAATAAGCACTTTCGGATTACAAACAAGAGCCATCGCAATCATGACACGTTGCCTCATCCCTCCTGACAGTTGATGCGGATAGTCTTTAAGCAATTGCTCCGCGCGCGGCAAACCGACCAGCTTCATGATTTCAACTGCCCGGGCACTCGCTTCTTTTTTTGACCATTTCGGATGATGGATTCGGATTGCTTCGATCAATTGATTGCCGATTGTAAACAATGGATTCAGCGAAGTCATCGGTTCCTGGAAAATCATTGCGATTTCATTGCCTCGGATTTTGCGCATTTGCTTATCGGTAAACTTTGAAATATCTTGCCCTTTCAATAAAATTTCTCCATTTGTAATTTTTCCGGGAGGACTCGGTACAAGCCCCATAATAGAGAGGGAAGTAACACTTTTACCACAACCGGACTCCCCTACGATGGCGAGAATTTCCCCTTCATGAATTGAAAAGCTTATTCGATCGACAGCTGCAACCTTTCCACTGTCTGAAAAA
This sequence comes from Solibacillus sp. FSL W7-1324, assembly GCF_038008025.1. Lineage (NCBI taxonomy): Bacteria > Bacillati > Bacillota > Bacilli > Caryophanales > Caryophanaceae > Solibacillus > Solibacillus sp. FSL W7-1324. The sequence continues at coordinate 3,121,615 of NZ_JBBOYH010000001.1, forward strand.
AATGTCGTTTCTAACTCTCTCACTTCAAGCACAGCTTTTCGACTCATTTAACCACCCCAATTTTCTGAAGATTAAAAAGTATTTGAAAATATGATATTATAACATCTACTAATTTACAACATTATCGTAAAAAAATGTAATTTTAATATATAAAAAAGTGACTATGCTGATTTATCTCAACATAGTCACTCAGTTTTAATCTAATTTTTGTACTTGGAATAAGTTATAATATGCGCCTTGTTGCTCCATTAGTCGTTGATGTGTACCGGATTCGATAACTTCTCCGTGTTCAATAACGAAAATGTTGTCGGCATGGGTAATTGTAGACAGTCGGTGAGCGATAATTATCGTTGTCCGCTCATGTGCTAAACGGTCAAGCGAGTCTTGAATTAGTGCTTCACTTTCCAGATCGAGTGCAGAAGTCGCCTCATCCAATACTAGAATCGGCGGATTTTTAAGAAATACTCGTGCAATAGCAACTCGCTGCTTCTGCCCGCCTGAAAGTTTGACGCCGCGTTCCCCCACTTTCGTGTCATAGCCTTCCGGTAATCCCATTATAAAGTCATGGGCGTTCGCCGCTTTGGCAGCAGCAATGATTTCTTCATCTGTTGCGTGCGGATTTCCCATTAAAATATTCTGCTTCACGGAATCACTAAACAAAATATTATCCTGCAATACTATCCCGATTTGTGAGCGTAAAGATTCGATTGTCACGTCTTTAACGTTTTGATCATCAATCTTAACCGCTCCTTCCGTCACATCATAGAAACGCGGAATTAAGCTGACGATTGTCGATTTTCCCCCACCGCTCATACCTACGAAGGCAACGGTTTGTCCAGGTTCAATCGTGAAATCAACTGCATTTAAAATCGTGTTGCCACCTTGATCATATTTGAATGTAACATGATCAAATTGAAGTTTCCCTTTTGCTGCGGGCAACACCATTGCGTTAGGCTTGTTTTGAACTTCATATTTCTCATCCATCAGTTCAAACATACGGTCCATCGAGGCAATTGACTGAGTCAATGTTGTCGATGAACTTACCAATCGGCGAAGCGGTCCATACAGGCGTTCAATATAGGCATAAAACGCAACAAGTACACCGATAGATAAGTCGCCTTGCAAATACTGATAACCTGCATAGCCAATCACGATCAGCGGTGCCATATCTGTAATGGTATTAACGACAGCAAAAGATTTGGCGTTCCAACGTGAATGGTCCAGCGCTTTATTAAGGAACTCTCCGTTCGTTTCATCGAAAATCTTCTGTTCGTGCTTTTCCAATGTAAAACTTTTGATGATGCTCATCCCGGCAACACGTTCATGTAAATAACTTTGAACACCCGCCAGAGCCTGTGAGCGTTCCTTCGTTAAGCTGCGAAGTCTTCCGAAGAAATACTTGACACTAAATGCGTAAAACGGCAGTGCGATAAGCGATACAAGTGTCAACTTTACATCCATTGCAAACATGACACCGATTACGATTAAAATGGTCGCCAAATCGAGCCATAAGTTCATCAATCCGGTCATAACAAAGTTTTTTGTTTGCTCAACATCATTAATGACACGCGAAATAACTTCTCCGGCGCGCGTATTCGCATAATACTTTAAGCTTAGCTTCTGTAAATGGCCATACAATTCTTTACGTATATCAAATAAAATATTATTACTCAAGTTTTGCGCAAAGTATTGGCGGTAATATTCGATTGGTGGTCGAATAACAAAAAACAAGACGAGTGCAATGCCGATCCATGTAAACAACTGGCTTGTTTTTTCTTCTGTAGACATACCATCATTTAACAATATATCATCGATAATTATTTGCAGGAGCCACGGTAAAAATAGCGGAATCGCAAATTTTAGTATGCCGATTACGATTGTTAAAAATAAAAGCAGTTTATACGGCTTAACGAACCGCATATAACGTTTAATACTATCCAATGCAAAAAACACTTCCCTCCAGAAATTTTGCAACAGCAATTATCATAACATAATTCCCCATTAAACATTTACTCATGTACTTTACCCAAAAGAAAAACACAAGCAACATAAAAAAGTTACTTGTGTCTCATTTACTCTTTATTTGCCTGAATTTCACTTAATAAGAGATACCGATTTGTCCAGGATTCTATGAAATCCGGAGCAAATGGTCCACGGCGTTGTTCAATCCAGCTTACCAATGTTTTAACATTCCGCTGTAAAATTTTATCTATGACTTCAGGGTAGTTCATTTCCAATCTGTGCTGCTCATACTCATCTTCATCCAATAAGGCATGAGTCATATCCGGAAACACTTTTACGTCCAAATCATAGTCAATATACTTTAAGCAGCTGTTATCAAACACAAACGGTGAACTGATGTTGCAATAGTAATACACACCGTCATCACGCAACATACAAATAATATTGAACCAATGCTCTGCATGAAAGTAACAAATCGAGGGCTCACGTGTCAGCCAGGTGCGACCATCCGATTCCGTAACGAGTGTTTTTTCATTTGCACCGATAATAATATTTTTTGTTGCTTTTAATACCATCGTTTCTTGCCAGACACGGTGGATATTACCATTGTGCTTATAACTATGTATTTGGATTTTTTCTCCTTCAACCGGTAATGCCATCATAAAGCCCACCTTTTCGTCTTAGCTAAAAATTCTAGCAGTCTTTATTGTATTATAACAATGCTTTGGCAAAACTTGTAGTTCGAATGCAATTATTTTCAATTTTGCGTGAAAATTATCGCGTATCCTTTATAGTTGCACATATTAAAACTAAGCCAGTTGTTTTATGATTTCCCTACTCCTTCGTTTTAAAACAAAAAAGATGCTCTGAAAGTTTATACCTTCAGAACATCTTTCTGCACTTCCTTAGAAGTTGTTGTTGTTACGTTTCGCGAATTGTGCGTTACGCTGCTCTTGCTCGCGTTGCTGTTTTTGGTTTTGTTGTTGAACTTCATTGAAGTCTTCGTCTAGGCCGAACTCTTCAAGGATATTGTTTTGTCGGTTGTTTTGACGGTTATTTTGTTTTTGGTTTTGGTTTTGATTTTGCTTTTGGTTTTGGTTTTGCTGATCAAATTCGTTGAAGTTTAGTTCTTGACCAAACTCCTCAAAGTTGTTTTGCTGGTTATTGTTATTATTACGTTGGTTTTGTTTATTACGGTTTTGTTCATTGCGACTCATCTTTGTCACCTCCATGACCATTATTGTGGTCTGGTGATAAAAGAATTATGCATTGATTTTTTCCCAGATTTTCAACATCGGTACAGGCATTGGTAATTTGGCAATTTGCTCTTTAGTAAAGAATGCTGTATTTTCCGTATTGCCATTCACTTCAACTGCATCCACTAAATAGCTTTCAATTTGCCATTTCAAATGAGAAAACACATGTTTGAAACTTAAAATCGGTTCCTTAAAATTGTGCTCCAAAGTGACGTTATATTGTTTTTCCACTTTGGTTAAACTACTTTCATCTGTCTGGCGTTCTATCATTACAAACTGCCACATGTTTGCAAGGAGGCCATTTTCCGGACGTTTCTCCATTAAAAAGCGTCCTTCCTGATCACGGATAATATATACATCATAATCAATATTTTTTGTTTTCAGCTTTTTGGATTTAACCGGCAAGCTGGAAGGATCACCTTCATGGAATGCTGTGCAATAATCACGTACCGGGCATAATAGGCATTTTGGTGAAGTTGGGGTACAAATTAGTGCCCCGAGCTCCATCAGTCCTTGATTAAAAGCAGATGTATTTTCAGGATCAATCAGTTCCGTTACTGCCTGTTCAAAAATTTTCTTTGTTTTCGGCAAAGCAATATCTGCATCTATATTTAATACACGACTAAGTACACGCATAACATTTCCATCTACAGCATGCTCCGGCTTTCCGTAAGCAATACTTAATATTGCTCCTGCTGTATAAGGTCCAACACCTTTAAGCTTTGAAATATCGATACGGTTATCCGGTACTTTACCGCCGTACACTTCGACTACTTCCCTGACACCTGCTTGCAAATTCCGGACACGGGAATAATACCCTAGTCCTTCCCACATTTTAAGCAGCTCTTCTTCCGGGGAATAGGCTAAGCTTTCCGCTGTCGGGTATTTTTCTATAAAACGGTTGTAATATGGAATGACTGTATCGACTCTTGTTTGCTGCAGCATTACTTCAGACACCCAGATATGATAGGGTTCTTTCGTACGGCGCCAAGGCAAATCTCGTTGTTCTTCCAAAAACCATTGCACTAAAGCCTGGCGAAATTGTTTTGTATATGGATAGTTCACATTGTCCTCCAAAAATTCGATTTTATTTCCTTAAAAAAGGGTATATTATAATGTGGATACTATTGCTAAATTTTTCCGTTCTCGAACGGTTTTAAGATCGAGGGGTTGATACATTTGGATTCAGGCACACATCTCGTCATGGGCATTGCTATCGGAGGCCTAGCACTTGTAGACCCGACTGTCGCAAGTCATTCCATGACCTTTACGGCTGTAATGGCTGGAACGATTATCGGACAACAGGCACCGGATATTGATACGGTTTTAAAACTTCGGAATAATGCGGTTTATATACGCCATCATCGCGGGATTACACATTCAATACCGGCCGTTTTACTATGGCCTCTCTTAATAACAGGTGTACTCGCTCTTATTTTGCCTGATGTCCATCTGTTCAATGTATGGCTATGGACACAGATCGCCGTATTTTTACATGTGTTTGTAGATATTTTCAACGCATACGGCACACAGGCATTGCGTCCGTTTTCAAAAAAGTGGGTTGCACTCGGTGTTATTAATACATTCGATCCGATTATATTTACGTTGCATTGTATCGGTATTTTACTTTGGTTATTAGGGACAGAGCCTGTGCTCACATTTACGGTCATGTATATCATTATTTTCTTCTATTATATTTTACGTTTTGCTCTTCAAAAGGCGGTTAAAAATGCGGTTCATCATGAACTGCAGGACGAAGAATTTGTAATTGTCGCTCCGACAATGCGCTTTTTCCATTGGAAAGTTGCCGCTAAATCTAAAACGCACTTCTATGTCGGCCGTGCCTATCGCAGATCGGTCAATATTTACGATAAGTTCAAAATTGAACCGATTCCGAAAACTGAGCTCGTCGAAAAAGCGATAAAAGATCCAAACTTAGCTGCCTTCTTATCGTTTTCACCACTTTACCGCTGGGAAATTTCAGAGCTTGAAAGCGGCGTAACAGAACTGCGTTTAATCGATTTACGCTATCGCAGTAATGATCGTTACCCTTTCGTTGCTGTCGCCCACTTAGATAAAGAGCTTAACATTGTCAATTCTTATACCGGCTGGATTTTCACAGAAGAAAAATTACAGAAACGACTGCAAATAGGAGCCGGCAATGACTAATAAAAACGGAAAACCACCAGCCCCAACTGGTGGTTTTTTTTATATTGCAATTGCCGTTGAAGCTAAATTATCGCTGAATAATTTTAATTCAAAGTATCATCACTGTCATTTAAAAGTTGCGCATATTTCGGATTTTTTGCCGCAAATAAATGAAGCTTATCACCATAACTTTCAATTAACTGGCTCACCAATTTAGCCGTGTACTCCGAGCCACGGTAATTCGCACCGGCTTTGGCAGATGTGGACTCGAAATCGCTGCACAATAACTCCACCCATGTACGGGCACGACCTGCCGGTAATTTAGGGTTTTTCTCTAATAATTGTTCTGTCAGTCTTTGATATAAATCTTCCATGCTACTTCCCTTCTTTCATTGGACGTAAAATAGAAACTGGTAATGCCTCTTCAAAACGTTCTGATCCTAATCGGTGTCCCCATGCAAAGCGGCCTTTTAAATAATCCACTTGGAAAAACTCACCTGGCGATCCGTTCAAACGATAGATTTCACCTGGAATAATAGTGGATAGATCCACTAAATATGCCTCAGCCATCAATGCTTTACGCTCATAAACAGCGTATTCATTTACAATCCCTAACTGTTCTGCTTTTCTTGCACGTTCTCGTAAATTTGCAATTTCCTGACGTAATTCCTGTTCAGACATTGAACTATATGTTAATTCATTCATTTTGTTGTTGCTCCTTCTGTTCTATATATTCATTGATTTTCTCTATTGGAAAGCCCTTTTGATAAAGTGCCTGCTTAACTTTTTGCCGAAGATCAGACCCTGTCAGTTTGGCTGCATATTTGCGCCAAATTTTTTCGCCTTGAGCTTCTATTAGCTCGGACCATTCGTCTTCATCGCGCTCTAATGTAATCTGCTCGAGTATTTCTTTAACAATCTCATAGGAATATCCTTTACGCAACAGCACATCCTGAATTTTCTGCTTCACTTGTGTCGGCGTTTTGTTTGTATTGGAACGTACGGCTTTTTCCGCCAATTCCATTGCAAGCTTTACCTGTTCATCATGTTCAAATGTTGCTAATACTTTCTGCTGCAAATTTTTATCAATCCCTTTTTGCATCAGGTCCTGACGAATTGCAGCCGGCCCTTTTTTCGTCGTACGCTTTCTCGTTTCAAGCAGTGCTTTTGAATAACTTTCATCATTTAAAAAGCCTAAGCCGGTTAATTTATGAATGGCTTCCTGTACAACAGCTTCCCCATGCCCTGCTTTCAGAAGCTTGGTTTTCACTTCATGTTCACTGCGCATTTGGAAGCTTAAAAAGTTAAGTGCTTTGTTAAACGCTTTTGCAATTTCATCTTCATATTGTATTTCATCTATTTCCATCTGCTCAAGTACTTTGCCTTTTTGCAGACCGAACTTAATAAGTGTGCCTTCATCTACCGCAAAAGCATATTTTTCATTTAAGTATATATTGTAGCGCTCTTGATTGTTTTTTTGACGACCAATTTTTGTAATGATTTGGACTTGCACCGTGTACACCTCACAATAACAATGTACATTCTAGTATACATCTTTTTACTTATAGTTTCATGGAACGGTATACTAATAGAAACAAAAAGACATAAAGGCGGTGTTTGTTATAAAAGTTGCAATTGCAGGCGGTACAGGAATGGTTGGCAGGAGATTGAGCAAACTATTACTTGAACAGGGTCACGAAGTCATCGTTTTGACACGGGGAAAGCCGAAAACAGAAAATAGTATCCATTATGTGCAATGGCTAAAAGACGGTGCAACACCGGAGCATCATGTTGAAAATACGGATGCATTCGTAAATTTAGCTGGGGTCTCGCTTAATGAGGGTCGGTGGACAGATGAGCAAAAACAAAAAATCCTCTCAAGCCGTTTGGAGTCTACCGATGAAATCATCCGTATTATTCAAAATGTGAAGCAAAAACCGAAAGTACTCATTAATGCAAGCGCTGTTGGTATTTATCCTGTTTCCGAAACAGCTGTTTATACGGAACAAGCGACCGAAAAAGCATCTGATTTTTTAGGAAGCGTTGTAGCACAGTGGGAAGAAAAAGCAATGCAGGCCCAACAAATGGGCATTCGTACTTGTTTAACCCGTTTTGGCGTTATTTTGGAAAAAGGTGAAGGTGCATTGCCGATGATGGTACTTCCTTATAAACTTGGTGTCGGCGGAACAATTGGCTCAGGTATACAGTGGCTTAGCTGGATTCATGTAGAAGATGTGGCACGTGCCATACTTTTTTCAATAGAAAATGATGCCTTATCAGGGCCGATTAATTTTACGACACCGAATGTAAAACGAATGAAGCAATTTGGGCATTCAATTAGCAAAGCACTGAATCGTCCGCATTGGTTTCCGGTCCCAAGCATTGCTTTAAAACTTGCTCTTGGCGAAAAAAGTATGCTCGTACTGGAAGGTCAGCATGTCGTACCCGAAAAATTACTAAACGCCAATTTTGAATTTAAGTTTGTTTCTGTAGAAAATGCAATTCGTGATCTATATGAATAAAACAATGCTTTTCACGCAACCTACCTTGTAAAAGGAGGTTGCTTTTTCATTGAAAAAACATATTTTAGGGATTAGCTTCGTGTTAATTGCCACATTTATTTCCTTTATATCTGTATCTGTTGCAAAAGCAGAGGAATTTCATTGGGGCTTTAAGCCAAGCCGTAATGGTGCACCTGTAGAAATAGGTGAACCGCTTGAGTCTATGTTAAGTAAATATGGTGCGATTTATAAGGGGAATGAAGAAAAGAAAATTGTTTACTTAACATTCGATAACGGCTATGAAAACGGCTATACCGAGAGTATTTTAAATACTTTGCGGGAAGAAAAAGCTCCAGCCACTTTCTTCTTGACCGGCCACTATTTAACGAGCGCGACCGACTTAGTAAAAACAATGGTGAAAGATGGTCATATTATCGGAAACCATTCATATGGTCATCCGAATATGGCGCGCTTGACCCCTGAAGGCATGAAGAAGGAATGGAAACAGTTTGATGATAAATTAAATGAACTGACTGGTGTCAAACGGACTTATTATGCCCGACCGCCGGAAGGTATATTTAATGAAGAAGTACTGAAAGTCGGAAATGAAGCGGGCTATCGCCATATGTTCTGGTCAATCGCTTTTAAAGACTGGCTGAAGGATGAACGTCGCGGTGCTAAATATGCATATGATGCATTGATGAACCAGCTTCACCCTGGCGCGATTATATTAATGCATACAGTAGCGCAGGATAATGCCGAAGCGTTACCTCAATTTATAAAAGATGCGAAAGCACAAGGCTATACATTTGGCTCTTTGGATGATTTGGTGCTTGAATACGAAAAGATTTCCCCGTATTAGAAAAGTAGCGTTCCTTTCTTTTCATTGTACTTTCCGTTATACTGTAATGATGAAGAAAAGGAAGTGACTCGCACTAAATTTTGGTGCGAGTTACTCTATTTAAAGGACGTGTAAACTTGAGTGAAATTAAAATGGAAGTCGGGCAAAAGTTCCCGTTAACTATAAAGCGCCTCGGTATTAATGGTGAAGGCGTAGGTTTTTATAAACGCAATGTCGTATTCGTAAAAGGTGCGATTCCTGGAGAAGAAGTAACAGTAAAATTAACAAAAGTATCACCAAAATTTGCTGAAGCGGAAATTTTAGCAATACGTAAAGCAAGCGAATTCCGTCAAGAAGCACCTTGCCCTGTGTATTCTGAGTGTGGTGGCTGTCAATTACAGCATATGACTTATGATGCGCAGTTAATGAATAAGCGTGATATTGTCGTACAAGCATTCGAAAAATACGCAAAAGAAATCGGTCAAACTGCTGAAATCCGCCCAACGATCGGAATGGATAATCCTTGGCATTACCGTAACAAATCTCAGTTCCAAGTACGCAAAGAAGGCAAGCGTGTCTATGCAGGTTTATTTGCAGAAGGAACAAACCAGCTACTAAATATAAACGACTGTCTTGTACAACACCCTGTAACTTCAAAGATTACCGTTGCTACTCGTAAAATTTTACAAAAGCTAAATATTCCGATTTACGACGGAAAAACATTAAATGGCTTAGTTCGTACAATTGTTGTCCGTACAGGAATGCGCTCTGGCGAAACACAAGTATGTCTTGTAACAACACGCCGTGAACTGCCTCATAAAGAGGAATTGATTGAACGTATTAAAAAGATTGATCCTTCAATCGTGTCTATTACCCAAAACGTCAACCGCGAGAAAACATCGTTAATATTTGGTCCGGACACTTATATTTTAGATGGAAAAGACGCAATCCATGAAAAGTTGGGCGAATTTGCATTTGATTTATCAACTCGTGCATTCTTCCAGCTTAACCCTGAACAAACAGTACATTTATACAATGAAATTAAAAAAGCCGCAGCACTAACAGGAAAAGAAAATGTTGTCGATGCATACTGTGGTGTTGGGACTATCGGTATGTGGCTGGCAGAAGGTGCCCGTGAAGTGCGTGGTATGGATAATGTCGATGAAGCCATTGCCGATGCGAAGTACAATGCACGTACAAACGATAACCTGCAGCATGTACGTTTCTTCCCAGGCTCTGCCGATAAATGGCTGTTCCGCTGGTCAAAAGAAGATTACCGTCCGGATGTCATTTGTGTGGATCCGCCTCGTACAGGTTTAGAGCCGGGCTTTATTCGAACTGTATTAAAAATCAAACCAAAGCGCTTTGTCTACACATCTTGTAACCCATCAACACTAGCGCGTGATTTAAAAGAATTATCAAAGGCTTACAACGTAGAATATATTCAACCGGTTGATATGTTCCCGCAAACAGCACAGGTAGAATGTGTTGTGAAATTGACTTTAAAAAAATAGTAAAATCTATGTTTTCACCAACCAGATCCCGAAGCAAAACAACACAAAAGCGGCGAACCTTTTTAATAGGGTTGCGCCGCTTTTTTAAAGAATCATTTCAGCAGAACCTCCCCTCATCTATACTTTTCATGTAAAATAGAATTCGCCAGGAGGTATTAATATGAAAAACTTTCTATTTGTCGTGATCACTTTTATAATTTCTTATTGGGCGATCTCATCTTTTGCAGGATTCATTTTCCCAAGCAATGATGAAAACTCCGCAACTTCAGCAAGCTCACTTCAAGCTGCTGTGACATTTGGTGGTGTAAATTACTTAAATGTGTTCATCTACATAATTTTAGCAATGATTACTACAGCAATAGTCTTCTTTTCAGTAAAAAGCAGACGTTCCAATTAAGAGAACGTCTGCTTTTTATATAGCTGTTTTTTTCGAGTTGCCAAAAAACTGGATGATAACGGCTACTGTCAGAAGCATGACCGAAATCACAAATAAAAACCCGCTGCTCGGGAAAATCTCCAAATATAATCCGCCCAATAGCGGGCCGGTTAAACTGCCTAAGCTGAAGAAAATACCACAAAGCAAGTTCCCTGTCGGCAACAGCTCTTTCGGAGTCAAATCGGTCATATATGTGATACCGAGCGAGAACATCGATCCTACACACATACCTGCCAAAAAGAACATTGCCGCTACATACATTTCGGAATACTCCAAGAAGTTTCCTATTAAGAAAAATATACTTCCGGCGAGCAATCCTGAAACAATGACTTTATGGCGACCAATTTTATCACCTAATGCACCAAGCGGAAACTGCATAACAATCGCACCGATTGAAAAGCCTGCCAAAATTATCGATACATAAGCTACATCAAAATCCTTTCGTAACGCATATACCGGGAATAAAGCATTTAAAGAAGACTCTAAAAATCCATAAACAAACGGTGGTAAAAAGGCAATCCAGCCATATTTTACAGCGAGACTGTAACGCTTGAAACCAGATTCATTCGCATCTCCTGCCAACGCTTCGGGTTTTTCATTTTTCACGAAAAATATTAAAGACCATGCCAATAAACATAAGGCCGAAGAAATAATAAACGGAAAGCTTTCCGAAATTTTAATTAGCGGGACAAACAACGGACCGACTGCAAAGCCTACACCAAAAGATATGCCGTATATTGACATGCTTTTACCTAGTTTATGTGCAGCTGTTGTTGAAGTTATCCAAGTTTGCGTTGAAAAATGCAGTGCATGATCCCCGATGCCAATTAACAGACGAAGAATAAACCAAAACATCACACTTTTCCATAACGGGAATAAAAACAGTGATATGAAAACGAGTGCCCCACCTAATAAAATAATTGGTTTGTAGCCATATTTTCGTAATGGCTGCTCGATAAATGGTGAAATTAATAGTGTTCCTATGTATAACCCTGTTGCATTAAATCCATTGAGCGTTGACGATACGCCATCCCCTTCAAAAATTACTGAAATCAGAGGTAAAAGCATTCCTTGTGAAAAACCTGATATTGATACAATAATTACTAAAATAGCAAATCTGCGCTGTTCATAACTCATTTCAATTATTCTCCCTTAGTTCATACAAAATATCGTATCACAGCTTTTGGAAGAAATAAAAGTAAACTCAAAAACCCTAGCCAACTTTATCTCTAAAAGTCAACTAGGGTTTTAAATATCACTATATTCCATTTCTGCGTTGCGTAAACAATCGTATCGGCAATTAATAGCCGTATATGTTTAAACGTCCTCCTTTTCCTGAGTTTGTCTATACATTCTTTTTCCGACCATCTCCTTCGTATTTAAGTATGAATTTACTTTATCATAACACTTCAATAATGTAAATATTCAAAATTAACAGAATGTTAAAATAATTAACAAGTACTATACAATTTCCTATTTTTTAAAGTTAGATTAATAGAATGGTCCGATATATTCTACAAGTTGTTGTTTAACTTTTAGAAAATAGCGTAGTATAATATTAATAAGTCAATGCAAAAGGAGCATCATACATTATGAAGCCAATTACAAACAAAGAACAACAAGTAACCTATTTAAAAGAACGTCTGGAAATTTTCCTTGAAGTGCTTGATGCAATCGATCCTGAAACAACGGAACTTGAAGATATTGATCGCTTAATTCAAATGATGGATGATTTAGAAGAAAAAATGGACCAATTCCAATCTCGCGAAGAAAAATAGAAAATTCAGCAATGCCTGTACAATAGGTATTGCTTTTTTCGTTTTTTTGACCAATTCTGCTATTATTCGCTGTTATTTCTTTCAATCTGACAACATTCATGTAAGCGCTCTTTTTTTTCCACTTTAAAAGAGTTATAATGTAAGATGGTTTATTAAGAAGGACAACACATTCCCTTTTACGTGGAAGTTTTGTTCTACATTTATATCAAGCTTTTCATTAATTAAAATACACATATTTTTCTGGGGGGAAAAATAAGATGGCATACTTAGAAACTTTAGAAAAAAGTCTTTATTCTTTAGTAACTGAAACATCTACTAACTTACCAAAAGACGTTCGTCGTGCTATTAAAGCTGCAAAAGAAGCAGAAAATGCTGGTACTCGTGCAGCGATGTCTTTAGACACAATCACTACAAATATTGTAATGGCAGAAGACAATGTATCTCCAATTTGTCAAGATACAGGTCTACCAACATTTAAAGTATATACTCCAGTTGGCGTAAACCAAATCGAAATTAAAAAAGCAATCCAAACTGCAATTGCTGCAGCTACAGGTGATGCAAAATTACGTCCAAACTCAGTTGATTCATTAACTGGTAAAAACTCTGGAACAAACATTGGTGCTGGTCTTCCGGTAATCAAGTTTGAGCAATGGGAAAATGATTATATTACAGTGAAGCTTATTTTAAAAGGCGGCGGCTGTGAAAACAAAAATATCCAATATTCTTTACCTACAGAATTGGAAGGTTTAGGTCGTGCCGGTCGTGACTTAGACGGTATCCGTAAATGTATTTTACACTCTGTATGGCAAGCACAAGGACAAGGCTGTTCTGCTGGTTTCATCGGTGTTGGTATCGGTGGTGACCGCTCTTCAGGTTATGATCTTGCAAAAGAGCAATTGTTCCGTCACGTTGATGATGTGAATCCAATCGAAGACTTAGCAAAACTAGAAAAGTATATTGTAGAAAAATCAAATACATTCGGTGTTGGTACAATGGGCTTCGGCGGTGAAGCGACATTATTAGGATGTAAAATCGGTGTAATGGACCGTTTACCGGCTTCATTCTTCGTATCTGTAGCGTACAACTGTTGGGCTTACCGTCGTATGGCAATCGATATCGATCCAGCGACTGGTGAAATCACTAACTGGCACTACCAAGAAGGTGAGAAAATCACTTTCCGCGATGAAGAAAAACAAGACAACTCAGACAACAAAGTAGTTGAATTAGTTGCACCAATTACTGAAGAAAAAATTCGTTCACTTAAAGTTGGCGATGTAGTAAAAATTTCAGGCCGTATGTACACTGGTCGCGACGCAATCCACCACCACTTAATCGGTGAAGGTGTAGAAGCGCCAGTAGACTTAGATGGTCAAATTATTTACCACTGCGGTCCAGTAATGGCTAAAGACGAAGCAGGCAACTGGGTTGTTAAAGCTGCCGGTCCAACAACTTCAATTCGTGAGGAGCCATACCAAGGCGATATCATGAAAAAATTCGGTATCCGCGCTGTTATGGGTAAAGGCGGTATGGGTCCAAAAACACTTAAAGCTTTATCAGAACACGGTGGCGTTTACTTAAACGCAATCGGTGGTGCTGCTCAGTACTATGCAGACTGCATTAAATCTGTTGACGGCGTTGACTTAATGGAATTCGGTATTCCAGAAGCAATGTGGCATTTAACAGTAAAAGACTTTACAGCAGTTGTAACGATGGACTCTCATGGAAACTCATTACATGCTGATGTTGAGAAATCTTCTTTAGATAAACTAGCGATGCATGCAGAGCGTGTATTCTAATAGATAAGAAAAAACGGATTCAACTGCTAAAGGTTGAAGCCGTTTTTTTATCTCTATTCAAATTACATATTATTCTAACTATTCTTTTTATTGGCATGTTATACTATTTTTTATATAAGGTATAGGTGGTGTTTTATGTTCTATATTATGATACTGATCAATGCAATATTTATAGCTGCTCAAATACACGTGAGCAAAAAATATCAGTATAGGCGTAGTTTACTCGTTGCTCTTTTATATACGCTTTACGTTAGTATTATTTTTCCTTATGTAACTTTTGGATTTATATATATCTATCTTTCAGTAATGCTTTGGCTATTTTTCTTCGCATGTTTTTTTATGCGAGATCGACTGTTTGATTATAAAAAGAGGCCGGGACATAAGTAGAATTATTGTTAAATAAAAGGAAAGCCTTTATTAAGAAATGGATATATTGCAAAATTGATTGGAATGGAGGGCGACTCCTGCGGGAATAGCGTGACGCCTGAGACTACAGGCTCAGGCCACGCCCGCGGAAAGCGTCCCGGAATGGAAATCAATTTTAACGCTCAGCAAAAAAAAGCTATTTTTCTCTCAGAGAAAAATAGCTTTTTTGGGTTATGTCCCAGTCTCTTTTAACTATTATTGAACTAATTGTTTATCGGCTGATTCATTGTAGATTGTTGTATCGAGCTCTTTTGTTGCACGGCTTGATACGACACCCGAAACCATTGACCCGCTTACATTAAGCGCTGTACGACCCATGTCGATCAAAGGTTCTACCGAAATTAAAACACCTGCTAAAGCAATCGGTAAGTCCATTGCAGATAATACGATAATGGCTGCGAATGTCGCACCACCACCTACACCTGCTACACCAAACGAACTAATCGCCACAATTAAAATCAATGTTGCGATAAAGCCAGGTGTTAACGGATCGATACCAACTGTCGGTGCAATCATTACGGCCAACATTGCCGGATATACACCCGCACAACCGTTTTGCCCGATTGAAAGACCAAATGAGGCAGCAAAGTTGGCAATACCATCTGGAACACCAAGACGCTTAGTCTGTGTTTGAATATTTAACGGTAATGCCCCTGCACTTGAACGTGAAGTAAAGGCAAACAGTAATACTTCTGCTGTTTTCTTCACATAAGTCAATGGGCTTAAACCTGTTAATGAAACAATGATTAAATGCAGGATGAACATAGCGATCAATGCCACATATGAAGCAAGGATGAATTTACCTAAATCCATTATCGCTCCAAAATCACTTGTTGCAACTGTACGTGCCATAATGGCAGCTACACCATATGGAGTTAAACGTAAAATAATACGGACAACACCCATAATTAAACCGTAAAGTGCATCGACACCTTTTTTAACATTTGCCGCCGTTTCTTCTTCTTTTCGACGGAGTGTTAAATAACTAAATCCTAAAAATGCCGCAAAAATCACAACCCCAATTGTTGATGTTGCACGTGATCCTGTTAAATCCGCAAATGGATTCGCAGGAAACATCGATAAGATCTGTTCCGGTAAAGGTGTCACTTCCGCCGAACGCTCAACCAATGACTCCCCACGAGCTATTTCGGCCTCACCTTGCATAATTTGAGATGCATCTAAATCAAACAGAACTGTTGATGTAATACCTAAACCAGCTGCAACAGCAGTCGTACCGATCAATACCGATAAAATAACTGCTGCTGACTTCCCTAAGTTTTTACCAAATGTAACTTTTGTAAATGCCGCTAATATTGAAATGAATACTAAAGGCATCGCAATCATCTGAAGTAATTTTACATAGCCGGTACCGACGATGTTATACCATGGAACAGTTTCATTAATGGCATCTGCTCCCGCCCCATAAGCAATTTGTAAAACGGCCCCAAGCAAAATACCTAATCCTAAGGCGATAAAAACACGATTCGAAAACTTAACATGCTTCGTTTTAAGGAAGTATAAAAACGCAATTACGACTAATAGCAAAGCAATATTAAGCAATACGTATAAATCCAAAGTAAACTCCTCCTATTTAATAAATGTACTTCACTATATTACTCTATAATCCTTATAAGTCAAGTTGGCATTATTTTTTTTAATTCTCTATTGTATGTTATTTACAAAATAAGTTTCCTATATTATAATTATTCTAAATAAGAAATCATTCTAAACTAATTGAAATTCATTATCAGTCCTTATCAATATTAATAATCATTATCAAGGAGGTATTTATGAATAATTCTAATCGAGAAAACTTATCATTAAATGAGAAAATCTTAGAACATAAAGAATTAATTGCTGCATTAGTATCCGGTTTTATCATTTTGCTCGCGTGGCGAATGGAATCTACAGAACAGACGACAGCTGCCATAATAGCCTATTTAACAGCATTTTTTATCGGTGGCTATGCAAAAGCAAAAGAAGGTATTGAAGATACAATTGAAGATAAGTCTTTAAATGTCGAAATTTTAATGATTATCGCTGCCATTGGTTCAGCCATTATCGGTTACTGGATGGAAGGTGCCGTATTAATCTTTATTTTTGCCTTAAGTGGTGCACTTGAAACATATGCAATGAATAAAAATAATCGTGAAATTTCTTCATTAATGGAGTTACAGCCAGAAGAAGCATGGCTTGTACGAGGCGGATTTGAACCGATTAAAGTTTCTGTAAAAGACCTAAAGGTGAACGACCATATTCTAGTAAAGCCCGGCGAACGTATTCCGGCAGATGGCGAAATTTTCAAAGGTGTCTCAACGGTCGATGAGGCAGCGATTACCGGTGAATCAATGCCGATCACAAAAAATGTAGGGAATGAAGTTTTTGCAGGGACAGTAAATTTAAACAGTGTATTAACTGTAAAAGTAACGAAACCTAGCACCGAAACGGTATTCCAAAAAATCATTACACTTGTTCAATCTGCACATAGTGAAAAATCACCTTCACAACAGTTTATTGAACGTTTTGAAAGTGTTTATGTAAAGGCGGTATTATTGGCCGTAGCACTGATGATGTTTTTACCGCACTATTTACTAGGCTGGGACTGGACGACAACTCTATACCGCGCGATGGTGCTGCTAGTTGTTGCATCTCCTTGTGCGTTAGTTGCTTCTATTATGCCCGCTACCCTTTCAGCAATTTCTAATGGGGCAAGAAACGGAATTCTTGTTAAAGGCGGTGTGCATTTAGAACATTTAAGTGCTATCCGTGTATTAGCTGTCGATAAGACCGGTACATTAACACAAGGAACACCGGTTGTGACGGATTTTATCGTACGTGATGAGTTAGACAAACAACAGACGTTGGCTTTAATTGCAGGCATCGAGGAACAATCAAACCACCCCCTTGCACAGGCAATCAACGCATTTGCCAAAAAGCAGAATGTTATCCCACCGCACAATATTACTATTGAAGATATTCCGGGTTACGGGATGAAAGCGCAGTTTAATGAACAGTCCTATATAATCGGGAAACCTGATTTCGTAGGAGCCGGTTTGGCAAATCAATTTGCGGATGGAGCACTCGAACAATTAGCGAATGAAGGTAAAACAGTTGTCTTCCTGAAAGATCATCAGGGCATCGCAGCACTGATCGCCCTAAAAGATGTCGTTCGGGACGAGGCGAAAAAAGCGGTAGCCGCACTGCAAGAACTTGGAATTAATGTCGCGATGCTGACTGGGGACAATGAAACAACCGCAAAAGCGATCGCAAAAGAAGCAGGCGTTTCCACTTATGTAGCGGAGTGCTTGCCGGAAACGAAAGTCGAGCATATTAAACAATATCAAAAAACTTCCGGCCATGTCGGAATGGTTGGCGATGGTATTAATGATGCCCCTGCTCTGGCAACTGCCTCCATCGGTATAGCAATGGGCGGCGGTACAGATGTGGCACTCGAAACAGCGGATGTCATTTTAATGAAAAATGACTTATCTAAAATTGCCCATGCGGTTAAGCTTTCTCGAAAAATGCAGCGTATCGTAAAACAAAACATTATTTTTTCATTAACAGTAATTGCACTGCTGATCATTTCGAACTTTTTCCAAGCGATCAGCCTTCCGATAGGCGTTATCGGTCATGAAGGCAGTACGATTTTAGTTATTTTAAATGGATTACGTATGCTGAGTAAAAATGTTTAATCCAACATTAAAAGGTGCATCCCATTCACAGGATGCACCTTTTTGCTTTTTCTATTAAACCAATACAAACCATAAAGCCATTGTTACAATAATTGTCGTCAATCCCATCAGCAATGTTGCCATCGTTTGTGCTTTATAGGCATCCGTTACTTTCATTCCGCTGTATTGTGTAATGACCCAGAAGAAACTGTCGTTTACATGGCTTACTGTCATTGCTCCTGCACCGATCGCCATGACAACTAAAGCTAGCGGTACTGCCCCTTCGATTCCTAAAGTCGGTAACATCGGTGCAATTAAAGAAGATGTAATAACAATTGCTGCTGTTGAAGAACCTTGTGCTGTCTTTAACGCTGCGGCAATTAAAAACGGAATTAATAAAAATAATGCACCTGTTGCCAATGCACCTAAATCCATTTCCTGCAATTTATCACCGACACCTGTATTTTTTATAACTGTGCCAAATGCCCCACCGGCACCTGTTATTAATAAAATTGGTGCTGCTTCTTTTAATGCTTCACCAATCCAGTTTGATAATGTTTCTTCACTCAGTTCAGGCAATAGTAAAAATGCAGCAAATACCCCTAGTATAAGTGCTACTGTAGGTGAACCGAGAAATCTGAAGAACATATTAACCCCTGCTTCCGGATCGCCAACTAATGCAGCAATGGAACCAGCACCGATCAACACAATCGGTAACACAATCGGTAAGAATGATTTAAATGTAGAAGGCATTTTACCAAACGATTTTATAATATCCTCATAATCTAATGCCGGTTCATCATCTGCATCAACCCGGATTTTTGAGGCTACTTTCGTTGCCCAAATATAACCTACAATTGTTGCTGGTATGGCAACGATTAATCCCATTAAAATAATTGTCCCTAAATAATCTGTCGCACCAATATTACCTGCAGCCGCAATCGGGCCTGGTGTAGGCGGTACAAGCACGTGTGTTGCATATAAACCAGTAGCTAAAGCAACTGCCATTGAAGCAATTGTTACGCCTGCACGTTTAGCGAGCGCTTTCTTTAAACTCGTTAGAATAATATAACCCGAATCGCAAAATACCGGGATAGATACAATATAGCCAATGATCGACATCGCTAATTGCGGTCGTTTCGGTCCGATCACCCTTAATACGACTTCGGCCATACGAAATGCAGCACCGGATCTTTCTAATATAACTCCGATAATCGTACCTGCTACGATAACGATACCGATACTCGTCATCAAGCCTCCAAAACCTGTGTTAATACTCTCTACAACTGTCAATAAAGGCATACCTGCTGCAATACCGACAAAGAATGAACTAATTAATAATGCAAGAAAAGGATGCAGCTTTAGTTTTGCGGTTGCAAAGACAATGAACAACACACCAATCAGAATAATTAGAAACAACATTTCTTCCCCACTCCTTTATAGTAATCTTTTTATTAAATCCATAACCTTTTGATTCAAATAGAAGCTTGGATTATTCAATGATTGCTCCACTGAAATTTCTTCACTCACAATGCTTTCAACCTGATGAAAATAGGTTTTTAGTATATGGGAATTTTCCACCATTCCTGAAAGCAAAATAGTAGGAACACCTTGTTCTTGAGCCAGTTTAGCAACCCCTATTGGAGCTTTTCCGGAAAGTGTCTGTTCATCCGATTTCCCTTCACCTGTTATGACGTAATCCGCATATTCCAGATGAGTTGAAAACTGCACTGCTTCCAGCACAATATCTACACCAGGCTTAAATTGGTGCGGAAAAAATGCCATAAACGCTGATCCAATTCCTCCCGCCGCACCAGCTCCTGCACAATGCCGAACTGTTACGTTTTGCTGTGACTCGATTATCGTAATATAATGTTCTAGATTTTGATCAAATATATTAATATTACTCGGTTTTACTCCTTTTTGTGGTCCGAATACAGAAGTAGCCCCATTTGAACCGATTAACGGATTATCTACATCACAGGCAATCATGAATGTACTTTCAGAGATTCTTGTATCGAAACTAGACAGATCAATTTTCTCGAGTTCCTTAAATTGAAAAACATCGTTTAAAATTTCCTTACCATCTTTCCCAATGAACTTCATACCAAGTGCCCTTAGCATTCCTTGGCCACCATCATTTGTAGCGCTACCCCCGATGCCAATTATGAAGTGACGATATCCTGAATCCATTGCATGCTGTATAAGTTGACCCGTTCCATAGGTTGTCGCAAAACGGGGATTTTTTTCTTTTTCATCGATAAGCGTTAAGCCTGAAGCTTGAGCCATTTCTATTACACAAGTTATTCCGTCACCGAGTACTCCATATTTAGCTTCAATCAGTTTCCCTAAAGGATTTTGAACAGTTGCTGTCAAATACTTACCTTTTGTCGCTTTGACTAATGCATCAAGTGTTCCTTCACCGCCATCCGCAATCGGTAAACATATCGTTTCAATGTTACTGTCCACCCTTTTAATCGCTTCCTTTATAACTGTTGTAACTTCTCCTGAAGTCAATGTTCCTTTAAAGGAATCCGGGCTTATAATAATCTTCATATGATTCCTCCTTTACATGAATAAAGCGCTTACAAAGATTATAGTGATAAAATTCTGAATTTACTTTATACTTATTGTATAATTTTTTTATAAATATTACTTTATTTTTGTACGAGGTGTATAAATTGTTAACGTTAAGGCTGGCAAACGAAATTGTAGAGCAAACAATGCTTCGATTAAAGCGTAATGTAAATGTGATGAACATTGACGGTATTATATTGGCTTCCGGTGATAAGGAACGGGTGGAAAAGTTTCACGAAGGTGCAAAGTATGTAGCGGAAACGAAGAAAACACTCATAATTTCAGATGACAATCTACATGAATTCCCCCAAACAAAACATGGGATTAATTTGCCGATCTTCTTTCAGGAGGAAATCGTTTGTATTATTGGAATTACCGGTGTGGTCGATGAGGAGCTGCTAAATATTTCTTCACTAGTTCAGCTAACAGCAGAAGTTTTAGTTCATCAGGCGCTTATCGAATCTAAAAGCGAGTGGCAGCGGAAAATGAGTGTACATATTTTTGAAGAACTGACTAGCGGTACATCCATTAATCGTGTTATAAAAGAACGGATAAAAAAACTGGCTATTCCTTTTATTGCTCCATATTGCATCATATTATTGAAGGCCGAGCAAAAGACTGGTTCCCACCGGACACTTATTCAATATATCGAGGATTTCTTTTATAACAAACCCGTCATATTTGGACATTTTCAGTTGGACGAATATTTTATATTAACGACTGAAATGGATCAGCCTACTCTCGTTAAATTAGTAGAAGCTTTTAATACATATATTAAAAGCAAATTCAGTATAAAAATTGCTGTCGGTGAACAAGCAGATACTCTCGAACGTTTACCGCATTCCTATAGAACAGCACAACTCGCTTTAAGACATCACAATACCGGATCGAAAGTAATTTACCATAAGGAAGTTGAAGTTTTCACGCTGTTTAATCCGGAGGCTGCCCAGCACTACAGTATAAAAACACTAAATGGGCTGGATGATAAATTATTAATTACTTTGCAAAGTTTTTTTAATAATAATAAATCCTTTTCAGCAACTGCCGATGAACTGCAAATACACCGACATACATTAACTTACCGGCTATCTCAAATTAGAGAGCACACGAATTTGAATCCTACGGAGTTTCACGATGCACTAAAACTTCAAATCGCCCTATGGCACCGTGAAGGACTAAATCAATAAAAAGTTTGGACATAAAAAAAGCTATTTTCCTCTAAAGAAAAATAGCTTTTTGCTGAGCGTTAAAATTGATTTCCATCAAGGGAAGCTTTCCACGGGTACACCTTAAAAAACAGGTGATTTAGCTTGCTTTTTACTTTCCTTTGCAAGCTGTCTTTTTTGGAATGATGCGTTTAGTAATCCGCCAAGGATGAGAATCATTCCTGTGAAATAGAGCCAAAGCATTAATATAATGACCCCGCCGATACTTCCGTATGTTGAGCTGTAATTTCCGAAATTGTTAATATAGAATGAGAATCCGTAAGTTAATACAAGCCAGCCCAATGTCGCAAATACAGCTCCTGGAATAACACTAAACATCGTTAATCGCGGGTCGGTATTCGGAACAATCCAATACATGATTGAGATTACGATGAAAATAAGTGTTGGCGGCATAATCCAGCGCACAAAGGTCCAAATGGTTGTGAATGATTCCTCTACACCAAAATAGCCGAAAACGATATTACCGATTTGCTGACCAAACACCGGGAATAACAGGGCGATTAAAATAACTGCCACTAATGCAACTGTAAAAACAAGTGACCATAAACGGTTTAAAAACCCTGCTCTGCCTTCAACATCGTACGCACGGTTTAATGCTTTCATCAGTGCATCAACACCTCTTGAGGCAGACCAGAGCGTACCAATAATACCGATTGAAAGCAGTCCGCCGTTTTGATTGTTTAAAACATCAGCTAGCGTAGTTTCAATCAGTCCATATACTTCGTCAGGCATTACATCACTTAAAAAGTCGAATATTTGCCCTTGTTCCAAATTTAAATACGGTAAAAGCGTTACCATAAAAATAAGCATCGGGAAAAATGATAACAGGAAAAAATAGGCCAGCTGTGCCCCCATGCCTGACATGTCCACATTCTTAATTCGATAAATTAAATCCTGGATGAACCCTTTTGTCGTCAATACATTTATTTGGCTGCGCTCGGGCGAAACATATGATTTAACTAGTGAGATCTTTTCTTTTAGTTCTTCTTTTTCTTCCATGCTGCCACCACCTGTTCACATTATGTTGATTCAGTGGATATCATGGACATCCGGTTACCCGATTTGATCATCCTTTTTCGAGAAAGCCTGAATCGTTTCAGAAACCATACTTTGAATTGTAGCTGGTAACTCTTTAATATCATTTTGATTTTGCATAATTGTTTGGACACCATTATTTACTGTTCCATACAATGATTGCGCTTGTTCCATTTTTGTTTCTACCAATGCCATTAATTCATCGCGGTTTTCGGAATAATACGCTACTGTATCCTTCGCTTTTTTGGCTGTTTCAACAGTATGCTCTCTAGTTTGTTTATCCAACATACTAATTGCTGCTCCAGTTACAGCTCCAATCGCTATAAAAGGTAATAGTTTACTTTTCATTAATTTTTCTCCTCCTATATATGCTTTCGTATTCCCCTAATAATTTTTCATAAAACTTCTCTATTTGTATTTTAACGAATGTTCGATATTATTAAAAGTATTCAGTAAACTTTAACCTGTTGACAATATGATGGTTGCATGAAATGATATTTTTGTAAACATTGAAAGGTAGGGCACACAAATTATGGACTTATCAAATCCGTCGCAGCAAAATGTCGTCTATATGATTGAGCAGATTAAAGAAAAACTTCGTATGGTAAATGTTGATGCTATGCAGTCTTCTTCATTTGACGAAGAAAAATACGAAGATCTACAATATTTATATGAAATGGTTATGAAACGCGATTCATTCAGCCCAAGTGAAATGAATGCCATCGTAGCAGAACTAGGCGCCCTTCGTAAATAACCTCAGCTGTATAATGTGAAAAAGAAGCTTATCGATTCATTCGACAAGCTTCTTTTTTTCATTTCCTATTCCCCAGGAAATAATAATTATTTATTTAATTCGACAGCAATTTTTGCGCCTACACGAGCATTATGTTTTACAAGGGCAATATTTGCATCAAGTGATTTGCCTTCTGTCAGTTCTTTCACTTTACCTAGTAGGAATGGCGTTACATTTTTACCAGCGATACCTTGTTCTTTTGCTTCATTTAATGCATTTTCAATAATTCCGTCGATTACACTTGATTCCATAGCATCTTCTACTGGAATTGGGTTAGCGATCAATGCACCGCCACGTAGACCTAAATCCCATTTTGCGCGTAAAATTGCGGCAGTTTCTTCTGCAGTATCAACACGGATATTTACATCGAATTCACTTTCACGTGCGTAGAATGCAGGCAATTTATCTGTTCCGTAACCGATTACCGGTACACCTTTTGTTTCAAGGTATTCCAATGTTAAGCCGATATCTAAAATTGATTTTGCACCTGCACATACTACAGCAACATTTGTCATTGCCAGCTCTTCCAAGTCTGCAGAAATATCCATTGTTGTTTCGGCACCACGGTGAACTCCACCAATACCGCCTGTTACGAATAATTCAATGCCAGCAAGCTCAGCACAGATCATTGTTGCTGCTACAGTCGTTGCACCGATTTTTTTTGTTGCAAGTAAATAGCCGATATCACGACGGCTTGTTTTTGCTACACCTTGAGCATTACCGAACATTTCTAATTCTTCATCAGATAAACCGATTTTAATTTTTCCATCGATTAATGCGATTGTTGCCGGCACTGCACCGCCATCACGAATGATTTGTTCCACTTCGCGAGCTGTTTGTACATTTTGTGGATACGGCATACCGTGTGAAATAATTGTTGATTCCAATGCGACGATCGGTAAGCCTTTCTCTTTAGCTTCTAATACCTCTTGTGAATATGATAAATATTGTTCCATTATAAATTCCTCCATTCAAGTAAGTTATCTTTTGTTAAATCTTCACGAACTGTTTTATCTGATTGTAAAGTTTTCGATGCATTTACCAACCCGAGCTGGATTGCCTCTACAAGCACCTCATCGTTTAATACACCGTGTAAAAATGCACTGACAAATGCGTCCCCGGCACCGGTAACATCTACTATGTTTCTCGTTGCAATGGCCTTGTAATGTACTACCTTGCCTTCATTACCTACCATAACTCCGTGCTCGCCTAAAGTGAGCACAACATGTTCCGCTCCTTTTTGCATCAACATATTAACAGCCTTGTCATAATGGCTGAATGTATCCAGCTTCACATTTAAATAGCTT
Organism: Solibacillus sp. FSL W7-1324; assembly: GCF_038008025.1. NCBI lineage: Bacteria > Bacillati > Bacillota > Bacilli > Caryophanales > Caryophanaceae > Solibacillus > Solibacillus sp. FSL W7-1324. Next base: position 3,146,885 of record NZ_JBBOYH010000001.1, read on the forward strand.
TCCGCTTCATCACGGTTGCAAATAAAGTAGCGTATACCGGTCAGATCTTGCGGCATATGCTTCATTTTAGGTGAAGAAACAGGGATAACCGCCAATGCGATATTACGCTCTATTGCAAATTTCCTAATATATTCTACTGTCTCCAGCGGACTGTTTAAATCGATGACAATACAGCTGGCATTTTGTAATATTGCTTCGTGCTTCTTTAGAATACTCGGCAACAGCTGATCATAAATCTCCATATTTGCCATTGATATTACGAGTTCGCCCGTATTATCAAGTACTGCTGTATAGGAACCTGTATTATAATCGCTTAATTTCTCTACTAAATCCACATTCATCATACTTTTACAATTTTGTTCAATAAATGCACTATCATGATCTTCACCCATTACAGTAATAAGGGAAACACGGTTGCCTAAACGTCCTAAGTTTTCTGCGATATTACGGGCTACACCGCCTACAGATTCTGTAACCGCAGCAGGATTGGAAGTCCCCAGCTGGACATTTTGCTCAATAGTGAATTTACGATCGATATTGGCACCACCAATTGCAATGATTTGATTTTTTTCCGGCAAAACATAGGCACGTCCTAAAATTTCTCCACGTTTTATGAGCGATGAAATCATGTTGGCAAGCGCCGGCCTGGACATACCAAGTTGTTCTGCCATTTCCTGTTGTGATAAGTAGGGATTTCTTTTTATTAATTGAAAAATTAATTTTTCCTTTTCATTCAACTTTATCACCTCGAATCAAACATTTGTTTATAATTATAAACTTTTGTTTGATGAATGTCAAATTAACATTAATTTTTTCATTCCAAGTAGTATGGAAGTACTTTCTTCTATTATGAGTTATGAATCAACAAAAAAGCTGTTCAGAAGGTTTACCCTTCCAAACAGCTTTCTCATTATTCAACGATTATATCGCCATTTTCTGCTATACGCGGCTGTACGAGCACTTCAACACGACGGTTTTTAGCTCTGCCTTCTGCTGTATCATTTGTAGCAATCGGCTGGAATTCTCCAAAGCCTTTAACACTGAAGTATTTGGAATCCAGTCTTTCATTGCCCGAAACAATTTCCTTCATGAAGTTTACCGCACGCATAACCGACAGATCCCAGTTAGAATCAAATTCCGGTGTCTTAATCGGTACATTATCTGTATGACCTGTAATAACAATATTACGCGGTGGATCAAACATTAATAATTGAGCAAGCTCATCGGCAATTGTATTGTATTCCGCCTTTACATCCGCTCGCCCCATATCAAATAAAATACTGTCCCGGATTGTAATCAATAATCCTTCATCTGTCATTTTCGTTTCAAACTGGTCTTCGAGCTCATTAATCGCAATAAACTCGTCCACACGGTTTTGCGTTTCATGGAGGCGTTCCTGATCCTCCATATATTTGGATATTCCTGTTGGTGGCGTACTATCCGGTGATTGAATAATGGCTGGGTTATCCATTACTCCTGTACCACCAGTAAAAATATTATTAAATACTGCTGACATTTGCTCTAATTTCTGCTCATCCACAGAGCTTGATGCAAATAGTACGATAAATAATGCTAATAACAGAGTTAAAATATCTGCATAAGGTACTAACCAGGACTCGTCAATATGCTCCTCATGCTTTTTATGTCTTTTACGCTTCTTTGCCAAGGCCACCCGCCCCGCTTTCGGTAATTTGCTTACGTTCTTCCATCGTTAAATATGAAGCCAGTTTCTGCTCGATTACACGAGGTGCTTCACCTTCAAGTACGGATAAAATTCCTTCAATCATCATCATCTTTTGCTTCACTTCTACAGCAGACTTACGTTTTAGCTTGTTGGCAAACGGATGCCATAAAACGTAACCTGTGAAAATCCCCAATAATGTTGCCACAAAGGCCGCTGAAATGGCATGTCCTAATTTATCAATATCAGTCATATCTTTCAGGGCAGCGATAAGACCGACTACGGCACCCAATACCCCTAATGTCGGTGCATATGTACCTGCTTGCGAGAAAATACCTGCTCCACTTGCATGGCGATCTTCAAGCGCTTCAACTTCCTCTGTTAACACATCGCGAATATAGTCAGCGTTTTGACCATCAATCGCTAATGTCAGACCATTTTTTAAAAACGGATCTTCAATCTCAGCCGCTTTACTTTCTAACGCCAATAGTCCTTCACGACGAGCTAAGTCAGCCCATTGCGAAAACATTTTGATCAAGTCGATATCACTTGCGAGTTTTGTTTCAGAAAATAAGATTTTGAACAGCTTTGGAACTCTTTTTAGTTCCTTCATCGGGAAAGCGATTGTTACTGCAGCAATCGTACCGAAAATAATAATTAAAATCGCAGCAGGGTTTATTAACACTTCCGGTGTAACGCCCTTTAAGAACATCCCTACTAACAGGGCGATAAAGGCGATGATAATCCCAACAACTGATGATATATCCATATGTAGTACCTCCAAATTACGATGTCTTTTCTTTATTTCGGTATATTTAAATTTTTATTAACTTCCTTTACACTAGTTATAAGAAGATTTTTTTGTTTTTGACACATTATTGTTCTTTTCTAAGCTGGAATATGACTATTATTGTGTTGGAAATTAACTAATTTTTAAGATAATTATTGGAGGAATGAATCAATGAATTCTATGTTTGAAGCAAATTTAACGAAATACGCAGAACTGGCAGTAAAAATCGGTGTCAATATTCAGCCGAATCAATATTTGTATATTGCGGCTTCCATCGAATCGGCACCTTTTGTACAGGCAGTGACAAAAATCGCTTATGAAGTTGGAGCAAAACAAGTATTTGTAGATTATACAGATGATCAAATTACACGTGCTCGATATGAGTTGGCACCGGAAGATTCTTTCGATTTCTTCCCTCCTTGGAAAGTGCAGGAACGTGAATGGCTTGCTGAACAAGGTGCGGCATTTATGAGCATCGTATCCCAAAGTCCGGATTTACTGTCAGGGATCGATTCAAAACGAATTGCAGCATTCCAGAAAGCTTCTGGTACTGCATTGAACAAGTACCGTCAATATGTTCAGTCAGACAAAATCAGCTGGACGGTAATCGCTGCTCCATCAAAACAATGGGCTAGCAAAGTATTCCCTGAGTTACCGGAAGAAAAGCAAGCAGATGCATTATGGGATGCCATCTTTAAAGCGACACGTGCGGATCTGGACAACCCGGTTGAAGCTTGGGCACAGCATAATGATAACCTGCATGAAAAGGTTGATTACTTAAACAATAAAAACTATGCGAAATTACATTATACAGCTCCCGGGACGGACTTGACGATCGAACTGCCTAAAGGTCATTTATGGTGTGGTGCAGGCAGTGTCAATGAAAAAGGCGATGAGTTCATGGCAAATATGCCAACTGAAGAAGTTTTCACAGTACCGCATAAAGATGGTGTAAACGGGTATGTGACTAGTACAAAGCCATTAAGCTATGGCGGTAATATTATCGACAACTTCAAACTTACATTTGAAAACGGGCGCATTGTTAAAGTTGAGGCCGAGCAAGGTGAAGAAGTGTTAAAAAATCTTGTTGCTACAGATGAAGGCTCGCATTATTTAGGAGAAGTGGCGCTTGTTCCATTCCATTCTCCAATTTCACAGTCGAATATTTTATTCTACAATACATTATTCGATGAAAACGCATCAAACCACTTGGCAATCGGCAGTGCCTATGCATTTTGTATTGAAGGCGGAAAGACAATGTCACGTGACGAGTTAAAAGCTAACGGTCTAAACGAAAGCATTACACATGTTGACTTCATGATCGGTTCTGAACAGATGAATATTGATGGAATTACAGCAGACGGACAAGCTGAACCAGTTTTCCGTAATGGAAACTGGGCATTTTAACAGCTGTTTCAGTATTATTGCCAAATAATTAATTTTCAAGATGTCGTCATATTTACAATTTTTTCTACATTAACTAACTAAATTCCCCTACAATGTTCCAATTTATTAGGTTATAATTGGTTAATGATTGTTATCACTAAAATAGAGAGGAGTTTTTATAATGTTCGATCACCATTATCCGTTCTTATCTGACTTCTATACGATAGTGTTAGGGTTTACGGTAATACTTCTTGTATTCTTATTTATGTTTATTATGTACTTACGTATTGGTTTACAATCACACGACTCTGTTATAGTAGATTCAAAGGCAAACACATTTGCACCGAACGAAAAATCATTGGATGGTCACCATCATCATTAATATTTTTACAACCACTCTATTGAGTGGTTGTTTTTTTGATAGCGGATTTTTGCGATACTTCTCTCTTTTTAGTAGAAATTTATCCTTAATAGTGCGCATTTATTTGAATTATCTAAAAAATAATTTAAAATATAAAAGAATCGAAAGGGGTTTGAAGAACAAATGTCTGCATTACAAACAATTTTAGAGTTTAACGGAAAATTCGTAGATGAAAAACAATACGAGCAGTACGCTACAACAAAATATCCTGATAAAAAAATTGTTGTTTTAACATGTATGGATACGCGTTTAGTTGAATTACTGCCTAAAGCAATGAACTTGCGCAACGGGGATGTCAAAGTTGTAAAAAGTGCAGGAGCAATCGTAAATCACCCATTCGGCGGGATTATGCGTAGTTTACTTGTAGCAGTTTATGAGTTACAGGCGGATGAAGTATACATTATCGGCCACTACGACTGCGGGATGAGTGCAGTTGATCCGAATGTCATGATTGGTCATATGCTTGAACGTGGGGTTAAACAGGAAACGATCGACGTTATCAATTACGCTCGTTTTGATTTAAAAGAATGGTTATGCGGTTTTGGGGATGTTGAAACAAGTGTACTAAAAAGTGTTGACTTAGTCAGAACACATCCATTAATGCCAAAAGGTGTTCCGGTACATGGTCTTATTATCGACCCTGCAACAGGAAAGCTGGATTTAGTTACTGACGGCACAGTCGATCAAAAATAAATAATAAACAATAAGCGGGAGTACTCATCAACCGAATGAATGAGTACTCCCCCTTTTTTATGATATAGTTCCTCTGTATTCCCGCTGCAAAATAGCGTACATATAATGGTCGACCCATTTTCCGTTTATATATAACAGCTCCCGCAATAACCCTTCTCTTGTAAATCCGGACTTTTCCAATACACGAATGGAAGCTGAATTTGGTGGTGCAACATAGGCCTCTATTCTGTGAAGATTCAATGTGTTAAAAGCGAAATCCATCACTATACGGACCGCCTCAGTGACAATCCCCCTGCCTGTGAAATTCTCATCCATCGAATAGCCGATAAAACCGCTTGAGTACGGTAAACGTTTAATTGAATAAAGTGAAATGTGTCCGATTAACTGACCAGTCGCATTATAAAAAATGCCGAAAGAAAACTCCCGGTTTGACTGCAGCAAATGAATGCTTTCTAAAATTTTATTATACTGTACTTGTTCAGTATAAAATTCATCACGATGTAATGGCTCAAATTCGGACCAATACAATTTATTGTCTCTTAATAATTTTGCCAACCCTTTCGCATCCGACGGGGTAAATGTGCGAAGCGAACATTGTTGCCCAATTAGTCGAACCATTGGACCCTCCTTCTTGTGAAATAGCTTGAATAAGCTTTTCATTGAACCACCTTCATTTCATTTCAAAAGCTTGCCTACTGTTTTTTCAACTTCTTCTTTTTGGATTTTACAGGCTTTGGCTTTATATCTATAGATTCCGTTTTTTCTTTGTCTGTTGTTTTTTTATTACCCTTTTCGAAAATGTTTGTAAGTTTCATGCCCCGTTTTACAATTTCTTTTTCGATATGGGCAACTGTTTCTTTTAGTACTTGAACACGCGCGTAGTTTTTATTGTTCCCTGGTATTAAGTGCCAAGGCGCATTTTCCGAATCGGTTTTCTCAAACATTTCATCGGCTGCCTCACAATATAAATCAAATTTCTCACGGTTCCGCCAATCTTCATCCGTTAATTTCCATGACTTATATGGATCGGCTGCTCTTTCATTAAATCGTTTAAGCTGTTCATCCGAATCGATATGAATCCAAAATTTAATCATTATATAATCTTCATCTGTCAATTGCTTCTCAAAGCTATTGATTTCTTCATAAGCACGTTTCCATTCCGCTTCTTCAGCGAAGCCTTCGATACGCTCCACAAGGACCCGCCCATACCACGAACGGTCGAAAATCGCGATTTGTCCATGCTGCGGCAACTTTCTCCAGAAACGTTGCATATAATGATACCGCATCTCATGAGGCTGCGGGGCCGAAATCGGCCATACCAATAACCCGCGCGGATCGATACGTTCCGTCAGGCGCTTGATCGCTCCCCCTTTGCCTGCTGCATCCATTCCTTCAAATGCAATAATTAGGCCGATTTTATTGTTGAATAAAAATTGCTGGGCGTTTAGCATTTCGTATTGTAAAGCTTTCAATTGTTTCTTATAGATTTCCTTCTCCAGTTTTTGCGATAAATCCACATCTGTTAGCTTTTTCAAATAGCGCTGCCTCCCCTACTCCATTTATTTATGTATATTTTACTTGAAAGTATATGGAATTGGTAATTGTTGCAGTCATTTATTTGAATCATTTGATTATTTTATGTTTATACCTAGTTTTTATAGAACAAAAAAACGCGGGTGCACTGAGTGCTCCCACGTTTATAACTTAGTCTTCCAATGAAGTTAAAATGATTGGTTTATCTTTTGTTACAATAATCGAGTGTTCGATTTGGGCAACTAATGATTTGTCCGGTGTAATGAATGTCCAGCCGTCACCTGATTCTACGATATGCTCAGCCTTCGCCGAAATAAACGGCTCTACTGCCAACACCATACCTTCTTTCATGATTGTTGTATCCCAAGCATCATAATAGTTCAATACATGGTTTGGCTCTTCGTGTAATGATTTCCCTAAACCATGACCTGTTAAGTTCATAATTACTGTTAAACCGTGATCACGTGCTTCACGCTCTACCGCTTTACCGATTTGGTTTAATTTCGAACCGGCTTTAACCTTTGTCATCGCACGATCAAATGCCGATTTTGCTACAGTACAAAGTTTTTCTTTATCTTCATAACCTTCACCAACGACAAATGAAATACCTGTATCTGCAAAATAACCGTTTAAAGAGCCCGAAACATCTATGTTTACAATATCGCCTTCTTTGATGACCTTGTTCCCTGGAATACCATGTGCAACTTCGTGATTTACTGAAATGCATGTATATCCCGGAAAATCATATTCGCCTTTAGGACCGGAAACCGCGCCTGCTTCTGCAAACATACGGCCTGCAATCTCATCTAATTCTTTCGTTGTCACGCCAGGTACTGTCGCAGCTTTCATCGCCTCACGAATTTCAGCACAAACGCGTCCGATTTTTTTAAATGCCTGGATTTCTTCTTGAGTAGTAACAATCATGTGTAACTTCCTTCCTCTTAAACAATGTCTATCCTTAACTATAGCATACTTAAAATCGGTTGTAATTGTTCAAGGATTTTAAAATTTGCCGTTTTATTACTAATTTAGCACGACTTTCTACTATTAAATGGAGAAAAAGCTTGCAGCGGGCGAAGTATCCCTTGCTGCAAGCCTTGTATTTTCTATATATTATGTTGTTTTTACTTTTTGAAGCAAACGAGGAGCAGATGTGAATAAAATAACTGCGATGATTGCCGTAAGTATAGTAGCAGGTACCATATAAGTACTGTTGTAAATAATTGAGTAGGCCCATACATTATCATCGCCCGCGTATTCTTTAAAGAATACGACACCTGCGAGCAAGTGTGAAACAAATCTTAAAGCTCCGCCTATAAGTGCACCAATGACAATATAAAGTGCCATTTTTACTTTATTGAGCGATTGTGTAGCCTCTAATAACGGCTTTCTCACAATTGCCGCTAACCCTACTACAGTAAAGGCAAGCCCGTAATCTAAAATTGCCTGTAACCAGTGGACAATGTACGCACCGAACATCATTTGCATGACGCCGATCAGCAAGCCAGTTGTCAGTCCCGCCGTTAATCCCCAACGGATGGCCATTAACATGATCGGTACCATAACAAAACTGATCGATCCGCCTTGTGCCCACATCTTAAAGGATACTTGATCCAATACCAGTCCGATGGCAGCAAATATTGCGATTTCCACCATCATTAATAATTTCTTTCTGTCCATAACAATTCCCCTTTCTTTTTATCCGATGTAACAAAAGTGAAGAGGGATAGAAAAAGTAAAAAAACGATAATCAGGACAAAAGCCTGACTATCGTTTGAACAGTCGGATTCTATCCACATCCCTACGCAAGTGCTAACTTACAGGTTCAAAGAGTCAGTGCAATCCCGTGCACAATCTCAGCCGACTTTCTCGGCACCCCTTGTGGTACATCTAATTTTTATTGTTTGAACATGCTCATTGTAACGAATATTTTTACAACTTTCAACAGCTATTATTTTGAAACGTACTAGAATTACATATAATAGATACGAAGGAGTGATGAATAGTGGATCAATCGAAAGGTTTAAGTGCATTAAGCTATTTAAGTTTTTATTTTGCACCGTTTATTTTACCGTTAATTATATTTATTGTTACGAAAGATGATGCCGTTAAAGGCCATTCTAAAAAAGCATTCATTTCTCAACTCATACCGATACTATTAGGAATTCTGTATATTATTTACCTTTTTACTTCCGTTCTTTCCTTGAATGATACGTTGACCTTAAGTTTCCAGGATTTTTTCTTTAGTTCGCATTTTATCGGATTTATTCTTTTAGTCGTTATTACGTTCATCCTGGCGATTTGGAATTTAGTTCTAGCGATTAAAGTTTTACGTTAATGTTTATGAAAGCTCCTATTTTGGGTATATTTTTTATACGAAATGTATTCGTTAAGGAGTGTTTACTAATGAAATTAAATAAGCTTATTAAAACAGCAATTAAATATGGACCAATCGTGTACCCGATCATAAAAAAAATGATGGACAACAAAAAATCAACACCGCAACCTGCAACTACACGACGAACTCCAAAACGCTAACAAAAACACATTTCCCACTTTTGCGTGAGGGAAATGTGTTTTTGCGTTATTTAATAATAATCTCTGTTTTACTGTAGCCTTCTTTGAGTTTTTGCACTTGCAAGATGGCAGGCATTGCTGCTTTTAGTTCGGCTACATGGGAAATGACGCCAATTAAGCGGCCTGTTTGCTGAAGATCGATCAATATATCGATTGCTCTTCTTAACGCCTCTTCATCCAAAGTACCGAAGCCTTCATCGATAAACATCGTATCGATATGCACGCTTCCTTGAACACTTTGAATAACATCGGCCATTCCTAATGCCAATGAAAGAGAGGCATTGAATTTTTCACCGCCGGACAGTGTTTTTACATCCCGCGTTTGCCCTGTATGGCTGTCATATACATCAATGCTGAGTCCGCTTTGGGCATTTCCTTCTTTTCTACCTGTAGATTTAAGGAAGTATTGGCCATTTGATAAGACACGCAAACGTTCATTTGCCGCATGTGTCACTTTTTCCAAATAACCAATTTGAACAAAACGCTCAAATGAAATTTTCGCATCATTTTGACCTCGAATTAAATTGTAAACATGTTCGACTTGCATTAGTTTCTCTTTATAGCTTTCGATCTGTTGCGCGGATTGGTCGAGTTTATCGCGCGTCTCCTTACATTGTTCAACATAGGACTGGATCAATGTCATTTTTGAGTAATGTTCCTCGATCTGCTCATTCAACTCATGAATCTGTTGCTCACTTGCCGTTAAATCGGCTTGTTCTTTTCCTTCGAGCAAAGGTTCTTCCTCAGCAATTTGAACAGATAATGTGTGGACATTTTGCTTATATGCTTCAACCGCATCCTGAATTTGCTGCTGTATATTTAATGGCAGTAATGCAGTTTTATACTTTTCCAAATCGAATCCTTCCTGCTGTAATGCGGATTCAAATTCTTTTTGTGCTAAAAGAGATTCCTGCTGCTTTTCTGTTACAAGATTTTTGGCATGGTGATAGTTCACTTCACAAGATTTCTCATCCAATTGGATTTTTTGCATCGCTTCAAGGGCATTTTGAATCGCAGCTTTTAACTGGTGATGTTTTTGCTGGTGGTTTGCCAATTCTTGCGTTACTTCATCCAATGTAGAAAACTGTGGCAATAATGACTGTTCACTTTGCTCAAGCTTCCCTTTTTCCTGCGCATATTGCTTATCAATATCGATTACGTATTGCTGACCTTTTTCAATACGGCCTTGCAGTACTTCTTTACTTTCCAAAAGCTGGGCCATCATTTTCTTTTCTGTGACAAGCTGGGCCTGCTGCTGTTTCTGCTTTGATAATTTCGCTGTCAGTTCTGCTAAATGCTGTTCATACTCATGTAGTTTTGAAAGCTGGGCATCAAGTAACTGAAGCGCACTTATTTTCTGATCCAATGTTGCCTTTTCCACATCCAGCTTTGAAGTAACTTGGTAAAAACTTTGCATCGTTCGATCGGCCTCTTGACGCAGTTGTGCCAGTGCATCCTCATCAATGACAACCGCTTCACTGTTATGAATGGCTGGATGATTAGTGCTTCCACATACAGGACAGGCTTCCCCGTGGTGTAATGATGCTGCTAGAAAGGTTGCATGATTGCTGCGTATTTGCTGCTCCATATTTTTCAGCTTTTGCTGTGCTTCATCAGCAATTCGTTTCTTACCGGCAAGCTGATTTACTAGAGAATCAACATTCATTTGTATTGCAGCTACTTCTTTAGCCATTTCAATTTTTCGTGTTAATGCAGCATGGGTTTCATATGTTTCATGGTATGTCACTGTCGCATCTTCCAGCTCATTTATAATGGCTTGCTGCTGTTGTTGTTTTTCTTTTAAAGACAATGCTTCGTTTTGCAGCTTATCAAATAATTGCTTGGCGTTTTTTTGGTTTTCTGCAAGCTTAGACACATTTTCACGCTGTGTATTAATCGACTGATAAATTGGAACAAGCTGTTCGAGCTGTGAAATCGATTTCGTATAGTTGTCCAGCAATGGTTCTTGCTGCTTTTGCTCCTGATAATGATTTGTCGCCTGCTGAAGTTGTGCCTGTGCACGTTGATAGTCCGTATTTGCTTTTTCTAAGGAGACTTCCGCTTGTTCAAGCTGTCGTTTTACCTTCTCATATTCACGTTCTAACGGTTCGATCTGATTCGCCTTTTTGGCAAGGACAAGCTTCTGTTGTTCTGCTTGTATTTTATCCTTTTGCTGCAATAATTCTTCAAGGCGCTCTTTCCGTATTAAAAACTTTTCAATCCGTTCATTTAACAGTCTTTGTTCATTTAATGTTTTAACTAATTTTTGCAATTCCTTCTTTGAAGCATCATATTCCCCTTTTAATGCGGTACACTGATCTTCATAGTATTGCTGTTCTGTCTGCAAAGCACTCTTTACTTGATACAGATTAATGACATCATTGTTCAGCAAAGAAAACAATTCCGATTCTCGATGCGGGAGTCGGGATCGAATTTCATGAATTGTATTGTCCTGCTGCATCCTTGCTTGTTCATAATGTTTTTCGGCAATATTCTTTTTCTCTTTCAGCAGTTCCACCATTTTCGTGAAGCGTTCCGTTTTGAAAATCTTCCGGAAAATCTCTTCTTTATGCTTAGATTCCGATGTGAGAAGCTTTTGAAATTCCCCTTGTGGCAGCATGACGATTTGATTGAATTGGGACTGTGTCAGACCGATCAGTTCTTCAACTTTTGATTGAATGAGCTTTACTTGAAACTTTTCAACAGCGGGTACAATAACCCCATCCGTAATCTCAAAAAACTCGCGCTTTGCACTTGCACCATCATGACCAAATTTCCGCCAAATACGGTAAAGGCGACCACGCACTTCAAATTCTAGCTCGACTTCGGTATCTACCGATTCATCCGCAAAATCACTGCGTAAAAATAGTGATTTTTCACGATCCTCCCCACTGCCCGAATCATAAAGTGCAAACGTAATCGCATCAAAAATAGTCGTTTTTCCCGCTCCAGTTGCACCGGAAACAACAAAAATTCCATGTTCATGGAGTTTAGTAAAATCAATGATTTCTTTTTGATGATATGGTCCAAATGCTGTCATCGATAGTTTGATTGGTTTCATCGTTACAGCACCTCCTGTTTTTCACGTTCATTTTCGATTAGCTGCTCTAAAACATCGGTATAAATCTCTTTAATTTCATCAGTTAGAGGCTTGCCTGTCATTTCCGTGTAAAATAGTTCAAACAGCTCCGAATCATCCATCTGAACCCGGTTCATTGTTGTCGCATGCTGTTCCAGCTGTTCATAAACAACCGTTCGTTCAATATGCAAAGCATTCGGATAAACCGTGCGGACAAGTTCGGCAGCACCTTTCACATAATGTTCATCCTGCAGTTTAACAAATACATAGTCCTCGTTTACTTTATGCTGCAATATATCCTCAAGCAGCCCTGTCACGACACGCATGTCCCGAACTGGTGTAAGTTTTCTTTTTTCGATCTGCACTGTTCCGTCTTCTTTTAAATCAACAATTAAAAATCCTTTATTATGTGTCACTTCCGATTCCGAATATTTAAGGGGTGATCCGGAATATTGAATTTTCTCGTTTGCAACAAAATGGGCCTGATGTAAATGTCCTAACGCTGTATAACAAAATGGTTCGAATAATGCTGAGCTAATACATTCCGTACCGCCAATTGTCAATTTACGTTCAGAATCACTCGTATTTGGCTCAGGCGTCCCGTCTTTTGTAATGAAGGCATGACCGATGATAATATTGCGTTTTGTATCATCCATTGACTGCTGAATCTGTTCAATGATTTTCGCCATCGCAGCTTCATGCGATGTAATGGATTGATCATCAAATAAAGCCCGAACAATTGACGGCTCTGCAAAAGGAACTAAATAAAAGTGAACTTCCCCATATTCATCATGCATGATGACCGGATCGATATTCTGTTCTAAATGTCCGACGATATGTAAACCGCTCGCCTTCATAAATTCACTGCCAAAATTTAAACGTGTAGCGCTATCATGATTTCCAGCGATTGCTAAAATCGGTGTTTTTTCATCGACTAATATTTCTTTCAATGTTTTATTTAAAAGTTGGATCGCATCTGTCGGTGGTACAGATCGATCATATAAATCCCCGGCAATAATGATGACATCCGGCTTTTCTTTTCTAATTTCTTCGATAAACTGTTCAAGCACAAATTGCTGGTCTTTCGTCATTGATACACCTTGTACTATTTTTCCTAAATGCCAATCTGCTGTGTGGAAAATTTTCATGAATACCGCCTCCTATCTTATAACTATAAGTGTACATGAGGGAAAATAAAAAAACCACATCGTACGAATATTCGTTCGTACGATGCGGTCTATTATTACTGCTTTACAGCCATTTTACCAGCTGAAATTTCTTCCATGTAGTGGCATGCCGCTTCATGCATATCCTTCATAATAGAAGAAGTACGCAAAGCAGGTTCTTCCGTTCTACACTTATCTGTCGCAAATGGACAGCGTGTATGGAATCGGCAGCCCTGTGGTGGATCGATAGGTGACGGTACATCACCTTTTAAAACAATACGATTTTTCACAGCATCCGGATCAGGTACTGGAATTGCTGATAATAATGCTTTCGTATAAGGATGCTGCGGGTTTTCGAACAGGCTTGTTTTATCTGCAATCTCTACAATTTTCCCTAGATACATTACGATAATACGATCTGAAATATGACGTACTACCCCCAGGTCATGTGAGATGAATAAATAAGTTAATCCATATTCATTTTGCAGCTCTTCCAGCAAGTTCAGTACTTGTGCCTGAATCGATACGTCCAGTGCCGATACGGCTTCGTCACAAATAATCAGTTTTGGATCAACCGATAACGCACGGGCAATACCGATACGCTGACGTTGACCACCAGAGAATTCATGCGGGTAACGGTCTGCCTGATATGGTCGTAATCCAACCGTTTCAAGCAATTGTTCAATACGGGCACGTCGCTGATTTGGCGGCAGTACTTTTTGAATATGCATCGCTTCGTTCAGTACACTTGCAACGGTCTGGCGCGGGTTGATCGACGCATACGGATCCTGGAAAATGATTTGCATGTCTTTGCGGTATTTACGCATTTCACCTTTAGAAATTTTCGTAACATCCGTTCCCTGAAACACAACTGAACCGTCTGTCGGCTCTTCCAATCGTAAAATTGCACGGCCTGTTGTAGACTTACCACAGCCCGACTCTCCTACAATGCTGACTGTCTCTCCTTCATAAATCGTAAAGGAAATATCATCTACCGCTTTTACGTGGTTGACTGTACGGCCTAAAAATCCTCCCTTAATCGGGAAGTACTGTTTTAGTCCCTCAACCTTTAACAGTTCTTTTTTCGCCATATAGCGTCACCTCCGATTCTCCATCCCATTCATCCGAATACATCCAGCAGCGGATTTGCTCCGAACTATTGTCATCTGTATTCAGTAAGTCCAGCTGCTTTTTATGGCAAAGCTCGATTGCAACAGGACAACGAGGAGCAAAGCGGCATCCTACCGGCATCTCATGCGGGCTTGGCACCATTCCTTTAATCGGAATCAGTTTTTCCTGCTCCACATCATGACGTGGCAATGAATTAAGTAATCCTAATGTATATGGGTGCTTTGGATTTTTGAATAATGATCGCACGTCTGAGTATTCCACTACTTGTCCTGCATACATAACTGCCACATAATCACATGTTTCAGCTACTACTCCTAAATCATGGGTAATCATAATAACAGACATGCCTAAACGATTTTGCAGATCTTTTATCAATTCCAGAATTTGTGCTTGTATCGTTACGTCAAGTGCCGTTGTAGGCTCATCCGCAATTAAAATTTCCGGGTCACATGCAAGTGCCATCGCAATCATTACACGTTGACGCATTCCTCCTGAAAGTTCGTGCGGATATTGCTTAACACGCTTTTCGGGAGACGGAATACCTACAAGCTTCAGCATCTCTACGGATTGCTGCATCGCTGCTTTTTTGTCCAGTTTTTTATGGATCCGGATTGTTTCACTAATCTGTTGACCTACTGTATAAACCGGGTTTAAAGACGTCATCGGTTCTTGGAAAATCATAGAAATCTGGTTTCCACGAATATCACGCATCGCTTTTTCCGAAAGCTTCAGCAAGTCCTTCCCTTTAAAAAGAACTTCGCCACCTTTCGTTTTACCGTTCGATGCAAGTAATCGCATGATCGATAGTGATGTGATACTTTTTCCGGAACCCGATTCCCCTACAATCCCGATTGTTTTACCTTTCGGAACAGTAAAGCTTACACCGTCAACAGCACGTACTTCTCCAGCATCTGTTCCGAACGCTGTCTGTAAATTATTTACGACTAAAATGTTTTCCGTTTCATTCATTTGCCACACCTCTTTTCATGTTTAGTTCAAATCAATTCGTTTATTTAAGAACTTGTAAGAAATATCAACAAGCAGGTTTACAAGTACGAATAATAGTGAAATTACAAGTACAGTTCCTTGAACAATCGGGAAATCCCGTTGCCTGATGGCATCAATTGTCAAACGTCCCATACCATTAATAGCGAAAATCGTTTCTGTTAATACAGCACCGCCCAAGAAGCCACCAAACTCCAGACCAATAACCGTTACAACTGGGATTAGCGCATTTTTCAATGCATGACGGTAAATAACGATACGCTCTGATACACCTTTTGCACGAGCAGTACGGATATAGTCCTGACCGATTACTTCAAGCATTGATGAACGTGTCATACGAGCAATGATTGCTGCTCCCCCTGTCCCTAATGTTATGACAGGTAAAATAATTTGGCGCCATGAATCTCCCCATCCCGAAGGACGCATTTTTAGAAATTCCGGTAAGTCCAAACCAAATGGCAGATTTCCTAATGCAAACCATTGAATCAGCAGTAAACCTAACCAGAAGTTCGGCATTGATAGACCGAAAAGCGCAACAATCATAATCGATACGTCGGTAAGCGTATAATGACGCACTGCCGAAATGATTCCGGCAATTAAACCGAGAAATACTGCTACAATTGTGGCATATACAGACACTTCAACTGTAATCCAAAAACGTGCCTGTATCTCATCCATTACCGGGCGCCCACTACGAATGGAATTTCCTAAATCACCTTGCAGGGCATTTCCTAAAAATCGGCCGTATTGCACATATGGCGGATCATTCAGACCCAGTTTCTCACGTAAATTCTCTACCGTTTGTTCAGATGCACCTTCCCCTGCCATTACTTGAGCAGGATCTCCAGGAATTAGGAACATCAATGAAAATACTAAAATTGAAACCCCAAGCAATACGGGAATCGTTTGTAATAAACGACGAATAATATATTTAGTCATTTACTGTTCCACCTCCTATTGTTTCATCTTCGGATCAAGCGCATCACGTAACCCGTCACCAAAAATGTTAAATGCCAATACTACGATAACAATCATCATTCCAGGAATTAATACCATGTGTCCCGCATTATGCATAAACGCACGACCATCACTTAACATTGCTCCCCATTCCGCTGCTGGCGGCTGTGCACCTAAACCTAGGAATGCTAAACCGGACGCTGTCAGAATCGCCGTTGCAATACGCATTGTTGCTTGTACGATAATCGGTGACATAATATTTGGTAAAATATGCTTAAAGATTATGCGAATATCTGATGCACCGAGTGCTTTAACCGCATCTATGTATTCGAGTTTTTTTACTTGTAAGGTCGATCCTCGGACAATACGGGCAAATGCTGGTATCGAGAATATCCCAACCGCGATAATTACGTTGATTAAACTACCACCTAATACTGATACAATCGCAAGTGCTAGTAAAATACCAGGGAATGCTAGCAAAATATCCATAAGACGCATTGTAATTGTATCTACAGCACCTCCATAATATCCCGCAACAATTCCAATTACGACTCCAATAACCCCACCTATAAATACTGATAAAAATCCTACCGTTAGCGTTAGTTTTGTACCGTTAACAATACGGGAGAAAATATCCCGACCGAAGTTATCAGTACCAAACCAATGTTCTTTTGAAGGTGGCTGTAGTTTGTTTAAAATATTTTGAGCATTTGGATCTGTCTTAACTAAAAACGGTCCGAATATCCCTACAAAAATGATAAAAAGAATAATTAATCCACCGACTATTGCCGCTTTATTTTTTAATAAACGCTTCATAAACGTTTTAAAAGCTTCTGCTTGTGGGCTGCTTTTTCTCACAGTTGAAGGATTTTGCTCTGTTTGTGTTGTACTCATTTTAATTCACCCTTTCAATTTTTATTTTCCTTCTTACAACAATATTAAATTTGTATAAGCATTAGTATATAGAGTGAAATCTGAACATTTCAACATAATATTTTCTTACTAAAATTCAGAATATTTTAATATTTTTATGTTTTTTAGTTCAAAAGTTATACTTACATAATATACTTTTATCTGGAAATATAACCAAAAACTTGGTTCTGTTATATTTTTATCATTTTTCTGAATTTAACAATATTATAATAAGATACTATAAAATACGTAATTTTTCTACTTAAAAAAGTTTTTTTCTTTTTAGTATTTGATGCTTTGTGTTCATGTGCTATTCTATTAACAGAAATTACATTTTTGTAATATTCTAAAATCAACTATATGGGGGGACTTCAAACATGTCATTTTCGAAAAAGTCGCTATGGATGCTACTTCTAACGTTCACTCTTGCACTTGTGCTAGCTGCATGTGCTGGTGGAGATGATTCAGAAGACACATCAAAAGATAGCGGAGACACTGGAACTGAAACAAATACTGACTCTGGAACTACAGAGGAAGCTGCGGCTGGCGGCGACTTAATTATCGCTGAGTTATCTGATGCAAGCTCATTAGATCCACATGGTTCAAATGACGTACCATCATCTAACATCCAATCAAACCTTTATGAAACTTTAGTAAACCGTGATGCAGACGGGGAATTAGTACCTGGTCTTGCAGAATCTTGGACTCAAGTTGACGATTTAACTTGGGAATTCAAACTTAAAACAGGTGTTACTTTCCATGACGGTGAAGAATTTAACGCTGAAGCAGTTAAAGCTTCATTCGACCGTTTATTAGATCCAAAAGTTGCATCTCCACGTGCTTTCTTATTCGAGATGGTAACAGATGTTAAAGTAGTAGATGAATCTACTGTTCAATTCGTAACTGAATACCCATTCTCACCATTACTTGCTCACTTAACGCATAATGGTGGTAGTATTATTTCACCTAAATCAATCGAAGAAGATTACGCTGCAATGGAAGCTGACTCATCAGTTAACGCTGGTTCTGTAATCGGAACAAACCCGGTTGGTACTGGTCCATTCAAATTTGAGAGCTGGACTCCAGGTACTGAAATTAAATTAGTTAAGTTCGAAGAATACGCTGGCACTCCAGCACACATTGATTCAGTAACATTTAAAGTAGTACCAGAAAGTGCTACTCGTGTTGCGGAATTACAATCTGGTTATGCACACATTATCGGTGCAGTTGAGCCTGGTCAAGTAGCAAATGTTAATAGCTTTGATGGCGCTTCTGTATTAGAAACAGCTTCTTCATCTTTAACATACCTTGGTTTCAATACTGAAAAAGAACCATTCAACGATCCAAAAGTACGTCAAGCAATCTCTAAAGCAATCGACCGCCCGACTTTAATCGAAGGTATTTATGAAGGCTTCGGTATTCCAGCGATTTCACCATTAGCTCCTGGTATTTTCGGATACACAGAAGATGTGACTTCTATGGCTTACAACATGGACGAAGCGAAAGCATTACTTGCAGAAGCAGGCTATGCGGACGGCTTCAAAACAACAATTTGGACGAATGATAACCCAGCTCGTCAACAAGTTGCGATTGTTTTACAAGAAGAATTAAAGAAATTAAACATTCAAGCTGAAATCGAAGTAATGGAATTCGGTTCTTACTTGGAAAAAACAGCTGCTGGTGAGCACGATATGTTCATCTTAGGCTGGTCTAACCCGACTGGTGATGCGGACTACGGTCTATATGCATTATTCCACTCTTCACAACATGGTGACCCAGGTAACCGTTCATTCTTCACAAGCGAAAAAGTGGATGAGTTATTAGAAAAAGGTCGTCGTGAAGCAGATCCAACTGCACGTGAAGCAATCTACAAAGAAGCATTACAACTTATCTCAGACGAGTCGCCAATGGCATTCGTATTACACCCATATACTTTAACTGGTGTATCTGACAAAGTTTCTGGCTTCAACGTTGGTACTGACAGCATCTATCAATTACGTGACGTTAAAATTAGCGAGTAATTGAATACAAAAAAGCATTCCTTCAAGAAATTCTTGATGGAATGCTTTTTTTATACTAATATCGGCCTCGGCTGATCCAGCGTATGCAGTACGATATGTGGTTGTGGTACTTCTTCTACAGCTGACTCCCTTTGCAGCTGCAGTATTTCTTCTAATGTTTTCGGGTTTGGGGCTGGCATTGCATCGATTGGTAAAATGAGTCCCTCATTCCCGGCATAGCTTTTCAACATTTCATTAGCCATAATCCGATAGCCTAGCTGGTTTGGATGCACATCCGCCACATTCGGCAAATATGTTGCACGTTGCTGTTCAAATGGTTCATATACATCCACAAATATATAGCCTGCTCTTTCCGTTTCCTGCTTCAATATCGTATTTAAAAGCTGTACCGCCTCTACCGCCCCCTCTGCCTGTTCATTATGAACACTTACATAAGGAAAATAATAACCAAGTACATAAACTGTCGCTTTCGGTGCCTTTTCATTAATTAGCGAAAGCAGCTCCCCCATTTGGGTACGCACTTCATTTAATGAGAAATTTGCATTAAGCTGATTAAAAGCAATTGTTCCCTGTTGCGGGTTATGGGTAATAAGCGGCAAAAGATTATTCGCTCCGGCAGATAGTGTGATTAATGTTGCTTCACTTAATAATGGTGCAGCCTCTTCAGACTGAACAGTTTCAATGACATTTCCAACACGATAACCCGGGAAAGTAAGTTCTTTTGAAAAATGTCCGAGCTTGCCATTGCGCTCCAGCTGCAAAGCAATGTAATCGGTATAACCTGCATCAATTTGACTGTAAGGTGTTTGCCCTGCCGCCAAAGAGTCGCCAAGTGCAATATAAACTTCCCTTTCATCGGCTAATGCTCCCGTTGGAAACAGAGCAATACAAAAAATAAGACTGTATATTATTTTCCGCATTTATTCACCCCACTTCAATTGCTAGAATGCCCAATTACCTTTTCTGAAAATCGGTTCTGTTGTACCATCTGCCAAAATCCCGTCAATATCCATGTCAGCACTGCCGATCATGAAATCTTCATGTGTGATTGATGTATTAATCCCCAATGCTTCCAGTTGACCCTTTTCGAGTTCCTTGCCCCCTTCATAGCATGTCGGATATGCTTCTCCGATTGCTAAATGGTTAGAGGCATTTTCATCGAATAATGTGTTGTAATATAAAATATTTGATGAAGAAATAGGTGATTCATGCGGCACTAATGCCACTTCTCCTAAATATGAAGACCCTTCATCAGAAGCAACTAACTGCTGTAATAGGTCCTGGCCAACCTTTGCCTCAACATTCACAATCTTACCTTTTTCAAAAGTCAGCTTGAAATCATCGATAATATTCCCTTTATAGACGAGTGGCTTCGTATTGGATACATAGCCGTTTACACCATATTTTGCAGGCAGCGTAAAGACTTCTTCTGTCGGCATATTCGCGATGAATGTCGTACCATCAGGTGCTTCGCTGCTTCCGCTTTTCCATAAATGTTTGTCCGGAAGTTCAATCGTCAAGTCTGTACCAGGTGCCGTGTAATGAAGCTTCGCATACTTTTTCTTATTCAGCATATCTGCACGTGCGTGTAAGTTTTCAATATGAGTTTGCCAGTTCGCTACGGCATCCCCTTCACCAATACGCACTGTTTTGAAGATAGCATCCCACAATGCTGGAACTTGCTCCTGTTCCGGTAAATCAGGGAATACTTTTGCTGCCCATTTCGGCGAAGGAACAGCGATAATTGACCATGCAATATCATCATTCATAACAGCTTTACGGTAGTTCACTAATGCTGCCCCGGCTGCTTTTTGCTGTGCTCCGATTTTCGCAGAGTCAATACCTGCCAGTAAATCCGGATTTTCCGCATCGATCCAAAGAAGTGCACCTTTTCGTTCAATTAATTCTTCACGTTGTGCAACAACCCATTGCGGAAAATTAGCTGTTTCTTCCACCGTAACATTTTCATAATAAGAACGCTCAAAGCTGGCATCCGTTAAGTTTACATGAACACGGCTTGCACCGGCTTCATATGCTTTTTTAACGACTATGCGTGTAAATTCAAGCGTATCCGTAGATGTGTTGATTAATAAATATTGCCCTTTTTGAATATTTACACCGATACGAACGGCTAAATCTGCAAATTGCTCTAACTTCTCTTGGAATGTCATAAATTATTTCTCCTTTTTCTTACTGAAAGTCATACCTTTTTTATTGGACTTTGGTTGATACGGCTTTTTCACTGCTGCTTTGCTTGCTGCAACAGGTGCCGCTTTCGATGTTACTGTCTTTGCACTCCCCTCGATTAGCTGTCCTTGAGTCCATACTTTTTGAACACCTTTTAAGGAAAGATCGCGCAACCATTTTTTGAATGTCTTTTCGTCTTTGTACGATAATAATGTCAGTACTTCTCCGTCTGCACCGGCACGTCCTGTACGCCCGGAACGGTGTGTATACTGCTCGATTGTTCTTGGTACATCAACATGAATAACATGTGTTAAACCTGAAATATCTAAACCTCGTGCAGCAATATCCGTCGCAATTAAAATGCGTGCTTCCCCTTTTCGGAACGCATCCAGCGCTTTTTTACGCTCATCTTTTTTCATATCCGAATGAAGTGCTACAATCGGGGCATCACGATATTCCAGCTTGTTCTGTTTCATTAATACTTGGTCGATGTTATTAACAAATGCCAATCCGCGCAATCCTTCAATATTAGCTAAACGACGAAGCATATCAGTTTTGTCACGCTCTTCTACTTTCACAAAAGAGTGGACAACTTTACCGAACTTCACCATATCTTCCGGCTTTATTTCGATGCTGATCGGCTCGAACATTAAGCGCTCTGCTACTAATTTGATTTCTTCAGTAATCGTAGCCGATACGACAACGACTTGACGGCCAAATGCAGCATTTTCGATAAACGATTTTACAACAACACGGTACTCGCGGCTAAGCAGCTGATCGCATTCATCCAACACGATTGTCTCGATTTCTTTAAGTTTTAATTTACCTTGGCGTGCCAATTCATTTAGACGACCTGGTGTCCCGACTACAATTGTTGGCTTTTTCTTTAATTTTTCGATTTGACGGGCAGAGTTTGCACCGCCGATTAGTTGTTGCACAGTGATATCTGTTCCTGCTGTCCAGTCACGGATTACTTCAACAATCTGCATCGCAAGTTCTTGTGAAGGTGCAACAATCAATGCTTGAGTTTGTTTCTTATTACCGTCTACTTTATTTAAAATCGGTAAAGTGTAGGCTAGTGTTTTTCCTGAGCCTGTCGGAGATTCTGCTACGATATCTTTTCCCTCGACCATCGCAGGAATCATTTCCTCTTGTATTTTCATTGTCGTTTCAAACGACCATTTATTTTGAAGTGTTTCGTTTAATAAGCTAATTGCTGACATATTGTTTTACCACCTTTTATTCGTTGGCTTTAGTGTACCATATTCCATTATTAATGCGGAAATTTGGCGGAATTTCAGTCAGTGTTTAACATGAGAAAAAGGAAGTTATGTGTCAATTGAAAAATGGCTTGTTGAAGCTGGGAGATTTTCTAATAAATTCTGAAATCATCTAATATATTTTAAATTGTTCTAATAAAATGGCGATGTTCTAATATATCCGGTAATTGTGCTAATATCGGTCCGCTTTGTTCTAATATCACCTTAACTTTTTCTAATAACGTCGTGACATTTTCTAATATCCCTCAGCAATGTTCTAATAAAATTCAAACCGGATGCTTTTCCATACGATATAGAGTAAAAAGCGCGACCAAAACTTTCAACATCAACCGAAGTTCTAATAACCTCACCGTTTCTTCTAATATCCCCTTTATTTCTTCTAATAACACTCCTCAATCTTCTAATAAAACCCCACCCGGGCCACAGAAAAAAGCATGCCGGAAGCCACCTTCCAGCACGCCTAGTTTCTACACTCTTTCAATAATTAAAGCAATACCTTGTCCGCCACCGATACAAAGACTGGCAACCGCATACTTCCCGTTGCGTCGTTGCAGTTCATATGCAGCAGATAAGATAATTCTAGTTCCACTTGCACCGACCGGGTGACCGAGTGCAATTGCCCCGCCATTTACATTCGTTTTCTCACGGTTCAGACCAAGCTCCTTTTCTACCGCGAGATACTGAGCTGCAAATGCTTCATTAATTTCCACTAAGTCCATGTCCTCAATTGTTAAATTCGCACGCTCCAAAGCTTGACGAATCGCTGGAGCCGGGCCGATACCCATGATTGTCGGATCCACACCAGCGATTCCCCATGATACAATGCGGGCTAATGGCTTTAATCCTTGTTCATTTACAAAGTCTTCGCTTGCGACAACGACCGATGCTGCCCCGTCGTTAATTCCCGAAGCGTTCGCTGCAGTAACTGAACCATCCTTTTTAAATGCCGGACGTAATTTTGCCAGGCTCTCCAGTGTACCGCCTTCTTTAATATGTTCATCCTGATCTATTAAAATCTCGCCTTTTCTCGTAGCAACAGCAACCGGCACGATCTCTTTCGCAAAAGTCCCGTCCTGACGCGCTTTTGCGGCACGTTCGTTTGAAAGAAGTGCAAATGCATCTTGCTCCTCGCGGGAAATCGTATATTGTTCCGCAAGTTTTTCTGCCGTCATTCCCATTCCTGAACCTGTATACTGGTCAGTTAATGTCGCTTGAAGCATATCTATAAACTCCAGGTTACCAAGTTTCGATCCATTGAAACGCTGCTCAAAATTCGAATATGGCGATTGGGACATATTTTCCGCTCCCCCAGCGAGTACAACCTCCCCTTCACCTAGCTGAATCATTTGAGCCGCCGATACGACCGATTGCATACCTGAACCGCATAGACGGTTTAACGTCAATGCCGGCACTTCCTTTGGCACCCCTGCATAAAGGCCGATATGACGTGCTAAATATGCCGAGTTCGCGCCCGTTGTAATTACACCCCCGTAAATAACATGGTCGACTTGCTCAGGCTGGACGTTAGCACGCTTTAACGCTTCCACTGCTGTTTTAGTACCAAGCTGTACTGCATCCGTTGTTGCAAACGATCCACCAAAAGCCGTAAATGCTGTACGTGCTCCATCTACGATATATACGTTCTTCATTATTCCATCCCCTTAGTAAGTATCTATTTTATAATTTGTTTCGCGATAATCCCCTTCATGATTTCGGTCGTACCCGCGTAGATGGCTGCTACCGGAATATCGCGGTATCGTCTTGCGATTTCATATTCCTCCATATAACCATAACCACCGTGCAGCTGCAGGCAATCCGATACGACACGCTTGGCCATTTCACTGATCCACCATTTGGCCATCGATACTTCCTTCACGATATCCTGTCCTGCAATATGTTTGGCTATTAAACTATCGACATATGTACGGCCAAGGTCAATTTCAGTAGCCATTTCTGCCAACTTGAATTGAGTATTCTGGAAATCGGCGATGCGGCTGCCGAATGCTTTCCGTTCTTTTACATAGTCTACTGTCAGTTTTAAGCAGCATTCAGCCTCAATTTGCGTTTCGATTGCAACAATAAGCCGTTCCTGCTGCAGTTTTCCCATTAAATAATAGAAGCCTCGGTTTTCTTCCCCTAATAAGTTTTCTGCCGGTACACGTGCATCTTCAAAAATAAGCTCCCCTGTATCTGCACTGTGCATCCCGATTTTATCGAGTTTTTTTCCGCGCTTAAAACCAGGTGTCCCACTTTCTACAATAAGCAGACTAACCCCTTTATATGCCGGACTTGCCTGTGGGTCTGTTTTACAGACGACAACAACATAATCTGCATGAATGCCATTTGTAATGAACGTTTTTTCTCCGTTTAAAATGTAAAAGTCCCCATCTTTTTTCGCTGTCGTCTGAATGCCAGCAAGATCAGAACCTGCACCCGGTTCCGTCATAGCGATAGCGGAAATGTACTCGCCTGTCACGCTTTTAGGAAGCCATTTTTCCTTTTGTGCAGCTGTCCCGTAAGCTTCAATATAAGGTGTCACAATATCGGAATGAAGTGATATCCCGCTTGCTAACCCCGCACCGACACGTTCAAGTTCTTCCGTTAATATAGCAGAATAGCCAAAATCCAGTGCAAGTCCCCCATATTCTTCACTCACCATTGGACATAAAAAACCATTCTCCCCAAGCTTCAGCCAAAACTCACGTGGAATATCGCGTTCCTTTTCCCATTGTTCAAAATACGGATAGGCCTCTTTATCCAGCATTTTACGTAATGCTTTTCTGAACATTTCATGCTCTTCTGTATAAATGTTCATTTTCCCGCCCCCTTTGTTTTTTCTGAATATTATTACATTTCAATTTTAACAGGCACAAAATATGGAAACAATGGTTTTCTAAGAAATATTATTGCACTATACAGAAATTCTTGTAAAAAACAAAAAAGAGTTGCCAGAATACTTCATGACAACTCCCGGTATTAACTATTGTTTAAAAGTAAAATTGCTTTCCTTGTATGGCCATTTACTTGTTCTAACGCAAGTTTTACTCGCTCATAATTTTCGTTTGTTTTTAGCATGACAATTGCCGGCTTCACCGCGAATTTCGTTTTTTCAAGTACCGCTTCCGCTTCCTCATATTTGCAGTCCGTCGCATCGATGACAATTCTTTTTGCCCGCTCTATTAATTTTTTATTGCTTGCATGTACATCGACCATTAAATTTTCGTATGCTTTCCCTAATTGCACCATCGTTGATGTACTAATCATATTTAAAATCATTTTATGTGATGTAGCTGCTTTTAACCGCGTTGATCCTGTTAATATTTCCGGCCCTACGACAACTTCGATCGCTTCATCCGCATAACGGCTTACTTCAGAATTAATATTGCTCGTCAAACTTACCGTGTAGGCACCGACAGATTGGGCGTACTCTAAAGCACCCATTACAAAAGGCGTCGTCCCGCTTGCCGTTATACCGATAACAGAATCGAACCGCGTTATGTTTTTTTCCTTTAATTTGTTGAAGCCATCTTCCAAACGATCTTCCGCATTTTCAACTGCCTGGAAAAATGCTTCCTTTCCTCCTGCCATAATCGTCTGCACCAGCTCCGGGTCAGTCATAAAAGTAGGAGGACATTCAGATGCATCAAGCATTCCTAAACGACCACTAGTACCCGCTCCGATATAAAAAAGGCGGCCACCGTTATAAATGTTTTCAACCACTCTTTTAATTACTTTTTCAATGGTAGGTAAAACTTGTTCAACACTTTTTACAACGAGCATATCTTCTTTATTCATGATTTGAAGTATGTCCGAGACAGGCATTACATCCAAATCCATTGTCTTATCATTTCGTTTTTCAGTCGTTAATTGATCGTAATTCATGTTATCTCACCTTCCAATAGACGCCATGTTTGTTGAATCGTTTGTTTAACTTGATCACTTACTTCAATATTCTTTTCATGCAGCGCTAATAAGTATGCTCCAACTGTCCCCGAAATTGTTGGCTTCAAAGCGACCAAATCAGGAAACCGTGATGAAAAACGGACGGTAAACTTTTCATAAAATGAATCATTCGAAAATAATCCCCCGTGTAATACAACCGGTTTCGTCCGATCGATTCGCGAATACGCACTCTCAATAAGTTCCATTAATGCTTCTTGAACTTTATCGACAATGGATTTTGCTAATTGATCTTCTTCAATAGCTTCCAGCACGATTCTGCTCATAGAAGAAATAGCTGTGACGGGATTTGGGCTGCTATAAATTACTGTAATGAGCTGTTCTGGTGACAGCACATTAAAATGGGCCAATATGTTTTCCTGAAAAGGTTTCAAAGGGACTTTGCCATCATGTGCATCCAATACGGAACGAATGGCAAGCTTACCTAAATGATAGCCGCTTCCTTCATCACCCAGTAAATAGCCCCAGCCACCAACACGAAATGTTTTTTGCTGCTCATAACCGAATATAATTGCTCCGGTTCCGGCAATAAGTAAAGTACCTTCCCTGCCCCACGATCCCGCTGCCAATGCGGCATGGATATCACTCTGGATTTTAAGTTTCTCAAGAACTGGTGAATGCTTAAATGCATCATATATTTTCTGTTGTTCAGCTTGTCGATCTGCACCTGCCATTGCAGCAAACACCATTTCCACATCGGTTAATGCTGCCCCTGTCTTTATTAACAACTGGTCGATTAATTCATTTATAAGTGTGTACAGCTGCTCTGTTGAAATCGCTGTTAAATTGCCTGAACTTCCTTTGGCAACTGCAAGCAAATGGCCACTTTCATCACCGATTACGGCGGTTGTTTTCGTGCCGCCACCGTCTATACCAATCCATAGTTTCCCTGACATATACTCACCTTATCTATTCATTTTCAAGTGCAATTAAGTTATGCACAATTCGCCGAAACCGTTGAATTTCACAACTGCGTCCAAAATGAACGCGATTTGTTAACAATATAATTGCTAATTGCTTCTCATCCGATATCCAAATTGAAGTGCCTGTGAAACCTGTATGTCCAAAACCATCTCTTAAGTATTGACCGGAAAATGAAGGTGCTGAATACAATTGCCACCCTAATCCACGCTGTTCCTCATGCTGCCTAGTAAAACTTTGTTTCGCTAATTGTTTAGTCTGCTCGTAAAAAATAGAATCGGTATCTTTCATAAAAGCTTGAGCAAACTTCGCCAAGTCTTCAGCAGTCGAAAACAATCCGGCGTGTCCGCTTACTCCGCCAAAATGCAGTGCATTTTCATCATGCACTTCACCCCACTGATGTTTGTTTAAATAAGTACGATATTCAGTTGCAGCGATTTTTCCCTGTAACTGGGCAGACGGATTAAATCCGGTATTGTGCATATGTAGCGGCTGAAAAATATTTTTACCGGCATAGTCCGCTAATGACATTCCTGTAACCTTTTCGATGAGCATTCCTAGTAAAATATAGTTCACATCACTATAGATCACCTGCTGCTCAACATTTTTCCGTTCTGTTTCCTGAGCTATTCGTTCAATGACATCCGCGTATGCGACTTCTTCTTTATAAAACTTGATTTCAGCCTGAAAGCCGCTCGTATGTGTTAATAAGTGACGAACCCTGACTTCTTCATGCATGAGCTTAAGTTCCGGAAAGTAGTAGCCAATCGAATCATCCAAATCAATCAAACCCTGCTCAAGCAACAATAAAACTGCGCTTGCCGTTGCCGTCACCTTCGTTAATGAAGCACAATCAAACATCGTCTGTTCCGTCATTGGAATTTCTGGTTCCGTATGGGCCACACCGAATGCTTTGCAGTAAAGAATATCTTTTGCATTTGCTACAGCCAGTACTGCACCAGGCAGTTCTTTGTTTTGGATCGCTGTTTCAATAAACTCTTCTACTCGTGAAAAAGACATAATTCCCCTCCTATTTGATTGCCCCTTCTGTCATACCTTTTACGATATGGCGTTGGAAAATCGAATAGAAAATGATGACTGGAATAACAGCGATACATAGCCCGGCAAATAGTACGCCCCATGCACTATCATACTGTGCGTCTATTTTCAGTAAGTTCATCGCAACACCTAACGTATTTTTACTTTCTGTTTGCAGTAAGATTAACGCCATGAAAAATTCGTTCCAATAAGAAATGGCATTCAAAATGGTAACTGTTATAATTCCCGACTTGATGAGTGGTGTCACAATTTTAAATAGAATTCCATATGGACTCATACCATCGACGACCGCTGCTTCTTCCAGCTCTTTAGGAATATTTCCAATGAACCCGACGAGAATGAAAATCGTAAACGGTACATGTGAAATCGCATAAACAAGTGATAACGCCCACAAGTTATCCAGTAAATTAAACTTCATTAATAAGAAAAATAGTGGAATCCAACCTAACACGGATGGAATCATCATTGACGCCAAATAAACATTGATCAGCACTTCACCAAATTTGGAACGCACACGCTCCAATGCGTAAGCTGTTGGAATCGATAATAGAAGTGTTAAAAAAGAACCAAGTACTGTAACAAAGAAACTGTTTAAAAATGCCCGCCCGATATTGTAGTCATTCCATGCGCGTTCAAAATTTGTAAAACTAAAATCAGTCGGCATAGACCATGGTGACGTGAAAATTTCTGCATTCGATTTAAACGCACCCATAAACATCCATATTAATGGGAAGATTACGATAAACGCCCATAGGATTAACGGGATACGTACTAATATTTGTGAAACTACTTTCATCTAAATCCCCCCGTTAATATTCGACTTTTTCTTTTTTCAAAATAAACTGTGACACAAGAACAGTAATGAGCGATACGACCAGGATGAGAACACCAATTGCGGCACCATAGCCAAATTGGAAGTCTTCAAATGCGCGCTGGTATAAATAAGACCCCATTACTTCTGAAGCACTACCCGGTCCACCACCTGTCATTACTTGCACAAGTACAAACGAACCATTAAGAGACGTAATAATAATATAAAGAATCGATGTTTTAATTTGCGGCCAAACGAGCGGAACCGTAATATGCCAAAATTGCTGCCATTCGGATGCGCCATCAATATCTGCAGCTTCATACAAACTTTTCGGTACATTCGAAATACCACCCATAATAAGAAGCATAAATAATCCAATCCCTGCCCAAATTGCCGGAATCGCTATACTAGGCAGCACCCATGTTTTATCCCCTAACCAAGGGCGGGCCCATTCTGTTAATCCGACCTGATTTAATAGGCTGTTTACAATCCCCATGTTCGGATCATAAATAAACTGCCATAAAATCCCGATCACTACTACGGACATAATATTCGGAAAGAAAAATACAATCCGGTAAAATGGCGCTTCTTTAATTTTCAACTGCGTTAATGCCACTGCAAAAAATAGAGCTAGTGTCATAATTCCAATGACTTTTACAAATACGAAGAAAAAGTCATTTACGATCGCCTTCACAATAATGGAGTCATTCCATAGACGAATATAGTTATCTAAGCCGACAAATGTTTTATTTGCACTTGTTCCGGACCAATCAAAAAATGAGTAATACAAACCGCCTAACATAGGATATACAGTAAAAATTAAAAAGAGCAGAAAAGTCGGCAGTAAACAAAATGCTAAAAACAAATATTTGCTTTTTGATGAAAATGTCATTGTCGTTACTCCTTTCTCTATTGATTAAATAAGGTTGCTAAAAAGCTTTTAGCAACCCCATTTCCATCCCCTAATTTTCTTAGCTTAGTTCCTCTGCTTTTTTCACCATCTTATCGACGAATTCTTCAGCAGTTATATCACCAAGTAAGATATCAATAATTAATAATTTAATTTCATTTGTAATTTCAACTGCAATTTTTTGCTGTTCAGCATCTGGTGTATAACGTTTATACGTATGAACAGCACCTGGATTATTGATCATTTCATTAATATTTTTCAAGAAATCCTGAACATTTGTATTTGAAGATAAATCAACGTCTTTCATGTTCATAATCGCACCTGTTGATTCAGCAAATGCCTGTGCATATTCTTCCGTAAAGATGAATTCTAAAAATGCTTTCGCAGCTTCCGGATTTTTCGCTTTTTCGGCAATTGCAATTGTACGAATATCCGGTACAAGCGCTAATGGCTGACCTGGATCATTCATCGGTGTTGGTGTAAAACCAAACTCAAAACTGTCCGGTGTATCATTTTTCATTTCGTTCGGTAACCAGAAACCTACTGGAATGTAAGCATTTTTATGCATTAAGAAGTTCATTTGTGATTGCGTATGATTGTAAGCTGCAAAACCGCTATCGATTACGCCTGCTTTTGCAATTTTCTCTACCTTCTTCAACACTTCAAGCGTTTCAGGTTTTTTCCAAGCTTCAATTACACCATTGTTTAAATCATTTAATAACTCTTCACCGCCTGCTGCAGCAAATGCAGGATTCAATACGCCACGGTGGAAGTATTGTGTATGTTGACCTGTCGTTACAAATGGCGCAATTTTTGTATCGGCTTTAATTTTTTCCATAGAACTGATCCAGCTGTCAAAGTCAGTTGGTACTTCCCATCCGTTTTCTTCGAACCACTTCGTGTCATACCAAGTTCCCCAAGTATCGAATACTAATGGTAAACTATAGATTTTCCCGCCATCTACTTCTTCTGCTGGCGAAATAAAGCTATCTAATAATGGTGTACCATTTTCAAGTGTAATTCCTTTTGCAAATTCACTAATATCCATTAACTGACCTTCAGCGATCATTTGTGTTTCACTAGCTCCAGCACCATCGATGTATACGACATCAGGTGGTGTTTCGGAAATCCAGCGTGTGTTCATCTCTGTATTAATATTTGGACCTGCATGTTCTATAATTTCCAAATCCGGGTTCTGTTTTTGGAAGTCTCCTATAACTTGCTTCCACCATCCATCACCATATCCTCCAACAAAATATTGAATTTCCAGTGTGCCTGACAAACCATCCCCTGTATTTTCTCCAGAAGTATTATCCGATGGCGCTGTTGATTGTTCAGTAGTGCTGTTTCCTTCATTGTCACTGTTTGATTCCTCGTCATTCGAACACGCAACGAGCAATAACATTAAACTCATTAATGCTACTAAAAACCAAGTCTGCTTTCTGTTTTTGATAACAAACATACATTACACCCCTTCATTTTCATTATGTTAACTATATGAATATAGTCAGCACCGATATTAACGAGAGAAACCTTTAATTACCTCGAGTGTGCGATTCAGCGCAATAATCGAGTTATCATAGTTTAGTGTTGCTATTCCTGTATATAAAATATCAATTAATGTCAGTTGGGCGATACGTGATGCGGTTGCCGAACTACGAATATCCGCTTCATTAGAGACAACGTATAGAGCATAATCCGCCAAGCTCTTTATTGTATTTCGCTTATTTTGTGTCATTGTAATGATCGTTGCTTGATTTTCTTTTGCAACTGTAAGGGCGTTTATAATTTCCTTTGTTTCACCTGAGTACGAGATTGCGAATACAACATCCTCACTCGTCGCATGAGTTGCGGCAATAAGCTGACCATGACTATCAAAAATTGTTTCGCAGTTTTTATTGATCCGCTTCAATTTGTGCTCGAAATCCTGTGCAACGATTGCTGAAGCGCCGATGCCTATAAAGATAATCTTTCTTGCATCGTTAATTTTGTGGATGATTTTTTCAAATTCTCTTTCGCCATTAATCATGAGCGTTTTTTTGATTGCATCGATATTGTGCATTTGAATCGTCTGTATCATTTGGAGTATCGTTGAATCTTTTTCTAATTCAAAGTTGTGGTTGTGTGGAATTTCCAGAGTAGGCGCTGAAGCAATACTTAGTTTTAAATCTTTGAAACCGGAAAAGTTTAATGCCCGGCACATCCTCACAATGGTTGCTTCGCTTGTTTTAGCTTTTTCAGCCAGCACAGCAATCGGCATGCGAATGACATCGTCTAAATGATTTAAAATGTATAAAGCCACGTTCCTTTCAGCAGGTTTCAGCAACTCCATCCCCGATCGTATTCTTTCAATACTATTTTCCAAGTTTATAACCTACTCTCAGACAAAATGTTGTAAAACTTCCTTTTTCATGTAAAATATATGAAATTTAACTTCATAATAAAACCTATTTTGCTAGTCGTCAAGATTTTATTTAAATTTTCTGAAAATCAAAGGGGATAAATGTTTTATTTTATTGGTAAATTGACTATTGCTATAATATTGTAGAAATTCAATTATACGGTGGTGAATCTTTATGAAATACGCAATTTTGAGCGACTTACATTCGCATTATAAAAATACGAAAAAGGTATTAAACCATATACAACAAGTAGCGCCCAATGCAGAGATTATTGGATTAGGAGATTTGTTTGAATGTAAAATCGGCAAGAAAAAGGCTCAAACGGTTCGGCATGCACAGCTAAAGGATGCTGCGATCATTGATGAAAGGTTTATGAGCCTCTTAACATTCCCTTCAATTATCGGGAATCAGGAAGAACGTATTGCTTTAGTTACAGGGGATGAGCGATTTCTGCAATACGAAAATGCGCTTGTAATTGAGCATGCCACTTTAATTCATGGGCACCAATTTGAATGGGATGAAACATTCAATCCTACCTTCCCGAACATTGAAACGCCATTACTGTTTTTTGGACATAGTCATGAAGCAGCGATCTATAAAGATGGGCTACGTCATTCCGTCCCTTACGATATTCCATTGGCAGTCGGAAAAAATCAATATCAGATTAATGTCGGTCCTGTTGTAGATAATAAAGAATGGTGTTTATATGACAGCGAGGAAATGACAGTTACATTTATGCAAGCACAATAGGAAAAGGCTGTCCCAAATCAGGACAGCCTTTTTAATCTTTCAATATAACGGACTATAAAACATCCGGCAGCTCGGAATCCATGCCAAATTTTTGGCGGAAACCGCATTTTTTGCAAAGTTCTTCAATAGCTTCACGACGAGAAAACCCGTCTACCAAGTTTTGTGCACGGTCAGTAGTAATAATGTCGCCGAACTTCTGGTCGTGGACATTCCCTAAATTAATGACACCCTCGCCATCCAAACAGCAGGGTACAACAGAGCCATCTACTAAAATGGCCGCATGTGTTCGCAATGCATGACAGAACCCTTTGCCTTCATCCGCTTTTTCAAGCAGACTCGGCCAGCGGAATTCATGATCTTGGTTTAAATAAATGTTTTTTGCGATTTTTACTCCTGAGCCCATTTCTACCCGCTCTTGAATTTCATAGTCCAGCTCATACTCTTTTTCCAGAATTTCAAGTGTTTCACGGTTTCTGCGATTTGCCAGCTCGGAAACATTATTACGCTGTAAATTCCATAGGCGGTAAGAAATAATGACATTATATTTTCGTACATCCCGTACAAACTCCAAAATATCGCCTAAGTACTTTTCACGGTTTTCAGAACCTTCATGTCCATCAAAACTATGAAGCGAAAAATTTATTTGTCTGAGTGCAGGCTTGCCCAGCAGCTTTTCACGGTTCTTTTTAATTAATGTCCCGTTTGTTGTAATATTTACTTTAAAGCCTTTTTCATGTGCAATATCGAGTAACTGCCCGATGCGCGGATGCAATAAAGGCTCCCCTTTTACATGTAGGTATATATATTTTGTATAGCCGCTAATTTCATCTAAAATATGAGCGAATTGCTCGACCTTTATTAATCCTTTTGCTCGCTCTGTAGGTGGACAAAAGCTGCATGCTAAATTACATACACTTGTAATTTCGATATACACTTTCTTAAAAGTTTTCAACGCTCGTTCACCATTCCTTTTTTTGATCCTAAACAATACTACTCATTGTAACAAATTTCTTATGTAAAAAGGAAGTTGTCTGTTTGGCTTAATATATATTGCCAATAAAAAACCGCCTAGAATATAAATCAAATTCTAGGCAGTTCGTATTTTTATCCGCGGTACCTCACAGATAGGCCCTTGAGGAATTTACGGGCAAAGTTATCGCCGCATTCTTTGTAGTTACGGTGTCCCGGTTTCCGCATAATGGCACCAAGCTCGCCTTTTGATACGGCAATACCGCCGTCATCAAGTACATCCAGCATCTCTTCAGTCGTCAGCTGGCATGCCACTTTCAGTTTTTTCAGCATCATATTGTTCACATGGTCCGGCTTTTCCTGCACTGGCGCTGGCTGTCCTTCTTTTTTCGGCATCGGTCCACGCTTATACGTGATCAGCCCATTGAAAAATGCTTCCAAGTTTTTATGATTCACTTTCATCTGATCATAATCGGCAGGTGCTTCCTCATCTTTTTCCATAGACTTTGTTAAAATTTTCGGCATTTCCTCCGGTGAAACCGTAACGCCGCCCAATTTAAAAATTTCGATCATTTCTCTATTTTTCAAATCCAATGCGTAACGTACACGGATTAAAATATCATTATTATCCATAATTGCCTCCATCATGTTTTGCTAACGCCTATTATACCAAAAGACAGGACAGGTTTGTTAGCCGGACTCTTTAGGGGGACCCGTTTTTATAAAGGATTGGAAAATGGTTCATATTTTAATCACGAAAAAGCCTCGACAAAAAATCGAGGCTGCCTAATTTTAAATCGTCTGTTTTGGTCTTAACGTATGCTTCAGTACTTTCCCGGATGCATTACGGGGCAGTTGATCGATAAAGTCGACTTCAAACGGAACTTTATACTTTGCAAGCTGTGTCATGCAATAGTCCAGCACATCCTGCTCGATTAGTTGTTGGCCTTCTTTTAATACAACAAACGCCTTTGGAACTTCACCGTAAACTTCATGAGGAACCCCCACGACCGCAGCCTCCAAAACTTGAGGTATTTGGTAAAGTACTTCTTCTACTTCAATCGGGTAAATATTTTCACCGCCGCGAATAATCATATCCTTTTTGCGGTCTACAATATATAAATAACCTTCTTCGTCAAATCGGCCTAAATCTCCTGTATACAGCCACCCATCCTGAATTGACTTTGCTGTTTCTTCCGGTGCGCGCAAATATCCCTTCATTACTTGAGGACCTTTCACGCAAATTTCACCGACTTCACCTAATGGCACAATTTCACCAGTAGCATCACGCAGCTGAATTTCCGTCCGCGCTAACGGTTTGCCTACTGAACCGATTTTAAACAGTGCAGCATCATCCAGCAATGAACTCGCTGCAGGTGAATTTTCCGTTTGCCCGTACAGATTCTGTACTTTTACATTCGGGAATGTATCCTTCAGGCGCTTAACAAGCTCATACGGCATCGGTGCAGCCCCATAGCAGAACAGGCGCAGTTGACTGAAATCATAGGACTGCAGCTCAGGTTTGTTCAATAAAATCGTATACATTGCCGGCACGCCAAAGAAAATCGAAGCCTTTGTTTCAACCAGATTTTTCAGTGTCTGATCTGGTGAAAACGCTTCATCTATAAGAACTGCTCCCCCTTTATAAATTGTCGGCACCGCAAACACATGGCTGCCTGCACAGTGGAACAATGGTGTACAAATAAACATGCGGTCCACATTCGTCATATTCATCGAGTCGGACCAGATTTGCGCTGTCTCCAAAATATTCCGGTGACTGAGCATAACCCCTTTTGGTTTTCC
This sequence comes from Solibacillus sp. FSL W7-1324, assembly GCF_038008025.1. Taxonomy (NCBI): domain Bacteria; kingdom Bacillati; phylum Bacillota; class Bacilli; order Caryophanales; family Caryophanaceae; genus Solibacillus; species Solibacillus sp. FSL W7-1324. The sequence goes on from NZ_JBBOYH010000001.1 coordinate 3,183,289, forward strand.
AGTCGTTCCGGATGTATACATGACAACGGATGTGTCTTCTAGATCTAACTGCGGCAATTCTAGGGAAGCGCTGTTTCCATTAATAATTTCTCTGATTTGTGAAAGTGAAAGGATTTCCTGAAAACCATGTGTCGTAAGGTCAATCGTCGCTTGCAGTTTTTCATCATATATTAAAATTTTTGCCTCTGAATGCTTAAATATAAAATCCACTTCCGGAGGAGCCAGCTTTGTATTCACAGGCATTACGGTTAAGCCTGCGAGCTGAACACCATAATAAACAGCCATGAACAAATGGGAGTTAAGTGCAAATTCTGCTACAATATCATCTTTTTGAAAACCCTTTTCCATCAGATAGCCGGCAATTTTCCGCGAGTTGTTCAGAAGTTCTTTGTAGGACCATACTTCATTTTCAAATTGAATAGCCGTTGCATTTGGTGTCTCCATAGCTTGGTCGACTAATGCCTGTAAAACTGTCATTAAAAATCCCCCTTTATATATAAATCTTAATATTCTAAATTTTAACAATTTTAAGCTGCTTAATGCAATGTTTTCTGCTTGTTATTTTTTTGCGACTCATGGAAATTTTAGATTCTGCGAATGGTATACGTTTATTTTGGATATGCTAGTTGTCAAATAAAGCTAATTGATCCATTTTATTTGAACATAAAAACATTCAGAGTGGACAAAATAATGATGAAGTCTGAAAAGGAAAGTAATCACTCGCCTTTTACTTCAACATTGCTAAATCAAAGAGGAGGAAAACTATGCCAGCTTTAGAGGTGAAATGTACTGTATCCGATTGCTTTTTCCATGCTAAGGGGAATTTTTGTGGGGCCGAAAAAATAGAAATCGATATGGAAAGTATAACCAACAAAAAAGAGCGGTCGGAATTTGCTTCTGACTTTGATTTGCAGGCTCCAAAACAAAAAGAAGCCAAGTCTTCCAGCGACACTTGCTGCAAAACATTTATTTGTAAAAAAGATGCAGAAAAGCGGCACTAAGTAATTTTGAAGAAGCTGTCTAAATGTGTATACCACTTAGACAGCTTCCTTTTTATTGACGGTTTAATGCGGACCGTTGCCGCCTAACTGCCCACTGCCAGGCACTTCATTGACCTTGTAAGTACGGCTGTCGACTTCCAGATTTTCCGTTAAAGGGCGAAGCGGCATTTCATCGTTCGTCTTCACTTCCTGTTCCTTCGCAAGCATAGCAAGTGTTTCATTATACGAAGAACCTGAAGCGGCATTCAGACGTTTTACTTCATCAATATCCGTTCCTGCGTTTGTGTAATTTTTTTCGTTCATCCATCCACCTCCTCAGATATAGGATGTACGATGAATAATTGTTTATGTAACTATTAGTTAATCAATCCTACAATGTTTCCGTAACATGTGCTTCTTTGTACAACATAATTCCGGCTAAACCGACTAAAGAAAAAAGAACCGGAATTATAAAGCCATAAAAATAACCGGATTGTAAATCGATCGAGCTTGCCTGAACATAATCCAAAATGGCCCCTAAAAAAATCGGCAGTAAAACGGCACTTAAAAAACCTCCTGTATTCGCAAAACCCGATACAATGCCGGACTCTGTCATCGGGAATGACTGCCTTACAGCAGCAAATGTCAATGCACTTGCGCCATACCCGAAGCCGATAAGGAAAAAAAGAATGATGACCCCAACTAAGGATGGATACCCTTGAAATAAAAGAAACATAAACCAGCTGGCAAAAACAAGCGATTGTACCGCTATATAAGGTTTTTTAATCGATTCATACATACTTGCCACCCAGCTCATAAATGGAGCCCCAATAATTGCTCCGACCAGCCCTACCATAATTAACTGGCTCGCTTGAGACCGGCTCATTTCGTAAAGATCCATTCCATACGGTACAGCCCATGAACTGATAAACCCGACATACCCGCCAACTACCCCAAAGTGGCATAAAAATAAAGCCCATGCTTGACGGCTTGAAAAAACTCTTTTTACAATGCCCGCTGTTTTTTCGCGTTGGGCAGTTTCTGTTACTACAGGACTAGTTTGCGGAAAAGCCTTTTTTGCTTGTTTTATTAGCACCATAAATAGCAGTATGCCGCATAAGCTTACAAGAAGACCTAAAGAGAAAAATGCCCATCTCCATCCAAAGAGTCCAATCCAAGCAGAAAATGGAACAGTCGCCAACAGGAACCCTAAACTGCCTGTCATCCCGGCAAAACCGACTAATCGGACAAATTCCTTCTTATAAAACCACTGGCCTAATATGAGCATCATATTAACCCATATCGTCGCATCCCCTATTCCGGTAAAAATTCGCGATATAAATAATACCGATTCATGTGTACCGACACTGTAAAGAACTGTCCCCACACCGGTAAGGACGGCACCAAAAATAAGAAAGAAATTCGGACCGAAGCGATCCGCCAAAATCCCCATCGGTATTTGCAGACTAGTATAAACAAAAAATTGCACCCCTGTTATCAATCCGATTGTCGTAGCCGTAATATTAAAGTCGTGCATCAGCTGATCAGTAATTAATCCGGGCGCTGTCCGTTGACTGGCCATCAGTAAATACGTAAGCAATACTGAAACAAATACGATCCATCTGTACTTACTATTTTGCTTTTCCAATGATCACTACTCCCATAAAATTTTTTCTTTATACGTGTGAAATTTTTAATTATGCGTTCTTTTTCTTTCTTCATTTTATGACATTACTTTGCCTGTTATCTTTTCTAGCCAACATTTTCATAAAGTTATATACCCTACATATAAATAACAGTATGCAGGTAAGTTGCATAGTTTTATTTAAGAAAAAATGGTGAAGGAAGTGAAACTATTCTTCAAATTGGTCCAATGCCTGTCAGTACTGTTCGTTTAGATTATGGGCCGAATCAATTGGTATATTATCCACATGTTTTTTACAAGTTTGATCAGTCGTGGGAAATCGAGATGAATGGGGCGATTAAGGAGCAGGTGCACAAACAAATTGCACAGCAAGTTGGCGAAATGCCGACATCGGTAGAAGAAATGCTGGGGCTATATGAAATAAAAAACAATCAGCGGCAAGTATTAAGTTTGAGCCTCTCCAATTATACGTATCATCAAAAGGCCGCACATGGAATGACGACAATTGAATCACTGACATTTGATATAGAAAAAAAGAAGCTATGTACACTCAAGGATTTATTTAAACCGGGCAGCAATTATGTCAGAAGACTCTCTGCTCTTGTTGATATTCAAATACAGGAGCGGGACCTTCCTACACTAGGTGATTTTCCGGGTATAAGTCCTGATCAGGATTTCTATATTGCAGATAAAACACTCGTTATTTACTTTCAGCTATATGAGATAACACCATATGTAGCAGGTCTGCCAATGTTTCCGATTTCTGTTTTTGATTTGGCAGATATGATCGACGAATCCGGTCCGCTTGGCAGACTGGCGACTAACGGTTGATGCTAAGTGAAAATGTACTATATTTTCAAGTTCAAAATATAGTACATCTCTTTTCATACTTGTCATGAGGTGCCGTGTAAAAAATCTTATACATCCCTTTCCAATGTTAAATAATGAAAAGCGCTACAATCGTCGTCACGATTAAACCGATGATTACCGGTACAAGATTTCTTCTGGCAAGCTCAAACGGACTAACATTACAAATGGCTGCTGCAGGAATAAGCGCCCATGGAACAAGTGTCCCGCCACCTACCCAAATGGCTGCAATTTGACCAAGAGCAGTCAATGTTGCTGTACCTTCTCCGATTGCTGTACCAAATAAATTTCCGAGTGACCCCACTAAAGAAATTCCGGAAAAGCCGGATCCGTCCAGTCCTGTAATAGCCCCGACACCTGTCAATGTCACAACAGCAATTTCCGTTGTTAATGGTACAAGCGCCGCCAATCCCATACCAAGGTCATTCACAATACCGTGTGATGTTTCAGGCAGATGATTTCCGAGAATTGTAAGGAATCCCGCGTCCCCTAAATAGAAAAATGCCGCAATCGGGATGACCGGTCCGAATACTTTAAACCCAAACTGGAACCCTTTAATAAAGTAGCTCGTCGTTTTGTCGAGCCCCTTCTTTTTATAAGCAATCACACAAAGGATCAGCAGGATAAAAACTGAAGTGCCTCCTACCAGTGCTGTTGCGTCTCCCCCTTGAAGATCGAAAATAGCCATTGCAACCACATCCAGTACAAAGGCAACCGGAATTAAAAGAGCAAAGATTTTCTTTTGAGTCATCGATAACAGATCTTCCGATTGCTCCAGCTCTTGCTCCGTACTATTATCATACGTTCCGACTAAAGGAATAGTGCCGCGCTTCATATCACGTTTCAAAAGGTAAAATGCTACAGCTGTCGTCACAACCCCCATCGTTATGACTAGCGGAATACTTGCCGATATGACATCTCCTACAGGAAGTCCGGCAGCATCAGCCGTTAATTTCGGTGCACCCTGAATAATAAAATCACTGGATAACGCAATCCCGTGACCGAATAAGTTCATTGCCATCGCCACACCTAATGCCGGCAGTCCCGCTCTTATCGCTACAGGTAATAAAACCGCTCCGAGCAGCGCTACTGCAGGTGATGGCCAGAAAAACCAGGAAATGATCATCATTAATATCCCGATTGTCCAAAACCCTAGTGTCGGGTTTTTAATAATCTTTGTGAAAGGGGCGATCATTACTTCATTGATCCCCGTTTTAGTAAGTACCCGGCTCATCGCAACGATAATTGAAATAATTAAAATAGTAGATAAAAGTTCGGTTATCGCATAAATAAAGCTATTAAAAACCCCGCCAATTGAAGAAACAAAATCCCCTGTCGCGACGAAAGCAATAACGAAAATCCCCACAATACTAATCAATGTTGTATCCAGCCGTCTTACCATAAAGATAATGAGCAGCATGATGAAAACAACATAGATCCAGTGGAGAGCTGTTATTTCAATCCCCATACTCTACCTCTTTTCCTTTTTTACTTAGCATATGGAGAGAAAAGAAAGGTTGTGAGCGCCTAGTAACAATATATATTTTTTGGGTTATCAAGTTATTCGCCTAGATTCTCTAAATCATAGCCCAATGTTAGTAAAGCATTCATAAAAATAACTTCATTGATTATTTGTGTTTATTAAGTGGCGGGAAAGATACATATTACATATAAACGATGAAAATAGAGGTGTGCTTATGGCGATTTGCCCGTTATGCAATGCATTAGAAAAAGTCAGTATAGGCTGTCCGACATGTAACAATCCGCTGCAAGATGGAGGAAAGGTAGCCGATTATTCAGATCCGTACGGACATTATAATGATGAAGATACCGTTAAGCTTTTTGATGGCTATCCAAATACCGCCAAAGATGAGGTTTGTCCACATTTACTCGTTTGCAAAGAATGCGACTTTGAGAAGGTCCTGTTTATACAGGAACAATAAAAAACATGTCCGAAATAAAGTTTCGGACATGTACTAACTAAATTATTAAATAAACCCATCATTACAATATCTTCTATCGTCCCCGGGACACAGATGTTCCACCACCTATCAACAAAAAACCATTTACCCCACAAACTATAATTTCATCAAAAAGTAAATCATCTGTTCACTTTGTTCCTTAATTAATAAACCCATTTTCTTTTCACCGACATATACTGTTATGACGACAAATTTAACTATCGTTTCAATTTGCTAAACTTTCTAATCCTACGTTGGATTTATCAATAAAAGAAAGGAGAGAACGAATGATTGTCGACGGGGTTTTTTCAGGCGGCGGAATTAAAGGTTTTGCCTATGTCGGTGCCATTCAGGCGCTTGAGGAAAAAGGGGTCAAATTCGAACGTGTAGCCGGTACAAGTGCTGGTGCCATATTAGCCACTTTTATCGCGGCAGGCTTTAACACGAAAGAACTTGAGGAGATTTTTGATGAGCTGAATTTAAAAGTTTTACTCGATCCTCCTAAATTCATCATCGAACTTCCATTTTTAAAATGGCTTAATTTATATAAAAGGATGGGATTGTATCGCGGAAAATCCCTGGAAAACTGGTTTCTCGAAAAGCTGGCGACAAAAGGCATCTACACATTCGGAGACTTACCAAAAGGGAGTTTAAAACTGGTAGCTTCCGATTTAACGAACGGCAAGATTTTAGTGCTCCCCGAAGATTTACATCAATACGATATTGATCCAAACAGTTTCCCGGTCTCCCGTGCATTACGGATGAGCTGCGGTCTTCCCTTCTTCTTTGAACCTGTCTACTTAAAAAATGGGAAAAGAGAGTCTGTTATTGTAGATGGCGGCGTTTTAAGTAATTTTCCAATGTGGATTTACGATAATGGAAATAAGGAGCGGCCTGTTCTCGGCATGAAACTTAGTAGTTCAAGCGAGGATATGAAGCCGCATGATATTAATAATGGGATTCAACTTTTTGAAGCATTATTCTCTACGATGCAAACTGCACATGATAATCGTTATATTTCCCGTAGACATGAGAAAGATATTATCTTTATACCGGTTGAAGAATATAGTGCAACCCAATTCGATTTAGATGAGGCGACTAAAAATAAATTAATGAGTATCGGAAAAGAACGGACAGCACAATTTTTAAAAACCTGGTCTCCAGTTTGGTAAAAATCTTCAATAAAAAACCGGATGATTTTTTGTTACGAATCACCCAGTAATTGAAGTATCCACTTTTTTATATCAACTAAACGATCAGATTCAGGTAATACACTTGTCCCAGTCACGATAATCGGAACAATCGAATCTACTTTGTGAAGTGAGCCATGAGCTCCACCACCCGCATGATTATGGCTATGCTTTTCAATAAACTCATAAGAAGGTTTAGCATCCACGATAATAAAACGCCCTTCCTGTGAATGAAGCGCTCCATGTAGCCTTGCAAGTGCATCCGGGTAATCCTGATAACCGATATGTTGTTCTTTCGATATATTTAAATCCAGAATTGAGACATCTCCTGTAACTTGCCATGACTGATTATAATCATCTACGTACTTACCTTTTGGTGAAAATTCCAACTTGCCCTCACTATGTGGGCTAACAACATAGTTTGTTTGTCCATTTTTCCAAGCGATAAAACCAATTCGCTCATCCTCTTTTAAAATATTCACGATTTCGGATAGCTCAACTTGCTGATCGATTGCATAAATATAAGCCATACGCTCGTTAACGGCAATTGCAAGTTGGGCATTCGGATTCTTTCTCTCCCAAAAAGTATAATCTTTCAATGCTTGATTCAAGTCAATCAGCGATGTATTTTTATCATCTAGTATGTAAGACTGACCACTATCGCCCAATACAATCCACGTTACATCCTGAATAGCATCTTCCCATGAAGGAAAGCTATTTAAAATGTGTTGTACAGCCTGATCCACTTTTTTTATACCCTTTATATAATCTGGACCATATTTGTGTATGGGAGCATCCGCATCGGGTAAATAAGCGAGCGTAAAAGACGGCAACTTCTTTTGTTGAATTAAATATCTCAATTCATTTGCCGTAAACTCATTATTGACACCTAGACGCTGCCATATAAAATTATGGTGATTATTTTCTGTACTGTATTGCGCTAATGTTCCAAGCGAAAAAACCGTGGGGCCATTGATATGAATCTCCTTCGGTAAAAGATTCGCCATAGTAATAAGTCCCGGGACATTAAGGCGATGTTGAAAATTTCCACGATATAACAGACCATTTATCGAAGCGGAAGAAAGGTTCCGATTCGCCAGCTCTTCGTGTAGTGTTTGGACTTCTTTACTTAAATGACTGTCATTTAAATGGACAACACTATCAAGAGCAACATTTTTAATTCCGTTATTCCATATTTCACTGATTCCGCTCCCATAACTGATTATTCGATTTTCCTCTTCTTTAAACCAAATCAATCCCGGTACTTTATGCTGATTTGGATATGTACCGGTTAACAGTGTACTATCAATCGTGACAGACATCGTCGGATAGGAGCTAATCATTTCCTGATGAAGCTGTAAGTTGTTCATTAAATATGCTAAAGCTGGTGCATCATCCTCTTTGATCACTTTTTGCAACGGTTCATTCATTAATGAATCGACGACAATGAGTACTACAGGTTTCTTCGTGTTATTCATAACTTGACCTTCCAGTTTTTTTATTGGGGAAATTGAAAGTGCTAATAAGAAACTAGCACAGATAACAACAATTAAAATCGTTGCAACTATTACTTTTCGTTTCATCGTGTCACCTGCAACCAATTATTTAATAGTAGTATGTTTTCAACTGCTCATTGTATGTAGAAATATTATGTGCCACAAAAAAAGATGGAATCGTTAATCACGATTCCACCTTTTCTATACTACTTATTCATTACCTTAAACATTTCCGGTACGGAGTTTAAATCGATATCCCACATAATTGGCAGCAGGAAATAAATGGACAATGTTATGAAAACAACGCCGAAAACATTCAGTGCAAATCCAGCCTTCATCATGTCCGTAATCTTAATATAGCCCGATCCGAAAACGGCTGCATTTGGCGGTGTTGCTACCGGAAGCATGAAAGCACATGATGCAGCTACACCAGCAGCAATCATTAATGCATATGGATGAACGCCTAATGCTACAGCAAGAGATGCCATAATCGGATACATCATTGAAGCTGTTGCAGTATTTGAAGTAATCTCCGTTAAAGCCAGAACAAGCGCTGCTACCAGGAAGATTAATACGATAACACTTACACCTTCAAGCCCCATAAGTTGTGTACCGATCCACTCCGACAAGCCCGTTCCTACGAAACCTGAAGCAATGGCAAGACCTCCTCCGAATAGAAGCAGAATGCCCCACGGTAACTTTACTGCCGTTTGCCAATCCATCAATCGATCCCCTTTACGGTTCACTGAAGGAATCGCAAATAACACAATAGCAAAAATAACGGCGATCATCCCGTCTGTTAATCCATCGACAAATTTACTTAGTAAAAATGTGCGGGTAATCCAAGAAAATGCTGCTAATGCAAAGACAACGAATACAAGCTTCTCTTCAATTGATGCTGCCCCAAGATCACTTTTCTGTTTATCAATAACCTCACGCCCACCAGGCAATGTTTTTAACTTTGACGGGAACGCAATCTTAACTAGATAAATCCATGTTACAAAAATAAAAATCCATGCAAATGGAACACCGAATAACATCCATCCAGCAAATGATAGTTCGATGCCATACATTTTATTAATAGCACCCGCAAGTAATGTATTAGGCGGTGTACCAATTAATGTGGCGATTCCTCCAAGTGAGGCAGAATATGCAATCCCGAGCATCAATGCCTTACCAAAAGCAAAACGCTGCGGAGATGTATCAATCGAAGGGTCATTTTTTAATCCATCCGCAACTTGATTGATGATGGCTAGTCCAATCGGAATCATCATCATTGCTGTAGCGGTATTGGAAATCCACATCGATAAAAATCCTGTTGCGATCATAAACCCAAGAACAATTCGGTCCATATTTGTACCGACCATTGAAATAATTGAAATAGCAATACGTCTATGTAAATTCCACTTTTCCATTGCTAGAGCGATGATAAATCCACCCATGAACAGGAAAATTGTTTCATCCCCGTACGAAGAAGCGGTTGCTTTCACATCCAGGCTATTCGTTAACGGGAACAATACGAGCGGCAATAAAGATGTTGCCGGAATTGGTATCGCTTCGGTAATCCACCATGTCGCAATCCAAATCGTACTCGCCAATACACCCCTTGCTTCTGTCGAGAGACCTTCTGGCTGAAAGAAAAGTAAAGTTAAAATAAAGAGTAGTGGGCCTAAAAACAGACCAACCATCTGAGCTGTTGTATAACTGCGTGGCGTATACCCACCACCATTACCTGAATTCTCATTTTGGTAATTACCGGTAACTCCCTTTGATACGACCTTTGAAGAATTTGGTTTTATGAAAAAAGTAAACATGTCTTTTACTTGATCATGCATTTCCCATAACCGATTCCAAGTTGTTGAAAACAATACCTTACCCCCTAAATTCTGATTTTAAATAGCTTTATTCCATTTTTTATGATGCTATTTTGCTGTTCTCTTTTACATTTTTACTTAGGTTAAGAAAAAAAGCAATAGTATTCCAAATATTAAGATTCTAATATGAATGTAAATTTATACAATAAATATACAATAAATATACAATAAATACCATATTTTTCTCATGTATATAGTATTTTTATACAACAAATATTGTTATACAACACTTTATTATTATTCCAAAAAAATAAATCGATACAGTGAACAGATAATAAATTTTTTTATAAATATTTATTTTAGTCAAAATTAGAAAACCGCCTTAATAACAAAAAAGGGGGTGGGACAAAACCCGCCTCAAAATCAAAAGCCGTTCAAATTTTACGATGAGTAAAGTTTGAACGGCTTTATTATTATGTGTCTACTATGTAGTCGTTGTTCTCCGTTACGGCGGACGCTTTCCTGGGGGCACGGCTCGAGCCTGTAGTCTCTCCCACGTGCTTGTCCCCTGGGAGTCGCCGCCTTCACTCCGAACAACTAATTTTTCTTCTATATCAAGTAAATCTCTGCATAATTTCAGGCATGAAAAAAGGACATTCTCTGTTAAAATTTAAGTATCCTACAACCAAATTTCAAACGAAAGAAGTGTCCCTATGTTTAAAGATTATAACATGAATCAAATTATATTACCGCTAGATTTAGAAGTAAAGTTACATAAAAATGATATTGCCTTTTCTATCCATCATTTGGTCGAAAGCATTCCGAACGAAGCTTTCGCTCCTTTTATTCACCATACTGGTTGTCCATCATATCATCCACGTATGATGCTAAAGCTGATTTTATGCGGTTACACACAATCCACTTTTTCAGGAAGAAAAATAGAGGATCTGACAAGAGACAGTATCCGTATGATGTGGCTTGCCCAAGGATATGAACCAAGTTATCGCACTATTAACCGTTTTCGTGTACATCCCAATATGAAGGAACTCATTCGCCAATGTTTTGTACAATTTCGTTGTCAGCTAGTTGAAGAAAAACTCATCGATCAAGAAGCGATTTTTATCGATGGCACAAAGATTGAGGCAAATGCCAATAAGTTCACATTTGTTTGGAAAAAATCAGTGGAAAAACATCATACCAACCTCGTAGAAAAATCAAATAAACTTTACGATGAGTTATTGGAACATCAAATTATTCCTGAAATCAAACGTGAAAGTGATGAGCAGTTATCAATAGAAGAGTTAACTCAAGTAGCACATCACCTAGAAGAAGTAGTCGACGACTATACAAGCAAAATAGAACATTCTGAAGATGTCATTGAGCGAAAAAGATTACGTAGCGAACGAAAAACACCAAAGCAAATCCTCAAACAAGTATATGATTGGATTATAAGAAAACAGAAATATGAAAAGGATTTTGAAGTGTTTGGTACACGCAATAGTTATTCAAAGACAGATCACGAAGCAACATTCATGCGGATGAAAGATGACTATATGCAAAACGGTCAATTGAAGCCAGGTTATAATGTACAAATCGCTACTGAAGGTCAATACACACTCGCTTATGATGTATTTCCAAATCCAACAGACACGAAAACACTTATTCCATTTCTTAATCAAATTGAAGAAAATTATTTTGAGTTACCAAAACATATTGTAGCGGATGCCGGATACGGCAGTGAACAGAATTACCATGATATTCTTAACAAACGCAAACGAACTCCACTCATTACATTTAATCAATACTTGAACGAACAGAAGCGAAAATATAAAAATGACCCTTTTAAGACAAGTAATTGGGTGTATGAGAAAGAAAACGATGTCTACATTTGTCCAAATGAAAAGAGATTAAGATTCCAATACAATTCTGTTCGTACGGATAAAGCAGGTTTCCAACGAGAATTTAAAATCTATGAGTGTGAGGAATGTACAGGATGTCCTTTCCGTACAAAATGTACGAAAGCTGCGGAAGGGAAAAACCGTAGACTCATGATTAACGAGAATTGGGAACAACAAAAAGAAGAAGTAAGAGCGAAGCTTTCAGAAGAAAAAACGGCTGCCATTTATCGTCGACGTAAAATTGACGTGGAACCAGTTTTTGGATTCTTGAAGGCTAATTTGTGTTTCCGCCGATTTTCAGTTCGTGGAAAATCGAAGGTTACTAACGAAATAGGCTTGGCATTAATGGCCACAAATTTAAGGAAATATGCGGTAAGAGGATAACACCTCTTCCAATATTTTCTTTATAAAACGCAAAAAGAGAAATTGCATTGTGCAATTTCTCTTTTTGCGTGAACTGGAACTAATTCTGTCCCAGCCCCTATTTTTTATTCTTTATTTAATTCAAAACTATTAAGAAGTGCACGCACTTCGTCTGTAGACTTTGTATTCATTAACTGGTTTCTTAGTTCGCCGGCACCTCGGAACCCTTTAACATAAATCTTGAAAAAGCGGTGAAGTCCTGACATTGAACGAGGAAGTTCTTCGGCATACTTGTCCTGCAGATCAAGCTGTAGCTTCAGAAGATCAAGATACTCCTCAGGACTGTGCTCCTTTGGCTCCTTTTCAAAAGCAAATGGGTTTTTAAAAATACCGCGACCAATCATCACTCCATCAATTCCGTACTTTTCCGCAAGTTCTAAACCAACTTGTCGGTCCGGAATATCACCGTTAATTGTTAATAATGTATTTGGTGCAATCTCATCACGCAACGCTTTAATTTCCGGGATAAGTTCCCAATGTGCATCAACAGCACTCATTTCTTTACGTGTACGTAAATGGATGGAAAGATTTGCAATATCCTGTTTTAAAATATGCGTAAGCCATTCTTTCCACTCATCAATTTCTTTATAGCCAAGTCGTGTTTTCACACTTACTGGCAAACCGCCTGCTTTAGCAGCTTCGATTAGTTCTGCTGCCACATCCGGACGTAAAATCAGACCGCTGCCTTTTCCTCGTCCTGCAACATTCGGTACCGGGCACCCCATGTTAATATCGATTCCCTTAAAGCCCAATTCCGCCATCCCGATGCTCATCTTGCGGAAATTCTCAGGATTATCTCCCCAAATATGGGCTACAAGCGGCTGTTCATCTTCTGTAAATGCTAAGCGACCACGGACGCTTTTAATCCCATCAGGATGACAGTAGCTTTCCGAGTTAGTAAATTCCGTAAAGAATACATCCGGTCTTCCTGCTTCAGCAACTACATGACGAAATACTAAATCTGTTACATCTTCCATCGGCGCGAGCACAAAAAATGGTTTCGGTAGCTCCTGCCAAAAATTCTCTTTCATATGTTAAGTTCAATTCCTCTCATTACAAACAATCAACTTTATTTCTTTTAAATTTCCTCTAACAATATTAGCGTAAATCATATATAAAAGTAAAAGCAGATGATTTAAAAAGCAGACTTTTAATAAATAGAATAAGTTTACGTTCCATTAACCGATAAGCAGCTTCCCGTTAATCCTTTTTAGCGTTCCTAAAATACTCATCGCTGCTAAATAACTCGTTTTCGGATTTGCAGGGAGCGGGTTATTCTTAATAGTAAATGTTGCCTCTCCAAAGTCTCCTGTAACTTCAATATGATGAATATTTTTATCAATTTTCGGATCCGCCACTAATGTGACTCTAGTTTTTTCAAACCCAATACTCGCCAATGCAAGTACAATTGATACATTCATATTTTTCGGATAACGGCTAATCGCTTCTGCCGCATTCCCTTCAAATATTACCTTCGCTTCCTCAAGTGTTTCATCAACTAATGAGCTTGCCGGCTTACGTGTTGTGAGCTCGACGGATGTTACTGTACCAAGCGCATGTGCATTTTGCAGTAAATCCAATCCGCCAACCGCGCCTGATGGCAAGTAAAGTCTTCTGTTGTATTCATTCGCTAAGTTATTTAGCTCTACCAGAAGTGCCTCATCCACCAAAGCACCAATACTAATGACGACAACATCCTTTTTTCTGATTGCAGAAGGGAGCAATGTATGAACCGCTTCAATATTTGCGGCCTCCACTACTATATCAATATCTGAATCTAAAAATGCAGCAATTTCTGTATACAGCTTGATGCCATAAGTGGATTTTAGCAATTGATGCTTTTCCCTATCCCTCACAAAGATACTCGTAATGCGTAAGTTTTCTTGCAGCTTTTCATTTATTTCTTCCAAAAGAAAGTGAGCAATTGCACCGGCGCCAATTATACCAATTTTCATTGGGTACCTCCTTTAAATTATTCTTTTTTTATTTATACTCTTCTACAACCATATCATAATTTCAGTACGGCATTCTCCCATCCTTTATCAGAGGGTTTACTTCAATTATATAGGTGAATTCGTTAGTATGAATATAAGGCAAATATAGAGGAGGCATTCATATGGAACTAACCGTTTACTTAGCAGGACAAATTCATGATAATTGGCGTGAAGAAGTTGCACAAAAGGCGAAGGAAAAAAATCTTCCGCTTCACTTTGTAGCACCTCAGACAGATCATGACCGGTCAGATAATATTGGCGAGGAAATATTAGGTATCCAACCATCACCATATTACAAAGACAATGCTGCTTCTGATATTAATAACTTCCGGACTCAGGTATTAATGCAGAAAGCGGATATCGTCATTGCACTATTCGGCGAGAAGTATAAACAATGGAATACCGCAATGGATGTAAGTACAGCAATTGCAATGGACAAACCGACAATCATCATCCGTCCCGAGTCTTTAATTCACCCTTTAAAAGAGCTATCCAATAAAGCAAATGTAACGGTGGAAACTGTTGATCAGGCAATGGAAGTTATCCGCTATATATTTGATTAAAACAATAGCAATGTACACGATAAAAAAGAACGAATCCCTTGGAATTCGTTCTTTTTTATATAATTTAAATACGCTTCAAGGCACCATTAGGCTGTGGCAATTCACTTGCTGTTATATCATTCATTTTACAGAAATGTGTGAAGAATTGCTGAGCAAGTTCTTTTTCCTGAGGATCTGTTTTCAAAGAGATGATATCACATAAAATTTGAGCCATCCATAAATTGTTGAAATAGCGATGTTTACCAGTATTCCATGTCATTTTATGAGTGAACTTTTCGTTTACGTAATAGTTCCAGAACAGCATCTTCTCTGCTTCCTCTTCAGTCAGTTCAATTCGGTACTTTGAATGTGCCGGAATATATCCATCTTCACTCAATTTCCCGATAAAGTTCTCCTCTACCATATACATACCTAAAATACGTCGTTCTTTTTCAGAAGAATTTTCATCTACTGCCGTTAACAAAACAGCACTGTTTAAATGCAGGCGAATCGGTTTTACAGGCTTCCCTTTATTTACACCGCTTTTCGTTAATCCCGAAAAAACCTTCCAATCTGAAAAGGCAGTTCGTTTTTCTTCATCATCACACCAAAAAACTAATTGTGACTCTGGGTGAAGCTTGAAATTTTTCATATGTTTTTCATGTATTAAACGAATTTCCTGGTTTTTACGTTGGAGTTTTAAATTCTCTTCTTTTTGCCACTCTTCTTCTCTTCGTTCTAATTCTTTTTTCTGAATAATTTTTTCGAGTGTTTGCACATCATCTTTATCGTGAAGTACTAAGTGCTTTCCAAATACATCAGGGAAAACGAATTTTTTACTTTCCGATGCAAAATGTATTTCAATACTAGATTCATTCTGTTTAACGATACTACCCATTCCGAAATGCTTATGTGTAACTTTTTTATTGATTAGATTCATTATTTAAATCCTCCTTGTAAAATAAAAACACAGTTACGTTCAATTGCCGGTCAATAATTAACCCCGTTTAGAGCTTTGACAACTGTTAAAATTTTTGCTCTCTTGAATAAAAAAAGTACATATAAACGCATCCTTTATAGTGAATAAAAAAGTACAAAGAAATACATAATACGCACCGAAAACAATTGTAAGACCATTATAACATTTTTTATCAAAAAATACAAAAAATTTATTGACATTTTATTTTCCGTTAGGTTAAAATGAAATTTTGCTCTAAGTCAACTAAAATATTTATCCATTAAAATTATAGTAGACATCCGTTTTGACTGCGTAAATACACGTCCGAAATGGGTGTTTTTTTGTTTCTTCACAAAAAGAATGACCCACCCCTCTTAGCCTCCTTTTTAAAATTTACTCATCACAAAGCACTTTACTGTCAGACTTCACATATGTTGCGTATATATAAACATGCCTTGTTTTAGTTCAAGCCTGTATTTGCATATAAGTAAGTAAATGGCTGGACGATCATCATGAAACTTAAGGAGTGGATGAATGGGTGCAATTAATGGTGAGAGCTATATTAACCGATTAAATGCGTTGAATAATGAAATATGGCTGGACGGAGAAAAGGTGGAAGGGCTGTTATCTGAACATCCCGTATTCAAAGGACTTATTCAGACGAAAGCTTCCCTCTACGATTTACAGCATGACCCTACAATAATTGATGAAATGACTTTTGTATCCCCCCTTTCAGGAAAACGTGTCGGCCTTTCTTATTTGATGCCTAAAACGAAAGAGGAGTTAATAAAAAGGCGCAAAATGATGGAACATTGGGCGAAACATACACATGGAATTCTAGGAAGAAGTCCCGACTATTTGAATTCTGTCTTAATGGGGTTCACCTCATCTGCAGCACTTCTTGAAGGCCAAGAAAACTGTTTCCCAGATAATCTCCGCGCATTTTTTGAAATGGTCAGGGAAAATGACCTATCGCTTACCCATACATTTATTACACCTCAAGTTAATCGTTCTCAAAGTTATATTGAAAATACAAATGAACCGATTTCAGCAAAGGTTATCGCGGAAACTGAAGATGGCCTTATTATAAAAGGTGCACGTCTGTTAGCGACACAAGGCGGTTTAACTGATGAAGTGTTTGTATTTAATGTCGGTAAGCTTGTATTCGGCGAAGATGAAACTTTTTCGTTTGCCGTCCCATCAAATACGAAAGGATTAAAATTCATTTGCAGAGATTCCTTTATAGGCGGAGAGTCTGCATTTGACCATCCTTTAAGTTCAAAATATGAAGAAATGGATTCCATCGTTGTGTTTGACAATGTTTTAGTGCCATGGGAACGGGTCTTTTTTTATAACAATGTGGAGGTTGCAGAAAAATTCCTTATTCACAGTGCCTTTAATCATTTTGCCAAGTATCAAGTTTTAATCAGGCAAATTGTGAAAACGGAATTTATATTAGGAATTGCCGAACTTCTCATCGAAACGATCAAAGTATATGAATATCAGCATATCCATGAAAAGATGACAGAAATTATTGCAGGCTTGGAAACGATGAAGGCATTATTGGAGAAATCGGAGAATGATGCAGCACTTGATGAATATGGCTATTTGCGACCAGCAATTTTCCCATTAAAAGTTGCCGGTTATACGTTTTCGAAGATTTATCCACGGCTCACTGAAATTATCCAGCTTATCGGTGCAAGCGGAATAATAACACTACCAACAGAAAAGGCATTTCACTCCCCCATCAGAGCCGATTTGGATCAATATCTTCAAGCCGCAACTAAACCTGCTGAAGAACGGGTGAGAATATTCCGGTTAGCTTGGGATTTAACGATGAGTTCATTTGGAACGAGGCAAACACAATACGAACGTTTCTTCTTCGGTGATACGGTTCGGTTAGCGACCGAATTATATTTTACGTATCCTAAAAAAGAATTTGTAGAGGCAATTTATACTTTCCTCAATCAGAAAAATTAAGAACGTTGACGCTTTATGCCTAATTGGGAACCGCACTAATCTTTCACTGCCGCATATACTAGAGTAGAACGATAATCAAAAAGGATGATATTAAAATGACATTGCTGAAAATGGTGAGCTCTATTGTGGCATGTACAAATTCCCATCCATTTGACGAAGATGCAATCGATGAAAGCAGCGATATGAACCGCTGGGAAAATGAAGGCGGCAGACCTCTTTAATTAATTCGACTTATTGTTATATACTGATACTTCCGAATGCAAAGACAATTTAATATAAAAAATATCACTTTGCTCTAAGGAGAAAAGTGATATTTTTTGCGTTTTTCTAAGCTATCCCTTTAGGGTGCTTGTCCCAATTCAGATTGTATTTTTCTTCATAGTCTACTTCGTCCATTGCCTCATCACTTACGCACTTAACCAAACATCGGTACTTGTATATAGCTGATCTGCGCTAAAACGATAATTCTTGTTTTACTTTCTCTTTCATACGTATCTGTAGATTCTTTTAAAATCAGGAAATCTTGATTTACCGATTCCAGTGTTCCGGTAACAAGCTCCTCACCAACTGCAACTGTTATTTCTTGGTTTAATAACCTCAAGAGCTGAATATACAAAATGCCATTCAATCTAATCCCCTCCTTTTTAGTAAGCTATATTTTTAATACTCGTTAACGGAATATAAAGAAAATCTGAGTTTGATGAAAGTGTAATATAGTCAAAGTTTACTTCCAATAAAGTACCCGTGACTTTTGCATATTCCGTTGCAACTGTAAGACTCGATCCTTTTAAAGTTTCGAGCGTTCTACGTAATTGCCACATATTTACCCCCCTTTATGATGTTATGTTAAAAGGATATGTTTCCCGGCTGATCTTGTTTGGGTAGATATTCTATTTTTCAAGATTCCCAAAAAAATCTAATTATGTCGCACAATTATTGTGAAATAAGATTCATATCATACTACTGAGGTGAGAAGTATGAAGGAAAGACAAGAAGGATTAGTAAGTGTAGTTATTCCATGCTATAATGCCGCGTCATTTATAGTA
This sequence comes from Solibacillus sp. FSL W7-1324, assembly GCF_038008025.1. NCBI lineage: Bacteria > Bacillati > Bacillota > Bacilli > Caryophanales > Caryophanaceae > Solibacillus > Solibacillus sp. FSL W7-1324. Next base: position 3,202,083 of record NZ_JBBOYH010000001.1, read on the forward strand.
GATTGCCTAGACGGTCTTAAGTCACAAAAATACAAAAAAATGGAGGTTATTCTTGTAAATGATGCTTCAACTGACAATACATCAAAAATAGTTGAAGACTGGCTGGAAAATACCAAACCCCCTTTTCCGGTTATTATATGTAATTTACCTGTAAATACAGGCTTTGCAGGGGCTCTGACAATCGGCTATTTTATGAGTTCCGGCGAGTATATTGCCGTTAATGATGCAGATGACATTTCGCACCCTCTGCGTTTTGAAAAGCAAGTGGATTTTTTGTTAAACAATCCCGATTACGATTTAGTCGGATCAAATTACCAAGTATTTTATGACGGGAACTTGGAATCACTCGGTAAAGTTGCCGACTGGTTGAAGTATGGCGAGTCAATAAGAAAATGTTACGAAGCAGGCGGTCACTGTGTCTGTCACGGAACAATTTTATTTCGCGGAAAAGTTTTTGATTTGCTTGGCGGCCCCACTCGAAGAATTGTCGGAGCAGAAGACTATGAATTCATCGTAAAATTTTTAAATGCAAAATTAAAAATAGAAAATCTGAAGGAAATTTTATATTACTATCGGAAACATGAGCAACAACGTTCCAAAACTTTTTATGGAGGTGATAAGAGTGGCTGATGAAAGGATCTTACTAGTGATAGATGCTTTATATATCGGAGGAACCGAAACCCATGTATTAGGCTTGGCAAAAGAACTAGTTAACAATAATATCTTTGTGGCGATTGCTGCAAATAAAACCGGTAGTTTAGTTGAGGCATTTGAAGCATTAAATTGCCCTATTTACTCAATCGAGTTTCCAAAAACGATTCCTTTAGAAAAAAATCATGAATTGGCATTAGTGAAAGAACTTGAAAAAATTATTGAGAACGAAAATATTACCCATGTTCATATTCATCAGACGCCTTCCGGATATTTAGCAGGAAGAGCGGCTGAAAATAGAAATATCCCTACGATCATCACGATACACGGAACATATTATCCAAATCATGAAATACAGGAACTCCTTAAATTATCCGATGCAGTCATCTGTGTAAGCCCTCCTTTATGCAATTATGTAAAAACATTTGAAATAGAAAACCCATATTTAATACCAAATGGAATCAATTTAAACGATTACCCAAGAAATTCCCAAGTAAAAGATATAAGAAGTGAATTAAAAATACCCAAAGATGCGCCCGTTCTTCTCTATGCCAGCAGAATCACATGGGCAAAAGCACAAGTTTGTTCTATTTTTTTAAGAGCCTGCAAAGATCTTAAATTAAATACTATCCCTAATCTACATGTCATTGTAGTTGGTGATGGTAATAAATTGAACGAGATAAAAACATTGGCTCGAATGATTGAAGAAATGTGTGATGGAGCTTTTATTCATATCGTTGGAGAACAAAAAAATCTGCATCCCTATTACTCTGCAGCTGATTGCGTTGTAGGCACAGGCCGTGTAGCTTTAGAGGCTATGGCTTCAGAAAAGCAAGTAGTTGCTGTCGGCAACCATGGATATTTCGGGATTGTAGATGTGAACAATTTTGAAGATGCATGGAGTCATTATTTTGGAGATCATGGTTCTAAAGCAACTTGCAGCAGACATTTATTACGTGATGATTTGAAAAAAGTCTTGAAGGATCAACATCGCCTAAAACTAAACGGAATTACAGCCAGAGAAATAGCTGAGGAAAAATTTAATATTAATAATGTAGTAAAAGAAACATTGGCGGTTTATTCCAAAACGAGAAAAGGTGGGATGAAAAAATGAAAAAGATTTTATATATGGGCTGGATCGGATTTAATAACCTGGGTGATGAACTGTTATGGCATATTTTCAGAGATACATGTACTAAATACTTGGATATGGAAAAAATCACTGTTAAGCCATCAATGCCCGGAACGGATTTAAAAAATCTCGATGAGTTTGATACGGTTGTACTTGGCGGAGGCTCCTTATTATTGCCTGGCTACCTTCAAATTCTTCAAAACGCTATTCATAAAGGAAAGTCCGTACTCATCTGGGGATCAGGGTTAGACTGGATTGAAGAGTCAAACCTGAATTTATTGATAAATGATCAGCTGACTTCTTTGGAACAAAACTTTAAACAAAAAGATATTGATGTACTGGAAGAAGTTTTGGAGCATGCACTTTTTGTAGGCGTCCGAGGTCCCTTAACAAAAAAGGCGATCGAAATTATGGTTGGGAAAGAAAAATCGGAAAAAGTTAAAATAATCGGAGATCCTGCTTTACTATTACAAAATAAAGACACAATAAAACCTCATATCCAAGACAAACTAATCGGGATCAATTGGGGAACGACATTTAACCGTCTGTACGGTGCCAATGAAAGTTTAGTAGAAGAACAATTAGTCGCAGCAGTGAAAAGACTAATTGAAAAGGGTTATAAAATACTGATTTATACGATGTGGTCAGACGATCGATCCCATTGCGAAAGACTTTTTAATAAAATCGGCGACACAGAAAATGTTCAGTTAGATAAAAACATTTATACCGAACAACAAATGATTCATAAATTATCAACGTGTACTGCAACGATAAACTTTAAACTCCATGCAAACATGCTTTCAATGGCTGCCGGTGTACCAGCGATTCCACTAGGATACCGCTTTAAAGTTTTCGATTTTGCAGCACTGCTCGGATTGCTGAATCTAGTCGTTTCTACAAGTTCAAAGCAGTTAACGGATGAAGTATTAAATCGTATCGCGATGATTGAGAAAAGTGAATTGATGCCAGTTAAGCAATACAATATGACAAAGCAAACATGTACCCCTCTTTTAGAATCACCATTCAATCATCATTATTTTTAATTTAATATATTATCAACAAGACTCCACTCGACACTCGGACTTAGGATACTGGTTGCTTTAAGACTGATTAGCGAATTACAAGGAGTCTTTTTTTTTTGAGAAATTTACATATGGAAGTGACAAATAACCTTGCTACTGCAATAATTACCACCTCATATTTGCTTCTTTCTTAAGGCAAACTAAAGCAAATATAAAAGGAAGGTGTTGTGCAAAAAACATGAATAAACCTTTCGTACCCCAGCTTGTATATTTCGAACCGAAAGCATTGGACTATCCGCTCGGCAAAGAACTAAAAGAAAAATTTGAAGCTTTAGGTATTGAGATACGTTATACAACCTCCCATAACCAAATACGAAACTTCCCCGGTGACAATGATTTGCAAAAATATCGAATTGCTAAGTCTACACTTGTCGTTGGTATTCGCAAAACTTTGAAATTCGATACGTCCAAGCCATCTGCTGAATATGCTATTCCCCTTGCTACAGGATGTATGGGTCACTGTCATTATTGCTACTTACAAACAACAATGGGAAGCAAACCGTACATTCGCACATATGTAAATGTCGAGGAAATATTTGAAGCAGCAGATCGGTATATTGAAGAACGTGCACCTGAAATCACACGGTTTGAAGCGGCCTGTACTTCGGATATTGTAGGGCTGGATCACTTAACACATTCATTAAAGAAAGCGATAGAACATTTCGGCGAAACCGAGCTGGGCAGATTAAGGTTCGTTACAAAATTCCATCATGTTGATCATTTACTCGATGCAAAACATAATGGCCATACAAGATTTCGTTTTAGTATTAATGCGGATTATGTCATAAAAAATTTTGAACCCGGTACCTCCTCGCTCGCCCAGCGGATCGAAGCAGCCGGCAAAGTAGCGAGAGCCGGTTATCCTCTTGGATTTATCGTAGCGCCAATTTACCTTCATGATGGATGGCAGGATGGCTATTATCATATGTTTGAACGACTTGATGCTGAACTCCCCCAAGATGTCCGTGAAGATATTACATTTGAATTTATTCAGCACCGTTTTACAAAGGCCGCTAAAAATGTGATTAATAAAAACTATCCGAAGACAAAGCTGAAACTGGATGAATCTGTAAGACGTGTGAAATGGGGTAAATACGGAATCAGTAAGTATATTTATCAAAAGAACGAAGAGGACGAAATGAAAGAAAAGCTTTACAGTTACATGGAAAAATTCTTTCCGAATGCCAAACTTGAGTATTTCACATAAAAGTAAAAGCAGACACGTTCAAAATGAACGGTCTGCTTCTTTTATTTAACGGATTGTTAATTTTTATTTTGTAAAATCAATTTTCTTTTGCAATAAATAAATTGTGACGCCGCCTACTAGCATTGAAAAGGCTTCTCCCACTGCTACCATTCCGTACGTTGGCCAAAATGGCAGATCAAAAACGATCATCAGCTGAGCTGCAACTGTAAACATGGATGCCGTAAAAATAATACCGGTTACAATAATTTTCAGCACTAAGTTTTTGATATTTTTTGTAACGATTCGGCAAATAATCAAGACAATGAGTGTAGCAATCCCGCCTACCGGTACATCAATCCACCACATTGGTGAAAAGAGATTCGCAATGACGACACCTAATGTTACTCCTACTATGTATCGTTTATGGAATAGCACTAAATAGTTAAACATTTCCGACAGCCTTAATTGGACGGCTCCGAAACTAATGACAGCCAAAACAAGCGTAACTGCTACATAAAGAGAAGCAACGATCGCAACTTTAGCCGTTTCATGCACGTTGACACGTGATGATGAAACAGAATTTTCCATTATTTAATTTCCTCCTTTATAAAATAGCATGAAGTTGCTATTTTACTGATAACTATGACCAAAGGAGCATGGGTGCTAGTACCCTGCCAAAGTGTCATAGTGTGATTTTGCACCCATTCATTATGGAGTAAATATTAAATAATGGCAATACTTTATTTATTCATCCATCCACCATCAACCGGTATAATTGTTGCATGCATATAATCGCTTGCTTCACTCGCTAAAAATAATGTCACGTTTGCAACCTCTTCAGGCTTCGCCCATCTGCCAGCAGGTGTTTGCTCTGCCACTAACTTCGCCATTTCACCTGCCCCTTCAAAATCGGCCGCATTCATCGGTGTTTCAATTGCACCCGGTGCAATCCCGTTGATACGTATCCCTTCCTTGCAATAATCATAGGAAAGCTGTTTTGTATAACCGATTACGGCATGTTTGGACGCGGTATATGCTGCACCACCGCCACCTGCAATCATTCCAGCAATCGATGCCATATTTACAATAACACCGCGCTTTTGCTTAAGCATTTTCTTTAATACCGCATTCGTTACAAAGAACATCCCTTTTACATTCACGTTAAAGATTTTGTCCCATAATGATTCTTCTGTTTCAAGTGACGGGACATAACCATCAAGGATACCGGCTGTATTACATAAAATATCGATTACTTCTAATTGTCCAATCGTTTCTTCAATAAACTGATGATCCGTTACACTTCCTGCATAGTGATAGTACTTGTCATCCGTTATTACTGCTTTTTCAATATCGATCCCAATAACAGTAGCCCCTTCTTTTAAAAAAGCTGCTGCTTGTGCTCGTCCGATTCCGGATGCGGCACCCGTAATGACGACGACTTTATTTTCAAATTGCTTTCCCACTGTTTTCCCTCCAAAAAAATAACTGACTTGCAATAAACAAGCAAGCATTAATTACTTATAGAACGATTTCCCAATCATCCGCTAAAATATCACAAACTGTCGGTGTAAACATCGTATACCCTTCACCAGTTACATTAATAACAAAATACGGATTCATGTCCAAGTCATCCAATGTAGTTGCAGGCACATACTTTACATATAGTTCAGCACCGCCCCAGCCTTTACGGATTATCTTCTCTCCATTTTTTAAACGAGGCAAAATTTCTTCAAATGTCATTTTCATCTTCCTTTATGTATTCATATTTCTTACACATATTATAACAATAAGTTGTGTAAATCACATGCACCGGGTGTCAAAAAGATATCCCGGTGCATGGCAGCCTTATGTTCCTCTATGCTTTGTAACTTCTTGCGGTGGGTTATTATGAATTACCTGATTAAACTCTTTTGAATACTCTTCACGACGATTCGTATCCTTTTTTTCCTTTTTATTCTTAGTGAAGCTTGTTTTACTTTTTTTCGCCAACTTCTTTCACCTCCGAAACGAATTGGATTCTTATTTATTTTGCGTAAAATTGATGAATGTATGAAGACAATTTTTAGAGTTATGAAACCAAATCATTTTCCGTAGAAATTTTAAAACTTTTTGTATAAAAAATAAGATCTTACCTATACTATTAAAGATTTCACTTCAATCTAAATGACTGGAGGGTTAACCCGATGAGTGCGAATGATCAATCTCAAAAGGACCAACAAAAACTGAATAAGCTTACACAGAATATTTTTGGAGCAATCTAAAATTAATCTGAAAGCGAGGCAGTGTGTCATGGAGGATCATAAGTGGTAATCAAAATAAGAACCTGGAATTAAAAACTCCAGGTTCTTTCTTATTGTTAAAATCATTAGACAGTACAATTTAAAATAAATTAAAAATTTTTCATAATCAACGTTTAAAAAACGAAATACAGCCTATACTATTAAAGATTTCACTTCAAATCTAAGTGACTGGAGGGTTAACCCGATGAGTGCGAAAGATCAATCTCAAAAGGACCAACAAAAACTGAATGAGCTTAAACAGAATATTTTGGAGCAATCTAAAATTTAATCTGAAAGCGAGGCAGTGTGTCATGGAGGAGCAAAAGTGATAATCAAAAAAAGAACCTGGAATTAAAAATCCAGGTTCTTTCTTATTTTTATGATTCTATACCGGCAATCCCAAATCCTCCAGGACCCGCATGAGTCGAGATCATCGCACCAGCCTGCATCCATCTTACGTTTTTAAAACCGGCTTCCTTCGCGATTGCTTCCAGACGTTTTTTAATCTGTTCATCCAGTCCGACCGAGTAGATTAAATACAATTGTTCCCGATCGATATTGTATTCATCTAAATAATCCCTCATCATCTTTTCTGCAACAATTTCCATCTTGCCACGGTATTTTCTAGTTGAAACAAGCTTTCCTTCTTTCAACTCAATACATGGCTTGATTTTAAGCAATGCACCACCGATGTACGCAATATTGCTCACCCGTCCACCTGCTTTTAAAAAGTCTAAACTTCCTGGCAGGAACGCTAGCCTTGTTTTAGGAACGATTGATTCAATTTTTGCAATTAAATGCTCAGGGCTAATCTTAGGCTCTTCTTCAAGCAAGCGAGCTGCATACATCACTACTGCCCCCAATCCACCAGTTACATTTAACGCATCAATCAGAAAAAGATCATCAAAATCTTCTGCTGCAATTACCGCACTTTGAAAGGAAGCAGATGCTTTTGACGTATAGCCAATGTGAATAATGATACTTTCAGGAAATTTCAATCGAACCTTTGTAAACAACTCTTCATATTCATGGACATTCGTCGCTGCCGTAGACGGTATTGACTTTGTTCGATCATAAAAATCAAAAACTTCTTCTACTGACAGCTCACCATCCAAATAATCTTTCCCATCCATAATAACGTGCATCGGTACTACTTGAATTTGATGTTTTTCAACCAGGTCCTTCGGTAAATCCGCACCACTCTCAGTCGATAAAATAATTCTTTTCATTGTACCTTCCTTTCAAAAACGCAGACATTGCTGCCATCTTTTTTGCATATCTCCCTTAAATATACACTATAAAGGAAATGCGGGATGCACAACTTTTAGAATGAGCTTCGTATAAAATACATATAGTAAATTCGAATACAAATCAGGAATTTGCATCATTATTAAAATCTACTGTCTTACTAATGGCATCGAACAGCATCTGAATGAGCCGCCCGACTTAATGATTTCTGAAAAGTCGACTTCCAGCACTTCATAACCATGCTGTCTCATTTGATAATTCACATCACTGTTAACCGGCAAGCTCAGCACACGATTTTGTCCAATCGAAAGCACATTTGTCCCCATTGTAAACTGCTCGTTTTCGCTTACTTCGATTAAGTCATACATACTTGATAAATGTTTAACTACTTCCGGTTCGAATGCATCCGGAAAAACAAGTGCATCTTTTGATGAAAGAATATTGAATACACAGTCTAAATGTAAATATTTTGGGTTAAACGGGATTGGAAGGACTTCAAAATCAGGCAGTTGTTTTTGTAAATTTTGAATAGCCTTCTCGCATGTGCGATCACTGATTCCGACAAAAACCCGAGGACCGTCAATAATCACATCGCCACCTTCAATTGAATATTTAGAAAGGTTATGATACGAAATTTTATTCTCCTTTAGCCATTGTGCCAGTACTTCATCTTCACCTTGACGGATAGGATTTGCCATCTGCGAAACAAACAACTGATCTCCAATAGTAAAACCAATATCTCTTGTAAATACTTGTTCCGGGTGCTCTTTACTAGGAGGGAGTTTAATTACTTCCACACCAGCATTAAGTAGCGTTTGTTCAAACTTTCGGTGCTGGGCTAGTGCAAGATCCTGATCGATATTATCATGCTTATATTTTTTTTGAACATCATTGATTACTTCTTTAATTTCCATATATTCAGGTTCACATAATACAACTTTTTTTAAAGTTCCATATTCGCTTTGACATGCTATTTGGGATTGCTTTGAAAATGTATTTACCATAAGTCATCCTCCAGATTCTTAATTCACCTTTTTACCATTCCCTATTTTTGCGTTTCCATAAACAATTTTTAATCAATATAAGGTGAATACTGTTGTTTCAAGTAATTTTCATTAGGGTATGGAAATGCAATAAGAATAAACTGAAGAACATTAACGGAGGAGATTTTATGATTACGAAGGGTCAGGCTCTATTAACGAAAGAAGATTTCCACAATCGAACGGATTTACCAAGTTGGCTCTATAAAGAATACGAAACGTTTCATAAAACAGTAACGGATAAAACATTTCCTTGTTTTTTTGGGATGAGTGGCGAGCTTAAAGGCGAACTTAGGTATGCATATATTACACAGGACGACTGGAATAATTTACCTCAAGCAGTAGAAGGATTTTTAGAATTATTTAAACAGCCCAATTATAAAAGACACGGTCTATTTGTATTTGTTGAACCTTTCGAACAAGAAGGGGCACTCGATGATTACCGTCAACAGTTTTGGGATATTCTCCAGTATCTACATACAGCCGATAAAGTAGAATGGCCAGAAAACAGCCCTCGTGATCCAGATCATTATTTATGGGATTTCCACTTCGCCGGAGAACCAATATTTGTATTTGGAAATGCTCCTGCATATAAGAAGCGCAAAACCCGCCATTTAGGAAATGCGATGGTGCTCGGATTCCAGCCACGTAAAATCTTCCAAGGTTTAGAAGGTACCGAAAAAGGCGGTATTATGTCCAGGGATAAAGTACGGAAGCGTGTAGAGGTTTGGGATCAACTTCCGAAGCACCCGGATATCGGCCACTTTGGAGATCCGACACATAACGAATGGAAACAATCCTTTATCGGCGACGATATTGTACCGATCCAAGGGAAATGCCCTTTCCAACATAAATCATTGCTATTATAGTGCTATAAAAAAGAACGAATCCATCGTGAGATTCGTTCTTTTATTTATTTAATTAAGCTTCTTCGAACGAAATAACATAGTCAGTGCAAATAAAAATAAAAAAATTGTTACAAGCCGACGCTTCAACGGTTTGCCAGCTAACATTCTAATCCGGCAATCCCGACGCCCCCTGGACCAGCATGCGCAGATATCCCAGCTCCAGCCTGCATCCATTTCACATTTTCGAATCCCTTCCCCTTTGCAATTTCGACCATCCGATTTTTAATACCTTCATCAAGTCCGATTGAGTAAATCAAAAATAGCAATTTTTTATCAATATTATATTCATTTAAAAAATCACGCATAAACTTCTCTGCTACCATACTCATCTTCCCGCGATAGTTTCTTGTTGAAACTAGTTTACCTTCTTTCAATTCAATGCAAGGTTTTATTTTCAACAGTGCACCACCAATATATACAAGATTGCTTACTCTTCCTCCAGCTTTCAAAAATTCGAGACTGCCTGGTAGAATTGAAAGCCTAGTTTTAGGAACAAAGGATTCTATTTCCTTTATTAAACGAATATGGTCAATGGAAGGTTCGTTTTCAATCAATAATGCTGCATGCATAACGATTGCTGCAAGTCCCCCAGTTATATTTAATGAGTCGATTAAATACAGATCATCAAAGTCTTCTGCTGCTATGACCGCGCTTTGAAAAGTGACAGATGCTTTCGATGTACATCCAATATGGATAATAATACTATCTGGAAAATCTGCTCTGATTTTTGAAAATAAATCATGATATTCCTGAACGTTAGTAGCTGAAGTAGACGGGATCTTCTTCGTACGATTGTAATAATCAAAGACTTCCTCTACAGAAAGTTCCCCGTCCAAATAATCTTTCCCATCCATAATGATATGCATTGGAGCTACTTGAATTTGATATTTTTCAACCAATTCTTGCGGTAAATCTGCCCCACTGTCAGTCGATAATATAATCTTACTCATCCTATACACCTTCCAATTAACGCAGCTATTTCTGCGTACTTATATTTTTATCAATAGTGAACCTATAGATGCCACTATATTATTTTGTTAAACCTCTACTATATTTATATGTAAGAGTTGAGATTGCATAACCTGTTTAGACATCCCCAATAGAAAAAAACGAATTTTTTTCAAATTCGTTTTGTAATCTATTGAGCTTAATCTTTTTCTAGCTACTTCAAAATCGTTCCTCAGTAAGATCTACATTCACTGAAACTGCTGCTTTATTTCCTCTTGCAGCCGAAATCATTAACGATGAAGGTCGTGCTGTTTCGGTTTCTCCTGCAATGTAGACATTTTTTTCAGATGTTCTGCCAACACCGTCAGTTATGACTTTCCCGTTTTCATGAACTTCACAACCTAACATTTCCACAAGCTTATTCGCACGGTAATACGTTGGTGCTACAAAACCAAAAGATCGTTCTAGCGTTTCTCCCGATTCAAACTCGATTTTTTCTAAAAACCCGTCATTACCAATTAATGCTTTTATCTGATCCTCTATTATTTTGATATTCCGTTTTTCTAACTGCGAAGTCGCCTCTTCCGAAAGTTCAAGGCCATTTGTCAGCACAACTAAATCCTGCGACCAGTTATAAATCAACTTAGTCAAATGCAGCACATGCTCTTCTTTTTCCGCGATGACCACTAAAGGCTTATCCCGCTGTTCCCAGCCATCACAATAGGGACAACTGAATAAACTCTTCCCGTAATAATTCCTTATACTCGGTATGAAAAAAACCTCTTGAATGCCTGTAGCCAAAATAACTTTTTCCGTTATATACTCCTTCTCATTAGAAGCTTTGACAATATACCTGTCACTATCTTTATCCTTAGTTATTTCCGTAACAGTTGCGTTTACGTACGATACTGTTGGATAGTTCTCGAGTTCCTTCAAACCTATTTCTCTAAACTCCTGAGGGTTTGTCCGATCACGAGTAATAAATCCGCGTGCCTCTGCAGTCACACGATTGCGATTCGTATTATCATCGAACAATACAATCTCTCTTCTAGCTCTGCCTAAAACTAAACTGGCACTTAATCCAGATGGTCCTCCGCCGATTATAATACAATCCAATATATCCATTTTTATCACCCACTCATATTTGTTTCTAATTTCTTTAAATTCCCAGTATCTTTATAGAAAAAACCTCAATAATTCTTTATGCCCCATCTTGGATATTGTGAACCAAAAATCCACAAGTATCCTTTAGTCAATGATTTTTGTATAAAAGACGTCTCAAAAATCAAAAAATTATAACTTTTTAATATATATAGTAAAGTCGATAAATTTAGATAGACAAAAGTCCCGCAATCATATATTCTATTACTCGTCTTTGCAACCCTCATTTTGGGAATGAAAGTCAATATATAGGTAAAAGGTAGATGAAAATGAATATACTCAAAAATTTAAAGATAAAAACTAAGTGGATGGTACTGATATCACTGGCAGTTATTGCAGCGGTCGTCATTACTGTGTTATTTAGTCAGTGGACAGTACGAAATATTTTAACAGAAGAAAATGAACAGACTTCTTCTAACAATGCTGAAAATGCTGTTGATCAGGTGTCATTAGGTTTGGAAACTTACGAAACAAACCTTCTACAATTCGAGCAGGTTATCGAAACGATCGTACAAAAAGATGAAGTCGACTATTTACATATTGATGAAATTACAAGCACTTTAAAAGAAAATAACGAAAATTATCTGTCCGTCTACTTCATGGATTTTAAATCGGGCAAACTGCACTCTACACCTGCAATTGATTATGAATGGGATGTACGTGAATCTCAAACTTTTGCAAAATTGAATGCAAACCCCAACTTACAATGGATGGATGTCTATTTGGATACTGGTATTAACAAGTTAATGACTTCTGTTATTGCCCCGGTATTTAAAGAGGACGAACTAGTCGGTGCGGTCGGCTATGATATCGATTTCTCTACAATTGGTAAGATTCGCGAAGGCATTGAAGCAAAATCATCTTCAAAATTAATGATTGTCGATCCAAATGGATTGATTGTATCTTCATTTATCGAAGATGGGGACGGAACAAATATCAATGCCGATAATTCAGGCAAGATTGCTGGTGTTACCGATCTATTAAATACTTCCGAATTAGAGAAAAAGTTTAACTGGCTGTCAGATGCTAAAAATGGCACTAACCAAATTGAACAGTTTGAATGGGATGACGTGAATTATACAGGTGAAATTCAAGTTATCGAGAAGAATAACTGGCAGATTGTTTCTTTAGTAGATGAAGATAGTTATGCACAACAGTTAAATAAGTTATCGATTGTCGGTTGGATTTCAATATTGATCGGTTTAATAATCGGATGTTTATTCGCCTATTTCATGGCACGAAAATTAGTCGATATTTTAAATAGCTTTAATGATATATTTGAAAAAACAGCAAGCGGTGACTTTATTTCACGTTTTGAAACAAAGTCAAATGATGAAATTGCAGACTTAGCAAATCAATACAACCATATGCTAGACGAGGTTCGCAATTTAATTAATCAAGTAAATGAAAATTCAATGGAAATCCAACATTCTTCAAATAGTTTATCTATTATTGCCAAGGAAAATGAGCAGGCGTTAAATAATGTCTCGAACAGCATCGAAGAAATTGCTATGAATACAAGTACACAGGCAGAAAAAATGCATGATGGTTCTACAGCTATCCATGTATTGGCCGATGAAATAGAATCTATTGAGCTCAAAACTCAGCAAATGGTAAATGATGCTGACGAAGCATTGGTAGAAGTTCATACAAGCATTGATAAAGTACAACAATTGGAAACATCCTATGCGAATTTAGAACGCGCATTTAATGAGGTAACGGTCGTAACCGAACAGTTAGATGGAAAAACGAAATCCATTTCGAAAGTAACCGATGTGATCGCCCAAATTACTGAACAAACAAATTTACTAGCACTCAATGCTTCTATTGAAGCTGCTCGAGCAGGTGAGCACGGAAAAGGATTTGCGGTTGTAGCAGATGAAGTAAGAAGCTTGGCAGAAAGCTCAAAAGCGGCAACAACGAATATTCAGCAAATCATTCTAAGTATTTTAGAGGACACGCAGCAACTCGTTCAAGTGATGAATCAGACAAACGAGATCAGCGAAGATCAGAAATTAGCCGTTAATACTGTAGATAATGCAATTAAACAACTTTCTGATACATTGGAAAATATGAAAGTGTCGATTTCAAACACGATGGATAATGTATCAACAATGCAACAGCAAAAAAATGTCGTCGTCTCTTCAATAGCAGTTGTTAATGAAATGACAACAGAGGTTACAGCAGAGACGCAAGAAATTGCGAGTTCAATCGAAGAACAAACATCCGCTACTTCTGAAGTGACGATGCATGCTACGCACTTAAATAAACAAGTTGAAAAATTAACTGACTCTGTTTCGAAATTTAAGCTATAGGAAATTAAATTACCCCAATACACAATGACACGTGTATTGGGGTTTTCTTATGAAAAATTAACAATCCTTCTTATTCTGTATTTGGTTTTTATTGCGATTCTGGTTCTGGTTCTGGTTTTGATCAAAGTTTACTTCCTGAGCAAATTCTTCTCTGTTTGCTCGTGGTCTGTTCGCATTTTGATTTTGGTTTTGCTGTTTTTTGTTATCCTGAGTTTTATTGTTTTTATGTTTATTGTTACCCATTCCAACTCACCTCCACTAACAGTGTGTGTGGAAAGTAAATTTCTATCCCATTGTTTAAAAGCTCTACTGTAAATTTTTGTGCAATTCGGCTGCGACTAGTATTTATAAATTTATTGTATTAAATACCATGAAATCCACGCGAACACTTTCACACACCTCAATACGTATGAGTATGTTAATAAAAGAGCCCAATTTTCATCTTACTATGGACTGAAAAGTAGAGAGGAATGGTATGAGTGTATCCTTATTATACAAATGGTTTCACCTATCCGCTTAGCGCTTCCTATGCGCAACCCTTTTCCCAATACACTGCACCGCTTCGGCATTTTTTAACTCGGCAACTGAGCACTCTTGATCAGCGTTGCATAAGTAAAACAGAGGCCGATTATATGGCGATGAATCGATTACTTTGGATGGAGCATGTCAATTGGACGCGGATGACGATTATTAGCATTGTGTTCCAATTGCCGGATCTACCATTTGTACAAAAGCGCCTCCTGCATAATGCAATTGACTTAGGCAATTGTCTGCGCCCGTTTTATGGAGACCAGATTGCGGATTACTACGCTAAGCTTATTCAAGATCACCTAGTCATTGCTGCGGAACTTGTAACAGCCGCTGTCAAAGGAGATACAAACACAGTGAATACTAAAGAAAAAGAATGGTATAAAAATGCGGATGACATTGTTTTATTTTTAAGCAATCTGAACCCATACTTATCGAAAGATGCACTGCAGGAAATGTTCTATAAACATTTAGAGCTAACTAAAAAAGAAGCCGTAACCATGATTCAAAAAGACTATCAAACAGATATTGAAGTGTTTGATGAAATTGAAGCCGAGGCATTGGCTATGTCCGATATGATCGCATCAGCAATTGTAATGCAATTTTTTTACCGATTTAAGTGTCCACATAACTATTATTAATAAATGTCATGCTTATTCAGATCATACGCAACACAACATTTAATGTATAATTAAAGAAAATATTTTATCTGGGAGTGACTGTTTTGAACCTTTACAATATATTTATTGCCAACATACTCAGCCTGTAACGGTCCAATTTCTTCTTTGGGGGACTTTTACAGGCTGAGCCCTAACCCAAGGAGTTGACGGTAATGAAACCACATACTAAAAATCGAAGTCGAGCCTATAATCGGCATCATCGAAAGAGAGTCATTCAACGGAAGCTTAATATTGCGAAGCACATTGGATGGGATCCTCGTTTTAACGGATATTTTGCAAAAGGGAAAATTCACTGTTCATGTTGGATGTGTTCTCAAAAGACGAAAACAGATGGATTGCCCCATTCACAAATCATTCAATTAGAACGCTTGAATAATCAATTATCCGAACACTATATGGAATATCAAGATTAAGAAATTTTTAGGTAGGGGAAGCTTATTCCTCTGCCTTTTCTGATGATTTCTTGTTTCTAACCTCTATCGACCAAAAACTGCATAGCTCAATGCGGATACCCAGTTCCAAGCCCAGATTGAAGCTCAGGCGAATATCCAGGCTCAGGTTGAAGCTCAAGCTCAATTACAGCACAATTCGAAGCGCAGGGTTCCCCCTTCTACTAGGATTAATTCATTATTGATATAATTTTTTAATCGGTCTTCTTGTGCTGCGAGCTAATTTTTTTATACCTTTTCCCTAGTGAAATTTATGTATAAGACATATGACTTGTCAATCATTGACTCATCAACTAAAATAAAAACCTATTCCAATTTCGATAAAGAAGGGTGAAAAAAATGCTACAACAAAAATCAGCTTTAGAAAAATTAATGGAAGAACGTAAATCCGTTCGTAAATATGTACCGGGGGTTGCGATTCCTCGCGAGACAATTCAACATATACTACAACAGGCAACAACAGCTCCATCATCAAGTAACCTGCAGCCTTGGCGCTTCCTAGTTATTGATGATCCTGAGCAGAAAAAAGAGTTGCGCATTGCCGGATTTAATCAGGAGCAAATCGAAACATCGTCAGCAATTATTGCGGTAATCGGCGATATTGAAATGTATAAAAATGCTAAGCAAATTAACGATTTGAATGTTGAATTGGGTTATATGCCACGTGAGATTGCAGATATGATGATTTCCAATTCCGAAGCGGCATACAGCAGTTTTTCTGATGCTGAACGCAGTAATATCGCCCACTTAGATTCAGGTTTAATTTCTATGCAAATCGTACTTTTAGCGAAGGATATGGGCTATGATACAGTAATAATGGGCGGCTTTGATAAAGCTGCATTCGCTAAAAGATATGAACTGCCTGCAAATGAGGTACCGATGATTTTAATTGCTATCGGAAAAGCGGCTATGCCTGCTCGTAACTCATCACGATTACCATTCGATCAAATTATTCGTTTCTCTAGCTAATGGTATTACAGGTTCCTTTATCTGACAGGTGTAATCATATAGTGTGAAATTTTTTATGCTTTATCCGAATGAACGGAAATGCTACCATATAGGGATAGATACCTAGAACGAAGAGCACTCAATGTAAGGAGGGTTAGTATGGAAGTTTGTTTGGATGATAAAAAACAGATGATCATGATGTTAAAAAGATTAGACCGTCATGTAACGCAAATTTTTGAAAAAAGAACAGAAGTCAGTTTGACACGATACGAAATTTTAGTTTCTTTAATAAAAAAAGGAAGCGTTACTCAAAAGGTCCTGCAACAATCCTTAGCTATCGACCAAGCTGCAATCACACGCCATTTGAAGCTGCTTGAAGAACAGCAGTATGTCGAACGTAAACGCAATGAGAAAAACAACCGGGAAGTACTTGTTACGATTTCCGATAAAGGACGAGCATTACTTGAAGGTTGCACAATGTTTAAAGATCAGTTTCTGAATGATCTTTATGAAGATTTTTCGGATAGCGAATTACAGCAACTTAAGCAATTTCTTACACGCTTGAATGATAATGTAGATAATCTTTAACCGGTGCATAATAATAAACTAAGAAGAACGATTTCCCCTTATTGAGGATATCGTTCTTCTTTTTTGTTGCTATAATATACTGGAAATAAATTAAATGAGAACGTTTATCATCTATGGTATACTATAACTATAAGAAAATAAGCATTACTTAAGGAGAATGTATTATGCAAATTTACTGGACGAAAATAAATAAAATCATTGAAGAAACGCCAGAAGTGAAAACGTTTATGCTGGATCTCCCTGAAGGCTTCACGTGGGAAGAAGGTGCACATACACACCTTGCTTTAGAAGGGTTTAATGCCGGGGATCAGCCAAATAAAAGTTTAGTTCGTCATATGTCCATCTGTACACTACCAAATGAGCAGACTGTCGGGATCACAACTCGCATAAGAGAACTGTGCTCTGAGTTTAAATCGATTTTAAGAAATCTGGAAGTCGGCGATAAAGTGGCACTATTTAAAATCCATTCCAACGTACCGCTGAAAAGAGAAGATAAAAATATTTACCTTTTATCCTCCGGTGTAGGTCTCGCAACATTCAGACCGCTTGTACTTACTTATTTGGAACGACCTGATCACATCGACCGCATTCATTCTCTTACGATCGATTCAACACAAGACTATTTATTTACGGATGTTTTTGAAACTGCACCAGATAAAAATTTCACATCGCAGTATGTCAATAATCGAAATGATTACTATGAAGAAGTGAAAAAACTTGCTGCAGATCAGGACGGTCTATTCTACGTTGTCGGCAGTGATGAGTTTATTTTGCAAAACATCGACGTATTGCGTGAACAAGGCATTAAACCGGAACAAATTGTCCTTGATAAACGTGAACGACAATTAGCTAATTTCTTCCCGGTAGAAACTACAATTTAAGTGATTATATGAAACAGGGCTAACCGAAAAAGTATTCCACTTTTCGGTTAGCCCTGTTTTTTATCTTTATTTTACACTAACCGCATTCGCATTCTTGCTTGGAGTTTTAATTATTGGAACTCATTTGATTTTGACTTCAAATATTATGGTTACATTCATTTTTCAAGCCTCCCCTAGCATAGATTGAATTTTAAGGTATTTAAAACCAATGGAGGTATGTGATATGTGTACTGCTATTTCAGTACTATCTTTGCAGGGAGAAAACATCTTTGGCAGAACGATGGATTTTTCCCACCCTATTGAACCAAAACTTTGGGTAATTCCAAGAAACTATCAATGGAATAGTCTTGCGACAATGAAAACTAACCATAACCGCTTTAGCTTCATGGCTATCGGTCAAGAAACAGATGGCATGCTGGGCTTTTTTGATGGAGTCAATGAACGAGGGTTTGCTGCGGCAACGCTATATTTTGAAGGTTACGCGGATTATGATTTGCCATTGGAAAATAAGGAGCCTATCGCTTCCTTAGATTTTCTTCATTATTTATTAGGTCGGTGTAGCTCGGTAGATGATGTAGCGCCTTTATTAAAAAACATTCAAATTGTAGGAGTAGCCGATCCGGTTACACAAAAGGCTGCTCCCCTCCACTGGATTGCTACAGATAGAAGTGGAAAATGCATTGTAATTGAGCAAACGAAAACGGGGTTAGAAGTAATAGAAAATCCTATAGGCGTCATGGCAAATAGCCCGGATTTCAGGTGGCATTTGACAAACTTAAGAAATTATATGGAGATTTCAACAACACAAAAAAAGAATGTAAATTGGGGAAATGTATCCTTAACTCCTTTTAGTCAAGGGGGTGGAACAGCGCAATTGCCAGGTGGCTTTACTTCTCCCAGTCGTTTTGTTCGTACCGCATTTTTAAAAACTCATGTCCATCTTCCAGACAACCCGGTCGAAACAATTATGACATGCTTCCATCTGCTGAATAGCGTTTTTATTCCTAAAGGTATCGTAATAACTGATAGAGGGACTGATGATTATACGAAGTACGTTGCTTTTATGAACACGAGTACATGTGAATACTACTTCAAAACTTATGAGAATAATCAAATACTAACATCCAGCCTTTGGAATTACGACCTTCATGGTACGCAACCAATCTGTCTCGGAAATATCAGGTATCCTTCTCCTACCTAGATAAAAAGTGCTCATCTAAAAAAGAGGTGTCCCAGAATCGCTTCTCGGACACCTTTTTTATAATTATAATAACTCCAGCCAAGCGACCGCTTCACAGTGAGTAGTGTGCGGGAACATATCAACTGGTTGTACTTCTTTTGTTTTATATCCGCCATCTTCTAAAATGCGGAGGTCGCGTGCAAGCGTTGCAGGGTTGCATGATACGTACACTACACGCTTCGGTTTTTGCTCGATGATTGTATTCAGTAACGCTTCATCACAGCCTTTACGCGGTGGATCGACTACTAATACATCTGCTTCTTTACCTTCTTTATACCAGCGTGGAATAACTTCCTCTGCCGGGCCTGCTTCGAAATATGTGTTTGTAAAACCGTTCAGTGCGGCATTGCGTTTCGCGTCCTCAATTGCCTGCTCAACAATTTCAACACCCATTACATGACCAGCCTTTTGGGCTAAAAACAGTGAAATGGAACCGATACCGCAATATGCATCGATTACACGTTCATTGCCTGTCAGCTGTGCATAATCAAGTGCCTGCTTATAAAGCACTTCTGTTTGAACAGGGTTGACTTGATAAAACGAGCGTGCCGAAATTTCAAAGCGGACATTGCCGATTGTATCTTCAATTGTATCCTTGCCCCAAAGCGTAAATGTATCATTACCGAAAATGACATTTGTTTTCTCGCCGTTTACATTTTGCACGATGGACGTAACATTCGGGATTAGCGCACGGATTTTTTCGATCGCCGCGTTCGCCTGCGGGAATTTTTTGGACTTCGTAACGAGTACGACCATCACTTCGCCTGTTGCACGCCCTTTACGAACGACAACATGACGCAGCATGCCTTGATGGGATTTTTCATCATATGGACGCACACCTAAAATTTCTAATTCACGTTTCAGGTCTGCCATGACAACATCGGCTTCCCCTGTTTGAATCAAACAACGTTCCATATCAACGATTGAGTGTGACTTCGTTTTATAGAACCCTGCCACCATTTGTCCTGCTTCGTTTTGAGCGAATGGTATTTGTGATTTATTGCGGTAATGCCAAGGCTCTTCCATCCCTTTTACCGGAAGGACAGGAGCATCGATTTTACCAAGACGCTTCATCACATTTGCAACCATATTTTGTTTCCATTTCAATTGTCCCTCATACGAAAGATGCTGTAACTGGCATCCCCCACATTGCGAGAAATAGACACATGGCGCTTCTACACGATCAGGCGACTTTTGCAGTATATTGATCACTTTTGCAAAGCCATAATTCTTCAATGTTTTCATTACATGAATTTCGGCAGTTTCTCCAGGAAGTGCCCCTTGTATAAATAATGGATAGCCATCAATTTTCGCAACGCCATTGCCATCATGTGTTAAATCTTCTATATAAACTGTTTGACGATCATTTTTTTTAATTGGTGCAGACATGTTCATTTCTTCCTCTCATTTCAATCACTTTATTGTACCACGCTCTATATATTTTGCACTTATTATACTTTCCACTAATATTCAGAGTAATTTAAATTATTACTTTTGTTCTAGTATTCAGTAAGTATTGCCTATATAATTTACCATATAGCTTAAATAATTCTATTAATTTCAAGGAGAAGAAAAAACATGTCAGTTCGCAAAAAACTTAATATAGGCTTTATTTTAATCGGGGCGATTCTTCTGCTTTCAATCGGATTTGCAACCGTTCAGTTTTTCCGTATTGGCGATGAGGTTTCCAAAGCCGTTGATGTACAAATGGCACAGGTTACGCGTATTAACGATATTCAGCAGCACATATTATCCCAAGGGATTTATGCACGTGCCTATGCGGTAGACCCTTCTCAAAATAACTTGGATTTACTAAACAACCATACAACAAGCCTCGTTCAATTAATTGAGGAAGTACAAGAAGAAAATATTTTAGCAGAAGCTAAACCGATTATTACAAACTTAAAAGATCAGTCGGAAATAATTGCCGGGCAAATGGATAAGGTGATCTCCTCTGTACAGGCACGTGATATTTCGTCCGCTTTGTCTATGGTAAATGGAGATTATACATATACGAGTGTATTCACTAGTGAACTTGCGGAGAAAGTAGAACAGGTCGAAAACAAAGAGCTTGATAAAGTCGTAAACAATACGAAAGACATGATCTCACTTTCTACGATTTTGTCGATTGTTTTCATTATTATTACGCTTATCGTCATCGGATTTTATATGGTCTATACGAAATACGGTATTACACAGCGTCTTCAATCCATTACAAATGATCTGGAACAAATCGCAGACGGGAATATTAAAGTTGAACATAAACCGGTTCACACAAAAGATGAATTCGGGTTGCTGTCGAATGCTTTTATTTCATTGCAGCGTAACTTTGAGGAGTTGTTGTTAAGTATTCAGCAAAATGCGAATCAGCTTAGCAATTCGGCGGATGCACTTATGAGAAACAGTGGGTCGATTTCTTCGGAAACGGCTCATATTAAAGAACTGATCGAGCATACTGCACAAACAGCCTCAACGATGACCATTGGAGCAAATGAAAGTGCACTTGCTGTAGATGAAACAGCTCAGGGAATTAACTCGATCGCACGTGCAACACAGGACCTGCATAGCGGTGCTGTCACATTAACGCAGTTTGCCAATGATGGTGTGAAAATTATTGATGAAGCGATGCAGCAAATGGAAACAGTGCATACATCGACTCAATCGATATCCAACCTATCAAATGTGTTAATCGAACAGTCGGGGCAGATCAGTACAATAACGAAAGCTATTACCGATATCGCAGATCAGACAAATCTGCTCGCCTTGAATGCTGCCATTGAAGCGGCTAGAGCTGGTGAACACGGGAAAGGCTTTGCTGTAGTTGCAGATGAAGTTCGCAAACTTGCAGAGCAGTCGAAAAAATCGGCAAACGAAATTGTGCATTTAACCGAAACGATTCAGCACAATTCCCAAAATGTTGGCGAAGCGGTGGAAAACAGTCTCAAGTGTGCAACGGATGGCGTTGTTATCATCGATCGTGCCGGTCAATCATTCCATACGATTACCGACAATATTTACAGTATAACGGAGCGTGTAGAACATATTTCTGCTACATCACAGCAAATTTCAGCAAGCTCTGAAGAAGTTGCCGCTTCTGTCATCGAAATTTCGCAAGGTACTGAAAAAACGATGACCGATGTTGAGCAAGTAGCCAATGCGACTCAACTTCAAACTGAAATTGTTGTTGAAATGGAAGAGCTGTCTAAACGTTTAGCCGACCAGGCAAAACAGCTCCAACAAAGTATGGAGAAATTTACATTATAGAATGATTGCTTTTAATCACCTTCACTTTAACGGTTTTAATTGTTGAAGTGAGGGTTTTTTAAAAGTTTCTCGTTGGATATTAGAAGAAATTTTCGTTTATTAGAAAAGTTGAGCGGGAAATTAGAAAATAGACTTTCTGCAGAGTGTTTAGTTTGCTCTTTTTTATGGAGGTGTGCGGATATTAGAACAATGGGGAGCTTTATTAGAAGATGGTGAAAGGATATTAGAACATTTGGCCGGTTTATTTGAACATCTTAGACCGATATTAGAAGATCAAGCTGATATATTAGAACTTCCGCCTTTTATTAGAACTTAATTTATTTTATTAGAACATTTAAGCAATATATTAGAACAAACTCCGCCGCAAGCGCACCCGCACCCGCTCCCCTCACAAAACAAAAAACTCACAAGGGCATTCCACTACCCTTGCAAGCTTTCGTTAAATTACTTCTTCATCCGTTTCAATTTCACGAATTCGATTGATTGGCACGAATACTTCAATATGTCGTTTTAAATTTTGGAAAATAGCTGGTGCATCACCGCCGTACTCCCCGTCTAGGTTTAAATGAACTTCCTGATCGGATGATACGACAACACGGCTTGCTTTTCGGTAAATAACGCGCTCGTCGGATAAATGCTCGCCACGTAATGCAAGTGAAGCAATGCGAATGAAATCCGCAATATTGCATTCCTTTAAAATCATAACGGTAAACAGCCCGTCATTGATCGATGCATCCGGTGCGATTTTTTCAAAACCGCCGACTGAATTTGTTAAGCCACATAAAAACATCATTGCTTTCCCATCAAACTCTTCATCATCCATTTGGATTTTCATATGTGTCGCTTTAATGGAAGGAATCATTTCAATCGCTTTCAAATAATACGCCATCTGTCCAAGTACCGTTTTCATTCTGCTCGGAACTTCATAAGTCAGCTCAGTGATTCGCCCGCCTGCAGCAATGTTGATAAAGTAGCGGTTTTCATTCAAAATGCCGACATCTACAGGTATCGTATCCCCTGCAACAATAATGTTCAGTGCTTCCTCGACATTTCGGGGAATACGAACAGCCCGTGCAAAGTCATTTGTCGTGCCCATTGGTATCAAACCAAGCTTCGGACGTTTTTCACATTGACTAATACCTGCTACTACCTCATTTAACGTACCGTCTCCACCTACCGCAATTACGACATCAAATTCACGACGTACAGCCTCGATTGCCGCCTTTGTCGCATCACCTTCACAAGTCGTTGCATGGCACGAAGTTTCGTATCCGGCTATTTCCAGCTTCTCCAGTACTTCCGGAAGATGCCTCTTAAATGCCTCACGACCCGAAGTCGGGTTATATATAATTCTCGCTCTTTTCATTTTGATCTCATCCTGATTAATTATATTTTTCATTCTGTCAAAAGTATACTGCTGTCTGATTTAGAAAAGCAACAATTGCATCTGGGATATTCTCTTCAATAATACATTTAAAATAGAAAAAAGTTCCTACTATATTATATAGTAAGAACTCGTAAAAGTAACAGAATAAGTAAAATTATATCGCTGCGTTTACTTTATTTTTAAAGTCTTCATATACGTAGCTCCACAGCTTTGAATCGTTTACATATTGTCCGCGCATATTTTCATATACCGCTTTTTGAGCTTCTTCAAATGAAGGATCTTCTTTGTCCGGTAAAGTCGCACGTAAATCTGTAACTAGCTGCTGTAGTTGTGGTGCACGTGGTCCCCATGTAGTAATTACTTCCCCGGCTTCATTTAAAATTAAATACATTGGAATAGCTCGTCCGCCGTTTGTTAAATAACGATCGATTAAATCTGTATCCGCATCGCGTAATGCTGTACGAATTTCCACATCTGCCGCTTCCGCTACTTTACGGATGATCGGGTTGTTAATCATCGCATCCCCGCACCAGTCTTCCGTAATCGCTAAAATATGGACATTGGCATTTTTCAATTTTCCAATAAAAGCTGCATCCTCCGGAAGTTCAAAGCGCTCGTAAATTGCAAAGCTTTGTTCTTTCAATTGGGACATTGCATCCATATATTCCTTCATTGATGTGCTCTCTTCGAAGTATTGTTGTTCTGTTTTCATATTTATACCACCTTTCAAATTCTCTCTTCTATTTTGCACGTTTTAAAGAAAAAAAGAAAGTTTTATGTGTCAAAATTGTTACACAATAATACAATTCTAAATTTTCTAAATCACTTGTATGAAACAGCAAATATTTAATATATTCGAGAATATAGAAACTAATTAAAATTTTACCCAAATAATAATACCTTATAGTAAAATAATTAAAAATTTTCTTAATTGTTTTATTTATTAGTATCTATAAAATATTTTTGATGTAGTATATATTTCTTATAAATATTCTGATATATTAAAATAACGCATCAAAAAATTATCAGAAAATTTAATTTACATGATTTTCTAGGAGGGTTTATTTATGAAACGCAATAAAAAGGTCGCATTGACTGCTACAGCACTTTCATTATCTGCATTACTTGCAGCTTGTGGTGGTGGAGAAGAATCAAAATCTACATCATCTGGAGATGGTGAAAAAGAATTAGATTTACTAATCACTTCAGAGCCACCTTCATTACATCCACAATTGGCTTCAGATACAACTTCTGGTGCAATTTTAGAAAACACTTTTGAAGGTTTAACAACAATGGTTGATGGCGAGCCAGTTTTAGCTGCTGCTGAAGACTATAAAGTATCTGATGATCTTTTAACTTATACTTTCACTTTACGTGACGCACAATGGTCAAACGGTGAAAAAGTAACGGCTGAAGATTTCGCTTACGCTTGGAAATGGGCATTAAACCCGGAAAATGCGTCTGAATATTCTTCAATCCTTTACCCTATTAAAGGAGCAGAGGCTTACAATACTGGTAAAGGTACTGCTGAAGATGTGGCGATTAACGTAATCGATGAAAAAACATTAGAAGTAACGTTAAACGCTCCAACTCCATATTTCTTGGAATTGACAGCATTCAAAACGTTCTATCCAATTCATAAAGCAACAGCTGAAGCGGATCCAAAATGGTACACAGAAGCAGATACATATGTATCAAATGGTGCATTCAACTTAACTACTTGGAACCACTCAGGCGATATCGTTTTAGAGAAAAGCGATACTTACTGGGATACTGAAAACGTAGATATCGATACAGTAAACATTGCAATGGTTGAATCAGAAACAACTCAAATGACAATGTTCGATGCTGGAGAAATCGATTTCCTAGGAGCTCCTTACGGGACAATTTCTCTTGATGCAATCGACCGTTTAAAATCAGAAGACAAATTAAATGTTTCTGATATGTCATCTATTTACTGGTACAAATTCAATACAGAAGATTCAGTAATGCAAAACGAAAACATTCGTAAAGCATTAGCATTGGCAATCGACCGTGAAGGCTTAATCAGTAATGTAGTAAAAGGCGAACAAGAACCTGCACTAGGTATCGTACCAAACTCTGTTGAAGGCTTCGGCGATGACGAAGGTTACTTCAAAGATGCTGATTTCGAAGAAGCGAAGAAATATTTAGATGCTGGTCTGAAAGAATTAGGCTTAGCTAGCGCTAAAGATTTAGAAGTAAAAGTTTCATACAACACTTCTGAGGCGCACTCTGCTATCGCACAATTCATTCAACAAGGCTGGTCATCAAATTTAGGTATTACTGTTAAACTTGATAACTCAGAATGGCAAGTATACTTAGATAAAATCGGAAATGGCGATTACCAAATTGGTCGTCTTGGCTGGGGCGCTGACTACAATGATGCGTACACATTCCTAGAAATGTACAACTCTGCTGATAACGGCAATAACCAAACTGGTTGGTCAAATGACGAGTACACTGCATTATTAAATGAGTCGATCACTGAAACAGATCCGGAAAAACGTACAGAAAAATTATTGGCTGCAGAAGCGGTAATTATGGAAGAAATGCCAGTAGCTCCAATTTACTACAACACGAACTTAAACGTTGTATCTGACGAAGTAGAAAACATGGTTCCAGATGCTTTAGGTAACGTTAACCTTAAATATGTTAAAGTGAAGTAATTTTTACTATTTAGTATTTACTCCTGCGATGGTCGAAATCATTTTCAAAAAATCATCGTAAATAGGGAGTGCCTCGAAATGATATTTCGGGCACTCCCTTTCATAGTTTTATCAAATTTTCAAAATAGTATAAAAAGGAGGTACGGACATTGCTTAACTTCATTATTAAACGATTACTTTATATCGTACTTGCAATGTACTTAATTATTACAGCGACGTTTTTCTTAATGCAGCTTGCTCCCGGTAGCCCGTTTACGAGCGAACGTGAATTGCCACCTGCAATCGAAGAACAGTTAAACGCGAAATACGGATTGGATAATCCTTGGTATATCCAATATAAAGACTATTTAGTAGACACGATGACATTTGATTTTGGGGAGTCGATGAAATATAAAGGCCGTTCCACAAATGACATTATCGCAGAGAGCTTCCCTGTATCCCTTGCTTTAGGTCTTCAGGCGATGGTATTGGCAATTGGCCTTGGTGTTTTACTAGGCGTTGTTTCTGCACTGTATCATAATCGCTTTGGAGATTATGCCGCAACAATTTTCGCAATTTTGGGGATTTCGGTTCCTTCATTCATTTTGGCCGGACTGTTACAGTATTACCTGGCATTTGAAGCCGGCTGGTTCCCGGTTAGTGGCTGGAAAGGATTCGCCTATACAATTTTACCTTCATTGGCGATTGCTGTTACCCATGCCGGATTTATTGCTAAACTTACACGTTCTAGTATGTTGGAGCAAAACAATAGTGAGTATGTAAAGCTTGCTCGTGCAAAAGGTTTAGGAAAATGGACAATTGTTTTCAAGCACTCTTTACGTAATGCATTATTACCGGTTGTAACGTATTTAGGTCCACTATTTGCCGGTGTTATTACTGGTTCGTTCGTTATTGAACAGATTTTTGCGGTACCGGGACTTGGCCGCCATTTCGTAACAAGTATTACAAACCGTGACTATACGGTAATTATGGGTACGACTGTGTTCTATTCATTAATTTTATTGCTGGCTGTATTAATCGTAGACATTTTATACAGTGTCATCGATCCACGTATTAAATTGAAAGGAGCGAAAAAATAATGGCTCAAAACGAACAGCAAATACCAAAAGTATCAGCTGACATGTTCGATGTTGTCGGTCGTTCAGAAAATACAGATGCCCTTTCTAAAAAGCAAGTATCTTATTGGAAGGAAGTATTTTATCGCTTCTCTCATAACAAGTTAGCTGTAGTTGGATTAGCCCTTCTTATTATCATTGCAGGTTTTGCAATTTTTGCGCCGATATTCTCTTCTTATACATATGAACAGAATGTCGGATTATACAATACCGCTCCTTCTGCAACACATTGGTTCGGAACGGATGACCTTGCGCGTGATATTTTCGTCCGTGCATGGGAAGGTGCCCGAATTTCATTATTCATCGGTATTACTGCCGCTGTCATTGATTTGATTATCGGGGTTTTATGGGGAAGTATTGCAGGTTTGGCAGGCGGCCGTGTCGATAACATTATGATGCGTATCGCAGACGTATTAACGGCAATCCCTTATTTATTAGTAGTAATTATTTTATTGGTAATTATGGAGCCTGGTTTAGTTCCTATGATTATCGCCCTTTCCATTACCGGTTGGGTAAACATGGCGCGAATTGTACGAAGTGAAGTACTGAAAATTAAAAATCAGGAGTACGTACTTGCTGCTCGTACATTAGGCGCAAATCAATGGCACATCATTAAACGTCACTTAATCCCAAATGCAATGGGTGCTATTTTAGTAACAATGACAATGACTATTCCAAGTGCAATTTTCACAGAGAGTTTCTTAAGCTACTTAGGTTTAGGGGTTCAGGCTCCTTTAGCCAGCTGGGGTACGATGGCCTCTGAAGGTTTCAAAGCACTTCAATCTGCACCATGGCGATTATTGTTCCCTGCAGCTTTAATCTCGATTACAATTTTCGCATTTAACGCAGTTGGAGACGGCTTACGTGACGCACTTGATCCGAAATTACGTAAATAAGGAGAGTGTACGCAATGAAGAAAAAAGTATTAGAAGTAAACGACTTACGTATTAATTTCAAAACGTACGCTGGTGTCGTACAAGCCGTACGCGGAGTAAGCTTTGAATTATACGAAGGCGAAACATTAGCGATCGTTGGTGAATCCGGTTCCGGAAAATCCGTAACGAGTAATGCACTGATGAAGTTAATTCCACAGCCACCTGGTATTTATGCCGGTGGTGAAATCAACTTCAATGGCCGCAATATTATTCCTTTATCTGAAAAAGAAATGATGCAAGTTCGAGGAAATGATATTTCAATGATTTTCCAGGATCCAATGACTGCATTAAATCCAACAATGCGTATCGGTACGCAAATTACCGAAGTGCTTCTGAAGCATAAAAAAGTTACGAGTAAGGACGAAGCAAAAAAACGTGCGGTTGAGCTGCTTGATCAAGTAGGTATCCCTTTCCCTGAAAAACGTTATAAGTCTTATCCTCACGAACTGTCTGGCGGGATGCGTCAACGTGTTGTTATCGCTATCGCACTTGCAGCAGATCCGAAGCTGTTAATTGCCGATGAGCCAACAACAGCGCTTGATGTAACGATTCAGGCTCAAATTTTAGAGCTGATGAAAGAACTTCAAAAGAAATCAAATACGTCGATTATTTTCATTACACATGACTTAGGTGTTGTAGCAAATGTTGCAGACCGAGTTGCGGTAATGTACGCCGGTCAAATCGTTGAGTACGGTACTGTCGAAGATATTTTCTACAACCCTCAGCACCCGTATACTTGGGGGCTGCTTGGCTCTATGCCGGACTTGAACAACTCTACGGATGAGCTGTTGATGGCGATTCCGGGTTCACCGCCAAACTTGATCGATCCGCCTAAAGGTGATGCATTTGCACCTCGTAATGAGTTTGCAATGAAAATCGATTTTGAAGTGGAACCTCCAATGTTTAAAGTATCGGATTCACATTACGCGAAAACTTGGCTACTGCATCCTGATGCACCAAAAATGCCTGTACCTGATGCGGTAGCACGCCGTATTAAAGGCTATCAACAGGAGGGCATGTAATTATGGCAAATAAAATATTAGAAGTAAAAGGCTTAAAACAATATTTTGGCACTGCCAAACAGCCGATCAAAGCGATCGATGGCATCTCCTTTGATGTGTATGAAGGCGAAACATTAGGCTTAGTTGGAGAGTCAGGCTGTGGTAAATCAACGACTGGACGCTCGATTATCCGCCTTTACGATATTACAGAAGGCCAAATCACCTTCAAAGGCAAAAACATCTCAGAAATGAAATCACGTAAAGAATTGATGCAATTCAACCGTGAAATGCAAATGATTTTCCAAGACCCTTATGCGAGTTTAAACCCTCGTATGACGGCCGGTGAATTAATTGCAGAAGGCTTTGAAATCCATGGTCTTTATAAGAATAAAAAAGAACGCCAAGCCCGTATCGGTGAATTGCTGGAAGCAGTCGGACTGACACGCGAGCATGCCAACCGTTATGCCCACGAGTTTTCTGGTGGTCAGCGTCAACGTATCGGCATTGCCCGTGCACTTAGTTTAGACCCAAGCTTCATCATTGCAGACGAACCGATTTCTGCGCTTGATGTTTCTATCCAAGCACAGGTAGTAAACTTATTGAAGCAGCTTCAAAAAGAACGCGGATTAACTTATTTATTCATCGCCCATGATTTATCGATGGTAAAATATATATCAGACCGAATTGCGGTTATGTATCGCGGAAAAATATTAGAACTTGGAAGCGCGGATGAGATTTACAACAATCCAATCCACCCTTATACGAAGTCTCTATTATCAGCAGTTCCTCAGCCAGATCCGGCTTACGAACGCAATCGTACACGTATCCCGTACAAACATGTTGAACATGATCCAGCAGCTAAAGTTATCGAAGCCCGCCCTGGCCATTTCGTATTTGGTACAGAATCACAAGTAAAAGACTGGGCTAAATAAAAGAACAATAAAAAACTCCTTCACGAGGCAATGTGAAGGAGTTCTTTCTATATAATAAGGAAATTTCCAATGACTATAACTTAATAATTAAAATGCTTCTGATGTTGTTTTTGCTTGCATATGCAATGTTAAATAATCCGGTCCGCCTGCTTTAGAGTCAGTACCTGACATGTTGAAGCCACCAAATGGTTGGTAACCAACGATTGCACCTGTACAGCCACGGTTGAAATAAAGGTTTCCAACATGGAACTCTTCACGAGCATACTCTAAGTTCATACGGTCGTTTGTAATTACTGCACCTGTTAAACCGTATTCCGTATTGTTTGCAATATCAATCGCTTCTTCGAATGAATCTGCTTTTGTAATCGCTACTACTGGACCGAAGATTTCTTCTTTCATAATACGTGCTTCCGGATCCACATCGGCAAATACTGTCGGATGTACGAAGTAACCAACTGAATCATCTGCAGTACCGCCAGCAACTAAACGGCCTTCTGTTTTACCGATTTCAATATATTCGCTGATTTTTTTGAATGCAGCCGAATCGATTACTGTAGCCATAAAGTTGTTGTTATCTGAAGGATCACCGATTGTTAATGAGTTCGTTAACTCTTCCACACGTTTCACAACTTGATCATATACATCTTTCACGATTACGACACGTGAACATGCTGAACATTTTTGTCCAGAGAAACCGAATGCTGATTTAACAATGGACTGTGCAGCTAACTCTAAATCTGCATCTTTATCAACAACGATAGTATCTTTACCGCCCATTTCAGCGATAACACGCTTAATCCAAATTTGACCTGGGCTTAATTTTGATGCGCGTTCGTTAATACGTAAGCCGACATCACGAGAACCTGTAAAGCTGATGAAGCGTGTTTTCGGGTGGTCTACTAGGTAGTCCCCTACTTCCGCCCCGCTACCAGGTACGAAGTTTACTACACCTTTCGGTAAACCTGCTTCTTCAAGCACTTCAATGAATTTATACGCGACAACCGGTGTTGTTGATGCTGGTTTTAATAGTACTGTGTTACCAGTAACTACAGCCGCTACTGTTGTACCTGCCATAATAGCAAACGGGAAGTTCCAAGGTGAAATAACAATCCCGATTCCTAGAGGGATATAATCATAACGGTTGTATTCATTCGGACGGCTTTCTACTTTACGTCCATCTTTCATTTCAAGCATTTGACGGCCATAATATTCTAAAAAGTCGATTGCTTCTGCAGTATCTGCATCCGCTTCATTCCATGGCTTACCTGCTTCTTTCGTTAACCAGGCAGAAAATTCATGCTTGCGGCGGCGAATAATTGTCGCTGCCTTGAACAAAACGTCTGCACGGATTTCAGGTTTAACTTTTTTCCATGACTTGAATGCTTTATCCGCTTCTTGCATCGCTTTTTCAGCCAAGTCTTTTGAAGCTTTTGAAACAGAGCCGATCACTTCTGTTTTCTTTGCCGGGTTATATGATACAATTTTTTCTTCTGTCGTAATACGTTCGCCACCGATAATTAGAGGATAGTCGGCACCAAGCTGTGATTCTACTTTTTTAAGCGCTTCCAAATAAGCTTGTTTGTTTTCTTCTACCGAGAAATCTGTAAATGGTTCATGTTTATAGTTAATCATTTATCATTACCTCCGATATTAAGTGCAATATATTTTTGCATCATATTATGTTACTTAATTTGAATTATGCAATATAATAATGCTTAAAGCAATTATTTTTTCTAAATTACGCAAATTATCTCAATACGACATTCCCATGCTAAAATGAAATGGAGGGGGTTACACCGCATGAATCAACTAGATCGCTCTAGTGTTTTTGAGTTTTTGATTGAAAAAATTGAAACCGGAATTTGCGCTATTGATGAAAATGGACGAGTCATCGTTTACAACAAAAAAATGCGCGAACTTACCGGTGAATCACTTGAACAAATTACACAGCGCTTTTTATCACAGTCGCTAGACTTCAACTTGGAGCAAAATATGCTGCAAAAAGTTTTAGCTTCAGGTCAAAGTTTCAAACATATTAAGCAAACGTTCTGGAATGCCCGTGGTGAAGAAGTGGCACTGATGAATGACTATTATCCATATACCCTAAATGATGGGACGAAAATCGCTATCCAATTTTCCCGCGATATTACACAGCAGGAATTTTTAATGGACCGTCCTTTAAGCCGTTACGGCGCTCCATTAACTTTTGATATCATTACTGCTGTCTCAAAATCGATGAAGCAAGTAATCCAGCAAGCCAAAATTGCTGCGCTAGGACGTATTCCGGTCATGCTTGTCGGTGAATCTGGGACGGGGAAAGATATGATTGCAGAAGGGATTCATCATGAGCTGGCAGAAAAAAACGAACGCTTTATTACACTTATTTGCCGCCGCAATGAAGAAACATTGCTCACTCAAATTGAAAAATATATTGCCGAAGAAAAAAACTATACGTTTTTTGCCGAACGGATTGAATTTTTATCAGATGAAGCACAGAACCGTATCGTGGAGCTTCTAGAGCAACATTCCGAACGAAACCATGTATTTATAGCAAGTATTGGTGAAGACCCGATTGACTTAATACAGAAAGGTCACCTTTCCAAAAATCTGTACTACTTATTCTCCAACCTGACTATTCAAGTGCCGGCTTTACGTGAGCGTCGTGAAGACATCAAACCTTTCGTGGATGATTATTTCGCTCGCCGACGTATTGCGTATGGCAGCCCTGTGAAAGGTTTGGCACCTGATATCGAGGAAATATTTATGAACTATGACTGGCCAGGAAATTTAAA
Organism: Solibacillus sp. FSL W7-1324; assembly: GCF_038008025.1. NCBI lineage: Bacteria > Bacillati > Bacillota > Bacilli > Caryophanales > Caryophanaceae > Solibacillus > Solibacillus sp. FSL W7-1324. The sequence goes on from NZ_JBBOYH010000001.1 coordinate 3,235,460, forward strand.
AGAACTTGAAGTATTACTGGATGATATCAGCTCACTACTCACAACGGAAGAGTATGTCGAACTTATACATATACCAGCATATTTCAAGTGGAAGCTCCAGCAAGCCGTGCCACATACTACCGAGGAGCAAAAATTGTTCGACTTCTCCGGACAAACATTGCAGCCTCTTGATGAATATATGCGTAAAGTTGAAGATTATTATATTTCGCATGCCTTACAGCTAAACGATGGAAATATTTCACAAACAGCTAAAGCACTCGGCATCCACCGGCAAGGTTTACAATACCGTTTAAAACGCAAATGAAATGGTAATATATTCTATAATTTACCATTAAAGAGGCGCCTGACACAGGGGTCTCTTTTTCATTTCTATTTGTGCAACATTTTATTGCACGTTATATAAATTGCGTATTTAAGAGAATGTAAACGTTTCAATAAAGTATTTCAGCAAAATTTTTTTGTGCTAAAAATCGTTGGTATTCCTCGATTTTCCTTCTAGCAAACCCTGAACCTCTCAAAATTTGTTTCCTTTTTTAAATTTTTTGTTTTATACTCACCTCAATAACAATAAAATACTTTTTTCAACGCAGGGGGATTGATTAAAATGTCATTAAAAGATTTTTTTATCGCACTTTCAGAGAATCAAACATTAAATTCTGCAGCTCAAAAGTACGGATTTAAGCTGGGGGCGCAAAGTGTCGTTGCAGGTACAAATATCGATGAAGTGATAGAAAGCATCAAGCATTTAAATGCACAAGGTATTTCTTGCACGGTTGATAATCTAGGGGAATTTGTGTTTGAAAAGTCTGCTGCACTTGCTGCAAAAGAACAAATTTTGGCCGTAATCGAACGCATTCACAGTGAAAACCTTGATGCACATATTTCACTAAAACCTTCACAATTAGGGTTGGATATTGACTTTGAATTCTGCTTTGAAAATTTAAAAGAGATCGTTGCATTGGCAAATGAATATCAAATTTTTGTTAACTTCGATATGGAAAACTATGCTCGTCTACATCCTTCATTTGAGCTATTGGAAAAGATCCACGCTGAATACAATAATGTCGGAACAGTAATTCAAGCATACTTTTTTGAATCAGATGAAAATGTCGAACGCTTTAAAGATTACCGCTTACGTATCGTAAAAGGTGCTTACAAAGAAGATGAATCTGTCGCTTATCAAAATAAAGCCGATATTGACCGCAAGTTTATCGAGCAAATTGAATACCATTTACTACATGGCAAATTCACTTCAATTGCGACACATGATCACAATGTCATTAATCATGTTAAACAATTTGTCCAAAAGCATAATATTCCGAATGATAAATTTGAGTTCCAAATGCTTTACGGCTTCCGTAAAGAAATGCAGTTGAGTCTTGCTAAAGAAGGATACAACTTCTGTACGTATGTACCGTTTGGTAATGATTGGTATGGTTACTTTATGCGTCGCTTAGCTGAACGCCCGCAAAACCTGACACTTGTCACAAAACAAGTATTTACGAAAAAAACAAATACAATTTTAGCGGTTGCAGCAGGTGCGTTTTTAGCTGGACGTATGTCTAAAAAGTACAGATAAGTTCAGATGCGCCATATTTTATTGCGTTGACGACCATCTATTGAAGCATGTTAAACTAGTCAAAAATTATCAATAAAGGAGTTGTCTTTATGTCGGATTATAGCTATCAGTTGTTAGCCATTATTCTTTACATGATTGCAATGCTTGGTATCGGTTGGTATGCCTTCCGAAAAACTAGTAACCTGACAGACTATATGCTAGGCGGGCGTGGTCTAGGTGCAGCCGTAACAGCTTTAAGTGCCGGAGCATCGGATATGTCGGGCTGGCTATTAATGGGGCTTCCAGGTGCAATCTATTTATCAGGACTAGTGGAAGCTTGGATTGCAATCGGATTGACAGTCGGTGCCTATTTAAACTGGTTACTTGTAGCACCTCGATTACGTATTTATACACATGTAACAAAGGATTCCATCACAATTCCAAGTTATTTGGATAATCGTTTGCGTGACAACACAAAACTATTACGTATCGCATCAGGGATTATCATTTTAGTATTCTTTACATTCTATGTATCTTCCGGAATGGTATCAGGCGGCAAGTTTTTCGAAAGCTCGTTCGGAATGGATTATCATACAGGTCTTTTATTCGTATCTGCGGTAGTTGTTGCCTACACATTATTTGGCGGATTCCTGGCTGTTAGTTATACAGATGTAATTCAAGGTATTATTATGCTTGTTACTTTAATTGCGGTTCCAGTTTTCGGAATTTTCTTAACTGGTGGTATTGGAGAAACGGTCGATTCTATTAAAGCGGTAGATCCGGAAATGTTCAGCCTTCTTCCATCTACTGTTACTGCGGCGGCTATTATCTCTTCTCTTGCATGGGGACTTGGCTATTTTGGTCAGCCGCATATCATCGTACGCTTTATGGCGATTTCATCTGTTAAAGAAACGAAAAGCGCACGACGTATTGGTATTGGCTGGATGATTTTCAGTTTAATAGGTGCCCTTGCAACAGCATTGGTTGGTGTAGCTTACTTCCAGCAGCAAGGTACGGAATTAAAGGATGCTGAAACGGTATTTATCGTACTAGGGCAAATTTTATTCCACCCGTTCATTGCAGGAATTATACTTGCAGCAATTTTAGCAGCAGTAATGAGTACAATTTCTTCCCAATTAATCGTTACTTCTTCAGCACTTATTGAAGATATTTATAAAGCTTTATTCAACAAGACTGCGACAGATAAACATTATGTATTTTTAGGTCGTGTCGCTGTACTATTCGTATCTATTATTGCGGCAATTGTTGCATGGAATCCTGAAAGTACAATTTTAGGTCTTGTAGCATTCGCATGGGCCGGTTTCGGTGCTGCATTCGGTCCAATCATTTTACTTTCTCTGTTCTGGCGTAAGCTTACAAACTACGGAGCACTTGCCGGAATGGTTGCCGGTGCGGCAGTCGCATTCGTTTGGGGACGTACGGAAAGTTTAACAAGTATGCTTTATGAGATTGTACCTGGCTTCATCGCATGTTTAGTCGTTGCAGTTGTAGTAAGTATTGTGACGTATAAACCAAATGCGGAAATCGAAGAAGAATTCAATGAAACGCAGCGTATTTTAAAAGAAGAGCAATAGTATCAATAAAACGGTATGATCTTTTATAAGATATACCGTTTTTTCAATATCCGGAAAAACTTTTAATGGAGGTACTTTATGCAACTTGCACAACTATTCCCTTCCCTTAAGAAACATCATACATACCCGGCAATCCAAAATTCTGCAACTGTCGTTTTTTATGATTCACCTAATGCGTGCTGGTATGAGATTGCCAAAAGCGAAATTACGGAACGAGATGCTTTTTTGTTAAAACATTTTTACTATGAATGCAGTGAGCAAACAGATCCGTGGTTATTATTATTAACGCAAGGTGTTGTACCAAAGCCGCTTACTTATACTTCTATTCGGATTTTACAATATCATATCAATAAGGATGCCGAGCAATTAAAGTATGCGATCGAACTTTTCTTTATAGATGATGCTTACCTTCTTGAAATTTCTCCAAATACTTTCTGGATTATATTGTTTAAAGATTATTCACGGGAGGAACTGGAGGGATTCATAGCCATACTGGAAAATGACTTTTATTTGCATGGACAACTTTTTATAGGTCAAATGCTGCCGGTTTGTGAAATGCTCCACCACTCTTTCACATCGGAGCAAAAAATATTTCAGGCCATCTTAGAACGGCAACATGAAAGAATCTATACTTTTTCTGAAAGCTTCTTAACTTTATTGCCATTACAATTAAATGTTCCATTACAGCAATACTTGCAGCATACATTGTTTAATAATTTAAATGATGAAATGATTACCACCATTACAACCCTATTTTCTCATAATGGAAATATGTCCTCTGCCGCAAAGGAATTACATATACATCGCAATACATTGTTGTATCGTACACAACGGTATTTTGAAGAAACTTCTTTGGATTTAAAGCGTAGTGATGACCTGTTATTAGCCTATTTAGCAGCACAATTAAATAAATTAACAAAAGAAATCTGAAAATTTTAAGCACATTGCACAAAGGATTTTCCCTCTTAATCTTTTATAATATGAAAAAAGGGGGACTGGTTTTTTATGTTAGATTTTGATCATATTGTAAAGCGTTATCCTGACGGCTATGTAGCTGTTGAAAATTTCCATTTAAAGGTTGAGCCGGGTGAATTTCTTGTACTTGTTGGTCCTTCTGGTTGCGGGAAGTCCACTACTTTACGTATGGTAGCGGGACTGGAATCCATTTCGGAAGGGGAACTCCGTATCGAAGGTAAACGAGTGAATGAAGTGGAACCGAAAGACCGTGACATTGCAATGGTATTCCAAAACTACGCTCTTTATCCGCATATGAATGTATATGATAATATGGCTTTTGGGTTGAAACTGCGTAAATTCTCAAAAGACCAGATTGATAAAAAAGTACGTGAAGCTGCTGCAATTTTAGGTTTATCGGATTTATTGGACAAGAAGCCGAAATCCCTTTCAGGTGGTCAACGCCAGCGTGTTGCATTAGGACGTGCCATTGTTCGTGATGCGAAACTGTTTTTAATGGACGAGCCATTATCGAACTTGGATGCAAAACTTCGTGTACAAATGCGCTCTGAAATTACGAAGCTCCATTATCGTTTAAATACTACAACTATTTATGTTACGCACGATCAGACGGAAGCGATGACGATGGCTTCACGTATTGTTGTAATGAAAGACGGTGTCATTCAGCAAATCGGAACACCGCGTGAAGTATACGATACTCCTGAAAATGTATTTGTTGGCGGGTTTATTGGTTCACCGGCGATGAACTTCCTTCGCGGGAATGTTGTTGGGGAATATTTTGAAATCGGCGGCGAAAAAGTTCGCATTCCAGATGAAAAACTAAAAGTATTAAAAGAACAAAACTATACAAATCGAGAAATCATTTTAGGTATCCGTCCTGAAGATATTAACGACGGCAATAAACAGGACACAAGCAGTGTCGTTAAAACTATAGTGCAAGTAAGTGAATTAACCGGTGCAGAAATGATTGTTTATGCGTCAATTGATGACCAGCAATTTGTAGGTAAAATACATCCGGATGCAGATGTTGCTATGGGCGAAGAGCTTTCACTGAACTTCAACTTAGCGAAAGCACACTTCTTTGATCCGGCAACTGAAATGCGTATTCGCTGATTAGTGAATAATTAGATGAAAAGACTCGGACATAATCCAAAAAAGCTATTTTTCTCTGAGAGAAAAATAGCTTTTTTTGCTGTGCGTGAAAATTGATTTCCATTCCGGGACGCTTTCCACTTAATTTTATAGCATCGCTGCGCCTATCAGTCCTGCATTGCCTTTATTTATGCTTGCTTGTACTCTGCCTTTTTTATGTTCAAAAAATGGCAAGCTGAAATACTGATCAACTAAGCGTGAAATTTCATCCACAATTTGCGGATGATGATTCATAACGCCTCCGCCCAGTACCACAACGTGCGGATCTATTAGCAGCATGAAACTATGAATCTTCTGAGCAATTTCCTGCTGCCATTCATGTATAAGCGGCACAATACGCTCATCCTTTTCATAATAGCGGTCAAAGAATTGCTGTAAGGTTCCTTCTGCATTTGTATCCTGCTGCAACTTCTTCAATAATCCAGGTCCAGCACACACTTCTTCAAAGTAGGCACCTGTGCTTGTTAATGAAAAACCGATTTCCCCGGGAATTCCGGCCCCTCTTAGAAACTTCCCTTCATGAATGACACAGCATGCAATTCCTGTACTGATTGTGACATAAATGAATGTCTCTTTTTCAAAATGACGGATTTTGTATTCACCGTTTGCTGCTGTCATCATATCTGTTTCCATAAAAACTTCGGCTTTCGGAAATGCCTCTTCAAGCATTTGGACGAGCGGAAAATTACGCCAGGGCAAGTTTTGCTGAAAAACGACAAGCCCTTGCTGTATATCTAATATCCCCGGTAAACCGACCGCTACTTTTATAACCTCCCCCTCTTCACCTTCCAGAAGCTTATGAAAACCTGAAATCATTGCCTCAAATAAAGATTCAGACTGTTGGGGACTCTTTACTTCCATTTGCTTTATTAGTTTTTCCGGCTGTTCTTGCTTCGATAAAGCAAGTGCTAATTTTGTTCCTCCGATATCAGCACTTAAAATCCACATTTAGTCCACCTGCTTTACAAAAATTCCGTAGTCTTTCCAAATCGTATACCCGAGCTTTTCATAAAAAGCGATTAAATCGGTCCAATCGATAAAGAACGTTTCTTTCCCTCGTTGCTGCAAATAATATTCTGCAGCTTCAATAACCGCTCTTCCTAACCCAAATTTCCGGTAATCTTCATTTACACCTAGTGGGCCAATACCACCTAATCGGTCAAACTGCTCTGCCCAGTTATAGTTCGGCCCTTTCCACGCACTATGCTCGTCATTTATACGACAGAAGCCAACAATCTTACCTTCCCATTTCACAACAACATAATCTCTTCCTGTTCCTCCGTGAGCGAAATAGTCCTGTGCTTCAAAAGTCCAACGCCCGGGAAAAGATTTGTTCATAAAATCGATGAGTTGCTGTTGTTCCCCTTTTTCCAATAGAACAAATTGAACATTATTTTTTTCAGGCAGTGATAATGGCTCTGTTACCGTTTTGGTAAAGTCCACACTCTCCACAACTTTCTTAAAGCCGTACTTTTCGGCAAATGCAATTCCTGTACGTTGGCTAAGCGGGATGCCACATAATAAGTGGCCTAAATCCCCGCCAAGCTGAATTTTCTTTATTCCGTTATTAAGAAGGGCCTGTTCTGCATGTTGATAAAGCTCTGTCGCAATTTTTTGCTGACGGTAATCCGGATGCACGAGCAACATTTGAATCCAGCCGTGTTCCTTATTTAAAGAAACCTCATGTGTTTTGTGCCAAACTTTTGCAATAACAACTCCGGCAATTTTCCCGTCTATTTCCTTTATCACACTTCCTTCTTTTAAAACATAAGGTGATTGCCATGTATTTTGTTCAAGCAAGCGATCCGATAACTTAAAGTCAGGCAAACAAATATTCCATAAATCTATGATGTCCTGGTGAGAATCCTTCGTTACTGGCTTTAGCATCTATTTCCCTCCAAACGTTTCTTCCATGCGACGTAATGGATCATCGATAAAGCTTTCATCCCATTCAACAACTTGACCTTGTACTGTTAACTGTTGTTTTACTTGTTCATATGGAATGTCCTGAACTGGTCTTCCTTCCTGCAGTGCAATTGCCGCTACAGTACCGGCCGCTTGCCCAAGCATCATAAATACCGGTTCCATACGAATCGAACCATAGGCAATATGTGACGCACTTAGGCATACTGGAACAATTAAGTTTGTACAATGCTCCTTTTTTGGTAAAAGCGAGCGCAAATCGATTGTAAATGGTTTTACCGGTACTTGGATATCGCCTTCATTCATTACTCGCCCATTGACGACGACGCGCCGGCAATGATGGGAATCCATATGGAAAGATGCGATTGCAATTGGTTGTTCGCAAGTTATTCGCTGCAGTGCATTGTGTTCTGTCATGACATATTCGCCAATCATTCTTCTTGCTTCCCTTATATACAGCTGGCGCGGCCAATTGCCTGTTTCGGTAAACTCATCTGCCGCCAATCCCCATTGGCTAACTTCCTCACGAATAGCTGTCGGCACTTCTTCATCGTTGGCTAAAAAGTAAAGGAGCCCCGCAATATACGTTACATGCTGCTGATACATTCTTTCTCTTACTTCATAAGTCGCATCAGGAAATGCGTAATTCATTCCGATAAAATCCGTCGAAAATGCCCCATGATTATTTAAATCCGTTTTTCCGTTCATTAAAGGGGTATGTAACTTCATCGCATCCCAATGTCCTGCCTTTATATAGCGCAACAGCAGTGCATAATGATTACGCTCATATCCATTCGGTTTTGGGAGCGGCACTTTTTGTTCCTTCGATAAACACATCCGGAAATTATATGCTTGAATCCGGTGATCCCCAGCACCATTTTGCTCATTCACAACTTCATCTGAAATTCCATATAATAGTCCGCTCTCCGGATTGCCTTCTTCTATATATGGATCAATAAAACTTTCAAACTTGTGATGCTGTGTACCAAATTGAACCCCATTATAAATTTCCTTATAATCTGTACTCGCTTCTCTTCCTACAATGTATTCAACCCCTGCAAGTGCCAGCAGGTCACCTTCATAACTGGCATCAACAAACTGCTTCGCTTCATAGGTTGTTCCGTCTGTCATAATAATTTGCTGGATTTGCCCGCCTTCAAGTAAAGCCGATTCAATAAATTGCTCCGTCTGGACATCAATTCTATGATCATCCAACCATGTTTTGAATATACGTTCTGCTACATGTGGTTCGAAACGTACACATTTTTCGATACGATAGTGGAGTGCGATTTCATCATAAAATTGCTTTGCTAATCCGCCAATCGCCTGCTCAGCACCTAAGTCCGTTGCCCCAAGTCCACTTGTCGTCATCCCGCCGACAAAACGGCTGCATTCAGCAATACGCACATCATATCCTTTCTTTTTCAGGGTAATCGCTGCTGTAATGCCTGCCGGCGTCGCTCCGTATATTAAAACATCCTGCTTGTAATGCTGCTGTCTTTTATCTCTTTTACGGTAATAATAAACCGTTTCCCACATTTATAAAGCCTCCCAACGTAATTTCGTTGTCTGAACGACTCGCTGTAATGACTCCACATATTGTTGAAGTGGTGCTTCTATTTGTTCCTTTTGCAGTAACTGTTCCATCTTGCTTAATAACGCCAGTACTTCACGTTTTGCTTCCGGATTTTTGGCTTCTACAACACGGCTAGGGAAAAATACGGCATTATATTGGCTGTTTTGTGCAAAAATATGTTCCAATTCCTCGGCTAGCTGCTGCATTGGCGGTGACAGTAAATACGGGACAGTTTCTACACCTTCCCATAGCGACCGTGCAAATACAATATTATTCAATTGCTGGTATTGCTGATAATCGTATTGCTCCATATGCGGTTGGGCCTTTGCAATTTTATGAAGCGGAACGACTAAATTGACTATTCCATCACAGCCGGCTTCTTTATACTTTTCAATATCTGCTGCTATTCGTTTAAATAATAGCGGGAAAAGTTCACTTAGCATAAAGTGGTCACTGTAATACTCAAAAACCGTAATCTGTTTATCAGTTGACCCGCGCCAATCCATTAGACTTTCCCATGCACGCTCATCACGTTCTGATTCATAACTATGTGCATAATTTCGACCCCAATAAGCATATAAAACATCGGCCGAGCTCACCGGCTGTTCTTTACGCTCAAGCATTTCCCAACTTAGTCCGGCGTTATAGACGATATGCTCCACTTTCACTTGTAGACCTGCAGCGGCTAATGCTTGCTGAAGCTTTTCGGTAAAAGCCATATATTGAGTTAAAAAGAGCTTTGCTTCTTCACCTTTTGCTCCTACATCTTCCGGCCAAAGAGAGATTCGAGAAATAACAGGTTCTGCTTCACAATAGGATACAATTACTTCGATGACGGATTGTTGTGCTTTTTCATCCTGTAAAAAATCCTGATTTTTTAGCGCATTGGCCGCTGTAAATTCTGTTTCCTCGCCAACTAAATCATTTACCGCCCCATCAGCAGCAACCTTTCCGGAAACACTAACTCCATTTGCCTTTGCCAATAAATAACGTAAACTATGTCCACCTAACGTAACATCAATCCCGCGTTTTTTTATTTCCGGTAAAAGCGCCTCCTTTACTTCATCCCATAGGAAAAATGTAAAGAACACTTCATTTAGCCCGTTCTTTGTTCCGGCATCGAGCATCCTCTTTAAAAAAGGGATGTCATCGATTGTTTCAAATACATTCCCCCGACGACTGAATTTCGGTTTGCCTTCATACGTATTTGTCAGCCCTTGAATACCGATTTTTTTCTCCTTCTCCAAGTCCAGAAAAACAAGCCCTTCTACCTTTTCAATCAGTTTATATACTCCATATAATAAGGAACGACTTGTATTCCCGCGAATCACATAGCTTTTTTCCGTGTGATCAATTACAAATTCATCACCAGTGCCAGAAGTATTCAACCGTTCAAAAACGACTGGTTTATCTCCCGTATAAAAGCGTTCTAGTTCCTCAAATGCAAACTGTTCAATTTCATTTTTATAATTTTTTAGTTTGTTCATCTGCATCGATTCCTTTCCTTAGCAGCTTCTGTTGAAAGAAAAGGATACCCGCTGCGAGTATCCTTAGAATTGTCCTATAGTTTTACTGCTTGCTTTCTGTTGTTTGATTCATATGCTGCCAACGCGATTTCTAATGATTTCAGTCCGTCATATCCGGAAATAAGCGGTTGCTTCTGTTGTTGAATTGAATTTAGAAAGTCGACAATTAAATCGAAGTCGGTATCATTTCCGCTATATAAATGTGTTAGTGATTTACTGCCTTTCCCGTACAGGTTAAGCTTCTCGTTGAACACATCGACTTTGCGTGATGCTTTCGTTCCGATTACTTCAATCATCGCATCACCCCATGTCGGAAATTCCGGGAATCTTGACCAGCTTGCATCATGTGAGGCAACCACTCCATTATCAAATACAATTGTCATGATTCCTGCATCATCGGTATCAAGATCGGTGAAATAGTTATTCGCAAATGCGGTAATTTCTTTTGCTTCGCTGTTCATGTACCAGCGCATAATATCTACCATATGGACGGTATGATCCAATACCGCACCACCGCCTGCCAGCTCCTCATCGACAAACCATCCGCCCGGGTTCTGCCCGCGGTTAGTAGAACGGATTGCCACGATTTCTCCAAGTTCACCCGCATCAATAGCCGCTTTCAAGTCCCGGATCGGCGCACTGTATCGTACTGGATACGCGATTGACAGATGAACACCGTTTTCTTTACATACATCGATCATCTCTTTTGCATCATCGATATTCGTAGCAATCGGTTTTTCACATAAAATATGTTTCTTTGCCTTCGCTGCCGCAATTACCATCTCTTTATGCAATACATTTTCACTGCAAATTAGCACAACATCGAGATTCTCAGCTAAAAACCCATTCATATCTGCAAAAAATGGCACATCATATTGTTTACTCGCATGCATACCTCTATTTGTATCCGTATCATAAATAGCGGTTAGTTTTGTTCCCGGTATACGCTGAATTGCCGTTGCATAGCTCGTAGCATGAATATGTGCAAAGCTCATAATGCCAATGTTCATCGCAGTTCACCTCTTTGCAGGAGCAGTCGTACAGCATTCAGCTTTTCATCATAGGCTTCATCCCATTTCACCGCATACTGATGAACTGCATCTATATTTTTGAACAGGTTTCGGTTGTTGTCACTGTCGCCCGTCATTTGTAAACTATCAAACTCTGCAATATGCAGATGGCTGCTCCATTCAAATTCAATCCGGTCCTGACCTGTCCGGTATTCTAAATGGGCCATCATCGATTCACCGAATTCACACAAAACAATCGTATAATGATTTTCTCCGATTTCATTCGAGCGTACCGATACGTTCCGGACGTTTCCAAACCATTCCGATAAAGCAAGGATATCTTCTTCTATATACGAGAAATTATTTGTCGTTCTGCGTAGTCGAAGGACACCTTTAACCGTATCATGTGCTTTCAACACTTCATGTAATGGAATCGCAAATGAATACGACCATAAATCGAAGTATATCCAACCCTGTTTTTCTACTGTTGAAAATGGCTTATAGGCGTCTGCTTCAGGCTGTTGCAAAATTGTTACGGTATTAGGCTCATCACTGTTCTCGTTTGTAAATCGGTACAGTGGGGAGTGCATAAGTAGCTGCTGTTCTTTTTCCAATACGATTTTCATTACAATCACCTACAATTTTATTTCTTGATTTGTTGCAGCCGATTCATAAATCGCCGCCAACATTTTTGTCACTTCAACCCCGTCTTCTACTGTAGAAATAGGCTGCACATTATTAATACAGCAATCCACGAAATGATTGATCTCGTTGATGAATGAACCTGCAAAATCGAAACTTAGCAAATCGATCTGTGGTGTAATATTTAAAATCGTTTCATGCTGCTCTTTTACAATAGCAAGTTCAGGTTCTACTTCGGCACCGCCATTTTCACCATAAAGTTTTACAGATACTTCGTCTTGTTTAGCATGTAGTGTAAAACTTACATCCACATATAAAGTAGCACCATTTTCAAAACGGATGAGCGCATTCGCAAGATCTTCCACATCATTATGCTCGGCGTCATAATCAGCCGCCTTATAGAAAGATAAATTTTCTATATGGGCGCGATTTCCTAATTTTTTGTACGTATTACCTGAAACAGAAATCGGCTTTGGTTTCCCCATTAAATACCAGCAAAGATCGATCATATGCGTTCCTAAATCAATTAAAGGCCCGCCGCCCGATTTTTTAATATCGCTGAACCAGCCGCCTGGATTCCCTAATCGGCGTATGCATGAAGCCTTCGCATAATAAATTTCTCCCAGTTCACCTGCATCAATAAATTTTTTAAGGACACCTACATTTGTTGCAAACCGGCGTACATAACCAACTTGTAAAATCTTACCCGACTCTTTTACCGCCGCTTCGACTGCATAAGCTTCATCAAGCGATAAACTTAATGGCTTCTCAAGCAGAACATGCTTGTTCATTTGGAGTGCCTGAATTGCAATTTCAGCATGGGAGTTATTCCATGTACAAATACTGATTGCATCAATTTCCTCGTTTGCTAGAAACTCACTCACTTTTAAATATAAATTCTCTACACAGTATTTTTTGCCTAATGCATGCAGTCTTCGTTCATCACTATCACAAATCGCAACAATCTCTACATTGGGATTTTCAAAATAAGGTTTTAAATGGTACTCGGAAATAGATCCTCCTCCAATTACGCCAACCTTTAACATGTTAATTCCCTCCCGAATATTCAATGATGGCGGTCAATGCCTCACTGCTCTCTAATCTGTCATACACACCGGCTGAATGTTCAAAAGGAATTTCCAGTTGCACAAAATCAGAAACATCGATCGCCTTTCGTTCCAGTAAACGAATATAGGCCGCCAAGTTTCGCCCTTCTGTCCAGCGAACATAATGATACGGATAGTCAATCGCTTCTCTTTCATAGCGGGCATCATAACGGCCTGGTCCGCCTGCTCTTGAAATCGTAATGACTGCTTCCTTTATAAATAATTGTTCTCGATTAAACTGTGGTTCTACATCACCGACAATAACGATTCTTCCCTGCTTCCGAACCCACTCAAGACTGCGCGGGGTAGTTTCAGAATGTTTGCCTCCAGCACATAGCAGAACAGCATCTACACCATGCCCTTTTGTATAATCCAAAATATGCTGTTCCATTTCATTTAAATCCGAAAAAATTTCAATGCCTGATGTACCTTTCAGCATTTCAGCTCTTTTTTCATTAGGTTCATAGCAGATGACGTCATAACTTGCTGCTGCACAGATCTTTGCAATCATTTGGCCAAGTACACCTAATCCGATTACCACGACCGTTTCACCAAACTGCAGCTGTCCTTGGCGTATCGCGTGAATAGCAATCGTACCGTGTGCTGCAAATGCCGCATGCTTTGGCAATACGTCGGCAGAGCATTTCGCTACTAATGTTTCCGGTACAACAAGCTGCTCCATATGCCCGACATAAGGGGCACCGTAGCAGGCAACAATATCGCCTACTTGAACAGTTGTGACATTATCCCCAACTTCCTTCACTTTCCCAACAGCGCTATATCCAAGCTGACGTACACCTTGTTTGCTTCCCTCAATTAATAACCTTTCAGTCCCTGGCGATACAGCAGTATAATAGGTTTCTATTAATACTCCCGTTTCAAAAAGCTCCGGTTGATCAATCACAGCTATTTTCACGACACCATCATGTGCTTGTAAAGCTTTCACTCTTTTCACCTGATTTCCACTTTGCTAAATTTTGTTTAACAAATGCATCATCATTCAAATGCGGATACATGTTATAGACACGCGTAATTTCATCAGCTTGGCCTTCACTTAATACTTCATGATCTGCCAAACACCAGTTTCCTTTCAGCAATCCTTGTCTTGTCAATACTTCATTAATTCCTGCAATGCTTCCTTTAAAGGAATGTGCCGGGTCAAAGAAAGCCGCATTCGCATCTGTCACTTCAATGGCTCTTGTTAACCAGCTTGCATCAATTTGCTCTTTTTCTCTAATGATCTTAATCTCTTCAAAATATTGAACGGCAGTTTTCGCCCATACCGACCAATGCCCTAACAGCCCGCCTACTACTTTCTTTTTAACGGTTTCACCATTAATCGTAAATGCATATTCAGTTAATAGATCAATGACAATATTATCGTCATTCCCTGTATAAAGAGCGATTTCATCCCGGCGGTCGCTATTGCATACTGCACGAACTACATCTAATGTTTGATAACGGTTAAATGGTGCCATTTTAATCGCATATACATTTTCTATATTGGCAAATTCCCGCCAAAATTCATAAGTGAATACACGCCCGCCAACTGATGGCTGTAAATAGAAGCCAACTACCGGAATGATTTTGGCAATTTCTTTCGTACGCTCCAATAGCTGCGCCTCCGACAAATGCTGCAGTCCCCCCATACTTAGTAAAGCTAGATCATAACCAAGCGTTTTTAAAATTGTCGCTTCTTGTTTCGCCTGCTCTACCGGACCGCAAACACCACCTATTTTAATGAAGGATTCCGGTACATGCGCCTTCTTCATTTCATCAATTGCAATTGAAAGAACACGTTCATACAAGTTGAATTGGGGATCGCGGATCTCAAATTGTGTCGTATGAACACCAACTGCCAAGCCTCCGACACCCGCATCAATATAATATCTCGTCAATGCACGCTGACTTACTTCATCCAATGATTTGTCTTCGTTTAACGCTAATGGATGTGCCGGAATAAATGCACCGTCAAACAACGCTTTTTTTACCGCTTCATTCATTTAAAACGCCCCTTTCCGTTCTTGGAAATGCGTTGGTTTATTTAATGTGGCACCATCTAATTCCACCCAATTTGCAACCATATCAAGCATTTGCTCAATGGATACACGAGGATAGCCAAATAATTTATGGGCATGGGCCGCTGTATTTAATAATGCTGTTTCCTGTTCGACCCCTATAATTATAGCTTCCTTATTAAAGCGTTTCGCAAACTCCTTCGCCAGCCAGCGAACAGATAACGTCTCCGGTCCTGTGACATTCAGAATTTTTACAGGTGAATCACAATGTAAGAGCGAGCGAATTGCGTATTCGTTTGCATCCCCTTGCCAGATGACATTGACACTCCCCATCGTGACATCAACCGGCTCATTATTGTAAACAGATTTGGCAATTTCCAATAAAACCCCGTATCGTAAATCAATCGCATAATTTAATCGGAACATAAGCATTTTTGTCTGAAAACGATTGGAGAAATTCGTAAAAATACGTTCTCTTCCCAATGTGGACATGGCATATTCACCAACAGGTACCGGCGTTACATCTTCTCCGCAATTCCCTGCTGCTACAGGTGTAAATGGATAAATATTGCCTGAAGAAAATACGACGATATTTGAGTTTTTGAATTTATCTGCTACACGACCTGGTACGTATGTATTCATCGCCCATGTGAAGTGTTCGTTATTAACTGTGCCGAACTTATTGCCCGCCATGAAAATGATATTCGGAATATCCGGCAACTGCGCAAGCTGCGCTTCATCCAGTAAATCACATGTAATGGTTTCAATCCCCGCGGATTCCAGCTCTTCTTTCATTTCTTTATTTGAAAATCGAGCAACACCGATAATCCGTTTCTCGATTCCCGCCTCTTCAGCAGCACGTTTCGCCATCTTCGCTAAAGTAGGCCCCATCTTCCCTGCAATTCCTAAAATCAAAATGTCACCATCTATTTTTTTAATATCCTCTACTAATGCTTCGGATGGTTTTGTCATGAATTCTTCTAATTGTTGTACCGTTTGCATAGTGGTCACCCCTTTATAAATTGAATATTCTTAAATCTTTCTGTAAAATTATATTAATATGGATTTTTGGAGGCACAGACATAATGAATAAGGCCATTCCGTATACCTCGCAAAGTTTAATAGGAATTATTGTCCCTGAAATTTTGCAGGATACAATTAAAGAAGCATTACGTGGATTCCCTAATATCCAACCACATTATTATTTAACACAGGACTTTATAATGACGGACGAGTTACAGCGGTTCATCTATGAATATGAAATGCTTGTCGCTGCAGATCCTTATATTTTTCAGCAGTTGAAATTCTATGATTCATCTTTGCAGCTTTATCAAATTAATAGCAGAGCGCTTCAGATATACGAATTGCTGTTAACCCATAAAATACAGAATGAACAGAAACAGTATTGTTTTGACCTGCTGCAACAAAGCACCATATTGTCGATTACACATCAGTTGCACCATAAAATTGACTATGTGTTTTCTGAAGGTGAAACGGTTGATGCCATACTGGAAAATCATATAAAGCATGCTGAACAAGGCTATTTCCCGGTTACCACAATTGCCTCTGTCTATGAATCATTAAGTGAACGTAATATCGAATGTCGCTATTTAATTCCAACAAAGCAGGAACTGATCGTCGCTTTTGAGCGGGTCTTATTGGCTTCTAAAGGGCGACAAAACAAGGAAAGCCAAATCGTATACGGTTTGATTCAATTTGAAGCGATTGCCAACCAGGATCAGTCGAAAGTGGAGCAAATACTAAAGCAGTTCACGCAGCAAATGGATGGTCATTTAATTATGCTGAATCCGCTGCAATACAGTTTTATTACGACCCGTGGGCAATTTGAGCGTGAAACATTAGGTTACAAGCATTTGCCGCTGCTTTCCCGTTTCAAAGAAGAGCTGAAAATCAATTGCACAATCGGTATCGGCTTTGGAATCAATGCAAATGATTCCGGCCGTCATGCCAAACAGGCTCTCTACCAGGCAAATGAAAATGGACCAAACCTATGCTATATCGTGCGAGAAGATAATAGTGTGATCGGTCCGATTGATACGACCGTTTTTATTAACTATGAACAGTACCCGCTAGTCATAACAGATGTGAAGTTATTGGAGCGGGCTGAAAAAGCCGGGATGTCTGCTTCGTATATATCCAAATTAATGGGCCGTATTATGAAACATCAAAAGTTTATTTATACGGCTGAAGAACTTGCCCAAACATTGAACATTACTTTACGCAGCGCCAATCGCATCCTGTTAAAGTGGCTGGATGCGGGGCTTGTCGATATTATCGGCGAGGAAAAGGTAGCCCACCGCGGTCGTCCTAAACGCATCTATTATATTCAGTTTTTAGAAGATATAAAGAATCAGTGAGCTCCGGCAATATTCGTTATTCGTTCCAGCAGCTTTATTGTTTGCAACATATCGGTTTGATCAATAGGGCTTTTTTTCTCAATAAAAAATTGTTCTATCATATCAATCAGTCGATCATAAAATCGGAGATCGCCTTCAGCAATTTCAAACCATTCACTTTGCTGCTGTGTATGTGCTACAAATTGAAAACTTTGACGATGCTGTAAGTACCCTCTAATTGAAGAGACCGTCCCATCCTGAAAGGTGAACGTGATAAAGTGTTGCTGCTCATTAAAGGTAACGGCTATGTCTTTGACAGATGTGCCTTTTAACGCACTGATCATTTCCACTGCATGGATTCCATAATAGAAATAGTCAAATTCCTGCAGCATCGGCAGTGGTGAGATGATATCCACTGCCTCGATGCTCTCTTTAGATTTTGCCAATTGAATTTCATCAGCAAATCGCAAAGCCGAGCAGCTCATCAAGGGCGTTCCCTTTTCATTGGCAAGTTCTACAATAGAACTCGCCTGCTCATAATTTAGTGCCAGTGGTTTATCGATAAAAATAGGTTTTTCCAAAGCAGCCAAATCTGCAAATTGCCCGAAATGTTGTGATGCATCAGCCGATGTAATGATAAACGCATCGCAAATATCTGACAGTTCCTGTAGTGTTGTCATAAAAGGAATTCCACTATCATTCAACTCCGCAGAGATTCGTTCAATCCGGTTTCTGCTCAAATCAATTGCAGAGCCTCCCCGATAAGCGAATAGCTTGTGACCTTTTTTCTGCAGCCTTTCACTGAACGCGATTGCATGGGTTGAATCCGTTCCGATTATCCCTATTTTCATAGAAGCCCCCTATTTAATACCTGACATTGTAATCCCTTCTGTGAAATAACGTTGGAAGAAAATAAAGATTAAAAATGTCGGGATAAATGAAATTGTTGCACCTGCCATTTCGACACCGAAGTTCCCCTCTTTTCCAAGCATCGAGGCAAGACCAACTGTAACAGGGAACATTTTTTCATTTGTTAAGTAAATTAACGGCTGGAATAAGTCATTCCAGTTTGAAATAAAGGCAAAAGTTCCTACTGTCGCAATTACCGGGAATGATAATGGTAAAATAATCTTGAAGAAGATTTGCCAATCGTTCGCTCCGTCAATATAGGCGGCTTCTTCCAAATCTTTCGGTATTCCCTGTAAAAATTGTCGTACTAAAAATACGCCCATGATTGCCCATAATTCAGGTACAATTAATGCCCAATATGTATTTATCCATCCAAAATCGGCGAACATAATATATTTGGGAATAATAAATAACTGTTGAGGTATCATGATAACGGCCATGAAAATCCAGAAAATCGCCTCTTTACCCCAGAATTGCTTTTTCGCAAAAATATAACCGAGCAATGCCGCAAAAAGCATTTGAGTTATAACCGGAATGACAGTTATAACGATAGAGTTCCAGATCCATCGTATAAAAATCCCATTTGAGAATATGTTGATATAGTTTTGAATTGATGGATTGGTCGGCAGCCAAAACAGCGGATCAATCTGTGCCTGTTTCACTTCTTTTAATGAACCGAACACCATGATGATGAATGGCATTATAAAAATGATTGCTAATATTGCTAATGCTGTATAAGAGATTACTTTTTTCATTTATCTGCTCCTTCCCGCACCAGCTTAATAATAATTTGGATCTTTCCCAATATATTTACGTTGGATTAACGCAATAATAAGAATGATAAAGAACAATACATATGATAAAACTGCTGCATAGCTTAAGTTCAAGCTTGTGAATCCTTGATGATATAAGTAATACACGATTGTCGTTGTCGAGTAGTTCGGTCCGCCATTCGTTAACAGGAATGCCGAATCGAAAATCTGAAATGACCCGATTGTCGTTGTAATCGCTACGTAAAAATGGATCGGCTTTAACATCGGGAATGTAACTTTCCAGAAGATTTTCCACGGACTTGCACCATCAATCCGAGCCGCTTCATACAATTGACGGTCGATGGATTGTAATCCCGCATAATAGTAAATCATCGTCGTTCCCGCTACTTTAAAAATACTTAATCCTGCCAGGACAAGAAGCGCCTGCGAAGAACTGGATAAAAACAGCTGTGGATCGATTCCGACAAAACCGATTAAATAGTTGATAAAACCATCTTCTGTACCGCGGAATAACCATCCCCAAATCCCTGCGATAATTACGAATGATGTAACTACAGGCAGGAAGAACAATCCTTTAAAAAATCCTGAATATTTAACTCCCGAATTAATGATCACTGCTAAAATTAGACCAAGTGCCATTGTCGGAACTATATAATAGATGGAAAACTTAACTGTATTCCATATTGCTTTCCAAGCGATTTCATCATCAAATAAATTTTTCCAATGTTTTAACCCGACAAATTCAGGGTCTCCGATAATTTTCCAGTCATGAAACGTTAAATAAAAACTTAAAGCAAATGGATAGATTTGAAAGATAAGAAAATGAATGATTACTGGAATGAGCACGACATAGACTAATAAATTTTTGTTTAACTCCCTCTTGATTCGTGCACTAAATGATTGTTTAGAAGTTGTAGAGGTCACATGCCTCACCCTTTCTGTACTTTAAGTAATGAGAGAGTTTGATCTTCACGACCAAACTCTCCTTTTGAACTATTTGTTAATTAACTTATCAATTGCTTCTGCCGCTTTATCTGCAGCTTCCTGAGGAGATTGTTTACCTTCTAGCATTGCTTGAATCTCTGCTTGAACTAAAGGCATAATATTACGTCCTTCCGGATGAATCACACCTGGTTTCGCAAATTCTGTGTAGCCTGCTAATTGAGCCATATATTGTTGTGAATCAAAAATATCCTTCGCTTCATCACGAGTCGGGATATATTGTGTAATGTTGTTGAATGTACGTTGGTTTTCTGTGTTTGTAACGTACTTCATGAACTCTGCTGCAGCTTCAGGATTTTTAGAAATCGCCGAACCTACAAACATACCAACAGTACCGTAAGTTAACTGCTCTGCATCTTTTAATGGTGGCGCAATAACAAACTCAAATGGCTTCTCATCTAATAAACGGTTTACCGAAATACCAGAGCCGTTTATAGCTAATAATTTCCCGCCTAAGTAAAGCGAGTCATGATCAAGCGCTGTAACTGAATCTTGCGGAATCCAGCCCTTTGTATACATTTCATTGATTAATTCAAATGACTTAACTGCTTCTGGCTTGTTAATTAAGATATTGTTATCTTCATCAATTACATTACCGCCAGCTTGCCATAAAAACGGATAAAGCGTGTTGTTTAAAGAACCGCCACCTGCATATGAGAATGCATAATAACCAGCTGCTTTTGCTTTTTCTGCTAAAGCTTTGAATTCATCCCATGTTGTCGGTAGGCTGTTTTCATCTACGCCTAATTCCGTTAAAATGTCTTTGTTATAAATTAAAGACTCCGCTGTTTGTAAAATTGGCATCCCATATTGTTTACCTTTCCAACTTGTTGCTTCGATAGCAGTTGGTACAAAACCGCTTAATTCTTCATCCGTAACATATTGAGATATATCTAAAATTAATTGTTGTTCTGCGTATTGTGGCATTTGGTCAGGAATTACATAGAATACATCCGGACCTTGGCCAGCTGCTAAAGCCGTTAAGATTTTTTGGTCACGATTTGCCCATGGAATTTGTTCGAAGTTTACTTTTACCCCTGTTTCAGCTTCAAAATCCGATGCAAATGTTTTCCACATATCCCCTTCACCTGTTGAGCCATCTGTATAAGGGTGCGCCCAAACTGTGATTTCGCCTGACAATCCTGAAGAGTCTGTATCTGTGCTAGCACTTCCGCTATCCGTATCTGTATCCGCATTTGTTGTTGTTTCATCTTCGCTGCATGCAGCCATTACAACAGAAAGCACTAATACTAAAAAGAGCAGTCCTAATCTTTTAAAAATTGTATTACTCATAACCCATCCCCCTTTTTATTTTTCCTTTGTGTAAAATAGCAAAATAGCTATTTTTTCCAGACTACAAAAAAATTAGGAGGAACTCAAGTCCATTAAAAGTCCTTAATTTAAATAGCTCAATTTTTCAGACTTTTTATTTTATAATAAAGTTAAGGGGGATATTGTTATGACATTTTGGGATGGGTTTTACAGTTTAGGTGTAAAGCTATTAAAAATTATTTACTTAAACTTTCTTTGGCTGTTTTTCTCAGCGATTGGCCTTTTTATTTTCGGTATATTTCCGGCGACAATTGCTTTATTTACAATAGTAAGACAGTTTCACCTTGATATTGATAAGCCAATTACGAAAACATTTTGGGAAGTGTATAAAACCGAGTGGCTTAGGGGAAATGGGTATGCGGGAATTAGTTATATTATCGTTTTGATTTTAGCGATCGACTTTTATGCGATTTATATGGTTGACTCCTTATCTTTCCTTCTCATACCAACTTTTATTATTGCCTTTTTAATTTTTGGAACGTTGTTTTTCTTCTTTCCAGTGTATGTACATTTTGACCTGGCTTTTTTGGCAATGATCAAACAAGCATTTTTATTTACGATCACTTCACCATTCACGGTCATTTTAAATGCGTTAAGTATTTTATTGATCTATGGTATTTTCAATATTATGCCGGGTGCAATCCCTTTATTTGCCGGGAGTGTACTGAGTTGGCTCGTTATGAAATTCTCTCTACGTTCCTTCAGTAAAATTGAAAAGCGGAAAGTATCGGAGGCTGCAACATGATGAATGGATTGCATCCTGAACTCGTCGAAACAATTGAACGTAAATTAAAAAATTCTCGTACATTTGAGGAACTGATCCAAAACAGAACTTTTGTCCATTATTCCCAGCAGAACTACCAGCTTGAAAATTGTTTAATCGAAGAAATGATGCTAGGCAATCTACGAGTCGTTCGTATACAGCCGGCGAATGCAGTACAAAATATGCCGGGCTTTATTTGGTTTCATGGTGGAGGGATGGTGTTCGGCAGTCCGGATGACAGCGTACCTTATGTAACGGATTTTGTACATAACTTCCAAGCGGTAGTATTCATTCCGCAATACCGCCTCGCTCCTGAAAAGCCTTATCCTGCTGCTTTAAACGACGGCTATACATTATTAGAGTGGATAAGTGAGCATGCAGGTGATTTGAATATAGACCGAACGAAAATTATTGTAAGCGGTGGCAGTGCAGGTGGGAACTTGGCATTGGCCGTTGCTCTAAAAGCGCGGGATGAAAAAGGACCAAAAATAGCGGCGGTGTTGCCGTTGTATCCGATGCTTGATATAAAGGAAAGACCATTCCACAAAAAATTTACTTCACCTGCTATGTGGAATGCCGAAAAAAATAAAAAAAGTTGGCATGCTTATTTACCGGATTATGAAAAGATTCCGCCCTATGCATCGCCTTTTTATGCAAAGGTTGAAGGACTTCCGCCGATTTATACGTTTATCGGGACGCATGACATATTTTATGAGGAAGTATCTGAATTTGTAGATAAGCTACAGCAGTCCGGTGTACAAGTCCAATTTGATATTTACGAAGGATGTACACATGGATTCGACTTGGAAGAAATACCAATTGCCCGCCAAGCAAAAAAGCGACTTTTGGACATGACATCGAAATTATTGAAGTAACCGTAAAATGGAGACCCGCACCAGTATAGCGGGTCTCCATTTTTTATGCCAGACCACTGTATGGATAAAGCACATTATTCGGGTACATAATATCTTTTTGATTTTTAACAAACATTGCTCCCTCATCGATGAGCACATCTTGCAAAACAGGAATCTGTAAATTATCCGGGGTAAAGCACAGTCTGATTTTTTCAGACCGAATAGGTAAGCAACCGAGTATTTCCTGTAAATCCACCTGCTCTTTAGATATGACGTCGATTAACTCTGTATACTCGGCAGTTTCATTCAAGATGGCAAATGCCTGAAACTTAGGTACATAGTAAATGCAGTCCCGGTATTGCGTCAATGCATGGAACATCACGATATTTTCATTCTGAACCATACTCATTTTCTGACTGACAGGTTTTCTAAATACCGTTGTTTCATAAAATACATTTCTTGTAGGCTTATCATCCAGATTCACTTTCTTTACTTCCGTATGAACTGGCCCAATATCCTTTTTATCCACGGTAAAAGTAGACTGTATACGCGTTTCAAAACCAAATTTCGGATAAAAGTCCAGCACTGTCTTATTTGCAAATAAGTAGATGATATGTGCATTCACATGATCTTCCATCACCTTTTCCATAAGCTGACGGGATAATCCTTTTCCTTGGAATTTTGGATTTGTCATAACAGTCCCAATCTGAACAGCTTCATACTGCCTGCCATCCAAAATCATTGTTCCGCTACTTGTAGAAACATTCGCTACTATTTCGCCATCTACTTCAAATGTATAGGGACAGTATGTATCATTCCAATACCCTTGCTCATCCCATTGTTCGAAATCCAGCCCAAAAGTATCGTTTGCCAGTTGAAAGAAACTTTTTTTCAGCTGGGGGTTAAGGCGCACAGCCTCTCCTTTAACAAAATTCATTTCCATCCCTCTTTTTTAGAGCTTATTATTTCCATAAATAATCTCTCCTTCTGAAACAGTTAATATAACATCCTCATTTTCATTTACGATGTAAAAATCAGCATCTTTACCGACTTCAATTGACCCTTTATTTTCATATAATCCTAACAGTTTTGCACTGTTTGTTGAACTCAGTTTGGCCAGTGTCAAATCTGAAAGTCCGAGCCACTCTTTCATATTTTTTCTGGACTTATTTAAATTGAGCGTACTTCCTGCAAGCGCATCACTTCCAACCAATTTACACAAGCCGTCTTCTACACGAACTTCCTGTCCACCTAAATCATAAATACCGTCAGCTAATTCGGTTGCCCGCATACTGTCAGATATTAATATCATTCGGTCTTCACCAACCGTGTCGTAAATAAAACGAATCATGTCCGGGTGAATATGAAATCCGTCAGCAATAATCTCCAGCATACATTCACTTTGCAGTAACGCAACCTGCAAGCCCGGCTCACGATGATGAATAGATCTCATCCCATTGCAAAAATGAGTGGCATTCTGAATAAGCTGCTGTTCCAATAATGCCTTTGTCTCCGTATACTTGGCATCAGAATGACCGATCGATGCTACAATCCCTTTATTTTTTAAATAGGTCGTAAGCTTATGGCCTTCATCTAACTCTGATGCAAGTGTAATAAGTTTAATTTCGTTTTGGGAAGACTCGTTTAAATGATCGAAAATCTCTACTGAAGGCTTTATTATAAACTCGTCGGATTGTGCCCCTTTTTGAATCGGATTAATGAAAGGTCCTTCTAAATGGATGCCGGCAATTTTGGCACCTTTTACATTGTTCTTCGCATCGGCAATCGATTTTACAACGCGCTCGATTTGGGTTTCTGCTGCCGTCATCGTTGTTGCTAAAAAGGTTGTCACTCCAAATTTCGCAAGCGCTGTACTGATTGTGTTCAGACTGCTTTCCGTTCCGTCCATCACATCAGCACCGGATATCCCGTGAATATGCTGATCAATCATTCCCGGCATCATTTTATATGCCGACTTTGTTTCCACAATATCGATTTGTTCAGGTAATTCGTCTTTTTTACAAAACCGGACGATTTTTTTGCCTTCAATAACCCCAAAACAATTCTCCTCTATCCGCTGTTCCCGGACAATTTGAAGCGGTCCAATACACCATGTACTTTCCATGAACATTTCCCTCCTCTACCACATCTTATACATTCCCCATTATTAGCCTATGCTTGACATTTTTCAAGAAAATTCCTTTTATAACGAAATAAAACGGCAGCCCAATTAGAAAATGGACTGCCGTTTATAAGAAAAAAATTAACGTTTATTAATTTCTTCCATTAAGATTTGGTTTGTTAATTGTGGGTTTGCTTGTCCTTTAGAAGCTTTCATAATTTGGCCAAGAAGTGCTTTAATCGCACGGTCTTTACCAGCTTTGAAGTCTTCTACTGATTTTGCATCATTATCAAGAACAGTTGTTACGAAACCACGGATTACTTCTGGATCAGAAATTTGAACTAAACCTTTTTCCTTCACGATTTTCGCTGCGTCTCCACCGTTTGTTACTAACTCAGTGAATACTTTTTTCGCGATTTTAGAAGAAATTGTACCGTCCGTAATTAATTTCACCATACCCGCCAAGTTTTCAGGTGTTAGAGCTGTATTTTTCAACTCTTTTTGCTCAGCGTTTAAGTATGCAGAAATATCTCCCATTAACCAGTTAGCTGTTAATTTCGCATCAGCCCCTGCATTTACAGTTGCATCAAAGAAATCTGAAATCTCCTTGTTTACTACAAGTACGTTTGCATCATAATCATTTAAACCTAATTCAGAAACATAGCGTGCTTTACGCGCATCCGGTAATTCAGGAATTTCGTTGCGTACGCGCTCTACCCATTCATCAGAAATTGAAAGACGCACTAAGTCCGGCTCTGGGAAGTAACGGTAATCATCAGTACCTTCTTTAACACGCATAAGAATTGTTTTACCAGTTTTCTCATCAAAACGACGTGTTTCCTGCTCAATAACGCCACCAGCCATTAATACTTCTGCTTGGCGGATTTCTTCATGCTCTAAACCACGACGTACAAAGTTGAATGAGTTTAAGTTTTTAAGCTCCGTTTTTGTACCGAACTCTTCCTGACCGTATGGACGGATTGAAATGTTTGCATCACAACGAAGTGAACCTTCCTCCATACGTACGTCAGAAACGCCTGTATATTGGATGATCGATTTTACTTTTTCAAGGTAGGCATATGCTTCGTCCGGTGTACGGATATCCGGCTCAGAAACGATTTCTACTAGTGGTGTACCTTGACGGTTTAAGTCCACTAAAGAATAGCCGTCAGCATGTGTTAATTTACCAGCATCTTCTTCCATGTGAAGACGTGTAATACCGATTTTCTTTTTGTAGCCTGGTGTATCACCTTTAGCTGGAATTTCGATTTCTACCCAACCGTTTTTACCGATTGGCTTATCAAATTGTGAAATTTGGTAAGCTTTCGGATTGTCCGGGTAGAAGTAGTTTTTACGGTCGAACTTAGTTTCTTGTTCGATTTCCATGTTTAATGCTAATGAAGCACGCATCGCGTAATCTACTACTTGTTTATTCAATACTGGTAAAACACCTGGATAGCCTAGGTCGATTACTGTTGTATTTGTGTTTGGTTCCGCACCAAAACTGTTTGGACTGCTAGAGAAGATTTTTGAGTTTGTTTTTAACTCAACGTGAATCTCTAAACCAATGACTGTTTCAAAGTTCATCTTATTTTACCTCCCATAATGCTGGAGTTTGTTTTGCGAAATCTGTTTGTTGCTCATACGCATATGCCACACGGTAAAGTGTTTCTTCATCGAAATGCTTACCGATAATTTGTAAACCTAGTGGTAATCCATTCTCAAAACCGCATGGAACTGAAATTGCCGGTACACCTGCTAAGTTAATTGGAATTGTTAAAATGTCGTTTGCGTACATTGTCAATGGATCATCAATGTTTGCACCAATAGCGAATGCTGGTGTTGGTGCAGTTGGCCCGATGATTACATCATAGTTTTCGAACACTTTGTCGTAATCGGCTTTAATTAAAGTACGTGCTTGTTGTGCTTTTTTGTAGTAAGCATCATACGTACCAGCAGATAATGAATATGTTCCAAGCATGATACGACGTTTTACTTCATCGCCAAAACCTTCAGCACGAGATTGTTTGTACAGCTCCAATAAGTTTTTCGCGTTTTCTGAACGGTAGCCGTAGCGAATACCATCAAAACGAGAAAGGTTTGAAGATGCTTCTGATGAAGAAAGGATGTAATACGCTGCTAATGCATATTTAGAATGCGGTAAAGATACTTCTTCTACTGTAGCACCCAAGCCTTTTAATACTTCCAATGCATCAAGCACTGACTGTTTCGCTGCTTCCCCAACGCCTTCACCTAGGAATTCTTTTGGAACAGCAATTTTTAAGCCTTTAATATTACCATCTAAAGCAGCCGCATAGTTTGGTACCGGCACATCTGCAGAAGTAGAATCCATTTCATCTACACCTGAGATTGCTTCAAGTAATAACGCATTGTCTTTTACATTGCGTGTAATTGGTCCGATTTGATCTAAAGAAGATGCGAATGCAACTAAACCAAAACGAGATACACGACCGTATGTAGGTTTCATTCCTACAACACCACAGTAGGCTGCTGGTTGACGGATTGAACCACCCGTGTCAGAACCTAATGAAAATGGTACTTCACCCGCTGCAACCGCTGCTGCAGATGCACCTGAAGAACCACCTGGTACATGTGAAAGGTTCCATGGGTTTTTAGTAGTTTTATAAGCCGAGTTTTCGTTTGAAGAACCCATTGCGAATTCATCCATGTTCAACTTACCGACTGTGATCATGCCTGCATCACGTAATTTTTTTACGATTGTTGCATCGTAAATTGGCATAAAGCCTTCCAGAATTTTAGAAGCACAAGTTGTTTCCAATCCTTCTGTTACGATGTTGTCCTTTACGCCAATCGGCATACCGAATAATGGACCGCGCTCCTCAAAAGGAACTTGATCTAATTCAGCTGCTTTTGCAGTTGCTTGTTCTTTATTTAATGCTAAGAAAGCTTGTACATCGCCGTCCAACTTTTCAATGCGGTCAAATGCTTCTTTTGTTAAATCCGCAATTGTCAGTTCACCCGACTTTAAGCTCTCTTGCAATTGTGCTGATGTGCGCTCAAATACTGTCATGCGAGTGGTTCCTCCTATTACTCCATAATTGATGGTACTTTAATTTGACCTGCTTCTTGTTCTTTTACGTTCAGCATTACTTTTTCAAGAGGTAAGCCTTCTTTTGCTACGTCCTCACGAAGTACGTTCACTAAAGGTAAAACATGAGAAGTCGGTTCTACATTTGTTGTATCTAACTCATTTAATTGCTCTGCGAAATCTGTAATTTTCCCTAGTTGTTCAGCAAATTTCTCTGCTTCCTCTTCTGTAATAGCAAGGCGAGCTAAGTGTGCTACGTGTTTTACTTCTTCTTTTGAAATGTTTGCCATTTGTTACACCTCCAAGTTATCGAATCAAATATCCC
This sequence comes from Solibacillus sp. FSL W7-1324, assembly GCF_038008025.1. NCBI lineage: Bacteria > Bacillati > Bacillota > Bacilli > Caryophanales > Caryophanaceae > Solibacillus > Solibacillus sp. FSL W7-1324. The sequence continues at coordinate 3,264,048 of NZ_JBBOYH010000001.1, forward strand.
TCAGCAAAATCCGTATCATCTGCCGGGGCTATATGTGGAGTCAGTGATTGTTTTGGATACCCGCTGATTCTACATAAACCATGCCCATAATGATAACATTTTTCCTTGTAAAAATCTCCGCTTTAGGAAAAAATCCAGCAAACAATCCTCCACTTATGACGATTTTTCGCCAAATTAACGCATTAACGCGGTGAAGTAGAAATTCTGTGTAAAAAGAAAATACCACACTCGTAAAAGTATGGTATTTTTCGGAAGATTTTACTCATAAATATGAACAAAAGGCTTATCTTCATTCGGTTCTTTAATAATTAGCACTTCCGGTCCGTTCACAGAAGTAATACTTACCGAAATATACAGGTCAAGCGGTAAATGATTAAGCATTAAGCCCGTCAAATACTGTGTAAATCCTGTAATTTCAGCTGTTCCGTAAAACTGGATCGGGATTTCGATATCAAGCTTCTGAACTTTTTTGTTTTGATAAAATCCAGTCGCAAACACACTCGTGAAGTTCGAGAAGTATTTGTCGACATCCTGTTTGAAGTTTTGGAAGTTCGTATTCAAATCACGGTAGACATCATCCGGCGAACTCATAGGGAAAGTAACGTATTTTTCATCGATTGCTTTCCACTCACCCAATTCTGTTTTCCCTTTATCCGCGAAGTTATAGTCAGTATATGTTCCTGGTACAATCGCATTTCTTTCTGCTTGTTTAAATAAACCAATGACGATCGGAACATCTGCCAGTTCCGGACGGGCACGCAATCGATTGATAACTTCCTGTGCAATTTTCTTACCTTCTGCTTCTATTTTTGCATCGGGAATTTTTTGTTCAAAAAACTCGCCATACTGCTCTTTTTGATAATAGTAAACTGAATTTAACGCTAGACCTATTGAAACACCTGCCAGCTTTACTTTGTTCTCATCGGTTTTTGTTAAATAATTTTGCTCCACAATATGTGCCAAATAAACCGGTGCTTCTGTCGCTTTAACATTCGGATCCATTTCCTTGCCTGTTGCCTCATCAATGCTTGATGGGTTTAGACCTTGGTACTCGGGTCCTTTGTCTTCCGTTTGGTTTGGACGGGCTAACCAGTATTTCAATGTATTCTCATCTAAATACTGACCTTCCTGGAAATAATAGTTTTCCGTATCGAAATGATTTTGCGAAATACGCATTAAGCCTGTTTCGACTTCTTTCATATCGTACTTCGTATAAATATTGGAAACAACTAAACCACGGCTTGCACTTTCCTTATAAGGAATCAATGTGCGATAAAATTTATCGTTTATTTGCATGTTCGGGATAATAGTTGTTTCCACAGCTTTTTCTGTATCTGATTCTTGCGTCAGTTCTGTATCAGGTGTAAGGTTTGGCGCACACGCTGACAACATCGCCGCTACAATTATCGCAGGTATCCAGCGATAACGTTTCATGAGAGCAAGTCCCCTTTACTATATTAATTGTTCGATTAGGCGCACTTCATCCCAAATTTCAATGCCTAAGCTTTGGGCTTTTTCAAGCTTCGAGCCAGCATCTTCTCCGACAATTACAAGGTCTGTTTTTTTACTTACACTCCCTGCAACCGTACCACCTAACTGTTCTATTTTCGCCTTTGCTTCGTTACGTGTCAATTGCTGTAATTTACCTGTCAGTACAATTGTTTTTCCTGCAAAAGGATTTGCCCCTGCTTCCACGACAACTTTCTTGCCTTTATAGGACATATTTAAGCCAAATCCTTTTAGGCGTTCGATTAATTGTTGTACTTGCTCATTTGCAAAATACGCTACAATCGATTCAGCCATTTTATCGCCAATTTCATGAATATCTTTCAGTTCTTCTTCTGTAGCAACCATTAGTGCATCGATTGTTTCAAAATGAGCCGCCAAAATCTTGGCTGCTTTTTCGCCAACATGGCGGATACCGAGACCGAATAGTAATCGTTCCAGCGAATTTTCCTTGGACTGAATCAGCGCTTCAACTAAATTGGTGGCCGACTTCTGTCCCATTCGTTCCAGATTAATCAGCTGCTCTACTGTAAGCTCATATAATCCCGCTACATCTTGAATATAGTCTTCGCGCAGCAGCTGTTCGACTACCTTCTCACCAAGACCGTCGATATTCATCGCATTACGTGATACGAAATGCTTCACACCTTCCGCAATTTGTGCAGGACATTGAGGATTCACGCAACGCAGTGCTACATCAGTATCGATACGTACAATTTCTTCATCACACGCAGGACAATGTGTCGGCATCTTATATGGTACAGCGTCATCAGGGCGTTGTTCTAAAACGACTCCGACGATTTGCGGAATGATATCTCCTGCTTTTCGTACGATGACGGTATCATCGATTCGAATATCCTTTTCACGGATCAGGTCTTCATTGTGCAATGATGCACGGCTTACAGTAGTTCCCGCAACAAGTACCGGTGTTAAAATCGCTGTTGGAGTAATAACACCCGTGCGTCCTACCGTCAGTTCAATATCCAATAATTTTGTGATAACTTCTTCTGCCGGGAATTTGTAGGCAATTGCCCATCGAGGCGATTTTGCTGTAAAACCAAGCTCATCTTGATGGGCATAGCGATTTACTTTGATGACGATCCCATCAATTTCATATGATAAATTTGGGCGCGCTTCTGTCCACTTTTCTATAAACGCCAAAACGTCCTCAATTGTTTCGCAATACTCGCGTTCTTTATTTGATGGAAAACCTAGCTCCTCCAAATACTTGAGCATTTCCCAATGCCCATCGATTCCATAGCTTTCTCCGTCTCCGCCGACTGCATAAATAAATGTCGATAAATTTCGGCTTGCTGCGATTTTCGGATCTAATTGACGCAATGATCCTGCTGCCGCGTTTCGAGGATTTGCAAATAGCTCTTCTCCATTTTCCGCACGACGTTCATTCAGTTTCTCAAAAGATTTTTTCGGCATATAAGCTTCACCGCGTACTTCCAATGTTACAGGTTCTTTTAAACGCAATGGGATGGCACGAATTGTTTTCAGGTTTGCTGTAATGTCTTCCCCTACTGTTCCGTCACCACGTGTAGCGCCTTGTACAAATACCCCGTTTTCATAGCGCAAAGATATGGCTAAGCCATCAATTTTCAGTTCACATACATATGAGTAATTTTTGCCGATTGCCTGCTCGATTTTCCGGTCAAAATCACGCAAATCTTCTTCATTGAAAGCATTCGACAAACTGAGCATCGCTGTTTCATGCGTTACCTTTTTAAAGCCTTCCAACACCGTGCCACCGACACGCTGAGTAGGAGAATCAGGATAAATAAATTCCGGATTTGCTTCTTCCAATGCGATAAGCTCATGCAAAAGCTGATCATATACACTATCTTCAACTAACGGTTTATCCAGTACGTAATACGCATAGCCATACTCATGAAGAAGCTTGTTCAATTCCGCAATTCTTTGTTCTATTTCATTCATCCAATGTTCCTCCTAAGCTTTCGTAATCGGCGCAAATTTTGCTAGTAGACGTTTTATTCCAGTTGGTGATGGGAAAGCGATATCCAGTTCCATACCATCCCCTTCACCTTTTACGCTTACGACCATACCGACACCCCATTTACCATGGGCAGCTTTGTCGCCTACTTTCCAGTCAAACTTATCGCCGCCAGTTGAATTCAGACGTGATGTCTGGGAAGCAGGTGCCTGCACACTTCCTAATGTACGCTTCGGCATACGGTCATAACGGTTCGATTTAAATGGTAATGAATCATCACGATAAGATGTAGTATTTGCTTTTGAAACTTGCTCTAACACATTTTCATCAATTTCACGTAAAAAACGTGATGGGGCATTGTAGCCTGTACGGCCAAATATTGTACGGGAGCCCGCACAAGACAAGTAAAGACGCTGTTCTGCCCGAGTTGCACCGAATGGTGATAGGTAAGCCTTTGAAGTTATCTCCAGCTTTTCCCCCACCCCACACCGTGCGTGCGAGTTTCCCCGCACACGGCGTTCCATCTAACCATCAATAGTCAATTTCGCATTATTTTAATACTTCATAACCACATAATTTTCTATATTTGTTCAATTGTTTTAAGTTAATATAGGCAGGTAAATCTTTTAATTTTAAATTCACATCATGGACTAGTTTATGTGAAGTTTTACTTAACATTATGAGATTATTATAACTGTCCGTACCACCTAAACTTCGTGGTATTTTATGATGTATATGAATTTCTTGCGGGTCCATTGCTAAATAGTCTTTATCTAAAATCGGCTCTTTCTTTTGCTGGTTCAGTAGACTTGGGATATAAATAATATTACTACTATTTTTCCCGGTTTTCGTTCGGTTATCAAAGAAATAGTTCACCCATTCAAGTGCTTTATATTTTGTTTGATTCGGTTCCCATAGTTTGTGAACTTCATACATGTAATCAGCTGTACTTTTCACGCTATGTTGCCGCATCTCCCATAAATCAAGTAGTTGCCCATTGACCATAAAGCTCACATGTGGGTTACGGACTATATCAATTTTAACTTCCCGTCGCCTTATCATTTTCTTAATTAACAATAAGTGAATTCTACTTATGAGCCATGTTAAATTCGTGCAGATTGTATAGTAATTAAAAATACCTCTCATATATACAATAAAATAATCTAACTTACCTTTCCAAAGACACCATTCAAGCCTACTTTTCGTTTCTTTCCAAAGTTTCTTTTGGTCTTTAACCGAAATTATGAATGAGTTTGGTTTAGTACTATTCGTTTTACGATATTTAAAGCCTAGAAATTCTAGTTCAGTGTCTCCATGAATGGTTATTAACTTGGTTTTATCCTTGTTTATTTCCAATCCATTTTCCTTACACCAATCTTCAAACATCATAATCACATCATATATATCGTATTTCCCTTTACTAATTAGTACAAAATCATCTGCATATCGAATGATTTTTACTACTCTACGTTCTTGCAACCAGTTAAAATAAAATTCACGACCACGTTTGTATGACCTACCGTGGTTTCTATGAATATTAGGGTTTTGGATAATTTGGCGTCCATTGTCTCGCTTAAAATCATTTATTTCATGAAGTCGAAGTTCAAAATCATGAAACATTACATTAGCGAGTATCGGACCTAAAATCGTACCTTGCCTTAATCCAATTCCGTTATATTTCTCTTTTGGCTGTATCAAATCAATCCACATTAACCGTTTTATACATTTTAAAAATGCTAAGTCATGTATATTATGGTTTAACTTTAACTTATCTAACACTTTGTCAATTTGTACTGTATCAAAGTATTCTTTCAAGTCGCAGTCGTATATGTGTCCTTCATTGTTGTATTGTAAAGTAGTTGCGATATAGGACATACATTCTTGGGCATTGCGATTTTTCCTAAAACCAAAACTTTCAGGATTAAATTGTGCTTCAAGAATTGGTTCAAGGATATTTCTAACACATTGCTGTGCAATCCTGTCATATAAATTTGTTATGCCTAACGGTCGCATTTTCCCATTGCTTTTCGGTATCATTACACGTCTTGCTTTACCTTGTTTTGAACCAAATAATCGATTTTTGATTTCCTTTATAACATCTTCAATATCTAATTTCATAATGTCATTAAAGGTTATACCATCTGGACCTGCTGTTTTCTTGCCTTTATTGCTACCTATTATTTTAATTGAACATATAATGTTTTGTTCATCAATGACATATTGCCATAAGTGGTTAAATCGTGTTTTTGTTAATGCTTTTTCAAATAATATTTGTTCGACATCATTAATACCATATCGCCAAATATCCTTTTCTTTGACTTTCAACTGTATCGCCTTCTTTCCACAAGGGATAGCGATTACTATTGATGTTAGACTTGGGGCCTTCCTTCCACTTCCATTACGAAGCTTCAACAGTACTATGCCCCTACTGACTCCCCTATTCATGCTCTTTCATGCGATTTGCAATCCCCGAGCGATTACTAAAACGTTAGGGGTCTCAAACGTTCCGATATTACTAGGTATATAACTGTACTTAGGTTCCACCTTTATCCCGACTATATCAATAAGTAGAACAACCCATTAGTTCTATCCATCAGACTCTGTACGATAAATATCTTTTGGAATATAGTTAATTAGACAACATTTCTATTGCCCGCTCTACGAGACGTACATTCAGTGGTTCGTCATTAGCTATCTAAATCCTAACCATATACAGCTGCCCAGCCCGCACCATCTTCGCAGTAATGTTTAACATTTCCTCAGCTTAACCTGTTAGGGCTACTTAGCGCGACTTCACCCAACTTCACACAACCTGTTACCAGTGTTGCATGTGGGAGTATCAGCTTCCATCTTGTCACGGAGATTATTTGGGTTCTCCGCCGTGGTGTCGTAATATCAGTTGTTGTTAGCAAAAATATTCTTGCTAACCCTGCCAATCCCTTCGCCTAAGCGATTTCTGGCAAACGTTTCATACCATACATTAAGCGGCGTTCTTCGGCCATTTCATCTTCACTTTCCAATGAACGTGAATGCGGGAAAATATTTTCCTCCATCCCGATAATGAACACAACAGGGAATTCCAGCCCTTTTGCGGCATGCATCGTCATTAAAATGATCGTACCTTTCGCTTTTTCCTCTTCATCTAAAGAATCAATATCAGCAATGAGTGCAAGATCTGTTAAAAATGCCACTAATGACTGGTCTTCACTGCGCGCTTCAAAAGCCTGGGTTACTGTTAAAAACTCTTCGATATTTTCAAGTCGGCTTTCCGCTTCAATCGATTTTTCCGCTTTCAGCATTTGACGGTATCCTGATTTTTCAAGCACTTCTTCCACAATCTCTGTTACCGATAGTTCATGCTGACGTTCGCTCAATGAACGAATCATATTATAGAAATTTTCAGCGGAATTGGCTGCCTTCCCTGAAAGCCCCATAAATACAAGCTCACCCATCGCATCGAAAATTGAGCGGTCGCGTTCCATCGCATAAACAAGCATTTTATCAAATGAAGTCGCACCGATCGCACGTTTAGGTTCATTGATAATTCGAGCAAGCGACAAGTCATCATCATTGTTTGCAATTAAACGTAAGTAAGCAAGCAAATCTTTAATCTCTTTTCGGTCATAGAACTTTGTACCGCCAACGATTTGGTAGTTCATATTCGATTTTACGAGCACATCCTCGATTACACGTGACTGTGCATTCGTACGATATAAAATAGCAAAATCATCCAGTTTGTAATCTTCATCCTTCATGAGTTTTTGAATCGTGCGTACGACATACTGCGCTTCGTCCTGCTCATTGCCAGCTTTATAAAGCTGGATCTTTTCGCCTTCCGGATTTTCTGTTCGCAGTACTTTTTTATAGCGGTCTTTATTCTTTTCAATGACGCTGTTTGCTGCTTGTAAAATTCGCTTTGTTGAACGGTAGTTTTGCTCAAGCATAATAACCTTTGCTTCTTTGTAATCTTTTTCAAACGATAATATATTCGAAATATCGGCACCGCGCCAACGATAGATCGATTGGTCCGAATCCCCTACAACACAAATATTTCGGAATTTCTTCGCCAGTAATTGCACGAGCAAGTATTGCGATTTATTCGTATCCTGATACTCATCAACGTGAATATACTGGAATTTGTTTTGGTAAAATTCAAGTACGTCCGGCGCTTCATTGAAAAGACGGATTGTCAGCATAATTAAATCGTCAAAATCGAGACTTTGATTTTGTCTTAATCGTTTCTGATAGCCTTTATATACTTGTGCGACAATCTTTTCGAATGGGTTATGCGGATTCATATTCGCTTCAAAGCCGTCCACAGTAATGCATTCGTTTTTTGCCGAACTGATTGTATTTAAAATAGCTCGCGGATCATATTTTTTCGGATCGATATTATCCTGTTTCAATATATTTTTTATAACCGTCAGCTGATCTGAACTGTCTAGAATTGAGAAGCTTTTCGAATAGCCGATCCGGTCAATATTACGTCGCAAAATGCGTACACACATTGAGTGGAATGTAGATACCCACATGCTTTCCGTTGTTCCGTTTCCTAAAATCCCGTCAATTCGTTCACGCATTTCGCGGGCAGCTTTATTTGTAAACGTAATGGCCAGAATTTTAGAAGGATACACTTCGCGCTCAACGACTAAATAGGCTATACGGTGAGTCAGCACCCGTGTTTTTCCAGAACCGGCACCCGCCATGATCAGAAGCGGGCCTTCCGTTGTTTTCACCGCTTCAGCTTGCTGTGGGTTCATTCCCGCTACTAAATTTTTTGCTATATGCTCCATATTGCACCTTCCTATCTAAAGAACATTTGTTCCTATTATATAACACTTTTTACTGCTTGTACGGTTTTTAATGCCGCTTTTAAATCATCATAAATAATATTTCCAACAACTATAGTATTGGCATGTGCTGCCATTTCCTTCGCTTGTTCTACCGACGTAATGCCGCCTCCATAAAAGAGCTTTGTTTCATTTAAAACTTCAGCTGTTGCTTTCACCATTTCGATATCGCCATATGCACCGCTGTACTCTAAATAAAAGATCGGCAATTTAAAGTAATTTTCAGCCATTCGTGCATAGGCCACTACATCTTCTACCGTCAAATCCGTTTTTGCATCTGTCACCTGTGCCACTTTACAATCCGGATTCAGTACACAGTAGCCCTCTGCTACAAGCTCTTCCCAAATCAGTACATCGCCGTATTCTTTAATCGCTTCATGGTGCAGATCTTTCACCCATTTTGTATCACGGCTATTCAATACGGATGGAATGAAATAATAGTCATACCCCGGTGTAATGCTATCCACATTTGAAATTTCAAGCGCAATCGGTACTGAAAAACGACGGACGCGAACGAGCAAATCCAAAACGCCATCCAATGTCACATCATCTGTCCCGCCAACTAATATAACATCCGTACCCGATTCGCAAATCTGCTCTAATGCTTCGTCCGAGATTTCCTTTGCGGGGTCCAGTTTAAATACATGTCTCCAGTTTAAATATTCCATGAATAAATCCACCTATTCTCAAAAATTTTATATAGAACTTTTCATTATCTTAGTTTTTATTGACCATCTCTTAGTATAACGAAAATCGATGAAATATTAAAAGACTGAGCGGGTGAATCTGCTCAGTCTTTTAAGCTTGCTCATATATTTATGATTGGGCGCTTCTTTACTTTGACGTAAATGGCTTTTCGTCCGGATAAAGACGGCCCAGCATTTCATCATAAGTGTCATTTCCGTAATCAAAGCAACGACGTACACGGGAAATTGTTGCTGTTGAAGCACCAGTTTCCTTTTTAATTGTTTCATACGTTTTTTTCAAACGTAATAAATGTGCAACTTCAAATCGCTGTGCCAATGATTGGATTTCACTAATCGTGCACAAGTCATCGAAAAATTTATAGCATTCCTCAATATCTTTTAACTCTAGAACAGCTTTAAATAACTGATCTGTTTGATGACCGCGAATTTTTTCAATTTGCATGTGCCCACCATTTCCTCTCTACTCTGAATATATAACAGATGCCGCTAAACCGGGAGATGTTGGTACGAAATGTATCCATGTCTTTCCTTGAACTAACTTTACTTCCGATCCATCTTCTTCAACTGCCACGAGCAGGCCATCTGCATTTTTCCATTTTACTTCACGTATCGTCCCAGCCTGGGCTACATACGCGTTGCCGCCACCTGTAATTGTAATCTCGCGTCGCCCCGCGCTATCTACAATTCGATGAGGCATTTCAAAAAATAAAATATTGGCTAATTCGATGGATTCATTTGTTTCGTAATCGATTGTTTCTACATTTGCAGAATAACGCTTGTACTGATTCGTTTCGGCATTGTAAACATACTGACTGTTAAATGAACCGCTATTATTATATTTCATCGATACTTCATTAGCCGTTGTTCCTATTTTAACACTATCTTCGGCTTCATAGAATGGGTAGGACACTTTTTTCTGATAAAGTAGTGAAGTCCCCGTTTTTTCGGCACCGGCCTTTACATTTTCACCCGAAATATAGGAATTGTGCGGAGCCACCCGTGATGATGAACGCTTGAAGTAAGTACCATCATAGTGCATTCCATTAATATTATCGACAACTCTTCGTTCAAGCATCGATTTCGCTTCAGGACTGTATCCGTGTGCAATATAAAATGCGTCCAGTCCTTTTGCGATATCAACGAAGTACGATCGCGCACTGCGAATCGGTCCGATAGATTCAGGAAGTTCAGACTGGTAAAGTGCTAAAAAGCGTGTCACATCACCTTCCGCCAGCATTTCATATACAACATCCGCCTGTGCAAGTCCAGATTGCGGACGTGCTTGCGGATGATTATTAATCGTTGCAAGTATTGGGCGCATCGTCACTTCTTCTGCCACACGTTCCCCTGTAAATGGTGTAACAAATGGCAAAATTTCTTCCGCCTCCGCTACGATAATATCTTTCTCTACCTCTGTTTCTTCTATCTCTACAACAGGCTCCTCTGTTTGTTCTTTATCGGAACAACCTGCCGTTAAGGTTATGCCTAATAGCGCTAACAAAAATATACTGCGTTTCATCGTGCTACTCCTCTCATTTTTTTCGGTTTATCGCATTACAGCAGGTAGCATAACCTTATTTTTCATGACATCAAAAATCCCACGTGTCGTAATTCGAATATATGGTAAATGTGTCGATTGTAAAAACAGCAATGTATAAATTGCATCTGTATGGTGATAACCACGTTTTTTCAAAGCACTCTTTAATGCAAGTTCCAGCGGTATTACTTCTTCCACTGACCCATCATATATAGATCCGGCCAATGTTAATGGAATACTTGTTACAATTTGATTGTCTTCAACAAGTACAATCCCGCCATTCATTTTTTTCAGTTCCTGGAATGCATGCTGCATATCCTGTACCGATTTTCCGATTAAAATAATATCTCCGGTATTGGAATACGATGAAGCAAATCCTTTTACATGTGTCGCAAATCCTTTGATCATCGAGTTGATACGCCATTTCCCATTGCGGTCGACAAGCATTAAATAGCTCTCATCATGTGCTGTAGATAATGTATGATGATATCCGAGATTTTTTATACTATACGGCTTTGTGATCACATCATTCACCATTTCCACGCCAATCGGCATCGAGAATTGAAAATCTCCATCATGCAAATCAAAATCGATTTTCAAATCACCGAACAGTGATAGGTCAACAGCCGGAAATGCTTTCAAATCATGATTGTCTCTCTTAAGCCATACGCCTTTTGATATGACTGCTTCAGGTGTCGGCGAATATTCGTCCGCCAAAATATTAATATTTGCATATCGCCCTGTAGCAAGCAGTCCGTGCAGATTTGTCATATTATAATAGCGCGCAACATTATAACTTGCCATATTATAGGCATCAACCGGACGCACACCAGCTTCAAGGGCTGCACGAATACATTTATCCATCACACCATCTTCATGGAAACTTGGTGTGGATCCATCTGTCGTCATCATCAACTGATCAAATATTTCGTAGCCTTTATCGACCACCGCTTTTAATAATAGCGGTAAATCCGGGCGAATAGAAGAGTAGCGGAGAGTAACAGCATAACCATGCTGCAAGCGCGCTTCAATATCTTCAATCGTCATGGATTCATGATCACCATCGACTCCAAGTAAACGCATTTTAGCTAATGTTTTTTCAGATGCTCCCGGTAAATGTCCTTCGATTTTTTTCCCTTTATGCTTAGCTGCCTGAATCCAGTAAAGCATTTGGTCATCCCCACGCATTAGACGAGGCCATCCTGTCAGCTCTCCGCCAAGCAGTACGTCATGACGGTCAAGCCATTCCAATACTGAGGCATTTGAGTATAGTTCCCTTTCATTTTCAAGCTCTGTTTGCGAATCAAAGCGACTCCACCAGTAAAATGAAAACGGCAATTTGGCAAGCTCGTCCATAAAAGAAAACGCTTTCTTATTTTTCATTAAAGAAACAAGTGTCATATTGTCTGAAATGAATGTGGTTGTGCCGGTCTGTGCACTAAATTCTGCGAAACTGTGAGGGTTGTACAATTGGAATGGATGCACATGCGGCTCAATATAGCCTGGTACCACTACTTTTCCAGCGAGATCAACAACCTCTGTTCCTTCAATATTTGCAGGCAGTTCCTTCCCTACATAAACGATGCGGTCATTGGATATCCAGATGTTTCCCGTTGCCCAACTTTTCATCATACTATGTAAGTACTTTGCATTTTTTAAAACTAGACTCGGAGCAGCATGCCCATCAATGATACTAACTTGCTCTCTAATACTATTTAACTTCCAACTAATTTCCGGCATATTCTGCACTCCTTTCAACTTTCTCACCATAATATAAGGACGCTCATAACTTTTCCAAGATGCTTATACCAGCTCTAAAAAATATACTGCTGCGATTCAAGTAGCTTCAGCAATTGTCGTTAACAGCTGCTGAAGCTAGATTAATGCGTATCGATTTAAAAGAAGAACACATACTTAATTCAATATATTTTGCTTTATGTAGGCAATTGCTACAATATTCCTTTTGGTGAATTAATCGTAACATAGCACTTTCATAAAGCAAAGTGTTTCCAAAATAATTTTGAAATTTTCTAAAAAAAGGAGTGAACGACAATTGCTAACCCCTAATATTTCCGAAACAAACGCTTTTATCCGTATGATGTGCGGTGTTGCCATGACCGCATTCGGTGTCGGGAGAATCGCTCATAAACCACAATGTACGGTTGGCAAAATGATGATTGTTGCCGGTTCGATGAAAGTGGCGGAAGGATATTATCAATATTGCCCAGTCGTTGCAATGGCCAAATCAGAGCAGATGAACGAAATGATGCCCGTCAATGATTAAGAGGTGGATCTAAGGTATATGGAATAATTTTATGTAAGTAAAGTAGCAATAAATTAAAAAAGCGCTATATCGATTGAAAGAATATAGCGCTTTCGGGTTTATAGGTTTCAGTAATAACTTTTATGCGTTTATGAAATTGTAATACCAGCACTTGCCGTACCTGTCAGTGCAGCAGCTAATGTAACTCCTGTTCCAGTAATTGAGTAAACCATTAATAAACGGTCGCCTTGTGCAACAGGAACCGGTGGCACATTTGCTGATCCGTAAGATGTTTGACCAATAGAGATAAGCCCTTCATATGGTGGTGTCAACGTAACTCTAGCATTTGTAGCAGTGAATACTGAACTTCCTGCAGGTGCACGGTAAATTTGAGCTGTAACCGATACCGATCCTAAACCAAGGTCAAGGGCAGCTAATGCAGTGAATGATGCAGAGATTGCTGTAATACTACCATTACGTGGAACCGCAAATGCTTCAGTAACAACACCAGACAAGTCAATTGTATTCCCTACAATTGTAACTCCAGGAATCGCAGTACCGAATCCAATCAAACTCGTTGTACCAACTAGTCCCCCGGCAAGCGTAGTTAAAACAGCTGGTGTAATACCGGAAGAGAATGGAATGATCGACCCTGTATTTGGTGGTGTACAGCCAGGTCTTATAGCTCTGAAAGGTCCTAAGTTTACGCAATTTGATCCACACGGATGTAAATTACTCATGTTCATACTTTTAGAACACATACACATATTTTTCACCTCCTTCGCAATTATTCTATTCACCAATCAATAGAATCAAAGGGCAATTAACTAGTAATCAAATTTTGTATTTTAGTTTTTTGCATTGGCGAATCGACAGCTTGTTCGGGCAAAAAAAAACCATCCTAGTGAAAGGATGATTTTAAAAAGCTTTTCTATTTATTTTCGGAAAATATTAAAGAACGAGGAATTCCATTGTTTCTTTGTCTTTTCTTCCCCAGAATCTGAATTATCCGTACTTTCTTCAAACGTTAATTCCATACTTTCCAGCTGCTCTTCATCCCATATTGAACTGCCTTCGTTTGTTTCATCTAAATCAACTGTTTGTAACTCTTCAATTACAACAGACTCAACTTCAAGAAGTTGAGGACTTACGATACTACTTTCAGTTACGTTCTTAATGAGAGCTGGAGGCGTTTCTTCAGGATCATTCGCTGACCCAGAGTCGTCTGAAACTTTATTTAAAGTCGGTAAAAAGGCTGCATCACCTTTTGATGATTTAGTTGGTTTGAGCGAAGCTTTATTTAAAGAAGTCCTACTTACACTTTGATGTGGTGGATGGTAATTTTTTTGGAAATAATGCTGGTTAAAATAGCGTTCATCAACTTGATCTGCTTTATATTCAATCTGTTCTTCCGCTTTCGGTTTTTCTTCCTCTTTTTGCAGTTGGATTACTTGATTTGTTAAGTTTCTCAACTGCATATATGAAGGCTGATTTGGTAAAGCAGGTGCAGGTGCGCTTTCCTTAGTCCCGTTTTGAAGATATCTCATCGTACTATCAAGCTTTGGAGCACTAGTTTCTTCTACTAACGGCTGCACTTTAATTTCCGCTTCCGCCTTTTCCTCTTTTACACCATTTAACTTCTTCGATATTAAAATAATTTCTTTCCCCATTTTTTCAACCGTCTTAGTCAATGCAGCAATCTGCATTTCAAATTGTTTCGCTTGCTCTTCATAAATAACCGTTTGTGTTTGTTGTTTTTCTTCCATCGTTTTTGTTAATTCTTCAATATAGGTTAATTGGCTTTTTAATGCTTCGAATTCATTTTTCATTACTTGGAAATCTTCAAACGATGTCCCCATTTTCAATGTCATCAATGTATTTCTGTACCCAGAGATTTTTAATTTCAACTTTTCAATTTCCTGGAGAGTATAGGTTGTGGATTCTTCCATTTCATTCACCACCTTTCAATCCGCATCTCCTCATATTTTATTGACGTTAACTCATGTATGTGACAAACACTTCATCTTTGCTGTTGTTTTTAATTAAAAAGTCACAAAAATAGGCTATGATCAACTAACGGCTGAACATCGCCTAATTCTGGAATTCCCATCAGCTAAACTATTTCTTTGCCTATGCACTTCTATTTAAGCGTCATAAAATACAAACGAAAGATAAAAATATAGAAGGAGGTGACAAGAACAATGAAGGAAAAAATGCCAACGCAACAAGAACTTATCTGTATTAATGTGGAAAAGGTGTATGACTGGGTTGTGAAAGATATGTCTTTTGAATTCACTCCAACAAGCCCAATCACGTTTCCTGGCTTACCAGTAGATGCAGTTGTCGGAGGAGCTCAAGTTACATGCCAAGTAGTACCAGCAGCAGTTAACCCTGTTGTTATTATGAGCCGTGAAAACCGTACATTTACGATTGACGGAACATCTGTTTATTTACAACAACTTATGATTCAAAAGAACTTCACTGTGACAATTTGCATCACATTAGCGAATGGAACAACTTACACAAGTAACGGCTTTGAAATTTCACGCTGCGAACATGTTGTAATGTGTGCACCTAAAGGGACAAATGTTGATGTAACATATACAGATCTTGATTGCTTCGTATGCTCAACTGGTCCATTCTTCAACAACGGGGACGGTACAATTACATTTGAGAATCTATCACTTTCAATCGCAGTTTGCCAAAGCATTCAATCAACATTCCCAGTAACAGTAGAATTTTTGGCAGACTACTGTGAACCACGAGCAGATTTACCATTTGCTTGTGCACCAGCATCTCGCCCTAACAACTGTGCTGTTGTTTTCCCATAATATTATGAATCAGTGTTATCACCAACTTCATCGTCATATAATAAAGAAAGGGAGAAACACCCTTTCTTTATTTTGCTTACATAAGCAAATAAAATTTAACCGTAAGGAGGAGGCATTTCCAGTGCCCAAACGCTCCCACCCTTTCGAAATAAAGTTAAATGCGCTGCAAAATCAAACCCAAACTTATCTCCACGAAATAAAAGAACTCATCGGAAAACTTCCTAACTCCAACAATACCAAGGTTATTAGTTATTTTACTTCCACTTTTAATATATCCCATCAATTAGATCAGGAGAGTTTATGTTTAGGCTCTTATCATATTTACAATATCGGTAATGAACCATTACTAAACCCTTCTATTTGTATAACGTTGCCTGAATCATCCCCTTTTTCATTTAGTGGCCGGTATGTACACGAAAAGCTCCAACAACGGCTAACAGGGCAGAATGAATGGCTGCGATTCTCAAAAACACCAAACAAAAACGAGTACTGGCTTAAACCAGTGAGCAAAACATCAATCGAACCGAATGAAATCATTTCTTTTACAAATTTCCAGATAAGATGGGCTCCAAATAAATCTTATGCTGGAAGTATTACAGGCTTTACTTATTGTGACCAGTTTCAAGATGGGGTTGCTGTTGTAAACCCTATTAATTTAAGTGTCATTCATTTGGAACAGGAGGAAACAACATAAACGAATTTGAAGATAAACAAGAACAATCTGAAGTACTACCAATCGAAAAGATATTAAAGCAATTCATGAAAGAACATTTTTCATCGATAAAAGATGAGCTTCAGGAAAATAATAATAGCTTCATTTTTCTTGAAAAAAGTTCACTTAATTTATTATTGGCCTATTTGTTATCAAACAATAAATATGAAACTTCATCCCCTGTGAATGAAGAAGATGAAAAAAAAGCTGTGGAAAAAATAAATCAGCTCATTAATGAAAATGAAAAAGAATTTCAGGAGATTATAGGCTTACTGAAAGATATGACATGATAGGAGGGATCCATGTGGATATTGAAAGTGTGAAAAATAAGGACGTACTACAACTGCAGCAAACTATTATCTTTTTAAAATCAGAAATCGCGAAATATCAAAACGAGATATCCACCCTACAAAGTATGGACTATTATTCAATGGTAAATAGTCTAGAGCAGGAACTCAGTCAGTTAGTAAACGAGAAAAAAGAACTTTCAATGGAACTAATGATGATGAGGAAAAGCTTTGAAAAAGAGCTGAGTGAGCTGCATGAAAATATTCAGTTACGTGAAGAGCAAAGAATAAAATTGATTTCTTCCATTGAATCACTCGTGGAAAAAAAAGAAAACTTACAGAAAGAAAACAAACAATTAAAAGAAACAATCGAAAAAACAGCTAAAGCCGAAATTCCTGAAGCCCGTTCAGAAAACTATATCCAGGCCGTAGAAGAACTGGATCATTTGCTGCGTTCATTCATGAACAATAACAATGAACAATTAATTTCTCTGAGTGAAACGATCAATCAACAGCACGATCTATTAAAGGATATTAAAAATAAGAATGATGAAATTCAATTTACCCTTGAAGAAATGGCACAAATCAAAGAGCCTGAACATAGTAATTATTCGCCAACCGATGAACAATCCATAACCCGCATCAATCTTGAAAACCAGCTCCAAAATTTATTCATTCAAGCTACCAGTTTTGAAACAGAGCTTGATGAAAAATTACGTATACTCGATGAATTTGATGACAAGTTACTATTACTCGCCATGGAAATTGAGAAACATAAAAAAAGCGATATTTAGCAGACAACTGAGAGAGTAGAAAAGGCGACACGTCAAAACGTATCGCCTTTCTTTTATTTAAACGTTCTCCACCCAATATCCCCACGGAAGAAGAAGTTCGTCCACTCTTTTTTCGCAAGTTCAGCATATACTTTTTCCTGCGCTTCCTTTAAATCCGCTGCTTCTGCTGCGACTAGTAGCACACGGCCTCCGTTCCCGACGAACTGGCCATCTACCAGCTTCGTACCTGCATGGAATACTGGTAGTTCGATGTCATTTAAGCTAGGAAGTGCATTGCCTTTTACGACATCTCCTGGATAGCCTTCAGCTGCTACTACTACTCCTAGCATTGCTGCATCTTTCCATTGTAGATCAAATGGTTTTTCTTCCATTAAGCTAATCATAAATTCACCGAAGTCAGATTCCATACGTGGTAATACAACTTGTGTTTCCGGGTCACCGAAACGTGCGTTAAACTCGATGACTTTCGGACCTTTAGACGTTAAAATTAAGCCAGCATACAGTATACCAGTGAATGAGACACCTTCTGCATCCATTGCTTTTACAGTTGGCTCAACGATTGTGTCGTATGCTACTTTTACAATGTCTTCAGAAATTTGCGGTACAGGTGAATAAGCACCCATTCCGCCAGTATTTGGTCCTCTATCACCGTCATATGCACGCTTATGATCTTGTGCAATGACCATTGGGTAAATTTGCCCTTTATGTACAAAACTCATGAAGCTGAATTCTTCGCCATCCAGGAATTCTTCCACAACAACACGTGAAGAAGAATCGCCAAAACGCTGGTTACCGATCATATCTTCCACCGCTTCAATTGCTTCTTGTTCCGTCATGGCTACAATTACACCTTTTCCGGCAGCTAACCCGTCCGCTTTAATAACAATTGGAGCACCTTGCGCTTTAATATAAGCTACTGCTTTATCTGCTTCTGTAAATGTTTCATGCGATGCCGTCGGAATATTATATTTGTTCATAATCTCTTTTGCATAAGACTTCGAACCTTCGATTTTAGCCGCCGCTTTTGTTGGACCGAAAATAACCAAGCCCTGCTCATTGAAGTAGTCAACGATTCCTTCTGCTAATGGCTGCTCGGGACCTACAAATGTTAAAGCCACATCATTTTCTTTTGCAAACTGTGCAAGTGCTGCGAAATCCAGTGCATCGATTGCAACAACTTGTGCATCCTGCTTCATTCCGTCATTTCCTGGTGCTACGAATACCTTTTGTACAGATGGTGCATTGTTGAATTGCTTCGCGATCGCATGTTCACGACCACCACTACCGATTACAAGAATGTTCATATTAGCTTCCCCTTTTATAGAAATTTGGATAAAAAAAACGCCCGCCAAATTTTAGGCGAGCGTTTTTCATTAATGGTCGTTTACACTGCGCTACCCGACCAAAAGTAGTGCTGTGCATCTTACAATCAATGATTATTTTATTATTAACAGCGTACCTCCCGGCCAAAGTCGATACAGTTGTTAATAAAATTAGGTTACGATGGGGACCCGGCCAAGAATCACCCAATCGTCTTATTTACCCCTCTCCCGGCCAGAAAGAAGAATAAATAAAGCATTTGCAAACGCTTCTGCTAACGTCCGGCCAGAACATTAGCGAAACTTTATTCTATTATAACGTAAATTTAATAATTTCTCTACTGCTAACTTATTAATTAATGTTTAAAGTGACGAACTCCTGTAAATACCATTGCAATACCGTACTTGTTTGCTGCATCGATTGATTCCTGATCTTTAATTGAGCCGCCTGGTTGAATAATCGCTTTAATACCGGCTTTAGCCGCTGCTTCCACTGTGTCGCCCATTGGGAAGAATGCATCCGAAGCCAATGCCGCGCCCTGTGCTTTTTCCCCAGCTTGTTCAAAGGCAATTTTCGCTGCGCCAACACGGTTCATTTGACCAGCACCAACACCTAATGTCATTTGTTTATCCGTAACAACAATGGCGTTTGATTTTACATGCTTCACAACTGCCCAGCCCAGTTTTAATGCTTCCCACTCTTCTTCAGTCGGTTCACGGTCTGTCACAACTTGAATGTTGGCATCTTTAAAGCCTAAACGGTCCGGCTCCTGTACAAGTAATCCACCTTCAACAGCAACAACATTGAATTGATCCTGCTTTTCCTGTGTGAAGTCGATTGTTAACAGGCGAATATTTTTCTTTTGCGTTAAAATCTCTAATGCCTCTGCAGTAAAGCTTGGCGCAATAATGATTTCAAGGAAAATACCTGATAATTTTTCTGCAGTTGCTTTGTCCACTTCTTTGTTTAATGCGATGATACCGCCGAAAATCGATGTTGAATCTGCTTCGTATGCCTTGTTGAATGCTTCTTCGATAGTTTCACCAGTACCGACACCACAAGGGTTCATATGTTTCACGGCAACCGCTGCAGGCATTTCAAATTCTTTTACGATTTGCAATGCTGCATTTGCATCCTGGATATTGTTGTACGATAATTCTTTACCGTGTAATTGAGTTGCATAGGCAATCGAGAAATCCGAACCTAAACGTTTTGCATAGAATGCCGCTTTTTGGTGAGGGTTTTCACCATAGCGTAATGTTTGCTTCAGTTCATATGTTAACGTCATATTTTCCGGGAACTCTTCGCCAATTGCATTTGATAAATGATTGGAAATGTACGAATCATATGCAGCTGTATGGCGGAATACTTTTGCTGCTAAACGACGACGTGTTGTTAATGTCGTTTTTCCATCTGCCTTTAATTCTTCCAATACAGCAGAATAGTCATTTGCATCAACAATTACCGTTACATAATCATGGTTTTTTGCTGCCGAACGTAGCATTGTCGGACCGCCAATATCGATGTTTTCAATTGCATCATCCCAAGATACATCCGGTTTTGAAATCGTTTCGACGAACGGATATAAGTTGACACATACAATTTCGATTGGGCGGATGCCATGTTCGTTCATTTGCGCAACATGGCTTGGCTCATCAAACTTACCTAATAGACCGCCATGGATCATCGGATTTAATGTTTTTACACGGCCATCCAAAATTTCCGGGAAGTTTGTTACTTCATCTACTGCTGTTACCGGAACATTGTTTTGTTGTAATAAACTTTTTGTTCCACCTGTAGAAAGTACTTCATAGCCAAGAGCTACTAATTCTTTTGCAAATTCTAAAATACCATTTTTATCTGAAACACTAATAAGTGCACGTTTCGTCACGATTAGGTCCTCCAATTTTGTTATTATAAATGTTGTTTTCCGTTACGGCGGACGCTTTCCGGGGGCACGGCCTGAGCCTGTAGTCTCAGGCGTCGTGCTTGTCCCCCAGGAGTCGCCGCCTTCACTCCAAACAACAATATCCAGTCAAAAAACTATCCTTAAAATAATAGAATTCGTTGGTAAATTTTTTCATCTTTTCGGTGAGCAATGCCCTCACAGGAGCGGCTCATGCGAATTTACTTATTTGTGTTGAATAATTGCTGTAATGTTTTCGTGTATAGCGCATGTTCTAATTTATGTATACGCTCTTCTGTCGCTTCACGGTTACCATCGACAACATCTACTGCTCCTTGCGAGATAATCTTTCCCGTATCCATTCCCGCATCAACATAGTGAACCGTCACACCAGTAACTTTTACGCCATGAGTCATTGCCTGACCAATGGCATCTTTCCCGGGAAATGATGGCAGCAGCGACGGATGAATATTGATAATCCGATGCTCATAAGCCGATAATAGCGTTTCCCCGACTAGGCGCATATAACCTGCTAATATAATCCATTCAATCTCTCGTTCTTTTAACAGTTCAACAAGTTTTGATTCATAAGATGCCTTGTCGGCAAAGGTTTTCGGTGCAAACTCCGTAACAGGTATACCGAAATTTTGTGCACGTGTTACAACATAAGCACCCGGCTTATCCGTAACTACCAGTTTGATCGTCGCATTAAGTTCACCGCGACTAATCGCTTCCTGGATGGCCTGAAAGTTACTACCGCTTCCAGATGCGAATACGGCAATTTTCGTACCCATTACACTAAGCTCCCATCATGTTCGCCGTTGAAAATAACACCTTCACCGTTTACAACGCGACCGATTGTGTAAGCTTTTTCACCTTCAGCTTCTACTGCTGCGATCACTTTATCTGCTTCACTTGCTGGAACTGCAATAACAAAGCCGATTCCCATGTTGAAGACGTTATATAAATCTTTATCCGCCAATGCACCTTTTTCTTTTAAAAATTCAAAGATGCGCAGCACTGGCCAAGACCCTAAATCAATTTCCGTTGCCAAACCTTGTGGCATCATACGCGGCAAGTTTTCATAGAAGCCCCCGCCTGTTACGTGTGCGCAACCGTGTACATCTGCAGCTTTAAGTGCTGCTAAAACAGGTTTTGCATAAAGCTTTGTAGGAACAAGAAGCGCTTCGCCGATTGGGCCAAGGTCTTCATAGCCTTCCACTACTGCATCAACCGCAATTTCATTGTCCGCGAACACAACTTTACGTACTAATGAATAGCCGTTTGAATGTACACCGCTAGAAGCAAGACCGATTAAAACGTCGCCTTCCACAATCTTTTCCCCTGTAATGATGTCCGATTTTTCACAAGCACCTACAGCAAAACCAGCTAAATCATACTCATCCTCTTCGTAAAGCCCCGGCATTTCAGCTGTTTCTCCACCGATTAATGCTGCACCGGACTGTACACAACCGTCCGCGACACCTTTTACAATCTGCTCGATTTTTGCAGGCTCGGCTTTTCCTACCGCAACATAATCAAGGAAGTAAAGTGGCTCAGCACCCTGTGCAACGATATCATTTACACACATTGCAACACAGTCCACTCCGATTGTATCGTGTTTATCAACCATAAATGCAAGCTTCAGTTTCGTTCCGACACCGTCAGTACCTGAAATAAGAACTGGTTCCTTTAAGTTCAGTGCAGACAAATCAAACATGCCTCCAAAGCCGCCAAACGTTCCCATCACACCTAAACGGTTTGTACGCTCAACATGTGATTTCATACGTTTTACTGCTTCATAACCTGCCTCAATATTTACGCCTGCCTGTTCATATGCTTTTGACATAATGTACTTGCTCCTCCTTAATTTCTAACAGTCTTTTTCATGTGGTAACACTGTGTCCGGGAAAATTTCTGTCGGGTATTTACCTGTAAAGCATGCCACACATAGTCCGCCATTTTCATCTTCAAACGGTCGGTTCGTTGCACGGACCATACCTTCCAGCGATAAAAATGTCAGCGTGTCCGCTTCAATTGCTACCCGTATATCTTCCACACTGTGGCTTGATGCAATCAGCTCTTCATGTGTCGATGTATCGATTCCGTAATAACAAGGGTCTGTCATTGGCGGTGAAGAAATGACTACATGCACTTCTGCCGCACCTGCTTCTTTCAGCATGCGTACAATACGTCTCGATGTTGTACCGCGTACGATTGAATCATCCACCATTACAACACGTTTTCCTTTTACGACTTGTACGACAGGTGAAAGCTTCATTTTTACACCGCGTTCGCGAAGTTCTTGTGTCGGCTGGATAAAAGTACGCCCAACATAGCGGTTTTTAATTAAACCAAGCTCGTATGGAATACCACTCGCTTCAGAAAATCCGATTGCCGCAGAAATCGATGAGTCCGGAACTCCTGTAACGACATCCGCTTCAATATGGGCACATTCTTTTGCAAGTTCTTTCCCCATACGTTTACGTGCCATATGGATATTCACTTCATCAATATTCGAATCAGGACGTGCAAGGTATACATATTCCATTGCGCACATCGTACGTTTGTCCCTTTCAACATAGCTGTCGATTTCAAGGCCATTATTTGAAATGATCAATAACTCCCCAGGTTCCACTTCACGTACGTATTCTGCACCGATTAAATCAAATGCACATGTTTCAGATGCAACTACATAAGAATCCCCTAGCTTACCGAGTGAAAGCGGACGCAACCCATTTCGGTCACGCGCAACAATCATTTGGTCATTCGTCAGTAAAATAATAGAGAAGGCGCCTTTTAATAGAGACAATGCTTCTTTCACTTTTGAACGAAATGGAGAGTGTTTTGATTTTTTAATAAGATGGACAACAACTTCTGTATCGGACGTCGAGTTGAAAATGCTGCCGGAACGCTCTAAAAACTGTTTTAAATGTGTAGCATTCACCAAGTTCCCATTATGGGCAATTGCCAATGAACCAGTTGAAGAACGGAATAACAATGGCTGAACATTCTCCAGCCCCTTGCCGCCTGCTGTTGCGTATCGTACATGCGCAATTGCTGCGTGCCCTACTACTTTACGTAATTTATCTTCATTGAACACGTCATTTACAAGACCTTCGCCGCGTACAGCCTGAAGCTGATTACCGTCAGTTGTGACGATACCAGCTCCTTCCTGTCCGCGATGCTGTAATGCGTGTAAACCGTAATAACTTAAGTGCGCTGCATCTTGGTTGCCCCAAATGCCAAATACGCCGCATTCCTCATTTAAGCCTCTGATTTCAGCAAGCATGGAATTGCTCCTTTCCAGGCAGAACGGAATTCCTCCACAGTACCTTCAACAAGTACACCAGCTTCTCCGCTAATTTTAATGTTCGCGTCGTCTGTTACTGTACCGATTTTTTGTGCGTCTTTTACGATTGTTTCAAAGCCTTCTGCATGTTCAGCTTTCACTGTTACTACAAAGCGTGATTGTGACTCTGAGAATAGAGCCGTCGTTGCAGAACCTGTTAATGCTACGTCTAAACCTAAACCTTTTGCAGCGAATGTTTTCTCCGCCAATGCAACCGCAACTCCACCTTCAGAAACATCATGCGCTGACTGAACTAGTCCTGCCTGAATTGCTTCCAAAATCGATTGTTGACGTGCCGCTTCGACTGTTAAATCGATTGAAGGTGCTTTACCTGAAATGCCGCCTTCAATTAACTTTTGTAATTCAGAACCACCGAATTCTGTTTTTGTATCACCGATTACGTACACAACATCACCGGCAGCTTTAACTTCCTGTGTTGTAACATGCGCTAAATCTTTTACTAATCCAACCATACCGATTGTTGGTGTTGGGTAAACCGCTTCGCCTGAACGCTCATTGTACATGGATACGTTACCGCCAATTACTGGTGCGTCCAGTGCTAAACAAGCTTCCGCAATACCGTCTGCTGATTTTTGAATTTGCCAGAAGATTTCCGGTTTTTCCGGGTTCCCGAAGTTTAGGCAGTCTGTAATTGCAAGTGGTTGTCCACCAGAACATACGATGTTACGTGCTGCTTCAGCAACAGCAATTTTTCCGCCAGTTGTCGGATCAAGATAAATATAGCGAGCATTACAGTCTGTCGTCATCGCCAAGCCTTTATTTGTACCACGTACACGTAATACTGCGGCATCCGAACCTGGTGCTACAACTGTATTCGTACGTACTTGATAGTCATACTGATCGTAAACCCACTCTTTTGAAGCGATTGTCGGTGCTTTTAAAAGTGCTGTTAACGTTTCTTTGTAATCTGTTACTTTTGGTTCTGCATTTTCCATTGCCTGATATTGTGCAAAGTAAGCTGGCTCAGCATCCGGCATATTATAAACCGGTGCATCTTCAGCTAATGCATCTGCAGGTACTTCTGCTACCACTTCACCTTTGTGAAGTAAACGAAGCATTTTATCTTCTGTTACTTTCCCTACAGCTACTGCATCAAGATCATATTTATCGAAAATCGCTTTGATTTCATCTTCACGGCCTGCTTTTACAACAATCAGCATACGTTCTTGAGATTCAGATAACATCATTTCATAAGCTGACATATTAGTCTCACGTTGAGGAACTAAGTCCAAGTTCATCTCTACACCCGTACCGGCTTTAGAAGCCATTTCTGCTGAAGATGAAGTAAGACCTGCTGCACCCATATCCTGAATACCAACTAATGCATCTGATTTTACAACTTCCAGACAAGCTTCAAGAAGTAATTTTTCCATGAATGGGTCACCAACTTGTACTGCCGAGCGACTTTCTTCAGTATCCTCTGTCAATTCTTCAGATGAGAATGTTGCACCATGAATTCCGTCACGACCTGTTTTCGCACCAACGTACATAACAGTATTTCCAACACCTGCAGCAACGCCTTTTTGAATATCCTTATGATCGATTAATCCGACACACATTGCATTTACAAGCGGATTCCCTTCATAGCAAGGATCAAAAGCAATTTCTCCGCCTACTGTCGGAATACCGATACAGTTACCGTACCCTGCAATACCGGCTACGACTTCTTCAAATAAATATTTGCCGCGCGCTGATTTTAATTCTCCAAAACGTAAAGAGTTCAGCATCGCAATCGGGCGGGCACCCATAGAGAAAACGTCACGGATAATTCCCCCTACACCTGTTGCAGCACCTTGGTATGGTTCAATTGCAGATGGATGGTTATGGGATTCCATTTTGAAAACAACTGCCTGTTCATCACCGATGTCAACAATGCCGGCACCTTCACCAGGGCCTTGCAGTACTTGAGGACCTTTTGTCGGGAATTTACGAAGTACTGGCTTCGATTTTTTATAAGAGCAGTGCTCAGACCACATTACCGAGAAAAGACCTGTTTCCGTCCAGTTTGGAATACGACCTAATTTTTCAATTGCTAAGTCAAATTCCGCATCTGACATCCCCATGTCTGCATAGAGACGTTTTTCCTTAATTTGCTCTGGTGTTGGTTCGAAATTAGTTGTTAACATGCTGTTCCCTCCACTGCTTCACAATTGATTTAAATAGTTTAAGACCATCTGCGCCACCAACGATTTCATTTGCAGCACGTTCAGGATGCGGCATCATTCCGAGTACATTGCCTTCTTTGTTGATGATTCCAGCAATATCCGCTAAAGATCCGTTCGGATTTTCACCTTCATATGTAAAGACAATCTGATTATTCGCTTGTAAAGAAGCTAATGTTTCGTCATCACAGTAGTAGTTGCCTTCACCGTGTGCGATCGGTATATTGATGACTTCTCCTTCTTCATATCCATTAGTAAATAATGTACGGTTGTTTTCAACTTTTAGCTGTACTGTACGGCACATGAATTTCAGGTTTTTATTGCGGATAAGAGCTCCTGGTAACAGCCCAGCTTCCGTTAAAATCTGGAATCCGTTACAAACACCTAACACGGGTTTGCCTTGTGCTGCAAATTCTTTTAAAGCTGACATAATGTTTGATTGGTTTGCCATTGCGCCACAACGTAAATAGTCTCCATATGAGAAACCGCCAGGCACTAATGCCCCGTCAAATCCGTCTAGACTTGTAGCTGTATGCCAAACATATTCTACTTCTTCACCTAGCTCGTCCTTAATCGCATGAAACATGTCGATATCACAGTTAGACCCCGGGAAAACGAGTACTGCAAATTTCATCGTATTATGCCTCCTCAACTTCGTAACGGTACTTTTCAATCACCGTGTTCGTTAATACTTTTTCGCACATTTCTTTTACGATTGTGTCAATATCACGGTCAGTATCTTCGATTGTAACTTCCAAATACTTGCCAATACGTACGTCAGAAACTTCACCATAACCGATTTTTTGCAGTGAGCCTTGAACTGCAGAACCTTGAGGATCCAGGATGCTTTCTTTTAATGTTACATATATTTTAACTTTCTTCATGAGTTAGTTGCCTCCAAGTTTTTGTAATATAATCTCATATACTTCCGTAAGATTGCCTAAATCACGGCGGAATACGTCTTTATCAAGTTTTTGCTTTGTATTAGAGTCCCATAAACGACAAGTGTCAGGAGAAATTTCATCGGCAAGTAAAATATTGCCGTCTTTATCACGACCAAATTCCAGTTTGAAGTCGACTAACGTTACACCAACAGCAGTAAAAATTGGACGCAGCACTTCATTCACATGCAGTGCCGCATTATATAGCTGTTCTACTTCCTTTGGTGTTGCGATATCCAGCACTTCAATATGCTCTGTTGTAATCATCGGATCACCTAATGCATCATCTTTATAGTAAAATTCGACGATCGGACGCTTAAGCAATGTGCCCTCATCCAAGCCTAGACGTTTAGCCAGGCTGCCTGCAGCAATATTGCGTGTAACAACTTCGATTGGAATAATTTCGACTTTACGTACAAGCTGTTCGTTTGCTGAAAGTCTTTTTACGAAATGTGATTCAATTCCGTTTTCTTGTAACTTCTCGAAAAGCAATGTCGTAATTTGATTGTTTAAATTTCCCTTGCCAGCAATCTCGGCTTTTTTCTCGCCATTAAATGCTGTTGCACTATCTTTGTATTCAACAAAAAGTATTTCAGTATCTTCTGTTGTATAAAGTCGTTTTGCTTTCCCTTCATATAAAAGCTGCCCTTTATTCATGACGTATTCCTCCTGATTAATGATTAGTTAGTTAAGTCCTAAACGTTCGAAAATCAAATCAACATTCTGAATATGGTAGTTGTAGTCAAAGCAGTCCTCAATTTCTTCCGGTGATAAATACGCTGTGATTTTTTCACTAGCTTCCACAAGCGGACGGAATTGTGTTTGCTCATCCCAAGCACGCGCTGTTAATGGCTGAACCGTATCGTACGCTTCCTCGCGTGATAATCCTTTGTCGATTAACGCAAGTAAAATACGCTGTGAATAGATCAGGCCAAATGTACGCTCCATATTGCGTTTCATATTGTCAGGGAATACAGTTAAGTTTTTCAAAATATTACCGAAACGATTTAACATATAATTTAATGTAATTGTGGCATCCGGAATTATAACGCGTTCAGCTGAAGAATGTGAAATATCACGTTCATGCCATAAAGCTACATTTTCATAAGCTGTCAGCATATAGCCGCGCATTAATCGTGCCATACCTGTCATATTTTCAGAGCCGATCGGATTTCGCTTATGCGGCATAGCTGATGAACCTTTTTGCCCTTTCGCAAATCCTTCTTCCACTTCACGTGTTTCGGATTTTTGCAGTCCACGGATTTCCGTCGCAAACTTTTCAATTGATGTAGCAATCAAAGCCAGTGTAGAGAAATACTGGGCATGACGGTCACGCTGCAATGTCTGTGTAGAGATCGGAGCTGCTGCCAATCCAAGATGTTCACATACATAGCTCTCAACACGTGGGTTGATATTCGCATATGTTCCTACTGCCCCACTCATTTTACCTGTTTCGATTACTTTTGCAGCTTCTTCAAAACGTACTAAGTTACGGCGCATCTCTTCAAGCCATAAAGCAAGTTTTAAACCAAATGTTGTCGGTTCTGCATGTACACCGTGCGTACGACCCATCATGACTGTAAATTTATGCTCTTTCGCTTTTTCAGTAAGGATATCGATGAATTGATGTAGATCCTTACGTAAAATTTCATTCGCCTGTTTAATTAAGTATGAAAGTGCTGTGTCTACAACATCCGTTGAAGTTAAGCCGTAATGCACCCATTTCTTTTCTTCACCAAGTGCAGGTGTTTCCGAAACAGCTCGTGTAAAAGCTACGACATCATGACGCGTTTCCTTCTCAATTTCATAAATACGATCGATATCAAATGATGCATTTGCACGTAATTTTGCTACATCTTCTTTTGGAATTTCACCGATTTCAGCCCAAGCTTCACAAGCTAAAATCTCTACTTCAAGCCATGCTTTAAATTTGTTTTCTTCAGTCCAAATTGCACCCATTTCTGGACGTGTATAGCGTTCTATCATAAAATTTCTCCTTTTACTCCGGCCAAATACCTGAGTCTGTAATTTGTTGTATTGTTGTATTGATATCATCTGTCATGATTGTAACATGACCCATTTTCCGATTAACTTTCGCTTCCGATTTCCCGTACAAATGTACAGACCAGTCAGGGAACTTTGATATAGAATTTGTTAATGGAACGACATGCTGACCAAGTACATTTACCATAATCGATGGCGCCCACAGTTTTGGTTTACGCAGCGGCCATCCGCATACTGCACGAATATGCTGTGTAAACTGTGAAATATTGCAGGCCTCAATCGAATAATGGCCTGAGTTATGCGGACGTGGTGCACATTCGTTAATTACGATACTGCCATCTTCCAGGACAAACATTTCAACTGCCAATGTACCAATCAGTTGTAGTGAATCCGCAATTTTTAAAGCAGCTTCTTCAGCTAATTGTGCTGTAGACCTTTCGATACGGGCCGGCACAATCGTTTCATGTAAAATGTGGTTTATATGAATGTTCTCTCCAACAGGCAAGCAGTATGTTTCACCATCTCCATTGCGTTGAACGATGACTGAAATCTCTTTCGTAAACGGTACAAAACCTTCTGCAATGCATTGTGAATGTGCAAATAACTCTTTTGCTAAAGGTAAGTCCTCAGCAGATTTCAATAACTGCTGACCTTTCCCGTCATAACCGCCCCGAGCTGTTTTTACGATACAGGGGAAGCCGATTTCTCCGATTTTTTCTTGAAGCTCGTCATATGTAGAAGCGACAATATACGGCGCAACCGGACAGCCTGCATCAACGATCATTTGCTTTTCTGTAACGCGATTTTGTGTAATGCGCACAAGTTCTGCACCTTGAGGAACATATGCCATTTGTGTTAATCGCTTTAAGCCATCGTAATCGATGTTTTCAAACTCATATGTTATGACATCACTAACTTCCGCAAGCTCTTCCAATGCTGCTTCGTCATCATAGGCTGCGACGATTCGTATGTCTGCCACTTGTCCACAAGGAGAATCCATCGTTGGCTCCAGTACTGCGATTTTATAGCCGGCTTCCTTTGCCGCAACAGCCATCATACGACCTAGCTGACCGCCGCCGATAATACCGATTGTTTGTCCAGGGTAAATCATTTTCTTCACGTCAAGTCACCTGTGCTTTCCAAAACTTGCGCTTTCGTCGCTTCACGTCGTGCCTCAAGCTTTGCAGCAAGTTCCTGATCAAACGCTCCTAAAATTTGCGCTGCAAGGAGACCAGCATTTGTTGCTCCAGCCTTGCCGATTGCTACAGTTGCTACAGGTACGCCACCTGGCATCTGCACAATCGATAGTAGTGAATCAAGTCCGTTCAATGCTCGTGACTGTACAGGTACGCCGATTACAGGTAATGTCGTTTTTGCTGCTACCATACCTGGTAAATGAGCCGCTCCACCAGCCCCTGCAATAATTACTTGAATACCGCGTCCACGTGCCGCTTCCGCATATTCAAACATTAAATCTGGTGTGCGATGTGCTGAAACGACTTTCTTTTCATAAGGTACCTGCAGCTCGTCCAAAATGTCACAAGCATGCTTCATCGTTTCCCAATCGCTAGAACTTCCCATAATAACGCCAATTTTCGGATTCATGAATTTCGCTCCTTTAAACATCTTCTCCACTTGTTAAAAATCAATGTAAAAATCCTCAAATAAACTGCTCTCTACGCTCTACGCATGAGAAAGCAATCTACTTGAGGATTGAGCATTAAAAGTATATGTAGATAATTGCATTGTGATCCACACCCTTTATTCATCACACCTGAAGTTGCTTTCCCACATAGTCCGGTATTTACGGTGCCGGGTAGAGACACTAGAGCCATATTCTCTAGCATATATGAGGGATTAAATGTTTTTCCTGTACACATTTTAACAAGGGTTACGTATAAAATCAATGCAAAAATGCGAACAATATTTTCAAAGTAAAAGATATTGTTCGTCTTTTAAACAAATCATCCGTTAATCTTCTATTAATAAACCTTTAAATTGTATCTTTTGACGTAAGTAAACAGGCTCGCCATTTACCTCTTCAAATACCGGTTCCTCTCTTCGTCCAAAGGGCATATAGCCATCTTTCTTCATTCTTTCAAGGCATTGCTCGATTGTTTCATTTTCTTCTACTTCATACCACACTTGCTTTTTACCCAAAAATGTCATCCTTCCACATGTAAAATATCGCTCTAACTATACCACGATATTTTTAGTACTTTCTAATAGAAAAGCTTTATTTTGTGAACGATTTGTCACAACTGGAAAATAAAACAGAGCAATCAAAGTTTTACTATGATTGCTCCTGCACTTTTATTTTATATACTCCATTTGTTCTGTTAACTCCAGTATTTCCTCAAATGTCAAATCAAGATTTTCAATAATTATATTATAGCGCAAACCTTCTTCATCCCATTGAAGTAATTTGAAAGTCTCCAAATCAATTTTAGATCCTTTTTGCCCACGTACTTCAATGATTTCTTCATCTTCACCGATGGATTCCATTGGCTTGAAGATTGAAAGCGAAAATTGCTGCTCACCGTTTTTGGAATATGTTAAAGCGATTTCTCCGGTTTCTGCCATCCCCATATCTTCAATACCTTCCAATGTGTAACCAAGTGATTCGGGGAAGATTAAAAATGTGCCCAGCTTCTCGACAGCTTCTTCCTCTGTTAGTTGTTCGATTGGCTGATAAGACTCATATTTCACATCAGCATCTTCCGGTATATCCAGCGTAAATTTGGAATCATCAATTTTACTGTTTGGTTCAAATTTTGTGAATTCAGAAGTTAATTTCATATCACCATTTGCCGAAATCGTCTTTAATGTCATCCATGTTTTTTTATCTACCCATACTTCCATATCTCCAATAAGCGTATTTTTCTTTTTCGCTTTTGCGATTAAATGGTATGTTTCGTGACCGGCGATCTTTTCTTCTTCACCAATCGTAATGTCATGGGAATTTTTTATTTGTTCCAATGTACGTAATGCCTGCTCTTTTAACGTTGGTCGTACTGAATTTTCAACGTCCGGTCCAAGTTCAAAAATAATCGCTTCATTTGTTGTTTTTGAATAGGAAGATACTGTTTTACCGTCATTTACTGCAATCGATTCCTCTCCTGTGGAGTCAACCATTTCTACACGAGTCTTTCCGTTTTTCTCCCATTGCTTTGAAAGAATTTTCGTACCGTCATCCATTATCATTTTATATTCTCCATAATAGGAATCTAGCTCAGACGTCTCCTGCATTGCCTGATTCAATATTTCCTGGGGTGAATAACTTTCCTCATTGCTGCATGCCGCCAAAGATAGCGTTAAAACTACTGCTGCTGAATAAATCCACTTTTTCATTTTACCCATTCCTCTCTTCTTCAATTGATGGTAGCCATATGACAATCGCTAGTTGATTTTGCTGCGCTATAGCTGTAATCGTTCCATCATGTTTAGCCATTATTTGCTTTGCAATACTTAAACCGAGACCAGCCCCCCGTTCGCCAATATGGCTCCGGGAATCATCAATTTGATACAGGGGATCAAACATTTCTTTACATTGCTGTTCCGATAATGTTGCGCTGCTGTTTTTTACAACAATATAAACGCCCTTTTCTGTAAAGCTTTCTGCTAAATTCCCAAAACTCCACGAAGGAATATTCGGTGATTCAAATGCCGATATATCAATTGTTCCTCCAGGATTTGTATACGTCCAGGCATTTGCGACAACATTGTCGACAACACGCATCAGTTGCTTCGGATTTACAAAATAACTTCCTTCTACATTGACTGTTGTTTTCGCTTCGAACCCTTTTTCTCTGCTGATCTGTTCATAATCACTAAGCAGCATTTCAAAAAACTCTTCACCATCGACCTTTACTAGTTCCAATTCATAGGTCGGGGACTGCAATAATGTCAACATCATTAAGTCATCAAGCAACTGCTTCATATAGTCGGCTTTGGACTGAATGACCTGCAAATACTCGTGCTGTTCCTTTTCAGAATGGCTCCCGTGCCGTAAACTTTCTGCATATGCTTGAATTGATGTAAGAGGCGTTTTCAAGTCATGTGACAGACTCGCAATCATAAATTCCTTTTGCTGCTGTTCCACTGCAAGCTTTTTTCGGGTCGCAGTTATTTCCTGTTGCATTAATTGAAAGCTCTCGGTTAATTTCCCGATTTCATCCTTTGTTACTGGCAGCGGATTAGTTTCTTCATCCTTGGCAAAAGCATGCATTTGTTCCATTAGGCGTTTTGCCGGCTTATTGAGGCGTCTGTTCAGCAAATAGACAACCGCCGCGTATAGGAGCAGCATTACTATGATTAAACTAATAATGACAAATAGTGATTTTGTATTTACTTGTTCCAGCCATTCAGAACGAACGAGCGTAATTTTATATATACCTTTTATTTTCCCGTCTTCATAAACAGGTTCTTTATAAATAAATGTCTTATAGTTTTGTTCAAACTCATACAGATTTTTATAAACGTAACTTTTCGACTCAAAGCTGCTGAAAGGATTAATTAAATTTGAAGAATAATAGATCTTCCCATTTGGACTATATAATGTAATCATCAACTGATCGGAAGTCAGCTTCTCGATTCCTTTATAATTCGCATTCATATTGTAAAGCGATGGATGATCCAACTGGTCTTTTAAATCCGTCACAACTGCCCACTTTTCTAAATATTCATCAACGTTTTTATCTTGGTAGTACGCGTTAATCGTTACATAAAGACCATACAATGCAAGCAACGGCAATATCATGACAAGCAAATACGTCAGTAGAAGCCATGATTTAATCTTCATATTTGTTCACCTATAAATCGGTAG
Organism: Solibacillus sp. FSL W7-1324; assembly: GCF_038008025.1. NCBI lineage: Bacteria > Bacillati > Bacillota > Bacilli > Caryophanales > Caryophanaceae > Solibacillus > Solibacillus sp. FSL W7-1324. Next base: position 3,298,026 of record NZ_JBBOYH010000001.1, read on the forward strand.
CCCTTTCCCCATACAGTCTGTATATAGTTAGGTGATTTGACAGGATCGTTCAGCTTCTCGCGCAATGCTTTAATGTGCACAGTAACCGTATGTGTCTGGTCCAGCTCCACTTGATGCCATACATGGGTATACAACGCTTCCTTTGTAAATAGCTCGAATGGATTTTTTGCCAATACTTTCAGTAACGCAAACTCTTTTTGCGTCAAATTAACTTCAGCTTCTTCAATATAAACACGTTCTTTTAGCCAATCGATTTTTAATCCTTGTGCATATGAAATTGTTTCTTCTGTTACAAAAACTTTATTATATCGCTGCCATCGCCTTAATTGAGACCGAACACGCGCTTTTAATTCTTCTAAAGAAAACGGCTTTGCCAAATAATCATCGGCATCTTGTAACCCTGTAACTTTATCCGTTTCATTGCTTTTTGCACTGATCATTATGATTGGGACATCGCTTTGCATTCGAATATGTTCAATCATAGATAACCCATCCATTTCAGGCATCATCCAATCAACAAGTATTAAATCATAGTTTCCGGAAGAAAAATCCTCCAGCCCTTCAATTCCTGTCGTTGCCCATGTTACTGCATAGCCTTCCTTTATTAACGTGTCTTTAATAATGCGCGCAATTTCGCGGTCATCTTCCACTAAAAGAATTTGTTGTGCCATCAAGTACGCCTCCTACGATCACTATAGCAAGTAATTTTTCCGATCATTATAACTTTATAAATCCTTTATATTTAATCTTACTTTGTACCTCCTGTTAAAAGATAGCCAAAGTTCCCTTTGTCTGTAAAGGCGGCCATTATAAAATGGATATTTATGTTAATATTAACGTATTACAATAAAAGAGGTGTCATAAAGAAATGGAAGCCTTTTTTGAAAAGATGAACTATGAGATGGCCACTGCAATTCTCGGTTGGACATATGAAGAGCCTTACAATTTTTATAATAATGAACAGACAGTGGAAGCTTTAGAGGAATTAATGGAAGGTTCCTACTACACAGTTAATAAAAATAATGAGGTAATGGGGTTTTTCTGTACTGGAGAAAGCGCTCGAGTACCTAGCGAAAATAAGCTTAATGTTTATAAAGAGGATTTTATTGATATGGGGGTTGGAATGCATCCAAATCTGGTGGGTCAAGGCAAGGGGTATGAGTTTTGTAGTTGTGTTATAAAATTCATTGAGGATAATACTCCAAGTAAACCACTGAGACTGACCGTAGCAATGTTTAATGAAAGAGCCATTCGCCTTTATAAAAAGCTTGGTTTTGTTAAAGAAAATGAATTTAGCAATGATGTTACAAAATTTATGACGATGGTTAGAAAATAATTTGCCTATATATATCTTTAGAATAACAAAAAAACCACTGATTCCTCAGTGGTTTTGCGTGTGCGAAGCGACGTCCTACTCTCACAGGGGGAAGCCCCCAACTACCATCGGCGCTAAAGAGCTTAACTTCCGTGTTCGGTATGGGAACGGGTGTGACCTCTTTGCCATCATCACTTCACTATTACGGCTTTCCAATCCACGGCGCTATCCTTCGTCAACTTCCTTCGTTCTTTCAGTCACGTACTTGAGTACGCTCCTTCAATCACTCAGTCGTTTCCTCGACTAGCTTGTGTCTTGAAACCCTTAAAAAGAATTTTCATTCTTTCAAAACTGGATAAACGTTTCATTGAGTTTGTGCAATAAAATGTGGTTAAGTCCTCGACCGATTAGTATTCGTCAGCTGCATGCGTCACCGCACTTCCACCTCGAACCTATCTACCTGATCGTCTTTCAGGGGTCTTACTTACTTGCGTAATGGGAAATCTCATCTTGAGGGGGGCTTCATGCTTAGATGCTTTCAGCACTTATCCCGTCCATACATAGCTACCCAGCGATGCCTTTGGCAAGACAACTGGTACACCAGCGGTATGTCCATCCCGGTCCTCTCGTACTAAGGACAGCTCCTCTCAAATTTCCTACGCCCACGACGGATAGGGACCGAACTGTCTCACGACGTTCTGAACCCAGCTCGCGTACCGCTTTAATGGGCGAACAGCCCAACCCTTGGGACCGACTACAGCCCCAGGATGCGATGAGCCGACATCGAGGTGCCAAACCTCCCCGTCGATGTGGACTCTTGGGGGAGATAAGCCTGTTATCCCCGGGGTAGCTTTTATCCGTTGAGCGATGGCCCTTCCATGCGGAACCACCGGATCACTAAGCCCGTCTTTCGACCCTGCTCGACTTGTAGGTCTCGCAGTCAAGCTCCCTTATGCCTTTACACTCTACGAATGATTTCCAACCATTCTGAGGGAACCTTTGGGCGCCTCCGTTACTCTTTAGGAGGCGACCGCCCCAGTCAAACTGTCCGCCTGACACTGTCTCCTACCCCGCTAAGGGGCATGGGTTAGAAGTTCAATACAACCAGGGTAGTATCCCACCGACGCCTCCTTCGAAGCTGGCGCTCCGAGATCTCTGGCTCCTACCTATCCTGTACAAGTTGTACCAAAATTCAATATCAGGCTACAGTAAAGCTCCACGGGGTCTTTCCGTCCTGTCGCGGGTAACCTGCATCTTCACAGGTACTATAATTTCACCGAGTCTCTCGTTGAGACAGTGCCCAGATCGTTACGCCTTTCGTGCGGGTCGGAACTTACCCGACAAGGAATTTCGCTACCTTAGGACCGTTATAGTTACGGCCGCCGTTTACTGGGGCTTCAATTCACAGCTTCGCTTGCGCTAACCGCTCCTCTTAACCTTCCAGCACCGGGCAGGCGTCAGCCCCTATACGTCACCTTACGGTTTTGCAGAGACCTGTGTTTTTGCTAAACAGTCGCCTGGGCCTATTCACTGCGGCTTCTCTAGGCTATGCACCCAAAGAAGCACCCCTTCTCCCGAAGTTACGGGGTCATTTTGCCGAGTTCCTTAACGAGAGTTCTCTCGCACACCTTAGGATTCTCTCCTCGACTACCTGTGTCGGTTTGCGGTACGGGCACCTCTCACCTCGATAGAGGCTTTTCTTGGCAGTGTGAAATCAGGAACTTCGCTCATACGAGCTCGTCATCACAGCTCAACGTTAAAGTATGCGGATTTGCCTACATACACGCCTTACTGCTTGAACACGCGCAACCAACGGCGTGCTTACCCTATCCTACTGCGTCCCCCCATTTCTCAAACGGTGAGGAGGTGGTACAGGAATATCAACCTGTTGTCCATCGCCTACGCCTATCGGCCTCGGCTTAGGTCCCGACTAACCCTGAGCGGACGAGCCTTCCTCAGGAAACCTTAGTCATACGGTGCATGGGATTCTCACCCATGTTTCGCTACTCATACCGGCATTCTCACTTCTAACCGCTCCACCAGTCCTTCCGGTCTGACTTCAACGCTGTTAGAACGCTCTCCTACCACGCATACTCAAAGTATGCATCCACAGCTTCGGTGAATCGTTTAGCCCCGATACATTTTCGGCGCAGCGTCACTCGACCAGTGAGCTATTACGCACTCTTTAAATGATGGCTGCTTCTAAGCCAACATCCTGGTTGTCTAAGCAACGCCACATCCTTTTCCACTTAACGATTACTTGGGGACCTTAGCTGGTGGTCTGGGCTGTTTCCCTCTTGACTACGGATCTTATCACTCGCAGTCTGACTCCCGTGTATAAATATCCGGCATTCGGAGTTTGTCTGAATTCGGTAAAGCGAGATGCCCCCCTAGTCCAAACAGTGCTCTACCTCCGGTATTCTCAATCACGAGGCTAGCCCTAAAGCTATTTCGGAGAGAACCAGCTATCTCCAGGTTCGATTGGAATTTCTCCGCTACCCACACCTCATCCCCGCACTTTTCAACGTGCGTGGGTTCGGGCCTCCAGTGAGTGTTACCTCACCTTCACCCTGGACATGGGTAGATCACCTGGTTTCGGGTCTACGACCACGTACTAATTCGCCCTATTCAGACTCGCTTTCGCTGCGGCTCCGTCTTCTCAACTTAACCTCGCACGTAATCGTAACTCGCCGGTTCATTCTACAAAAGGCACGCTATCACCCATTAACGGGCTCTAACTACTTGTAGGCACACGGTTTCAGGATCTATTTCACTCCCCTTCCGGGGTGCTTTTCACCTTTCCCTCACGGTACTGGTTCACTATCGGTCACTAGGTAGTATTTAGCCTTGGGAGATGGTCCTCCCGGATTCCGACGGAATTTCACGTGTTCCGCCGTACTCAGGATCCACTCTGGAGGGAATGAACTTTTGACTACAGGGCTTTTACCTCGTTTCGCGGACCTTTCCAAGTCGCTTCGTCTAGTTCATTCTTTTGTAACTCCGTATAGAGTGTCCTACAACCCCAAAGAGCAAGCTCTTTGGTTTGGGCTCTTCCCGTTTCGCTCGCCGCTACTCAGGGAATCGAATTTTCTTTCTGTTCCTGCAGGTACTTAGATGTTTCAGTTCTCTGCGTCTGTCTTCGACACGCTATGAATTCACG
>NZ_JBBOYH010000001.1:3305000-3360000 GCF_038008025.1 Solibacillus sp. FSL W7-1324
AGCCAATCCCTTGCCGTTTTGATGACTGGTCAACACCAAAATCATGAATGTAGGCAAACTTCCTTTGAACTAACGAAGGATAATCCGGAGAACCTTCTATACTAATGACAGCAAAGCCTATTATTTTACTTTCCTCCTGCGCAACTAATACTGTACTGTGCTCTTGCTCAAGCAATTCCATATAATATTCTTTCGGCATAACAGCCTCCACTTCGCGAAAAACCGTACCATCCCCTTGCACATGATCATCATGCCCTTGCTTTACTAATCGATTTACTTCTATATAGTGATGTTCCTTTGCTTCTTCAATTTGGATAACCATTAAACTCCCCCCCTTTACTATTAAATTCGAGTCCCCAATTATATTTTCCTGCAAAAATAAAAAACCAGCCAACAATAGTTGACTGGTAAATGATTTTACATTGAACCGACAGTACCTAAATAAATCAGGAAGAGCACTGCGAAAATATACATAATCGGACTTACTTCTTTTGCTTTACCTTTTAACACCATTGTTAACGGGTAGAATACGAAACCTACTGCAAGACCTGTTGCAATCGATGATGTTAATGGCATCATTAACATTGTGAAGAATGCTGGTACAGCTACTTCGAATTTATTCCACTCGATTTGTCCAAGTGAAGATACCATTAAAATACCTACAACGATTAATGCCGGTGCAGTAACAGCGTTTGTTACAACACTTAATACTGGTGATAAGAATAGAGCCAATAAGAAACAGATACCTGTAACGATTGAAGCGAAACCTGTACGTGCGCCAGCTCCAACCCCTGCAGAAGATTCTACATAAGATGTTACTGTTGATGTACCAAAGATCGAACCTGAAATTGATGCGATTGAATCCGAGATTAATGCTTTACCTGCACGAGGTAATTTATTATTTTTAACAAATCCTGCTTGGTTGGCAACAGCCATTAAAGTACCTGCGTTGTCAAAGAAGTCTACGAACAGGAATGATAGAATAACCGATACCATTGTTAGCGAGTAGAACTCAGGATCAGTGAATGCCGAGAATAGTTTACCGAAAGTTGGTTCAACACTTGGTGGTGCCGATACAACTTGTGATGGTAAATCCACTAGACCAATAAACATACCTACGATTGCAGTAATCGCCATGGCAATAAATACGCCAGCTTTCATTCCGCGAACTAGGAAAATTACTGTTAGAAGAATACCAAAAATCGCTAATAAAACTTCACCATCATGTAAGTTACCTAAACCGACAACTGTTGCATCACTCGCAACGATAATACCAGCATTTTTTAAACCGATGAACGATACGAATAATCCGATACCAGCACCAACGGCAATTTTAAGTTCCATTGGAATAGCGTTGATTAATTTTTCACGTAATCCTGTAATCGTTAAAAGTAAGAAGAATACACCTGATACAAAAACCGCAGCCAAAGCATGTTGCCAAGGGCTTCCGTTTGTTAAGACAACCGTGTAAGCAAAGAATGCGTTCAAGCCAAGACCTGGCGCTAAAGCTAATGGGTACCTTGCAACAATCCCCATGATGAAACATCCAATTGCTGCTGAAACAGCTGTTGCCACAAATACCGCACCGTAATCCATGCGTAGTGCGTCTGGTAAACCTTCAATATCCGATAGCGTTAAAATGCTAGGGTTTACTACTAAAATGTAAGCCATTGCCAAGAATGTTGTAAAACCACCCAAAATCTCCCGGCGATAATTAGTTCCAAGTTTATCGAACTCGAAATACTTTTTCATAATAAAACTTTCCTCCGTGTTGTCGTCTTCAACATCTAAAGAACACTTAACCTTAAAAACAAAAAAGACACGCAAAGCATAAATGCCGCATGTCCACGATTTAAGGAAAATAAGCATATTCCACTCTTATTATAGAAGTGAGATTACTTATTTATAAATCGTAGTCGAATCATTTACGGTGATTCGGTAGAAACTTACGGGCCTTATTCCCGACATTATACGACGACGTATTTAATTTACGTTTGTAATATATCATTTCAATTTTCAAATTACAAGCTATTTCCGAACATTTTTTATATATTTTAATTCATAGTTCGTGAAAACATCCATAAAATATTCATTTACTTCTATTTCTCTTTTCCTTTTTGTTATTATTAAGCTTGGAAAACAAAAAATTCCATTCTATTTTCATTAATTTTATACTGAATCGAGGAAATCAAAATGAATGAAATTAAGGTAGTTGTAAAAGGAGTTCTTGTTAAAAATAATAAAATACTGATCGTTCAGCGTTCACAAATTGAAACGGTTGGGGCAGGCACATGGGAGACAGTCGGTGGAAACCTGCAGTTTGGTGAATCATTTAAAGAAGCACTTATGAGGGAGTTTTTAGAAGAAGTTGGATTGAATATCACTGTAAAAAATCAGCTGTTTTCCACAACATTCCACACGAGTAAAACACGTCAAATTGTCCTGCTCACGTTTTTATGCGATACAGAAGAGGAGCAAATCACTTTATCCGATGAACACCTCAACTATTTGTGGGCGACAAAAGATGAACTTTACAAATTATTACCAAAAGAAATTATTACAGATTTCCAGCAGCATAAAGTGTTCGATTTGCTAGATTCATAATTAATTAGAGAAAGTTTATAGAAATGTTATATTATTCCTCTATAGTGGTGTTTGAACAAATAGAGGGGGGATTTTTTTTGCAACAACAACGAAAATGGGCATTACTTTTAATTCGCTTTGCTGCTATTTCGGGCTTTATCGGTGTATTAATCGGATCAATTATGAGTGGTGAGATGAACTATTCATTACGCCCAATCCACGCACACTTTGTATTGGTCGGTTGGTTATCCGTTTTTGCTTGGGGGATTTTCTATTATTCAGTACCAATCCGCAAGTTGATTTTCGTTAAAATTCAAAGTATTTTAGGCATGATCGGTGCTTTTGGTTTATGTATTGGCATGTGGCTGTATAATTTAAATCCGCTTGATACAAACGAAACACTGAACATGGTGTTCTTCATTGTAGGGGGTTCTATTTTATTAATCGCATTTTTCTTCTTTATAATTGTGACATTTTTTGTTCAAAAACATGAAAAATAATTATATCTCACTATCTAAAAATGAGAGTATTACCCTTTAATATGTTAAAATAATAAAACGAAACACAGACTATTAAAGGAGGGGTTTAAATGCCCTACTGGTTACATAACACATTATTTGTACTTTTAATAATCGTTACATTCGGATGTGTTACTAGTGGAATCGAGTGGAAAACTCGTGAAAAAGCCACTGTTGAAGAATAATTTCAGCTCAAAACTACAAACTAGATTATAACTAACATATAAAACAAGGAAGCCTGCATAATACAGGCTTCCTATTTTTTATAATTATTTTATAATCCACGGTTTGTACGTTTTAACGGATCATCATCCAAATTGTCATAGTCATTTAAATGATTCGTAGTATTAGTCGTATCTTTGATATCTGCCTCTTCACGACGAACCGTGTCCGACACAGTTTCCGTATCCGTTACTTTTCGTTTACCGACTACGATTTCTTCCGTTACGACATCTTTCTTCGTAACATCCACTTGTTCTTCTGTAACCGGGATATGAATTTTGCCCTGTTCTTCATAGGCATGAGTGACACCATCTTGAAGTTTTCCGTTTGCATTAAGAGTTGTGTCCTCATTAACAGGACGTCTTTCTACATAAACTTCTTCATGTTCAACTGGCACTTCAATATTTTGCTGCTCTTCGACTACATGTTTGTCGACTTGTACCTCACCAGTTTGCACACGTTTTTTATCTACTTGCAGGCGTTCTTCATGAAGTGCTAAACGTTCTTCATCCGTTTTTTCATAATCACGCTCATAATGATTATTCACACCAACATTATCATTCATGCCGTAATTTTTTGTCCCTTCATCAAAATAAGTACCGTAGTCTCTATCTACATACAATAAATATTTTCCTGCCTGTAATTCATCATAATAACGATTTCGTTCATCTTCTGAGATCCCCATTTGATTAAAGTGCTGATCGCGTACTAGATCTTCACCCATCATGAATGCTTTAAAGCGGTCCCACCAAGAACCTTCTTTATGATCCGCGTCATAACCATCCGTGTTAGTGCTGTAACCTTTTGAGTTTCGATACATTGATAATTGATCATTGCGGTTGGATACGATGTACATATCTTCCTCGCCGTAACCTTGTGCACGAAGGCGATCCATTTCTGCCTGTAATTCTGCTTCATTGTCATAAATACCATATAATTTGTTATCACGTGTTTCCATGTTTCATTCCTCCAGTTTAATTTAATTAGTTTTTTATACCGACTGTCTATGCTTGATTTGGCATACTATACAATACCTTTTCTCCTAAATAATAAACTTGAGGTTGATATATTTAATATTCTGTAATAAAAATGAAAGAAAATAAAACACCGCTATGACAATATTTTATTATTAATTGGATAAGCACGAAAAGTGAAGCCAAATAAAAAAACATAGAAAGATATTACTCCTTCCATGTTTCACTTCAATTTATTTATCGTTTTGTTGTTGTTTCTTTTCCAAATACTGCGCACGCAATTTTTCAAGTTGCTGCTTTTTATCGAATTGGGCAGGCTTGTTTTTTTCGTGATACTTCGCAACAGCTGCCTTGCCTTTACTATCCAATTGATATTTTCCCATTTTGTTCACCTACTTCTTTTCGCTTTTCCAACCACTGTTCGTACTCTTCAACTGTCAATGGCTTTGAATAATAATAGCCTTGGATAATCGGCACTCTCTCCAAGCCCATAATAAACTGGCATTGCTCTTTCGTTTCCACACCTTCTATCAGGACATTCAAACCAAGAGAATAGCATAAATGTACAATCGATTTTAGGATAGAGGCGTCTTTTTCAGATTCCGGCACACCATCTATAAAGGATTTATCGATCTTAATCGTGGATATCGGTATTTCTTTTAAATAAGATAACGAGGATAAGCCTGTACCAAAGTCATCCAACGCAACCGACAAGCCACTTTGCCTAAAAATCCGAACTGCCGTTATAGCATTATGAATGTCATGAATAACACTTGTTTCTGTAATTTCCAGTTCAATCTTGGACACTTGAATATTATACCTAGCCAGATTTTCATTAATTACCCTATTTAAACGCGGTGATGTCAAATATACGCCTGGAATATTAATCGATACTTGCGGAAGCTCCATTCCTATATTGTTCCATACAGCTAATTGTTGGCAAACTCTCGCAATTAGCCAATCCGTCACATCTGATATACGATTTGTATTTTCTAATATCGGAATAAATACGGCCGGAGATATTATTCCGAATACCGGATGCTTCCAACGGATAAGTGCCTCTAATCCTACTACAATGTTTAGCTCCGGGTCTACTTTCGGCTGGTATACGAGGAACAATTCGTTTTCATCCATTGCCCGTTGAATATCAAGGCTTAGTTGACGCTCAAAATTAAACGTATGAATCTTCGGATCGTACATAATTATTTCATGCCTAGATTGTATGGACGGTGCATGTAATACCGCAATTGTATTGGCAAAATGTTCTCGGACTGCCTTTTTATCATCTGACTGTGAAACAGCAACAACCGCCTCTACCGAAACCATACGTTCATCAATATTTAGCGGACGCTCCAACAAAAGACAAATACACCGCAATCCATCAATTGTATTTTGCACACTTTCAGCTGGTGCATGTATTATCGTAAAGCGATTAGCTTCCGTTCGATACAATTTTGTCTCTTTTGGCAAATTAGCCTGCATTATTTCCATCACAGTTTTAACAATCGCATCCCCAAAAGAATAGCCATAAGCTAAAATATACTTCTCCAAGTTGTGTATATGCACAACGGCTACCAATTTCGTATCCTTTTTAATACGCTGGTCTTCTGTAAATTGATTTTGATTCGGCAATTGTGTTACCGCATCGAAATTTTTCATACGGTAATCCACATATCGGTCTAAGCGACTGGCTAAAATTGCAAGGATAAATAAACTGACAATACCGATTGTCACAAACAACACAACATCCATCATATTGGAATCATGCGCATGTACATGAATCGTACCTTCAATATATAACTTCATCGCTAACATTCCCGTATAATGCATACTCGTCACAGCGATTGCCATTAAAAAAGCGGCGATACTTTTCACTAAAATCTTTTCCATTTTAGTATCTGTAATCGAAAAGATATACAAAGAAGCAAATGATGCCACAATCGCTATCAGAATCGATAAGCCAAACAGCATCGGATTATATACAACCGCTGCATCCATCTCCATTGCTGCCATACCTAAATAATGCATAAGTGCTATACCGCATCCCATTAAAATACCAGCGACAATAAATGTTCGAATCTTTTTATATTCACTGTTGGTTAAATAAAATGCCATATAAGATGCAACGATCGCAGGAATGACAGAGATAAGTGTCAGGAACAGATTATGCTTCATAGGAATGGATATTACGAGGGCACTCATTCCAACATAATGCATCGACCAAATCCCAAGACCCATCGCCAGTGAAGCCAGCACTAACCATAAATTTTTATGAAAAAAACCTTTTACATTGATGCGCCGATTAATATAAATCGCTGTATACGATGCACCAAAAGCGATGATGAAAGACAATAGTACTATTAAAGGATCCAAACTACCTTCAATAATACGCATGCTCTCCAGGTCCGGTTTTGTAAACAAAGAACTTCGCTCCCCTTATCTAATGGCGATTACTGTTTTCCAATTACACTTCTTGTAAACCTCAAATTGCTGCGACTTGTAAGAAGTGAATGGTGGTTTCATAAATTTTAATATATCCAATTTAAATTGAACAGAATAAATCGGATTCTTTTACTAATAAAAGATAATTCCTTATTTTGAAAATTCGATGCTAACCAGCACCATTAAAACATAAAGCCCCCGGAGGTTAGACTTGTTCCTAACTTCCAGGGGCATTGTCATTATAAGAAATGCAATTCTGTAAATGTAATAAGACTACAGTAATGCGGTACTATTCCCACTCAATCGTTGCTGGTGGCTTAGAAGTGATGTCATACAGCACGCGGTTTACGTGTTTTACTTCGTTTACGATACGTACAGAAATTTTCTCCAATACATCGTAAGGGATACGTGCCCAGTCAGATGTCATGCCGTCGATTGATGTTACACCGCGGATACCGACTGCGTAATCATACGTACGGCCATCGCCCATTACACCTACTGAACGGATATCAGGTAATACAGCGAAGTATTGCCAAATGTCGCGTTCAAGTCCAGCTTTTTTGATTTCTTCACGAAGAATATAATCTGCTTCACGAACGATTTCCAGTTTTTCTTCTGTTACTTCGCCAAGTACACGGATTCCTAATCCAGGACCAGGGAAAGGCTGACGCCATACCACTTCTTCAGGTAGACCTAATTCAAGACCTAAAGCGCGTACTTCGTCTTTGAACAGTGTATTTAATGGTTCGATTAATTCGAACTTCATATCTTCCGGTAAACCACCAACATTATGGTGTGATTTAATTGTTTGGGCAGTAGCTGTACCAGACTCAATAATATCTGTGTAAAGCGTACCTTGCGCTAAGAAGTCCATATCTTTTAGCTTTGATGATTCTTCATCAAATACATAAATGAATTCGTTACCGATAATTTTACGTTTTTGTTCAGGGTCAGAAACACCTGCAAGTTTATTCATGAAACGTTCACGCGCATCGATTTTGATCAGTTTCATATCGAAGTCTTCTGTGAAAGTTTTCATAACTTGCTCAACTTCGCCTTTACGGTTTAAGTTGTGATCCACGAACATACAAGTTAATTGGTCACCGATTGCTTTGTGGATTAACACTGCTACTACAGATGAATCAACTCCGCCTGATAATGCACAAAGTACTTGCTTGTCTCCAACCTGCTCACGGATTTTTGCAATTTCGATTTCAATGAAGTTTGCCATAGACCAGTCGCCTTTCGCTTCACAAACATTGAATACGAAGTTTTTCAGTAAGTCATTTCCGTATACTGAGTGGCGTACTTCCGGGTGGAATTGTACTGCATAAAACTTACGAGAAGCATCAGCCATTGCCGCGATCGAACATGCCGGGCTTGTCGCAATTACTTCAAAACCTTCTGGAACCGCTGTTACATGGTCACCATGGCTCATCCATACAACTTGATCTTTTGGTAAATCCGCAAATAATTTATTATCCGAAGTAATGTTAATTTCAGCTTTTCCGTATTCACGAGTTGCCGCGCCTTCCACTTTACCACCATGTGTATAGGCCATTAATTGCATGCCGTAACAAATACCTAAAATCGGTAAACCTAACTCGAAAATTGCTGGATCTACACGGAATGCAGATTCATCATATACAGAGTTTGGACCACCTGAGAATACGATACCTACAGCATTCATTTCTTTAATTTCTTCAGCAGTAATCGTATGTGGATGTAATTCCGAGAATACACCGAATTCACGAATACGACGAGTGATTAATTGGTTGAACTGACTACCGAAATCAAGAACGACAATCTTTTCTTGCTCTTTTAACATAGGAGTTGACACTATTTCCACCTCTTCTAATTTTTTGCGGCCTATATTAAGAAAAAAACGCGTAAGAAAATAATTTCTACGCGTTCATATTTCATCTCTTCTTCAAGTGGGTATAACTATCCCTTATAAGGATATAGTGAGACCCACCGTCATAGATAAGTTATTTAGGGTAACTTAGTAGAAACATCTGGACCATATTACCAGACTTATATGAAGGCACAATACTATTTATTTTTCTAAATTTTACTCTTTCGCCGACTTAAAATCAACCACTCGTACGATTGATTAAATATTCCCAAATTTCTTTCATTTCATTTGTATTTATTTGATCGGTTTGTTTAGCGTAAATAAGACGCTCATAAAACGCCGTCAGTTCACTCATTTTCGTTGTTTCCAACTGTCGGTCGACACGCATTGCAAACTGTTGCAGCGTTTCATCCTGCCCTCGTTTTAAATGAATACGCTCCAATTGTTTTAACAACACAAAGTAAGCTTCTTCAAATGTTGCCGCCTTCTCTAATTTTGAACGGTTCATTTGGACAGCAAGTTTCGGTTGCCATTGCCCGCGCTTTTTCCAAGCAATAATTAAACCAATTGCAACAACTGCCAATAATACGTACAGCACCCATTTGAATTTCGACCAGTCCATACCACTTGTACCGTTAGTTGATTGCTTCGCTGTATCTTGCTCTTCCAACTCCGGCTTTGGCGCTTCCGGTTCTTCCATTTCAGGTAATTGCTCTTCTTCCGGAGCTTCGAAATCCACATCATAGTTAATATTCATCGGATTGCTAAACCCAATTGTCGGCTCAAACGGCATCCATCCAATGCCGTCAATATACGCTTCAACCCATGAATGGGCATCATTATTCGTCACCTGGTACGTAAACATACCATCTTGTGAATCGATCCGTTCTCCGCTTGAAAAACCTTTTACCCAACGCGCCTGAATTCCTATCGAACGGAGCATGACGACCATCGAAGTAGAGAAGTTATCGCAATAGCCAAGTCTTGTTTCAAACAAAAACTGGTCTACATAATCTTGGTCCGCCGATGGTACTTGTACATTTGTCGTTTCATATTGGAAGCCGCTGCGCGCAAAATAACCTTCAATCGCCCGCGCTTTGTCATATACGCTGTCATACATATCCGTAATTTCATATGCTAAATCCGTTACACGCTGCGGCAAATTATTCGGCAGCTGCAAATAGCGCGGATTATTTTCAGTTGAAGATAACGTTTCCTTCAAAGCTACGTAACTATATTCCGGCTGTTGAAAAGTCATTTCGTATGAGGCAGGTGCAATCACATCACTGTTAATAAGCGGTAAAATTTTCTCATTTCCAGTATTATATCTTAACCCGGTATGCATTTCGTCCAAAGCATAGGATGTCACTCCATAAGCCTGTAATAGAAATAAATATTCTTCATTTACAGCCTGTACTTCCACCGATTCGGGTTCTTCATTTCCAGGTGTGATTGAAAGAGGCAGCGGATCTGAAAGCTGAAGCGTTTGCTGCACTGCCTCATCACTCGATTGTTCCCAGCCTTTAGACGTATAAACGTCCTTCGTTTCCACACGCCAATATTGACGGATCGGTGTTTTTATTTCATAGACAAGTGTATTGTCCCCTGCAAATGGGCCGCCTAATCGCTCATCATTTTCTCCATAGCCAACTGTTGCAACCGATTGACTCCCGTTGCCTCCAATACCTGCAATGTTTTTGACATACGGCACCGGATCCGACCATTGTGGCTCTGCTTTCGGCATAATTGTCGCAATAATACCTGCCATCATGACGAAAATAACGATCGGTGTCGCATACTTCAAGTAGTTCATCCAGTCTTTCTGCATTTCCGCAGCCTGCATAAGACGTTTTATAAACAGTAATGATGTAAGTACAAGACCTAACAGCATTACTTTTATGATCGCTGCTGTGCCATCGTATTCTGTAAAAGTATCGAGTGTCCCGATGAAGAATACTGTAAGCAGCAGGAAATAGTAAATGCTATAGCGCACACTTACCCAATGCTGAATTAAATAAATCAGCATCCAGATCAGTATAAAAAACAGACTTGTCCGGAAAGGATCACTTACATAAATCCACTCTCCTGCAAACAGTATATCCAAATTATATTTCAATTCTTCCGATAAAAATTGCACTGTCGTCAATGTCTCATCTTTATATACACTGACTATAAACCATGTAATGTACACCAGTTTAATGAACCAGTTTATAATAAACGGCAGAGAAAAGATCCCAAGAATTAAACAAAGTCCTATGAATAAAACAAACTGTGTAAAGTAGCCGGTATCCGTCAATTCCATAACCGGTACTAGCCATTCTCGTAAAATCAGGAAAATAATAAAATAAAAAATCGCGAGTTCTATTTTTTCGGCTGCGCTGCGTCTCATGCGTGCTTCACCTCCGAATACGTTCGCTGCAATTCGTTCATGCCAATATAATGTACTTCATTATTTTGGCTCATATGCTGTACCGGTTCTTTTTGATTACTTACGACAAAGCATATAATTTTACGTGCATATTTCGTTCCGGCATTCAGTACTTCCTGCAGCTGAGGGGTCATTTCACCTGTTATGATAACAACAACAGAGCGGCTCATCATTTTCTGTTCTTCATATAGCAGACGCTCGACACCAAACTGCGCATCCGGTTCGACTGTCGCCAAATGCTGCAGCACTTTTTCATATTGTTTGCCGGTTTTAATGATCGGCGTAAAATACCGGTCAACGCCAACACTAAGAAATGAAACGTCGCCCTGTTTTTTTACAATTTTCTTTATATAAGACGCTGTGTAATCAACAACATCTTCAAAGTTTTTCTGTACTGCACGATCGATGAGCACAAATGTATTTTGTGATTTTTGATCTTCAAATTCCTTTGTGCGCAGTTCACCATTTTTCGCAAATGACTTCCAGTGAATCCAGGAAAACCGGTCACCTGGTACATATTCGCGCACACCTGTGGCAACCGTTGTATCTTTGATCAAAGAATAGCGCGATTGACTTGTACCTTGATCATATTGCATACCAATCGGCATTAATTTGACGTCGGATACTTTTGGATATACTAAAAACAGCTGCGGGTGATTCATTACTACATTCCGCACTGTCCATCCAAAAAAGTCCGTACATGTAAACAGCAATCCTCTAAAATGATGCTCTCCGCGCTTTAACTCTTTCAATTCATATGTCCACTTAAACTCCCGTTTCCACCCAACCAAAAATAGTTTTGTTACATTTCCGTTCGGTTTCTCAAAATGTTCCTCTCTCATCGGCAGTTCCCTGACCATCATGAAAACAAATGGAAACCAGCTCGTGTTTCGGAATGTTACGGTAACTTGTACATTGCTCCCACGTTCAATTCGTTCTTTCGATAAAGTCCTGGATATTTCTTTAAAACGGATTGGTATAACCGCCAATAATATCGAATAGACCAAAAACGGTAGAATCGTGAAGAAAACGAACCAGCTAACAAAGCCCCCTTGGAACATTGCATAGCAATACGTAATGATAAGCAATGAAACAACGGTAATTAAACGTCCGCCATGCTTCAGAAACTGCTTGATTCCCTTCATTACTGTGCATACCTTTTTACAGGAACATGGACGTAACGAAGAACACTTTCAATCACCTTTTCTTCCGTAATTCCTTCATAGCGGGTTTCTGGTTTTAAAATAATCCGGTGGCCGAAAACGAATTTCGCTAAATATTGAATATCGTCAGGGATGACATAGTCTCTCCCTTTCATAAAGGCATAGCTTTGCGCGGCACGCATTAATGCGATGGAAGCACGGGGACTTACACCTAAATACACATTTTCGTGGTGACGTGTATGTTGTGCGATCGACACGATATATTCTTTAATATTATTTTCAACATGGACTTGTTTTACTTGTTCTCTTAAATCGTTCAATTGCTCAATTGTTAATACAGGGAAAAGGTCATCAATCGGAACTGATCTTTCAGCACGGTTCAACACTTCAATTTCCTCTTCCTTCGTCGGATAACCCATTTTTATTTTCAGTAAAAATCGGTCCAGCTGAGCTTCCGGAAGCGGGTATGTCCCTTCATATTCAATCGGATTTTGTGTCGCCATTACAAAAAACGGTTTTGGCAGTTGAATCGTTTCACCATCTACCGTAATCGACCCCTCTTCCATACTTTCCAATAAAGCGGCCTGTGTTTTTGGTGATGTACGGTTAATTTCATCCGCCAATACAATATTGCCGACAATCGGCCCAGGACGGAACTCAAACTGCAATGATTTCGGATTATATATTGAAACGCCAATTACATCGGACGGCAATAAATCCGGTGTAAATTGAATACGTTTAAAACTTGCACCTAAAGACTTCGATAGCGCACGTACCATCATCGTTTTCCCAACGCCCGGTACGTCTTCCAGTAATACATGCCCTCCTGCTAATAATGAAACAATACTTAGCTCGGCAATCTCTCTTTTTCCTATCATAACTTTCTCGATGTTTCTGATTATTCCTTCGATCTGTTCATTCATGAATTGTCCTCCCACCTGTAATCGTTGCATCTTTGGCATGTAGTTTAAGCATAACGAAAACAAAATGCGAGCACAACTAGTTTCCCTTTAAAATGGAAAATCACCCCACTTCATCAAAAAGAAGTAAGGTGATTTATCACGTACTAACGTATACTATTGTTTCCAGAAATCATCGAAAATTGTAATCGGCATATGACGTTTATGCATAGAACGCAAGTAATGTCCTTCAAGCTTTTCACGTGCTTCTCCCGGGATTTCCTTACCTTCCAAATAATCATCAATTTGCTCATACGTAACACCAAGCGCCACTTCATCCGGCAATGCAGGACGGTCTTCCTCTAAATCGGCAGTCGGAATTTTTTCATATAAATGTACAGGACAATTTAAATGTTTTAAAATCGCTCGGCCTTGGCGTTTGTTTAAACGGAAGATCGGCATTAAATCCGTGCCGCCATCGCCATACTTAGTATAAAAGCCTGTTACTGCTTCCGCAGCATGGTCTGTACCCAGTACGACACCATCATTTGCTGCAGCAATCGAATATTGTACTTTCATTCGTTCACGAGCTTTTTCATTACCTTTTGCGAAATCACTCAATGTGATTCCTGTTTCCAAAAGTGCATTTACACTTGCATCGACAGCATTTTTAATATTAACCGTATACACTTTAGTAGGCTTTATGAAATCGAGTGCATCTTGGCAATCTTTTTCATCGAATTGCTTTCCATAAGGTAATCTTACAGCCCAAAATGAATATTTAGATTCTCCCGCTTCTTCATTTAGTTCATCGACAGCCATTTGAGCAAGCTTACCTGTTAACGTTGAGTCTTGCCCACCGCTAATACCGAGTACAAATCCTTTCAAGAACGGATGATACTTTGCGTATTCCTTTAAAAAATCAATAGACTTACGGATTTCCTGTTCGACATCGATTGTCGGCTGTACTTTCAACTCTTCAATAATTTGTTGTTGCAACATAGACAATGTTCTCACTCCTTATCGTTCTTCGAGTTCTATCACCATATCGCGCACTTCCTGGATATTGCGCATTTTGTTATCCCAACACTTTTGACTTAAATCGACCGGATATTCTTCAGGATTTAACGAACGTTTATATTCATCCCAAAGCAATTCCAAATTGTCGAACGCATATTGGCGAATCTCCATTAATGTTGGGTTTTTATACACAATCTCACCATTGTCAATCACTTTTCGGTGCAATTCTTTCGCTTCAAAGTTCGTTACGAATTTTGAGATAAATGTATGCACCGGATGGAACATTTTAATTCGTTCTTCAGCAGCAGGATTTTCATCAGCCATAGCGATATAGTCCCCTTCTGATTTCCCGCTTTTTTTATTTATAATCCGGTAAACTTTCTTTAACCCAGGTGTCGTTACTTTTTCGGCATTGGCTGAAATTTTAATCGTATCTTCCATTTCACCGTGATCATTTTCGATTGATACCATTTTATAGACAGCACCTAAGGCCGGCTGATCATATGCCGTAATGAGCTTTGTACCAATTCCCCACATATCCACTCGGGCACCTTGCGCTTTTAAGTTCAGGATTGTATATTCGTCCAAATCATTCGATACGATAATTTTCGCGTTCGGGAAACCTGCTTCATCAAGCATCCGGCGCGATTCTTTTGAAAGAAAGGCAATATCTCCGCTGTCTAAACGAATTCCGATAAAATTGATTTTATTGCCAAGCTCTTTTGCTACTTGAATCGCTGTCGGCACACCTGATTTTAACGTATTGTACGTATCAACTAAAAATACACAGTCTTTATGACGCTTTGCATAGGAATGGAAGGCATCATAGTCGTTTTTATATGCTTGAACCAATGCATGTGCATGTGTACCCGATACAGGAATATTAAACAGCTTTCCGGCACGTACATTTGAAGTGGATTCAAAACCGCCAATTACTGCGGCACGAGCTCCCCAAACCGCTGCATCCATTTCTTGTGCACGGCGTGTACCGAATTCCATCGCAATTTCCTTTTGGACAACTTGCTTAATACGACTGGCTTTTGTCGCAATCAGCGTTTGATAGTTTACGATGTTCAATAGCGCTGTTTCAATCAGCTGGGCTTCCACTAGCGGCGCTTCAATTCGCACAATCGGTTCATTCGCGAAAACAAGTTCACCTTCCTCCATCGAATACACGGAACCTGTAAAACGAATTGTTTTTAAGTATTCGATAAAATCCTCTTTATAATGAAGTTCATCTCGTAAATATGCGATATCGGTTTCACTGAATCGGAAATCTTTTAAATAATTCAGCATGCGCTCTAATCCAGCAAAAATTGCATAGCCGTTTCCGAATGGCAATTGTCTGAAATACAACTCAAATACAGCTTTCCGGTTATGCATTCCATCTGCCCAATAGCTTTCTGCCATATTAATTTGATATAAATCGGTATGCAAAGCAAAACTATCATCTACATACTTTTCGTTCATCGTGAGTTCCCCTTCTTCCAAAACATAATTTAGTCATAGTATACACCATCTTCAATTATTTCGAAGTATGAAGATTCCTTCTTCCATGTCACCTACTTTTACATGGCAGTTCATTTTGCTGTGCTGGTTCTATAGTTTTCCCCAATTGACTAAATAAAAAACGTTTTGAAACTTTTGCCGGGTAACCACTTCCTGTATTACACCTTGCCGTTACGTGCCATCACCCTTCCTTATTTTTACATTATCTCACAATGCGATTAAACCAATCGAAAATACATGTTAATTTTCCTAACATTAGTTATTGATTTATCTAGAAATTCAATTTATCATGTTAGATAACATAACACAAGGAGTTGTTGAGCATGAAAAAAATTGAAGCGATTATTCGACCTGAGGTGTTTGCACAAGTTCGAGAGGGGTTAGCTCTTGAAGGAATTGATGGATTAAGTATTTCCGAGATTGCCGGAGCTGGGCGACAAGAAGGGAAAATCGGACTGTTTCGCGGAAACTCTTTCTCAATGGAATTTTCGCAAAAGCTCAAGCTCGAAATGGTAGTAGACAACGCAAAAGTACAGCCGATTATTGATGTATTGTTGCGTGAAGCATCTACAGGTGAAGTTGGTGACGGTAAAATCTTTATTTATCCTGTAGAGCAGGCGATTCGTATACGGACAAAAGAGCTCGGCTCAATTGCAATTGACTAAAAAAATTTCCTAAAAGGAGGAGTTTCTAATGACAAATGAAGCATTGGAATTATCAATTAATTTAGTTTGGGTAATGCTTGGGGCGTTTTTCGTATTCTTCATGCATGCGGGATTCGCGATGGTAGAAGCAGGATTTACACGCTCTAAAAATGCCGTCAATATTTTAATGAAAAACATTTTAACAATTTCGATCGGTGGTCTTGTCTATTTCGCAGTCGGATATGCCATTATGTTCGGTGAAAGTTCAGGCGGATTGATCGGTTCTACAGGTTTTGCATTAAGCGGTGTAGATGATATCGCATTCTTCGTATTCCAGGCAATGTTTGCTGCAACATGTGCAACAATCATTTCAGGCGCTGTTGCTGAACGTACAAATCTTATGGCTTATATTGCATTGGTCGTTGTCATGACAGCTGTTATTTATCCGGTTGTGGGCCATTGGGTATGGCAAGGTGATGGCTGGTTAACTGCTTTAGGCTTCGTAGATTTTGCAGGCTCAACTGTTGTACATTTAACTGGTGCTGTTGGAGCTCTAGTTGTAGCAGCAATCATTGGTCCGCGTTTCGGGAAATATGCGAAAGGTGTTGTAAACGTTATTCCTGGTCATTCCATTCCACTTGGAGCACTAGGGGTTTTCATCCTTTGGTTAGGTTGGTACGGCTTTAATGGTGCATCAACATTAGCAGCAGATCCGGCATTAGTTCCTGGCGTTATTGCAAATACTTTCTTATCTGCATCTGCCGGTGTCATTGCTACTGCATTTTATACACGTCTTCGTTACGGTTTTATCGATGGTTCTTTAACATTAAACGGTGCTTTAGCTGGTTTAGTAAGTATTACTGCGGGTGCTGCCAACTTAAGCATTGTCGGATCTATTATTGCAGGTGCTATTGGTGGCGTTGTGTTAGTAGAAGCGGTCCGCTTTATTGAACATAAATTAAAAGTGGATGATCCGGTTGGCGCTGTTGCTGTACACGGTGTTGCTGGTATTTGGGGTACATTGGCTGTAGGATTATTCGATACTGCAGGCGGCGGTCTATTCTACGGCGGCGGTGCTCAGTTATTAGGGGTGCAGGCATTAGGAGTTGTAGCAGTAATTGCTTGGACTGCAAGCACTGTTGCCATTGCAACATATATTATTAAAGCATTTATCCCTCTGCGTGTTACACATGAAGAAGAAGTCCAAGGTTTGGATATTGCTGAACATGGCGCATACGCTTATGAAATGCAGGAAACATTTAAAGGTCTTACAAAATCAAATGACAGTTTCGCCCAACGTCTAACGAACTTAGGAAAAGTTCCTACTCCTACTAATGTACAAGACAGCGGGGCTAAAACTAAAGCAGGGTTCCCGAATTCTTTAAGCTCATCGAAGAGCTAAAGCGAAATGTGTGCCCCCTTCCCCCACACATTTTCGAACCATTCTTTCAATAAATTATGAACTGAACAAGGAGCTGTTCTGAAAAGTTTTTCAGACAGCTCCTTGTTATTTTGCTTTCTTCACTCAATAGGATATCCTAATCTATAGCAATTGATAGTGAAGGCACAACATATGATAGAACAAGCTCTTCTCTACAACAATGTAGCATTTGGAGGACATTAATCAATTGTTATCCATCCTACATTATTTAATTTATTTCCTAACCGCATGCAGAAGATTAAAATGGGTATTAATTAAGATGGATGTTCTTAATCTACAAAAATAACGCTATGGTATAATTTTAAGAAAATGATGAATTTTAAGGAGATGTTTTTTATGGCATTACGTGATTTTTTCATTTCATTATCCGAAAACCAAACTCTTAACAATGCAGCGCAGCAATACGGCTTAAAATTGGGCGCACAAAGCGTTGTTGCAGGAACAACGATTGAAGAAGTAATCGAAAGTATTCGTAAATTAAACGAGCAAGGAATTTCTTGCACGGTTGATAATTTAGGCGAATATGTTACTGATGAATCTGAAGCAACGAAAGCGAAAGAAGAAATTTTAGCTATGATTGAAGCCATTCAGGTGGAAGAACTGGATGCCCACATTTCCTTAAAGCCTTCACAGCTAGGGTTGGATATCGACATCGACTTCTGTTATGACAATTTATATGAGATTGTGGAACGTGCACATGAATACGGGATTTTCGTCAATTTTGATATGGAGGATTATAAGCGACTTCAGCCGTCATTCGATATTGTGGAAGAACTTGCAAAATCATTCGATAATGTCGGCACAGTCATTCAAGCATACTTTCATCGCGCTAAGGACGACATTGAAAATTTCAAGGATTACCGCCTACGGGTTGTAAAGGGTGCCTATAAAGAATCGGAAGAAGTAGCTTACCAGGATAAACTTGATATTGATATCAACTTTATCGAACTAATCGAATATCACTTGGCTCACGGACATTTTACTTCAATCGCCACACATGACCATAATATTATTAAACATGTGAAGTATTTTGTTGAGGAATATGATATTCCAAAAGAAAAATTCGAGTTCCAAATGCTTTACGGATTCCGTAAAGACTTGCAGCTGGAACTTGCACGTGAAGGGTATCAAGTATGTGTATATGTCCCATACGGCAAGGACTGGTACGGGTATTTCATGCGCCGCTTAGCGGAACGTCCACAAAACATCAGTCTTGTCACTAAACAAGTATTCAATAAAAAGACAAATACTTTACTGGCAGTAGCAGCAGGAGCATATCTTCTCGGCCGGCTATCGAAAAAGAAATAAGTCTTCTCTCATCTAAAAATCCCCTCATTTTGTTCACAGTCAAAATGAGGGGATTTATTTAATAGTAAAGTTTATTAGTCAGGTTCTTTATCAATCACATCTTCTTTTTATTCCAGCCTTTTTCTTTAAAGCGTGCGATTGCTTCAATTCGATTGCCGACACCAAGCTTATCAAGTATGACCGAAATATAATTTCGTACTGTACCTGCCGATAAATAGAGCTCTGCGGCAATTTCCTTTGTCGTCTTCCCTTCCGCAACAAGTTCCAGCACCTGGCTTTCCCGTTCCGTCAGCGGATTTTCACTATCATCTTCATATACAAAATCCACTAGCTCGGGTGCATAAATGCGACGCCCATCCATAATAATCCGAATGGAATTGACGAGCTCCTCAATCGGACTATCCTTCAATAAATAGCCGCGCACTCCCGCTTTTCTTGCACGTTCAAAATAACCTGGTCGTGCAAACGTCGTTAAAATAATGATTTTGCACTCGCTACCTCTTAACGCTTCGGCAGCATCCAATCCCGTTTTGATCGGCATTTCGATATCCATAATACAAATGTCCGGGTTTAGTTCTGTTACCATTTCAATGGCCTCTTCCCCGTTTTTGGCAAGTCCGATTACTTCCATATCGTCTTCCATACCGAGCAATGATTTCATCGCTCCAAGCAGCATTCCTTGATCTTCCGCAATTACAATTCGAATCATTTCATGTTCTCTCCCTTTTGATGCGTGATCGCCAACGGTATTTTCAGCACGACCGTCGTCCCTTCATCGCTCTCTATTTCAAGTGAACCGTTGATAAATTCAATACGCTCCTGCATCCCTTTTAATCCACTTCCACCGAGTAATGTATCCATGCGTTCAAAGCCAACCCCATTATCCTGAATCGTCATTTTGAATTCATCATCACTTTGATAAAAGCTAATACGGCAAATCGTCGCTTTACTATGTTTGACGATATTTGTAACTGCTTCCTTCAAGCACATACTAATTACATTTTCCGCTAAAATCGGCATTTTAATTTCACTTTTATCTCCATTTAACCGCAGTTTAATCTGTGCGGCTTTTAAGATCTGCTCTACACGGTGCAGCTCTTCTTCCACTCTCACCGCCCGCATATCGGCTACAAGCTCACGCACTTCTTTTAATGCGACACTCGCAGTTTGACGAATATCCTTAATTTCTATAATGGCTTGTTCCGGATTTTTTTCAATCAGTCGTGCTGCCAGGTCACTTTTTAATCCGATCATCGAAAGTTTCTGACCGAGTGTATCGTGTAAATCACGTGCAATACGCTGACGCTCTTCAATCACCGTCAGTTCAGAAATACGTTCCCGCGCTGTCTCCAGCTCACCTTCCAAGTTTTCACGTCGTGTTTTCGAGAAGAGTGTAAACGGCAATAGCACTACACCTAGCATATTAATAATGATAAATGGCGTTTGTGATAAAAATAAATCAAGGAAGATGAAATATCCTCCGACAATCGAAAGAACGGTAAAGCCTATATGTAAGCCATACATTATATAAAATCCAACCGGCTGTTTAATATTGCCGATAAAAAACGCAGTAAACAGTGCCAAATACACGTAGCCAAATACAAGTGTCATGGCAATATTCAGCAGCATTTGGAAGCTGATCCACATATATTTCAGCCCGGGTTTAGCACTGAATGAAAAATAATGACATAAAAAATAACTTAAAATTAAAGTGATCCCCAACATGATCTGCCATAATGTGAACGACTGTATAATGAAGAAAAATGGCATAATACAAAAGATTATCCATATATAAATACTCAACATCGGACTTTTCGGGATGATACTATACCAAGTTTGCATAATTGCCTCGATTCTCTTTTTACTTATATTCTATAATAAAACAGGTACCTCAAGCTATAAATTGAGGTACCTTAATTGTTGTATATAGTTAGTTCGTAACAGTTCGGTTACGCGATGCCTCAAGTTCGGCCGCTTCTTTGAATGTTATAAAGCGGTAGTTGTCCGCATCATATAATTTGTAGCGAATTGATTCCAGACTTGTCTTTAATGTAATCGTTGTTGCCTGTTGAAGAGGCTTGATCGATTCATGCGCATCTTCCAGCTTGTAGTTCGGTACACGTGGTGACAAGTGGTGTACGTGGTGGAAACCAATATTCCCTGTAATCCATTGCAGTACTTTCGGTAATTTGTAATACGAGCTTCCTTCTACTGCAGCTTTTACATAATCCCATTCCGAATCAACTTCAAAATATGAATCTTCGTAAGTATGCTGAATATAGAACAGCCAGATCCCTAATGCACCTGCAACAAATAATGTTAAACCATGCACTAACAAGAATGTAGACCAACCAAATATTAAAATAAGGGTTGTACAAATAATTAACAATGCAATGTTATTGAAGTAAGTGTTTAAGCGCTCTTTACGCTTTGCATCTTTGCGATTGAACCGGTTCAGTATAAGTACCATAAATAGCGGCCCTAAACCAAACATGACAAGCGGGTTGCGGTATAAACGGTAACCTAAACGGCTTAATTTTGATTTTTCAAGGTATTCATCAACTGTCAGCATATCGATATCGCCAATCCCGCGCTTATCCAAGTTTGAACTTGTCGCATGGTGAATCGTATGCTCACGCTTCCACTTCTCATAAGGGAAAGATGTTACAATACCTGTTATATTTCCGATAATGGCATTCGCCTTTTTGCTTTTAAAGAATGAACCGTGTGTACAGTCATGGAAAATAATAAATGCACGAATAACAAATCCTGATGCTAGGATACTACATAACGCCGTAAACCAAGGTGAGTACTGTAGCAATACATAACCTGCCCCCCAAATTAATACAAGTGGTACAAGCGTATTTAATATTTGTTGAATACTAAGTCGCGTTTCTGATTTTGCGAACGGTGCAACATCTTTTCTCAGCTGCTTTGTTTTATCTGCATGTGTGCTTACCATGTGTCGATCCCTCTTTCCACAAAAGTTGTTAATAACATCATATAAAAAGACGGAACATGGTAAAACGCTCAAACATCACATATTTTTTATGACAGATGTCATATGACCTGGTAACAACTAGTATGCTTCTTAATTTTCCTCGGGATTTTGCGGACCATCCAAATCTAATTGGTAAAACACTAAATCCAGCCATTTCCCGAATTTATATCCTGCATTGCGGATTGTACCGCTATATAAAAACCCGAATTTCTCATGAATTTTAATACTGGCGACATTTTCTTTATCGATACAACCAACCATCGTTTTAATATCATTTACATTCGCTTCTTCTATAATGGCGTTCATCAGTTTACTGGCAATCCCTTTTTTATAGTGATTTTTATGCACATACACCGAATGCTCTACTGTATATCGGTTAGCCGGATAATCACGGAAACTTCCATACGTTGCATAGCCCGCCACTTCTCCGTCTTCATCAAATACGAAGAGCGGATAACCTGAAGCCTGTTTCTGTTCAAACCATCGCAAACGATTTTCCAAAGTTTGCTCCTCGTACATGTAAATCGCTGTGGAGTTTCGAATATTATCATTAAATATTTCCAAAATCATTGGTATATCTTCTTTTGTTGCGCGTCGAATCATACTTTTCCCTCCTAAAGGTCGCAAAACCGCCTTACCTCCAAAAAGGCAAAGCGGTATTTTTAAATCAATTATACATTAAAATAACGTGCATCCGGATGAGCAAATACTATTGCCGATACACTTGCTTCCGGCTCCATCATAAAGCCTTCCGTTAAATGTACGCCAATCTTTTCCGGTTTCAATAGAGCGAACAGTTTCTCCTGGTCTTCCAGATTCGGACAGGCCGGATAGCCAAAGCTGAATCGTTGTCCTTGGTACTTCGCTGCAAACCGGTCACGCATCGTAAAGTCCGTTGCGTCCGGGAAGCCCCATTGGTCACGGATTTCCTGATGAATACGTTCCGCAAATCCTTCCGCAAGCTCAAGTGCAGTCGCCTGTAGTGCATGACTCTCCAGGAACTTGCCTGCTTGTTTCAGCTCATTTGCCTTTTCGCTTACCCCTTTACCTGCCGTTACAACCATTAACGCAATATAGTCCATCTCACCGCTATCAACCGGCTTTAAATAATCAGATAAACATAAATAAGGTGCTACTTGCTGGCGCGGGAATGTGAAGCGTTTGATTTCCGTTTTTGCATCTTCCGGACTGTACACAACAACATCATCGCCATCGGATTGGGCCGGGAAGAACTGATACATTCCTGAAGCACTCAATTCACCGCCAGTTAAATAGCTATTTACTAAATCATTCAATAAAACTGCACGGTCATCCTGATCCGCAAGCAATTGTTCCAAGTTCCCTTTAAGCCCTAAATGATGCCCGATCAATGTACGCATATTCACATACGGATGTAAGTGGGCAACCGAATAATCCGGTTTAATATGCGGCACTAAATCTTTTGGCTTCCAAACAGCGGCATCTCCCACTGTTCGAACCGGTTTTTCAAGTAC
Source organism: Solibacillus sp. FSL W7-1324 (assembly GCF_038008025.1). NCBI lineage: Bacteria > Bacillati > Bacillota > Bacilli > Caryophanales > Caryophanaceae > Solibacillus > Solibacillus sp. FSL W7-1324. The sequence goes on from NZ_JBBOYH010000001.1 coordinate 3,328,501, forward strand.
TGCAACTGCAGGACGTGCCGCACGCTTCGCATCCGATTCGAGGCGTTTTTCCCGCGCATCACGTAATTCTTCTATTAATACTTCCCGTTCGTTTGTATTCATTAAGCGATTTGCCTGTTCCAAACCTTGCATCGCATCTTTTGAATAGATTACCGGTCCATCATACTGATCGGCAATTTTCGTCTCAGTAAAGCGACGTGACAATGCCGCGCCCCCTACTAATATCGGAATATCAATACCTGCTTCTTTAAAGTCCTGTGCCGTAATGACCATTTGCTGGGCTGATTTTACGAGTAAGCCTGATAAGCCGATAAAGTCCGGTTTTTCTCTTCGGATTGTTTCAATCAGCTGTGCAGGTGTCACTTTAATCCCTAAATCTATAACACGATAGCCATTATTGCTTAAAATAATGTCGACCAGGTTTTTGCCGATATCATGAACATCGCCTTTTACTGTCGCCAATACCATTGTCCCTTTATTGGCACTCGTATCGCCCTTTTCCATAAACTGCTCTAAATGAGCGACCGCTGCCTTCATGACACCGGCACTTTGTAGTACTTCTGCTACAATCAGCTGGTTTTCATTAAACAGTTTGCCGACTTCCGCCATCCCTGCCATCAATGGTCCGTTAATAATATCTAGCGGTGTATCGAACTTTTCAAGAGCTGCATTTAAATCGTCAATTAACCCTTCCTTCGTACCTTCCAATATGTAATACGCAAGGCGTTCTTCCACTGTCGCCGGCAATTCTTTCACGACTGCATCTTTCTTTTTATCACGGTAAAAGTCAGTGAATACAGCGAGTGTTTCATCATTTGTATTGAAGATCAGATCGTTCGCCAGCTTGATTTCCTCTTCAGGAATCGATGCATAGCGCTCCAGCTTTTCAGTATTTACAATCGCATAGTCCAAGCCGGCTTGTGTACAGTGATATAAGTACACCGCATTCAGCACTTCACGTCCTACAGGCGGCAGACCGAACGAAACATTACTTACACCAAGCACTGTTAAGCAGCCAGGTAAATGTTCTTTAATCAGGCGAATTCCTTCAATTGTTTCCTCAGCGGCACCGATATATTGCTCATCGCCTGTACCAACCGGGAACATTAACGGGTCAAAGATAATATCTTCAGCTGACATGCCCCATTTTTCTGTTAAGAGCTTATAAGAACGTTTCGCCACTTCAAGCTTTTGCTCACGTGTAATAGCCATTCCCGTTTCATCGATTGTACCGACAACAAGTGAAGCCCCATACTTTTTCACAAGTGGCATTACCGCATCGAAACGCTCTTCGCCATCTTCCAAGTTAATGGAGTTAATAATGGCCTTCCCCTGCGAATACTTCAGTGCAACTTCCATTACTTTTTCATCTGTAGAGTCGATTACAAGCGGCACTTTAACTTTTTTCACAACTTCCTGCATGAAGTTTTTCATATCTTCCACTTCATCACGGTCAGGGTTTGCTAAACAAATATCGATGACATGTGCTCCATTTTTAACTTGTGCACGCGCAATTTCCGCTGCTTCTTCAAATTTACCGTCAACAATCAGGTTTTTGAATTTACGGGAGCCGATTACATTCGTACGTTCCCCGATAAATAACGGACGCATTGATTCGTCGTATTGCAGTGGCTCGATACCTGATACGACATGTCCGTGTGTTACATCTTTCGGCTCACGCGGTTTATAGCCTTCTACAGCTTCACGGATTGCCGCGATATGCGCCGGTGTTGTACCGCAGCAGCCGCCGACGATGTTCAGCCAGCTTTTTTCTGCGAAACCTTGCAGTTTTTTCGATAATGAATCCGGCGTTTCATGGTAGCAGCCTTCCTCGTCCGGTAAACCGGCATTCGGATAACAGCTAATATAGCCATTTGAAAGTTCGGCCAATGAACGGATATGATCGGTCATAAATTCCGGGCCTGTCGCACAGTTCAGTCCGACAGACAAAGGTTTAATGTGCTCGATCGAAATATAAAATGCTTCGATTGATTGACCGGCAAGCGTTGTTCCCATCGGCTCAATTGTTCCGGAAATCATGACAGGCAGCTCTTTGCCAAGCTCTTCAAATGCGCGGTGAATCGCAATTGTTCCTGCTTTTACATTCAGCATATCCTGGGAAGTTTCCATTAAGATTAAATCCGCCCCAGCTTCGATTAACGCTTTCGCCTGTATATAAAAGTTTTCTTCCAGCTCTTCAAATGTAATACCGCCTGTTACCGACAATGTTTTTGTCGTTGGTCCGATTGCACCTGCAACAAAGCGTGGCCATTCCGGTGTCGAAAACTCTTTCGCCGCTTCCAGTGCAATCTCAACCGCCCGCTTATTAATTTCAACCGCCTTGTCACCTAAGTCATATTCATCCAATACGAGCGGTGTTCCGCCAAATGTATTTGTACAAATAATATCAGCGCCTGCAGCTAAATATTCACGGTGGATTTTGCCCAATACATCCGGTCTTGTCAGCACGAGGTTTTCGTTACAACCGTCTAAATCTTCTCCGCCAAAATCTTCATATGTTAGGTTTTCTGCCTGAAGCATCGTCCCCATGGCACCATCGATGATAAGTATTCTTTTTTGTAATTGCTCATGAATTGGGTGATTATACATTCGACTGAACTCCTTTACTTTCCGCATCATATTGTTTTACATAGTCCATTAATTCAAGCGTCATATCATAGCGTAAAAACGGTGTAATTAAATAAATCCCGTTAAAGTATTTGCAAGCCGTATCGAGTAGCTCTTTCGCAATCGCGATTCCTTCTGCTGTCGCTGCTTCCTTGTCATCCCCGCAAGCAGCCATACGCGCAAGTACTTCATCTGATAACTTAATTCCTGGTACTTCATGATGTAAAAATTCCGCGCTGCGCGATGACGTCAACGGCATAATTCCGATATAGATTGGTGTTTCCAAATGTTTAGTCGCCTCATAGATTTCGACGATTTTCTCTTTCGTATAGACCGGCTGCGAAATAAAGTAATCTGCACCATGCTCGATTTTCTTCTCTAAACGGGCAACAGCACGGTCCAAAACACGGACATTCGGATTAAAGGCAGCGGCCACAGAGAAGTTCGCCTGTTTTCGTAACGATTTCCCTGTAAAAGAACCACCCTTATTTAACTGCTTAATTAAGGAAATAAGCTCCATTGATGAAACATCATAGACGCTTGTCGCACCCGGGAAATCTCCCACTTTTGTCGGGTCCCCTGTAATGACAAGAATATCGTGAAGTTCCAGCGCATCCAGCCCCATCAAATGTGACTGAAGCCCAATTAAGTTGCGGTCACGGCATGTTAAATGCGGCAATGAGCGAATCCCATGCTCTTTCAAAATAGCGGCCATCGCGATATTACTAATTCGCGGTGAAGCAAGTGAGTTATCCGCCATCATAATGACGTCTGCGCCCGCTTTTGCCAGCTGTTTTGCCCCTTCGACAAACCCGTCAATTTCCAGATGACGCGGTGTATCAAGTTCCACAATAACAGAGCGTTCACGTTTTGCTTTTTCGTGGAGCGGCTCTTGCTTACGCGGCTCCGGAATACGGACAAATTGCGTTTGCCCAGGTTTGGCTTCTTTTGTATCAACCGGCTCCATATTCGCCAAACGTTTTTTTACTGCTGCAATATGCTTCGGTGTTGTTCCGCAGCAACCGCCAATTAAACGGACTCCCTGATTTACGAGTTCGACAGCTGCACGTGCAAAATAATCGGTTTCCGACTCATAGACAACACGACCATCTTCAATATCCAGTAATGATGCATTTGGGTATGCCGATAAAAATGCCTTTTCCGGTAAATTGACTCCTTCAAACGCCTGGATTGTATGGAAAGGACCTAATCGGCAGTTGCTCCCAACAATATCTGCACCTAATCTTTCCAAATCATGAAAAGCTTCATTTAAAGACATCAAATTTTGAAGAACACCCGGTTCCTGCATTGTGACTTGGGCAATGATCGGTAAATCGGTCATTGAACGTAATAGATGGACACAATGGGATAGTTCTTCAAAATCATAATACGTTTCAAGTAAAAATCCGTCCGGTTCTCCAGCTAGTAATACTTCAGCCTGCTCTTGGAATGCAGCTAAAATTTCGTCTAATGTCGCATCACTTTTTCGGATTCCGCGAATACCGCCAATTGTCGCCAGAACGTATTGCCCATCAAGAGAGGCAGCACGCTTTGCGATTTTTAATGCGGCTTCATTAAATTCCAGGACACGATTTTCATAGCCATAACGTGCAAGCTTAATCCGGTTTGCCCCATATGTATTTGTTTGGATAATATCTGCACCAGCTGCAATATATTCGCTATGAATCTTCTCTATAATATCAGGACGTGCAATATTCATTTCTTCATGACAATAATCCAACCCATATGAATAAAGAAGTGTTCCGATTGCCCCGTCTGCTGTTAAAACCCGTGTTTGTAATTCTTCAAGTAAACCCATTGCCTTCACTCCATCATTTACAGTATTTTCAGTATATTAACGATATAAAAAAAGCCTTCTTTCATTAAATAAAAGAAGGCTTAGTAGTTATCAACTTAATCCCTTCTCATCTTCTGGCATTAGCCACTGGATTTAGCACCTGACTTAATGTTGGTTGCTGAAGTTTCATCGGGCCAGTCCCTCGACTTCTCTTGATAAGAAAATAATATGAATTTTTAAAATAATTAAATGAATCATAACGTTATCTAATAGTTACGTCAATACCCTTTAGCCGAATGAAGTATTTCTTTACATAATTCGACTAATAATCTGTTCAGCCGTTTTTTTGCCGTTTAAAATACAGGCACCGATTCCGACTCCGAAATAGGCACATCCCGCTAATAGAACATTCGGGTAATCTGTCACCAGCTGCTGCACAACTTTCGATAATGCTTCATTATGAGCCAAATCATAGCGTGGCATTTGATCAATCCACTTTGTTACATTGACGACTGTCGGCTCCGCTTCAACACCTAAGCTAAGTCGTATATCTTCCAGCGCAACTTTTGTCAGTTCTTCATCAGACATGGCTGCCAACTCTTCATAGCGCGGATTAATATTTTTATAAAACAGGCGAACGAGTAAATTACCTTCTGCCGACGTATGCTTCCATTTACGGCTCGTCCATGTCGATGCATTGCAAACTAAATCACTATTATGCGAAACGATAAAGCCTGTGCCATCTGCCGGTAAAATATCGTCCGGTACATCAAAGCCAACATACATCGTTAGAGCAGATGCTGTCGTGAACTTTTTAAGCTGTTCTTCCAGTGAGTCATCCTGTATGACATGACGTACGGTTTCATTCGGAACGGCCAGTACAACAACATCCGCTAAAATCGTTTCATCTTCCAGCACGATTTCATATTGCTCGCCTAATTTATTGATTTGCTTTGTTACTGTATTTTTCATGAATTCAACTTCCGGCAGCTGTTCCTCTAAACGATCGATCAATGCCGATAAACCTGAACGGAAAGAAATAAACTTCTTATTCGCAGCTTTTTCGAATTGCTCACGATGTGCTTCGAATCCTTTAATAATCGACCCGTAGTTGTTTTTATAATCCACTAAATAAGGCAGAGTGGATGCCAGGCTTAATTGATATAAATCTCCTGAATAAACACCTGCTAATACAGGGGCAATTTGTTTGCGGACAATTTCTTCCCCTAAAAAGTACTCCAAAAACGTTCCGATAGAGCTTTCTTTTGTAAATGTAGTGTTCGGTATTTCTAAGTCTTGCAGTGCTCTCTTTTTACCTTCTTCAGAAATTAGCGTACTCGACATAAGTGATTCTACACTCATCGGAATGCCGAATGTCGAGCCTGCCGGAATTGCATGAAGCTCATTATTCGTATGAATGTAGGAAATACCTGTTTCGTTATAGACAAGCTCTGATTCAAAATCAAGCTCCTTTACAAGTTCCAAAACCCCTGGATGACGAGCTACAATTGAGTCAGCCCCCGTTTCCATAATAAAGCCTTTATCCTTTTCGGAATGAATTTTCCCGCCTAAATATGTGTTCTTTTCAATCAGTATTAACCGCGCTTCCACATTTTGCTCATGCATTTTATTTTTCAAATAATGCATTGTACATAATCCGGTAATTCCGCCACCTACAACTACTACTGTTTTCATATCCACTCTCTCCTATTTCGTTCGCTTCTCTTTAATAAGTATAAACTTTTTTATACGAAATATGGTCTGCTGGGTATCACAATTTTCAGAACCTCATAAGAAAAGCCACCCTACCTAAAAATATGGTAGGATGGCTTCTTGTTTATTTATAAGATAGTTGCTTTGTTAGGGAAATAATTTCTGCCTCCAAAGATGTAGAGCGTTTATCAAAATAACGGATACGTTCAATACTGCGATTTTCTAAATGTTTGTTTAGATCTAACATATTTACTGCATCGCTCGCAAACAGTTTTAAAGTACGGACACCAGATTCAATTTTCCGAACTTCCTTGCCATAAATAAGTGCGGTATTATCTGCTGTTTTACCCTTCTTCAATTCCAAAATATTAGTATTGATAAGCTCATCAATTTGATTGTAACGTTTTTCTTGTTTATCCGTCATCATTTGGATTTTTTGCTTGTATTTAATAACATCTTTATGATCTAGTCCTGTTTGGATATAACTTTTTAAATATTCAACGATTGTACATAGCGTCGTCAAATTCTCCCGCTGTTCTAATAGCATTTGTTGTAGTTTTTGAATACTATCCTCATTGTGTTCAGAAGAGAATTGGTGGACTGCAAACATAAACATAAAAATTCCCCCTTCTTAATACTTTCCCCTTATAATATATTTCCTATTTTTCACGGAATTTAAACCTATTTTTCTCCATGAAATGGGTCTAAATTATGACAGAGAGACAGGAAATTGAACCTTTTACTGTATCTATCATATTATTATTCATATATATCGTTATTTAGAACTAATAGCTTTTCCCGCCACTTGGATGCTTCAACTGCGTCCGTCATCTCATAGTAGCTGACAACTTTTTTTGTCGCTTCCAAGTCTCCAAGTAAACTTGCTTTTTTATAGTAACGGATTGCCTTTTCTTTATCCTGAGTAATTCCATAACCGTATTCATAACAGTAGGCGATATTGTATGTTGCATCGACATGAAACTGTTCGCTCGCTTTTAAAAACCATTCCAACGCTTTTTCATAATCCTGCTGTTGCCCAAGTTCTCCTGAAAAATAGATCATACCGATGCGATACATCGCCTCGACATCATGCTGTTCGGCACTTTGCGAATAAAAGGCAAAGGCCTGCGATTCATCACATTCGGTTCCCAATCCTTGTTCATACATCATTCCGAGGGTAAACATCGCTTCAGGGACACCTAATCCTGCCGCTTTCTTAAACCAATTGAGTGCCTGTTGCTCGTCTACCGCAGTTCCTTCACCGTTCAAATACATATCTGCTAAATTATTCATTGCATCAGGGTGACCTAACTGTGCAGCTCTTTTATAGAGTGAAAACGCCTGCTGCTCGCTTCCTTTTTCGCCAAGCTCCTCAAAATAACAATTCCCCAGTTCATACATAGCTTCTCTGTTTTGCTGTTCACTCGCCTTATCTAACAAGTCGTACATTTCGTCATATTGTCCATATTCTTTAAATAACATGGCAATATTAACGATTGCCTGCCCGTCCCCTTTCATTGCCGAGTCAAATTGCTCCAGCCACTTGTCCTCATGCTCGATTTCATGTAATTTAAGCAAGGCTTTAAATTGATTATGGTCCATTTAATTCACTCTTCTCTTTGCTGAAAATAATCCAGTAAATATTGTTTAAACTCTGATACTGCTGGAGGCAGATAACGATTTTTCGCCCATGATACACAGACGGAACGATAGCAAGGTGGATTTAGCTTCAAACGTTTTACTTTATAATGGTCAAGCCCTTTAATATTCGGTATTACGGATATACCCATTCCTGCACCGACAAACCCTGCTACTGTATGCATTTCTTCAGCGGCAAATGTAGTATTTAGAGTAATCCCCCGCTCTAAAAAAAGTTCATCCACTAATTGACGAAGTGAATTTCCTTTTTTAATTGCGATAAATGGTTCATTTTTTACTTCCTCAAATTTAACGGCATCTTGCTTAGCCAATGGATGAGTTGTCGGGACAATGACAAACAGCTCTTCCTCAAATAATTCTTCTGTCTCTATTTCAATTACTTTTGATTCGATTTTTTGGGATAGGCACAGGTCGATGGCACCTTCTTCAAGGCGCTTTAATAAGCTTAACGATGTCGCCTGTGTTAAAGAAAATTGCATATTCGGAAATGCCTCACTTGTTGAAGCAATCAGTTCCGGCACAATTTCCATGCCAAGTGTATGAATAAAACCAAAGGACACTTCTCCCGAACCAGGTTTAATAATATCTTCAAATTCTTCTTTAATCCGATCGTATTCATCCAAAATGACATTGACACTTTGTAAGAAAAGCTCGCCAAAACGATTCAGATAAATAGATCTTCCTTCACGGTTAAAAAGCGGTACTCCTAAATTCTGTTCGATGTTCGCAATCGACTTACTTAACGCCGGTTGGGAAATCGCCAAAACTTCTGCCGCACGGGTCATATGTTGCATTGTAGCAACGGTTTTGAAATATTGAAGCTGTTCAATCTCCATTTTTCACACCTCACATCATTCATAACTTTTTTGCATCGAAATAATAAAAATAATAAATTGTACTTATATATTAATACCTTTATAATAATCGATAGCAACAGCTTTTCATAACAAAATTATTTTAAGATTTCAAGCATTTTTTTGAAGTTTTATAAAATTGACATAAAAAAAAGGGGTCTAATTGACAATGAAACTCATCGCACCGAAACCTTTTACAATTGAATCCGGAAAACGTGCTGTTTTATTACTGCATGGCTTTACCGGAAATACAAATGATGTAAAACGTTTAGGAAAGTATTTAGCGGATCGTAACTATACAGTACATGCACCATTATATAAAGGCCATGGTGGTGGCCCAGATTTATTAATTCAATCACAACCCGCAGAATGGTGGGACAGTGTTATAGAAGGCTACGATGAATTGCGTAATCGTGGTTATGATGAAATTGCAGTAGCAGGTGTTTCTCTTGGCGGCATTTTCTCTTTAAAGCTTGGTGAGGAACGTCCGACAAAAGCGATTGTTACAATGTCTGCTCCAGCAACTGCAAAATCAACAGATAGTTTACAAAATCGAATTATTGACTATGCTATTAACTATAAAAAGTTATCAGGCACTTATGACGAAACAGTGGATAGCCGAAATAAAATAGCTGAACTTGTAAAAATGCCTTCATTAAATTATTTACAAAATATGATTAATGAAACAAGTGAAAAACTAAATGTTATTCAAACACCAGTCCACATTTTACGTGGTTTGGAAGATGATGAATATTATTGTGAGAGTGCCGACCTTATCTATAGTTCAGTTAATTCACGAATTAAATCAGTTAAAACTTTCATTAATTCCGGACATATATTAACATTAGGTAAAGAACGTGAATTAGTGTTTGAAGAAATTTATCGTTTCTTTGAAGGGTTAAAGTGGAAAGAATAATTTTCACACCCGCTTCATCTTATAAACAACATTGTGTCCCCTTGCAAAAATCCCCGTTTTTGCAATGATATAGACGAGTTTGCATTTGTTTACTCGTCAGCAAAAAACGAGCGTTAAATGGATCCCCGTCCATTTAACGCTTGTTTTTTATTTTTCATTTATTGCAAGCACTAAAATTTTCGCCGCTTGAGCACGTGTTACATTGCCTTGAGGTGAAAACGTTGTAGCACTTGTTCCTTGGACTAGGCCCGTATCATATAAAAAAGTAATTGCTAACTGCGCTTCATCGTTATAGTTTGCAATATCATGGAAAGGTGCCTGTTTTGCAGGAATATATTGCTGCCCAGTTTGAACAGTTGAAAGTCGCATTAAAATCAATGCTAACTGTGAACGTGTAATTTTACCTTGAGGATTAAAATCCCCGTTATTATCTTTAATCAAGCCAGCTTCATATGCAGCGGCAATTGCATTTTGAGTTTGCGGTGCATAATGACTAATATCTTTAAAAGGGGCCTTGTTTTTTGCAGTTAATCCAAAAGCCCTTGAAATTACAGAGATCGCTTGAGCACGCGTCATATTGGCATTTGGCTGGAATGTACCATCCTCATAACCATTCATAATTCCTTTTGCATAGGCAACATCAATATAATCTTTGCTCCAATGGTTTTGAATATCAGTAAACGGCGCTTTCACAATCTCGCCTTCCGTATTATCTTCTTCTCTGATCAATGCATCCAAATAATTTTTTAACATCGCATCCGCTACTACTTGATAACCTGCTTCACTTAAATGGATATTTTGAGGGTTCGGTAAATAAGTTTTTGCATCCGTTGCGATTTGTGCAGCTACTTCAGTAAATATGCCACCATTATTTTCTACAATATTCTTCATTGAATTATTCAAAGTAGTTACTAGCAAGCTTAATTGTTTTTGAATTGCCGGATCCTCTATATAAGGAAACGGATTGTAAAGACCCATGACGATTATATCAACGTCCGGATTAATTTTATAAATACTATCAAAAATCTTCTTATAATTCACTGATACAGCCTGAATGCTTTTAATAACTTCTGCAGTATCAAAGCTAAACTCACCCGAATCAGAGCGATTTACATTCAAAATATCATTTGCTCCAACACTCAATGTAATGAGGTCTGCCTGCCCAATTGCATCCTTGATTGCGATAGTCTTTTGCGAAACACCATTTAAGTCGTAAATAGGTTTCGTGACGTTTTCTTCGATTTCCTTTAACACGTCAACGGTTGTAAATCCTGGGTAAGAGAACCCTTTATTAAACATTACTTCACTTTTCTGCTCTTGATAATTTTTAGCAAGCAGGTCTGCATAACCAAAACCAATCTCACCTTTTTCATTCATTCCCGCTGCCAGCGAGTCACCAAGTGCTACATAATAAAGCTCATTACTCTCACTTTCGGCCTGCACTATAGTTGTTAAAGGTAAAACGAGTTGTAATACGAGTACAAATGTCAGTAAAACTGCAAACTTCTTCATCCAATTCCTCCCTTATTTTGGAACCTTTCCATATTATAATTTATCGATTATTAAAATACAAAATATTGTTTAAACAGATAGGCTATCCCTTAAAAACTGCTTTTCACATATATTAGTAAATCAACTGTTGGAGGAAAGAAAATGATTTCAATTAGCTTATGTATGATTGTCAAAAATGAAGAAGCCGTTATTGCCCGCTGTTTAGATTCGGTAAAAGATTTAGTAGACGAAATGAATATTGTAGATACAGGATCTACAGATAATACAAAAGAAATTGTTAAACAATATACAAATCGGATTTTTGATTTTAAATGGATTGATAACTTTGCCGCAGCGCGGAATTTTTCATTTCAGCAAGCGACAAAAGATTACATTCTTTGGCTGGACGCAGATGATCTTCTTAATATTGAAGAGCAAGAAAAGTTTAGAGTATTAAAAAACACACTTTCCCCTGAAATTGATGTCATTTCCATGAATTATTATTTAAGTTTTGATGACGATGAGAATGTAGCTTCATTAATAAGAAGAAACCGCTTAGTAAAACGCGAAAAAAACTTTCAGTGGATTGGTGCAGTACATGAATACCTGGAAGTATACGGAACGTTTTTGGAAAGTGACATTGGGATAAGTCACGTCCCCCTTTCCCATGATCAATATCGCAACATCGAGATTTACAAGAAGTTAATTAACGACGGAAAGGAACTGTCGCCACGTGACCTTTATTATTATGCTAATGAATTGAAAGACCACCAATTATATGATGAAGCAATCTATTATTATGAGCAATTTTTAACTTCTAATTTAGGGTGGGTCGAGGACTGTATTCAAGCCTGCTATAAACTATCTGATTGTTATGCAGCGATTAAAGATGATGGCAATAAAATTACTTCTGTTTTAAGAATTTTTGAATATGATAGCCCCAGACCTGAAGCATGCTGTCGATTAGGTTATTACTTTATGGAACAAGCAAAGAATAATGCAGCAATCTATTGGTATGAGCAAGCTTTAACAGTAAAAATCCCACCTAATTCTCCATTTCAAAATAACACCTTTACTACATGGCTTCCCCATCTACAATTATGTGTCCTTTATGATCGATTACAGCAATACGAAAAGGCTTACTTCCACAATGAAAAAGCAAGAAGCTACAAACCAAACGATGAAAGAATACTGTTTAACCAAAAGTATTTTAATAAGATTTTAAAAAAAGACCTTTTCTTAGAACCATAAATAAACCTAAAAACGAGCTGTGTTGTTTAAATTTTTTAGCATCTACATTTTAAAATATTGCTGTCTTTAATTTTAACTTTTCTTTTATAAACCTCCTTCACAGAAGTTATTTCCTATTTATATAGTTTATTGTCTTAGCTATTATATATTCCGCCGAATATATTATTTCGAAATAACTTTTTATAATCCACTATGTAAAGGAGGCATTATATGGAATTCGACATAAGGAAATACAACCAAGGCTATTTGAACTGTTGCGGGGCTTATCATAAATGTTCTCCTTACTGTGGGCGTGATACAGGTGTAACTGGTCCTACTGGTCCTACCGGGCCTACCGGTCCTGTTGGTCCTGCTGGGCCCATTGGAGACACAGGGCCTACTGGGGCTACCGGTGAAATTGGGCCTGCCGGAGCAACGGGGGCCACTGGTGATACTGGACCTACTGGCGCAACTGGGGCTACCGGCGAGATTGGACCTGCTGGAGCAACGGGGGCTACTGGCGACACTGGACCAACAGGCGAGATTGGGCCTACCGGTGCAACTGGGGCTACTGGAGAAATCGGACCTGCCGGAGCTACGGGGGCTACCGGCGACACTGGACCTACCGGAGCAACTGGGGCTACCGGCGAGATCGGTCCTGCCGGGGCTACTGGTGCCACTGGGGAGACTGGACCTACTGGACCAACTGGGGCTACTGGCGAGACCGGACCTACTGGACCAACTGGGGCTACTGGCGAGACCGGACCTACTGGACCAACTGGGGCTGCTGGAGAAATCGGACCTGCTGGAGCTACGGGCGCTACCGGTGATACTGGACCTACCGGAGCAACAGGTACCACTGGTGATACTGGACCTACTGGAGAAATCGGACCTGCTGGAGCAACGGGTGCGACTGGCGACACTGGACCTACTGGTGCAACAGGACCTACTGGCGACATCGGGCCTGCTGGAGCAACTGGGGCTACTGGCGAGATCGGACCTGCTGGAGCAACGGGCGCTACCGGAGACACTGGACCTACTGGACCAACAGGAGCCACTGGGGATATCGGACCTGCTGGACCAACAGGCGCTACCGGCGACACTGGACCTACTGGACCAACAGGGGCTACTGGCGAAATCGGACCTGCTGGAGCAACGGGTGCTACTGGCGTCACTGGACCTACTGGCGCAACGGGCGCTACCGGCGAGATTGGACCTACTGGGGAAACAGGGGCTACTGGTGATACTGGACCTACTGGACTTACTGGGGCAACAGGGGCTACTGGCGAGATTGGACCTGCTGGAGCAACGGGCGCTACTGGTAACATCGGACCTGCTGGACCTACTGGACCAACAGGCGCTACCGGCGAAATTGGGCCTACCGGAGCAACAGGGGCCATTGGGGATATAGGGCCTGCTGGAGCACCGGGCCCTACTGGGGATACCGGACCTACTGGCGCTACAGGCGCTACTGGGGATACCGGACCTACTGGACCAACAGGCGCTACTGGAGAAATCGGACCTGTTGGAGCAACGGGCACTACCGGGGAAACCGGGCCTACTGGGGCAACAGGGGCTACTGGTGACACTGGACCTACCGGAGCTACGGGCGCTACCGGCGAGATTGGACCTGTTGGACCAACGGGGGCTACCGGGGAGACCGGACCTACTGGCGCAACAGGAGCCACTGGTGATATCGGACCTACTGGCGCAACGGGCACTACTGGGGAAACCGGGCCTACTGGGGCAACAGGGGCCACTGGTAATACTGGACCTACCGGAGCTACGGGCGCTACCGGCGAGATTGGACCTGTTGGACCAACGGGGGCTACCGGGGAGACCGGACCTAATGGCGCAACAGGAGCCACTGGTGATATCGGACCTACTGGCGCAACGGGGGCTACTGGGGAAACCGGGCCTACTGGGGCAACAGGGGCCACTGGTAATACTGGACCTACCGGAGCTACGGGCGCTACCGGCGAGATTGGACCTGTTGGACCAACGGGGGCTACCGGGGAGACCGGACCTAATGGCGCAACAGGAGCCACTGGTGATATCGGACCTACTGGCGCAACGGGGGCTACTGGAGAAATCGGACCTGCTGGAGCAACGGGCACTACTGGGGAAACCGGGCCTACTGGGGCAACAGGGGCCACTGGTAATACTGGACCTACCGGAGCAACTGGGGCTACTGGTAATACTGGACCTACCGGAGCAACTGGGGCTACTGGCGAGATCGGACCTGCTGGACCAACGGGGGCTACCGGTGATACTGGACCTACTGGAGCTACGGGCGCTACTGGGGACACTGGACCTACCGGAGCAACTGGGGCTACCGGAGATACTGGACCTACTGGAGAAACGGGTGCGACTGGCGACACTGGACCTACTGGACCAACAGGTGCTACCGGTGAGATTGGACCTGCTGGAGCAACTGGGGCTACTGGAGATACTGGACCTACTGGGGAGACTGGACCTACTGGGGCCACTGGGGATATAGGGCCTACTGGAGAAATCGGACCTACTGGAGCAACAGGCGCTACTGGGGATACCGGACCTACTGGCGCAACGGGCGCTACAGGGGAGATTGGACCTGCCGGTGCAACGGGCGCCACTGGGGAAACCGGGCCTACTGGACCAACAGGCGAGATTGGGCCTACCGGTGCAACAGGCGCTACTGGTGCTACCGGCGAGATTGGACCTGCTGGAGCAACGGGGGCTACCGGCGACACTGGACCTACTGGACCAACAGGCGCTACCGGCGAGATCGGTCCTGCTGGAGCAACAGGAGCCACTGGGGATATCGGACCTACTGGGGCAACAGGGGCTACCGGCGAGATCGGTCCTGCCGGGGCTACTGGTAACACTGGGGAGACTGGACCTACCGGAGCAACGGGCGCTACCGGCGACACTGGACCTACTGGTGCAACGGGCGCTACTGGCGACACTGGACCTACTGGACCAACAGGGGCGACTGGTGACACTGGACCTACCGGAGCTACGGGCGCTACCGGAGCTACTGGGGCCACTGGGGAGTCCGGACCTACTGGGGCTACCGGGGCTACCGGACCTACTGGGGCCACTGGTATTACTGGTCCAACTGGCGCTACCGGACCTACTGTACCCACTGGACCTACTGGACCTACTGGGCCGACAGGTCCTGTATTCACAGAAGGATTTTCAGCATTTAAAAACACTTTGACAGTTAGTGGATCTACTACAATTAACAACTGGAGCGTTGCAGCACCATATTTCACAACACCAGCATTTAACCCTGCTACTGGCATATTTACTGTTCCCGCAACAGGAAGATATGTATTTGAAGCTACAATCAACTACTCTACTACAGCAGCGATTAGTCTCTCTCTAGGTGCTGGGATAAATCCTGCATTTGAGATTAGACGAAATACTTCTTCAAATATAATTAGCGGTCTGTTCCCTATTTTAAACATAGCTGTAACACTATTAACTTTAAGAACTATTTTAGGGAGCGGAACAGTAACATTGACGGGGGAAGCACAGTTAACTGCCGGGGATACTATTGATTTGCATTATCAATCTGGCGGTTTATCATTAACTCTTAATTTAGGAGGAACAGGCGCTTCATCTACTGGTATTGTATGGTCCTGTCACCGAATTTCTTAGAAGTTGAATAAGCACTTCATACAGGAAAATTAAAATACCACTTCCCAAGGTAACTTGAGAAGTGGTAATTTTTTATATGCGATTTGTAAATACAGGTTTAACTTGTAATTACATCATTCCTGGCATACCCATGCCACCCATATCCGGCATACCGCTGCCTGCTGGTTCTGGAATGTCTGCAACTACTGCTTCTGTTGTTAAGAATAGTGAAGCTACTGATGCTGCATTTTGTAATGCTGAACGTGTAACTTTTGCTGGGTCTACTACGCCTGCATCGACCATGTTTACCCACTCGCCTGTTGCCGCGTTGAAGCCAATACCAATCTCTTCACGTTTTAAACGGTCAACGATAATTGAACCTTCTAGACCAGCATTTTCAGCAATTTGACGAACCGGCTCTTCTAATGCACGTAAAATAATGCGTACACCCGTTGCTACATCGCCTTCCACTTGATCCAATACTTTTTCAACAGCCGCGTATACGTTTAGAAGTGCTGTACCACCACCTGATACGATCCCTTCTTCTACTGCTGCACGAGTTGAGTTTAATGCATCTTCAATACGTAATTTGCGCTCTTTTAATTCTGTTTCTGTTGCAGCACCAACTTTAATAACTGCAACACCACCAGCTAATTTAGCTAAGCGCTCTTGTAATTTTTCTTTATCGAATTCTGATGCTGTTTCAGCAAGTTGTGCACGGATTTGGTTCACGCGACCAGCTACTGCATCTGTGTTACCAGCACCTTCAACAATTGTTGTGTTATCTTTTGATACGATAACTTTTGCAGCACGACCTAGTGATGATAAATCAGCTGATTTTAAATCTAAACCAAGATCTTGTGTAATTACTTGACCACCAGTCAATACAGCAATATCCTCTAACATTGCTTTACGACGATCACCGAAACCTGGAGCTTTTACTGCCACTGCGTTGAATGTACCACGTAATTTATTTACTACTAATGTCGCAAGCGCTTCGCCTTCAACATCTTCAGCAATAATTAAAATTGGACGTCCTTGTTGAACCACTTGTTCTAATACCGGTAAAATCTCCTGAATGTTTGAGATTTTTTTGTCTGTAATTAAAATGAATGGGTTATCAAGAACCGCCTCCATTTTATCTGTATCCGTTACCATGTAGTGTGATGCATAACCACGGTCGAATTGCATACCTTCTACTACATCTAATTCTGTTGTAAAACCTTTAGACTCTTCAATTGTAATAACGCCGTCGTTTCCTACGCGCTCCATCGCATCTGCAATGTATTGGCCAATTTCATCATCTGCAGAAGAGATTGCCGCTACTTGTGCGATTGATTCTTTATTTTCAACTGGACGTGAAATAGCTTGAAGCTCTGTTAATGCAGCAGCAACCGCTTTGTCCATACCTTTACGAATACCTACTGGGTTTGCACCAGCTGTTACGTTTTTAAGTCCTTCACGAATCATCGCTTGCGCAAGTACTGTTGCTGTAGTTGTACCATCCCCTGCGATTTCGTTCGTTTTAGAAGCTACTTCCGCTACTAATTTAGCGCCCATATTTTCATAAGCGTTTTCCAATTCAATTTCTTTTGCAATCGATACACCGTCATTTGTAATAAGTGGAGAACCGAATTTTTTCTCTAAAACAACATTACGTCCTTTAGGGCCTAAAGTTACTTTTACAGCGTTAGCTAATTTATCTACACCAGCCGCCATTAATGAACGTGCTTCTTCTGAAAATTTAATATCTTTTGACATAATCCATTTTCCTCCTAATATTCACGATCTATTTTTTAATTTATTGTTTATGAAGTTGTGCAGCTAGCAAAGCTTAGTATGTATAACTAGCTGCAGTTCTTTTGATTTTGTAATTATCCGACAATTGCAAGTACATCGCTCTCACGCAGAATTAAATATTCTACGCCGTCGTACTTAACTTCCGTACCAGAGAATTTAGAGAAGATAATTTCGTCGCCTTCTTTTACGTCAAGCTCAAGACGAGTGCCGTTGTCAAGAACACGACCTGTACCTACTGCCACTACTTTACCAGTTTGTGGTTTTTCTTTTGCTGAGTCGGGTAAAACAATACCAAATGCTGTTTTTTCCTCTACCTCAACAAGTTCGATAATGATGCGATCTCCTAATGGTCTTAACAAATGAAACAACCTCCTAAAAATTTTTCTATTTTTAGCACTCTCGTTGGCTGAGTGCTAACACATTTATTAGTTTAAAGAATTCCATATTTTTTTGCAAGTATGTGCACCAAAAAAATTTGATTTATTGGCAAATTCCTCTACAATGATGTTAAATATAACAGTGGGGCATTCATAAGAGCCCCTAGTAAACTCTATAATAGAAGATAAGGCATTCCTCATGCATTTTGAGAGTGTGAAATTCTACTAGTCTGTAAGAGAAAGAAGGTTTTTCATTCGTGGCTTCCCGTCCATCAGATAAGTTCAAAACACAGAAGACCGCATTTTATGTGTTAATAACTTATATCATTTGTCAGTTATCAGTCTTATTACTTATATTCATTCCAGGCTTAAAAGATTCCCTTTTACAATTATTTTCTGGTATTTCTGAGCAGGATAAACTTATAAAGTTATCTGCTTGGTGGTCAACAATATCATTTGCAGTTGCTTTTATTGTGAGTTTTATATTAATCTCACGCAATAAGCAATTTTGGGATGTATTTAAAGGGGAAAAGGCTTCAATTGGGGCTTCTATCGGTTGGGGTGTCATCGGTTTCTTCCTAGTCTTTTTAGGGCAGACAATCGGCGCCTACATCGAGCTTGCTTTAGGAATTGATATGGGCTCTGAAAATACCGAAGCAATTATGAGTGTCACAAAGGTAGCTCCGATTATGATTATTGCGACTGTATTTTTAGGACCGATTTTGGAAGAGCTTGTATTCCGCCGTGTCATTTTCGGATCGATTATACAAAACTATAATTTCTGGATTGCGAGCATAATCAGTGCAATTGTATTTGCTGCGATTCATATGGATTTTACGCATATTTTACTGTATACGATTTGCGGGATGATCTTCGCATTTTTATATCATAAAACAAAGCGTCTTCTCACACCGATTATCGCGCATGTCCTATTGAACGGTTTCGTCACATTTATCCAAATGAATGCCGATAAGTTTCAAATATAACTATTGCCCGCTATGTAATATAGCGGGTTTTTATATATAGAAAATAAAAAAACGCTACCCGGTTTCGATAGCGTTGTCATTAACTATTATTCATCTGTTCCATTTGTTTACGCTGCATTTCAAGCAGCTCCTCTACTTGCAGTTCACGTTCACGCTCTTCTTCTGCTAAGATGCGCTCTTTTTCAGCAACTTCATACTTCCGATAACCAAGACGCGCTATGACAATACTTAATTCATATAAAACAAATAATGGAATCGCTATAATAATATTCGATACTAAATCAGGCGGAGCCAGCAATACCGAAATTACAATTAAAACAAAATACGCATATTTCCGAAATTTCACCATAAGCTTCGGATTGATGATTCCGAGTCGTGAAAGAAACAGTGTCACAACAGGCAACTGAAATAGCAGCGCAAAAGGTACGATTAACTTAATTAAAAATGAGAAGAATTCATTAATACCGATTGTTTGCGTAATATTCAAATCATTGGATAAGTCCGTCATAAAGCGCATTATAAATGGAAATAACACAAAATAAGCAAAGGCTATTCCCCCTATACACAATATAAAAGCATACGGAATATATTTCAATGTTGCCTTACGTTCAGCCTCATGCAAACCAGGTGTTATAAACGCCCATAGCTGGTACAGCAATAATGGCGATACTATAACGGCCGCTACAATAAATGTTACTTGTAAATAAACGGTTAAAGGATCTGCCGGACTAAATGCGTTCATCGAAAAACTGGCAGCTAAATCACTGCGTTGAATGTATCGAATAAGTGGTTTCGCCGTATAGAAACCGATGAAAAGAGCCATCACGAAGAAAATCGCTACGAAGAATAGACGTTTTCTAAGCTCTTCCATATGTTCAACTACGGTTAATTCTCTTGAATTCATAGCAAGACATCCTTATTTTACTTAACTTCGTTTTTTTCGTTCTCTTTATGTTCAATCACTTTTTTCTTTGTATCGAAATCGTCATCGTCATCCGTCAGGCCCTTCGTAGCGCTACGGAATTCACGTAAAGTTGTCCCCATCGCACGACCTAATGATGGCAATTTTTTCGGACCGAATATTAACAAAGCAATCAGTCCAATGATAATCAGGCTCACAGGTGTAATCGCATTAAGATGTACAATCACTATAGCCACCTCCTCTATTATTATGTATATTTTACATTAATTAACTAGAATTTGCTATTTATAGTAATGAACATTTTGTTACTTACCTGAGTTTCGTACTAAATACGTAAGTGCCTGTAATTCTACCGATAGATCAATGTTCATTACTTTAATCGTGTCAGGAACAGATAATCTTACTGGAGTGAAATTTAATATACCTTTTGCATTTATTTTTACGAGTCGGTCTGTCATCATTTGTGCTGAGCGGGACGAAACCGTCAAAATTGCTAGCTCCGCGCCAAACTCCTCATACATTTCCTCCAAACGATCTGGATGGAATACTGGAATATCACTAATCGTTGTTCCTTCCATCGGTGCCTTCGTATCAAATGCTACAACGATACGCGTATTATGATTTTTTTGGAAGTTATATTTTAATAAGCCATTCCCCAAATTTCCGACTCCTATAAGCGCAACATTCATCGCCTCGTCCTGATCCAAAGTTTGACGGAAAAATTCGAGTAAATACTGAACATCATATCCATATCCCTTTTTACCGAGTGCTCCAAAATAGGAAAAGTCCCGTCGAATCGTAGCCGAATCTATTTTCATCGCATCACTTAATTCCTGTGAAGAAATACGCTTTTTACCTTCAGTTGCGAAGTTTTTCAAAAATCGATAATAAAGAGGAAGTCTTTTTGTTGTTGCTTGTGGAATTTTTACTTCTTGTTTCACACATTCTCCTCCTATGTACAGTTGCAAACTCTTTTTCTAATAATGCCTCCATATAACCTGTCGGGGCTTACCAACATGATTGTATCACGTAGTTGTCCCCAAGCGTTATGACACACTTATCATAAACTTCACTCTTTGTGCAGAAGCAAGTTAATCTTACTAAACAAGGAGCGACAAGTAAAGTATCCATCGTTGCGAACAATGTTCCCATACATTAAACTAAATAGGAAGAAACTGAGGTGTAAACATGATTGTCTTACAAGTGAATCAATTATATAAATCCTTTATTACAGATGAAATATTAAGCGGGGTAAAACTAGAAGTACAGCATCATGACCGCGTGGCATTAGTAGGGCGAAACGGTGCCGGCAAGTCAACGTTATTAAAAATAAT
This sequence comes from Solibacillus sp. FSL W7-1324, assembly GCF_038008025.1. Taxonomy (NCBI): domain Bacteria; kingdom Bacillati; phylum Bacillota; class Bacilli; order Caryophanales; family Caryophanaceae; genus Solibacillus; species Solibacillus sp. FSL W7-1324. The sequence continues at coordinate 3,349,833 of NZ_JBBOYH010000001.1, forward strand.
TGCCGGTCAAATGAGCTATGATTCCGGTGAAATTATTATTCCAAAAGATATTCAAGTCGGTTATTTAGAGCAGCATGCAGGCATTGACTCTGAACTTTCGATTTGGGACGAAATGATGACAATTTTCGTAAATCTGCAAAAACAGGAACAAACATTGCGTCAACTTGAACAGCAAATGGCTGATCCTGCAATATATGAAGATAGCGAACAATATGCCCGCATCATGGCAGAGTATGACCAGTTGCAGCATGATTTCAAAGATGCAGGCGGTTACCAGTATGAAGCCGATACCCGCTCTGTTCTGCATGGGATGCAATTTTTCCCTGAAGATTATCAAAAGCCGATCCGTTCACTATCCGGCGGACAACGAACACGCTTAGCACTCGCAAAGCTTCTTTTGTCCAAGCCCGACCTCCTTATTTTAGATGAGCCGACCAACCACCTGGACATTGAAACATTGTCATGGCTGGAAGGCTATTTAAAAGGTTATGACGGCGCAATTTTAATCGTTTCGCATGACCGTTATTTCTTAGATCAGGTCGTGTCGATTGTTTACGAAGTGTCCCGTACGAAAGTGTCGAAGTATGTAGGCAACTACAGTGCTTATTTAGATGAAAAGGCGAAAAACTATGAACGCGATTTAAAAATGTATGAGCGTCAAATGGATGAAAAGGCGAAACTCGAAACATTTATCCAAAAGAATCTTGCCCGAGCTTCGACTACAAAAATGGCCCAATCACGTCGTAAAGTGCTGGAAAAGACAAGTTGGATGGAATCTCCGGATGGCGATGAAAAGAGTGCAAACTTCGGCTTTACGATTGAGCGTCAAAGTGGAAATGACGTGCTGTCGATTGATAATTTAAAAATCGGCTTTACGGACAAAGCTATTTCCGAAAATATTGGAATGCGCGTCTTTAGAGAAGATCGTATTGCACTTGTCGGTCCAAACGGTGTTGGGAAATCTACGTTATTGAAAACAATCGTCCAAGATATTGAGGCACTTGCCGGGGACATTCGATACGGTACAAATGTTCAAATTGGCTATTATGATCAGGAGCAGGCGAAACTTCATTCGAATAAATCGGTTCTTAGTGAGCTTTGGGATGAATGGCCGTTACTGAACGAAAAGGATATCCGGAATATTTTAGGTCGCTTCCTGTTTAGTGGAGATGACGTATCAAAAACGGTAAACTCCCTATCAGGTGGAGAAAAGGCACGACTTGCACTTGCGAAATTAATGATGCAAAAATCTAATTTTCTAGTACTCGACGAGCCGACAAACCATTTAGACTTAGACAGTAAAGAAATACTGGAAAATGCTTTAATCGATTATCCAGGAACATTGCTATTCGTATCCCATGACCGTTATTTCATCAATCGTATTGCTACTAAAGTCGTTGAACTATCAGGCACAGGTTCATTCGAGTATTTAGGCGACTACGATTATTATGTGGAAAAGAAACAGGAGCTTGAAGAATTAGCTGCAATGAAAGCCGCAGCAGTTGAAAAGAATTCAACTGAACCGGCTGTCCAAGCGAAGACTACATCGACGATTGATAAGGATGCTAAAAAAAGAGAACGCCAAATTCGTCGTGCAATTGAAGATATTGAAAAGCAGATGGGCGCTTTAGATGAAAAAATCGCCATCTTTGAAGAACAATTATGTGATCCTGACATTTTTTCGGATCATGAAAAAACGCTATCCATTCAATCTGAGCTGAATGATGTAAAGGAACAGCATGAAGCATTTGAAATGGAATGGCTTGAACTGAATGAAGAGCTCGAACAGCTATAATGATGGAGTGTCCAGCAACATATGGACACTCCTTTTTTATATCTATACACAAGTCTGCTTTACGAGGAACATATTTTTTTGATTGTTATTGTATAATATTAAAGCTTTCTATCATCTTATCTACATAATAATCATATATATAGGTCAATACGCCAAATTTCTACAAATTTCTCCACAATTTTATTCACAATACAAATCTAGTAGTATCAACATATCAACATAGTTTTCCACATTATCCACATTTAAAATCAAAGTTATGCACATCGCTGTGTGAAAAAGACACTACTATATATAGATAAATCACATGTTACCCACAAGTTATACACAGTTTGTGTATAAGTACGCATGTTCGCACGTTTTTTTGTGAGTATTTAACTTTATCTGTGGATAATTTTCAGAAAAGTTGAACAGTCGATAAAAACTTGTTATAAATGAGATTTATCCATCATAAATTACTAGATTCGACTTTTTTTATTATTGAAAGAAAACAAATGAAGAAAAATTTATTTTCTCTATAAAAAAAGTATGGGTAAAGGATGTACTGCTACATCTCTTCCCCATACTTATATACCCTATTTCCAGCTCAAAAGCTCCATTCCAGGTCGTCCATTCATAGCTAAATTACCCCGAACCCCTGCTTCATACATTTCATAAGCAGCTGCACCAATCATTGCAGCATTATCTGTACATAATTTCAAAGGCGGCACATAAAATGGAATACCTTCTTCTTTAAACGCTTGTTCCAATGATGTGCGGAGTCCTTTATTAGCCGATACACCGCCAGCTGCGATGACTTGTTTTACGTGATATTCACGTGCTGCTCGTACTGTTTTACCCGTCAATACTTCCACTACACTGTCCTGGAAACCTTTTGCAACATGCTCGGCAATGATTTCTTCACCACGCTGATCCATATTATGTTTATAGTTAATGACTGCCGATTTCAAGCCGCTGAAGCTAAAGTCGTACGAATCTTCTTCCAACCATACTCGCGGGAAAGGAACCGCTTCTGTCGCTTCATGTGCAAGGCGGTCAATATGTGGACCACCCGGATATGGCATATTCAATACGCGCGCTACTTTGTCATATGCTTCACCTGCAGCATCATCACGTGTTTCACCGATCACTTCAAACGAACCATGTTCACGCATCAGGACAAGCTCTGTATGTCCACCTGAAACAACGAGTGCCAGCAGTGGAAATTCCATTGGTTGTACGAGATTATTCGCATAAATATGCCCGGCAATATGATGAGTCCCGATTAATGGCAAACCGTGGACAAATGCGAACGCTTTAGCCGCATTAATACCGATTAACAAAGCACCGACTAAGCCTGGTCCTTCAGTTACGGCAACAGCTGTTAAATCTTTCGGTTCCATATTTGCCTGTTTTAATGCTTCTTCTAAAACGATTGTCATTTGTTCAACGTGGTGACGTGATGCGATTTCCGGGACAACCCCGCCGAAACGCTTATGACTGTCGATTTGCGATGATACAACATTCGAAATAATCTCTGTACCATTTTTAATAATGGCTGCTGCTGTTTCATCACAACTTGTTTCAATTGCTAATATATAGTTATCCATTATAAATTCACCCACATTACTAACGCGTCTTCCTGGTTATCCGTATAGTAGCCTTTACGAAGACCTCCATCTTGGAAACCAAGTTTGCGATATAAATTTTGTGCAACAGTATTTGTTACACGTACTTCTAAGCTCATGACGTCCATATTTGCTTCTTTTGCAACCCGCATTGCTTCACGCATAAGTGTTTCACCAATGCCTTGACCACGTACAGATTGTACAACCGCTACGTTTGTAATCTGTGCTGCATCAATAACAAGCCAAATTCCACAGAAACCAATAATTTCACCGTTTCCGTCTTCCGCCACTAAATAATGGGCATATTGGTTTTCGGTCATTTCGTAATAAAACGAATCCAATGTCCATGGTGTAGGAAATGTTGCAAGCTCAATTTTATGGACAGCCTGAACATCATCTATTGTCATTCTGCGATACTGTACCATTAACGTTGCTCCTTTTTCTGTTCCTTTATCCAATTTGCTTCCGCTTCTGCAATACGGCGGTATTGGGGAACAAAATTATGGACAGCCTCTATTGTTGGTAATGGCATTTGTTGTGCTATAGCAATTAATTCAGACGCACGAGGCAGATCCATCGTAAATGGTGCGCGAACAGCCAAATCACCTAACACTTGCTGAATTTTTTCCATATACAAATCAACATCAGTTCCGACAAATAATATTGGCTGCTCTAACTGCTGAAGTTTCTGTAATAACCCGTCGATATGATCATGGTGATCTTCAACAATCGGCTCCAAAGTAGCTGTCTCATAAACACCTGCATATACATTTTGACGGCGGGCATCGATCAATGAACAAATCGCATAGTTCGCAACACGGGCATTAGCAGCCAGTGCTTTCAAACTAGATACGCCTACCAATGGTTTTTGCAAAGACCAGGCAAGGGTTTTGGCAAGAGTAACACCAATACGGACACCTGTGTAAGAGCCTGGACCTTCAGAAACGGCAACCGCATCAATTTGTTCCGGTGTTAAACCTGCCTTTTTTATAACTTCCTCAATTGCCGGCATTGCACCAACTGAATGTGTTAATTTTATATTTTGTACAACTTCTGCAATTACTTTATTATCTTGTACGATGGCGACAGAAAGCGGTGCATTTGCTGTCTCTATACCTAACCAAATCATTTTAATAACTCCTCACAAAGGCGAACATACTTTTCGCCTATCGGCTTCAATACAAATTTGCGTTTCGTTTCATCGATGCGTGTAATTTCAATTGCTAAACGCTCTTCTGGCAAATCTTCCTGTATAAGATGTGCCCATTCCACAACTGTTACAGCATCCCCATAAAAAATTTCTTCCCAACCTAAATCTTCATCGCTATCTTCCAGACGATATACATCAAGATGATTAAGTGGGATACGACCTACATATTGCTTCATAATCGTAAATGTTGGACTATTGACCGTTCTTTTTACGCCAAGCCCTTTTGCAAAACTCTGTGTAAATGTCGTTTTGCCGGCACCTAAATCACCTTCAAGTGTAATCGTATACTGCGGCTCGACTAATTCCGCCAATCTCATCGCAAGCGCTTGCGTTTCTTCCAGCGTATTTATATCTTTTTCAAATATCATCTGATTGCTTCCTTCCAAAAAAAAATCCATTATCTCTAGTTTACTTGAACTGAAGCAATTGTTCAAAATGTATCACTTTTGGATTGGTTCTTACTTAAATACACTAAGATAAAGTAGCTATGAAAAAAAGAAAACACTCATTTTTTTTGAAAAAAAGTGAATGTTCCTGATTACTCTGTATTTAGTTTTTAGCGAATCCCTAACGCTTTGAATTACCTTTGCGTTCCACTACTTCTTTTTTTACTAATACTTCATCGTTAAATTTTAAGCGATATCCTTTCGTCAGCAGAATTTCATCATTCCATTCATAAGTATCTTTATTGATCTTCTGTCCGGCACCTCCAGAAATGCGCACAACGTCTAAATAAGACATCCCTTCTTTTACTTTTTCATATTCATCTTCATTCATGTATTTTTGCCAAACATATGTATTACTTTCTTCTATCTCTAAAACTTCATCCTGACAAGCTGCTATTAACATTGTCAGCAACATAACGAGACAAATAGACAGGAAGACATAAAAGCCCTTTTTATTCATTTGTATCCCCCCTCAATATCCTTATGAAACCATTCCCGAAATTAAGCGGTTCAAACATTCCCAATAGGAAAAGGAGAATACGAACGTATCCGTATCCTCCTTATTTTAATAAACTTAGATTTTTATATTCTAATGTCTAGTATTAAATTATATACCTGGAATCCATCCTGGTCTTGACAGAATTTTCTCCATTAAAGGACCAGGGATTACAGTATCAATATTTTCATCATAAGATGTTACAACGTTTTCACCGTTTTGTACCTTTTCCACCCAATGCGGCTCAATTAATAAGGCACGACCAAGTGCTACTAAATCTGCACCTAACTGTAACGCTTGTTCTGCTTCTTCACGAGTATAAATTGAACCGACACCAATTAATGGTTTACGTCCATTTAATAAGTCGTGGATCACAGAAATACGGTTTTGTTGGCCTTCTACATAACGATGTGTTTCAGATTTGTAATCACCAAGTGAAATATGCAAATACGTTAGCGCTGTTCTCGCTAATTCATCCACCAACTTCACTGTATCATCCATTGTAATACCATCTTCTTCAGGCTCTTCCGGACTGAAACGGTACCCGATAATAAACTTTTCATCTGCATATGTGTTTTTTACTTTAATGACTTCATTTACCACTTGTAATGGGAAACGCAATCTATTTTCAAATGATCCGCCGTATTCGTCAGTTCTTTTATTAGTAAAGGCTGAGAAGTACTGTTGAATTAAATACGTATTCGCACCATGGATTTCAACACCGTCAAATCCCGCTTCAATTGCTCTTCTTGTCGCTTCTCCATACGCTTTAACCATTTCTTTAGTTTCTTCAAGAGTTAATGCACGTGCTTCTTTTTTCTCGATGGTAACAGCTGTACTCGCGCTTACAACATCTCCATTCGGTACTAACTGTTGATACGATTGACGGCCACCATGATGAATTTGTAATACCGCTTTAGCACCGCCTTGTTGTATAGCCTGTGCAATTCTTCGCAAGCTTGGAATATAACGGTCTTCATGAGCGGCAATTTGCCCTGGGAATGCTTTACCGTTTGCTGCAACATATGCGCACGCTGTAATGATCATCCCGGCTCCTTCAGCACGTTCTTTATAATATGTGATTTCCTCATCGGAAACGGTATCATCTTCATTTGCAGAGTAGGTTGTCATCGGTGCCATAACTAAACGGTTACGTAATTCAACCTCTTCACTCAATTTAAATTTTTCAAAAAGTGCCTTCATTACAATTCCTCCCTTTTGCTATGTAAGTACTTTAACGAAACTGCATTTTATTTTCAAGTTAGAGGTCCTCAATTTAAATATCCATTTTATAAACAACAAAAAAACCACTGATTCCTCAGTGGTTTTGCGTGTGCGAAGCGACGTCCTACTCTCACAGGGGGAAGCCCCCAACTACCATCGGCGCTAAAGAGCTTAACTTCCGTGTTCGGTATGGGAACGGGTGTGACCTCTTTGCCATCATCACTTCACTTGCACATGGATGTGCTGGCGTCTACGTTACCACAGGACGTGGTGCTTTTAGTAGACGTTCCTTAATCGGCTTCCAATACACTAGTGTGTCTTGAAACCCTTGAAAAAATTTTCATTCTTTCAAAACTGGATAAACGTTTCATTGAGTTTGTGCAATAAAATGTGGTTAAGTCCTCGACCGATTAGTATTCGTCAGCTGCATGCGTCACCGCACTTCCACCTCGAACCTATCTACCTGATCGTCTTTCAGGGGTCTTACTTACTTGCGTAATGGGAAATCTCATCTTGAGGGGGGCTTCATGCTTAGATGCTTTCAGCACTTATCCCGTCCATACATAGCTACCCAGCGATGCCTTTGGCAAGACAACTGGTACACCAGCGGTATGTCCATCCCGGTCCTCTCGTACTAAGGACAGCTCCTCTCAAATTTCCTACGCCCACGACGGATAGGGACCGAACTGTCTCACGACGTTCTGAACCCAGCTCGCGTACCGCTTTAATGGGCGAACAGCCCAACCCTTGGGACCGACTACAGCCCCAGGATGCGATGAGCCGACATCGAGGTGCCAAACCTCCCCGTCGATGTGGACTCTTGGGGGAGATAAGCCTGTTATCCCCGGGGTAGCTTTTATCCGTTGAGCGATGGCCCTTCCATGCGGAACCACCGGATCACTAAGCCCGTCTTTCGACCCTGCTCGACTTGTAGGTCTCGCAGTCAAGCTCCCTTATGCCTTTACACTCTACGAATGATTTCCAACCATTCTGAGGGAACCTTTGGGCGCCTCCGTTACTCTTTAGGAGGCGACCGCCCCAGTCAAACTGTCCGCCTGACACTGTCTCCTACCCCGCTAAGGGGCATGGGTTAGAAGTTCAATACAACCAGGGTAGTATCCCACCGACGCCTCCTTCGAAGCTGGCGCTCCGAGATCTCTGGCTCCTACCTATCCTGTACAAGTTGTACCAAAATTCAATATCAGGCTACAGTAAAGCTCCACGGGGTCTTTCCGTCCTGTCGCGGGTAACCTGCATCTTCACAGGTACTATAATTTCACCGAGTCTCTCGTTGAGACAGTGCCCAGATCGTTACGCCTTTCGTGCGGGTCGGAACTTACCCGACAAGGAATTTCGCTACCTTAGGACCGTTATAGTTACGGCCGCCGTTTACTGGGGCTTCAATTCACAGCTTCGCTTGCGCTAACCGCTCCTCTTAACCTTCCAGCACCGGGCAGGCGTCAGCCCCTATACGTCACCTTACGGTTTTGCAGAGACCTGTGTTTTTGCTAAACAGTCGCCTGGGCCTATTCACTGCGGCTTCTCTAGGCTATGCACCCAAAGAAGCACCCCTTCTCCCGAAGTTACGGGGTCATTTTGCCGAGTTCCTTAACGAGAGTTCTCTCGCACACCTTAGGATTCTCTCCTCGACTACCTGTGTCGGTTTGCGGTACGGGCACCTCTCACCTCGATAGAGGCTTTTCTTGGCAGTGTGAAATCAGGAACTTCGCTCATACGAGCTCGTCATCACAGCTCAACGTTAAAGTATGCGGATTTGCCTACATACACGCCTTACTGCTTGAACACGCGCAACCAACGGCGTGCTTACCCTATCCTACTGCGTCCCCCCATTTCTCAAACGGTGAGGAGGTGGTACAGGAATATCAACCTGTTGTCCATCGCCTACGCCTATCGGCCTCGGCTTAGGTCCCGACTAACCCTGAGCGGACGAGCCTTCCTCAGGAAACCTTAGTCATACGGTGCATGGGATTCTCACCCATGTTTCGCTACTCATACCGGCATTCTCACTTCTAACCGCTCCACCAGTCCTTCCGGTCTGACTTCAACGCTGTTAGAACGCTCTCCTACCACGCATACTCAAAGTATGCATCCACAGCTTCGGTGAATCGTTTAGCCCCGATACATTTTCGGCGCAGCGTCACTCGACCAGTGAGCTATTACGCACTCTTTAAATGATGGCTGCTTCTAAGCCAACATCCTGGTTGTCTAAGCAACGCCACATCCTTTTCCACTTAACGATTACTTGGGGACCTTAGCTGGTGGTCTGGGCTGTTTCCCTCTTGACTACGGATCTTATCACTCGCAGTCTGACTCCCGTGTATAAATATCCGGCATTCGGAGTTTGTCTGAATTCGGTAAAGCGAGATGCCCCCCTAGTCCAAACAGTGCTCTACCTCCGGTATTCTCAATCACGAGGCTAGCCCTAAAGCTATTTCGGAGAGAACCAGCTATCTCCAGGTTCGATTGGAATTTCTCCGCTACCCACACCTCATCCCCGCACTTTTCAACGTGCGTGGGTTCGGGCCTCCAGTGAGTGTTACCTCACCTTCACCCTGGACATGGGTAGATCACCTGGTTTCGGGTCTACGACCACGTACTAATTCGCCCTATTCAGACTCGCTTTCGCTGCGGCTCCGTCTTCTCAACTTAACCTCGCACGTAATCGTAACTCGCCGGTTCATTCTACAAAAGGCACGCTATCACCCATTAACGGGCTCTAACTACTTGTAGGCACACGGTTTCAGGATCTATTTCACTCCCCTTCCGGGGTGCTTTTCACCTTTCCCTCACGGTACTGGTTCACTATCGGTCACTAGGTAGTATTTAGCCTTGGGAGATGGTCCTCCCGGATTCCGACGGAATTTCACGTGTTCCGCCGTACTCAGGATCCACTCTGGAGGGAATGAACTTTTGACTACAGGGCTTTTACCTCGTTTCGCGGACCTTTCCAAGTCGCTTCGTCTAGTTCATTCTTTTGTAACTCCGTATAGAGTGTCCTACAACCCCAAAGAGCAAGCTCTTTGGTTTGGGCTCTTCCCGTTTCGCTCGCCGCTACTCAGGGAATCGAATTTTCTTTCTGTTCCTGCAGGTACTTAGATGTTTCAGTTCTCTGCGTCTGTCTTCGACACGCTATGAATTCACGTGAAGATACTATCCGATTAAAGATAGTGGGTTCCCCCATTCGGAAATCCCCGGATCAAAGCTTACTTACAGCTCCCCGAGGCATATCGGTGTTAGTGCCGTCCTTCATCGACTCCTAGTGCCAAGGCATCCACCGTGCGCCCTTATTAACTTAACCAAAAGTTAACACTTAGATCAATTTCGCCTTGGCGTAATTGCGTTCAGATTTTTTTGAGTTTACTCAAAAAGTTT
>NZ_JBBOYH010000001.1:3362500-3525000 GCF_038008025.1 Solibacillus sp. FSL W7-1324
CTAAATGGCTGGGGTACCTGGATTCGAACCAGGGCATGACGGAATCAAAATCCGTTGCCTTACCGCTTGGCTATACCCCAAAAATGGCGGTCCCGACCGGGATCGAACCGGCGATCTCCTGCGTGACAGGCAGGCATGTTAACCGCTACACCACGGGACCATTGTAAATCTTTATTATTAAAATATAAGTGGTGACCCGTACGGGATTCGAACCCGTGTTACCGCCGTGAAAGGGCGGTGTCTTAACCACTTGACCAACGGGCCATTAATGGCTCCGAAGGCAGGACTCGAACCTGCGACCTGCCGGTTAACAGCCGGATGCTCTACCAACTGAGCTACTTCGGAATAATTACTTTGTTGCGACATCATCTTGTCGACTTTTACTATTATAGAGAGCGATTTCCGTTTCGTCAACACTTTTCCTGAAAAAATTTAAAGAAAAAATCTCTTCCTATATATAGGACAAAAATCATCTTCTCTAAAAAACAACATAACTACTGTATACCATTATTCACTTAGTTTTAAACATCATTTTTAAAATTATTTTCACTGTGTAGAAATTTAATTTTCCCTTTGCACATACTGCAGCAATATTTTTTTACATCCATTTTTCTTTTTCTTTTATATAATTGTCCGCAGTTCGTGCAGCTATATATATGTATCGTCTTTTGCTTAGGCTTTGCTCTTGGCTGTTCCAATGTAGAACAAAAACGTGGCGCGCCTACTTTTTTCAATAGATTCCGAAAATCTGCATCGCCATGCCTGTAACCCATTCCTAAAATATGAAGGTGATAATGGCAAAGTTCATGTAAAATAATGCCCTTTAACTCCTCTATCCCGAAATGATCGTATAGTTTTTTATTAAGTTCAATATTGTGGCTGTTTAACATATACCGACCGCCCGTCGTTTTCAATCGACTATTAAAATAAGCCTTATGAATAAACGGCCGATTAAAGAAATCATTTGATAACTGTTCCACTAATTTTTGTGCTTGTTCATCCGTCATATGCCAACCCCCTTAAATTAATAAAAAGCGCATATTCAGCTATGCGCTTTTTATTATAATTGAAAATCTTGCTCTTTACACGCTCTGTTGATTTTCCGGAGAAAGCATCGTTAAAGAAATACGCCCTTTATTCGCTTCAACTTTTTCTACCCAAACTGTCACGATATCGCCCAGGGATACAACATCTAACGGATGCTTAACCCGTCCCTTTTGCAGTTTGGAAATATGGACAAGTCCATCCTGCTTAACCCCGATATCGACAAACGCACCAAAATCAACAACATTTCGAACCGTCCCTTGCAATTCCATTCCAACTTGCAGATCATCCATTTTAAGTACGTCTGTTTTCAGCAATGGTTGCGGGAAAGCATCACGAGGGTCACGAGTTGGTTTCATTAATGTATCGACAATATCTTTCAATGTAACTTCCCCTACTTCTAAAGATTCACCCAATGTTGTTAAATTTAACTTGCTGATTGCTTCTTCGGCTTTTGGCGTTCCGACATCCTTTTTCGTTAACCCCGCCGCCTCTAATACAGCTTCGGCTAATTTATAGCTTTCCGGATGGATACCTGTAGCATCTAACGGATTTTTGGCATCTGCTATACGTAAGAAACCAACTGCCTGCTCGTAAGTTTTAGCACCTAATCGCGGAATTTTTTTCAGTTGTGCACGTGATGTAAATTGACCGTTTTCACTTCGCATCGCCACAATATTTTCCGCAACCGTTTTTGAAAGGCCGGATACATATTGTAAAAGGGAGGCTGAAGCTGTATTTACATCAACCCCAACTTGGTTTACTGCGGTTTCCACAATGAACGTCAGTGATTCTGCGAGCTGCTTTTGCGAAACGTCGTGCTGATATTGTCCTACACCAACGGCTTTCGGATCAATTTTTACAAGTTCTGATAATGGGTCCTGTAAACGACGGGCAATCGATACAGCACTCCGTTGCTCTACTTGTAAATCCGGGAACTCCGCTCTTGCTACTTCTGAAGCAGAATATACAGAAGCCCCTGCCTCGTTGACAATAACATATGCAATGTTGCCTTCTACTTCTTTTAGCAGTTCCGCAATAAACTGCTCTGTTTCACGGGAGGCTGTCCCGTTTCCAATCGCAATAATACTAATAGGATATTTCTTTAATAATGCCTTCACTATTGCTTTCGCTTTTGAAGGATCCGACGTCGTGTGGGGATAGATAACACCAACTTCAATCATCTTGCCTGTTTCATCTACTACCGCTAATTTGCAGCCAGTTCTATAGGCAGGGTCTACACCAAGAACCATTTTACCGCGCATTGGTGGCTGTAATAATAAGTTACGGAGATTTTCCGAGAAAATATGAATTGCTTGTGTTTCTGCTTTTGATGAAAGTTCTGCTCGCAGTTCATTTTCAATAGAAGGTTTAATTAACCGTTTATAGCTATCCGCAATTGCCAACTTCACTTCATTTACAGAAGGACCTACAAAATTTCTAGGAATAAAATGATTTTCCATTTGTGTTGTCGCTTTATCTACTGGAACTTCAATCGCTGCACGGATCACTTCTTCTTTTTCACCGCGGTTTACAGCCAATATTCGGTGTGGTGCAATCCGGTGTACAGGTTCTTCATATGCATAATACATTTCAAATACTTGCTTTTCATCTTTTTCGGCATTTTTTACCGTTGTGACAAGTTTTCCTTCACGCCAAGATAGAGTACGCAGTTTTTCACGAATCGCTGCATCATCGGCAAAACGCTCTGCCAAAATATCACGCGCGCCAGCCAATGCATCTTCAATTGCTGTAACACCTTGTTCTTCGTTAATATAAGGCGCTGCCATTTCCTCCAAAGTACGCTTTTTAAACTTTAACAGTTCTTCAGCTAACGGTTCCAAACCTCGTTCTTTGGCAATCGTTGCTTTTGTACGTCGTTTTTGTTTGAACGGTCGATATAAATCTTCGACGCGTTGAAGAACTGTCGATGCCTGGATTGCTGTTTGCAGTTCTTCCGTTAATTTACCTTGCTCATCGATTAGACGCAGCACTTCTTCCTTTCTTGTTTCGAGCTGTTGTATGTAATGGTAGCGGTCTTCCACTGCCTTAATTTGAACTTCATCAAGTGAACCTGTCATTTCTTTTCGGTAACGTGCGATGAACGGTACTGTGTTACCTTCTTCCAGTAGTCCAATAACCGCTTTCGCTTGCTTCGGCTCTACTTTCGCATCTTTTGCGATTATTTGTAACATTTTTTGTTGCTCCATCATGCCACTCCTTTAAATTTCGAACTTCTTTTAGTGTACCATTCCATTAGTATTATTTCCCAAAAAAGCGTTCAATTTATGCATGAAAAAAGAGTCTACTAATTTATGGCTAGTAGACTCTTAAACTTATAATGAGACGCCGCCACTTGCTGTAATGGCGTCTTGTAATTTTTTAATTGCTTTACGCTGAATTCGCGAAACGTGCATTTGGGATATACCGAGTCTTTCTCCGGCTTCCTTTTGACTAAGTTGTTCCAAATAAGTTAATTGGATAATTTGTCGCTCACGTTCATTTAATACACTCATCGCATCTGCTACAATCATACGGCGGTTTGTCACTTCAAAGCCTGCATCTTCTCGACCGACTACATCAAATAACGTTACCGTACTACCATCAGAATCCGATTCAATCGAATGGTCCATCGAAAGCGCCTGATAGCTTCGACCCATCTCCATCGCTTCCAATACATCCTCATCCTGTACTTCTAAATATGTTGCAATTTCCGTAATGGATGGGGAACGTTGTAACGATGTCGTTAATGCTTCGACAGCGGCTTTAATTCTAGGCCCCAGTTCTTTAATACGTCTTGGAACATGCACGTCCCAAGTTTTATCGCGTAAAAAGCGTTTTATTTCTCCGACAATTGTCGGAACAGCAAACGCCTCAAAGCTTCTGCCAAAAGAAGGGTCAAAACGTCGGATCGCACCTAATAAGCCAAGCATCCCTACTTGTACAATATCATCATAATAAGATTTACCATGTGAATATTTGCGTGCAATCGATTCAACTAATTGCTGATAATGAAGCACAAGATTTGTTTGTGAATCTTCACAGCCGTTTGCCTGATATTCTGCAATCCAATTTAGCACTTCTTCTTTTGATGTATTTTTAGGTAGTGATTCTTTCGACATTTCCTTTCACCTGCTCTCTCGAGACATACTTTGTCATGAAAACAGTGACGCCACCTTCGTTATTTAATTTAACTTCGTCCATTAAAGTCTCCATTAAATAAATCCCTAATCCACCTTCACGTAATAATGCTACGTTTTCATTTTCATGATATGGACCAACTTTTGATTTGATCTCTTCAAAGTTAAAGCTGACACCGTAATCTGCGACCATTATTTCAATCTTGTCCTCAAATAATGCACAGCCGATTACAACTTCGCCTTCCTCGTTTGCTTTATATGCATGGTGAACAACATTTGTCACCGCTTCACTCGTAGCAATTTTTAAATCTTCAATCTCATCATAAGTAAACCCAACTCGCATCGCTAATCCTGAAATTGTTAGACGTATAACACTTACATATTGCGATTTAGCAGGCACTCGAATTTCAATATAGTCAAATGCTCTCATTATTTCAACTCCAATTCCTCATCAATCTCAATACTCATTAATTCACTTAATCCTGTAATTTCAAACAATCTCACCAAACGATTTGATAAGTTTACTAATTTTAATGATGCATTTTCCTTTGTAACTTTTTTATAAAATGCAACAAAGATTCCTAAACCTGTACTGTCCATATAATTAACTTTGGATAAATCCAATTCGATTTTTCGACCCTCGACAATTTGAACAGTCTCCAGCTCTTCGCGTAAAATCGGGGCTGTGTACGTATCAATCTCACCCTCGATATACCCTTTTAATACATCTCCATCTTCTCTAAATTGAACATTAACATTCATTATTAGACACCTCCGTTATAAACCTTCTTACTTTTCCCGAATCCGCGGGAGTTCAAACATAAAATTTTTATTTTTTATTTCTTAAATATAACGACCGTAAAATCATCTTCTAGTTCGAAGTCAGGCAATTTTTTTAAATAGGTATACATTTCCTCGCACATTTCCTGTGCCGAAAGATGATTACAGCTCAAAGCCAAATTCTTGATCACATCCCGTGGATCCAATTCCCCTTGTTTGCGGAAATCGGTTACACCATCTGTAATCATAATGATAAAATCATTTTCTTCCAAATAAATATCGTGCTGCGGATATGTCACTTCCGGCATGACACCTAACAATAAACCTTTCGATTCCAAATCAAAGAAAGTTTTTTCACGGGCATTATAATAGATAGCAGGCTCATGTCCAGCTGACCCATATGTAAATTTACTTTCCTTAATATTATATGTCCCGTAAAACATCGAGACAAACATACTATCATCAACACTTTTTTCGATAATGCGATTTAATACTTCCAAAATATAGGACGGATCTTTTGTTGCATACTCGAGTGTATCAAGCCCATATTTAACCATGGACATACAAAGAGCAGCAGGCACACCTTTTCCGACAACATCTGTTACAGCTACACTGACAACTGAATCATTGTTATTTAAAAAATGAACGTAGTCACCATTCATTTTACGGATAGGTACGGAAAGCATTCCAATATCAATCTGATCAAGCACAGGTACTGTTGTTCTGAGAATCATATTCTGAATTTTTGTAGCGACATTCATCTCCATGCGCAGTTCTTCCTGCTGTTCAAGTAAGCTTTGATGCTCCTTTAAAGTTAAACCAAAGTGCACCATAATCTCAATTAAAAAATCATAGCTATGCGAAATATCTTCTGGTAGTTCTGGATAAATTTGCTCTATCGCATATTTGTGGATATTGATTACCTCTTCTGGAGCTACTTTTTTTTGAATTAACTGTCGAATAAAGTTCTGCCCTATATATAAATTTCGCTCAGTTTGGTTTGCCAAAAAATCCGATAAGATCTTTTGATATTGTGTTTGCAGCTCTTTCAAATTTTACCACATCCTACTTTACCCATTTTTCGATAACTATTGTCGTTCCATTTCCTACAGTGGATTGAATATCCATTGTATCCATTAGTCTTTTAACTCCCGGTAAGCCTGCTCCAAGCCCGCCTGAAGTAGAATAGCCGTCTTCCATTACTTTTTTTAAATTACTTATTCCTGGTCCTTTATCTGCCGCTATTATGCGAAGGCCAACTTTATCTTCATCACTAATACGCTCTATTGTAACCTCCCCGGCACGGGCATATAAATAAATGTTTCGGGCCAGTTCACTTATCGCTGTCGTAATTCGAGCTTGATTTACCGCGCCAAAGCCAATTGCTTTCGCCTCGTTACGTCCAAGTTGACGTGCAGCTACAATATCCCATTCTGTTACAATCTCTACGGTAGATTTCGTATTCATCATAGCTCCCCCAATTTCCTACTTTTTCTTTCTGTGGAGTTAACGTATAGTATCAGTTTTTTGAATTATTAATCTTCAACATTATACCATATGTTATCCTTGTAGTTTAGTTGGATTAATTTTTCAACTATATTTTCGCTGTATAGACCATTTTAAGTAAAATATTACATTATTGCATGATTATAGTTTACTATTTAACTAAATTAATCAGGAACTTTGATTTTGTACTAATAAAAAACATCGAAACAAAATGTTTCGATGCTTTTTTATGTATTAAAATTTTACAAGTCCTAAACTAATATTAAGAGCGATATCTACTTCTTGCATTAGTTTTGCATCTAGCTGAGTAATGCGATCTGTTAATCGCGATTTATCAATTGTACGCAATTGTTCAAGCAAAATTACCGAATCACGTTCAAAACCATACTTTTTCGCATCAATTTCAACATGTGTAGGTAACTTTGCTTTTTGAATTTGCGCAGTAATTGCAGCTATTATGACGGTTGGACTAAAGCGATTTCCAATATCATTTTGAATAATAAGAACGGGTCTAGTCCCGCCCTGTTCTGAACCTACCACTGGCGATAGGTCAGCAAAAAAAACGTCTCCACGTTTTACAATCAAATTGTCATCCCCCGCTTACGAGACGCTCCACCATATGTTCCGCTTCATACTCTGCATGCAAGCACTCACTGCAAATTGTCAGATTAATTTGCGACATTTCCACATAGCCCTTTATTAAAGCTTCCCGTATTTGATTTGGTTGCATATGCTTTGTATAATTTTGAGTCGCCAAATACGCCATCATATAACCATTCTCAGTATTACGCCCAAACGTTCTTTCGAATTGCGTTACTAGCTCATTTGGTATGTCAATTACTACTTCTTCTACTTCTACTAATTCCTTCGCGTACAAAACAAGCACCTCCACCGAACATCCCATTTCCCATTCATTCTATCATTGATTGCCTACAATGAAAAGACAGGAAAATTAAAAAACTGACAATTCTCGCAATAAAGGAATAAATATGGACATACTTGTTTTGAATATTTGAAGTTATTTACAGTAATATTACATCGATTTATTTATATACCCTAGGAACTCTAGCCGTGATTACACATGGCACTTCGTAATTAATTGTTTGGAGTTTATGAGCCCAATCATCTATTGTGATTTCCTCTTGCTGTTGGCAGCCTATTAGTACAACTTCTTCCCCAACATTATATGCTTCCGGAAGTAAAATCATACTTTGATCCATACAAATTCTTCCGACAATTTTCGCCCTTTTTCCTCCAACAAGTACTTCTTGACCCGAAAGCTTACGAATCATCCCATCTGCATAGCCGATCGGAATCGTTCCGATGTAGCAGTCCTCTTCTGTCGTAAATGTTGCACCATAACCTACCGATTGACCAGCTTGCATTTTTTTAATATGTATAAGTTCTGTCTGCAGAGATAATGCCGGTTTAATCGGAAAAGGCAATTTTGTGCCTACATAATCCGAAGGCAATAATCCGTACATGGAAATACCGAATCGTACCGCATCATAGTGCAAAGAAGGATCTTTCACTAATGCGGTTGCTGTATTGGCAACATGAACTAGACGAGGTTTTTGTGGCAAAGCCTCTAAAAAGTCCTTGAATAGGGTAGCCTGATTGTCAAAGTACATTGAATCCTCTTCATCTGCAGTAGCAAAATGCGTAAAAATTCCATCCACCAAAAAGTCTTCGGAAGAATTAATCGTTGTATATAATTCCAATAGTTCTTCTTTAGCTGATACACCGATACGACCCATACCTGAATCCACTTTGATATGAAGTTTTAACGGATTCAAAAGCGGCGCATACTGCTGTGCTTCCTGCAGCCATTCTGTCGAAAAGACGGTAAGGGTAATATTTTCCGAAGATGCATACGGAATAAAAGCATGTGGTGAAGCACCTAAAACTAAAATATCAATATCCTTAAAATTTTCTCTAATATGTACTGCTTCGTCCGGTGTTGCGACAGCAAGCATTGTTGCTCCGGACTCAATTGCCGTTTTTGCAACTTCCACATCTCCATGACCATATGCATTCGCTTTTACTACGGCAATTATTTGGACATCCGGTCCTAAATAGTTTCGGAGCGAAGTTAGGTTATGCGTGATTGCTTGCAGATCAATTACTGCTTTTGTTGGTCTGTAATATATTGGAGTATCCATTCGACTTTTACCCTCTTTTTTTAAGTTTAAACTTATTGTTATTTATGTAATATTCAGTCAATCATTTTCAAATCCGTATACGAAAGAAACCATCTTGCGCAAGAACGCGCAAGATGTCTCTTATTAAATATAACCATAAAATACAATTTAAAAACAAGTTCAGAAAGACATAATTTAAATTTATTTCATAAAAAATCAGCAGAGGTATAGAACCCCTGCTGATTGAATTTTTACTTAATACTGCTTTCCTGTACACTTGCAGCTACTTCCAGTAATTCATCCTTCGTTAATTTTGTGGAAGCGATAAAGAAGGTCATGCCATCTTTGTCCCACTGGATGGAATTATCAGTAATCGCCCCTATTGTATATCCTAAATCAGCCGGATCCCCTGATACAGGTAATATTGTTTCATCAGATTGAATCGGCTGCTGCATTAGTGTAAATGGCTTTTCCCCTTCGAATGTCAGAATAACACGTGTGTTTCCGTCTTCCTGTACTTCAAATTCGTCTGTCAGCTTTGTATGTGCCCAGTCAATCGTCGGGTAATACACGCTAAACTCAGTGTCCACCACTTCAGCTGATGCGGCTTTCTTTTCCTCTTTTTCAGAGAATTTTTCTACCGCATATTCTTCTGCAGTATGCTGCACGCCTAATTTAATGTCTGCAAATGTAATTACCACTTGTTCTTGCAATGATTCATCCATAACACTTACCTTTGTTGGAAGCATCGTTTTCTTATCAACTACAATTTGCTGTACCGGTAATGCCGTTTGGTCAACATTTCGTGTCGCAACTTCAAAAGTATAGCTTGCATCATCTTCAGTCATGACCGCTTTTGAATCGGCCACTAAATCCTCAGCCAGTGCACCAATTATATACGCTTGACTATTTTGCTTTGGCCATTCACTTTGGAATTTATGCGTCTTACGTAATGATGGTGTAACAACAAAGACTCCCTCTTCATTTCGAACGATTAACTGTTGTTCTGACTCGCCTTTTGGATTAACTGCCACTCGGTAAAAGTCCGGTTTTGTATGCCAAACTTTTACATCGTAAATTCGTGGCTCTGCGCCTGTCCGAACTTCCATCGAAGCACTTAATTCATAACCTTTTGCGTCATTCCACTTCTTGTTAACATCCTCAATCACTTCATCCTTTGTAGCTTTTCCACACGCGGCCAAAAAGAGACAACAAACGACAACTACTAGCAGTCGGAGTTTCAAAGATTCACCCTTTCGATTATCTATTTCGATAAATTACTATATGAGCCAAGGTGTGCATGTATGTATTATTGCATTAAGATTACTTGGGCAGCTGCCGTTGTCCGTGTATGAGTAATGGAAATAAACCCGTTCACCTCTTCGCCATCAAAGTATAATACAGGTTTTCCTTGCTCTGTTTTTAAAATTTCTATTTGATGAAGTTCACAGCCTTTACCGATTCCTGTACCATTTGCTTTTGAGTAGGCTTCCTTTGCTGCAAAACGGCCTGCCAAAAATTCCACTTGGCGCCATCCCGATAATGTATCAAAAATGGCCAGTTCTCTTTCCGTTAAAATTCTTTGAGCAAATTTTGCTGATCGCCCTGACATTTTTTCAATTCGGTCCAATTCTACTAAATCTAAGCCAATCCCTTTTATCATTTAATAGCTCTCCCTTTCTTTTAATCATTACTCCAATGTATAATGAACAAAAATACGTTTTATTTTGTATCGACTTAATTGAGGTGGAACATGTTTATTCGTAGAGAAAATTTTAAACAGTACATTGCGTTATATCCGGTCGTATCGTCAATTATAGCAATTAATCTCATTGTTTTCGTCCTAACATTAGTCCCGGGTTTAGGCCAAGAGCTGCTTTATGCGGGTATGAGCGTTAATGGACTCATTGCAGCCGGTGAATGGTGGCGTATTATTACGTCCATGTTTTTACATGCCGGTTTTATGCATGTCCTTTTTAATATGTTCTCCCTATTTCTGTTTGGTCCGGAGCTCGAGAAAATCGCCGGCAAAATGCGCTTTTTAACAATTTACTTTTTAGCCGGAATTTTTGGTGTCGCTGCTACATACGCAACACAGGATGCCTATTATGCAAGTGTTGGGGCAAGCGGAGCGCTGTATGGAATTTTCGGTGCTTTCGGTGCACTTGTTTATTACACAAGACACCTATTCCCGCAGTTAAGACAAATTATATTGCCTTTAATCGTGATTAGCATTATTATGACATTTTTAACGCCAAATATTAATATCGCTGCACATTTAGGCGGTTTAGTAACCGGTTTTATTTTAGGGGTTGTATACTTTAATCCTAAAAATATGGGACGCTGGCGCAAACAGTCCATTAAACGGGTAAAATAAAAACAGGGTTCGCGAAAAGAAATTTTTCTCGCGGACCCTGTTTTTTAATGTTCATACCAGGATAGCACTTTTTCCACTTCCTGTTGTTCCATATGACGTGCTGTCGCCGAAGCTCCAGCAATGCCTGACATCACTACAATTTTTACAGAGCCTACATCCCGTCGCTTCTGGAAGTAGGTTTGACTGCCTTGCGTAATTTGTACACGTTTTTTTAAAGCATAAAAGGTTACACGGCTTATGAGGCGAGAGACAATCGTAATTTGCTGATCTTGCACCTTATATCCTGTCGTTTTATATTGCCATCTCCCAAGAAGAATGATTGGAACGATTAGCAATAGTGACAATAATCCGTATGGATAGAAAAAGTATGATATGGCACCGATTAACGGGACTAGCCATACAAAATCAATCCGATAGAAAAAAGGCTGTGCTTTTTTTGGCGGCTGAACAAGTTGGGTAACTTGAAAATCATAGTCCGGAAACAGTTCTGCCAATGGTGAAAACACTTCTTTTTTTGCAATTAACGGAAATAGGATGATCTTTTTATCATTCTCCCCGCTGAATCCTCCTCCAGCACTTTCTACCGCAACAGATGCCAAACCAAGCATCTGCTGGAAAGGGTTTTCCGCCAATTTAATCGCCTGAACCCGGTTTAACGGGATTGTCACACGTTTTTTTTCGATTAACCCTCTCGTAATAATGAGCCGGTCATGCTGCTTGCTGACCGTAAAGTTATAATAGTTTAAAAACGTCAAACCAACCGAAATTGTCCACGCCAGCATTAGCGCAAGAGCAATTAAAATCATGACTACAATATATCCGTATTCCACTAAAAAGGCCAATTCATCATAAATCAGATCAAATGGAATGAACTCCGCAAATTGTGAAAGGACAGCAAAAACCCCGGCAATTACTACCCCAACACCGCTGGAAGTTGTCGCTAACAATAACAGTTCCGGTACTTTCATTTTGTGTAATACTACCGAATCCGCCTCTGGTTCTTCTTCCGCCAGTTGTATCATGTCACTTTCAAGAGGCTGCTTTTGCTTCGCCCTTTTCATTTGAATTTCCACTTCGTCAGCAGCAGCTTTCGTTACAGCTGTCAATTCCGCTTCCGGTTTACCGTCCTTACTTCCCGCCGTTTCTACTTGTACTTGTACAAGCTTGAATAGCCTGTGGAAAATACCTTCTTTATAATTTAAATTTTGTATGCGGTCAAATGGAATGTAACGCTTTTTCTTTACAAACAGACCATATTCCACACGTAGTTCACTGTCTTCAAACCAATAAACAAATGTCCACCACTTAATTAAACCGCTCACGACCGTTATCGATAAAACAACTACTAAAATGAAGAGTGGGATCATTTCGCTGAAAAAAGTTTCGCTACGATAATCCAGATTAATATTAAAGCCGTTCGCCGCAACAATAATTACGATCGGTATTAGAAGATCTTTCAATGCTTTTACAACATTGATGATTGCCGTAACAGGATGAAGTTTGTATTTTTCTTTAGACATCATCTTCCGCCACCCTTGCAAGTTCAGAAATTTTAGTCCTCAATTCATCGGCATCTTCAAGTTTCAGCATAGGAATCGTATGTACTGTTGCCGCCGAAGATATCGATATATTCGCCAGCATGTACTTCTTTAAAATCGGTCCTTGCTCAGTATCAACATGCTGTACGCGCACCATCGGAATTAATGTCCGTTTAACGACAAAAAGACCGCTTTGAATTTCAATTTCCTGTTCTCGCACTTCATAGCGCCATACTCTCCAGCGGATGCCCGGGAAAACAATAACCGAAAACGCAATTGATAACACTACAAGCGCAATGGCAATCCACATAATCCATTGTGGCCAGTCAAACCGGATTGTTAAAAATACGATACCACCTGTTAAAAGAGCGATAATAAATGTTTGAATGATTCCATATAGTCGCCATACTGTTTGCGCTTTTTTAGGCAACTGATATTTTGGTTGATCTCTCATTAGCCTTACACCTCTTTCTCTCTATTATGCTATACGTATCAAACGTTTAAATGTTTCATTCTGCTTAATCTGGGGTGACCTAAAACTTTCCCCTTCCCTCATAGTATAGTTAATTGGTAAATTTGTTAAATAATTTATAAAAATTTTATTTCCCGGAAAATATATTTATATAAAAATCTCCACAAAAAAACACACCAACAGTAAATCGTTGGTGTGTAGAAATAATATTAGTCTTCACGACGTGGACGTGGACGACGATCACGAGATCCTTCGCGACGAGCACCGCCTTCACGACGACCTCCATCACGGCTTCCGCTACCAGAACGGCTTCCGCCACCTTCACGACGGCGATCTCCTCCACGACGGTCACCACCGCCACGGTTGCCACCACGGTTACGGTCATTACCGCCACGGCCGCGGCCTCCGCCACCATGTGAACGGTCACGACGCATTGGTAATGGACGCTCTTCTGATAAAGATACCGGTGTAGCATCCGGTTCTTTAGTGATTGATTTAAGTGCTGCTGCTACTAAGTCAAGTGCTTCGTTATTTTCCAATAACTTAGCAGCTAACTCGCGGTAAGTACCTAAATCATTATTTTGAACTAATTCCACCAATGTTTGCACTGCATCTTCTTGTAAGCCTACTAATGCTTCTTCAGATGTTGGTGGACGTAAAGGTGTCATACGTTTTTTCGTAGTTTCTTCTACGATACGTAAGTAGCCCATTTCACGAGGCGTTACGAATGTTACGGCAACACCGGATTTACCTGCACGGCCTGTACGACCGATACGGTGAACGTAAGACTCAGGGTCTTGTGGAATATCAAAGTTGTAAACATGCGTTACACCTGAAATATCCAATCCACGAGCCGCTACGTCTGTTGCGATTAAAATGTCAATTTTACCTTCTTTGAACTGACGTAAAACTGAAATACGTTTCGCCTGTGATAAGTCACCGTGAATACCTTCTGCTAAGAAACCACGTAAACCTAAAGCTTGGCTTAACTCATCAACACGGCGTTTTGTACGGCCGAAGATGATTGCTAATTCTGGTTTTTGAACGTCAAGTAAACGAGATAACGCATCGAATTTTTCACGCTCTGTTGCTTTTACGAAGAATTGCTCAATGTTTTCCATTGTTAATTCTTTCGCTTTAATTTTTACGATTTCAGGATCTTTCATGAATGTCTCTGCAATTTTACGGATTGCTGGAGGCATTGTCGCTGAAAATAGTAATGTTTGGCGATCAGATGGTACATTTTCTAAAATCGCATTAATATCATCGATGAAGCCCATGTTTAACATTTCGTCCGCTTCGTCTAAAACTAAAGTTTGTACTTCGTCTAAACGTAATGTACGACGGTTAATATGGTCTTGAATACGACCTGGTGTACCTACAATAATTTGTGGTTTGTTTTTTAATGCGCGGATTTGACGGCCGATTTCTTGACCACCGTAAACTGATAATAATTTTACGCGCTTATCATAACCTAATTTATAAAGTTCTTCTGAAACTTGGATTGCTAATTCGCGAGTCGGAGCAATTACTAATGCTTGGATATTCGGGTTTTTTGGATCGATTTTCTCGATTAAAGGAATACCAAACGCAGCTGTTTTACCAGTACCAGTTTGTGCTTGACCTAAAACGTCACGGCCAGCCATTGCAAATGTAACTGTTCCTTCTTGGATTGGTGTTGCTTCTTCAAATCCCATACGCTTAATAGAACGTAATGTCGATTCACTAATGTTTAATTCTGAAAAATTTGTCAAACTCTTCATTCTCCTTTTTCCTGTATAAGTTGACAAATGGTTACATTTTCAGATGAAATGGCGGCAAATTTCGAGCCATTGTATGTGGAACGTTTCCGTTACTTAAAAATTCTCTCTGCTTCATGGCAGAGTTTCTTATATGAAAAGGAAAGCCCGGTCATTGCCGAGCGGTTCAATTCTACCGTTTCTAATTGGATGTTGCTTTTGTAAAAATAGAATAAAACCGTTTATCAAAAAAAAGCACTCTTCACCTATAAGTCTGAAGAGCCTTCGCACAAAATGTATCCATTGCTTTTATTAGTCTAACACGGGTTGTAACGGTATGCAATGATATTGCTTTGTATCAAAATAGTCAGAAATTTATTACTCCAATAAAAATTGATACACTTGCTCAAACCATTGCTCACAATCATCACTGTAACAAATATGATGTTTTCCACAATCTGAAATATACATTTGCTTTTCCTGCGACTGAATTTGTTCAAATAAAATTTGGGCTGTTGCACTTGGCACAATACCATCCAGCTCCCCCTGTACAATAAAAGTGGGACACTGAATATTCTTTATATAAGGTTCTGTTCTCTTCACGACCTTCATAAATTCAATCGTCGCTGTTAATGGAACGTTTTTAAATTTAAATTTGTACCGTGCAAACAATTCGTTTTCTTCTAACTTCTGATGCACCATATCCTGGGCAATTGCGCGAACATCTTTTACTAACTGCGTAGGACTCACATACTTTGCTGCAGCACTTAGGAGTACCAATTTTTTTACTGGGTAACGTATAGATAAGTACATCGCAATGACACCACCCATTGAAAAACCGACGACTATGACTTCATCGACTTGCTTTTTCAACTGCCGATATGCGATCTCCGCCTCCATCATCCAATGTTCTGCTTTATAGCCTTTCATTGCCAAATGCTCTGCATCACCGTGACCGGAGAATGTCGGAATACTTATGAACCAATCTATTCGTTGCTCTATATAATGTGCAAAAGGCTCCACTTCATACGGTCCACCTGAAAATCCATGTAAAAACAGGACACCGATTTTCATCCAATCACCTGCTTCCATTAAGCTGTTAGTATCTATAATAAGCTACATCTAAAGTCGAAAAAAGTTATTGCGCTAAAAAAAAACGAGCTAGCACTAGGCTAACTCGATTGAATGAATAATTTTTTCCAACTGCATTCCACGAGAACCTTTTACTAAAAGGATGGACTCGTCTGTTGCATGAGATTGGATTTTCTCGATAATCGGTGCGTACTCATTTTCGGAGTACACTAAATGCACAGCATCAAAAGTTTCTTGCAGTTTATTATAGAGCCACTTCATGCGTGGGCCATATAAGCAAACATAGCGGATTTCATCAGGATTGATATGTGCCGCAATTCCTTCATGCATCGGCTTTTCATCGTTTCCAAGCTCAAGCATATCCCCAAGGACAAGCCACTTTTCATTGCGGATTGTTGTTTGCTCGACAAATTGGATGGCAGCATGCATCGAAGTTGGCGCAGCATTGTATGCATCATTAATAAATAATAAGTCACCAACCGGAACAAGCTGCATCCGCATATCTGTTAAAACTACTTTCTTTAATGCTTCGCGGATTTGTTCATCAGTCAATCCTAATGCCTTACTTACGAGCATTGCACTTAATGTATTTTTCACCTGGTGCTCGCCTAAAACCGAAATAAAGAAATCACCTTGGATCAGTCCATCTACATGGAAGCTGCTGCCTTGTGCTGTCGCTTCTATTTGGGAAGCGGTCAAACTCTGCGCTTCGCTAAAGCCAAATGCCTGTGTTTTTAACTGCGGTGTTTTTGCAACTAAGTTTTGAAGTAATGGTTCATCACCATCAAAGAAAAGAACGCCTTCTTCAGACAATCCTTTTACAATTTCAAACTTCGCCTTCGCAATCCCTTCACGTGATCCTAAGTCTTGCATATGAGCTTCACCGATATTTGTAATAATGGCATAATGCGGTCTTGCAAGCTTCGTTAAAAATTCAATTTCACCGAAACCGCTCATCCCCATTTCCAAAACGGACACTTCCGTATCCTCATCAAGCTGCAGGATTGTAATCGGTAAACCAAGCTGATTATTAAAGTTCCCGATTGTTTTTTGTACTTTAAAGTATGGAGAAAGCGCTCCCGCCAAAATATCTTTTGAAGACGTTTTCCCGTTTGAGCCGGTAATCCCGATAAATGTCGCTTGATGCTCATTGCGGTAACACTCCGCCATTTTTTGAAGTGCAAGTTCCGGATCCTTTACGAAAATCAATGGCAAATGTTCGGGCGGATTCGGTTCATCAATCATCCATAAAGAAGCGGCCGCGCCTTTTTCAAATGCCTGTTCAACAAAACGGTGCCCATTTACGGCTTCTCCACGGAAAGGAATAAATAAATCCCCTTTTGCAATTGTCCGTGTATCAATGGAAATACCTGTGACAATCGTTTCAGGAAATGACTGATCTTCTATCGTTAACCATTCTGCAATTTGCTGTAAACTTTTTTTCACTTTTTATCCCACTCAATCTCTGTTGTATTGAAGCTGTTGTTTTTCTGTATAACGTTCAAGTGCAAAATCGATCAGCTCTTTAATTAGCTGTGGATATGTTACATCCGTATGCTGCCATAATAATGGATACATGCTTACTGGTGTAAATCCTGGCATTGTATTTACTTCATTGATGAAAATTTCGTTGTTTTCAGTTACGAAGAAATCCGCACGCACTAATCCTGCGCCGTCAATCGCCTTAAATGCTTTTTTCGCCATATCTACCAAGTCCGTATATACCTTATTTTCTAATGGTGCCGGAATAATTAATGCTGTCGAGCCATCTTTATATTTTGAATCGTAATCATAAAACTCCGTCATCGGCTTAATTTCACCTGCTACCGAAACGTTAGGTGTATCATTTCCTAATACAGCAAGCTCAATTTCCCGCGCCGTTACGCCTTGTTCAATGACGATTTTGCGGTCGTACTGCAATGCAAATTGAACAGCTTTTTCTAGTTCCGCTGCATTGTTTGCTTTGCTGATGCCTACACTTGATCCTAAGTTAGCCGGCTTAACAAACATCGGATAACCTAAAGACTGTTCGCACTTTTTAATCCAAGCTTCTTTCTCACGTTCCCATTCACTACGAATGAAATATTCATAAGGTAATTGCGGCAAGTTTGCCATTTCAAACAGCTGCTTCATTACTACTTTATCCATGCCTGCAGCTGAACCAAGAACACCGTTGCCTACGTAAGGAATGTTCAGCACTTCCAAAAAGCCCTGTACCGTTCCATCTTCACCATTCGTACCATGCAGTAAAGGGAAGATTACATCGAATGGAGTTTCCATATGTTTTGCAATAAATTGCGAAATATTATTTTCAGACTGGTCTGATGTCGTTGTAAACTGCAATTGTTCAATCGTTTGAGCGGGTTCTGTTAATTGAGGTCCAACACGCCATTCACCCTTCAATGTTATAAAAACAGGGAAAACGTCAAACTCATTAAAATCCATTGCTTGCGTTACTGCCTTTGCAGTTGAGAGTGACACTTCATGCTCGGCTGACTTACCACCATATAATAAACCAATTCTTTTTTTCATTTTTTTGACCTCCAGTTTTCACTAACCTTATTTTATCACGAATACACTAAATGCTGACATCGGATAAAAAACACCCACTGCCCTGTTCGCTGTGAGTGTTAACTAATTTGTATTAATTCATCATAGCCTTGTTTTAATATTTCATCTAAATCATCCCAAACTTCATCCGGATAATCATAATCACTCAGCACTCGAACTTCGATTGCGTAATGGGAATTTGGTTTATCTAGTTTATATAATGACAGCAATGCACCTTCCTTAGCAAAAGGCCGATATTGTCTTAATGTCGAAGGATCGATTGTCGGTGAGTTATTTTTATTCTTTCTTCTCCAAAAGCTCCCAACACCTTCTTTATCTCTTATCATTTGATTAAATAGATTCGAAACAAGTATTTCAGAATCTCCTATAAAACGATAATATACTTTTGTCAGTTTGTCAGTTACAGATGAGTAATAAGCGTAGCGATTTTGCAATTTGCCGAAAAAAGGCGATGCAAGCGGTTCACGCTTATGACTAAAATAAAGGAGTTCTGCCTGTTCAAGGGGAGTTAATGTATTAACGTTTTTTTCTGTCGTAAAATCTACCCAGCATAAATCTTTCTTTAAGTCGCTTTCCTTTTTCAAAAAATCGCGCATATCTTCATTTGTTACAAAATCAAATTGTGTATGCATATTAAAAGAGCCGTTGTCATACGCGTGCTTTAATAGCAGAACATTTTTTACTGGCTCGACTGAAACCATAAACTCCTTCAGTGTAAGACCACTATAAATAACAAAATGTTCGACATCGTTCATATGAATATATAAATGATGCATAAAATCTTCAGCAGATTTCATTTTCTTCGCCACGATTTGCACGCCCCTTTAATATGAATAATATGATTATTATATGACTTCTCATTCAAATTTGAAACATTTTCTCACCTGTTTCGTCCAACTTTTAAATTAGTCTTACTAAAGTAATTTTTATAAGAATATGATAAAGTAAATAAAGCTTAAAACATTACGGCAGTTCCCGTGAAAAGTTTCCTATATTTGCACTTCTTTTACCGGGAAATGTTGTGCTCAAAGAACCTTCAATTTGTTGGTATCTTCTGGCCCTTGAACGGGTTAAATTTAATAATTTAAGGTGAATCGAATGGATACAAACAATTATAATTTTAATAAACGGTTCGACTGGCCACTTACTACAATCCTCCTCATATTTTTAGGGGTAAGTGTGCTTGCAATCGCATCTGCACAAACTTCAGGTCAATATGGAATAAATTTCATACCGAAGCAAATATTAAACTACGCAATTTTTGCTTTTATTGTTGCCTTTGTCATGTACTTTGACCCTGATCAGTATAAAAAAATGGCTTGGCCGTTGTACGGTTTCGGAATATTATTATTAATCGCCCTTGTCATTATTCCGACTTCAACTGGTTTAACTGTTGAAACAAACGGAGCAAAGAGCTGGTATAAAACACCAATCGGTAATATACAGCCTGCCGAATTTATGAAGACATTCTACATTTTAGCTTCGGCCTTTTTAATTAGTAAGCACAATGAAACTTACCAGATCAAAACGATAAAATCCGATTTAATGCTACTCGGCAAAATAGCACTAACATTAGGCGTGCCGCTTGGCTTCATTATGCTGCAGCCTGACTTAGGTTCTGCGCTAGTATTCTTTGCCATTACCGCTGCACTTGTAATTGTGGCAGGTGTAACGTGGAAAATTATTTTACCGCTGTTCGGCGGGGCTGTCGTTATAGGCGGTTCGTTATTATGGATGGCACTGTATATGCAGGATTTTCTGGAAAAGACATTTGGTTTCCAGCCATATCAGTTCGCTCGTATTTATTCATGGCTTGATCCTTACTCGTATGCAACATCAGATGGCTACCACTTAATTACTTCACTAAATGCAATTGGATCGGGTGAGGTTTTCGGTAAAGGCTTCATGTCGCGTGAAGTATATGTAGCGGAAAACCATACAGACTTTATCTTTGCCGTAATTGGCGAAGAATGGGGCTTTATCGGTGCGAGCGCGGTTATTTGCCTATATTTCCTGCTAATCTACCACTTAACGAAGATGACATTAATGTTAAAAGATCCGTTCTGTACTTATGTATGTGCAGGGATTATCGCGATGATTACATTCCATGTCTTTGAAAACATCGGTATGACAATCCAGCTTCTGCCGATTACAGGGATTCCTTTACCTTTCATTAGCTACGGAGGAAGTTCGATGATGGGGAATGCATTAGCGATCGGTTTAGTCTATAGTATGAAGTTTCATTACCGGACGTATATGTTTACAACAAATGATCCCGACGATGAATAATACAAAAGGACCCGTGGATGACACGGGTCCTTTTCCTATTGTTATAAATAAAAATAAGGTACGATGAACGGGTTTTCATCACACCTGATTTTCATTAATTTTGCGTTTGTGGAGTTTGTGTTGGTGGTGTTAAAACTTTTAAAAGCTCAAGACGAGATTTCGTAACTGTCGCCGTAACACCTAATTTTGATAAGTTTGTAACAATACGCTTTAAATCAATCTCTTTCGCCATTTGATTACACCTCAAACTTTCCTTTGTTAATATATATAACGTTTTTTCATGTTAAAAGTTTCAAATTAATAAGGTCAGACCTTTTACTACTTCATATGTTACCACGTATAAACTAATTTTTCTTTCCTGTTTTGTGACAAAACTAAAACATAATTAAACTTAACCGTTTATCAATAATAATAAACCTATTATTTAGAGAAATTTTTTTCTTATAAATTTTATAATTACTTTTGAAATAATCTCTATAATCCTTTTCGGATACATGTTATTTAATAATTTTATTTTCCCTGTAGTCAAAATGAATTGCATTATATTTCCAACTATGTTTAACAAAAATTACAAGTGGAAATATTGAAAATATCATGACCATTTTTGTGAAGTAATTCCGTTTAGAATAAACAAATTTTAGCCACACGGGCTTTTTCATCCATCATTCACATAGATGTTACTTCATTAGGAGGAACTTCAAATGCCACATATAGAAAAAAATATTTATATACCGAAAGAATTGATCCATTATCATACAAGTTTAAGTCACTCAGCTGAACAAGCAGCCATTTTACAACCGGTGAAACAACCTGCGTTCTTACATGAAAGTAAATTTGCCGGTCTTCCTTTTTTGACAAATAAAATGGAACATCCAAAAGATAAACATAACCGCTATATGCTTTTTCTAGCGCAGCTTAATTTTGCGGAAATCCAGCTTGATCACCCATTTCCGCAAGATGGTATATTGCAATTTTATATCCCGCAGCAATGTTACGAAAAGGAGAAGTCACATTCTGAATGTCGTTCTTTTAAAGTGCAGTATATCCCTTATCAAGGTCACTATAATGAATTTATTCATGATTTCACTTATTTAGAAGATGTAAACATCAGCAGTTTCCCGATTCAGCAGGAGATGAAGCTCATTGCAAAAACACAATTTGAGCCGGTTTCTGCAACGGATTACCGATTAAATAATTATTTCAAACCTGAAATTATGGATGCACCGATCACATTGGATGACCGTTCATTTCAGGATGTATATTTGGAATGTTATTTAGCGGCGGAACATAAAATCGGCGGCTATCCATATTTCATACATCAGGACTTCAGGAAAACTTCACCCTATTTGCAGCATTACGACACATTATTACTGCAAATCGTTTCCAACGATGAGCAAAAGATTATGTGGGGAGATAGCGGTATTATCAGTTTCTTCATCAACTCAAAAAAATTAGCACAATGCGATTTCTCGGATATTTACTTTCATGTTGAGGAATATTAATCATCAGGAAGCACTCGCTAGTAGTGTTTCTTTTTTTGTTTTGCTTCCATAGGCTATAATGATAAGAAAGAAAGTAGGTGAATCTTTTGAGCGCAATTACCCAAAGTTCCATACTCGTGCCACTTATAATGTTTATAAATATTCTATTTGCCCTGACTGTCATATTTTTAGAGCGCAAAAAGCCTTCATCGACCTGGGCATGGTTGCTCGTTCTTTTTTTCTTACCGTTTGTTGGCTTTTTCCTCTATTTATTGTTAGGAAGACAATTGAGAAAAAAACATTTATTCCGGTGGGATGGCAGAAAAGATATCGGGATTGAACAGCTGATTAATTATCAGATTGAAGCAATTGAAAGTAATGAGCTGGAACTGCGTACAGAAAACATTAAAAATTATAACCATCTTATTTATATGAATTTAAAAACAAATAACGCTGTTTTGACACAGGACAATGATGTGAAAATTTTCGTTGATGGCAGTGACAAGTTCGAAGCACTTATAAATGATATCCTACATGCGAAAAACCATATCCATATTCAATATTATATTTTTAAACTGGATAATTTGGGGCAACGTATTTTAAATGCTTTAATAAAAAAGGCGAAACAAGGTGTAAAAGTACGTGTACTGTTTGATGAAATGGGATCCCGCGGAGTTCGGAAGCGGCATTTTAAAGAGCTGATCGAAGCAGGCGGTGAAGTAGAAGTTTTTTTCCCTTCGATTTTACCTCTTATCAATCCGCGTCTAAACTTTAGAAATCACAGAAAAATTTCCATAATAGACGGGCGTGTCGGCTATATCGGCGGATTTAACGTCGGGGACGAATACTTAAGTTTATCGGATCGATTCGGCTACTGGCGCGATACCCACTTGCGTATTGAAGGGAGTGCTGTCCATCCATTACAGACTCGATTCATTTTGGACTGGAATCAGGCAAGCGCCAAAAATGATATTTGCTATGCAGAACGCTACTTCCCGATTATTCCTCTAAAAGGAATGGCAGCTTTGCAAATTATTTCAAGCGGGCCTGATACAGAATGGGAAGTCATTAAAAACAACTATTTGCATTTAATCTCAAATGCAAAAAAATACGTGTACATACAGTCCCCGTATTTCATTCCAGATGAATCGTTTTTTGATGCGATTCGAATCGCTGCCCTATCCGGAATCGACGTTCGGATTATGATTCCAAATAAACCTGACCATATGTTCGTCTATTGGGCGACCTATTCATATGTAGGACCACTCGTAGAAGCTGGAGCTAAAGTGTATCAATATGAGAAAGGCTTTATCCATGCAAAAATGATTGTCGTGGATGATGAAATCGCTTCAGTCGGTACCGCTAATATCGATGTCCGAAGCTTTAGTTTAAACTTTGAAGTGAATGCCCTTCTTTATGACGGGGAATTGGCACACAGTCTTGCTGAAATATTCGAACGTGATATATTAGACTGCTCAGAGCTCACATATGAACTGTATAATAACCGTTCTAATTTCATTAAATTCAAAGAATCCATTTCACGTTTATTGTCCCCAATTTTATAGAAAGGGTAATGAATGTAATAGTAGCTGAAGTTGAAAACCTTTTGCGCACAGAAAAAACCAATTTTCTTCCGAGAGAAAATTGGTTTTTTTGATCCCTATATTATTGAATCCCTAAATATTCTTCCAACGTTACGCCTGCTTCATATACCTTTGTGGCCAATTCCCCTTCTAAATAGCGGAAGTGCCAAGATTCATGCATGAAACCTGTGATTTCTTCTTTTCCTTTTGGATATCGTAAAATGAACCCGTATTTATGGGCATTTTGCGCCAACCACTGCCCTGCTTCGGTGTCGCCGAACTCATTTGTCAGCCATAATTCTTCACGACCTTTTTCCCCTATATCAAAAGCAAGTCCAGTTTGATGTTCGGAATATCCCGGTCTTGCACTATAGCGATCAGCCGCTTCTTTCCCGTCTCGCTTCACATAGCGGTCATATAGCGTTTGTTGATATTCGTAAGAACGGAAACCACTAAAAGCAACAAGCTCTAGCCCATTTTCCTTCGCAGCTTTTGCCATCTTTTCAAAAGCGGCACGCGCTTTAGGATCTTCCCCCTTATTGTATGTGGCAGGGAGCGGATTTTTCTTATTCGCAATTAAAACCCCTTTCACAAAAGTAGGTTCTGTTGCAGGTTTTTGGCCAACAATGTACCCATTTTCCAGCTCTACCTCTTCTGTAGCAGGTGGTGTTTCTTTAGCCGGTTCTTTAATTGGCTGTTCCGAACTTGAAGAAGGGTCTTCAGCGCTATCCGGTTCATCGCCATTTCCACTTTGTGGCTTCAATGGTTCTTCTTTTTCGTTTATTGTATTTTGTGTCTCTTTATTTTCCAGTTCATTTGGTTCAACAGATTTTTCTTCTGTAGCTGTTTGTGCTACTTCAAATTTATAATAAATAGATCCTAGGATCGCGATTAAAATAATAATTGAAATGGATACAATCATTGCGATCGGACTTTTTCTGTTTGCTTTTCTTTTCATTCCATTTCGCCTTCTTTTTCTATTTTTATCCTGTGACAATAATCAATAATACAATTACTGATAAAACCGCAAAAATCATCGACATCCTCTGCATCCATTTAGCTTCTTTTTCATGTCCCTTTTCTTTGAAGGTACGTGAACGGAAAAAATTCGTAAACGTAAACATAATTGTCATTGCTAAAATGGCTGCTTCCATATTTTGCTTCACAATGAAAAATAGTGCGGTTAAACTAGCCCCTGCAACTAAAATGAGTGAAATCGCTCTTTCGTATTTTTTCATTTTTCTCTCCTTACATGATGATTGCATGTAAAAGCAATCTAATTTTCAATCCTTGTTTAGTATAAAACTAGCGTAAATGATAATGCAATTTTGAAAATCTTATAGAATAAACTAGATTCCAAATAAAAAACTCTACATGTAATAATATATACCATGCAGAGTTTTCATATATTATTCTTTTTTTTCTGAAACTTTCAGGTGTACGAAGAATAAGGAAATACAATTGCCAATCTGCCCTACACTTAAGAATACGCAGGCTTTATAATATTAAACACTTTCGTACTCGACTTCCGGAATTTCAAATCGGAAAAATTCATGATGCAGCTCATCACGGAAATGTTTAGGTGTCACACCAGTGTACTTCTTGAAGATTCTAGTGAAATAACTCTGATTGCAGAAATGGAACTGATCTGAAATTGACGTAATACTTTTATTTGTATGACGTAAATAATATTGAGATTCCTCTACACGGCGAACATTTAAGTATTCCACTAACGTGATACCAACATGCTCACGGAATATACGCGATAAATGACTCGTACTAATATGGAAGTTTGCTGCAATACTTTCAACTGTCAAATCATTTTCCAGCTCATCATTTATGTACATAATTACTTTGTTTACTGTTTGGTGACGGAACGTTGGCTGTTTACGGTCCGCAATAAAGTACACATAAAAGTCAATTAAGTCATCTGCAAATTGCAGAAACTCGGCATCCTTCATCTTGTTTTCAATCATATCTGCACATGCTAAATTGAAGGCAAAGGCTTTTTTAGAAGGAACTTGATTATCTAAAAGCTTACGCGCAACAATTGAGGATAACGTAACAAAGTACGAGCGCACTACTTTAATGACTTGTTTTCCGAAGCGTGCGGATAATATGTCTATAATTTCATGTAATGTCTTCTTTGCTTTCGCTACTTCTAAATGATAGACTTCAAAAATCAATCGAGATTCCAGAACAAAAAAATCTTCGATACCAGCATATTGATTGATATTGTCAATCTCTTGAAAATATCGTTTTGAAATTGTTTCCGAGATTGAATATTGATGTAGTTGCATAAGTTACCCCATCTTTCTTCAGAATGACCTTCTATTACTTATTAAAAAAACAAGCCTTATACAAAATGTACAAGAATTTGTCAAAATTGCGCAGATTGGTTATATACCTTTCACGAGCCAGTCTGCCCTTCATAATAAGTGATATCATTATATTAATCATAAGAATTGTCCATAGGAAATTTCTTATATTAAGCAAAGTAATTATTTATACTATTATAATATGCATTGTTTTCCGCAAAATAGTACATTTTATTAGTAACTATAGTGAATATTACCATATTACAAGATTTGCTTTCAACCTAATTTTAACAATTACTCTAGGACAAAATTATTAGGTTACTTCCAATTATAGAAATAATGGAATTTAAAAAATGCATATTTCACCTAATCATACTCTTTTAGCATAGTAATTTTCACGCTATTTTTTCACTAAATTTTTTATGAAAATAATTCCTTTTATTATCTCTAATAAATATTTTTCAAATTAAAAAATCTTCCCAACCCAATTTCTTTAAATATGTAGTAAAATAGTTCATAATTGTATAAAATGCTTATAAAGAGGTGTTATAAAGTGGATCCAAGACAAATAGAAGAAATTATGGAAGTCATTAAAGAATTTTTCCCTGAGAATACATCAATTGCTATTTCAGATACCAATGAGTATTTATATTACCAGCCAAGCAAAAAGGTAGACTTGAAAATCAAAGCAGGTGACCCGATCAAAGAAGGTTCTGCTGCGTACAAAGCGTTAACGTATGGTCAAAAAATCAATTCATACATTGAATCGGACGTATTCGGAGTTCCGTATTACGGAATGAGTATTCCTCTCATTGAAGAAGGTGAAACAAAAGGTGCTATTACAGCAATCTTCCCTCAAAAACCTTCTCCATTTTTAACAAATTATATCACAGTAAAAATTGATGACTGCTGGTATCCAATTAAACACAACCAAGTGATTTATTTGGAGACTCAATTGCGTAAAACATTTGTAAAAACGATGCACCGTGAAGGGTATCACCGCTTGAACTTAAGTGACCTAGAGTTATTTTTAGCTCCTGATTCGTTCATCCGCTGCCACCGTTCTTACATTGTAAATATCGATTATATCGATGAAATCCAACCAGATTCACACTCAACTTTCCTATTAATTATGAAAGACGGTACGCGTATTCCTGTAAGCCAACGCTATGCAAGCTACTTCCGCCGTTCTTTAGGATTCTAAAACATTTAAAAGCGACTCGTACATACACGAGTCGCTTTTTCATTTCCCCATTTAGTCTTTTGACCTATTTTCCTGACTTTAATTGTGCAAATTTGCTGAACAAATTCTACTCTACACTTCATAACCAATCTTTTTTATCTCTTTTTTACACTAAATTTCTCTATTATTCACCTTTTAAGCGCTTTTATGTTGGGCGTGAAGTAAATGTGACAATTTGATGATAATATTAGCATAAATGCCGGTTTACTACCTGGTAAAATACACAGAAAATTAAAAAAGTTTTCTGTTTATCAAACGATTAAATAACTTATTAGGGGAGGATTTATTAATGGATCCACGAGTTGAGAAACGTTTAGGTTTAAAACAATTAGTAGATAAAGTTGTATCTGCTGAAGAAGCTGCTGCTTTAATCCAAGATGGCACAGTTGTAGGGATGTCAGGATTTACTCGCGCAGGTGACGCTAAAGTTGTACCAATGGCATTAGTAGAGCGCGCTAAAAATGAAAAATTCAAAATTGATGTATATACAGGGGCTTCATTAGGTCCTGAAGTTGATAACTACCTAGCTGCTGCTGGCGTTATTAACAAACGCGGTCCTTTCCAAGGGGATGCGGTAATGCGCGGTTTAGTTAACAAAGACGAAATTTCTTATGTAGACGCACACCTTTCTCACAACGCTGAGTTAGTACGTCAAGGAATTATCGGTCCTATTAAACACTTAATTTTAGAAGCAGTTGCTATTACAGAAGATGGCTTAATTATTCCATCTAACTCTGTAGGTAACTCTCCTATCTTCGCTGAGTATGCAGAGAATATTATTATCGAATTAAATATCTCTCATCCAGAAGCATTGATCGGTATTCACGACATTTATGTTCCAGGTGAACAAGGTAAGCGTGACGCGATCCCAATGACAAATGCTGAGCAACGTATCGGTGAAATCGGTATTAAAGTTGATCCAGCTAAAATTAAAGCAATCGTTATTTCTGAAGAGCCAGACGCTCCTTCATTAATCGTTCCTCCAGATGAGGAAACACAAACAATGGCAAACATTTTATTAGACTTCTTCCGTTCTGAAATCAAAGCGGGTCGTTTAACAAATGAATTAATGCCATTACAATCAGGTGTAGGTTCTGTAGCAAACGCAGTATTAGACGGCTTTGCTGATGCAGAATTCGAAAACTTGGTAGTTGCTTCTGAAGTTTTACAAGATGCAGTATTCAACTTGATCGATGCTGGTAAAGTACGCTTTGCTGCTGCAACTTCTATTACACTTACAGAAGAATTACAGAAAAAAGTTTACGGCAACTTAGAAAAGTATGCTGATAAAATTTGCTTACGTCCTCAAGAAATCTCTAACCACCCAGAGCTTATCCGTCGTTTGGGCTTAATCTCAATCAACACTGCTCTTGAGTTAGATATTTATGGTAACGTAAACTCTACACACGTTTCAGGTACTAAAATGATGAACGGTATCGGCGGTTCTGGTGACTTCGCACGTAACGCTCGTCTTGGTATCTTCGTAACGAAATCATACGCAAAAGGCGGCGCGATTTCTTCAATCGTACCAATGGTTTCTCACGTAGACCATACTGAACACGATGTAGACGTAATTGTAACTGAACAAGGTATCGCTGATTTACGCGGACTTGCTCCAAAAGAGCGCGTAAAATTAATCATCGAAAACTGTGCTCACCCAGATTTCAAAGAGCAGTTATGGGATTACTATAACCGCGCTTACGAAGCAACTGGCGGCGCACACACTCCTCATATCTTAGAGGAAGCTCTATCTTGGCACGTTAACCTTGCTAAAAACAAAACAATGAAAAAAGAAACAGCTAACGCTTAATCTTTATATATGTTAAAGGGTTTGTCTGAAACGATTTATTAACGTTTCAAGACAAACCCTTTTTAATTGCTAACCACAAAAAACATAAAAAAAGGCGGCTAATTTCCCGCCTGCCTTGTTTTTATATAAAGGATCGGACTGCTTATGCACGTTTGTCCTGTTCATGGTTGTAATATTCCAGTGTTGTTTGACCGCCTTCTTCGACCATTTGGTTACCCTCTAAAGTATGGTCTGATACTTCTCCAGCTGTCGATGCAACTTCCTCCAGTGATTCTTTCTTGTAATCATCTTTCCCGACTGAAGCTGATTTCGCAACATTTGTATCCAAATCACCAGTTGATGATGGATGTGCATCTTCATTACTGTAACCAGCAGATTTGCCTTGAACTTTCTCCATCAAGCCCTGCACGCCACCGCTTTCGTTTACTTTTCCTTTTGCTTTATTCAAATAATCCATTGCTTTATCACGATTTTCCTTTTTACTTAAAAATGAAGCGGCACCCGCTAATAATCCTGCAACTACAACGCCTTTACCTTTTAATTTAGCCATAATAATATTACCTCCTATTTCGGAATTTAATTTCCCTTTTCATATAAATTAATATACCCTGCGAAATTCTTTTAAAACATTCGGTGTTATAGGATTAAAAACTACCTGAATTGGATAAATATATATAAATAAAAAAATAAAGGAGTGGTCACTATGTTCCACAACAAAGAAATTACATACAAAGGTACCGAAATCCTTTCGCTTCTCGGTGTTTCCGCAGTGGTTACAGCTCTGATTTCATTATTTGTAGGTTTTTAATTCACATGCTATTAAAACAAAATAAAGTTATAATTCCATAATAAAACACGATTTTCTAAAAAAAGAAAATCGTGTTTTTTGTATATTGCTATACTTTTACATCGTCATACGCATCGCTTTTTTGGAATGAAGAAACGACATATGAACAAAGGGCATTCATTTTGTAATTGTTTTCCCGTGCATAATCCGCAGCAGCATCTAAAAGCTTTTTGGCTACCCCTTGACCGCGCAGTACATCAGAAACATACGTATGATCCATATTCATGACACCATCACGTAAAAACCAGGTAATCTCAGCAACACGTTGACCGTCCTTTTGATATTCCAAAGCACCATAGTTGTTCCCTTTGTCTTTATAAATAAATTCCATATTTCTCCCTCCTTCTGTACTTCACAATATACCATAATTTGAATTTTCAATAAAAATAAAAGCACCCGAATTTATGAGTGCTTTCACTGAACGACTATTTTATTTGAACCAGGATGAAATGGTATTGATTAAATTATTGAAGAAGTTTTTGACGCTTTGCCAAAATCCTTCATCCTCTAATATCGCCCCGAACTTTTCATCGAATTTTGCCGTTAAATCCGAAAGCTGTGATGATAATTTACCGAAGTCGATATTTAAATTACTAATTCGGTTCATTAAATCCACTAAAAGCTGACGGTCTTTTTCACTTAAATT
The DNA here is from genome assembly GCF_038008025.1 of Solibacillus sp. FSL W7-1324. Taxonomy (NCBI): domain Bacteria; kingdom Bacillati; phylum Bacillota; class Bacilli; order Caryophanales; family Caryophanaceae; genus Solibacillus; species Solibacillus sp. FSL W7-1324. Next base: position 3,393,118 of record NZ_JBBOYH010000001.1, read on the forward strand.
GATTTGCAGTTTGTTCAATTGTTCTTCAACAATTTGCTGAACTTCTTCTTTTGTTCCCGGTTTATTTTCTGCAATAGCTTTTTTAATTTCTGTTAATAATTCAGAAACTTGTGCATCTGAAACGCCTGCCGATTCAGCAATTGATGTAGCAACGGATAATTCGTCATTTGCAACATCTGTACGCTCGATATCTAATGTCTCACCTGTTTTTGCTTCATATGCTTTGTATATCCCGACTAATGCCGAGTGACCTGTTACCGGTTTTGGTGCAGCAATTTCCACAATCGCATCTTCAATACCTGCTGTTAACATGGCATTTGCATACATTTCCGATGTTACCTGTGTAATATTATCTGGTGTTACGATACTAATCGTAAGTCCTTTACCAGCATCTTGACGCGTAATTTTAGCAGATGAAAACATGCGTGAACTTGGGTTACTATCTTTTATATATTTAGCTAAATCCTGTCCTGAAATTGTAATTTCATCTACTTCTGATTCCTGATCTACACGTAAAGCAGTTTTCACTAATTCCTTTTCATCAGCAGATAAATTGCTTCCATAAACAACGATTGGTACACCGAGCTTTTCATTGATTGGATTTTTTTGTTCTGTAGTAGCCGCAGAAGCGCTCATTGGTAAAACGAAAGAAATCAATAAAGCGAATGCTGCGATGACTGCCATCCATTTTTGTCTCATTTGTATATCCCCCTTTGCGAATGTATATATTGTCCAACTTTGCTATACATTCTTTAAATAATACGAATAAAAAAAGTAAAAGGTTTCATATGTATTTCCCCTTTTACTTATATTTGTATCTAAACGATTTCTGTCCAGCCGTCTTTTTGCGTAATTTTGCGTGCTTTCATTAAAGTACCTAGTGCACGTTTAAACGAACCTTTACTCATATTGAACATTTCGGATATTTCCTCCGGTGTTGACTTATCGCCAAATGGCATCTTCCCACCGACACTTTCCAAATAGGCGAAGATTTTTTCCGCATCATCACCTAAACGCTCATGTTTTCGGGGTAAGAATGAGCCGTTCAACGAGCCATCTTCCTTCACATCAATAATGCGCACTTGCACTTCTTGTCCTAGACGTGGCTCAGCTTTCATTTCCGATTCGTGTACGAAAATACGATAAGGGTTTTCAACGCCTAATAAAAACGAACCTACCGGTAATAGACGGTATGGTCGAGCTGTAATGTTTTTATTGAACATATCTTCTGCTGCGCCTTCAAACATGTCATTAACCTTTTCTTCTGTAATTAAACGACCGAATAAATCCCCGTTGCGATCTGTTCGTAATGTAATATACAAATGATCTCCCGCTTCCGGCCACACTTCTTCAATTGCAGGTAAGTCTTCAGCACGCACTAATACTTCGCGGGAAGTACCAATATCACAGAAAGCCCCTTCTTTTGTCACTTTCAACACTCGTGCCCAACCATAATCCGCTTCTGTAATATGCGGAATGGCTGTCGTTGCCTGAAGGTCTCCACGACGGTCCGTATAAAGGAAAACTTTTAAAACATCGCCGATTGCAATTTCTTCTATTACATCTGATGCATTTAAAGGAATTTCCAACTCACCATTCGTTAAAATATAACGTGACCCTTGCTCTTCCAATACCGTTAATTCCACAACTTGTCCTGATTTTATTAATTGATTCATCATATTCTCCTTTTTCTAGTCAATCATTACATAATATGATTTGATTTCATTTCTTCCAGCTTCTTGGTCAATTGAGGCTCTTCTTCTAAAAGCTGGACCAGATCTGCAATGCGATCAATGGAATTCCAGCTCAAGTGATGTTCAATCCCTTCAACGTCTTCATATATACGTTCTTCATCAACCCCTATTAAACGCAAAAATTGTTCCAGCAAATCATGTCGCTGAACAAGTCTCTTTCCTAACTTTTGCCCTTTTGGCGTTAATGTTAAGCCTCTATATTTTTCATATATTAAATAGCCGTCTTTATCCAATTTCTGCACCATTTTTGTAACGGAGGAAGGTAGAACAGATAAAGCTTCAGCAATATCGGACACACGTGCATACCCTTTATGTTCAATTAGTAGATAAATTTGTTCAATGTGGTCCTCCATGCTAGGTGTTGGCATAGCTGTTCCCTCTCTTTCCAATTGCTTCTTTCAGTTTACTACAATTTCACGCAAAAAGTTAACTGAAAACAGTAAACGCTTAAATTACATTGGCTCATTCCATAACGATTCGGCTATCGCAAGACAGGAAGCAGGTTAGTCCGTCATTTCCGTGAATTACGGCTTATACAAACAGCTTCCTACGCTAAAAGGCATTAAAAGAAAAAGGCTATTGCAATTAGTATGCCCCTAATTGAATAACCTCTTCCTTTTACCTTTTATAAAACTTGCTCGTAACTGCTTATATACATAAAGAATGCATTGAATCATTTCTTATGGATGTTTAGGATATTGTTTAACAATGTGAAGGGCACGGATAATCTGTTTGTTGATTTCCTCAAGATTTTCCGGTGTGCTCATTTGTTTAAATACAGCATCTCTCGTTTCGTTTGAAGTAACATAACGAGCCGGCAATACATTTAAAACAATTGCATTCACATCCATCTCACATTGTTCACAATGACAAAATGTTTGATATTCAACGCCATGCAGCAGAAAACTTACAAGCCCTTTTACAATTTCTTCTGTTACATTTACTAATATAATACCTGACATTGTCATCTTTCGCCTCATTTATAAAACTGGATTCTCTTCTATAATCATATAACGCAAAGTAATTTAACTCAAACTTTTCGATTAGAATATGTGACTTTTTTACTTTTGAATTAAAAACTATACCTCTATATTTTAGCTTACTTTATAAATATCAGTATACTACTTTCTGCCTTTAGTAAACTCATCAAATTAAGCGCAAAAAAATGCATCCAGAAAGTAAAACACCCTTTTTCTCGTTGAGAAAAAGGGTGTTTTACTTCTATTCGGCTTTTAAAATTAACTCGTACTTCGTATTAATATCGCCATTAATATTTGTTTTATGGTAACGGCCGTATACCCAGTTTGAAACTTGGTTGTCGTACCATTTTGACTTCACATGTCCACTTTGTCCTGGACCGACAATGTGATGTGCTGTATTTAAATTATCCAAGTCTGCAACAAAACGCCACGATGCACCGTGATTTACATTTCCGCTGCCATCTTCGGAAGCTGCCTGTACGGTAACACTAGACCCGCCAACCGGCAGTTTTTCAGGGTTGACATAGTCCGCTAAAAAGTCCGACGCACTTGCTAATGGATGTTTAAATGTAAGCTGATTATAGCTGCCCCATTTCCATTTTGAAACGGATGTCCCGTATTTACCTTTAATCTTCGTTACAGCATCCTCGAAGGCAGTATATACGAATTTATCCAGTCCGCCTTCTTCTGTAATCCAGACACCCGAATTACCTGCATATGCATCACGCAGCATTTGGTCTGTAATTTGCGATTTGCCAGGCATTAATTTATACACATCTTCCGGCATTGCATCCTGGAACAATGCTTTTTCCATGTTTTCGATTAAGAAATGGTACACAAGTGGTGCGCCTTGGTCTTTGTCATCGTAATACTCCCATTCTTCCAGAAGCGTAATGACATTTTTGTACTTACCATCTTGATCTTGAGCTTTAATCGTTTCAAGCAAGTCTGGTAAAAATTCTACTGCATGCAAATTCTTCTTATCCATTTGCATACCTTTCATTTCCGCAACAGAAAGCTTTAATAATTCACCTGTTTCCTCATCATACATCGGTGTTTTAATCATCTCTACGATTCGCTCATATCGATAAGGCTGTGCCCAAAGATTCGAAATATGGTAAGGGTATTCCTCGCCTACCACTTGATTGTTCGCTGTTGCAATAAAGCCTTCTTCCGGATTAATAACCGTTGGCAGCTCATCAAATGGAATATAGCTTTCCCAGCCGTATTCCGAAGAGTTACCTGGTACCGGTAATGAACCTGTACCTTGTTTACGGATTGGTACTAGACCATTTGCTTTGTATGCAATTGTTCCATCAGTTGAAGCAAACACAAAGTTTTGTGCCGGTGCTTTAAAGTCTTCTAGTGCAACTTCGAACTCTTCCCAATTTGTCGCTTTATTGAAGCCTAGAACTGCTTTTAATTCCTGTGTTGATTGCAGTGCTGTCCACTGCATAGAGAATTGCTCTTTCATCTCAGTATCTTTCAGCATAATATTAGAGATGACTGGACCGTGGCGTGTCTCCACAACTTCAAAGTCAACCGTTTCACCGTCTTTTACTTTGATCGGCTCTTGTCGTACAGTTGCCTCTTCCCATTCACCGTCATACTCAAATTCATACGGGTTTTCCGGGTTTGGTGTTTCAATATATAAATCTTGCACATCCGGGTTTACATTCGTTACACCCCATGCAATCTCTTCGTTATGTCCAAGAATAATTCCAGGAATCCCTGCAAAAATGACACCACTAACATTTTGTTCAGGTGATTGCAGATGCATTTGATACCATACAGATGGCGTGCTTAATCCTAGATGCGGATCATCTGCAAGTAATGGTTTACCTGATTTTGTCAGGTCACCGCTTATAACCCAGTTATTACTGCCGTTATGTTCTGACGGCAAATAATCCGTTGGAATGGCGCTTGCAATATCCGTTTCAAGATTTAAATTTGCCTCAATAATTGATTGAGCGTTTTCAGGGTATTCTACAAATAATTCTTCAGCTTGTTCTTTTGTATAATTCTGCATTGCCCATGAACGGAAAGCCTGCTGATTCCAGTTTCCGCCTAAGTCATATGCCATGTATTTTCCGATTGTCAATGAATCAATCGGTGACCAAGCTTCAGGTGTATACCCAAGTAATTTGAATTCATATGAAAGTTTGCTTGTACCTTTTACTTCATCGATAAAAGCATTTACCCCATCCGCATACCATTCAAGAATTTGTTTTGACTGTGCATCATAGTCATCCCATGATAACTCTGCAGCCTGTCGTAAACTGAATGTACGGAAAAACTTATCTGTATTTACCGCAGATTCCCCTACTACCTCAGCTAAAGTACCACTTGCTTGACGGCGTGCCAAATCCATTTGGAATAAACGATCCTGTGCCTGGACATAGCCTTGAGCACGATAAAGATCTGCATCGGACTTGGCCACAATATGCGGTACTCCTACACCATCTCTCGTAACTTCCACATCATCATCTAAAATGGATACTGCAAGTTCACCTTCAATGACAGGTTTAGAATTGGATACGTATAAGTGCAATCCTGCTACCGCCGCACCACCTATAATAATTAAAATCCCGACTGCCCAAATGGCGATGTTTATAAATTTGCGCCATTTTGACTTTTTCGCCTGTTGTGCCATAAATTCCACCTCTTTTTTTCTCTTTTTCACAAAGCTTTAATATGCTGCAAAAGTTCTGTTTCTATTAGTCTATTCATCTTACACCGTTTTTAATTTTAATACGATAGGGCAATGATCGCTACCTAAAATTTCTGAATGTATGGATGCTTCCTCAACCTTATCTACAAGCCGGTCGGAGATGATAAAATAGTCAATGCGCCAGCCGATATTTCTTTCGCGTACTTTCGCCATATAACTCCACCATGTGAAGTGGTCGGTTAGGTCCGGATGGAAATGCCGAAACGAATCTGTAAAACCGCTTGCAAGCAAATCTGTCATTTTCCCGCGCTCTTCATATGTAAATCCGGAATTTCCGATATTGGATTTCACATTTTTAATATCCAATTCGCTATGTGCAACATTTAAATCTCCACAATAAATGACGGGCTTTTTCGCATCAAGTTCCTTCAAATAGAGTGCCATACGGTCTTCCCATTGCAACCGCTCTTCCAAACGAGTTAAATCCCTTTTGGCATTCGGTGTGTATGTATTCACTAAATAAAAATTTTCATATTCCAATGTAAGGATACGTCCTTCATCTGCCGCTATTTCATTTTCGATACCGTAATACACTGCTAACGGTTCATGTTTCGTAAAGACAGCTGTACCAGAGTAACCTTTTTTCACTGCCGAGTGCCAATATTGATAATATCCTTCCAGTTGAAGATCAATCTGTCCTACCTGGCATTTTGTTTCCTGGATACAGAAAAAGTCCGCATCCATTTCACGGAAATAATCCAAAAACCCTTTATTTACACATGCACGAATCCCATTTACATTCCACGAAATAAATTTCATCTATCCTACTCCCTTTATGTAACTCATATTAAAATTATCCATTAAAAAAAGAGAACCCGCGCTAAACTAGCACGAGTTGAAGTCATTTTATATCATCCAAGATTAGTCTTCACCGACAATTTTTACTTCCATTTCCAAGTCGATATCATACTTCTCTTTTACAACACGCTGTACCATTTGAATTGTATCAATATAATCCTTTGCCGTGGCATTGTTTTTATTGACGATAAATCCTGCATGCTTTGTAGAAACTTCTGCCCCTCCGACACCTTTACCTTGCAATTCACTATCCTGAATAAGCTTACCTGCAAAATAACCTGGCGGGCGCTTGAATACACTGCCTGCTGAAGGGTATTCAAGCGGCTGCTTCGATTCACGCTGGAATGTTAAATCGGCAATTTTCTCATCGATTTGCTTTTGATCACCATGTGCTAATTGGAACGTAGCAGACAGTACAAAATAGCCTTTTTTAGCAATGATGCTTTTACGGTAAGAAAGTTCTAGTTGCTCATTGTTCAACTCAAGAACCTCTCCTTCCGGTGTCAATACTTTACATGATGTGACGATGTCTTTAACTTCACCACCGTACGCACCTGCATTCATTGCCATTGCTCCGCCTATTGACCCTGGAATACCACATGCAAACTCAAAACCGGTTAAGCTTTGAGCTGCAACTTGTTTTGATACTTCTTTGATCAATGCCCCACTTTGAGCATAAACCGTTTCACCTTCAATGCGAATTTCGTCCAGTAAAGCAAAATGCAGGACGATACCACGTACCCCGCCATCACGTACAACCATATTGGAGCCGTTCCCCAGCATGAGTAGCGGTACATTATTTTCGTATGCATACTTAACGACTGCTGCTGCTTGCTCTTCAGTTTTCGGCAGTACTAAAATATCTGCCTTACCGCCAAGTTTTGTCATCGTATATTTTTTTAATGTTTCATTTTTTTTTATATTAGTTGAAGGAATCCATTGTAATAAATCATTTTCCCACTGTTGAATTGTCATAAAAAACATTTTCCTTTCCTGTAAAGCTGACGTACTTTTTAAGTATCTGTTTTTATAACGCTTTTTACAAGTAAAACAGCAAGATTTATAACCAAGTTTTTGCCCATATTTCAATTTCTCTCACAGTTTGTTCAAGTGAACGCCCTTTATCGGTTAAATTATACTCAACACGAACCGGTACTTCTGAAAACACTTTCCGTTCAACAATACCTTCTTTTTCGAGTTCCTTTAGTCGCTCCGACAGTAAGCGTCCACTAATCGGTAATGCAGCTTCGATTGCATTGAAACGTTGAGGCCCTTCCAACAATTGATAAATAATTAAAGCTGTCCAGCGTTTTCCTACAAGCTCCATTGCTTTTGACAGGCGCGGACATAGTGCTGATTCTTTCATTTTCTTCACCTCATATTCACTACTCTAAAACTAAATTTATTTAACTGCTACTTATTATATTACCACTTCTCATTAATTACGAAAAGTAAGTAGCTTACTGCCAAGTGACATTTTACCTTAAGACACGCTGTTATCCGACTAAAAAAAGAAGGGAGCCCACAACTTTGTGAGCAACCCTTCTCTACTATATGAATAATTAAATTAAGCTGTTACTTTTGCCAAGTTTTGCGCTGCAGCTTTTACTTTTTCTAAGCCATCAGCAATAATTTGTTCAGCACCAGCTGGATTCGAAGCATGACCTTCGATAATAACTTCATCAATTTTTTCCATACCATATACGCCGCCGATAACTGCATTAATGTAGTTTACAGACATTTCTGAAGCAGATGCTTGTGGTGTTGAGTAAATACCGCCGCGAGCGTTTAATACGATATATTTTTTGTCAGTCATTAAGCTTACTAATTGACCTTGTTCATTGTATTTGAATGAATAACCTGCGCCATAAGTGTAATCGATAAATGATTGTAATGCTGCTGGAATTGTTAAGTTCCATAATGGGAATGCAAATACTACTACATCTGCAGCTGTTAATGCTTCACGAGATTTATTGAAAGCAGCTAATGAACCTGCTTCGATTGCTGATAATTCTTCGCCTGCTTGTGCTTTACCGAATGCATTGAATAGTTCTTGGCCAAAATATGGCATATTTTCTTCAAATACATCAAAAGATGTTACGTTTAAACCTTCAACGTTCGCTACTTCCGCCATGAATGTTTCATACATTTTTGTTGATACGCCGTCCGGACGGTTATTTGCTTTTACTACTAATACGTTTGTCATTTTCATTTCTCCCTACTATTTCAATCTTATTTATTTTTTGAATATTTTTATCTTGTTTTAAAATATCTCAAATTCGAGGTACTTATATATAATAAAAGAACAACCTAAAAAAATCAATTAGATTGCCCTCATACTTTAGTCTGAATTCCTATTTCACTTTTATATAAAAATACGAATCTAGGTAAAATTTCCCGTTAACACCACGTGAACTCCTGTTAAATATCACAAGAATCGTCAGTACACGCAGCCCCGTCTACCCCTTGCATTTTCAAGGGCTTACGCAAACCACTTTCCTGCGCTGCCTTTTCGATTGTTTGTTCAAATACTTCCTGTGGCTGTGCACCTGAAATTCCATACTTATTATCAATGACAAAGAAAGGTACACCGCGTACACCAAGATTTTGAGCTACCGCAATATCCTGCTGTACCTGTTCCATATACTCATCGCTTTCAATAACTTGACGCGCTTTTTCTGCAGATAAGCCGACTTCTTTTGCCAATGTCAGCAATACATCAGTTTGCCCAATTGCTTCACCTTCTAAAAAGTAGGCTTTTAAAACGCGCTCTGTGAACTGCTGTTCTTTCCCTTCCGTTTCAGCCCATTTTGCTAAACGGTGCGCTTTTACAGTGTTTGCACTTTTCATATCATCAAAATTGTACTCAAGCCCAACTTCTTTGGCACGTGCTGTAACATTTGCTGTCATTTTCTTCACTTCATCTAATGAAATTTGATACTTTCGGGACAATTCTTCGTATACAGAGCTTGTTGTATCAACAGGTGTAGAAGGATCTAATAAATAGCTTTTATATGATACTTCAATCGCCTCTCCATACCCAAGTTCATCTAATGCGATTTCCAATTGTTTTTTGCCGATATAGCAAAAAGGACATACATAGTCGGACCATACTTCGATTTTCATGCTAATCACTCTCCTTGTCTTGTATTGTAGCGAGCAACAATACAAAAGTACAATGTTTGAAACTACCCCTCTGGCCCGGAAATATTTAATATGTGACAACTCCTGAATAAATCCTCGTCAAATGCCCAATGCTAAAAAATAAAAAGGTGATATTTTGAAACAATCGCTCTGGCTCCCAACACATTCAGATTTTGCTGCTCCTACCCTTCAAGAATCGATCAACTGCGACATATGCATAATCGGAGGCGGGATTAGTGGCATTTATACTGCCTATTCGCTTGCTAAAGAGGGGCTTAGTGTCGTTCTTATCGAAGCAATGCCTCAGTTTGCACAAGGAACAACCGGCTATTCGACTGGAAAATTGACAGTGCAGCATAACCTCATTTACTCAAAACTAAGTGAAGAAGACGGGAAAATTTACTACGAGGCGAATAAACGAGCTATTGAACAAGCCGCCTCCGAAAATAGCACAAGCTTTTCCCGCGCTACTTCCTATGTATATACAGCTACCCCACAAGGGAAAGAGCAGCTGTTAAATGAGGCGGAAAGCTATAAAAAAATCGGCATTCCCTTTGAAGCCACAAAAGAAATCGAGCTTTCGGTTCCTTTAGAACTTGCGCTCGGTATTAAAAATGAAGGTCAGATCAATCCAGTACAGTTCACAAATACGTATGTCCATTTAGCAAGAAAACATGGAGCTCAACTTTATTTAAATACGAGGGTTACAAAATTAGAGATGTCCAAAAATTGCCTCCATACAAGCAATGACCATACTGTGCATTATAAAAAGCTGATTTTATGCACACATTATCCGATTGAATCGATTCGTCAGCTTTATTCGATGAAGCTGCAAATTAAACGTTCTTACCTGACAGCAACTAAATATTCACAGCTGTTGGAAGGCCAATATTTAAGTATCGATGCGCAAAGCCGTACTATCAGAACAGCACTGATCGATAATCAGCCCTACTTCATCTACGGCGGACAATCACATACAGCCGGATCGACGAGCGATACAGACCCGTTTTACGAAACATTGCAGCATGAGCTAACAAAAGATTTTGAGCTTCCGCCATATGAATACGGATGGAGTGCTCAGGATGTTATGACTGCAGATCAAATCCCATATATTGGTCAACTTTCTCCAAGTGATGACAGTTTGTATATTGCAACGGGCTTCAACAAATGGGGACTTTCTTCTTCACTTGTTGCCGGAACATTGCTTACGGATCTTATTAAAAGAATTGCAAACCCTGCAACCGCATTATTCTCACCGAATCGTTCAAATTTCGGAAAGACTTTTTACTTTATGCTGCAAACAGGCGGGATGATTGGAAAAGAGCTTGTAAAAGGCTATATCGACAGACCGGATGCACCGAAATGTACACATCTTGGCTGTAAAACAAGGTGGAATGTTGCAGATGATACATGGGATTGCCCTTGCCACGGATCACGCTATAACGCAAAAGGCGAGGTTATTGAAGGCCCTGCCGTCTACCCGTTAAAAATGAAAAAACATACTAACATTAGTAGTACAAACCAAGGCCATGGTTTGTGCTACTATTTTTTTATAGTAGAAGTGAAGAAAAGCCGACCAGCCTCTGGGACCATTTGTGAGTCCGTATAAAAAACCGGCTAACTTCACGCCCTTATATGAATCAGTTTAGTATGTTGGGTCCAAAGAGATCGTGTATAAGAAAGTGGAATCGATAAGGTATTGTGAAGGCTTCTATGACTGGCTAAAAAGGAGAATGAAATCATGAAACATGTCATTGCGTTAGATGTTAGTAAAGGCAAAAGTTCGGTCGTTATTTATGATCGGTATCGAAAATGTGAGTTTGAAGGCGAATTAAATCACACACGAATTGACTTTGAGCGATTACACGAGCGTATCGAAGAAATGAAGAAACTAGATGGACAAGCTCCTGAAATTGTATTTGAAGCAACAGGCGTCTATTCCAAATCAGTAGAAGCGTTTTTCAAAAATCATGGCTATACATATAGTCGGATGAATCCACTTGAAGCGAATTTACAGATGGCGAAAATGCGACGCCATAAAACGGATGTAAGTGACGCACATGAACTAGCCAAAACGCATTTTAGATTGGAACGTGAAGCGACTTACGTTCAAGATGATTATTATGAACAGATGCGTGCACTTACACGCTATTATGATGAAATCGATGAGGAAATGATTTTACTAAAGAGTCGGATGCATGCGATTTTACATATGAGTTTTCCAGAGCTTGAAAAACTCATTACGCCAAGTTCCGCATTATTTTTAAATATCGTACAGCTTTACCCACACCCTACCCTTGTTTTGTCTCATTCAAAAACCGTCATAAAAAATCGGTTGAAGGCGAATACGAAAAAGAACCTTTCCCTTACTCGTGCAGAGAAAAAAGCCGTTGAACTAATGGAAGCAGCTCAAAATAGTTATCCGGCCATTAAGCCGACAGATGTAAGGTGTGATCAAGTAAAGGATTACGCAACTCGTATTGCAGAACTGAAGGAAAAGAAAGAGGCGCTTGTCCAACAGATGACGGAGCTATCAAAAGAACGTCAAGAATATATTGTATTACGCTCCATTCCTGGTGTGGGTGAAACAACAGCTTGTCGCTTGATTGGTGAAATCGGTGATATTCGCCGCTTCCGAAATGCAAAACAATTAAACGCCTACGCAGGGATCGATATCATGCGCTATCAATCCGGGAACACACAATATCGGGATCGTATCAATAAGCGTGGGAATAAACATTTGCGGAAAATTTTATATTTCATGATGCAAGGGATGCTTATGTTAAAAGAGAAACCAAATCATTTTGCGGATTACTATTATAAATTAAAAACGCAACCTCAGAGAAAGCCTCATAAGGTTGCGATCATCGCCTGTGTTAATAAGTTTCTGAAAGTGACATTTCAGTTATTAACACGAGGCATCCTTTACGATTATGAGTCCGCACTACCAGCTCAGAAATCGTAATAAAACGTAACTCCACTATATCATACAGACCTCTCGAAAAAAATAAAAATCGTTAGGTCTTTTTGGCATATAAAAATATAAGTGTAAAATAAAGAGAGAAACTATGCCCCTACACTTAAATCTAAAATAGCTACTAAAGTTGTAGAATACACTTGACTAATCGTAAGAAATGAGACTGGGACATAAGTAGAATAACCGATAAATAACAGGAAATCCTTTATTAAGAAACGGATATTTTGCAAAATTGATTGGAATGCAGGGCGACTCCTGCGGGAATAGCGTGACGCCTGAGACTACAGGCTCAGGCCACGCCCGCGGAAAGCGTCCCGGAATGGAAATCAATTTTAACACTCAGCAAAAAAATGCTATTTTTCTCTAAGAGAAAAATAGCATTTTCGGGTTATGTCCCAGCCTCATCATTTTTTATTTTAAGTTTTCAGTTAAAACGGGAACGATTTGTTTTTTACGTGATACAACGCCTGGTAAGCTGATGCGGCCATTGACAATTGTTGCACCGAAAGCTTTCGCAGCTTCTTCTGCAACTTGTCCAGCTGCAACTGCTGTTGAATCATTGTTTAAAATATCTGTTACGACAAAGAAGAATAAATCCAGGCCGTTATCAGCTATATTTTTGTTCAATAAGTTTTCAAGCTCTTCCTGGCGTCCAAGAACGTCTTCGATATCAACCGCATTTACTTGGGCAACCGTCGCTTTATACTCACCAAATTCAAACCCTTTTGCGTCCAATGATAATAAATCTTCCAATGATTTATCCGAAAGGTCCGCACCTGCTTTTAGCATAGCTAAACCGTATTGTGCAGCATCGACATTTGCAATAGCTTCCAGTTCTTCACCGGCCTTCACATCTTGCTCTGTACATGTAGGAGACTTGAATAGTAATGTATCCGAAATAATCGCAGAAAGCATTAAACCAGCAATATTAGCCGGAATTTCCACATTATTTTCTTTAAATAATTTATTTAAAATTGTTGCTGTACATCCTACAGGCTCCGCACGGAAATAAACCGGGTCAGCTGTTACAAAGTTTGCAATACGGTGATGGTCGATCACTTCCGAAATTTGTACTTCTTCGATTCCATCTGCTGATTGCTGGAACTCATTATGATCCACTAAAATTACTTTTGCGCCTTCATCTTTTACGTTAGCAATTAGACGTGGCGCTTCAAAATTGAATTTTTCTAGTGCATACTTTGTTTCGTTATTTAATTCTCCAAGGCGAACCGCTTCTGCATCTACACCTAATTGTTGTTTTAAATATGCATAAACAATTGCTGAAGTAATTGTATCTGTATCTGGGTTTTTATGTCCGAAAACTAATGTTTTACTCATGAGTGAGCCTCCTATTAAATGCTTTTCGCTCTTCATTTTAACATAACGTTCAGAAAGTGAAAAATAGAAGATTTACCAATCTCATTAAGCAAAAAGAAAACTGTCATGGCTATGAGGCAGCCATGACAGTTTTAGCTAATTGCTATTAAATTAGACATACCGACCGTGCTTTTTGCTTTTTTAGTATACTGCTCATATTGCTGCGGATCTTGGTTTACCATTGATTCTACTAAAATATTCAAAAGAGAGAAAATGGCAATTGTACATGTAACCCCAGATTCCTTTATATTTGGAACGATAAGTACAGGGTTAGCCGGTTCCGCTTGTGATTTGAGCTCTTCATTACGAATTGCAACAATTTTTGCATTTTTTCTTTTGGCAATTTCTACTGTTGTCGCCATATCTTCGTACTCTTCATCAAGTGATATTATGAAAAGCAATGAATCTTCATCCATATATGCCAGTTGTTGAGCAATTTTGTCTGCCTCATGGGGAATAAAATGAACATGGTTTCGTAACCGATTGACATTGCTGTACATCCAAAATGCAACTGGTGTCGACTGTCTGAAACCTAAAAAGTGGATTTTTTTCGCTGTATGTAGTAATTGTACAACTTCTTCAACATCCTGCTCTTTTAGCTGGTTGAAAGTTTTTGATATGTTGGCGATATCTTTTTTTACAATATCTGCTCCAATATGATTTCGGATTTTTTTAACAGGCATCGCTTGTTTATCTTCAGTTGATTCACCTTTTTCCATTAAATATCCCTTGAGTTTTTCCTGGAGCTCACTAAAACCGGCTAAATCCATTGAGTAGCAAAATCTGATGACAGTTGATTCACTTACATCTGCTAACCTTCCTACTTCGGAAGCGGTATGTGTCCCAACTATATTCGGATTATCCATAACAAACTGTGCAACTTTCCGCTGCCCCTTCGAAAGACGAATATACTTCTTTTTAATATTTTCACAAATAGTCAAATTCTCCATCTCCCTTTCCTATATTTTTTATTAAAATAACTTCTCACTCATTCATGTAACATTACGTGCACTAAATTCTTAATAATAAAAAATACATTATCATGAATAATAATAGAATTCAACGAGTTTTCTGAAAAAACTTTAGCATACTAAAGAATATAAAAGTTCGAGTAGGAAATTGACATAGATTTGTAAAATTTATAATTTAAAACTAAACATTTATTAAAAAAATGGTATATTGGTTTATTGGTTAGGTATTTTTTTCCAGTGTTTTTACAACAAAAAGGACCTGGGCTATTTTATTAGCACAGATCCCTATTCATTATTATAAAGTACATCAATTCTAATAATTTACTACTATAGTAGTTCCGTTTGCTTCGTTTCTTTTCCTAAGAAAATAACCGCTAGCACGCCTATGACGATCGCTACACAGAAAATCGCGAATATATAGCTGATATCAAAACCTTTTGTCAGTAGTGTCCCAACTAATAACGGACCAAAAATACCGCCAACACGACCTATTGCTGCGGCCATACCTGCACCTGTACCGCGTACAATTGCCGGATATTGCTCAGGTGTATACGCATATAAGGCTCCCCATGCTCCTAAGTTGAAGAATGAAAGCAACATACCTGAAATTAATAATACTTCGATTGTTTCTGCACTGCCGAATACATAGGCACTTGCTGCCGTACCTAATAAATATGTAACTAATACAAATTTGCGTCCAAACTTTTCAATGAACCAAGCAGCTGTAAAATAGCCTGGTAATTGGGCCAAAGTCATGATTAATACATATTTAAAACTTGATATTAAATCAAATCCTTTACCTACCATTACACTTGGTAACCATAAAAACATGCCGTAGTAAGAAAATACAACTGCAAACCATAAAATCCAAAGCATCAGTGTAGAACGGGCATATTTCTTCTCCCACAATGTTGCGATATTTTGCAACACCGAGCGTTTTTTCGATTCTTCTTTTACTCTGAACTGTGGAGAGTCCGGTAATTTCATTCTTATATAAATTGCATATAGTGCCGGTATTGCCGTAATTAATAAGGCAACGCGCCATCCTTCAATCGGCCAAAACTCAGCCGGTATAACGAAATAGGCAATCAGTGCGGCAATCAGCCAGCCACCAGCCCAAAAACTTTCAAGTAAAACAACCACTCTTCCGCGTTCCTCAGCTTTTACACTTTCAGATACAAGCGTGGATGCGACAGGTAATTCCCCGCCAAGCCCCATACCAACAAAAAAGCGTAAAATTAAAAACAGTGTCAAAGTTGTTGTAAATGCGGATAAACCACTTGCAACGGAGAATATTATTAGTGTCCACATAAATATTTGTTTACGTCCAACTTTATCTGCGAGTGCACCAAAAAACAATGCACCAACTGCCATACCAATTGAGTTTACACTTGCAATCCAGCCCATTTGACTACTATTTAAACCCCAGTCAACTGCAAGCGCTGCAATGATAAAAGATAGTATTCCGACATCCATTGCATCGAACATCCATCCAACCCCTGCTATACGTAGAAGTTTATTACGTGATAGGGGCTTTTGATCCTTTGTTTCCACCGACATTACTTTTCCACCTTCCATGTGTCTTTACACTTGACTTAACAACGTTACTATCATACATTTATTTCTTAAAAGTGACAACATTTTTTTAACTTAACGAATTGTTCCGACAATTTAGCAATTCCTATTGAAATAAGGGACGCATAGGTATAAAATGTCTTGTATACAAAAACAAATGTTCATCTAGCGAGAACAGAAGGAGTTTATTATCTATGTGGAAAGGTCTTATCGAAGAATATAAACAGTACCTACCTGTTACTGAAAATACACCTGCATTATCACTAAATGAAGGAAATACACCACTGATTCCATTAGTAAATTTATCTAAGGAACTTGGAATTGAGTTATACGGAAAAATTGAAGGCGCTAACCCAACCGGTTCATTTAAAGACCGCGGGATGGTATTTGCTGTTGCCAAAGCTATCGAAGAAGGCTCTAAAGTTGTCATTTGCGCATCGACAGGCAATACATCTGCGGCAGCGGCGGCATATGCTGCTCGTGCAGGCATCCAGTCAATCGTTGTCATTCCTAAAGGCAAAGTAGCACTCGGTAAATTGGCACAAGCTTGCATGTATGGTGCAAAAATTATTGAAATTGACGGCAACTTTGATGATGCATTAAATATTGTGCG
This sequence comes from Solibacillus sp. FSL W7-1324, assembly GCF_038008025.1. Taxonomy (NCBI): domain Bacteria; kingdom Bacillati; phylum Bacillota; class Bacilli; order Caryophanales; family Caryophanaceae; genus Solibacillus; species Solibacillus sp. FSL W7-1324. The sequence continues at coordinate 3,410,038 of NZ_JBBOYH010000001.1, forward strand.
CAAAATCAGTGAAAATACTCCGATCGCACTTGTGAACTCTGTAAACCCATATCGTATTGAAGGTCAAAAAACAGCGGCTTTTGAAATTGTTGATCAACTAGGTCAAGCTCCTGATTACTTATGTATTCCTGTAGGGAACGCGGGGAATATTACAGCTTACTGGAAAGGCTTCAAAGAATATAATGAAGCAAAACAAAGTGGCCTTCCTAAAATGTACGGCTTTGAAGCAGAGGGTGCCGCTGCTATCGTGCAAGGAGCACCAATTGCAGACCCGGAAACAGTTGCAACAGCGATCCGTATCGGAAACCCTGCAAGCTGGAAGTTCGCTGAAACTGCCCGTGATGAGTCAGGCGGTTTAATTGATTCAGTAACAGATGATGAAATTTTAGATGCTTATAAACTAATTGCCAACAGAGAAGGGATCTTTGTTGAACCTGGTTCGGCAGCATCATTAGCTGGTGTCATTAAATCTGTAAAAGCAGGTAAAATTGCTGCTGGCAGTCGTGTTGTTACAGTGTTTACCGGAAACGGCTTAAAGGACCCAGATACAGCGATGAATGTTTCGACAGTAGACCTTGTCTCACTTCAAAATGATGAGCAGGAAATCCGTAATTACATCGAGGGCGTATTTAGTCTATGAGTAAGAAGTGGCAAATCAAAGTTCCTGGCAGTACAGCAAATTTAGGTCCTGGATTTGATTCCATCGGTCTTGGACTTTCACTTTATCTAACATTGGATGTCACATTACAAGACGAGTGGGAATTTGTGCATATTGGTGACAATGTGCCCTCTGATACGACAGTCGAAACACATTTAATTTATACGATAGCGCAGCAAGTGGCACAGCAATATCATGCCGTGCTGCCTCCATGTAAAATTGAAATGACGAGTGAGCTCCCGCTTGCACGTGGAATCGGCAGCAGTGCGGCTGCAATTGTCGGTGCTATAGAATTAGCCGATATTTTAGGAAATCTGAAATTATCGCAACAGGATAAACTGAATATTTCTTCTCAGATTGAAGGTCATCCTGATAATGCGACCGCTTCGGTTTTAGGCGGATTGACGATTTCTTCAATGGATGAAGCAGGAATTGTCGATACACTTCATATTCGGGAAATGGATGCAGCATTCGTTGTCTTCATTCCGAACGTTGAACTTAAAACTGCGGCATCACGTGGTGTTTTACCGGAACAGCTGCAGCGAAGTTATGCAGTGCGGGCAAGTGCCAATGCAAATATGCTCGCCGCTTCCCTTATTGCGAAGGATTATGTACGAATCGGGCGTTATATGGAAGCAGATCTTTTCCATGAGCCTTTCCGAGCAAATCTTATTCCTTCTTATAATGAGATTCGCGAAGCAGCAAAAAAAGCTGGCGCATATGGAACAGCTTTAAGCGGTGCTGGGCCAACTTTAATCTCGATGATTCCGTCCGCTATTTCCGAACAATTTGTCGCTTCAATGCAACAGCAATTCCCGGATCACCAAGTGGTAGCAACAACTGCATCACCATCGGGCTCAACTGTCACAGTTAATTAATTTACAAAGTTATAGATAACAAGCTCATAATGATAGTTAATGTACGTTATTCAATTTCGAATAGCGTACATTTTTTGTTTTTTTATATGTAATTTTGTCTTTTATGCATAATTCCCGTTAAATATGGGTATATTAATAAATCTACTGTTAGAAAGGGGTAATGTTTATGAAAATTGCAGTTATTGGGGCTGCGGGTAAGGCAGGGACTCATATATTACGAGAAGCAATCATGCGAAAGTTCGATGTGACAGCGATTGTAAAAAATAAAGCAACAGTCCAAGAAAATAATATTAATATCATTGAAAGCGACCTATTTAAATTAACAAAGGAACAAATCGCTCCTTTCGATATTTTAATTAATGCTTTTGCTCCACTACCAGGAGATGAACATTTACACGTCGATGCCGGTGAACATTTGATTTCTTTACTGGAAGGTACAGAAAAAAAATTATTTGTGATCGGTAGTTCGGGTTGCCTATTTGTTGACCGCGAAAAAACAGTTCGTCTTATGGATCTCGAGGATTATCCTGAAGACCTTGCTGTTGCAGCAAAGGCTCAACTGCAGAACTTGCGTGATTTGGAAGGCTCTTCAATTCACTGGTCCTTTGCTATCCCATCTGCTATGTTCGATTCGGATGGACCACGTACCGGCCATTACATTAAAGGTGAAGAGAAAATTTTAGTAAACTCACAATTTAACAGTTATATCAGTTATGCTGATTTTGCTGTCGCATTGCTTGATGAAATTGAAAAAAATGAATACCCGAATACAACATTTACTGTTGCATCTGAAAATGTAACAGCCGCATCATAATAGAAAAGCATTAAAGCCAGCATACTCCGTTAGGAGATGCTGGCTTTTTTGTGAAGTTATTAACTTAAGTTAACATTACTAAACTGATGGCCATCACTGCCATACCTGCTATTAATCCGTAAATAGAAGAATGGGCTTCATCGTACTTTTTGGCTGCCGGCAACAGCTCATCAATCGAAATAAATACCATAATCCCTGCAACACCAGCAAAAACAATACCGAACAATGTATCTGTCATAAATTGCATTAGTACTAAGTAGGCAATAAATGCACCGAGCGGCTCTGATAAACCAGAGGCGAACGACCATTTAAATGCCTTCATACGCTTCCCTGTTGCATAAAAAATTGGAATGGCTACCGCAATACCTTCCGGGATATTATGAATGGCTACCGCAATGGCAATCGCAACTCCGACATTCGGGTCTTGCAATACTGCCATGAAAGTCGCAATACCTTCCGGAAAGTTATGAATCCCGATTGCCAGCGCTGTAAATAATCCCATTTTCATGAGGCGGTCTGCTTCTACATCTTCATTCCCGATCAATTGAGCCTTTTGAACATCTTCTACAGATTTTACTTCATGCGGATTTTTCCCTTTCGGAATAAAGCGGTCGATTAGAGCAATGACAAGCATACCACCGAAAAAGCCGATGATTGTATACCAGTACCCAACTGTTTCCCCGTGAACATTTACTAATGCATCTTTTGCTTTTACAAAAATTTCAACAAGCGATACATAGATCATAACACCGGCCGAAAAACCTAATGCTACTGAAAGAAATCTCTTATTGGTACGCGTTGTAAAAAAAGCGATCAGGCTGCCAATACCAGTAGCAAGCCCTGCAAATAATGTTAAGCCCAGTGCTAATAATACATTCTCATCCATACTATTCTCCTTCTTTATAATTCTTTTCTCACATTATACGCACAAAGTTTCCTATGTGCAACTTTTTTCAATTAGGAAACATCTTATGCGGGAAACCAAATCATTTTACTAAAAAAGGGATCCCTATGTATCAGGAACCCCCTTACTGCTATTTATGTTTTTTTGACTCATACCATAATACGCATATGATAAACCAAGTATACCCGATACTCCACCCTGCTAAAACATCCGTTGCATAGTGACGACCTTCCGCTATACGTGATAATCCTATTAAAAAAATAAGAATCAGCATTACAGTATATGTAGTAAATTTCCACTTCTTGTTTTTCAGCCATTTCGCAATCAAATATGCCAGTGTTAAAAAGAACATCACACTAATTTGTGCATGTCCGGAAGGAAAGCTAAACGAAGATAGCTGATCTTCAAGCTCTGGACGTGGTCGTGCAAAAATACGCTTTAATAGCTGGTTTAGTCCATTTCCCACACCAACTGTAAGTAATACAAAGAGCACACTGCGAAGATCTCTTTTGAAGAACGCTAAATACAGCAGCATAATAACGGTTGCCACAATAATAAACTTAGTTTCTCCCAAATTGTGAAATAAGATAATAAAACTATTTTCAAATAATAATGAACGGATTTTTATATCGAATGCCTCAAAGCTTGGTGTATCAAAATTTAAAGCAATAATAATAAATACTACCAATGTAACAAGTGCAAAAATTGATGTTATCTTTTTCAAATAAACACCTACTTTCTTCAGTCAAACTGTTATTCTACTTACCCTATTATTATATGTAATATACAAAAAAAATAAAAATCCACTTCGCAAAATAAATTCTGCAAAGTAGATTCTTCCTTAAACAATCATTATTCCACAACTGTATAATTTCCGTGTTCCATCGAAATAACGAATTCCGGTTTTGGTGGTTTACCACCATGCTCTTTGATTTTCGCTTTATGGCCTGCAATATGCTCCGGGCTCTTTTCCCAGGCTTTCCATGCATCCTCTGATTCCCAGCGAACAATCATTACAACTTCCTCTTCACCACGTCGAACATTTTTTACAAGTAGTTCACGGCCGATAAAGCCTTCACGTTGTTCAAGCATCGATGGGCCTTGACCCGGTTTTTTACTAAAGCGCTCAATAATTTTATCGGAGTTGCCTTCTGTTACAATCCATTTGCGAATTTGTACGAACATTTAAGTTCCCCTCTCTTTTAAAAATGGCATGCCTCTTATTGAGAGACATGCCATACTTATTATACTATTTTAATTCGTTTAAGATTTCATCTAATTTCTCTGCTTCAGTTGTTACACCGTTAGAAGAGAAGTACCAGTTAACGCCATCAAGGTAAACAATTTTGCCTTCTTTATAAGCACGAGTTTTTTTGATGATATCGTTTTCGATGTCAGCTTTGATTGTGTCTACATCTGATGCTGTACGGTCAATAATTAATAATACTTCTGGATCTACAGAAAGAATTGATTCGTAAGAGAAGTCAGAACCGTGTGATGAAGCTTTGATATCAGTTGTTGATGGTTTGAAACCAAAGTCATTGTACACGTATGCGAAACGAGAATCTTCACCGTTGTCGAAACCAGAGATCTTTTTGTCGTTGTACATTGCTACTAATGCATTTTCATAGCCAGCTGCTTTTTCTTTAACAGCATCAACTTTTTCTTGTAATGCAGCTTTTAATTCTTCAGCTTTTTCTTGTTTGCCAAAGATTTCAGCAGCTAAGTCAACTGTTTCATATACGCCATCCACATAGTTTGAGTTATCAGAACCGATAAATACTACGTTTGGTGTAATTTCTTTTAATTCTTCATAGAAAGAACCTTGACGACCTGAGATAAAGATTGCATCCGGATTAGCAGCTGCTACTTTTTCAAAGTCGATTTGTTTTAAAGAACCAACGTCAGTTACTGAATCAGTTAAATATTTTTCTTTTAAATGCTCAGGGAAGTTACCTTTACCGCCGTTTGCAGCGATACCAACAATTCCTTCAACCCCTAATGCATCAAGTGTATCTAAGAAACCGTAGTCGAATACTACGATGTTTTTTGGCATTTCTTCAAATGTTACATCGTCGAAAGTAAGAGACTTACCATCTTCTGTTTCACTGTTTACTGATAATGGAGAAACTGTCATTGGGAAAGCTGAAGCTTCTGTAGATGAAGATGTCTCTTCTGTTTTAGCCGGCTCGTTCGCATCATCCTTAGTAGATGTTTCTTCGTCTGAACCACAAGCTGCTAACATTAATGTTAATGCTGCTGCCGTTAAAAATTTCCACTTTTTCATTATTACTTTTCCTCCTAAAGTTCTCTCAAGCGAGAGTGATAATCGTTTTCAATTAACTATCGTTAGTTTAAATCAACTGTTCATACTTGTCAACGAATATTCTGAAACTAATATTCATTCTCATTTAAATTCATAAAATAAATGCATAAGCGAGCAAACTTATGCATTTATTACCATTTTATTTAGCTATGTGAATTAAAGTATACACAAATACGGCAACCATCTTGTTCCTGTACCGGAATATGCATATCATATACTTCTCTTAATGCTTCGGAGTTAATAATCTCATTTGTTGGACCATCTTTTACAAGGCGTCCATCTTTTAAAGCGACAATCCGATCTGAATACACTGAAGCAAAGTTAATATCATGTAAAACAATTACTACTGTTTTGCCCAATTCATCAACAAGCTTACGTAAAATTTTCATAATCTGCACAGAATGCTTCATATCCAAGTTGTTCAATGGCTCATCCAATAATATATATTCCGTATCCTGAGCAATTACCATTGAGATAAAGGCACGCTGCTTTTGACCGCCGGATAGTTCATCCAAAAACTTATGTTCCATATCTCCCAATGTCATATATTCAATCGCACGGTCAATATGCTGTTCATCTTCCGGAGTCAAACGACCTTTCGAATATGGATAACGCCCAAATGATACAAGCTCACGAACGGTTAAACGTACATTTAAATGATTCGACTGGCGTAAAATTGCGACGCGTTTTGCAAAATCATTGGATTTCATTTTTTTAACATCACTTTGATCTAAAAATACTTCACCTGTATCTGCATCAAGCAATCGGCTTACCATTGATAATAATGTTGATTTACCTGCTCCATTCGGTCCGATAAATGAAGTGATTGCTTTCGGCTGTATAGTTAATGAGACATCCTCAACGACCGGTTTTTTTCCAAAGCTTTTAGAAAGCCCTTTAATTTCAATCATCCTGCTTTCCTACTTTCCTTCAGTATTAGGTAAATAAAGTAAAGTCCACCGACAAAGTTAATAATAACACTGATCGTTGTACTTAACTGGAATACATGCAGTACTAAAAACTGCCCACCGACAAGTGCAATAATACTAATTAAACTCGCACCCACTATTAAAACGGAATGCTTGTACGTAGCAAAAAACTGATAAGCCAAGTTAGAAACGATTAGCCCTAAAAACGTAATCGGACCAACTAGCGCAGTAGATGTTGCAATTAAAACTGAAGATAAAATTAATACTTTTAATACTATTCTATCATAATTTACACCTAAGTTTATTGCATTCTCACGACCTAGTGACATAACATCCAAATCGCGCAATAAACGGTAACCGTAAATAAATGCAGCCCCTAAAATAATGACAGCAATGAGCAGCAGCTCTGTTTTTACATTCATGAAACTTGCGAACAAACGTGTCTGTAAGCTTTCATATTCAACCGGGTCAATTATTACTTGTAAAAATGTTACCAGACTGCCGAGCAATGTTCCGATAATCATTCCGGCAAGTAAAAGCAGGAAAATCGGATGTTTATCTGCGCGGAATAAGAAACGGTATAAAATCAGGGCGAAAATGACCATCGCCACTATTGATAAACCAAAGTTTAAATAACGGCTTACTACAAAGATTGATGCAGAGCCTGCAAAGAAGAAAATAATTGTTTGCACTACTTCGTACATCGAATCGACACCCATCATAGAAGGTGTCAGTAAGCGGTTATGTGTAACCGTCTGGAATGTAACGGTTGCATAGGCAATCGCCGTCCCTGTTATAACCATTGCCGCAATTCGTTCTAATCGCTTTGGAAAGGCATAACTGAATCCGCCTTGAATATTATAAAAGGCAAATAACGCAATACACACCAGCGCGATAACTGCTAAGAAGATTAGCTTCGTACTATTTTTTCGCATATGCTTTCCCCCTAAACAACATTACTAAGAAGATCGCACTGCCGATTACCGCTACCGTTGTGTTTACTGGAATTTCAAACGGGTATACTATTAAACGACTTAAAATATCACACATTAATAGGAATGCTGCACCTAAGAATATCGTATGTGGGATCGTTTTACGTAAATTGTCGCCCATATATAATGAAACCAAGTTCGGTACGATTAATCCAAGGAAAGGAATAATCCCTACCGTCAAAACAACTGTAGTGGATATAATTGCTACCAGTACTAAACCAAGATTTAATACGGTACGATAGCTTAAGCCAAGATTTTTGGCGAAATCTTCCCCCATACCTGCCACTGTAAACTTATTCGCATATAAGTACGCAAGGAAAATTGCAGGTACTGCTATATAAAGTAATTCATAGCGACCTGAGACAACAAGCGTAAAACTTCCTAGGAAGAATGTATCCACACTTTGTAACACATCTGCCTCATACGCAAGAAATGTTGAAATGGCACCAATAATATTTCCGTACATAATCCCGATAAGGGGTACAAAAATAACGTCTTTGAATTTAATGCTTTCAAGAAGACGCATGAAAACCATCATACCGATCAGTGCAAAGGCAAAGCTGAAAATAATTTTCTCCATATATCCTACACTTGTGAAAAATATCATTGATACAACGATACCTAACTTTGCCGCATCGAGCGTACCCGAAGTTGTCGGCGATACGAACTTGTTACGGCTTAAGCTTTGCATAATTAATCCAGAAATACCCATCCCTGCCCCGGCAAGTATAATTGCCATCAATCGTGGTACTCGACTCATTAAGAAAATTTGCATTTTATCTGATTCCCAGTCTAATAAATCAGAAGGCTTAATATCGATTGCACCAATAAATAATGATAAAAAGGACAGAACGATGGTCGCTGCTACGAGCATCCAAAGTCTCATTACATTCTCCCACTATTCTATATATATTTTAGATTTTTATATAATACGTAAATTCTAAATGAAAATGAGAATCATCTCTTTCCCTACATCATTATATAATTGCTAATAATGAAAATCAAACAGACAATTTGCATTAAAACTTGTATTAAAAGAGGAAAAGATTGAAAAATGTATTTTTATAGCGATTCTCCGTTTTATTTACAACATCCCGTATGTATTCTAATAGGTAGAAAAATCGAATAAAAAAAGACCACAATTAATAAAATTGTGGCCTTCATTTACATTCGATATGTTTTTTTATTTACACTGTATTTATTTATTGTATCGCGGTTTACATGATAGCCTAGTCCTTTTGTTTTCGGAACGGTAATATAGCCATCTGTAACGGTTACTGCCGGTTCAATGATATCTTCATGCCAATAGCGTTCAGAGGCAGCGGTATCACCGGGCATTATAAAGTTTGCAAGACTTGTCAGTGCTACATTTTGAGCACGGCCAATCCCCGCTTCCAGCATTCCTCCGCACCATACTGGAATATGATGTTCCATACAGTAGTCATGAATTCGTTTTGCCTCGCTAATACCGCCAACACGTGCAATTTTAATATTAATCACCTGACAGCTGCCTAGTTGAATTGCCTTTCTCGTATCCTCTAATGAAGTAATACTCTCATCTAAACAAATCGGAGTCTTTATCTGCTTCTGCAATATGGCATGATCGATGATGTCATCATGCGCTAAAGGCTGCTCAATCATCATTAAATTAAATTGATCCAGTTCTTTTAACCGATCGATGTCATCCAATGTATATGCAGAGTTTGCATCTGCCATTAAAGGAATTGCCGGAAATGCTTGCCGTATTGTTCGGATCAGCTCAATATCTTTTCCCGGTTTGATTTTTACTTTAATTCGCTTATAACCTTCATCCAAATAATGCTGAATTGTATCAATCAGCTGTTCATCTGTAGGCTGTAAACCGATGCTGATTCCCACTTCAATTTTCTCTTGGACCCCGCCAACAGCTTTTGCCAACGATTGGTTCATCAATTGAGCATAAATATCCCATACCGCTCCTTCAATCGACGCTTTTGCCATGTTGTTGCGGCGAATCGTACGAAATAGCTCATACACATCATCCGGATGCTTTAAATCTTTTCCGAGTAATGCAGGAATCAAAAAGTCCTCCAATAAATGAAGAGAAGTTTTAAAGGTTTCTTCTGTATAGGAAGGCTCCTCAAATGCTACTCCTTCACCCCAGCCGACAACACCACTTTCATCCGTCGCTTCCACAACTAAAAAACGCTTGTCTTGCATCGTTCCTAAGCTTGTCGTAAACGGTGTTTTCATTCGCATCACTAGTTCATGTATTGTCACTTCTTTTAATTTCATCTTTGCTGCTCCTAATAATATTTAGCTGCGGCACCATTCACTGATGATTAAAGAGCAAATAATGAACGCTTTACTAATAAGTAGTGGCTAATATTATCATTTATTTTATTTAAGTAAATTATTTTATAATTTTGTTCAAACATTGCCTGTAAAATATGTCTTGTTTTATAGCGCCAGTCTTCTGCCAAAGCTACACTTTCCACTTTGATTTTCTGGAAGTTCGTAGGGATAGGCAACAGATAGGCATCATGAATAAGCGCTTCTTCTTTATCAAACTTTTGCTCCGGGTCCAATGTCGGAAGCCCTACCATGTTTTCTTCCCAATTTACTACAGGCTTTGCTTCATCCAATAATTCTTCCACTTTCGCATCCCAGCGCAAGTAATCATTATCGACAAGTTGCCATTCTACACAAAGACGGTCAGTAGGCAATACCCGATTGAATGGATCTTCCATTTCGCCGTAGCAATTTTCTATATAAGTATCGCTATAACTGCGCAACTTCGAGAAGTTTAAAAATCCGCTGCGTGCTTCAAGTGGATCAAATGTCCAGCGGCACGTTCTGTAACCGCGCTCGATTGCGATATCCTTTAAGTAATTTTTAAGCAATTCTCCAACGCCTTGCTCACGATAATTACGCTTCACACCAATCATATGGGAATATAAGTATATATTCTCATCCATATATCCAGGGCAACTATAGTTAAAACCAATTATTTCATCATTCAAATATGCACCGAGTACAATCCCGCCATTACGAATTGTCGCAATTGTCTGATGTACCGGAATGCTGCCGACAGCCCAAATTTCATGCTCTAGATTACGCGCCTCTTCAATTTGTTCAATTGTCGTTAATTCTTTAATCGTCACTGATTCTAACATAATTCTGCCTCCCCTATAGTTACTATTCTTCATACTTAAAAACGCCTTGCTTTACTTAGTGTCTCTCCGCAATCATGCATTTGTTACATGACTTTTGAAAAAGATGTGTAACCATCGGGAATGTTCTACATATATCGGTTACCCCGGTTATTTTCGACCAATTATAGCGAAATTAACCTTAGTAGCTCTCTTTCGGCAAAAGTTTTTGACAATACCGAAAAAAGTTCATGTGAAGAATCGATACTTCCTTACCAAAGATGTTGTAACACTTCTTTAAGTATCATCCCAATCTCATTATATACCACATGCTACCATTTTAAGTAGTTAACTTTTATTATTCCTTATTAGGCAAAAGAAAAAACCTTTATTTACAGAAATTCTGTAAATAAAGGTTTGATAATTATTTAATCCCGCGCATTGCTTTAGAAATGATTGGAGAAATCAGAAGAATAATAACACCTAATACAACCGATAAACCACCTAATACACCGAAGTAAGTTGTTTCAGATACGATTCCGTAAACTCGAACTAACTGTGCGTTAATTGCTTGTGCAGCAGCTGATGCCAGGAACCATAACGCCATTGTTTGTCCAGCGAATGCAGCCGGTGCCAATTTCGTTGTAGCTGATAAACCGACCGGTGAAAGCAATAGCTCACCTAATACTAACAGGAAGATTGAGAATACAACCCAAAGCGGATTTACTAACGTACCTTCCGGAGTTAAAACGATTGCTGCGATCATTACGAAGAATGAAATACCTGCAAAGAATAAAGATAAAGCAAATTTCTTCGGAGTTGATGGTCCGCGATCCGCTAATTTCGTCCATAATAACGCAAACATTGGCGCTAGAACGATGATGAATAACGGGTTAAATGACTGGAACCATGCAGCCGGAATTTCAAAGCCCCATAAATTTAAGTTTGTGCGAGTATCGATGAACGTTGCAATAACTGTTGATGATTGTTCAGCAATTGCCCAGAACATTACCGCACAGATGAATAATGGGATATAGGCTAATAGACGAGACTTTTCGTCTGCATTTGTTTTTGGACTACGGTACATAAAAATAATAAATACTGTAGGAATCATTACACCTAAGAAAGTAATCAGTAATGAGAAGTTTTCAATGCTTGCGTTACCTGTTTGGTAAGCTACAAAACCTAAAATTACAACAATTAAACCACCGATTGTGAAGTTACGAGTTGTCGTTTTCTTTTCTTTACCAGAAAGTGGGTTTGGTGCTACAGAACCTGCTAAACCAAGGCTCTTCTGTGACATTAAGTAAACAACTAAACCGATGAACATACCTACTGCAGCAACACTGAATCCTGCATGGAAGCCCCAGTTTTTTTGGAATAAACCAACTAATAAAGGTGCCAGGAAACCACCCATGTTGATACCCATATAGAAAATTGAGAATCCTGAATCACGACGTGCATCATTTTCTGCATACAAGTCACCAACTACAGATGAAACGTTCGGCTTTAACAAACCAGTACCAATGATGATAAAGAACATCGATAAGTATAACGCTGTTACACCAAGCGGCAAGGCCAATAGGATATGACCAATCATAATTAATATTCCGCCATAGAATATCGCCTTACGCATACCCGTAATACGGTCAGCGATCCACCCGCCGATAATACCTGACATGTAGATTAATGAACCGTAAATCGACATGATGATGTTAGCTTGCGTACGATCTAATCCTAATCCACCATCTTTAACTGCATAGTACATGTAGAATAATAGAATGGCACGCATACCATAATATGAAAAACGTTCCCAAAACTCTGTAAAGAATAGTGTAAACAACCCTTTAGGTTGACCAACAAAACCAGTTTGAGGAACGGACTTCACGATTTCTTCTTTTGAATACATTTGAAATCCTCCCGATTAATAAATATTCTGACAATAAAATCCGATGTCTGTTGTCTGACATTTGAAATAATATACTTGAACACTTTAGCCTAATAGTTGATTAAAATCAACAAATAATCAAAATGTTATAATTTTATGTTTTTTCTTTATTTTCAGACAAAAAGGGCAAATCTTCACAATAGGATTTTTGTATTATAAAACAATTACTTCACTAAATGAATTATTTTGACTTTTCTTAAAGACAAAAATTTATTAAAAAACAAAAAAGCTAAAGTGCGCTGTCATAGCAACGTACTTTAGCTTTGTATTTCAATCCTTATTTTACAACATAAATTTCATACTTTTGATAATCGGCTTCTTTAAGTTCAAGCGTTAATAATGTACCTTCCTCTTCATATGCGGTTTCAAGAACCGTTGCCTGCTCATTTAAATAGGAAACAATTCCACCCTGATTATATGGAATAAGCATTTGACATGTAACATAATTAGCAAAAATCTGTTGCTTAATTTGCTGAAGCAACTCTTCCAGCCCTACATCTTCCTTCGCAGAAAGCCAAATATTATCCCCGCTTACTAACGGATATTCCACATCGGCTAAGTCAGATTTATTGTATACATATATAGTAGGAATATTTTCAACATCAATCGCTTTTAATGTTTCATTCGTCACTTCCATCATAAAGCGGTATTCCTCATTCGAAACATCGACAACATGCAGCAGCAGGTCAGATTCTCGTGCTTCTTCCAATGTCGATCGGAATGCTTTTACTAAGTGATGCGGAAGCTTACTAACAAAACCAACCGTATCAGTCAGCAAAAAGGATTTATTATCTTCAAGTTCAATATTACGGACCGAAGTTTCAAGTGTCGCGAACAGCATATCCTTTTCAAACACTTGCTTCGTATCATCCTGCCCCGCCTTTGCAAGTAACTGGTTCATAATCGTGGACTTCCCTGCATTTGTATAACCAACAATCGATACGACAGGTACTGCATTTTTACGGCGTTGCTTTCGCTGTGTTTCACGCTGTTCTTTAACAGATTCCAGCTCTTTCTTGATTTTCGAAATCTGATCTTCAATTTTACGACGGTCAAGTTCGAGCTTTGTTTCCCCAGCACCACGGTTTTTAAAGCCGCCGCCTGTTCCTCCCCCTTGACGGGATAGTGAAGCATGGAGCCCAACTAGGCGCGGAAGCATATACTGTAATTGAGCGAGCTCTACTTGTAATTGGGCTTCGCGTGTTTTTGCACGGCGACTGAAAATATCTAAGATCAGCATTGTACGGTCAATTACTTTACATTGTAAATCACGTTCTAAATTACGGATTTGCGATGGGGACAGTTCATCATTAAAGATAACAATATTGGCATCTGTTTCATCAAAGAACGCCTTAATTTCTTCAATTTTACCAGTACCTACATAATGGGAAGGTGTCACACGCTCCAGATTTTGCGTTACCATGCCGACAACTTCAACATCTAAAGCTTGTGCTAAATTTGCCAACTCTTCCATTGAGTAATCAAAATGCTCATCCTTTTGTAAATTGACGCCAACTAATATACCGCGTTCAATTAATACTTCAACATCTTTCAAATTTTTGCCTCCTTGCTACAATCTATAGTTTTTCCCCATCGTAACATACAATTCAAAACCCTGTACAATGACAACATATAAGCGCATTATGATACTATAGGGTCACAATTATTTCTCTTCATTCATCACGCACCTTTCATTGGTGAGTGATGAATGAAGAGAAGCCCCGGCAGTTGTCACAGGGTTTTAGGAAATTGAAGTCAGCCTAAATACGTTACATCCTGTGTGCCTCGAAAAATCGAGACGCAATTATGCCAAGTAATTAATGAAAAGAAAAGGCGGTTTTTATGGAATTCGAACAAATGAAAGTGCAGCTTCATGCACTCATTTCTAATAAAACATTACTTCAAGCAACTATTAGCCAGCCACGTCAAAAATCCAGTGACTTGAAACGGGTCAAACTCAAGCCCGTAGAAATTCGCGGAGAATATATGATTCAGCTGGAATACCAATATGAGCGCATTTTAAAACATGAAAATATTACAGTGGGAGATTTAGCCGCGAAGCTCGATGCTCTTTTTGAACAGTTCCGTCAAGTACATGCCGAGTTTCAGGAACAGACAGTACAAGTGCAGCTCTCGAAGAAAAACAAAGTACTTTGGAAATCTGATCAAAATGCGACAACTAAACAAGTGAACTTATCCCACAATAGAAAAAAACAATATTTATTGGATGATTCCCGTATTCATCCATTTTTAGTCCGTTTAGGAGTACAGTCTGAAGATGGAAAAATAAAGAAACAGAAATACGATAAGTTTAAACAAATTAATCGCTTTGTTGAGTTCATCGATGATTCTTTAGCCCATTTGCCGAAAGACAAAACGATTCGCATTTTAGATTTCGGTTCAGGCAAATCCTATTTAACATTCGCTTTGTATCATTACTTAAAAGTTGAAAAGGGTCTTGATATACATGTCACTGGCCTTGACCTCAAAAAGGAAGTCATTGAGGAATGTAACCGGATTGCAGCTGATTTACAATATGAAAATCTGCAGTTTTTAGTTGGGGATATTAATGACTTTAATGAAGAAACTGCTGTAGATATGGTCGTAACACTTCATGCTTGTGATGTTGCGACAGACATGGCATTAGCCCGTGCAGTAAAATGGGGCGCTAAAGTTATTTTAAGTGTTCCATGCTGTCAACACGAGCTGAACCGTCAGCTGCAATCCCCTGCATTATCGATTATGACACAGCACGGTTTAGTGAAGGAGCGCTTTGCCGCATTAGCTACGGATTCAATTCGTGCCGAACTATTGTCACTCGTCGGTTACGATACTCAATTATTGGAATTTATCGATATGGAAAACACGCCAAAGAATATTTTGATTCGTGCTTATTATACGGGGAAAAAACCAACGCATGAGCAGCGTGTAAAGTATGATGAATTTGTACGCTTTTTAAACGCGAAGCCATTTTTGGAAAAAGAGCTGCAGGATTTACTATAATTTCAAAACCGTTTTCTCGTTTATTCGTGTTTTTTCTATCTTTTGACCAAAAATAATTAATTATCCAACTTTTCCTTTTGTTACAGAATTGTAAAGATTGATAAGGTTAGAGTAAAAATTGTATAGATTTTTTTAAGTTTTTGTTATGATAATTGAGGTTAATTTTTAAAATTATTTTAATTATATATATCCAGGAGGCATTCCATGTTTAGTTCAAAGAAGCAAGATCCGTTTTTCTCAGCGTTATTGAAAATTGCTGAAAATATGCGTGAAGGTATCCATTATGCTAATGATTTCCGCATTGAAACGGTTGCAGACTTAAAAGAAATCAGCATTCGTATGAAGCAATACGAAACAGCGGGTGATAAATTAATCCATGAATTAATCGTCATGCTTAATAAATCATTTATGACGCCAATTGAGCGTGAAGATATTTTATCATTAGCAATTCGTATGGATGATGTGCTAGATGGCGCAGAAGGTACGATTGCACATTTCGAAATGTTTTCACTAACAGAAATCGATGAATCGATGCGCGATTTCTTAGCATATATCGCCAAATCGACTGATGAAATTGTAAAAGCGATGGAACTATTAAACAAAAAGGATCTTGTTGGGATGCGTCAGCACGCAATTTTAATTAAAGATTATGAACGCGAATGTGATGAAGTTTTACGTTCTTCTATTAAAAAGCTGTTTTTAAATGAAAAAGATCCAATTCGTCTAATTAAATTCAAAGATATTTATGAGCAGTTAGAAGAAATTGCCGACTACTGTCAAACAGTTGCTAACACAATCGAAACAATCATTATGCGTAATGCGTAATTAATGAGGAGTCCTTTTAATGAATACACTACTTATCATTACTGTCCTAGTAGTCTTTTTTGCACTTGCATTTGACTTCATTAATGGTTTTCATGATACGGCCAATGCGATTGCAACATCCGTTTCAACACGTGCGCTACCTCCTCGAGTAGCGGTACTTATGGCAGCGATTATGAATTTCGTGGGTGCCATTACATTCGTAGGTGTTGCAAAAGCAATTGCGTCAGATATTGTTGACCCGTTTGCATTATCTACACCTGATGCACCATTAATCGGTACTGTTGTTATTTTGGCCGCTTTATTATCGGCGATCACTTGGAACTTAGTCACTTGGTATTTTGGGATTCCATCAAGTTCTTCTCATACACTGATCGGTTCGATTGCGGGTGCTGCCATCGCATCATCTGGAGTCGCGGTTTTAAACTATAGCGGCTTCACAAAAATCATCATCGCTTTATTAGCATCACCAATCATCGCGATTTGTGCTGGTTTTATCATGATGACAATTATGAAATTCATTTTTAAGAATATGAACCTTTATAAAACAAATAAAGGTTTCCGTATTATGCAAATTTTCACTGCAGCCATTCAATCTTTTACTCACGGTACAAACGATGCCCAAAAGGCAATGGGTATTATTACGATGGCACTTATTGCAGCAAATTGGCAAACAACGGATGATGTACAAGGTTGGGTACGTTTCGCCTGTGCTTTAGCAATGGGTCTTGGTACTTCAATCGGTGGTTATAAAATCATTAAAACAGTTGGCGGTAAAATTATGAAAATCCGTCCTGTAAACGGTGCTGCTGCAGACCTTGCTTCCGCATCCATTATTTTCGGTGCTACGTTAATTCACTTGCCTGTATCAACAACACATGTTATTTCTTCTGCAATTATGGGTGTTGGTTCTGCGCAAAATGTAAAAGGCGTTAACTGGGGTATGGCTCGTAAAATTGTTACAACATGGATTATTACAATGCCTATTTCGGCTGTCATGGCAGCGGTTATTTATACAATATTAAATCTGTTCTTTTAATAAAGAGGAGAGGTTTGCTTCGAAAATTTTTTCGGACAAACCTCCCTCTTTTCTTTTTTTCTATGAATCCATTACACTGTAATTATGGAAAAAGAAAGGCGGTAATTTATGAAACAGTTCGCAGCATTCATTACTAAATTCGCAAAACCGATTGTTCTAATATGGTGTGCAATTTTAGTTATTTTAGCATTTTTCGCACTTCAACTCCCTTCCAAACTGCAAGGGGATGGGTTTTTCTATGATGGCGACCACTCGTATGTAACGAACGAGCTGTCCGATACATTCAATTTACCCGCAAAGACGATTTTTGTACTGTTTGAAAATAAAACAGATGAAGAAATTTCTTCCGCCCTAGAAAGTTTAGAAACAAGTTTAGAAACAATAGAAGAGATTCAAACAATCACATCTCCCGTAGGTGTCGAAGAATTAAATAAAGACGGGTTTGCCTATGGAATGCTCGATTTTGATAATTCGGTGGATGATTACTTCCCGATTATTGATGAGCTCCGTGAAAAACTCGGCGAAGACAACGGTATTTCCATTACAGGTGAACCGGTTATTTCAAAGGATATTAATGTCGCAAGTCAAAATGATTTAATTAAAGCGGAAACGATAGGTCTTCCGATTGCTTTAATCGTTTTACTGCTGGCTTTCGGTACAATCGTAGCTTCTTTACTGCCGATTTTAGTCGGCGGTGCGACAGTTGTCATTACACTTGGTCTATTGGCTCTTTTAGGCGACAGTGTGAACCTGTCGATTTTCGTATTAAATATCGTCCCAATGCTCGGGCTGGCTTTAAGCATTGATTTTGCATTGCTCCTTATTAACCGGTACCGTGAAGAGCGCAATACCCAATCGATTGAGCAGTCTGTTCAAACAGCCATCCAAACAGCCGGACGTTCGATTATCTTCTCCGCACTTTGTGTCATGATCGGTCTTGGTGCTATGATCGTCATTGACGTGGAGATTTTTATGAACATCGCGCTTGGCGGATCAATCGTTGTATTACTCGCTGTCTTAACTGGTACTACACTTTTACCGGCAACATTGATGCTTCTTGGCGACCGTTTAAATAAAGGCCGTGTTTTCCGAATAAAACCGACTGCCTCTCGCTGGCAAAAATTCGCTGCCTTTGTTATGAAACGACCTGTCACAATTATCGTTGTGGCCATCATTTTACTATGTGTTGCGATGGTGCCGATTAAAGATATCGAATTAACGATCCCTTCCACGGATTCATTGCCGGAATCCTATGAATCACGCCAAACGTTCGATACACTTGATGAACAATTCGGACTCGGCGACGATACACCGGTTTTCCTTCTGGCAGAAAATGAAGTTGCCGGTGATTGGGATACGACAGAAGGACGCGAAAAAATATTCGATATCCAGCAACAGCTGTTGGATGACCCTCTTGTTGACCGGGTAACATCAATGTTTACTGTAGCCAATATTGAGTCTATTGAAATGTGGGAAATGGCAAACAGCAACCCGCAAGCACCCGGTGCACTGGATGAAGTAGCGGAAAACTTTATTCAGGAAGACAAAATGTATATGGTTGCTTATCTGCATGCAGACGGTTCTTCATTCGAAGCACAGGATTTCGTACGCGACTGGAGTGAAAAAGACTTAGGTGTCGATTTTGCATTGTCCGGTCAAGCGAAGTTCAATCAGGAAATTTTTGATGAAATTGCCGGTAAAGTACTCATTGCCGTTGCGATCATCATTGTCTCTACCTTCTTTATTTTAATGATTGCGTTCCGGTCGATTTTAATTCCGTTGAAAGCGATCTTAATGAACATCCTTGGTTTAGGTGCGACATTCGGTATCCTTGTCTACATTTTCCAATACGGCCACTTCGGTCTGGAAGCAACGACAATTGTGCTGATTATTCCGGTGTTGACGTTCTGCTTAGTGTTCGGTTTGAGTATGGACTATGAAGTATTTTTAATTTCCCGTATTCAGGAAGAATATTTAAAAGGGGCAACAAATACGAAGGCAACGGTCGATGGGCTTGTTTCCACAAGTAAAATCATTACATCGGCAGCGCTTATTATGATCGTTATTACAGGCGCCTTCGCATTTACGGATGTTATGCCCGTGAAGCAAATCGGGGTCGGTATTGCGATCGCGATTGCCATTGACGCAACAATCATCCGGTTGATGCTCGTCCCAAGTTTCATGAAGCTGTTTGGCGACTGGAACTGGTGGCTGCCATTTAAGAAGAATACGAGATAGTTGATCAGTAAATAGTCGTACGGCCTGTTTTAGATGGGCTGTACGGCTTTTTATTTGGAAATCTGGTGGAGTGCGGGAGCTGGCTAAGTTTATTAGAACAAATGCCGGGGTTATTAGAAGAAATCTGGTGGTTATTAGAACTTCCGTTGCTTTTATTAGAAAACCGGGGGAAACGGATGCCGGTTAAGCTGCTTTTCATTTTAATTTAGGCTGTCCGGGTTGGAGATTTAGATTTTATTAGAACATTTTAAAATATATTAGAACAACTTGGCAGGATATTAGCACATCCACCCGCGATATTAGAAAATCTCGAACACTTATTAGCACATTGGGCAAAGATATTAGAAAATCGCAATTTTATTAGAACATTTTAAAATATATTAGAACATTTCACCTGTTTATTAGAAAACCACGCCCACCGCAACCACGCCCACCGCCAAAACCCAAACAAAAAAATCCCCCGCGCCACTACCGACGCAAGGGATTCCATAACTAGCCTAAATACAGCCGTTCCTCAAACGGAAACATAACTGAATTTACAGCGCTCGATTCCTCTTCACTTTTGTTCAACTCGATTTGCTTCGGGTCTTTAGGTTCCCACAACATGTAAAATGCTTGAATTGCAATGACAATAACTATGGATGCTACTACAATTGTACCGACGATAATTTTGACCATTTTATTTCCGGACATTTCCTTCGATGAATTCTGTTGTGTCATTCTCCAATTTCCTCACTTATCTAATTTGAAAGTCGGAAACCTTCCTCACGTAAATAAGCAACAGCGTCTTCACGCGTACCGAATGTTTCCTCTAAATTTCCTTGATGATAAATATTCCAAGAACGATCGTTAAACTCCAGCTCCAGCTTCGTCGTACCTTCACGCGATGTCCACGTTTCGACGATCGGTAAAATCTCTTCTTCTTCCTCAGATAAATAGTTGATGGAGTCCCGTACGATTTCACGTAACGCTTCCTCGCTGTAGTCACGAATATTGACTAGTCCGTTGTCGCCTGCTTCTTTTTCATATTTCAATAAGTCGCCTACGAAAACAAAGCCATTGCCGTTTGGATGCAATTTTTCTACAACGATTGATTTTTCGTATAGACTTCCTTCAAAGTGATAATTCACACGTTTTAATGAAATTTCCTTTTTAGTTAACTGCGGAAATGATTCGATAATTTCTTGTTTTTGTTCAAATGTTAGCATTGTCTGCTCCTTTTAAATGTCTTTTCAATTTATAAGTATACCGTGTCCTGCGAAAATTAAAAAGCGAAGCATATGCTTATCACATATGTCCCGCTATAATTAATTCAGATTCTGTTGGTGTTATACATTCTTAGTGGCAGTCTCTTTAATCTGTTTACGTTCTTCATAAATATTTTGAACGATTACTTTAATGACGCAGTACGTTGGAATGGCAATTAAAATTCCAATAAATCCGGCAATATTCCCTGCTGCCAATACGATTGAAATGACTGTCAACGGGTGAATATCCAAAGATCGCCCCATAACATTCGGTGTAATTAAGTTACTTTCCACTTGTTGTGCGACAAGCGTCACTACACCAACCCAAATAATATCAAATGGGTCATTAACCAGTGCCACAATCACTGCCGGGACAAGGGAAATCCACGGCCCGATAAATGGAATCATGTTCATGAAAAATGCAAACAAAGCAAGTAATAATGAATACTCCAAGCCAATGATTAAATAGCCGATATACATCATAATTGCGAGTAAAAAGCTGACCAGCACTTGTCCTTGAACATAGCTTCTTAATACATTATCAATATCTTCCAATGTTTTCTTAACCCATGTGCGGCTCTCACCATTAAATATACCGTAAATTTGAGGAGCGAACTTTTCATGGTCTTTCAACATGAAAATAAAGAAAAACGGCGCCAGTACTAATGTTAAGGTTACCGTTACCGCACCACTTAAGAAGGACACAAGATACTTACTACTTGCGACAGCAATGTCTTGAATAGAAGTCGTTACTGATGCTATAAACTCTTCTACTTGCGGCGGCAGCATCGGAATATTATCCTTATTATCTAAAATAAAATCCGCTGTTTCTTCAATATCCTTAGCGATTGTCGGTGCATTTTCAACAAGTCTGTTTACTTGGTTTGCAATTGGAGTACCGACTAAAACTAAAAAAGTTGCGAATAAACCTGCAATTATAAGGACGATTGTTATTAAACTTCCCCATCTCGGCATACCCCGTTTTTCCAATATGCGCTGCAATGGCTCCGAAATATAATAGAGTACCCCACCGAGTAATAACGGTACAAGGATGGTTGTAAAAATAATGATAATCGGATTAAAAATTGAATGAATTTCAATAAAATATTTGATAATTAATAATGTAATTAGAATACCTACGCCCACTTGGAACCACAGTTTTCTAGTCATCGGCTCACTCTCTTTCTCAATCTTTCTTTTACTTATAATTTTTACTATAACTATGTACGTTTTAGCATGCCATAAAGCTTCATAAAATACAAAAAATAAAAAAGGATTGTTTCGCAAAGTACTATTTGCGAAACGCACCCCTTAAATTTTAGAGCTTCTTATCATCGATTGAATTTAAATAGTCTTCGATTGTTCCTACAACCGATTCCACACAGCCGTCGTCAAATGGCGAAATTAAGCCCGCTTCTTCAACAAGTTTTGTGAAAGCAAATGAACCGCCAAGACTGCATAGATGCAGATAGTCTTTCCAAGCCCCTTCGAAGTCTTCGCGTGAGCGTTTCCAGAACTGGAATGCACAAATTTGCGCTAGCGTGTAGTCAATATAATAGAATGGCGTTGTATAAATATGGCCTTGTCGCTGCCAAATAGCTCCTGACTCTAAATATTCATGACCGTCATAATCTCGATGCGGTAAATACTTCGCTTCGATTTCTTTCCAAGCAGCATTACGCTCAGCTGGTGTCATTTCAGGATTTTCATATACAACATGCTGGAATTCATCAACTGCTACACCGTATGGTAAGAATAATAACCCGCTGCTTAAGTGCGAGAATTTATATTTATCTGTTTGGTCCTTGAAGAATAGCTCCATCCAAGGCCATGTAAAGAATTCCATACTCATAGAATGGATTTCTGCTGACTCATATGTCGGCCATAAGTATTCCGGGATACCAATATTTCGGCTTGAATACACTTGGAATGCATGTCCTGCCTCATGTGTCAGTACATCGATATCACCAGATGTGCCATTAAAGTTCGAGAAGATAAACGGTGATTCGTAGTCTTCGATAAACGTACAGTATCCGCCGCTTTCCTTACCTTTTTTCGCTACCAGATCCATCAGGTCATGCTCGATCATATAATTGAAGAACTCGCCTGTTTCTTTTGATAGTTCTTCGTACATTTTTTTACCGTTATTAATAATCCACTCCGGATCACCTTGAGGCACGGCATTTCCTGTTAAGAATGTTAAACCTTCATCGTAGAATTTAAAGTCCTCTATTCCGATTCGTTCTGCTTGGCGCTCGTAAAGTTTCGTTGCAAGCGGTACGATATTTTCCCGCACTTGTTCACGGAATTTTGCGACCATCTCTGCGTTGTAGTCAATACGGTTCATATTGACATAGGCAAGTTCCACATAGTTTTTAAATCCTAGTTTTGTAGCAATTTCATGACGCAGCTTTACTAAATCATCATAGATTTGATCGAACTTTTCTTTGTTTGAAGCATAGAAATCTGCACTTGCTTCACGTGCTGCTTTACGAACATCACGATCAGTCGATTCTGCATATGGTCCAAGCTGTGCCAATGTCAAAGTTTTTCCGTCAAATTCAATCTGAGCAGAAGCAACTAGCTTGCTGTATTCAGACGTTAGTTTATTTTCTTTTTGCATAAGCTCAATCACTGCAGGTGAGAAACCTTTTAGTAAGTTTTCAGCTAAGGCAAATAGTTGCGTGCCCCATTTTTCTTCAAGCTGAGCACGGAATGGCGATTTTACTAGTTCCGTATAGTAATTAAATACAAGCTCGTCCGCCATTGGGCTTACTTCATCAAAATGGTCACGCTCTTTTTGGTAATATTCATCATTTGTATCAATTGATGCACGTACATAAACAAGGTTAGCCATTGTCGAAAATGTATTGCGGATCGCATTTAACTTTTCGATCACTTCGCTTTGTTCATCTACAGTAGTTGCAGCTTTAAATTCTTCTAATAATGCTGTAGTCTGTTCTTTCATTTCTTCTAAATCCGGACGTTTATAATCAAAGTCTTTAAAAGTTACCAAACTCATTCACCTCATCTATTCACTTCATTCGGAATTCGAAATTCCCTCTTTTATTATTTATGATTATGGCAAAAATTGCAATTATTTTCAGAATATTTGTCTATCTTTATTTTAGGTTAATAGACATAAAAATAAGCAGCTGAGAAAAGGTCCCAGCCGCTTATATCAGTCTTTATATTTTGAACTTATTCATTTCCAATACTACTTGCTGTGAATGGTTATCCAATTCTTCAACCGCTTTTGTTAAATCATCGACGACGAGTGTTTGTTCATCTGAGGCAAGTGCCAAATGTTTTGCATAGTCGGAAGTATCGTTTACTAACCGGCTCATTTCCTCAGTCGAAGCTAAAATCTGCTCTGCTCCTGCCGACATTTCCTCAACAACTGCTGAATCGTCCTGAATGCGATTGTTGACATTCAATACAGAATTTAAAATTTGATCGAGGCGTTGACCGATTTCACCTACTGCCATCGTTCCTTCTTTAACATCTGTTGTTGTCATATCAATCTCAACTAGTAAACGATCCGTAATCTGTGAGAATTTTTGAAGATGACCTGAAATTTCATCCGCTGATGTACGGGACATTTCTGCCAGTTTTCTCACTTCATCCGCTACAACCGCAAAACCTTTACCGGCTTCTCCTGCACGCGCTGCTTCAATTGCTGCATTGAGCGCAAGTAAATTCGTCTGATCCGAAATATTCGTGATGACTGTTACCATTTCTTTAATTGAGTGGAAGTTTTCTCCCATCTCTTTCACGAGCTTAGCAGTGTTTTCCACTGATTTTTCTACCCCGTGGATCTGGTCAACTACCTTACCTGAACTTTGTGCTCCATCTTCTACAAGGCTTGTCATATCAGAAGAGATTTCCGCAATTTCATTAAATGTATCGGCCAGTTTCTGAATGCCGATTGCCATTTCATTCATCGCCGCATTTACTTCATTATTACTTACTTGCTGCAATGACCCACTCTGTGAAATTGTAGTAATATTTTCCACCATTTTTTCATTTGATGTGTTCACACGTTCTGTTGATGTTTCAATTAAATTAACCACTTCTCCCAGCCCATCTGTACGTTCCTTCAATACTTGGAATGTAGCCGATAACTCGACAAGCGAGCTTTGGAAATTTTTTGCGAACGCTGTAATTTCATTATTCGTTTTAAAATTCAGCTTTTCCAACATAGACTGTGATTCAACAATATCACCTGAAGCTAGATTTTCTGCTGCTTTATTCAAAGTTTCTAATGGAGCTAACGCCCGACGGATATAACTGTAAATACCGATTAAAGCGGCTACAAATATAACAATGAAAATTAGCGCAATAATTGGCACAATCTCCTTTGCCACATCCTTTGTCAGAGCCGAGACATATGATGCATTGATATCAACACCTAAATAGGCAATTGTTTCCCCTGCATCATTTTTAACCGGTACAATACCGGTAATATATTCACCAAAATCACTGCTTAAAATATCTGTTGCAAAGCGGCCGTCTTCGATAACGCGCTCAATATGCTCGTACTTTGTAGAGCCTGAAACTTCACCCAGCTTCCCGGCATTTTCAGTATCATCTGAAGGCATGCCATCAACTAAAAAGGTAACGTCCCCATTTTCTTCTGGTACAAAATAGGTATAGGCATACATGACACCATTATATTCGCGTAATTCGTTTAACTGTTCACGTAATTCCCAATATGTTGCATTTTCTTCCGGGTTTTCAATAAGTTGCTCATACTTTTGTACATCTATGTAATTTACTATATTACTAGCTACTTCAATCGTACGTTCTTTCACTGATGACTGTACTGAGCGCGCGGAATTAAATTGAAGCATAACAACGGTTAATACTAAAATAACCGCGAAAATAATGCCGATCATCAAGATGATTCTACTACCTAATTTGTCCATTCTTTTCATAGCCTATTATGTCTCCTAGTATAATATTTGATTGTTAAATTTATTTTGAATTAAAGGTTATTTAAATGCAACTGCTTTTCGAGAATACTACATATTATTAATGAATAATAAGAAAATAGCACCACCTATTTCCCGTTAGTTTCCAATAGTCAGCAAAAATAAAAAGCCCAAAGAATCATCTTTGGACTTACATCATTATTCGCCTAAATCAGCATTGTGGTATACGCGTTGCACGTCTTCCAAATCTTCCAATGCATCAATCATTTTTTCGAACTTCACTAAATCATCACCAGTTAAAGCAACATCTGTCATTGGCAGCATCGTTAACTCTGCTACAGTGAACTCTTCAATGCCTGCTCCTTTAAATGCTTCTTGTGTTGCATGGAATTGTTCCGGCTCAACATACACGATGATTGTGCCTTCTTCATCCATGATGTCACGCATATCTAAATCAGCTTCCATTAAAATTTCAAGAATTTCATCTTCTGATTTACCTTCAATCCCGAATACAGCTGTGTTTTGGAACATATGCGCTGCAGAACCTGATACGCCCATGTTACCGCCATTTTTACCGAATGCTGCACGTACTTCAGAAGCTGTACGGTTTACGTTGTTTGTTAACGCATCAACGATTACCATTGTACCCGCAACACCGAAACCTTCATAGCGTAACTCATCGAATTGCTCATCGCCGCCGCCTTTTGCTTTGTCGATTGCTTTTTCAATAATATGTTTCGGTACAGAGTAAGTTTTTGCACGTTCTAAAACTGTTTTTAATGCACGGTTAGATTCAGGGTTTGGTTCACCTGATTTTGCTGCTACGTAAATTTCACGACCGAATTTAGCATAGATACGACTATTTGCTGCGTCTTTCCCAGCCTTTTTATCTTTAATGTTATTCCACTTACGACCCATTTTGTTCACTCTCTTTCATACTCTATTAGTAACGTTATTTAAAAACGAAAAAATATATTTAACTTATTTATTATACATAAACTTGAAATAATTTTAAATTACTCTGCACAAAAAAATGTAAAAACCTATAGCACTTTTTCGATGCTATAGGTCACACGTTTATAGTTGGGAAGCCTCTAAACTAAATGTATCGCCGCCTTGAAGTGTACCGGCATTATAGCCTTTTTTGAACCAGCGCATCCGTTGTTCGCTTGTACCATGTGTAAAGCTTTCCGGAACGACATAGCCTTGCGCTTCCATCTGCAATGTATCGTCGCCAATGGCATTCGCTGCCGTTAATGCCTCTTCAAAATCGCCTTCTTCCAAATAGCCCTTATCCTGGACATGGTGTGCCCATACACCCGAGTAATAGTCCGCCTGAAGTTCCAGACGTTTCACTGCTTCATTATATTTAGCTTGCGATACTTTTCCGTTTAGCGCGTGTACTTGTTCGGATGTACCCAACAATGTTTGGACATGGTGACCGACTTCATGTGCCACTACATAAGCCATTGCAAAATCACCCGGTGCATCAAATCGGTTTTTTAATTCTTTATAAAAACTTAAATCAATATAAAGCTTATAATCCGCCGGACAGTAAAATGGCCCAACCGCTGCACTTTGCATCCCGCATCCGGAACTTACGCTGTCCGTAAATAATACGAGCGTCGGGTTTTCGTATGTCAGTCCATTGTCAGCAAACAGTTGTTGCCAAATATCCTCTGTATCCGCAAGTACTACGGAAACGAATTCCGCCAGTTCCTCTTCTTCAGCGGTTGGTTCATAGTTTTCAGAAGTTGCACCGTTTTGCGTAATGCTCTTTGATACTTCCGAAACAACATCCCCCGCATCTCCGCCATTAAGCAATGTAAAAATAATAGCAATAATTATTCCGACTCCACCAAGTCCTCCACCGATTTTCCCGGCACTCATCCCCCGGCGATCTTCCACATTACTGCTTTTCCGTCTTCCTTTCACATCCATAGCTATTCCCTCCATATGACTCTCTACATACTTTGCAATATAATTACCCTTAACAAAGCTTCTTATAACCGACAGTAATAATAAAATAGCCTTTATATTTAATGAAACCTATAAGTGTAACGTATTTATCCTTTGCTTAGTCTAATTGGTAATTAAAGAAAAAGGGGTGCTTTATCATGATGCTGTCCGGTAAAGGGGTCTTTATTTCAAAAACAAGTAAGAAAAAACGGCAAAATCCCAAAACACAATAATCGAATTGTCTTTGCCGTAGGAAGATGAAAAAGGCGGATTTGATTAACACTAAATCTAATCCGCTTTCCATAATCATTTTATATCTTGTAATATCCGTTCCAGCAATGCCTCACAGCCTTCTACACATAAATCATAGGTTTCCTGGAAGTCCCCTGTATACCAAGGATCCGGTACATCTTTTTGATGTGACGTCAAATCAAGGAAACGGAACACTTTTGCATCTGCTTCTGCACGCAGCATTTCAATCGTATTTTTCACATTGCTTTCATCCATACAGACAATATAGTCAAAGCTGTCTAAATCGGACGAGCGTAATTGTCTTGCAAGCATACCTGTTGGCATAATTCCGTATTCTTTTAATTTTGCCGTTGTTCCTTTATGCGGGGGTTCTCCGATATGGTAATTGCTCGTTCCGGCCGAATCGACTGTAATTTGATCCGTCAAACCGCGTTTAGCAATTAAATCACGCATAACCGCCTCTGCCATAGGAGAGCGGCAAATATTGCCCAAACATACGAATAGTACTTGCTTCATCTCTTTATCCACTCCTACTTAAAGAAGCCGCACGAAAGATTTTCGCGCAGCTCCTGTTATTTTACTTCCGGATGCATTTCTTTTAAATGTGCTGTCAATCGGTTCAGTTCTTCTTCCAAAAATTGCACGGATTGTTCACGGCCTTCTTTTCCCACGCCAACCGTAAACGGCTTTCCGTAAATTAAATAGCCTTTTTGGCGTTTGAATACACCATTTGCATTTTTCGGACCGATATAAGCAGCCGGTAATATTACCGTCTTTGCCAGTTGAGCAATCGTCACTGCACCGGCTTTCAGTTCCGAGTTTTCAGAGCTTCGTGTTCCACTAGGAAAGATACCAACTACTTTTCCTTCTTTAATAAGCTGGCGAGGTACTTTAATAACACTTGGTCCCGGATTGTCACGATCCACCGGGAATGCATTCAATCTCGTAATTAGCCAGCCTAAACCTTTTATATCAAACAGTTGTTTCTTAGCCATAAAGTGTACTTCTTTTGGCAGCATTGAAATCCCCAGGTTCAAAATATCGATATAGCCATTATGAGTACAGGCAACGACAAAACCGCCTTCTTTCGGTATATTTTCTTTCCCATATACCTTAGCCTTTGCTCCGTTAACCCCTAAAATTCCAGATACAAGTCTTGCAATAAATTTATACACGTTTCATTCCTACCTTATCGTTAATCTCACTTCATTTTAATTGAAAGTCATACTTACATTCAATTACTGTTGCTTTACTGTAGTTCCTACAATTTGCTCGACTAATGGAGCCAGCCAGTCTTCAAGCTTGCTGAACGAAAATCCTAATTGCTCCGCCTTGTCGTTTTTCATATACCATGTTGCGGGAATCGCGTATGGTGAACGGATTTCCTCTGTCCCAAGCAGCGCGATTTTGGCGCGTTCCCCTGTCTTTTCTTCAATAAGAGCAATAAGTTCTTTTAAAGAAATCGCCCCATTTGCTGTCGCGTTAATTGGGCCTTCCACATTATCATTACCTGCCCACTGTAAAAATCGAGCCGCTTCTGTTGCCTGAATAAAGGACATTTCCGCATCCATATTCACAAATCCAATCGGTTCTTTATTCATTATGCGCTCAATATGGAAATGCAATCGGCGCGTGTAATCATCTTCTCCCATAACAATTGGGAAACGGACTGCCACTACAGGGAACTCGGCAAATTTATAAAATACCGCTTCTGCCAGACGCTTTCCTTCACCATACGTAAATTCATGTGTGTCGCCCATGATGATGTCATAGGAAGTCGGATCGAAGTCTTCTTCAGAATGCGCCTTCCCATCAGCATCATATACAGATAATGTAGATGTAAAAACAAGCTTGCCGATTTTCCCATTGAATAGATCGCACAGCTGTTTTGCTTCGTTTGGTGAATAGCAAATATTATCATACACAATATCAAATGTACGGTTTTCCAATGCTTTCTCGAAAGCTGCTGTATCTTTACGGTCCACTTTAATATGCTCCACTGCATCGCCAAAAGGGTTCTCCGACATTCCGCGCGTAACAATTGTTACCTCATGCTTTTGCTCCAATAAAAGTTCCACTAATTTACGGCCAAAAAATCGTGTCCCGCCTAATACTAGGATTTTCTTCATCTACGCTCACTCCATTCCAATTAATAAATCTAAATCAATTGTAATTTCCTGTAATTGAATGCTTTCTTTATCTTCAATATGCCAGCCCATCGGTGTCATTTCTAGCAGGTTTTGTACTAAATATGGTTCGAGCGGTACTGTATACGTAATTCTTTTTACTTCGGTATTTGCAAAACTTGCCTTGAAACGCTCTACCGTTTGGCCGTTTGTATAGCTTTCCTTCTCCGAATCTGCAAATGCTTGTTTACGCAGTTCTTTTAAGTAATTTTCCTGTGGCACGACTTTAATTACTTTACCGCCTCGTTTTAATAGACGTTTAAATTCATCATAATTTGCAGGGGATAAAATATTTAAAATCGCATCAAATGATTGCTCATTGAACGGACTATTCGCTAAATCACCGACACACCAAAGCTCTTCGGGATTATACTTTGCCGCTGCGATTATCCCTTCTTTAGAAATATCGATTCCTACACCAACAGGGCGATCAAGCTGTTCGCAAATACGATGCAAATGAGACCCCTCGCCACAGCCTGTATCTAAAAGTACCGGTTGTGCTACAGTGATTTCCCGGGCAATTGCTGCCTGCAACCGATCGTAAATCCCTGCTTGAATAACTGTATGGCGCGAATCGAATAGTTCTTTTCCATACATGGATTGGACAGGACGGTTTAACATATAAACATAGCCTTGTTTTGCCACATCAAATGTATGATTCGATAGACAGCTCATTTTTCCTTCATTACTTATCTCTATTTCCTGTTTACAAATAGGGCACGCAAAAAGTCGGCTATTGACTTGAAACTGCTGAATACTTAACGCTCGCTTTGATAATAGACCCATGATGGATCCTCCTTCATATGTGTTCGCTAGTATCGTACCATAAACTCATTCAAATAAAAAAAGGAAATAGTGGTCACTACTCCCTTCAAATCCTTTCAATCTATAATAGTTGGCTCGTTGTCACAAATTCATAGCCTTCTTCTTTCAAATACAATATGACATCCTCTAATGCATCTGCTGATTGCTGGTGAATATCATGCATCAAAATAATGCCATTGTCCTTTGCTTGTGCCTTTAGATTAGCCAATGTCTTTTTAGGTGTTTTATGCTGCCAGTCAAGTGTATCGACATTCCAGAGTACCGGCGTTAAGTCAATCGACTCCCGTACTTTTTCGTCCAATGCTCCAAATGGCGGACGGTACATCGTAGGCGTCTTCCCTGTTGCATCACAAATTGCGTCGTTTGCCCGGTCGATTTCCGCTTGCATTTGTTGTGCGTTTAGCTTCGTTAAGTTTTTGTGGCTCCACGTATGATTGGCAATTTCATGACCGAAAGCATCCGCTTTTTTTACGACATCAGGATACTTTGCAGCGTTTTGACCGAGTACAAAAAATGTTGCTTTCACTTCATACTTTTGCAGTGTCATTAAAATTTGGTCGGTCACATTTTTATGGGGGCCGTCATCGAACGTAAGTGCAATTCTTTTGTGATTGGCTTCCTGTTCTGTTTGTTTTTGCTGCTGATCACTTTCTTGTACAACATCAGCCTCCTTATTATCCAATATATTTTCAACCTTTATGTATGTTGTACAATTTCTGCCCGGTGCCCCGCCGTCATTCATATAATACGGCATCATTTTATTTAAGCTGGCGGACGACTTGTTTATATAATCATTGGAAATGGACGGCAATTTATAAGTAGCATTCACTACCGTTTTATTGCTAGCATAAGTTGGCGGTGTATTAGTCCATACACGAAAACCGACAACTATTAATATTCCACATAATATGCTGAGCACTGTTATTTTTTTGCCCATTCTACTACCCTCCTTTACTCTTCTTTTTATTAGACGTTTAAGGAGAGCAAAAAGTTGATAAAATTTTGGATTTTTTTATATATTTTTCCTATAAGAAAAAGCAAAGCAGAAAAAACTACTTTGCTCTCTTCTAATTAATTTACCGATGTGGCCGTTTTTGAACGTAATTTCACATTTTTTCTTTGCATAAAGGTTTCTAATGTTGCATACAAATTTTCAATCTCTGTCTCCGATAAACGTTTTCCTTCAATTGTTGCTGCCCACTTTTTCAAATCCCCGATTTTCAGCACTTCTACATCGGAAGATTGAATCTCAATTTGCTGGAATGAACAATCATTCGTAAAAACTACTATTGTTTCAAAAATTGTACCATCTACTTCCGGCAGCCGGTCTTTTAATGTATGGATTAAACGCTTCGTTTCATGAATTGGGTTATTAAATACTTGTTTTTGATTTTTATACAATAGCTCAATCCACTCGATGCTCTGTTCCCGTCCATTTATCCATCCTGACTTCTCTTTCACATTCACTACATAAATTCCTGATTCATGGAGTAAAAGGGCATCAATTGTTTGAATTTCATTTTGTACAGGTAATTGTAGATTCACCATTATTTTCTTTGTACCTTGAACATGCTCCAATTCCTTTATAAGCTGGTAGGAAGTTCGGACACTTTTATTCAATAGGATGTCAAAATAGGAATAACCGGTCAACTGATAAAATGGTGTATTGTCATGCTTATATAATTTAAATATAAAGTAACCTATAATCGCAATGAGAACGACCAGTATAAATAATGTCATTGCGTACACTCCTTCTGCATTATTGCATTTCATTTTATATACTAATGCCTTAACCTAAATACCTAAAGGCTGTTGATTGATGGCTTTATTACTGTTTATAATGGGCAAAAGTTGAGCCAGCGTTTGTATTTCATAAGTCGGATGAATTGTTGATGGTACTGCATTCGACGGGTTAAGCCAACACGTATCGATTCCAGCATTTACACCCCCGATAATATCCGCACTATAAGAATCACCAATAATCATCGCCTTGTTTGGATCAAAATTTGGAATCCGTTCAAACACATAATCAAAAAATGGCTTCATCGGTTTTTGATAGCCTGTATCCTCCGAAACGAAGACTTGCTTAAAATAAGGTGCCAGCCCTGTTACTTGGAGACGTTTATTCTGTGTCTCCGCCAATCCATTTGATGTAATATACAGTTCATATTCAGGTGCCAATGTTTGGATCAGCTCCAGTGCACCTTCAACAAAAACTTTACTTTCTGCTAAATAGCCACGGTACTCGGCGTCCAATAACCTGCCATCCACTTCAACACCAAAATGCTCGAATGTCTTGCCGAAACGGGTTTCCATGAGAAAGTCGCGAGTGATCAGCCCTTCTTCAAGCGAACGCCATAAACCGGTATTAATTTCTCGGTAAACAGCTTCGATTTGAGGCGTTAATGGCAGCTGATATGCTTCAAATAATTTTGGTAAAGCTAATTTTTCAGCAGCTTTAAAATCCAATAATGTATCATCTAAGTCAAACAATAAAAATTGATAATCCTTCATTCATCCATACTCCGTTCCGTTATACTAATATATTACCTTATCATAATCGAACCATAATTTTAACTATTTACACTACTCCAAATTTTCGATAGCATGAGTGTATTGCTCGATGTGAAGAAAGAAGGGTTCTTTTATGGGATTTGAGTTAGACCCACAACTAGTTATTATTTTAATTTGTTTTGGTTTTTTAGCAGCATTTATCGATTCTGTTGTGGGAGGCGGTGGCCTTATTTCACTGCCTGCATTAATGTTTGCCGGGCTAAGTCCCTCTGCAGCTGTTGCAACAAACAAACTCGCCGGGACAATGGGTTCCTTAACGAGTACTATTACCTTTTATCGGTCTGGAAAGCTAGATATTAAATCTGTCATGAAGTATTTTCCGTGGGTTTTTATTAGTTCGATGATCGGGGCCTGGATTGTCCATTTACTTGATCCGAACTTATTAAAACCTTTAATGCTGATAATGCTGGCAGCCGTAGCAGTCTATACAATTTTCAAAAAAGATTGGGGCAGTATTTCGGCGGTCAAATCACTTTCAAAGACAAAGTATATTTTATTTTTCTTCGTGATTTCTCTAATCGGTTTTTATGATGGGTTTTTAGGTCCTGGTACTGGATCATTCCTGATCTTTGCGTTTCTAATGGTCGGCTATGATTTCTTAAAGGCAGCCGGTAATGCAAAGCTCCTTAACTTCGGGAGTAATATCGGGGCTCTTTTAATGTTTATCTACTTAGGGCAAATCAATTATACATATGGCTTGATAATGGGGGCAGCTCAAATTGTCGGAGCGATTGTCGGTTCACGGTTTGCAATTAAGCGTGGAAGCGGCTATGTGCGTGTCCTTTTCATCGTCGTCACGATTACTTTACTTGCAAAAAACAGCTATGATTTTTTCTTGAAATAAATGTGCCGGATGTCCAATTTAACTTGGGCATCTTTTTTTATAAAATAAGCCCCGAAACATGTTCGGGGCTTAAATCTTATTGCATTTCTTTTGTAGGTCCCATTACTGGTGGTACTGTTAAGCCTGCTTGGCGAAGTAATACTGTCATTTGGCCAACATGATGTGTTTGGTGTGTGATTACTGTGCGAAGTAATTCACCGCGCTTCATCATCCCCCCAAAAGCAGGTACTTCTTCTAAAAGCTGTTCCTCTGTTAATGCTGCCGCTTCTTTTTTATACGCTTCGCGCACCATTTCATACTTCTCCGTAATTTCAGCCATTGTTTCCGGCTGCGGCATATCAGGACCTGGTCCCGGAATTTGTAATCCTGCAAAGTGGCCGAATGCGCCTGCTACACTTACTAAATGCCAAGATAACCATCCTAATGAATTGTGCTCATCTACGATGGCGATATGCATTTTGTCATCCGGAATTGCTTGCATTACTTTCAATGCACCCTTAGATGAAATTGCCCAATCTTTTACGAAATCTTCTGCTACACGATACATAAATATTTCCCCTTTACTACGATTTGTTTTTATCATACCGAAGTTGATGGCATTGCGCTATCAATCAACAAGTAAGATTTTTGATTAAGATAAATAATTTAGCACGATGCTCCATATTTCAACTTTTTCATCAAAGGTTTTAATATTCTTTCCCGGAATCGGACTGGTTGATGGCATTTTTTTATATGCCCGTCCGTCCAACACCTCAAGTCCGATATGTCTTTTAAAAACATCGAAGCTCTTCCCGCCATTAAATAAGACAAGCTGTATTTGCGGATAACTAATAAACAGCTCCGAAAAGTTATTCGGTACTTCATTTTTTATTTTTGCATCCAGACTGCCTTCGCGTTCACAGCTTTCGATCGAATCCCACAGCCCTATA
Source organism: Solibacillus sp. FSL W7-1324 (assembly GCF_038008025.1). Classification (NCBI taxonomy): domain Bacteria; kingdom Bacillati; phylum Bacillota; class Bacilli; order Caryophanales; family Caryophanaceae; genus Solibacillus; species Solibacillus sp. FSL W7-1324. The sequence goes on from NZ_JBBOYH010000001.1 coordinate 3,445,470, forward strand.
TGATGTTTACGAAGAAGTGCGATTCTTTCGTTATAGTCTTCCGGAATATCTGTTGCTAGAAGCTTTCCCATAATCGGCCAAAAGTGATTCCGTCGGTTGCCGTAGTATTGTTGCTTCTCCAGCGATTGTTTTCCTGGCATCGATCCAAGGATAAGCACTTTAGTCGTTTCATCCACAATCGGAGGTAATATGTTTCGGATTGGCTCCATCGTTTCCCATCCCTTCGCTATAGTCAGTCTTATTATAAATAAATTTTCCAAACAAAAATACTGTCCACTCCCCCAAATAGCCTGGTTAGTGAACAGTACTTATTTTAAATCATTGTGAAATTTTCACGTTTTGGATCTGATAAATGCCAGTAGCATCGATTGAGAAGCCTGTAACGCTATTCGCATAGCCAGTTAAATAAGCTTGGTGGTGGATAAATGCTGCAGGTGCTTCATTAATAATAATATCCTGTGCCTGTTTATAAATATCCATGCGAATCGTTTCGTCTGTCTCAATGCGCCCAACTTCCAATAGCTCATCCAGCTCTTTATTGCTGTAACGTGTACGGTTGTTATTGCCGATATCAGAAGTGTGGAATAGCGGGTAAAGTGCCCCGTCCGCATCTCCTGTAGAAGGTGCCCATCCAAGCATGAACATATCATGGTCACCTTTAGATGTTCTTTCTAAATAAGCGCCCCATTCCATTACTTCAATTTCCACCTGAATGTTGAGCTGCTTTAACGTTTCTTGCAGGATGATTGCAATTTGCTGGCGTTGCGGGTTATCATTTGTCCAGATTGTCGTTTTAAATCCATCCGGGAAGCCCGCTTCTTCCAGCAATTTCTTTGCTTCATCAATATTAGTGTCCTGTTTCGCCACTTCTTCGTTATAACCCCATACCATTGGTGATAGCGGGCCAAATGCCTGAACACCAAATCCATCATAAACGCCTTTTAATATCGCTTCACGGTCAAGCGCTTTTGAAATGGCCTGACGTACTTTCGGATTATCAAATGGCGCTTTTTCTGTATTGAAACCTAAATAGGAAATGGAAACAGAAGGCTGTTTTACTACTTGGGCAAACCCTTCGACAAGCGGTACTTCTGTTGGTTGTACCGGGTCGATAATGTGCGCATAGCCTGCTTCCAAGTCAGCCGCCCGTGTTGCACTTTCCGGCACTGTTTTAAATACAGCAGAATCATAGGCTACTTGATCACCCCAGTATTCTGTATTTTTTACAAGACGAATTTCCTGACCAGGTGTCCACTTCTCTAACTTCAGGAAGCCAGTGCCGATCGGATTTTCATTTCCGTATGCACGCGCTTCACCGCCACTTTCCATACGTTTATAATCTTCTTCAATAACCGCCGGACTCATCATATTGCCGCCCGGATGTGTTAATGCAAACAGCAACGGTCCATATGGCTCTTCTGTTTTAATCTGTACTGTATAGTCATCGACAACGACTACTTCTTTAATCGGTTCAAAATTAGAAAGACGAGGTGATGCTATATTCGGATCAAGCAGACGATCTAAATTCACTTTAACCGCTTCCGCATTGAAATCTGTCCCATCATGGAACTTTACCCCTTGGCGCAGTTTTAACTGCAATGTTAAATCGTCGAGATATTCCCATGACTCTGCTAATAAAGGTTCGATCTCACCAGTATCAAAATTGCGTACAACTAATGTCTCGAAAATATTGCGTTGTACATTTGATGAAGGGACATCATTTGAGCCGTGTGGATCTAGTTCAACTGCTTCCGAAAGAACTTCAATTACAAGCTCGCCGCCTTCTGATGATGTATTCTCTGTAGCTGAATCTTTACCAGCATCCGTTTCGGCACTAGAATCGGCCGAACTGTTTGGAGATGTTTCCTCGTCATTACTGCATGCAGCCAATATGAGGATAAAAGAAAACAATAATAGCCACCATACTTTTTGTAACTTCATTCTTACCTTCCTCCTTTTTAACTGAATTTTCTGTTTTTAATATATTAACTTTTATTGGAAATAATAGCAACCCCTTATTATATAATTACTATATGTTTACTAGGATATATTTCAAAATAAAAAGAACCACATTATTTTGTGATTCTTTTATTATCCTAGTCTCTTTTATAAACGATCGTACCTCCAACAACTGTCAGCAATGCATTTGTCTGAAGAATTTCCTCCGGGCTGCATTTCATTAAATCTGTATCGAGAATTGTAAAGTCTGCATCATATCCTTTTCGGATATAGCCGCGCTCGTCTTCCTTGCAAATTGCCTCGGCACTTCCAACCGTGTACATTTTTACTGCCTCAAAACGTGTAAGCTTTTGCTTAGGGTCATAACCTTCATGTGCATCTGTCGGTTTCTTTCGCTCGACTGCCGCATAGATTGTCTCAAATGGACTCATTGCTTCAATCGGCGCATCAGTACCTGCAGCACATATAAACCCTTCTTCTATAAACGTTTTCCACGCATAATGATGACCAGCACGGTTCTCACCAAGTTTCTCCGTTACCCATGGATAGTCTGATGTAACAAAGGCCGGCTGCAAATCCAATATAACTTGAAGCTTCTTCATTCGGGCAAGTTGTTCTTCTGATACGACACAGCAATGGATCAGTCGGTCGCGCTTCCCGTCAGCTACAGGATATTTTTCTAAATACTGTAGCACCTGTTCCATTGCCCCATCACCGATTATATGAATGGCTACCGCTTCATTATATTTACGCGCTAATTGAATGAGTGCTTCCATTTGATCATCAGTATGAATAAGCATCCCTTTATTTTGTTCATCATTTGCATAGGGTGCCAAAAGTGCAGCAGTAGAGCCGCCTAACGAACCATCCGCAAAAATTTTCATCGCACCCGGTTCAATAAAGGGTTCATTAAATGGCGCATTGTTTGTAACCATTTCTTCGAATACAGTATGATGACGCAATAAATTAACTCGGAAATGCTTCCGTTCGCCAACTACACGGTGATAGGCAGTCAATGGATTCAAATAATGACCATAATAACTCATCTCTTCTGTATGCCCGCCAGTTAATCCGTAAGATTGCATATGTTCAATCGCCAGCTGCAATGACTGCGCTAAGCTCTCAATATAGCTATCTCCCTCTTGTTTGAATAATGAAGATACTAGACTCGTTGCCTGTTCGTACAACAATCCGTTTAACTCATTATTTTCATTCCGTCCTATCATTCCGCCTGCCGGATCTTCAGTACCTGTTGTAACCCCCGCCAATTGAAGTGAAGCTGAATTGACTAAGGCAACATGATGGCACACACGATTAAGGAATACAGGGTTATTCGTTACTGCATCCAATTCTTCTTTCGTTGGGATGCGGCTATCTGTAAATTGATTTTCATTCCAGCCATCCCCAATGAGCCACTGCCCTTCCTGAAGTTGAGCTGCCGCATTTTTCACCAGTTTTACAAGCTCTTCACCGCTTGTAGCTACTGTCAAATCAAGACGCAACAACTTTTCACCGTGTCCAATCATATGGAGATGGCTATCTACAAAACCTGGATACATAACTGCACCCTGCAAATCGATAATGTCATCCGCATATACTTGTAATTCATCGAATGTTCCTGTTTCTACGATTTTACCGTCCTGAACAAGCACCGCCTGTACAGTTGCGCCTTCTTGTTCCATCGTATATATCGTGCCATTAGTCCATAGTTGCTTCATCTTCAGCTATCCCCCGTCTACATATCAAAATCTTCTCGTTTATATGGTAATCCTATATTCATATGATCCAAGACTGGTTCATCCGATCCTTTATATAAAAACGTCACTTCCTGCAATTCAGGTAAATTCTCAAAATAAGAACGCGCTAATGTTTCAACAAACATATTGGCACCTGCTGAACCTTGAATCGTGTATATATCGTCACCTAAATTAAGCACTAAGGTTTTATCTTCATTTTCCATCGTATAATCCAGCAGCTCTACATCATGTTCATTTACTTTTGAGAAAATAAACGGGACTAGTTCTTCTTCACTGCTATCAAAATTTTCATCAAATGGTACGGTATTTTCCGCATTATCATCTGACTTATATAAAGTGATTTTTTCCTCTTTCACTTCAGGGCTACCCTGTGTCACATCGTCTGTATTATTTCCCGGGACATTATTTACATCATCACTCGTCTCTTTTGTCCCGCATGCTGCGAGTACAAGCGCAAATAGCACGACCATTAACAATTTCTTCATTGTTGTATCACTCCTTTTGATGTATTACTTTCAAGATACAGAATTAACAAACAATTTTCAAACTTCCAGTGACTTTTATGAGTACCATTTACAGTCGGAATCCTCTAAGTCTATTTAATTATAATAAATACAATAAATTACAACACTGAAAATAAAATGTTTTCAAAAAATATTGACAACGATAATTGCCTACACTAATATTAAGGAACACTAAATAAATTAAAACAAGGAAAGGAGTTAAGGGATATGAACACATCAATTGTAAATTTACACATTTCAAAAGCGACAATTTCATATTGCCCTAACCTGAACTTTTGTTTTAATTTTGCACGTACATGTAAATAAAAGGCACAGGTATGGATTCCCCTGTGCCCTTTTTCGTTTTGACACCTTTTCGAAAAATTGGAAAGGTGTCTTTTTTGTTTACATCATGCAGGCATTAAACATGTGAATAAATGTACGATGCATTTTAGTGTAACAAAATTACAGGAGGGCTTTATATGACTATCTTTTTGCACCGAAAACTATTAAAAATGGATCGATACGATGATGGGTAGCAACACGATCAACTTTGAAGAAAGAAGGTATACGTAATGTTTAATGTTTTTGTGAAATTAAAATGGTTTTTAAAAATGTACCGTAAGCAATATACAATTGCGATTGTACTCCTAATGCTGGCGAGCTTTATCGAAGTTTTGCCTCCATGGATTTTAGGTGAGGCCATTGATGATATGACAAGTGGAGACATGACTCAGATGCTGCTGCTGAAGTATGTAGGCTTCGTTATTGGGGCTGCCATCGTGAGCTACGCTTTAAATTTCATCTGGCAATATCAGTTATTTGGCGGTTCCATTACACTTGACCGTATTTTGCGAAAAAAACTGATGCATCAGTTTTTAAAAATGACGCCGACGTTTTATGAAAAAAACCGTACTGGTGACTTGATGGCCAAAGCCACAAACGATTTAAATGCCGTTACATTAACTGCCGGCTTCGGTATTATGACCCTCATTGATTCGACGGTCTATATGGCACTGATCATTTTAGCGATGGGCTTTTTCATCTCTTGGAAGCTGACATTTTTTGCAATGCTCCCGATTCCAATAATGGCTATAATCATTCAATATTTAGGGAAAATTGTTCATGAACGCTACATGAAAGCACAGGATGCATTCGGTGAGATGAATGACAACGTGCTTGAATCTGTTGCAGGAACGCGTGTAATCCGCGCATATGTTCAAGAAGGAAAAGATGAAGAACGCTTCTCGGAAATGAGTGAGAACATTTTCGCCAAAAATATGCGTGTTGCATATATTAACGGACTTTTTATGCCAATTACGAAAATCGGAACGGGTATTTGTTATGTAATCGCATTAGGCTATGGTGCTGTTCTTGTTTCAAATAATGAGCTAACGGTCGGTCAGCTCGTTTCATTTAACGTCTATTTAGGTTTGGCAATTTGGCCGATGTTTGCTATTGGCGAGCTTATTAATGTTATGCAGCAAGGAAGTGCTTCCCTTGACCGTGTACAGGATACATTGGAATATGAAGCGGATGTTCAAAATCCTCCTTCGCCAATGACGCATCATGTACCGAATTCTATCGGGTTTTCTGAGTTTACATTCCAGTACCCTCTATCTCAGGTGAAAAACTTGCAGCAAATCTCCCTGAACCTCAAAAAAGGGCAAACACTCGGCATTGTCGGTAAAACTGGTTCAGGAAAGACGACATTTATTCGTCAGCTGCTGCGTGAATATCCGTTAGGCAATGGGCAAATTGCTATTAATGATACGGACTTGGCAAAAATGACAAAAGAACAAATTTTGGACTGGATCGGCTATGTGCCACAGGACCATATACTATTTTCACGTACAATCCGAGAAAACATTTTATTCGGGAAAGAAAATGCAACGGACAGTGAAATTGAAGAAGCCATTCGACTGGCAGATTTCGAGAAAGATTTGTCCAATTTACCGCTTGGTATTGAGACGCTTGTTGGTGAAAAAGGTGTATCTTTATCAGGTGGCCAAAAGCAACGTGTATCCATTGCACGTGCATTGATTAAAGATCCCGAAATTTTAATTTTGGACGATTCTTTATCTGCTGTCGATGCTAAAACAGAATCAAAAATTATCGAAAATATACAAACAGAGCGCGCTGGAAAAACAACAATCATTTCAACACACCGCCTGTCAGGTATTCAGCATGCGGATGAAATTATCGTGCTGGATGATGGTTATATCGTTGAACGAGGTACACATGAAGAGCTCCTTCGCTTAGGTGGCTGGTACAAAGAACAGTTTGACCGCCAGCAGCTTGAGGAGGTGGAGCAATAATGAGTACATCAAAACGACTGTACCTTTATGCTTTAAAATTTAAAAAACCGATTTTAATCGGCTTAGCTTTATTAACAATTGCGGTCGCAACTGATATTGCAGGACCGTTCATCGCGAAATATATTATCGACCATTATATGGAACCAGGTAATTTGCAAGTAGAACCGATTGCGATACTGCTGTCGATTTTCTTCCTATTATCTGTGCTTACTGCTGTGTTCCGTTATTTAATGTTCATCTTTTTACAACGTGGTGCAAACTTCGTTATTCAGCAGTTACGGAAAGATGTATTCGGACATATTCAAAAGCTGCCAATTGAATACTTCGATAACTTACCAGCCGGGAAAGTTGTTGCCCGTGTCACAAATGATACCGAAGCAATTCGAAATCTGTATGTAACTGTACTTTCGCAATTTGCGAACAGCTTTATTACCATTGCAGGGGTATATATAGCCTTATTTATTTTAAATTGGAAAATGGCACTCTTTGCTCTATTACTCGTTCCGATCGTTTATATTTGGATGATTTTATACCGAAAATTTGCTTCCCAGTACAATCATATTATTCGAACAAAAATTGCGGATATTAATGCAATGATCAATGAGTCGATCAACGGGATGACGATTATTCAGGCATTCCGCCGTGAAGAGCAGATGAAGCAAGAGTTCGATGAGATGAATGACGAACATTATAAATACAATCGTAAACTTTTAATGCTGGACTCCGCGACGTCACATAACCTTGTCAACATTTTACGACTAGGAATGTTTGCCGTATTTGTTTTTTACTTCGGTACTCAATCGATGACATTGCCTGAAGCGATAACAGCGGGTACGCTGTATGCATTTGTTGATTATATTACGCGTCTGTTCAATCCGATTACGAATTTAGTCAACCAGTTCTCCCAGCTTGAACGTTCACTTGTTGCTGGTTCACGGGTATTTGAACTGCTGGATCAGCAAGGGGAAACTGTAAGTAAAGAACGAATTGAACGCTATAAAGGTAATGTTGTATTTGATCATGTATCATTTGCCTATAAAAATGATGAGTATGTGTTGAAGGATATTAACTTTGAAGCAAAAGAAGGCGAAACAATTGCACTTGTCGGTCATACAGGTTCAGGAAAAAGTTCGATCATGAATTTATTGTTCCGCTTCTATGACCCGCAAAAAGGCCGCATCATTATTGATGGAAAAGATATTACGAAGCTACCCCGTCAAGCAATTCGTGAACATATGGGAATCGTATTGCAGGACCCTTACTTGTTCACTGGGACAATTGCTTCGAACATTAGCCTCAATGATAAGCGGATTTCAAGAGAAACCGTTGAAAAAGCACTCGAAGCAGTCGGAGGCGATCGTGTATTATCAAAATTCGAAAAAGGAATTGATGAGCCTGTAATCGAAAAAGGCAGTACGCTTTCTTCTGGTCAGCGCCAGTTAATTTCATTTGCGCGAGCGCTTGCATTTAATCCGGCTATTCTTATTCTGGATGAGGCGACATCGAACATTGACTCAGAAACAGAAGAAATTATCCAACATGCAATGGATGTACTGAAAAAAGGTCGTACAACATTTATTATCGCTCACCGACTTTCAACTATTAAAAATGCAGATAAAATTTTAGTATTGGACCGTGGTGAAATTGTTGAACAAGGCAACCATGATGAACTTGTCGCACTTGGCGGAAAGTATGAACTCATGTATCGTCTGCAATCCGGTTCATTAACTTCCTAGAACAAAAGCGCTAATGCGCCCGTATAACACTAAAAAAAGCGTATAGTCCCTTAAAATTAGGGAGCTATACGCTTTTTCTTATTTTTCGAGCTTTTTGTTCGGCCAGTATGACCATTTACCAAACACCGTAATGAGCGCCGGTACAAGTAATGGACGTACGACAAATGTATCTAGCAATACCCCTACCGCTGTTACGATCCCGAATTGTACTAGCAGTTGGATTGGTAATGTCGCTAATACTAGGAATGTACCAGCTAAAATCAGACCAGCAGATGTGATAACCGCACCTGTTGATGCTATACCATTTGAAATGGCCTCTCGATGTGCAATACCGCGCTTGCGGTTTTTCCATATATCAGAAATCATGAAAATATTATAGTCATTACCTAATGCGATAATAAATACGAAACTATACAACGGAATCGAACTAGCCATTGCTTCATGTCCCAAACCGTAATGAATGATCAGCCAGCCTGCACCTAAAGCAGCGAAGAAAGATATCACTACTGTTACCATTAATTGAACCGATGTGATTAAGGCACGTAAGTAGGCTAATAATACGACGAAAATAATAATAATCATGACAGGTTGAATGATTTTTTCATCGCCTGACTGAACGACTTTAGTATCAAGTTGCGAACTCGTTTCGCCCCCGATCCAGAATTTGCCGTCTTCCAGATTTTTATCAGCAAGTATTTCTTTAACATCGTCCTTCATTTGCTCAACATCATCCATCGCTTCATTCGAGTATGGATTTTTATCCAAATCAATTTCATAAAGCTGAATGTTGTTGTTTGTTTCCCCTTTACGCATTTCTTTTACTACACCGACATAAGGGAGTCTTAATAGTTGCTCAGTAATGTTCAAATCCGTTCCTTCACTGTCTACTAACAACTGAACCGGTGCTAATTCACCTGGTGTAAAGTTTTCTTCAATGATTTTAAATCCTTCACGTGAAGGCATATCTTCAGGGAAGGAAGAAATTAAATCGTAGTTGTACTTAATATTTGTTGAAGCGAATGCTAAACCAATTAATATTACTCCTGCAACAATTATGACAAGCCATGGTTTCGAAGTAACAAATTCACCGATCTTGCGCATATAGCGGTGATTAGGTTTACGTTGTTTATATGGTTTGTTTTTCTTTTTTGCATGTGCTTTTTCAGCTTCTTCCGTACGTGGAACAAATGGCCAAAACGCAGCGCGACCTAAAATACCAAGAATAGCCGGCAGCAATGTAACTACTGCAAAACCTGTAATTAATACACCAAAGCTAAACGGAACCGCAAAACGCTGGAATGCCCCATAATCTGCCAATGCCAATGTCGCTAAACCGATAACTACTGTTAAGCCACTCATGACGATTGCACCTGTCGATTCACGCACAGCCGATGCCAATGCTGTAAATTTATTGTCTTCAGTCAGCAATATATCTCGGTAACGTGTAATTAAAAATAAACAATAGTCCGTACCTGCACCAAACAATAGTACAATCATAATCGCTACCGCTTGTGCGTCTTTATCGATCCATCCGTTTTCAGCCATCACGCCCAAGAGTGGACTTACAACTAAATACGCAATCCCTACAACTATTAACGGGATAATCGCTAAAATTGGCGAACGGTAAATTACTAATAAGATGACTAAAATGATTATTACAGTGGCAACCATTAGTTGTACGTCAGCTGCTTTGAATAGATCTGTCGCATCAATCGAAATACCAACCGGTCCAGAGAATCGAGCATGAAGTCCTTCATCTTCTAAATTATTATCATATGGATTTTCGCCAAATTGACTTTCTGTACGTTCTTTAATAATCGCTAAATTTTCTTTTAAGACATCTGAATTTTTATCTGTTGAAAAGAAAACAGGTGTAACAAGTGCTGCACCGTTCTCGGAAAGTGATCCCATTAATGCTGAAACGGGAAGTTCATGGAATGGCGGGATTGTTTCCTGCCCATCTAACGGATCATCCGCCAGCTGTTTGTATAACCCTTGAATATTTGTCAAATCTTCTTCTGTAAGACCTGATTCGTTATACCAAGTAATTAATAGCGGGATCCCACTGTCAGAAGAAAATTCTTCCTCCATAATTTTTCCTGCTTGAATTGATGTATAAGTATCAGGGATTTCATCGCCTACAAAGTTTTCAACACTATTAATTTGCGGAAAGATAAGTGCAAATACAACGGCAAGCATAATCCATAAAGCCAAAACGACCCAACGTGTTTTCTTACCGCCCATTACAGTTCCCCATTTTTCCAATGGATGTTTAGACATCACATAGCCTCCTCTTATTTTATTTCTTCCAAATATTGCAAGGTGATGGCGCTTTTTTATAATACCCCTCACTTCATGTTATACAAACATTGTACAGTATACGAAAAACATTTGACAAGTACTTTATTTTTCGGTTGAATAGAGTTTAACAAGGATTCCTTTTAGAAGGTGGTAAAATATGACTAAAAAAACATACTCAATACAACAAGTATCTAACTTAACAAATCTTTCTAAACAACTGATCCGAAAATGGGAAGATCGCTACCAGATCATTCAACCGGACAGATTAGACAATGGTTATCGCGTATATTCGGAAGATGAAGTTCAAACGTTATTGCAGCTGAAACAGTATGTGAATAGCGGCATGACGATCAAACAAGCGGTCGATCACTATATTAAAAATAAGGATGTACCGGAAGAAGACCCTGTATCGTACTTCCACAAAGCACTAATTCAGGCCGGTACCGATGCGAATGAGCATAAAATATTACATTTGCTCGAACAGGCTCACCATAAATTTGGTGTAGAGAAACTGATTCGGGACATTGTTGTTCCCTTCCTTCACGAAGTTGGACAGCTTTGGTGCGAAAAAGCCTGGGGTGAATACCAAGAAGCAATAAGCAGTCAAACAGTGCGCGACTTTTTAAGCCACCTTCGTCGACATTTTTATGTTCCGGACGATGCGCCGCTCGCATTAGGGAGCTGTCTACCTGGAGAAAGACATGAAATCCCTATGCAAATTCTGCTCATCCAATGTATGTTGCGGGGTTACCGCACACTTATGCTCGGTCCTTCACCAGCACCAACTGCGATACAATCTGCTATCGCGTTAAAAAAGCCGGCAATTGTTTTATTAACAGGATCTACCGAGATTGCTTACAATGAATTCGCCCAATCTATTCATACCCTAGAAAAATTGGCACAAGTTCACGAGCATATTTCTTTTTATATCGGTGGTGCAGGGACAGAAGCCTTTTATGAACAGTTCCAGTTAAAGGCGTTAAAATTAGCACGAACAATTGATGATATTCTTCCTCCCGTCAGTCTTTCGTAGTTTCACACCAAGCTCGCTGCGTTCATTTACAGCGGGCTTTTTGCTGATTAATTTCGAACAGCAAAAATTGACCACTTTGCCTAATTTGCAAAATGGCCAACCTCTAAACTTTATTTGTAAATTACTTATCTTTCGTTTCGTCCGGCGAATTTTTACGCTCACTACCGGAAGTAGTTTTCGTGTTCGCACGATATTTTTCATCTTTCACCTGATCATTCAATTCTTCCATCGGAATTGGATCCACAAATTTCATTTCCTCATCTATATCGAAAATGCTTTCCTTTTCGGTATTCAATAAATCCGGATTGTCGAGCTTTTTATGTTTTATTTTATCGTCTTTCATTATAAAAGCCTCCTTTTCGAATGGTCTCTTATCTATTACCCGAAATTAGAGATGCTTACACTTTTACTTTTAAGCATTAACATTTTTAACTTTTAAAATTTAAGCTCTTCTCAGCCATCGCTTGTTTTAATTTAGGCATCGAAGAAGGTCCAATCCCATGCAATTGTAAAATTTCACTTTCCGTATATTCAGCAAGCTGCTCCAACTCGGTAATGCCCGCATTTATTAAGGCATTTCGTGCAGGTGAAGTTAAACGAGATAAAAATCCTTTTGACGGTTTATTAGCCTGCTCGCATTTAGGACAAGTTCCACAATCTGTACTTTTATAATATCGGTGTCCCTTTGGACAAATACGCAATGTTCGCTCCCTTTTCACCATTCTCACCAACTCTCGTTAAGCTTGATTTAATTACCGTTATTTTACCCTTAAAAAAAATCCGTTGCACGATTTTACGTACAACGGATTTTATAATTATGCTTCTACAAATTCAAGTGAATCTACATTACGGATCATATAGTCGAATGCACCTAAAGCAGCTGTTGCCCCAGAGCCCATCGAAATAACGATTTGCTTGTATACTGTATCTGTGCAATCGCCTGCTGCAAAAACTCCAGGAATATTAGTTGCACCGTGCTTATCGATAACAATTTCGCCATGCGCATTCATTTCTACAGTTCCTTCAAGGAATTCTGTGTTTGGCAATAAACCAATTTGAACGAATACACCTTGTAATTCGATATGCTTTTCTTCACCTGTCACAACATCTTTATACGTTAGACCATTTACTTTATCCGTTCCTGTAATTTCAGTAGTTGAAGCATTTGTAATTACTGTAACGTTTTTCAGGCCGCGAACACGCTCCTGCAACACTTTATCTGCCTTCAACTCACCGTTGCGTTGCAGTAACGTAACATGGTTAACAATACCCGCTAAGTCGATTGCTGCTTCTACGCCTGAGTTACCGCCGCCGATTACCGCAACATCTTTCCCTTTGAATATCGGGCCGTCACAGTGCGGGCAATACGCAACGCCTTTATTTTTAAACTCTTCCTCACCAGGTACACCAAGCTGACGATAGCGAGCCCCTGTAGAAAGGATAACTGTTTTCCCTTTTAATACCGCACCATTTTCTAACGTCACTTCGATCAGATCTTTTTTCTCGATTTTTGCCGCACGTTGCGATTTCATCACATCGATGTCATAGTCCAATACATGCGCTTCCAGGCTCGATACAAAAGCAGGACCTTCTGTAGCCTTTGTCCCGATAATATTTTCAATTGATAGCGTATCGTTAACCTGGCCACCGAAGCGTTCTGCCACGATACCCGTACGAATCCCTTTACGCGCTGAATAAATAGCAGCCGCAGAACCTGCAGGACCACCACCTACTACCAATACATCAAATACTTCTTTATCCGCAAATTCCGAGCCGTCCGATACTTCACCTAACTTTGTTAAAATATCTTCTAACTCCATACGACCGCCACCGAAGTTTTCGCCGTTTAAAAATACAGTAGGTACTGCCATAATGTCTCGGTCTTTAATTTCAGACTGGAATGCTCCACCTTCGATCATCGTGTTCGAGATGTTCGGGTTTAAAACTGCCATAATATTTAATGCCTGCACAACATCAGGACAGTTATGACAAGTTAAACTTACGTACGTTTCAAACTTCAATGGTTGCTTAATCGCCTGAATGCGTTTTACAACAGCTGCATCGATTTTCGGTGCGCGACCTGAAACTTGTAAAAGCGCTAAAACTAATGAAGTAAATTCATGACCAAGTGGTAATCCAGCAAACGTAACACCAGATTCCCCTTCGCCTACTTTATTAATACTGAAACTCGGTGTACGTTCTAATATTGCATGCTGTACCGTAATGCGGGGTGACATCTTTTCCAGCTCTTCAACTAAATTGAGCATTTCTTGCGATGTTTTGTCGTCATTAACACTCACTTTAATTAATAAATCACCTTCCAGCATTGATAAATACTGCTGTAACTGCGCTTTAATCTGATTATCTAACACTGCACAAGCTGCTGTATGAATACCACTTATCGTTCTCTCCCGAAAAATAAGCGGCGATTCTCTCTCTAATACAGCCAGCCTTCCACCTCTTTCCTATTTAATTTAGAAGGTAGAGAGCTTCCCATTCTTATCTCAAGTTAAAAACAGAGCGACAAAAACCAAGCCATAAAGGTTGTTTTTGTCGCTTACTTGTTTGTTATTTACTACTCAGATTAGATTTTACCTACAAGATCTAAGCTTGGTGTTAAAGTTTCGCCGCCTTCTTCCCATTTAGCTGGGCAAACTTCACCTGGATTGTTACGTACATATTGAGCCGCTTTAATTTTATTCACTAAAATTGAAGCGTCACGGCCGATACCGCCAGCATTAATTTCTAATGCTTGTACAACACCGTCTGGATCGATGATGAATGTACCGCGTTCTGCTAAACCGTCTTCTTCATTTAATACGTCAAACGCTTTAGAAATTGTATGAGATGGGTCACCAATCATGATGTACTCAATTTTACCGATTGCATCAGAAGTATCGTGCCATGCTTTGTGAGTGAAGTGTGTATCAGTCGATACAGAGTAAACTTCTACTCCTAAAGATTTTAAAGTAGCATATTCATTTTGTAAGTCTTCTAACTCAGTTGGGCAAACGAATGTGAAGTCTGCAGGGTAGAAGCATACTACTGACCATTGTCCTTTGAAGTTTTCTGAAGATACGTCGATGAATTCACCTTTGTGGAATGCTTTTGCAGCGAATGGTGCGATTTCTTTACCGATTAATGCCATTTTAAAATTCCTCCTATATAAATATCAATGAAATAATTATTATAAAATAATTATTATTACCATCTAAAATTATCTTATATTAGCTATATTTCGTCAACCTTCTATAAAATAAATTCAGTAAATACTTCTATATAAATTGCATATTTATGTCACACATTAATTAAGACCGAAACTAACTACGTAAAAATTCTACTTAGAATCATTATTTCTGTATATAAAACATTATTTCTGTATACCCATCTATTTAAAGTATAGTTATCGTTCTTATAACATTCTCCTCTTCTTCTGTAACTAGCAGCCAGAAATCTCTCTAAGCGTCGTCATTCTCGTTTAAGATACCTTTAATTAAATAAACGAGAAAAATGGACCGATCCACTCTCAATATTCCACCGCAAATAAAAAGGTCTATGCAGGATTCTTCCGTTTCCTGCATAGACCTTTTTAAATTAGTTTGTAAACGATAGGACAGCATTTTTGTACTTTGCTAAAAATGCAGCAGCCTCGCTTTTCGTTGCGTATTCGAACATACGAATATCATTTGGATTATTGAACACTGTTACTACCCACATATTTTACCGCTCCTTTTTCGTTTTTATTTTGTATAGGATAAGATTGCGTTTTTATATTTTTCTAATGTTGATGTTGCTTCCA
This sequence comes from Solibacillus sp. FSL W7-1324, assembly GCF_038008025.1. Classification (NCBI taxonomy): domain Bacteria; kingdom Bacillati; phylum Bacillota; class Bacilli; order Caryophanales; family Caryophanaceae; genus Solibacillus; species Solibacillus sp. FSL W7-1324. Next base: position 3,460,876 of record NZ_JBBOYH010000001.1, read on the forward strand.
TCTTCGTCGTATATTCAAATATACGAATATCGTTTATATTGTTAAATACTGTTACTACCCACATGTTTCATTTCTCCTTTTTTATAAAACTGTATTATAAATAGTCGATTCTCCCGTGACAGTTGCAGTTTGTTATATAACACATTTCCTATTTTCTATATTACTCCTTTTAATTTAAAAAGAAACCCCCAATCCCCTATATTCACAATGTTTTCACAATTTATCTGATTAATTTGAACAATTTATGAATGCCTTGAATTTAATGTTTTAAACAAAAAACAGAAGAATAGATTATAAGCCAGCAAGTTCTGTTCTAGTACAGAAAAATAACGCTTACATTCAAAATTACGTTAAATTTGAATTAAAAAAGGAATGTACAGAGTTTTTGTACATTCCTTTTCCTTTTATGCTTTTCGCTGAATAATACCCATTGCAGTATTAGTCCAACGTTCTACCTCAGCTTGACGTTGAGGATCATTGTTTGCTTTCTTCATCACTTTCACAGTCGCATCGTGTGACACATCGCTTACTTGATCCAGTACCTTACCAGTCTGTTTGACAGATTGGATGACCGACTGGACAGATTCTTTTTTATACTCGATATCTGCCATCATGCGATTGACTGTTGTTGTTAATTTTGTTGTTTCGGTTTGAATAGGGTTCAGCTGTTTTTTGATTCCTTCAGCATGTGCCAACAGCAGTGTAACGACCTTTTTTATTGGCCCGATTACTACAACAATACAGACGATTAACAGAACTACAGCAATTCCCAGTACAACAAGGGACGCTATTAACCACGGATTCATAAAATATGCCTCCTTATTAAATTCCTTTATTCCTTACATATACCCAACTTACTCCTAACAATACACTAAATAATTCGTCATGTAAGTTAAAAAGAAACGGAAAATTTTTGATTAACTGTGCATGCCTATTATAAATAGCGTCTTGCGCCAGAATAGTTCTTTTTGTAGACACCATTGTTCATTGATTCAATTTTAACTTTTGATGCGTAGTGCGGTGCATGTAACATTTTACCGTCACCGATATAAAGGCCGACATGATAAACCTTCCCTTTGCCGCCATTATACGCAAAGAATACAAGGTCACCCGGTTTTAAATCCTTCTTCGCAACAGCTTTACCCCCTGTCGCCTGATAGAATGAATCCCTCGGAATCATGATACCGTGTGTACGGAAAACACCATATAAAATGCCCGAGCAGTCATATCCCCATGAAGAGGTGCCCGCCCAAAGATATGGTAACCCTAAATAACGCTTCGCTTCTTTAATGATTGTAGCAGCTGTCGGTTTAGGGACATCGCTATAGGAATCATACGATTTTGCTGCACTTTTCTTTAGTAGCTTGACCCCATCACCTGGTGTCTCTACATAATAATATTTTGCAGTCTCATCAATTACCGGCAAAATCGTCGCATAGCTGATCTGTAAAAATTTCGTTTTCGCATCTTTTTCTAACAGATTTGTTTTATCAGCAGTAATAATCGCAATACCGCAGTCATCATAGTTTTTGTTCGTTGCCACAATATGAGATTGTGGAACCCAGCCAGGATAGCCTGCCTTTAAATATGGTACATATTGATCTTTTGCCGCGACACGCTGCCATTTCCCTTTTGTTTCTAGCATTGATACTTCATCACCGTATAACGCCTGGGTATCTGTACGACCAACAAGCCATTTCTTTTGAGCTAAACTTAATGATGAAATCCATTTTTGCATTTCTACCGGATTTTTTGTCGAAGGATAGTCAACAGCACGTGCCTGGTCAGGTTTATTCCATAAGTTTGTTACTGCGACATCAACTACATAACGTTTTTTCTCCGTTTCCTTCACACAGCTTTGGAAGACAGGCTGTTCTGGTTCAGTAGGTCTTAATGATGGCTCAATAATTCTCGCAAGATATGAAACAAAATCCCCGCGTGTCATCAGCTCGTTCGGATTAAATTTTTGGTTTTTTGCCGGATATACAATTTTATTTGCCAACAATGCTTGAATTGCAGGTACGGCACTATGGTTTTTTGCAATATCCGTATAGGAGATTGCCGCCTGCCCAGTTAACTGAAACGCAGGCATCAAAATCTTTACCGCCTGTGCACGTGTTAATTTTGCATCCGGATTAAATTTCCCTTCAAATCCCGTCATCATCCCAAGCTCAGTTATTGCTGCAATGACTGGCATTCGCGGATCTTCGGCAGGAATGTCTAAATATGTAGGAATTGTTGTACTCATCTCTAAATCAATTTGCAGTGTACGTACGATAAACTCAGCCACTTCATAGCGTGTAATCGGATCATCTGCACGAAATTTTTCATTTGGTGATTGTATTACTCCACCTAAATTATTTAACACTGTCAGTTCTTCATCTAATTTAGAATCACTTTTTACATCAGAAAACATTTGGGCATAGCCTGTAGTTGCTGCAGCTGCTAACAGGAAACAAATTACCCCAATCTGAAATACAATTTTCCTTATACTGTTCATATTTCTACTCATCATTTCTCCCTAACCTCTCATATTATAAAAATTTAACGATCTATTAACGCGCTTACCCTTTCTTTCTAAATATAATAGTATTTATTGTAATTTTTTTCTATGTTATTTCGTTATTATTTTTTGATTTTTACAAATTTTTATTATTTTCTTTCTTTTAAATGATTCATATTTAGTTGGATTTTTTTCACGTGGAACATAAACTGACAACTTTCGATAAATTCGAACATTATTTTTTTGTAATATAAAAGACATCGTTACTTTAAATTTCTGTCGCAAACTAAACTATTTTATATTTTTCAAATGTTTTTATTGCATGTTACGTTACGTCAGCTTTTATACTACATACAAGGAGTGAGGACTTTATATTCAATCGGGGAGTTTTCTAAAAAGACCGGCATTACAATTCGTACTTTGCGTTACTACGGAGAAAAGGGGTTATTAGTACCTGCACGCATTTCGGAAGGCGGGCAGCGTTATTATAATGACGCCAATATTATCACTGTCCAAAAAATCGTGACTTTCAAATATCTTGATTATTCTTTGGAGGAAATTAAAGAGCTGCTCAAAAAAGACGATTCACTGCTTCAATCTTTGGAAAATCAAAAAGCACAGTTATTAAAGAAGAAAAAGCAGTTGGATCAAATGCTTGCAACGATTGATACGGCCATTCTCATTCACCAGGAAAGTGCGGCTGTTGATTCTACTACCTTACTGCTCATTATTCATAGTTTACTGACAGAGGATGCCCAGAAGGATTATTTAAAACAGTATATCCCGGAGCCGCTCATTGAACAGATCTACAATTATTTAGATATTAACTTCATTGAAATTAATCGGCGTTACATTGAAAGTCTCTATGAAATTAAGCAGGCTTTCCTGCATCCGCCAGATGATACGGAACTGAAACGACTAATTGAACAATTATTTTCTATTATTCCGGCAGAATTAACGAAAAGTTTAGCGCAGGAATTTGAAAAATATCCAAATGTCGATTTTGATAACTGGTTGTTTACAATTCCGCTTTCTGCTGAAGAAGAAAATTGGCTCTTGGAACAAGCTGCACGATTGAACATATTAGAGGGGGTTATTACATGAACGTTCAACTAAAACAATTATGGGAACTTATAAAAAAAAGCAAATTCCCCAAGAAGCTCGTCATTATTGTTTTTGTATTAAGTATTATCGAAACACTTGCTTCACTGGCTGTGCCGTTATTTACGATGAATATGATCAATGATTTCTCGACTTCAGGTTTTGCTTGGACAGCGGTCACTGCCGTTGCACTAATTTTAGTCATACAGGCGGTTCTTAGTGGATTGACTTACTTTCTGATGCGTATGCTCGGGGAACGGATTGTAGCAAATCTGCGAAATACACTATGGCAGCATATTTTACATTTAAAAACCCCTTACTTTGATGCCCATGAATCAGGGGAAACGATGAGCCGTATTACACAAGATACAAGCGTCGTAAAGGAACTTGTAACAGACCACCTGGTAAATTTTGTGTCGGGCATTTTCTCTATAATCGGGGCGATTGCAATTTTACTTTGGATCGACTGGAAAATGACGCTTCTTATGTTAATAGCCGTACCGCTTGCGATTTTTGTTACATTACCGCTTGGACAAAAAATGCATAAAATCGCTAAAGCCAATCAGGATGAACTTGCTTCATTCAGCGGGCATCTTGGACGTGTATTATCCAATATTCGACTTGTAAAATCTTCACAGACCGAACCATTGGAAAAAGAAAGGGGTGGAAACCGGATTGAGCAGCTTTACCGATTTGGTTTAAAGGAGGCGAAAATCCTCGCTATTTTATCTCCGATTATGACGCTCATTATGATGATTGTGCTGATTCTTTTATTCGGATATGGGGGAACACAAGTATCTTCGGGAGCAATATCTTCAGGAGCGCTTGTGGCGATAATGATTTACCTTGTGCAAATCATTATTCCCTTTACGCAAATGGCGACATTTTTTACAGCCTTACAGAAAGCGCTTGGAGCAACAGAACGTATTCAAGCAATTATCGCTCAGGCAACCGAAAAATTATCCGGTCTTTCAATTCCTGCTAAGGCACAAAATATCGTTTTTCAAAATGTAAAGTTCCAATATGCCGAGCAGCCTATTTTAAAAGGAATGAACTTTACGATTCCTTCCGGAAAGACAACCGCATTTGTAAGTAGCAGTGGCGGTGGAAAAACGACAATGTTTTCTTTAATCGAACGTTTTTATGAAGTAACAGAGGGGAAAATTTTATATGGACAGTCGAATATTGAAGAATATGATTTATATGAATGGCGAAAATTGTTTGGCTATGTGACGCAGGATGCACCACTTATGAATGGCTCAATCCGCGAAAATGTTTTGTACGGTCAAAGCGAAGCAACAGACGAACAAGTAATAGATGCATTGAAGGCCGCCTATGCCTATGAATTTGTCATGGCACTTGAACAAGGAATCGAAACAGAAGTTGGAGAAGGCGGTATTAAGCTTTCAGGGGGACAAAAGCAGCGGATTGCAATTGCCCGGGCAATATTACGCAATCCTCAAATATTGCTGCTTGATGAAGCGACATCCAATTTGGACAATGAATCCGAGCGCGAAGTACAGCTTGCATTGCATACATTAATGCAAAACCGGACGACGATCATTATTGCACATCGTCTTTCTACAATTACTAATGCCGACCAGATTTTACTGTTCGAAGACGGCCAGCTGTCAGGTGAAGGTACACACGCGGAGCTTATTGACTCCCATTCCTACTACAAACAGCTGTGGTCAAAAATGCAGATAGTTTAAAGTAAAAAAAGTGCTGCGAAGTATTCTTCGGAGCACTTTTTTTACTATAGAAAAACACATCAAATACTTTTGACGTGCAATGTATTAATTTTAAGCTTTCAATTGAGCGAACTGTATATTTTTACAGCGCTTTTTCAGCACACCCAATACTTCATTTAAAAAACTAATTTCATCCTTTTCGACCATCCAGGCGTTTTCATCATGCTGCGCGACATACGAACTGCTAACATATGGCGCATTTTCCGCAGTAATAAGACGCACATAACCGAATGTCATACCGGCTTCCTTGTAATCGACTCTCAATATGTCATCGTAAGAAATAGTTTTCATACGGGGCTTAGATTTATTTATAAATAGAAACTTTTCGCCGGCATAGTCAATTGTTATTTCTGTTTTATCAAGTATCACCTTATAGCCACCAAATAATTTAAAGCTATATGTTTTCATCGTTAACGACTCCATTTCAACTATCATTAGTTTTATTATACGGATTGTGCCGATGAATTTCTAACTTTTACATAGATTACTGAGCTAAAAGGTCCTCAACCGTAATTTTCCCATTGCTTGTTTTTAACTTTATAGTGTTTGCTCTAGTTCCATGCGAATAATGCGATGTTTTTTCATTATAAATGGATACAGATCCCCAAGCGGTCCAGCTATCAATTTCTATATTTTGAATTTTGCCTTCTGTACTCAATATTATTTGACCATTATCGGTTTCAAAATTTATAGGTGATTGGACAGTATTTAACTGTGCAACGATCCGGCCGTTTCGTGATCGTGCTTTAATTTCACCTAAAACATTTTTCATTTCGACACGTCCGTTATCTGAATCAAACTGAAGCTCTTGACCCTTCACATTCTCTGCGATAATCCGTCCATTATTTGAACTTGCCTTTACAAGATCAATATTCGTTTCTGTAAGCACCACTCGCCCATTAGCCGAATGGGCATCAAGAACTTTCCCTTGGATATAGTCTGTTAAGATGCGTCCATTATCTGATTGCAGGTAAAATTGCTGCGCGATTGTTTCCGACACTTTAATCCGTCCATTGTCATTATGAATCACAAGCTTTTCATACTGCTTTTTAGGCAGATAAACAACTGTATCTATTGTATTGATCGTTCCTATTATCGTAATAAACCAAAAACGGCGAACCTGTTCCTGACGCTTAATCGAGATATATAGCGTATCATCTTTGATCTGCATCGCTGCTTCTGTCAGGTGATCCTTATCCTTTGTTTCAATAAGAGCCTCTTCAGCGTCAGTAGGAACAATTACCACATTCACACCGTTAGCTTCAATTTCTACATTTTGGTACGGAATTAGCTTATCATTTTTTACAACCGCAACATTTTCCATGAAATCTTCTTCATCATATGAAGCAAGGAGCTCTTCCGCCAATTCTTCAATACTTCCAAATGATTTTATAATATCTTCTGTCGTTTTTCCTTCTGTACGACCATTTTCAAAATACTCTTCAAAGTCTCTGCGGATGTCATCTCTTTCTTGCTGTTGTAATTTTACTAAATGGTAATCAAGTAAATCCAAAAATTGCTGTTCGTTCATTTTATTCGCTCCCTTGAATTAAAGTATTTACACCTGAAATAAAACTTTCCCATTCATTACGTAAGCTCTGTAGTTGTTCAATCCCTAGTTCGGTAATTTGATAATATTTACGCGGCGGGCCTTCTGTGGACTCCATTAAATATGTTGTAAAAAGACCGTCTTTTGTTAACCTGCGCAACAGCGGGTATACCGCCCCTTCTGATATTTCGATTTGTGTAGAAATTGCTTGAACGAGTTCATATCCATACATATCTTTCTTTTCCAACAAGGCGAGGACACATAAATTCAGCACGCCTTTTTTAAATTGAGGATTCATTATTTCACCTCACTACTATTCATTATACAGTAGTTTAACAAACACTATTATTCATTGCAAGGTAGTATACAAAAAATAATTGTGCTAAGCGATCCCCCTTAGCACAATTATTCTTCATTAAAATCTTCTATATGGTCTGTCATTCGAAAAATGAATCGCTGTCCACATTAAAGTCGCAATTAATACTAGCTCAAAGGCATTTGTAATTGCGTCACTCCCAATATCAATCGGAAATGCACTACCGATTGTCATAACGATTGTCCCGACAAGCATCCACCACCATTTTCTTTTCCTGCCAAGCATGATTGCGGCAATTAATAAGGCGACAAGGACAATCAAAATCATTGGCGGCGGTCCGGACGCTGCTTCTGTTGTACTGTAGCTAAGTACACCATACGATTCTTCCGGAGCTAGTTCCAGTCCACTCAATTCCGCAAAATATTCTACAATCATGGCAACAATCCATAAGGCACCAAATGTAAAGGGAACCCAGTTCTTATAGGCGAAGTGTAGATTTGCCTCTTTCATTACAAATAATGAAAAAAGTATTAACGTAGGGGTAAAGATTGCATGAAGCCAAAAACGGCCATAGCTTAGGGTTTCAAGAAGGTCTCCCTCTCCGATGAGATGCCCTAACGCTAATATTGCATTATCGTAAATCAGAGCGGCAATAACTAAAAACAAAATGGCAGATGCCGTTTTTTTATGTTTTGCCATTCCCCAGGCGAAGATGGCAATATAGGCAATCGTGAAAAACCCGAAAATATAAGGATCCATCATATCCCTCCTTTTAATTTCTATTCTTTCCCCTTTACCCCGAAAGTAAGTTATTAAAAATTTCAAGGTTAGAAACAGCAAAGAGCGGGAATTATTCTTTAGATTATACGAGGAGGACTATTTATGGAATTACACAACGGTTTATTATTTTGGCCAACAACACTTTTAAAACAACCTCACACCAACCCACCAATCAAACCTCATTATGATGCAATTGTCGTAGGTGCGGGAATGAGCGGAATACTGACAGCGAAAGCACTAATTGATGAAGGCTTAACGGTAGCCGTTTTAGAACGAAACGAGATTGGCTCCGGCAGTACCTCGGCAAATACAGGATTACTTCAATATTCAAATGATATTCAACTACATGAACTAAGTGAAAAAATTGGAGAGGAGGATGCTGTACGCTTTTATAAACTTTGCTATGAAGCAGTTGACGAGATTGAAAAAATTGCACAACCTCTAAAAGATACTGCAGATTTTATACGACGTCCCAGCATCTGTTTTGCCAGTGAAAAAAAAGATGTATCAAAGCTGGAAAAGGAATGTGAAATGTTGGTGAAGAACGGATTCCCTGCTGAATTTTGGAATGAATTAGTTGTAGAAAAGCGCTTGCCATTTAAAGCTCCTGCCGCTTTGTACACACAAAATGATGCAGAAATAAATCCTTATAAGTTCGTTGTTTCACTAACTGAGCAGCTGATTGCAAAAGGACTCGATTTATTTGAAAATACGTATGCCAATGTGATTGAAGATGAGGGAAATGAGATCACTTTGCACACTATGAACGGAACCTTTACAACATCCCGCATTGTATACACGACCGGGTATGAGCGTCTTCCTTACGGAAAAATGAAGGGGGCTGACATTAACCGTTCTTATGCGATTGTGACAGAGCAAAAACCCGGCTTTGAAGGCTGGTATGAAAATGCACTCATTTGGGAAACAGCTCGCCCGTATTTATATATGCGAAAGACGGTAGATCACCGTGTAGTAATCGGCGGATTAGACGAAAAGAAAGCCGATCCTGCCAAAAATGAAACAAAAGTGGATGCAATGGCTAACGTGCTGCTGGATAAGCTACATGAGTTATTGCCTGATGAAAATTTCCATGCCCCATATAAATACTGTGCTTCCTTCGGCGAGTCTTTAGACCATCTCCCTTTTATCGGACAGCATCCAGAACAGCCGAATCACTATTACCTGCTCGGATTTGGCGGTAACGGTACGGTTTATAGTATGCTTGGCTCTCAAATTATTGCCGACTTAGTCATGAACCGTCCGAATGACGATGCGCGCCTTGTAACATTGGATCGAAAATATGGAATTAAATAACCTATCCCCTATTACTAGAATTGTATTTTTAATTTCTGCCTCTATGTTATAAGCTATAAGGAGAAGGGGGCCGTTTCATGATTTTTAAATCAAAAGTGGATATTTGGATAGCTATAGTTTTTATTTTTGTGCCCATCTCGATGATATACGGGATCATTACTGAACCAAGTGCTGTTTTGCTGCTTGTTACGGCACTTATAATTGTCCTATTATGCATCCTGTTTTTTGGTACAAAATACGTTATCGAAAAGGATGAACTCATCGTTTACGGCGGGATTTATAAAAAGCGTATTCCCATCAACCAAATCCGAAGCTTACGCCCATCGAAAAATCCTCTATCAGCTCCGGCTATGTCAATTGACCGGATAGAAATTACCTTTGACCCGCATATTCAAATCATTCTTGTCTCTCCAAAAGATAAGGAACTGTTTGTAAAAAAACTTCTCGAAATTAATCCAAGTATTACACTCATACCATAAAAAAATCCACGCAAATTGAAAGATCAATCTGCGTGGATTTTTATACGAGTATCCCCTTTTCGCTTAAACGTTGCGAAAAGTCATCGATCGTCAATGGGCGGCTATAATAGTAACCCTGTACAAATTCACAGTCAAACTCCCGTAAAAGGTGTAAGTCTTCATGTTCTTCGACACCTTCTGCCACTACTTTTAAATTAAGTGCGCGGGCCAAAGAAATCATCGCAGAAACCATCGCAATGTCTGCATTGTTTTTATACATTTCATGAATAAATGTACGATCGATTTTTAATAAGTCTACCGGGAACTTTTTTAAATAGCTCAATGAAGAGTAGCCAGTCCCAAAATCATCAATAGCTAACGTAATATCCATTTCATTCAATTGCTTAATTGTATGGAGCAAATCTGAATTTTGATCTAAAAAACTCATTTCTGTTATCTCGATTTCCAGCGCGCTTGGTGAAATTTCATGCTGCAATAAAATATGATTTAAGCGCTCGATAAAGTTATCTGCTTTCAAATGACTAGGCGAAATATTTACTGCTACGCGAAGATTTAAATTATACTGTTCATTCCATTCTGTTACTTGACGACCGGCTTTAGCAATAACCCACTCACTAATATCACTAATCAGCCCGAAATCCTCTGCAAATGGGATGAACTGATCCGGAGGTACAAAACCAAGCTCATCATCAAACCAGCGAATCAGTGCCTCCATACCTTCAATTTTGTTCGTTTGGAGATTCACTTTCGGTTGGTAATACAGTTCAAATGCCTCATTTTTAATGGCATCATGTAACTTTGTTTCCAATGTCAGTAGCTGGTTATGTGAAAAGCGCTGTTGTTTTTTATAGACGACAAAACCTTTATTGTTGCTTTTTTTCGCTTCATACATCGCAATATCTGCATATTTTAAAATATCTTGCGCTGAGTGCCCATGTTCCGGGTAATTTACCGCCCCGATGCTGATCGATGCATAAAACGCATGGTTATTTAAATTGAATTGGTGTTTAAATAACGCCTGTATATTTTCTGCAGTACTTTCTAACAGGTCTGAATCTCTTAATATACAGATAAATTCATCCCCACTTAAACGGTAAAAAGTCTGAAGCGGACTATTCAACGTTTTTGTTCGCTCTGCAATTTCTACTAAAAACATATCTCCAACACGATGACCTAAGCCATCATTAATATTTTTGAAACGGTTCACATCAAATAACATAAGTGAAAACGGTTGTTGCTCAACTTCGATCAGTGTTTTTAAATCATTAAGTAACATCCGGCGATTTGGCAGACCTGTCAAATCATCATGGTGTGCAATATGTATCATTTCCCCAATTTTCTTTTGTGCCGTAATATCGTTACGAATCGAAATATACTGATACGGTTTTCCTTTCTCATTCAAAAAAGGCACAATCGTCGTCTGTACCCAATATGTTGAACCATCCTTTGCGCGATTGCATACTTCCCCATGCCATGTCTTACCAGAACCGATCGTACGCCACATTTCCTTAAAAAATTTCTTAGGATGATAGCCAGAATTTAAAAGTCGGTGGTCTTTGCCAATGAGTTCACAACGTTCATATTTGGAAATTTTACAAAATCGGTCATTTACCATTGTAATAATGCCTCGTTGATCTGTAACAGCCAAAATGGACGACTCGTCTAATGCAACTTTAATATTTTGTAATTCCTCTACTGTTAGCTGCATTGAACTTAGCACATTTGTATCTTCTGTTTTCACCATCTATTCACCAACTTCTATTTAGTGATTCTTTTCTAATATATTTTCTAAAAATTTGCATTCTTCAAACCATAATTATAGTTCTTAGTTATTGATTTTGGTAGTTCTTTTAGATAATTTCGACTATTTTTTATAATTTTTTACTTTTTCTTTATATTTTTTACTTTCAGTTGGTCTCAGTTTCATTTGAAATCTATCCAATTTTTTACTTAAATATTCTATTAAAGTTCAACAATTTCTACTTTTACTGGAATATTCTGATAAAATAATAGTAATTTCCATTGAAAGGATTGATAAAAATGAGAACATTTACGAACGTGATTGAAAAGTAATCTTTCCACTCTTTTCAATCCATTATAAACAGAAAATTATTTGAAAAGAGGAAAACAATGTATACAGACCAGGAACTAATCATACGACCAATTTTAGAACAAGATATGGACCGTTTATGGGAACTCATTTATAAAGATGAGCAGCCAGAATGGAAAAAATGGGATGCACCGTATTATCCGCATAGAGCGATTCCATATGAACAATTTATCGAAACAATGCATGATTGGATCGGAAATACTAGCATGTGGGTTATTGAAGTATCGGGGGGTGTCCGTGGGATTATCTCCTACTACTGGGAACACGAACCGTCAAAGTGGCTTGAAATGGGCATCGTCCTGCATGAGGGACAATCATGGGGAAAAGGTATTGGAACACGGGCACTAAAATTATGGATTGCACATTTATTTCATACAATGCCATTAGTGCGTGTTGGCTTCACGACATGGTCAGGCAATGAACGCATGATTCGTGTAGGTGAAAAACTGGGGATGCAGCTTGAAGCCAAAATCCGTAAAGTTCGCTATTACGAAGGGCATTATTATGACTCGATACGCATGGGGTTACTTAGAGAAGAATGGGAAGCATTGAATAACGAATAATTTTTCAGGGGTGGAGAAGATGAGCGTAAAAGAGAAACTGCAAGCAAACTATGAGGATATGATAGAAATCCGAAGACATCTGCATATGTATCCGGAGCTGTCATTTAAAGAAGTGAATACACCAAAACTCGTTGCCGAAAAGCTTCGTTCCTATGGGATTGATGTGAAAGAGAATGTTGGGGGTAATGGCGTTGTAGGCTATTTAAAAGGTGCCTTTGATGGACCGACAATTGCGTTCCGCGCAGATTTTGACGCACTACCGATTCAAGATGAAAAAGATGTACCTTACAAATCGCAAGTCGATGGAGTAAGCCATGCTTGTGGTCATGATATCCATACAGCTGCACTACTCGGGTTGGCAAAATCACTTGCTGATAACCGTGACGCACTTCATGGCAATATCGTATTCATCCATCAATTTGCGGAAGAAGTCGTACCAGGTGGTGCAAAGGCAATGGTAGAAGCAGGATGTCTTGACGGTGTCGACTATGTGTACGGTTCTCATGTTTCATCGTGGAGCGAATTAGGCACTGTGCTGTTTTGTGAAGGCTACGCAATGGCAGCAGCCGACTTTTTTGAACTTACGATTCAAGGTAAAGGCGGGCATGGCGCATCTCCTCACGAAACAGTAGACCCGATTGTTGCAGCGGCACAATTTGTATTTGGTGTGCAGCCAATCGTCAGCAGAAATACTGATCCGATTGAATCTGCTGTTATTACAATTGGAAAAATTGAAAGTGGCACAGTCGGCAATGTCATCCCAGACAAAGCACATTTAACAGGAACAGTGCGTACATTCAATCCGGCAATTCGCGATATGGTAGAGCAAAATTTGAACAATTTGTGCAAAGCGATTGAAATTCAGTACGGTGCTACACTTGAATTTAAATATACTCGCGGCTATGACGCCGTATATAATCACCCGAACGAAACAGCTATGCTTCGCGAAGCTGTCTCAATAAACTTGCCGGACTTGCAAGTATTGAATGCTCCACCTCGTATGGGCGCAGAAGATTTCACTTATTATTTACAGGAAAAGCCCGGCACGTTTTTCTTCACAGGCGGCGGCAATCCGGAGATCGATGCCATCTACCCGCATCATCATCCAAGATTTGATGTTGATGAACAGTCTATGTTGAACATTGCGGATGTGTTTGTGGAAGCATTAAAGCTTCATGGGGTTGTAAAATAATTTCAACTCAAGCTGCTAGGTTCTTTAAGGAGGTGTTATAGAAAATGAAAAAAGAAAAAAATGAGCTTTTTGAATGGATTAAAGTTATCGCCATAACCGCCTTGTTTGTTGTAGCTATTCGAATGTTTATTTTCACTCCAATTGATGTGAAAGGTGCTTCCATGATGCCGACATATGAAGACGGAGACCGGATTATCGTCAATAAAATCGGAAAATCGCTTCATGATTTTGATCGATTCGATGTCATTGTGTTTGATGGTCTGGAAAGCGAATATTTTATTAAACGGATTATCGGACTTCCAGGTGACCATATCGAATATAAAGATGATGTACTTTATATAAATGGTCAGGAAATCGACGAACCTTATTTGGATGAATATAAGTCTGCTCTTAACGATCCTGGTGATTTGACTCTCGATTTCACACTGGAAGATATAGCTGGTGTATCAGAAATTCCGAATGACTATTATTTTGTTATGGGTGATAACCGCCGTAAAAGTAGTGACAGCCGAGATCCACGCATCGGGTTAGTCTCAAAAGATCAAATTCTCGGCTCTACATCGATCCGTTTTTACCCGCTCGACTCATTAGGTATTGTTAAATAATCAAAGAACATATGCCGTGACTGCCTTCATTAGCAGTCATGGTTTTTTTATTGCAATTGAATAAAATAAATTACAAAATGACATATATAAATTGCATTATGAATTATATAATGTATAATGAGATTAACAAAAACAAATATGGAGGGGATAAAATGGGGTTTTGGAACAAAAAGATAGTGGATGAGCGTGTGTACAACACGCAAAATAAAATTTACCGGGAAATCTATATACTTACGATAATCATTGTTATCGCTTCAATTGCGGTTAAATTTTACCTTTCCGGAATAAGTATGGAGTCTGTTGCAACAGAAATGGTCATTTTAATATGTGGGAGTTTATATTACGGCTTCCGTTCGGCGCAACTCGGGGTATTTTCGGATGAAGTTGAACTTCATGATGCCAACAGTAAGTTTTCATACAGTACAAAACAGCTTATTGTCGGTATTGGTTTAGGTCTGATCATCGCACTTTTCATGGGAGTTAACAGTGCATACCAATATGCGGACAGTTCTGCTCAAGCAATTGAATATTTCTTTATAGTGTTTATTGTTTCGCTTATGATTTACGTTCCATTCTATTTACTGCTTTTATTTGGTGCCTATAAAAGCGCATTGAATAAAAGTCAAAAAGTGAACCGTAAAATGCTTGAAGATGATGATGCGGGGCGAAAACGATGAAAAATATTCGCTTGAAAATGGCTCGAATTGAACATGATCTATCACAGGATGAACTCGCAAAAAAGGTTGGGGTTACACGCCAAACAATTGGTCTCATCGAGCTTGGCAAGTATAATCCGACATTAAGTGTCTGTATCGCCATATGCAGAACATTAAACAAGACTTTGGATGAACTGTTTTGGGATGAACAGTCAGAATAACAGCAACGACAAAAAGAGGAGTGCAAAAGTTATTTCACTTTTACACTCCTTTTGCTATAGCTCAAGCTTGTACAGCTGATCATCTTTTTCTCCTGGTGTACCGCGCCCGTCTGTATTATTCGTAATCCAATACAATGTATGATCTTCAATCCAGACATCGCGGATTCTTCCCATATTATTGACGATTTCTTTTACCTCTTTTGTCTGCAAATCAAATTCAAGGACTGCTGTTCCCCGCAGTGCCGCAACATATAGCTTGTTGTTGAAGAATGCCATACCGGAAGGGGCCCATGTATGTTCACTACCTGATGTAAATAAAGGAGATATGAATCCTTCCTGCGTTTGTTCTCCTTCTATTGATGGCCAGCCATAATTCTGCCCAGCTTCAATTTTATTGATTTCATCATTTGCGCTTTGTCCATGCTCACTTGCATACATTGTGCCGTCCGGTGACCACGTAATACCTTGCGGGTTTCGATGTCCGTAACTGTATACGTATGAATTCGGAAAAGGATTGTCGTCCGGAATGCTCCCATCTAAGTTCAGGCGCAATATTTTTCCGCCGAGTGTAGACAAGTCCTGTGCTGTTTGAGGATTCGATGCATCACCTGCTGTCGCATAAAGCTTCTGATCCGGACCAATTTTCACACGTCCTCCGTGATGATACGTACCACTAGGGATTCCATCGAGAAGTACACTTTTTTCCAGCCATTTATTATTTT
This sequence comes from Solibacillus sp. FSL W7-1324, assembly GCF_038008025.1. Classification (NCBI taxonomy): domain Bacteria; kingdom Bacillati; phylum Bacillota; class Bacilli; order Caryophanales; family Caryophanaceae; genus Solibacillus; species Solibacillus sp. FSL W7-1324. The sequence goes on from NZ_JBBOYH010000001.1 coordinate 3,476,738, forward strand.
CAAGGAAAAGCAATACAATCCGGTTAAATTGGTCACTCCCCTTTTCATACGTATAATACGCATATGCCTCATTTGATTGTTCAAAATCCGGTGCTAATACAAAGCCAAGAAGCCCTGCCTCTGAAGCAGTGGAAAGCATTCTTTCAAGCTTCACTTCCTGCCTTGTCACTTCTCCTTGCTCCACTTTTGCAATATGCCCTGTTCGCTCCGTTATATAAAAAGCGTCCCCAAGTTTATTAATAGCCCATGGTGCCTCTAAATTAGCAGAGATTGTTTCGTATTGCACCAACGTTTGCGAACTATTCCTTTCACTGGACACAGATCCCTTCTCATTTGTAGAACATCCTGTTAGACATACTAGGGAAATACCTAATCCAAAGAATAACTGTTTCACAGAAAAACCTCCTTCACGGTACAAATCGCCTCAAGGATTCTTCATTTAAAAATCTATGAAAAACGGGTGTTTCGTTGCATCTAAACAATATTCTATTCTTTGGCGAAAGTTTCCGGCCGTCACCATTTCCAATGCCTTTTCCATGGGGAAATAACCGACTTCCAGACTTTCCGGTGAAGTTGTCGGTGTCCCCCCGATTGGTTTTGCCAGAAAAAGTGTATTGCAAATACATTTCTCTACATTTTGAAAAATACCGCAGAATTTAAGTATTTCTACGTCAATTCCCGATTCCTCTTTTGTTTCCCTAATCGCTGCAGCAGTCAAAGATTCGCCTTCTTCTACTTGACCGCCAGGCATTTCCCATCCTCTTTTAGGTCCTTTTATAAGCAGAATCTCATTTTTACTGTTCAGTACAATTGTTGCGGCAGACACAATATGTTTTGGCGTTGTATTTATTTTCTGCTGAATTTGTTCCAATTTCATCAGTCCTTTTAAAAGTATCATTATCGCTTATTTTAAAAGGTTCTAGATAGAAAATTTAAAACCCTGCCATTAATAGAATGTTTCTTTAAGCCTGCATACTCTAATTAAAATATTCTTCAGCTAAAATAGCTAAGTAATCCATATCTTCATATATATCGTCCTTTAAAAACTCCTGTCTGTGGCGTCCTTCCCACACCATGCCGGACTTCTCCATTACTTTTCTTGATGCGACATTTCTAACCATGCAACGGCTGTAAATTCGATTTAACTGATGTTCCTGAAATCCGTAATCTATTATTTTTTTACACGCTTCTGTTGCATAGCCGTTACCCCACTCTGCGACATCGATAAAATAACCTACCTCTGCATTACGGTGGTTTTTTGAAACTGTTACGAGTCCGCAATTCCCGATATAGCGGCCGTTCTCTTTTAAAAACACAGCAAACTCATAGGCTGTCCCTTGCTCAAAGCTTTTTTGCAAATAGGAAATCCACTGATCAACGACTTCCCGTGGGTACGGATGCGGAATCATGACCATCGTATCCGCGATTTCCCTATGCTTTACCACTTCATAAATAGCATCCGCAAATTCAATTTCATATGGCTTTAATATGAGTCTTTCCGTTTCTAAAATCATTTCCTCATCCCCTAAACTATTTAATGAAATATTCCATATAAATATCATTTTCCTTAAAACCGATTTTTTTGTATAACGGTTTTCCCATCGGTGAGGAAATCAAAAATATGTGGTGCACATTTCTTTCTTGTGCTTCTGCCAGCAACCGCTCCACCAACTGTTTGGCAAGCCCTCTACCCCTGCTTTCCGGGACTGTATACATATTTAAAATATAGCCGCGAATTCCTGTAGGATTGGAATAACTAGGGGGAAAAGAAATAAACTGAATGCCCCCTGTAGCGATCGCACGTTTCTCTTCCTCGATAATCCATTGAACAAATTGATTAGAGTTTAATTGCTTATCAAAGAAGCTTCTTAATTGTTCATCGATATTGGAAGATACTGTTTGCCCTTCCTCCACTAATAATCGTTTGCGTAAATCTATTAATATTTCCATATCTTCTGTAGTAGCCAATCGAAACTCCATTTATATCCACCTTTCTGATTTTATGAATCTCTTCTATTCCCTATCTATCATGACGATCTTTTTCGTTTTGAACTTTTCTGAAACAGCATAAATTAGTGTGATTACAAGTGCTGTAATACATGGATAACCTATCATCACAACAATGTTTGTATGTTCGACTAAACTGAATTCCCCCCACTCAAGCCATAGACGCCAGCCCATTCCAAGAGCACTGAATAACAACGAAATTAAGAAAACCAATTCTATTTTGTGAACAAAAATCCCTACAAAAACATTTGCAACAACAATATAGATTAGAAACACTATCAATGTAGAGCCTAAATCAAATCCCTTTAAACTTGGAATAACAAAAGTAAAAGATATTCCCGTAAAAAATAGAATCGTAATGAGATTAAAAATCAAGAAATGTTTTCTATTCTTTTCTATTTTTTTATACGCATCTGTATCAAACATTCCATTCACCTCTTTTACTTATTGTAACAATTAATGGAATATAGAGGAGCAGTAAATCGCTTTATGCACTCAGAAACTTTCCGAATTTTCCGACGTCTATAGTATATATTGCGGAAAAAAGAGGAGGATTAACATGCGGAAATTAAACTCAATCTTTTTAAAAACTGTTATTATTTCAACGGGTATACTTGTGTTGTTATTATGTGTATTTGTTTTACCGTGGTTAGCTCAGGAAACTGCGCATTTAAATCCGGAAGTTGCTTACCTTCAATATCCGATTTTGCTTGGTATGTATGCGACCGCTATTCCGTTTTTTTATGCGCTTTATGAAACTTTGAAGATGATTACTATTATTGAGCGGGAGTCTGTTTTCTCCAGTCGTCTTGAACAGGGGTTAAACTATATTAAATATTGCGCCTATGCCATTCTTACTTTGTACATTTCGGGTTTCTTTCTACTCGATTATACAAATGCACTGCCTCCGTTAGTTGCGGCAATTGGTATTGTGATCATTTTAATTACAATTCTCATTGCTACAGGTGCGGCATTTTTAAAACATGAACTTATAAAAAGCCGATTGAATATAAATTAAAAACAACCACTCCGATCATCTTTCGGAGTGGTTGTTCGATTCTATTATTTTACTTCACTAATCTCCAACAGCTTTTCTGCCGTGCCATTCACACTTCCATATGCATCGTTCAGTTCATGCATACTTGTTGCAAACTGTTCTGTAAACGCTGCGATTTGGCTTGTCGTTCCATTTACATCTTCAATGGAAACACGAATATTATTTAACTGCGCAGCAATTTTTTCTGCGCTTTCTTTGCTGTTCTGCGCCATTTTTTGAATTTCCTTCGCTACAACTGCAAAGCCTCTTCCATGCTCACCAGAACGGGCAGCCTCAATTGATGCATTTAATCCTAAAATTTGTGATTTCGATGCAATCCCTTTTACAAGCTCGACCATTTGATTAATTTCCCCTATATCTGCGGTCATCGTTTCTGTAGATGTGACAAGCCCGTCCAAACGATTTGAAACATCCATGCTCGCTGAGGTTAACTCTTCATTCGTCGCTGTCATTTCCTCTACTGCACTCGATAACTCTGTGGCTAATTGGCGCATAGAATCCATTTTTTCATTTGAAATAATGGCACTTACGACCCCAATTATTTCCCCGTTATCAAAAATAGGCTGTGCTGTTGAAATATAAGCAAACCCAAATTTTTCAGGACCTTTTTCTTTTCTTAAAAAACGTTGGGATGTTAACGCCCGCTCTGTAACGGTCCCTCGGAAGTTCTCCAGTTTCATCCCTACAGCAATTTTCAAATCAATGACCTGACCTGGCTGATATCCGATAACCTCAGATTTATTCGCTACAACGATACATGCATCTTCCGGAAAAGTTGCCTGATATAACTCCATCGTATCTACTACTGCTTGTAATTTTGTATGCATCATCCATCTCCCCTTTATAAGTATTATATACTAAATAATGATATAGAAATATTTCAATTTTCAAAATACCATTCTATCATCAGATCAACATTTTTCCATGAAAAAATCCCCTCCTCTACTAAATAGAAAGGGGAATTTTCACTATTCTTCCATTGCCGCCGCAGCAGTTAGCATATTATCATAATCTTCTTCATCATAGACCAAATTATAGATTTTCCATAGGCCGTCATCTGTTTTCTTTAAATAAGCCGTTCCGGATAAGTCTAATGTCATTTCAAGATTAAAGTTGATTTCAGGATCAGTCATCTTAATATGAACTTTCAAATCATCAATTTTTACTGCTGCAAAACGTTTATTCAGCGTAATCAGCTCACTAGAATACTCGCCGACTTTTTGAGATGAACTTGAACCAGTTGAAAAGTCTGCGTCTTCCAACAGCAATTGACTATCAAGTGAATAAGCTAAATAGTAACCTGTTGTCGTTTCGCGATAAAGCGCATCCATATCTTCAACATTTTCTGTGTCTGAAGAAAACTCAAACTCTTGATCAATATAGCGATTTACTGTGGCAATAATTGAAGCTTCATCTGTTGCTTCACCATTCTCTAAATGCAGTGCACGGTCAATCATCAATACTGCATGAGAACGTTTTGCATAATCATTCGGTTTAAATGTTTCTCCGTAGCCATTTACAATACCAGCACCTGCAGTTTTAACAATCGCTTCGTAAGAATAGCTATTCGGATTTACATCGTTAAACATTTTCCCTGTTTTCGAGAAATCCACTGTGCCATTAAATGCACGATAAATCATCGCTGCCATTTGTGCACGTGTAATTTTATCGTTCGGTTTGAACGTACCGTCTTCTTTCCCGGTAATGATGCCTTGACTGCTGGCAATATGGACAAAATCATAATACCAGGCAGAACTGTTTACATCAGGGAACTCTTTTTTTAAATCCCCGTTTTTTAAATTCATTGCGTTCACTAAAATCTTTGTAAACTGTGCACGCGTAATACTAGTTTCGGGCTTTAAAAGAATTGAAGTATATTCGTATACTTCCCCATCTTCTTCATAAACTGTTGGTTCTTCATATCCATCGATAATATTTGCATACAAGAAACGTTCCAACTGCTCATATGCGCCATGTTCATAACTTACATCATCCATGTAATACTGATCGATTGTTTTTACTGCTGCCGATGCTGGCGTTACAGTAATAAAACAAACTGCAAAAATTAATAAAAATGCTAATTGAAGTACCTTCAATCTAGTTAACCCCACTTCTCCAAAATCTATAATACATTAACATATTACTTAAACTGAATTTATATGAATACAAGTATATAATGGTAATGTTTTTGAGAGATAAATTAATAGCCTAAATAATAGTAAAAAATGAATGCAACGACAAAGTTAGGAACTGCCATTATGAGGGAACACCAAGCAATCTTATTTCTTTGAACCCAGCTTTCTTTCGTTTCCATTGCCAAGTTTGCCCTCATCCGGTCACCATTTACGAACGCCCCGGAAAAAAGGCATGCCACAATTAAAAAGATAAAACCAATCCCGCTCGTAATATTGGAAATCATATGAACATCCCAAATAATAATAGCTAGCAAAATACCGATTAGAGATAGTCCTGTACCAATAAAAAAGTATTTCATATTCATTCCCCCTTCTCCTTTATACTTTCTTAATTTGGAAAAGGTTTCAAAACAGAAAAATGTTAAGCATCCTCTGGAATTAAATAATGATGGACAATACTTAGAAATCCTTTCGCAGAATTTTTCATTGCCCGTTCATCGATATTAAATTTGGGATGATGATGAGGAAATTGCGTGGCGGGGTCCTCTGTAGCTGAACCAGTATAAAAATATATTCCGGGAACATGTTGGAGATAATAGGCAAAATCTTCACTTGCCATAATAGGAGGGATTTCAATTACACTTAAATGGTCGATATTATTCAGTAAGTCTTTTACAATTTCTGCTTCTTTATCCGTATTAACTAATGGCGGATACCCCCTCTTATATTCCAGCTCATAAGTGGCCCCGTAAGTTACTGTGACATTGTTGAGAATATGCGTTAAAATCGTTTTGACATTATCCCTTTGTTCCTGGTTAAATGTACGGACCGTCCCCGCGATTGTAGCTTCTTCCGGTATTATGTTTATTGCTACACCGGAATTGAACATAGTAATCGCCGCTACTACTGGTTGTACTGGATCAACTTTTTGGCTCAACAACAGATGAACTTGATTGACGATTTGTGCACCTATCACAATCGGATTGACTGAAGTGTGGGGAGCAGAAGAATGTCCACCTTTACCGATTATTTTAATCTTTACATAATCGCTGGAAGCCGTTGCACTCCCTTTAGGTACCGTAAAATTACCTAATGGAACAGAAGATAGTAAGTGATTACCGAAAATCACATCTACCCCTTCCAGTACACCTTCTTCTATCATTTGAATGGCTCCACCCGGAAATTGTTCTTCAGCAGGTTGAAATATAAATTTAACCGTACCATGTAACTGATCTTGATATTTGCTTAATATTTTTGCCACCCCTAACAATGTTGCCGTATGTGCATCATGACCACATGCGTGCATAACATTCGGTACTTGCGATTTATAGGGAACGTCATTTTCCTGTTGAATCGGCAATGCATCCATATCAGCTCTTAGTGCAATGTTTGGCCCTGGATTTCCCCCTTTTAATATACCGACTACACCATGCCCGCCAACATTCCGTTGAACTTCAATCCCATACCCAGCTAAAATATCACCGACCATTCTCGCCGTTTGTACCTCTTGAAATGGCAGTTCAGGGTTCTCATGCAAATGTCTTCTCCAAGCAACCACTTGATCGTATACTGCCTCAACTTCTTCATGCCATTCTTTAAGCACTTGAACACACCCTTCTCTCGTTCGTTTTTACGCATCAAATTAGTATATACAGTTGTTGCATGAGATGTTCGGTATAGATGTTATCCAATAAAAAAAGCCTCGGCATGAATCCGAAACTTTTATAAATTTTATTCTTCATAGTAGCCGGCAACAACCTGTCCCACTGCTTTTGCTGCTACTAGAAGTGCATCCTCATCGATATCAAATTTTGGGTGATGATTGTAGAAAGGTTTTTCCACTCCTTTTGGCGTACAGCCAATATAGAAGAAACAAGAAGGGAACTTTTCCGCATAATAGGCAAAGTCTTCAGATGGCGACATTGGTGGTACTTCCTTCACCTCTTTAATGTCCGGATCATCCGCATCTATTAAATAACCCGCGACTTTCGCCGTTAGCTCCGGATCGTTATATAATGGCGGGTAGTCATTTTCATACGTCAAATCGCAAGTAACACCAAATTGTTCTTCGAGACCTCTTACTAATCTTTTTACTTCCGCTTCAATCTTTTCTTTCGTTTCAATCGTCATATAGCGAATATCGCCTTCCAGTTCCACGCTGTCTTTAATGACATTGAATGTCCCTTTACCATCGAATGATCCTATTGTAATTACACCGATATCAAACGGACTTAATCGGCGGCTAATAATTGTTTGTGCTGCAGTGACAAAATGGGCACCGGCAACAATCGCATCGTTTGCCAAATGCGGTGAGGAACCATGCCCGCCACGTCCTTGAATTTTCAGTTTCAAGTACGCACGGCCATTGAACGCAAAACCTGAATTATAACCGACAAATCCTGCAGGTCCCATAGGCAGCAAGTGAATCCCGAAAACATTATCTAAATCATCGAGAAGCCCTGACTCTACAATACTTTTCGCTCCGCCCGGCGGAACTTCTTCTGCATGCTGGTGAATAATTTTAATTGTTCCTGCAATCTCATCTTTCAACTCGATTAAACAGTCCGCCAATACAAGCAAATAGGCGGTATGTCCGTCATGGCCGCATGCGTGCATGACCCCTTCATTTACCGATTTGAACGGAACATCGGCTTCTTCAGTAATCGGCAGTGCATCAAAGTCTGCGCGAAGCCCGATATTTTTGCCTGGTTTTCCGCCTTTAATCGTAACGATAATTCCATAACCGTTCCCTACGTTTGAATGAATTTCTACATCTTTTCCTTTATAAAAATCGAGAATATATTGTGCGGTGTTTTCCTCTTGGAACGATACTTCGGGATGCTGATGTAAATGTCTCCGGATTTGAATGATTTCATTTTTACGAACTTCCAGCATGTCCATTAGTTTTTGTCTCATGGTAACCACTCCTAAGCATCTATTTTAAATGAATTGTATCAAATGAGATAAATCCTTCATATTTTTTAAGCACAACTATAATGTCTTCATATCTCTTTAAATCATACTTTCCACTCGTAAGAAATGGTCAAAAAGAAAAAGCAATTGCTGCGATGAAAATGCAGCAATTGCTTTAAATTTATTTATAACATTAAACCCTAGTGAATGATGTTTAGATTAACTGTCGATTATGTTGAATTGTTTCAATAAATTTTTCAATAGTTGTCGTTAAGTACGCATCTGCCCTGCGGATAAAGACTGTTTTCACTTTGCTGAATTCACTTGGCAATTGATGACAAGTAATCTCTCCGCTTTTTTCCAGGTGAGCTACCGCTGATTTCGGAACAAATGATACACCAAGTCCCATTGCAACACTGCGTATAATTGTTTCCAGCGTTCCGAATTCCATCACTTTTTCGGGCATCGCACCTTCGTGCTCATACCACTTTTCCAGACGAGCCCGGTAACCACAGCCTTTTTTAAAACATAGGAACGGTTCATCTTTCAGCCCCTCCAACGTCTTCTTACGAGGTTCTGTAATGAGGACAAGCTCCTCATCGAATACATCATATGCTTCAAGATCCGGATGAACATTTGAAGCCGTAATAAATGCACCATCCAATTTATAATTCAATACTTTTTCTTCTAGTTTCTCAGTGACGCCTGTTACAAGTGACAAGTCTACATTTTCATAGCTTTTTATATAGGTAGACAAGATGTTCGGTAAATGATAAACCGTTTCTACTGTACCGATTTCAAGTTTGCCGACTGGTTCATCTTTATTCAGGACGGCGCGTTTCATTTCCTCTGTCAGCATTAATATCTTTTCACTATAGGCCAACAGTTTCTTTCCTTCGGGAGTTAATATCATTCCTCGACGATGTCTGTTAAACAATGGTGTATTTAACTCCGCTTCAAGCTTTTGTATTCTTGATGTAATATTCGATTGTACGTAATTCAACTCTTTTGCGACTTCTGTAACCGTACCTTTATCTGCAACGAGCTGGAAAATTTCCAAGTCTTTAAACTCCACACTTTTCACCATCCTTCTATTATGGTATCAAAAAATATGATATTAACAATGTTTTTTATTCATTTTACGAGATACCATTTCAATTGTAAGATGATGTAGATATTAATTGAATGAAAGAGGTAAAGAAGATTGAAAAACAGTGTTTTTATAGGTTCCATTCTTTGTTTTATAGCTGCAGTATCATGGGGTGCCATGTTTCCGGTAGCACATGATGCGTTTAAACATATAGATCCGTTTTACTTTACAATTTTCCGATATGGCGCTGTAACAATCATTTTGGTTGCACTGCTATTATGGAAAGAAGGAAAGAGCGCTTTCCGTATGGAAGGAAAAGGTCTTCAGCTTTGGTTTTTCGGTACAATGGCCTTTACAATCTATAATTTGCTTATTTTCTGGGGCGAAGATTTACTCGGCCAATCAGGTGTTATGACGGCCTCAATTATGGAATCGCTGATGCCGATGATTTCGATTGTAATTTCATGGATGATTTTTAAACACCGGCCATCCCTATTTACATTACTCTGTGTATTGCTGTCATTTGTCGGGGCGGTATTAGTCATTACAAAAGGTGATCTCCAGGCATTTTTAGGCACGACGGGTCAGTTTATCCCATCACTATTAATTTTTATTGCTGTCGTTGGCTGGGTTATTTATACAATGGGTGCCAATGAATTCAGTCATTGGTCTGCTTTGCGCTATTCGACATTGAGCTGTTTACTTGGAACGGTTACGGCATTATTCGTTACTTTAGGTGCAACAATGTTCGGCGCTGTACCGGTACCGGCTATTAATGATGTAGTCACAGTAGGTCCCCACTTACTGTTTATGATTATTTTCCCGGGTGTTATTGCTTTATTGGGCTGGAACATTGGCGTTAGCTACCTAACCCCTTTAAATGCATTACTCTTCATCAACTTTGTTCCTGTGACAACTCTGTTCATTTCCATTATTCAGGGAAATGCGGTAACAGTATTCGATATTGTGGGAACGGTATTGATCATCATCGCACTTCTATCTAACAATATGTATTTAAGAATGCGTGACAAGAAAAGGACTAATCATTCCGTACGTTCTACATGGAGCGAAGGGGTTTCTTAATTACAATAAGCGACTGGGACATAATCCAAAAAAGCTATTTTTCTCTGAGAGAAAAATAGCTTTTTTTTGCTGAGCGTTGAAATTGATTTCCATTCCGGGACGCTTTCCGCGGGCGTGGCCTGAGCCTGTAGTCTCAGGCGTCACGCTATTCCCGCAGGAGTCGCCCTGCATTCCAATCAATTTTGCAAAATATCCGTTATTTAACAAAGGGCTTCCTGTTATTTAACGGTCATTTTACTTATGTCCCACCCTCGAAATTCTGCTACTTTATAGTTCATTGTAAAAATTCAACTGTTAAATAGTTAGCTTCCTATAGAGATTTACGCTATTTAAATGCTGTGGCTAGGGTAACGATGATATATAAAGATGGAGATATTTTATTTGAAGATATTAAAATAAAAATGGCTGTTTCAAAGGATGCAAACGGAAAGTGGCAGTTGAATGTTGAGAAGATCAATTATCAGGAGTTAGATTGCAACGGCTAGACGGCTAACCTTATTGATTAGCCTTTTTGTATAAGTTGAAATTTACGTTTTTCTGTTCGGCCTTTCTCTCGGTGTAATATTGATAATATAATAGCTAATAATCAAAATGAGAATCACACCTGCAAAAATGAGTGTATCGATTGCGGAATCGTGTTCGACAATAATAAGCCGGAGCATTGCCGTAATTCCGATATACATAAAATAACGGAGCGGGAAATGATAATCCTCTTTAAAGTACTTCACAATCATTGTGATAAACTCGAAATACAGGAAGAATACTAAAATTTTAGCCAGAAAATATTTGTATTCATGCTTTTCCCCATTGAATATGAATTTTAAAAGCTCGACCATTTCGATAATGAGCATGACGCAAAGAGCCAACGCCAGTACTGTTAAACCAATATTCAAAATCACTTGCAGTACTTTCGGAATGATTTCTTTATAAGGCTTAGGTTTGGATAAAAATTTCATTTATTCACACCTCCAGACGTTATATTTTCAGATTATTCCATCATCTGAAGTGTGTCAATTTTGTAAGCGATTACTATTTCAAAAAATTTTTTTGCATAGATTTTTATATAAAAAAAGCAATTTAAATATCTAAATTGCTTAAGTTCTCTTTCAAATATTGAATAAACGGATGCGCCATCTTATCCACTTTTCTTGTACAGCAAAACAGGCTCTGGCTGATTTCCACCTGATCTACAAAGACGCGTGCAATGCTGCCTTGCGATAACTTTTCCTTTACACTGAATGCTGGAGCAATTGCCATTCCATATCCCGCTTCAACAACTTTAATCGATTCCAGTACACCTTCTATTTGTAAGCCGAACCTCGGTAACGGGCAATTATGCGTATAAAAAATAGCCTCCATCAAATCCAATGTCGAACTGCCTCGTTCCCTATATATAAAATCATGTTGACTTAGTTCAAAAATCGATACTACTTTATTTGCCAAAGGATGTGTTGGATGAACAACAAACCAAAATGGAATATCCATTATTTTTTCGAAGTTTAAATCTTCATGACCTATATTGCTTTGCACTACGAAACCAAAATCGACTTTATAATCAAGAACAAGACGTTCAACAGATTGAACATTTCCTAGTGAAACATACATATCGATATTCGGATTTTCCGTTTTATAGCCTGCAATGATTGGCGGTAAAATATAATTCGTTGAAATATAGGAAGAAGCGATTTTTATATTCTCTTTCTTTTCCAAAAAGTTTTTAAACTTTTCATCAATCTGTTCTTCCAGATGAAATAAACGTAGCCCTTGCTCATAAAGAAATTCACCTTCATATGTTAGCTGTATCCCTCTCCCTTTACCTTCAATAAGTTTAACTCCGATTTCTCTTTCGAGTTTACGGATTTGCACAGTAACGGCAGGCTGACTGATATGAAGGTGTTTTGCTGCTTCTGTTATACTGCCTAGCTTCGCAACATTTGTGAAGATTCTTAGCGTATGTAAATTCATTTTCTCACCCCACTCATAACTTCTATTTATGAATACACAAAATATATATATTTGTTTTATGAGTAGTATAGCAGTATTTTGAGACTAGGAGGGATTTGTATGGAGAATTTATTTATAGAGTGGCTATCAGTAGACGGGCTCATTTTATTCGCTATTGGCATACTTGCTTCTGTTGTAGGGGTCATGTTTGGGGCTGCTGGATTCGTATTGCTTCCTTCTCTATTGTTAGTCGGAATTCCGATTCATGCTACTGTCGCGATTAATAAATTTGCAACAGGCATTTCTTCATTTTCGACTGTTATTGTTTTAACAATGAAAAAAAGAGTATCGCTGAAAAAAATGGTTCCTTTTATGCTGATTGCTGCAAGCGGCGGAATAAGCGGGGCATTTTTAGCAACAAGATTAGCGGAACAGACGATGAATATTGTTGCCTGTACTGTATTGATCGTAATGTTCTTTTTCGTTATTAAAAGGAAGAAGAAAGAAGTCGTAAGTGAGCAGCCGGACATCGAAAAGAAAACTAATTTAATCGCGCCGTTTTTTATCAGCATCTATGATGGCGGGCTAGGAACAGGGTCTGCACTTCTTAACATTACCTATTTTCTGAAGAAACAAGTCGGCTATGTAATGGCTGCTGAAATGACTCGCTTTTTAATGTTTGCAAGCTGTACGACTGCTTTTTTATTTTACTTATTTTATGGCATTGTTAATTGGGGAGTCGCTGTACCGGTAGCTGTCGGATCGATTGTCGGCTCACATATTGGTTTAAAAATCATTCCTTATTTAAAAGGAAAATGGGTTGAAATTCTGCTCCCCATTATATTTTTCCTTTTAATTATCCAAGTGATATCGGATTTACTATTTTAATACTGTAGCTGGGACAAACTTAACTGTCCCAGCCATTATGAATTATTTAAAAACAGAAGAAAATAGCTCCCTGCAAAAACAAACATCGCAATTCGTGTAATAATATAAACCGCACGTTCTGAGGATGTAAGCTTGTTTTGTTTCTTCAACTTTTTAAAATGCCAATAAAAATATACACCACATATGAGGAGGATCACTCCCGAAATTTGATAAGCATTTTCCAGTATGTTATCCAAAAAATCCTCTCCTGTTCTATTATCATTCAAATCATTTTTTACAATGAAAGACATACGATTTTGCCTGGTTCGTAGCCGGCTGTAATTTAAAATCTTCATACGCGTTCACTGTCGAAAATCCCGCTTCTTTAAGAGAGGACGAAATTTCTTCAAAGCTACGGAATATTAGCTGAACCTTTGCTTCGTATGTAATATCCGTATTAACATTTTTGATTTTTTCATAAAAGGTAAAAACATTCCGATCTAGACCTTCATATTCATCCCAGTACAGCAACGGGTCCCCTGTATGAACGTCTTGAAGCTCGTCTACTGTCTCATCTTTTTGCCATTCTTCCCATACTTTTGCTTGAGGATTCCGCGCATCAAAAATAAAGTGCCCACCAGGCTTTAATGCTGTAAATACATCCTGCAGTACACGATTCCAGCTCTCTTCCGAAATAAAAACCTGCGCCACATTCGCTGTCATGATTACTGCATCATATGAGTTACTTGTCAGGTCCTGACTATCACCGATTATCCATGAAACCGATTGTGCATGCGCTTTGTTTTGAGCACGAAGAACGGCTTCTTCATTTGGATCGATTCCAGTTACTTCATAACCCGCCTTTGCCAATTCTATCGTTACCCGTCCAGTACCACATCCTAAGTCGGCTATCTTTTTAGCTTTTGTTGATTGGAGAAGCTCCATGAAGAAGTCATCCTCTTTTCCCCATGTATGAAGCTGATCGTAGTAATAGGCAATCATTTAACTTCCCCCTCCTTCCTCTTAAGCATCCGTTCAGTTATTATCCCTACTGCTGCTCCCACAAAGATTGGCAGCAAAGCTATTTCAGTATGTGAGAGTGAAATTTTAAATATAAGAAAATTTATATCAGCTAAATAACCGATAAAATATAATACGGCTATCGTCGCAAAGGAGGAAATTAGTGGAATCCAAAATACTTTCCCCATTTTTTCATCTCCGTTCTATTCTATTTATTGCTCTCTAGCTTTTGATCAACCAAATTTAATTCTCCCTTATACCAAGTTGGGACGGGATTGTTCATTCCGTCAAACCATTCCAAAACATTTTTAGCCTGATTTTTCATGATGTTCAAATCTTCTTCCCCGTAATCTAAAGCCCAAGGAATGGATGACAGCATATTACTGCTTATATAAAATGCAAGCAATGCGAAAAATTCCATCGGTGGTGTTCCGTTAAAATATCCGTTAAGCTGACCTGTGGCAAAGTACGGACTCATATCGGCACTCCACACTATCCGGTTAAACTCTTCCCACGGGTCGCCGTAGTCACTGCGGTTAAAGTCTATAACATATAGCTCTTTTTTGGGGGATATAATCATATTTCCAACATGGTAATCTCCATGATGAAAACATTGCTCCCTGCCTTCGAGGAGGTGTCTGTTCGCTTCAATATACCGAATAACTTTATCGTCACCCGCTATTTTCACATCACAGTTTTTGTACATTTTAATTTTACTGTCCGCTTTACGGTTAAATCGTGTTGCCCATTCTTCCTGCTCTTCCGGTGCAGGAATACTGTGAATTCCCTTCAGTATTTGCCCTGATTTCACCCCTAATGAATACTGTTCGGCTTCTGTCAGGTTCGGCAGTATCTGTTGCGCGTCTTCACCGTCACACCATACGAAAATCGTATAGACACTTTTGCCGTTGTCGCATATTCCAAAATCAACTGGGTGTGAAACAGGCAAACCTCTTTCAGCTAAACTGCTTATAATTTCGTATTCCCTTTTCTTTTTGTCATACTCTGCTATATCATTAATGCGCAGTAACAGCCTCTCATCTGTAGCTGTTTCAATATAGTACTTTTTATCGTCCGACCATCCTTTATGGATCGCTTCAATTTTCATGAATGATTCATAGTTTTTTATATCGACCATAAATTTCCTCCATTTGTTCGTGATTGTATGTAGTAGTTTAACATATTCAAGTACATAATTTTCCAAATAAGTTAAAATTGATAGTCACCTTTAATAACTCTAAAGTAAATGAAGGTAATATCCGATTAGTCCAAATCCGATTAATGTGCAGCATACAACTTTTAGTACTGTAGATTTATGAAGTGCCGGATATAAGATTTCTGATACGGTAACGGTAAAGATCATCCCCATAGCGAAACTCATGAAGATCGTATTAAGGAACGGATGAACTAGAAAACCACCGATAAAAACACCTAAAGCAACTGGAATCGATACGAGTAGTGAAATTAATAAAATCGCAAATAGACTTAACCCAGCCAAAACTAATGGCATAAACAAAATTATTCCCTCGGGAATACTATGAAATAAAAGAGTTTGCAGTAAGGCCTTTGTAAGCCCTGGTTCTTCATTGGCTCCTAACGTTATTCCAATCGGTAAATTATGAACCGCAAAACTAAGCATCAATAATAGGCCAGTTCGAATATATAATTTCTTTGCAGTGTGACTTTTATCTTCTCTAAAATGCAATCTGCTATGTAGCAATTTGAATAGCATCATCCCCAAAATGAATCCGATAACCGTACTTAACCAGCCGCCTGACTCTACCGCTTCCGGGAGTACCTCAAAACTGATCAAACCTAAAATAATCCCAGTACAAAGCGCATAAATAATATGTGCTTTCTTGTTAATTCCTTTAAAAAGCCAAGCGAGCACGCCACCAATGAATATACCTGCAGAAGTCCATAAAAACCCTAGTAGCCACATCGATATCACCTTTCACTGAGTATAGTTAGTCGTATGGTTAGTAAGGGGAATTTATGAAAATAAAAAAACCGTATTTAAAGTATGAGCTTACTTTAAATACGGTAAAGATTATTAAATTTGATTATGCTTCCAAAGTTAAAATTCCGTCTTCCATACGATAAACTTTATCGCAGAACTCCAGCATACGTTCATCATGGGTTACCATAATTGCTGCTTTGTTACGTTCTTTAACTTCTTTTCGGATTTGCTTTACAACTTCAAATGCGCGCTTAGAATCTAAACTTGCTGTTGGTTCATCCGCTAAAATGATGTTTGAATTATTCACGAACGCACGAGCAATCGCAACACGTTGACGTTCCCCACCAGATAATTCATTCGGGAATTTGTTGAACTTATCGCCCAATCCTAATTCTGTTAATAATGTTTTTGCAAATTTTGTATCTTCAACTGTAACTTTGCCTTTCATTTTACGTACAAGCAACAACTGATCTAACACTGTTAAATAAGGAATTAAGTTCGATGTTTGTAAAATGAAACCGACATCTGTTAAGCGAAAAGCCGATAAATCTTTTTCCTTCATCTTGCCGATATCAGTCCCGTTAACAAGTACTTCGCCTGTCGATGGCTGAAGTAATGCTCCCGCAATCGATAAAAGTGTACTTTTCCCTGAACCTGATGGACCGATAATCGCGATGAAATCACCCGGGTTTACTGTAAGCGATACATTTTTTAATGCATCTACTGTAGAAGACCCTTCTTTGAATGTTTTCGTTACATTTTTCAGTACTAAACCTGGCATTTATTCCACTCTCCCAATCGCTGTTAAAGGATCAATTTTTGTCACTTGGCGGGCTGAAATAACAGAACCTAAAACAGATACAATTAATAACACAATGGCATATAAAATAACCATTTTAAAGTCTAAGCTAAACGGCATTCCCTCTGGAAAAACAAGAGCAGTCAAGTACGTTAATACAATGCCGGCAATGATGCTGATTAGTGATAACACGAATACTTGAGAAATAATTGATTTTTTAATAAAGCTGTCTGATGCACCAATTGCTTTCATAACACCAAACTGTTGTGTTTTTTGTAAAATGAATACATAGAAGAATACTGCAATAATTACAGCTGAAATAATGAATAGGAAGGCAAGCATCATATAAATTGTGCCGCTTTCTTCTTTATAACCTGGCATACCCATTACAGCTTCAGATTTTGTAAATGTATCAATTTCAGCATAGTTGTCCTCGATTTTTTCAGCGTCAATGTCTGTACCTTGTAATGCGATCATTGCTACTGGGCTCTCTAGGCCATTATCTGATCCTGGTGCTGCAAATGCATAGCTTTGCCAAACGTCTACGTTTACAAATACACTTGGTAAATGGTTGAATGTTTCACCTTTTGTAATACCGACTACTGTTAATTCGATGCTTGAGCTTGTTACCTCAATTTTATCGCCGATTTCATAGCCTTTTTCCTGTAATGACTCATCGATAATTACACCCATTTTGTCTTCAGCAGATAACTGGTTACCTGAAGCAACTTTTGGCTCAATAAACTTCCCTGGTTCGATTCCAAGAAACGCGACGTCCACTTTATCTTTCGCATCCGGTGACTTCACGATAACAGTAGATTGTCCAAATTTAGCAGCCTCTTTTACACCAAATTGTCCTTCCACATCATCGGCAATCGTACCTGATACCTTTGTTTTCATCATTGTTGCTTCAGAGCCTTCCTCATAAATAAAAAGATCTCCGTCGATATTTTTCATTGTGGCTGCAGCTAATGATGATAAGCCATTACCTAATCCTGATAAAATAAATACAAGCCATGCGATAAGCATAATAATTGCGCCAATCATCATGAAACGTTTTTTGGCGTGTTTCATTTCTTTAATTGCTAAAAACATTTTAAATCCTCCTTAGTTTTTATATGAACCGATTCTTCAATTGTTCTAATTACTAGAAAACTGATCACCTCTAAATAAATTATCCTATTTTTAAAAACTATTGTTCAATATTAATTTACAGTTATTAAAAATTGGATAAATATAATTTTCTTCCATTTCCGTTCTCTAGTATAGACCTTTATTATGAACTTTATATAAACTATTTACTATTTTATATAAATATTTTCCGGAAAGTTGCTCGTTATAGTAATATAAAAAACCGTTTGCTTACTTAAAAGCGAATGTTCAAAGACAAAAAAGTCGGGAACTATGATATGTTCAAACCCGCATTCTATCGTTCAATATGACAAACACTAAAAGTAAAAGTCGGGAACCACTCATTTTTATTCCATGACAAAAAAGTCGGGAACTATGGAACGCCATAACTTGCATTCATACGTTTTAATATAAAGGAGTTTTTCATTTTTAAAGAAACCAAGCATATATTGAATAAAATCCATGAAATAGGGGATAAGTGTAAAAAGGAGTCGATCCCTATGGACAAACATTTTAAAAAAATGTATAATTTTACAAATAATAAAAAAATAGGAGTGGTGGACTTGACAATAGATATCCCAGTTAAACCCCCTGAAAAAGTTGATAATACGGTAAATCAAAAAATTAAATCACTTAAATCCAACGACATTCATGAAATGGTCAAAGCATTAGGTTTAGATGGAAATGCTTTTGGCCAAAACCTGATGGATGTTTATAAGCAAAGTAGGTAAAAAATGATTAAAAACAATCCTATGGGAACTCAAGCATCTAAATATTACGTAGATGCTTGTTTTCTTCTAACAATGACACAAGCAAACGATAGCCGATATCAAGCTGTAATTGATTTCATTCGAGAATCTGGAAAAAGTAATGTGACATACACAATTAGTAATCACGTTTATACTGAAGTCTATAACAATATTTTCAAATTTATCGTCAAGAGGGCGTTGTCAACTTTCCGTCGATACCAATCTATAATACATAAAAAAAATGGAAGAATTGACTTTATTCCTGAGAAAGAAAGGGGTTATCTTGTAGAATTAGAAGCAGTCCAATATCTCAATAAAACAGCTTCTCATAATTTTACCTATTATAAGCAAAATCCAGAAAGTTTATATATTCCTGACCTAATAAAGGAAGCAAAATCAAATGAAAATAAAATTCATTTATTGGATTGTTTCTATAACAAAGCGAAGGATTTATATGATGGGATAATCCTAATCATTGAAAGACAAGGAGTATATTTCTCACATTTGGATTCAAATGTGGATGATTTACAAAACGCTATAAATTATCAGCTAAATTATCAACTCGACTCTACTGATTCACTACATTTAGCAATTGCAATCAATAATGGATGTGATAAATTTATAACTCTTGATGGTGATTTCACTCACCCTAGACTTTCGTTGAATGTGCCCTTAGTAATTGACAAAATAGCATGATTTTTAAAACAAGTCACCCTCTTAATTGAGGGTGACTTGTTTACTCAAAGATTAATTATTAGTGGATTCATACTCAGTTACCCTAAGCGAAATATACCGTTTAACTTCACCCGAAACCGTCGGTCGAAGCCCTGCCTTTTTGTATATTTTCCATTCGATAATTGGTTCACCCTCTTCTTTTAACTTTTTTATGCAGAATTCGATACGCCTTTTTTGAAAGGTTACTACATCCTCTGAAACTTTACGGATAAAATCCATCGTTTTTGGTAGCTTGTCCGCTTTCTTCTGTAATAACGAAAATCGGTTTATTTCCTTTCCGAGAGAAGTTATTGTGATTCTTGTAGGTTTATCAGTAGCAACATCCCAACTTTGAACCACTTTCTTTAAAGCATTCACCATTTCTTCATCTCTATTTTCCCAGTCCACTCGGTAATTAGGAGGCAGAACTCTTTTCTTACTTGGCGAGAATTCATTTAACCACTCTCGGTCGTTTCGATACAAAAAGGCATAAACATCTGGTACCAATCTTCTGAGTTCCGTTTTCGACTTTTCAGGATATGACGTTTGAGTTTCCAACCATTTATTCTTTCTTTCAGCAAGCTGATTTTCATATTCTTCAGAAGGAATATTAGTGTTTTTCTTTTTATTTTTGGGAGATTTCCAAGGAACAATCAACTCCAACTCGGCAGCGTATTTTTTGACTGTTGCACGATCAGCATGCAAATCTCTCGAAATCTCTGTAAGTGATTTACCCTCACTCACTAATTCAGTTAGTTTCCCTTTCCAAACATGTCCATATTCTTTAATCCTGCCAATTCGATATTTGTCTGCCGATATTTTATCGGGTCCTTTTCTTGAATAAATAAAACCACAGTCACATCGAAAGGTTCCAACTGGCTTCCTCGTATCGTAGTCGATTGTTATTGTTAACTCTTTAACAACAGACTTCTGAAAATTTGAGCAAGCTACATTCAAACATAACCACGGAGCTTTATCAAAGGGCTGATACTTATTTTTATCTAATAAATGATCCAAATTGGTATCTAGAAATAACATGACTAATAAATGCCGAATCGGGTGAAAGGATTTACGGTGCTTTTGGAATATCATAGTAAGCCAATCAGTTTCTTCTAATACAACCGTAGATTGTAAAAGTTCCAAGCAACGCTCAGAGAATTTCGCCCTAAAGCTGGTGTATAATCGATTTCGTTTTAAAATGCCATTTGAAGTTGCATAGTCATTTTGCTTTAAAAACTCTTTATATTTTTGCTGCAACGTGTTATTCGTTTTTTGAAGATGACTGTTTATTAATAACGCATAAGATGCTTTTGCAATTTCTAATAACAATTGAACTTCATCTTCCTTTAATCCATCGGTATTCATTTTTTTCCTTTCTACCGTTGAAGTTGCAATTACATACTCATGCTGATTGATAGCCTTGGTAGAAACAACTGTTTCTTCTAAAACCGTTTCATGTTTAGGACAAATATAAACACCTGGACATTGATGAATACGACGCCAATACGTTTCGCCACAAGTATTCATATCTTCTTTGATACAATCACTACATACCCAAAGGTGAGATTTTAATTTCACATTACTTGCTGAAACGCCTATGCGAGTATGAATCGTGCTACCCTTATTGCCAATCATGGATTGCTTTACTTGATCAGCTTGCTTTGGTAATAAAAAAGCAGCATAATACGGATACATTGTATGATTGAAAATTAACTGATCCGTATTCCAATAAGACCCTGTTTGATTGAGTAATATGTTTAAGTTTGCTGGTAAATCCCAAACTGATCTAATTGTCCTTTTTCCAAACAGTTCTTCAGTTGTCACTTTAGGACTTATATTTCCAGACCTAACATGGTACCTTGCTAGAACACTATACAATAATTCGTCAGGATACGGCGTTGGAAACCAATTCAACATCATCTTCATCCTCCCAGAACTCGTCTAATGGTTGTTTAATAATAGCTTTATCCAAAAAGTATTCATGAACAGACTTTTTCTTTTTCCTTGCTTCTTGCATTAATTGAATCAAGTAATTTTCGCTTGTTGTTTTTGCTTTCTTTTTCACAGCTTTGCTTTCCGCCTTCATTTCATCCTTGTCAATTAGGAGTTTTACTGTTTCTTTTAGCAACGTCGGTTTTTCGACATCTTCTCCAAAGTTGTTTAATACGCTTTTTACAGCACGCTCAATTTCCTTTGGTTCAAAATCCATTGATAATAATTGCAAAGTCATATCTTCTAAAAGAGATTGCTTCATTTTTTGTCGTTTCTGCTGTTGCAATTTCTTTTGAATGCGAATTTTTTCTTGCAAGTCAACGGAAGCTTTGTATCTTTCCATTTCTTCATCTATATCAATGGGACGAATATCCTCATACTTGGCAATTTCACTTGGAATACCTGACTTCAAAGCATCTAACATTGGTTTAACCAATCGCAGACTATCTTTCGCCACTTGTTGGATTATTTTCTTGCTTATTTTTTCTGTGCCAGTCGAAATTGCACTGACCTGAGATAGCATAAAAAGTTTGATTGCAATATCAATAATCCCTTGACTCTCTTCGTATAAAAAATCACTGAGTTCTTCAGTCAAAGGTGTGTAATCAGCTGTCCATTGATACTCCCACATCCCCTCCAAAAATAACTCCCATGACGTATCTTTTGGCATTTGTGACCAGACCATATCTCCCTGACCGCTTCCCCGTCTTGCTTGACGAAACTCACTTTGCAAAATAGAAATCGCTTTATTGGTACCAACCATTAAAACAGGAATGCCGATGGTGTTCACCAGCGTGACAAAAAAGTTTAGCATTTTATCCGAACCGCCACTTTTACTAAGGCTGAGGTGCTGAATTTCATCAATAATGAGTAATCCAACCCCATGCAGGCTTGCAAGGTGTGCCATTCGTTGAAGCATTAAATCAGTCGTATTTCGCTGAGCACCGAACTTATTTAAATAGTTGGAACCTAATAATCGGTCTAATTCTGAAAAAAAGCTAATACATAGCCCTTTCAATGATCCATCAAAAGGGCACTCTAACTTCATCCAACTAATTTGTGTGAAAATAAACGGTTTTCCCTTATAGTCACGGTGCTTAATCAATTGCGGGTAAAAAGATAAAACCCGTTCAATTGCCGTTGATTTCCCAATACCCGAAAGACCAATAATCGTAAATCCAGCTGCTGTTCGTTTCACCTCGGTTTGATAGTTTTTTAAAAATTTCCCTGCTTTTATCGCTTGATAACTCTCATGCACCCGCATGACTTCTTCTCTCTTCATTGGGTTTCGGTGCAAGTATCCTTGACGAATGGCTCTTGAAATGCGTTGTTCTAAATCTAAGTGCGTTTCAAATGGTTGAAAGTATTGAAATAATCTCTGGACACAATGAAAACGATAATTAGGGTTTAGAACACGTTCTTTTTCATCAAACGATGGAAAAACTGATAATTGTTCGATTACTTCATCCTCCGTAAATATTGGCGGCAGTGCCTCAATTAAAGGATTAGATTCATAATCTTGTACAATTTGTTCACTATATATAGCGTCTACTATTTCTTTTCCGTACAACAGTTGCCTATCATTAGTGACTAACTCTTGCATTCTTTAATTTCTCCTTTTGCTTTTGACGTAATAATTCAATCTTTGAAACGCTTTGTTGGGTAATTGTTTCTTCCATAATCGGTTCAGGTACATCGGGTTGTTCCAGTCGATTTGCATCTGCCAATAAAAAGGTTTCTGCTTTACGCTTTACTTCTTTTTCTATTGAGCGATTTTCACGAATTCCTTTTACTTTTTGATTATTGCTCAGATCAATTTTTTCTTGATTTAGAGATTTCTGTGCCTTTTGGACAATGTGTTCAATATCACTTGCTAAATCAACTTTGTTTTGTGTTTCTTCATGTGCAAACTGTTGTTTCTTTAACAATTCGTAAGCAAAGTAATACTCCACTTCTTCCATTGTCTTACCTGCGTATTTCTTATGATGGTCTAACAATGTGGCTACTTCATAACTTTTACCATCTTCACTCGGCAAATAAATACGGGACATGTCGCGTGGATCGTAACAAATTGGAATTTGCCAACTCTTTTCTCTTGCCTCCCCAAACCAATTCTCTTTCAATGCTGTATCGCTACTAAAACGCATTTTCTTAAACTCAATTCCTTTATACGTTACACGGGCATTTGCGGTCGGTAGCAAATGCAGTTTCACAATATCTTCTGAGTACGAACGAAGTTTACCAGAGCGATTCTTAATACCCCAATTCCACAATTCTCGTGGAATAAGTGAGATTTCATCTTGAATCATCATTTCATCCTGATTGTAATTTTTTAACCAATGATGATTGTTATGATGGAGAACGCATTTGATGATAACGCTGGTAAATTCCTCTAATGTTAACGTTGCATCTAATCGGTAATCTCTATCTCCTCTAACTCTTACATCTGTGTCCACAACGCCAGGAAGAAATGGTTTGATACCAGTTATATTAATGATTCTGAAATGTTGCTCAACTATTCCTTTCCAATCTGCTCGATATGGCGGTGTATTCTCTACCTTTATATTAAAAGCAGAGATAAGACGCTCAACATTGTAGCCTTCCAATTCGCCACGGTCAGCAAGGAATGTCTGGGGTAGGTAATGACAAGCCCATTCTTCCTTTTCAATCTCAATACTGTATTGTCTACAATACGAAACTTTATCACTAGCGGTATTAGCAAGTGCCATCATTGCTCCAAACCAAGATGGTCCCTCAAGCCCGACATATAATCCAACCACCATACGGCTAAACACATCAATCACTACATAAATGACAGGACGACCAATAATCCAGTTCCGATTAAATGAACTAACAATATAAACATCTGCAACTGTTGCATCAATTTGATATTTCGTTCCTGGTCCATATAAATCACCAACTGAAGTACCTAATACAGCCCGATGGTTTAATTCATATTTTCGGTTTCCTTTTCGGTTACGAATTTTTTCTTCAGATTGATAAGTCTTTTCGTACCAATATCGGAACTGTCTAAAAGAGGGGATTTGATCTTGGTCTAACAGAATGGGTTTCTTTACACCATTATCATAACGATAATCTGCCACAAAGAAGGTTTTAAGTATTAAATCATACGTCGTGGCTAAAGAATTTTTTTTAACGGTATGATAAAACCTTTTCACGCCAACTTCAAACGTTCTTTTAATTTCATCAGTGACAATAACTCCTTTTCCGATTATCGTTTCAAACTTTCTTCGTCTCCCGTTTTTCTGATCTTTATAAGTTTTCTCTTTCCCTCTACCTCCAGAGTTCGTATAATTAGGTAACAATGCGCTTTTTACTTTGCCTCTTTGCCAATACTGAACCATGTACTTATAAAACAATCGTTTGTTTTTTCCTGTGTTTTCAACTGAGAAACGAACAAGCTGACCCCTTTTATCTCTTTCATATATATCTGGTTCTTGTAAAACCATGCTTTCGATACTTTTCCATCGTTCATCTCGCAGTGTTTTATTTTTGTCTGAAATTTGTTTCTCATCTTGATAGACAAAGGCATAAGGATCGTTATCGACTAACGTTAGCAATTGGTCATTAAATAATTGCTGCAAGTCTGAGACTTTCCGCTTAATTGGTAATGCTTTTTCATTTTCAATATTAATGGTGTAACAAATTACATTACCTTCATCGATCCATAGAATACGCTCTAATTGTTTTTCACCATTCGCCTCTTCAAAACTAATAATGTCATTAATGACAAACATTAAATTCATTCCTTCTTATTCAGTAATATTTATTTAAATACATCTTCACACCAAAGGTGCGTATGAATCTTTTGATTAATATCTACTTTTAGTTCTTGGTGTGCAATTAAATGCTTTAAAATTTCTAATCCCATACCGTTACCTAACTGGAATTTCTTATCAAATTCCGTAACCATCTCAATAATTGATGTATTGTATTTTTTGATGAAAGTTTTCATTTGTTCGGTATAGGTATGGAGAGTTGAAATTGGTAAGTCTTCTATTTCGAAATAAGAAGAATGAAGCCATTCAACATTTTCTATTAATTTCTTTGGTAGCTCTTTTTCCGTAATAATCCCCCAATCAACTCCTTGTTGTTCCCAATAGGACCGTTCAATTTCAAATTTCTCTATGGTTCTTTCGTTTTCTAATTCCTGTGATGGCTTTATCGTTCTTGCAACATGGGTAGTACCTTCTGAATTAGATAATGTGATAAGGAAATCTGTGGTCATCACGATTGGAATTTGTGACTTGGGATCTGTTGGGTGTTTAAACCCTTTACTTTCAGCGATGAATAGCGTATCTTCTCGCGTAAGTGGATATTGTTCTCTTATATCAACAACAGCTCGATTCCACTCTAATACATAAAAGTAATCGCGTTCTAATTTGGATAAGAATTGATGAATTCGATTTGTTTTCCAACCTTTGGCTCTCGTGGCTAATCCATTAGACGGGAAGTCTTGAATGTTTATCCAAGGCTTATAATTCGCCCCCGTTCCCTGACCACGGCCTTCTTTTTCCATTTGGGCAATTTTCTTTTCCGTTAATTGCGTGTTCCTTTTTGCGATAATTATCACTGCCTTTCATCTTGGTTGTCTGTTCCTATCTTAGTTAGTACTATTCTGCTTTTCATGCTGTAAAATTTTCTAGCTTGAGATAGTCAAAAAATCACAAAAGATATAAATACAATTATTTTTTATAACCTTTTTTAGAAAATATATTTTTTTTGCACTTTTTAGGTAAAATACAATTTACTTATAAAATTAAGTTTTATCCAAAAATGTAAATTATAAACTACATAAACGTGTTTTTAAAAAATAATATTAAAAAGGACTTGGATTATTACTCCAAGTCCTTACGAATAGATAAAAAGCTATTAATGATATGTACATTATTTCGGAACGTTTCTTTGTTTTCATTTGCACAATACTTTAATGCATTGATAAACAATACTTTAATTTCTTTTATTAATAGATCATCATCAAGATTAATATCTATATCTCGTGGCAATGGTTGATCTTGAGTTGAAATAATTAATAAGTCTCTCCAAGTATTGGCAGCGGTAACTTTCCCCTGAAAAATCGCTTTAAAACCACCATCCACAGAGAGTTCGTCCAAAGTTAATAGATACCCTTCGAGATATTTAATCGATATTTTTTCTATTTTATTTTGCAAAAAATTTTCTACTTGTTTTTTTAATTCAGAAGGCTTTACATCCGTATTGAGTTTGTATTTTAAGGTTTTCCTCAATTTAATTAAGAATTCCTCGTATTGTTCATCTTCCATTACTTTGATAGCACGCCTAATGTTTTCAGTATACAAATTTCCTCCCCCTAATATTTGTTATTCCTTCTGATTTCTATTTGTTGTTGTAAAATCCCTTCAATGAAACAAAAAACAATCCACTGAAAGTTAACGGGTTCGGTTGATGGGGAGAAAAGTGCAATTAACCACGTAAATAACAGGTTAATCAGCGTATATTTCAACAGCTACACTAACACTATAATTGACAATAAAAAACGCTCAGTTTCTGAGCGTTTTTTGCTGTATTTTATTAGCTAATTTAAATTTCATCTACCCGATGGGAAGTGAGGAATTACCTGGAGGAAGTTATTCCAAATAAAAACCAATTGAATATTCAATCCCATCCTCACCTCTGTATTTTCTTGGTGCAACTTTATTTAAAGTATAACTAAATTTTGGATTTCCCTTCACTTTAATCGTATAAGTGTCTTTGTTCTTTAATACACTGTATTTTTTATACTCTCCAGGAATTAGTTCCGTTTCAGTGATTGTAAAATGCTTGTTGAAATCTTCTTTGGTAGAACCAATAATACGAGGAGGGTGCATAAATGAATTTTTTATTACGAGCGTCCCATCAATAGAATAGATCGCGTATTGCGTAGCACTGGTTTTGCTTGTTTGTTCTAGATAAAATCCTTCCCATTCCGATGTAACATTATTGTTCTTTTGCAGAAAAGTAAATACCAAAATTAAAATCAATATTATCCCACCAAGCAATATAACCAATATTTTTTTCGACATTCTCATCCCTCTTTCTTTTTTTAAAATATTTTTACTTATCAGTTATACGAGTTTCAAAGCAAAAAAGACTCATAAAATAGTAATAGGTTTGGTTGATGGGGAAATGCACCCGAACGCTAATACCTTTTTCAGAATTGTTCAATTTTACCATATAATTATTTTAACATAAATTTCCTATTCCCCTTTTAGAAGAAAGAATTCAGTTTGATATTAAGCGAACAATTAACACCCGTTTTGACATAGAGTTTAACAAGACCGCATAAATTTATGTGGTCTCTCCAAGTTGTATGTGAATTGTTGTGCTAATTAAGGTGTTAAATCATTAGGGATTCTGATATAACAACAAAAATAAGGACACCAATTTATATATGAATTGGTGTCCCAAATATGCTGCTATTTAATGTTTTTTCCCCATCAACCGAACCCGTTAACTGAAAGTTGAATCGTGCTTTTAATTAAATTGTACAATTAAATAAGTAATTACCTGTCTTTGTTATCATTCTACATTTCGGAATTCCTCTTCTTGCATTAAGCACCCGTTAGTTCAATATATTTCTAATTCATTCCTTAAGTCTTTTAAGAGAATGGATATTTCGACTAATGCCGAATTTTTATCAGTAATCCTTATTTCCCAGAAGGAAAAGAATTATACGTATAAACTTTTTAAAATTTGTCAAACATGACATTCATATGAACAAAACAGTCGAGGAAAAAACTTCATTGGAGATGTTTATTGATGAACTATAAAAGCACGAAAACATGGATAGAAGTAAATCCTTCGTTAGAATCGCACCCCAATAAAAACCTCATTCATTATTTAGCGAGAAGTACATGTTTAGATCCTCTTCTGATGTATGAGATTTATAAACAAGGGTTCAAAACAGAAGAGCAAGTATGGAAATTTTTATTCCCTTCCATTAATCATTTACATGACCCCTTTTTAATGAATGATATGATGAAGTCAGTAGTACGCATCATTCAAGCAATGAAACGTAAAGAATCAATTCTGATTTTCGGCGATTACGATTTGGATGGTATTAGCTCATCTACACTTTTATATACTTGTTTAAAGTTTTTTGGGGCAGATGTGTCAATTCGCTTACCGATTAGACACGAAGGATATGGCATTTCCACCAAAGCAATAGAAGAAATATCTAATAAAGGAATCGCACTTATCATTACCGTAGATAATGGTTCAAGTGCTCATGATGCAATGAAAGCGGCAAAAGAAAAAGGCATCGAGGTAATTGTTACAGATCATCACGAAATATTGGGTAAACATCCCGATTGTTATGCTTTTATCAATCCGAAAAGATCTGATAATTTATACCCGTATCCAAATCTTTCTGGAGCAGGGGTTGCGTTTAAATTAGTACAGGCGTTGTTTCAAGTTACAGCTACGTTATCTTGGGAAAAACACATGTGGGATTTTGTTGAGATGGCTGCACTTGGGACAATTGCGGATTTAATGCCATTAGATGGAGAAAATCGGGTGATCTGTACTCTTGGAATTCATAAAATGAACAGCAATCCTCAACCGATTTTAAAAAAACTAATCGATTTGCTTCGTATATCGTATGTTGATAGCTCAAAAATTGGTTTTCAAATTGCACCTATTTTTAATGCGATTGGACGAATTGACGATCCAAATAGAGCCACTTTGGCGTTGACGAATCCACATACGAGTGAAAAAGAACTAAAAGATTTAATTGCAATAAATAGTGTACGGCAGACTTTATCAAAGAACCAATATCTATTAGCTGAAGAAATAATTTTAACAAACGGCTGGAATCATGATCGAATTATTGTTGTTGAAGGTGACTTTCACCATGGAATTATTGGAATCATTGCAGCAAGAATCACAGAGAATTTTCAAAAACCCGCCATCGTTATTACTCAATCAGGAACAGGCTCAGCAAGAACGGTGCAAGGAACGGATTTCTCAATTATTCAACCAATTAAAAGTTGTTCGGAGTTTTTAGTAAAATATGGTGGTCACGAAGGTGCGGCAGGATTGACTATTGAAATGGATAAAATCGAATCATTCAGAAGAGCGATTCAATTAGTAGTTGAAAATGAACCTATAAAACAACCCATCATCCAATATATTAATCAAATGGATATAAAAAAATTCCCTCAGATGTTATTCAATGATTTAGCTGCATTAGAGCCATTCGGTATGGGAAATCCGAAACCTATCTTCTACTGCCCAATGACAAGCGACTTAAAATATGAACTATTCGGAAAGCTTAACGACCACGTTAAGTTAACCATTCATAAAAAAGAATTGTTGGCATTCTCAAAGGGCCGATATTTACAAGATAAATGGTCTTCACTCGAATTTTTATATACGCCCAATTGTTGGAAAGATAAGAACTTTCTCATTCATGATCTTCGGTCAATTTAAAAGAAAAACATGACCAAAAGTTGAGAATTAGGGTCATGTTAATTTGGCATAAATAAAAAACTCTTCTTAACAGGTTCAGTTGATGGAAGAAAAATATGAAAAACAATGTGGATTTGCAACAATAGGGATATGCATGATTTTATGCAAGAAAGTCAATGACGCAGCGTCCCCAAAAACATGCTTAAACCGTGGCCAAAAGGGAATTTTATATAAATGCATATAACTATGCATAAGCAATGTACCAATAGTAAAAGCAGAAACGTTGATTTAACAACATTCCTGCTTTTTTTGTGTATCCCCAAACTTTCATTTGGGAACGTTATTTGAATACAACTTGTATAAATTGGAACTGTTATTCATTAGACGATTCGACTCTAGAAATTACCCCGCTATACATAGCTTTCCAGCTACCGTCGTCTTCTATTTCAGTTTGATATAATTCTAGAGTACCTTTATACAAATGCCCTTCAACATCTTTTTTAAATTCGAATAACTCAGGTTGTTGTCTTAATTCATCTAAGTTGGCATAATATACTTCAGTTTTATAAATAGGTAATCCAGAAGGTGTGTGTAAATCTTCTTCCGTAGTTAAGTAGGAAACACCTTGGGAATCTAAAACTGTTAGAGTTTGAACCTCCGTAGAATAATAGTCGTCTTTTAATTCTTTCAAATGTGTAACTGCATAAGCACTATTTGAAAATGTAAAAATACCACAAGCCAATACTGCTGATAGTGAAAATAAACTTAATTTCTTTTTCACCAATATCCCCCTTCCAATAATTGTATATATCTATATTACACTATATAGGTTCAAAATCCTTCCCAAAAGTGTCATTTGGGAGTTATTAAGATTTGTTTTGTATACGTTATAAATACTTGTTTCACTAAAGCGTTAGGTAAATAAGGATTATTTAGAATCAATCGAATTTGCTATTTGGACGAGTATTTCAGGTGTTACTTCATCGGAAACATCTTCATCAACACTAAACACATATTGCCAATGATCTGTTTCGAATATCAACAATTTAAAACCAAGGAATAAATCTCCAGTATATATTGCATTATTCCCATTTTTTAATTTAATCTCTTTAGATTTATACTTTTCAAACGGGATTTTATGTTGAATAGGTCGCACATCAATCTTAAAGTGATTATTAGGAAAATGTTCACTTATAAATGTAACCTCAAGAGTGTCATTTGCTTCGCCATCTAAATCACTAAACCTGCCCCAGTAATGCGTAAAGCTAATTGGTGGTACTCTTATTGGTAACATAAGCTCTTGATTAAAATGTTGTTCAAAATCGTCTACTGCTGCATCTACCGATTTGTACCCTATTTCAGGATATATTTCCTCAAAAGGTGGAGGAATATCGTTTGTATTCCCAGAAACATGTCCATCATTTATTCCCAAAATTAAGAAACTTAATAAATATAAGAAAAGAGGAAAAATTTTATTCAACTTCATCACCCTAAATATTATTTAGTTTTATTTTGTCCAGTTTAGTTACAACAATTCTTATTCAAGTAAAACGCTGCTGTAATTGAATTCCATAATGCACCCAAAGCGTCGTTTGGGAATTTAATTAAGTAAAAGCCATTAAGGTCGTACTAAATATAAAAAAATTTTGTATTAGTTATTCTCCTTTAGTGAAAGATAACAAGAAAAGTGAAGGATGAATGAGTTATGAGAAAATTATTTCTACTTGTGCCTTTAACAATGCTTATACTTATAATGGACATCCAAGCCCAAGAAAATTTACCAACCAGTACACCTCCTACTAGAGAAAATATAATGGAAGATGCAGTTATTGACTTACTACAACCTCAAATGTATTCAGCGGTTGAAAAACACTATGGAACTACCAATGAAATTGGTTTCATGTGCTTAAGAGTAGTAGAAATTAAAAAGCTAGATCATTCAGGTTCTTGGTTATTCGAAGTTAAGTTAGACGGATTGACCTATACAGGAACACATAATCCACTTGATATTTTTACGGTAACAGTAAAAAAAGATGAGTCAACCTTAGGCAAGTGGTCTCTTCAGGACTATAACGTAAGAAAATTTGATTCGAATGAAAAAACTGAATGCAGAATTCCTGCTTAACCAAGCGATGTTTGGGAACTATATTTTTTGCCACTGTTCAGTCATTTCTTCGTAATATGTATCTGTCCAATGGTAAGGTTGTAGTTCGTTTAATGTTTTAAAAATGATTGCTTATGTATCATTTGAAATGGCACATTTCACTTGGAAATCCCAGTAAAACAACCGTTCTTGACAGACTCCACAAGGCGTAAGCACCTTTAATGGTGTCAACCCCCTTTAATTATCTGTAAATACAGATAAACATAAAAGAGCACGACCCCATAAAAACCTGGGTCGTGCTTTAGATTAAATTTTCTTATTGAATATATCAGTTCCCAACTTTTTTGTTCAGTTCCCGACTTTTTTGTCCAGTTCCCGACTTTTTTGTCTAGTTCCCGACTTTTTTGTCTTTCAACAGCGAACGGTTTTTATATTAAATCCTATTCAACCGTAACTGATTTTGCAAGGTTACGAGGTTTATCAACATCACAACGACGGTGAAGTGCAGCATAGTAGCTGATTAATTGTAATGGTACAACAGATACAAGTGGTGTTAATAGCTCATGTACTGAAGGGATAACTAAACGGTCGCCCTCTTCTTCCATGCCTTCCATTGCAATAATACATGCATTGGCACCGCGCGCTACGACTTCCTTTACGTTACCGCGAATGTTAAGTGCCACACCTTTTTGTGTTGCTAAAGCGAAGACTGGTGTTCCTTCTTCAATTAATGCAATTGTACCGTGTTTTAACTCACCACCGGCAAAACCTTCTGCCTGAATGTATGAGATTTCCTTAAGCTTTAATGCACCTTCCAATGATACACAGAAGTCCATATTACGACCGATAAAGAATGCATTGCGCGCGATTTTTAAATAATCTTCGGCAATCTGCTCCATTTCCTCTTTAGAGTCGATAATTGTCTGGATACCGTTTGCAACGATTGCCAGCTCCTGTTTTAAATCAAAGTCCAGTTCCATTCCTAACTCTTTTGCAACGGCATAGGCAGCTACTGCTAAAACAGCTACTTGTGCAACATACGCTTTTGTAGATGCTACAGCAATTTCCGGACCCGCATGCAATAATAATGTGTAATCCGCTTCACGAGAAAGTGTTGAGCCTTGTACGTTCGTTACAGTTAACGCTTTGTAGCCAAGCTCTTTGATTTTTACTAATACTTGACGGCTATCTGCTGTTTCCCCTGATTGTGAAATGAAAATAAATAATGGCTTTTTCGATAGCAACGGCATATTATAGCCAAACTCGCTTGAAATGTGTACTTCTACTGGAATACCAGCGATTTTCTCGAAATACTGTTTCCCGATCAAGCCGGCATGGTAACTCGTACCTGCCGCAATAATATATAGACGGTCCGCTTCTGCCAATGCTTTTAAAATATCTTTATCAACTGTAACATCTTCACCTTGTTCATATGCTTGAATGATTTTACGGATAACAGTAGGCTGCTCATCCATTTCTTTTAACATATAGTGAGGGTATGTTCCCTTTTCGATATCAGAAGCATCCAATTGTGCTGTATATGGTGCACGCTCAACAACGCGGCCGTTTAATGTTGTGATTTCAACTTTATCCTTACGAACGATTACAACTTCTTTATCGTGCAATTCGATAAACTGGTCAGTTACTTGCAGCATCGCCATTGCGTCTGAAGCGATCACGTTGAAGTCTTCACCTACACCTACTAATAAAGGTGATTTGTTTTTCGCTACGTAAATCGTTTCCACATCTTCATTATCTAAAAGTGCTAATGCGTAAGAACCGTGTAATAACGATAATGTTTTACGGAATGCTTCTAACGTAGATAAGCCCTCTTTTGCAAATAAATCGATTAACTGTACGATCACTTCTGTATCTGTATCAGAGTTCATCTTAATTCCTTTAAGATAAGCTTTTTGTAATAAATGATAGTTTTCGATAACCCCGTTGTGTACAAGCGTATATCGGCCTGAAGCACTTGTATGAGGGTGGGCATTTAAGCGGTTTGGTACTCCGTGAGTTGCCCAACGTGTATGGCCAATCCCTACAGCTGCTTCCACATCGCCATCTACTGCTTTACGTAAATCCGCAATACGGCCTTTTTCTTTGAATACTGTTACGCCTTCTTCATTGTGTACAGCGATTCCTGCAGAATCATAGCCACGGTACTCTAGTTTCTCTAAACCTTTTAATAAAATCTCTTTAGCGTCCAATACGCCGTTATATCCTACAATTCCACACATAATCCGTTTCCTCCAATGTAATCGCTACATCGAAGCACATTTCGGCAACACAAAAGCAGACTACGAAATCTGCCTTTTTTCGCCTAGTGCGCTTTAGGAAAGTGAACGCAATGGTGCTGTTTGCTCTCGTTTAGCAAAGCTTGCACACACCGGTAACATTCCTGCTCTTTTTAAAAAAGGTGATGTAGCTGAATATTATTTTTAATTGTATGCCGTTTCGCTTTTCTGTCCAGAGAATCACTTCTCTGTTTTAAAACGAAAGTTACAACCGGGCATGTGCGATCGGGAGGCATCCGCCGAAATTTCGATAAACCTCCACCTCGTCAACTAAGGATTGCGTCCGCTCGATTTCCTTAGTTCTGGCGCTATTATTGTTTTCCGATTTTGTATGCGCGATTTTCTCCCCTTTTGCGCAGCTCAACGATTTTCCTTTTGCTGAGCATTTACATCATACACATAAACAATTTCACCGTCAATCCTACGCTATCACTGAAAGCGCTTCACAGAAAGTTTTTTCTTGAAGTAGTGCGGCTGTTTCTAACATATGTGAATTTCTCACGTAAGAAAAAACATCCCGTTTTGATTTGGGAAAAGGTTCTGTAACAGCAGTAACGTTATCATTCCCACTGATTACAAAACTTACTCCACATGACATCAAAACGGGATATGCACTATTTTCTATAGTATGCAAAGAGCTCGATTAAAGCCCCTTTTCTTCTAATAAGTTTACAATTTCTCGGTTAAATGCAGGTAAATCGTCCGGCGTACGGCTTGTTACAAGCTGTTTTTGACAAACGAATACTTCTTCATCATGGAATTTAACCCCTGCATATTCCATGTCAACTTTGATTGATTTATAACCTGTTGCATCTCGTCCCTCTAATGACTTCGCCGTAATTAGCAGCTGTGGTCCATGGCAAATTGCAAAGACAGGTTTCTTTTCATCCATAAAATACTTTGCAAATGCT
Source organism: Solibacillus sp. FSL W7-1324 (assembly GCF_038008025.1). Classification (NCBI taxonomy): domain Bacteria; kingdom Bacillati; phylum Bacillota; class Bacilli; order Caryophanales; family Caryophanaceae; genus Solibacillus; species Solibacillus sp. FSL W7-1324. The sequence goes on from NZ_JBBOYH010000001.1 coordinate 3,511,959, forward strand.
ACAACGCGCTCATCATCACGCAGTAAATCCGGTGAGAAACCACCTGGAATAAATAACGCATCATAGTCCTCAGGGCTTGTCTCTGCTACCCCTTTATCAATCTGAACTGTTGCTTCGCCATTTTTACCTGTAACCGATTTATTGCCTTCTTTATCAATCGTTACAATTGTATGCCCTGCAGCTTCTAGAGCCTGTTTCGGACTTGTGAACTCCACATCTTCAAATTTGTCAGTAATTAATGTTGCAATTTTAGCCAATGTAAAACACTCCTTCGTCTTATTAGGATACTTTATTTTGTTTCCCCGAATTCTTGAACATGAAACATAATTCAATAGGTCATGTTCTTTTATTAGAACAGTTTCAGTATTCATTGAAACGGTAAAATTTATAACTGGGTTTAAGCGGTAAAAGGCATTTAGCGTTGACTATGTGTTTTTTATTAGAAGAGTTGGAGGCGATATTAGACGAGTTGCATCCGATATTTGAACTTCTCATAAGGATATTTGAAAAGTTATGGCACATATTAGAACATAGGAAGCTTTTATTAGAAGAACAGCATTTTATTAGATCTTTTTTAGTTTTATTTGAACTTCTAACCCGAATATTAGAAAATCCATCATTAAAAAATACCGGAAGCAATGTCTCCATCACTTCCGGTACGGTCTATTTGATTTATTCAGCTAAACCCATTTCTGTACGAACTACATCTGCAATGCGCACAACATAGTTTTCGCAAGCCTCTTCAGAAGCTGCTTCCACCATAACACGCACTAGAGGCTCTGTACCTGAAGGGCGAACTAATACACGGCCATTGCCTGCCATTTCCGCTTCTACTTCTGCGATGACAGCGGCAACCTTTTCATTTTGTGTTACAGCATGTTTATCTGTTACACGCACGTTCACTAGCTTTTGCGGGTAAATCGTCATTTCACCTGCAAGCTCAGAAAGTTTTTTGCCTGTTGCTTTCATAATATTCACTAACTGAATACCTGTTAGCAAGCCATCTCCTGTTGTATTGTAATCTAAAAATACAATGTGGCCCGATTGTTCGCCACCTAAGTTATAGTCATTTGCACGCATTTCTTCTACAACATAGCGATCTCCGACTGCTGTTTTAACACTTGTCATTTCATTGTCTTCAAGCGCTTTGTAGAAGCCCATGTTACTCATAACTGTAGATACGATCGTGCCTTTATTTAAGCGGCCTTTTGCATTTAGATATTTTCCGATGATGAACATAATTTGGTCACCGTCAACAATTGTACCGTTCTCATCTACAGCGATTAAGCGGTCTCCATCTCCATCAAATGCTAAACCAACGTCTGCGCCGCGCTCCGCAACGAATGCAGCTAACTTTTCAGGATGTGTTGAGCCGACACCTTCATTGATGTTCAGTCCATCCGGAGAAGCACCCATCGTTGAAATATCTGCTTCTAAATCTGCAAATAAATGAGTTGCTAAAGAAGAAGTCGCACCATGCGCACAGTCTAATGCCACATGTAATCCTTCAAAATCTTCTTCAACTGTTTGTTTTAAGTATGAAATATATTTTTGTCCACCTTCAAAGTAGTCTGTTACTGAACCAACAGCAGCACCTACTGGACGTGGTAATGTATCTTCTTCTGCATCAAGAATACGTTCAATCTCTTCTTCTTGTGCGTCTGTTAATTTAAAGCCGTCTGGACCGAAAAATTTAATGCCATTATCTGCAACAGGATTATGAGATGCTGAAATCATAACACCTGCTTCAGCGTTCATGACACGTGTAAGATACGCAACACCTGGTGTACTAATTACACCTAAACGCATAACTTCTGCTCCAATTGAAAGAAGGCCTGCAACAAGTGCACCTTCCAACATTTCCCCAGAAATACGTGTATCGCGTCCAATTAATACTTTCGGGCGATCTTTAGCATCCTTCGTCAGCACATAGCCGCCAATACGGCCTAGTTTAAATGCCAACTCTGGTGTTAGTTCACTATTTGCGACACCGCGAACGCCATCTGTTCCGAAATATTTACCCATTTACTTTTTCTCTCCTTCAACGCTTGAAATACCATACGTTTTTAAATTTACCACCTAAAGTGGATTGCTTTGTTTATTGATAGTTAGTTGCCATCTGTACCTTCATTATTAGAATCTGCATCTTTTTCTGCTTCACTATCTTTTCCCTGATCACGAATTGGCTCTCCACTCACAGTTGCGTTTACCTTAAGCTTCTCTTGTGATAACTTGGTAGTCCCTGTTGGAAGCTCAATTTTAAACTCGTGGGAACCGGATTTTTTTATTTTTGAAACATCAACGTCTACGACAACTTCTTTTAATGAATCCACTACAGATTTTGAACCATATACCGTTATGTTAGATTTTTCCGGGGATAAACTGTCAATTGTAAGCCCTTCTACTGGTTCCCCAATTTCGTTTATCTTAATCGGGACTTCTTTACTATATTCATTAATTTCTACTTTTACATTGACCTTATCCGGATTAATGCTGACATCCAGCTTATTCAGGTCGCGGTCTAGCACCTTTACAGCCGCTTCCTGCTCAAATGTTTTATTTAAATCTTTCTCACCAGAAACCGTCGCCTTTACATAACTTATGCTATCAATGACGCTTTTCGCTCCTGTTACTGCCACTTTTGACGGTTCTGCCGTCATCTCGTCCAGTACGAAGTTTTCGGCTAAAAGGCGGTTATTCATTTCCGGCTCAACGCGAAACTGTTCAGTAACCTTTTCTTCAATGGTTACATTAATTATTCTAGGCTCAATTGATACATCCAGTTTTTCCGAGAAGTTTTCTTGATGTATTGTAACGCTATGTTCACCAATTAACAATGAGTTTAAATCGACAAAAAGTTTGAAATCCTTTTCAAGCTTTGTTTTCATTACGATTTGTTTCGGCCCTGAAATTTTCACATCGACCGTTTCAGGGAGACCTGTAACAAATAAATTATCAGAATCATAATACACTTCCAATGGCACATTTGTGATGACATCTGTTTCATTGGATGTGCTCGAGTCCGTTTCACGTTTTTCTTCTGTTTGAATATACAGGAATAGTGCCACCGCTAAAAACAAAGCGGTTAAACGGAGCATCCATGAGCTATCAAATATTTTATCCATTCTTTTTCCCTCCCCAAGTCCACTTAGATGCTAAGTTAGAATCTTGTTCAGGACCAAACCATAGTTTACGCAGTAATTCTTCAAATTCTGTAATATTGAGATTACGGTGTAAATTACCATTAGCAGTAATACTAATCGCACCTGTTTCTTCGGATACAACAATTGTAATTGCATCTGTTACTTCACTTAACCCAAGTGCTGCCCGGTGACGTGTACCAAGTTCTTTGGAAATAAATGCACTTTCTGACAATGGCAAGTAACATGCCGAAGCGGCTATCTGGTTTTTCTGTATAATTACGGCCCCGTCATGTAACGGTGTATTAGGGATGAAAATATTAATCATTAATTCAGAAGAAATCGCGGCATCCATCTTGATACCTGTTTCCACATATTCATTTAATCCTGTATCTTTTTCAATTGAAATAAGTGCTCCAATTCGACGCTTTGCCATATAACTTACAGATTTTTTCATCGCTTCGACTAAGCGTGTCTGTTCATCTTCCTGCTGGTTATTCGTCCGCTGGAAAATCTTACCTCGTCCGATTTGCTCAAGGGCTCGACGAATTTCCGGCTGGAATATAATAATAATTGCTAAGAAACCCCAATCAATTACTTCTTGCAATAACCAATCAAGGGTGTCTAAACCGAAAACGTAGGTAGCAAATTTTGCTAACACAACAATTAATAACCCTTTCAATAATTGAACGGCTTTCGTTCCTCTAATGAGGGTCAATGCTTTATAAACTACGTACCATACAAGCAGTACGTCCAGTACTTTAAAAATCATATCTACAGCAGCAATGTCTGTAAATTGCTCAATTATTTGCATGTGGCATCCCCCACCTTTACTTGCTATTCCATCTTGGTTTTAGTATAGCACAATTCTGTCAGTGATTAACTTTCCTAACAGAAAAAAGTCTACCCGAAAGAGTAGACTTTTCTTTCTATTCTAGAACGGATTTTTTTTAAGAAAAGTTCCGATTTATTTAGAAAATATTATTTTTTGTTGTAATGATCGTGCTGATTGTTCAAAGTTATTACTTATTAAAAACAGCGATTGCTCTATTGAAGCCGTCTTTAATTTTGTACCAGAGCCATTCGAACATTTCATCGATTTCCTCTACCTGCCCTGTAACAACCGCCGTAGATGCCATGTAATTGCCGTTGATCACTGTAATATTGCCGTCCACTTCTCCTTCGACAATAATATCTCCATTTTTCACGACGATGTCACCTTTAACAACTTCACCGACCGGCACTGTTACCGTTTGTCCTTCAATAACTAAATTAGGCTGTTTCGTCACGGAGAATTGATCATCATTCGGGAAACTGCCTAACAATGTGGCACTCATACATAAAAAGAATACTGCTGCAGCCATAAGTACAGGATGCTGACGGAACCAACGTTTAATGCCGGCAGAACTTTTGCGTTTCGGTAAACGACTTATCACTTGATCCTCAAAGCGCGGAGGGGCAGTAATATGTGCTGCACTCTTGATAAACGCAACCGTGTCACTTAATTCATGCATATGTTGTTGGCAATCAGGGCATGTTTGCAAATGCTGCTTCAATATTTGTTCATGCTCACGACTAATATCACCATCTAAATATTCGTGCATATAATCCACGAATTCTGATGCACACGTTTTCATGCGTATCTTCCTCCTACAAATTGTTTAACTGCTTTCTTAACGCTTCACGGCCACGGTGAATACGTGTTTTAACTGTTCCTAAAGGCATATCTAAAATTTCACTTATTTCCTGAAGGGACAGCTCTTCTATATATTTTAATACAATGACCGATCGATATTTATCGGGAAGACGGCTGATTTCATATTGTATTCTATCCTGAAGCTCCATCTGCTCAACGGCCTCTTCGGGCAACTGCTCATCTGCGGCAATCTGAGAATACATATCCAATCCTTCTGTTCCTGCTACTTCCGCATCTAAATAATAATCGGGCTTCTTTTTACGAATCCGGTCAATACAAAGATTTGTTCCGATTCGGTAAAGCCATGTTGAAAATTTTCGATTTTGATCATACGAATGTAAATTAATATAGGCACGTATGAATGCCTCCTGTGCGATATCTTCTGCTTCCTGTTTATTTCCAAGCATTCGATAGCACACTTGATACAGCTTGTGCTGGTAGAGGTTAACGATGTCGGCATATGCGTTTTGATCACCTTTAAGCACTTGCTTTATTCTTTTATTAACTAACGCATCCATTTGTCTTTCCTCTCCACCTTTTCAGCTGTTCTATATATACGGATTGCTTATTAAAAGGTTTCATTTTCTTTAAAAATTTTTTCCACCCATAAATATGTGCCTTTATTATAACAAACTTCATAACGACCAATCGAATTTTTTCGTAATAATCATACTAAAGTTTCGCCAAATAAAGAGCCGATTAACGCAACCGCCAACTCTGCTGTTTTATTTCGCTCATCTAATATGGGATTCACTTCTACAAACTCCGCTGATGTCATTAACCCGGATTCCTGTATCATTTCCATCGCTAAATGACTTTCCCGGTAAGTAATTCCCCCTGCTACAGGTGTCCCTACACCAGGAGTATATAATGGATCTAACGCATCCAAATCAAGCGATAAATGAAGACCATCAATTTTCAACTGCTTAAAATGTTTCAGTGTTTCTTCCATTACATATGTCATTCCTAGACGATCGATTTCATGCATTGTATATATTTTAATCCCTCGTGTTTTAATTAGCTCCCGTTCCCCTTCATCGATAGAACGTCCGCCAATTATAACAATGTTTTCTGCTTTAATTTTAGGTTCAGCATGTAAAATCGAAGTTAGCCTTTCATGTCCTAGCCCGATACTTGTTGCTAATGGCATCCCATGAATATTTCCTGAAGGCGTTGTTTCCGGTGTATTTAAATCTGCATGTGCATCAAACCAGATGACACCCAGATTTTTATATTTCATCGATAGGCCAGCCAATGTACCAATTGCAATACTATGATCGCCCCCCAATACAAGCGGTATGTAATCCTTTTTTACAACGTTATATACTTTTTCGGCAAGTGCTGTATTTACCTTGATTACCTCATCCAGATTAAGCAGCTTTTCATCTTTCGTTGCAGCTGCATCCCCCTCTATAACTTGAATATTCCCTTCATCTTCAACTTCATAGCCAAGATCGGCCAATCGCTGCTGTACGCCCGCATAACGGATGGCACTAGGTCCCATGTCTACCCCTCGGCGTTGTTGTCCGTAATCACATGGTACCCCTACGATTGAAATTTTCTGATTCATCATTTCTGCATCCCCTATCATGTTGTCATTTGTTCTTTCTTTTCTGTTCTAATCTATTCTATTCTCCGCTCACCCTTCTATAGAATTTCGAGTAACTAAACGATTTTTCCTCTATAAACGCAAAAAATCCTTTACTTATAATTAAGTAAAGGATTGTTATTTGATATTTAAGTACACTTCTAAGTTTATAAAATAAAAGTGAGCCATGAAGGACTCGAACCTTCGACCCTCTGATTAAAAGTCAGATGCTCTACCAACTGAGCTAATGGCTCATAAAAAATAAAAAAAATGGCTGGGGTACCTGGATTCGAACCAGGGCATGACGGAATCAAAATCCGTTGCCTTACCGCTTGGCTATACCCCAAACATTTTATAGATGGTGGAGGGGGACGGATTCGAACCGCCGAACCCTAAGGAGCGGATTTACAGTCCGCCGCGTTTAGCCACTTCGCTACCCCTCCGACAAATGATGCAACACTGTTAAAGTTGAATGGTGGAGGATGACGGGCTCGAACCGCCGACCCCCTGCTTGTAAGGCAGGTGCTCTCCCAGCTGAGCTAATCCTCCATACATAACAAGTGTTACTGCTTTATTTTTTTATGAAGCCTTAAATGGTGACCCGTACGGGATTCGAACCCGTGTTACCGCCGTGAAAGGGCGGTGTCTTAACCACTTGACCAACGGGCCGTTTTATAAGATGTTCTCTTTAAGACAAGATTTATAATATCATCAATTTTTATCTAGTGCAAGCCTTTTTTAAAACTTTTTTAAAAAAGTTTTATTATTTATTTTTAATAGTAAAAAGGCAAAAAAAATGGCTCCGAAGGCAGGACTCGAACCTGCGACCTGCCGGTTAACAGCCGGATGCTCTACCAACTGAGCTACTTCGGAACGCTACTATTATACATTGATGTACAAGCCATCTTTCGTACATTTATTATTATAGCAACGTTTTAAATTTATACAAGTAGTTTTTTGAAATAATTTGAACATTTTATTTATTAGGCTCTTCCTCCCTGGGAAGAGCCACTTATAATGAATACTTCTTTCCCTTTTACTGTTTTATAAAATCAGTAATTTCTTCGATCAATCCCTTTGTTAGCGGTAAGTCAGGATTGTAATAGCTCGCAAGATTTTGTTCTCGGTCGCCTTCTACATCCTTTAATACATGATTCATCTTATCGAAGTAGTGTATTGTCGCATCATTATTTGCTGCATGTAAATTTTTCGCATCTTCTTCGGTTACTTGAATATCTTTTTTACCTTGAAGGATGATTATCGGAACGTTAACATTACTAATTTCATGCTGGGGATCGTATTTAAGCCATGAAATCATATATGGTTGAACAGATGGTCTAAATAATGATTGGAGCTGTGGTGACACTGTTTTCATCTCATTACCCGCTTTTAATTGCTGCAGTATTTTTTCCGATTCCGACAATAAGTTCTGAGGTAAGCTTGCTGATAACTGCTCCATTAAAACTTCATCAGCAGGTCTACCAATACCTGCTACCGAAATGAGAGAAGCTACATCGTTTTGCTGGGCAGCAATGGTCATTATTAATGCACCTTCACTGTGACCTAATAAATGAATTTCATTAAATCGGTCATCCTTTTTTGCGTAATCTACAATAGATTTAACATCCTCGACATAGACATCAAACGTTAAATCTTCTTCTTTTTTAACTAATGCCGTATTCTCACCGACTCCACGCTTATCGAACCGAATAGAAGCAATTCCTTTCTCCGCTAACCCTTCTGCAATCATCTTTAAACTATTGTTCGAACCAGCTCCAATTGTATTACCGTCTTTATTAGTAGGTCCAGACCCTGCATGGATAATAACAAGCTCGCCCGTAGCTTTATCAGGCATTTCCAACGCGGCTTTAAGCTGTCCGCCGGAAACTGGAATCGATAGCTCATCATACGTAACTGGTGTCTCTGTATAAGGCTTTAACGTAATTGGAAAGGACTGTCCATTTTGTGTGAACGTTCCTTCTATTGTTTCGTTATTTAGCTTCCCGTCAATTTTAACGAGAGATCCGGCTAAATTAATGGTGATGGCTACATCCGACTTGTTATATTTAATTGATTCAAATGCAAAGTCACTCAGTCCTTGTGCAGGTACGGAAATACTCCCACTCGACTCTTCCAAATTTAGTATAATTTCAAGAGGCGACTGCGGAATCTCAATCATTCCTTGCCACTTTCCTAATAACGCTTGTTCCATATGCACAACCTCCTGCTTTGTTTGTTCTTCTGCCGTTGACTTATCCGTATCTTCACCATTACAAGCTGACAGCAATAACACAACAGCTAAACTATAAGCAATTTTTCGCATGACTCTTCCTCCCACTTCATTCTTTACTTCCTTTACGGTTAGAATAGGAAAAAGTTTCAAAATAAAAAGCCATCAAATGACGATGACTTTTCCAATAGATTAAATTAAATTACGGTCAACAAATTCCTGAAGTTTTTCATAATCACTGACCTTTTGATTACATAATTGTGAATCATCACATATGTAATTGCTGTAAGATGTATAGTTATCCCCATTGCCCTTTACTGTAGCTGTAAACAAATGGACTGCACTATGCTGGTTACAAATCGAACAAACACCTTTAATAGGATTGTGAGCATCAACAACTCCACGTAATGCTGTATAATCGCCTTCCTTTTCCAGTACAATGTATTGGCGATTCGTCCCTTTATCAACCCATGACAGATAGCTGATTGTTTGCCAATCAATCATTTCTAGTCTAGGCAGCTTCAGCTTCTTATCTTTTTTAAAAAGCTTTTGCAAACCTTGCTCGGAAATCGGTTTAAACGGAATAGTATATGACTTTAAGCTTTGGAAAAATAGTTCTGCCCCGATAGTATCCTCAACTGTTTCTACTTCTTTAATAATATCTTCATTTACATGTGTCAGTTTTTCTCTTAGCTCTGCAATTGCCAGCTCTCTTACAGCTGAAACAATTTTCTTATCATTTGATGCTAACTTTGCCTGCAGTATTTTATTTACTTGCTGTTCGATTAATCGTAGGTCCACTACCATTAAAAATGGTGCTGTCATGTTACTTCCTCCACTGTTATGCCTTGTAAAACTTTTTACATTTAATAATCGTATTTCTTTCTGCTTTAATGGTCAACTACTTAAGCTACCTTATTTAGACAGGTAAAACACTTTAATAATAGAAAAACCAAAGAAAGTAGTCCGTTAAGACACGATCTTTGGTTTACTCTTTATATTCTATAGTAACCTATACAATTTTCAATAATATAAAAAAGCCACTACTGACTAAATCAGCAGCGACTTTTTGAGCGAAGCGACGTCCTACTCTCACAGGGGGAAGCCCCCAACTACCATCGGCGCTAAAGAGCTTAACTTCCGTGTTCGGTATGGGAACGGGTGTGACCTCTTTGCCATCATCACTTCACTATAGTGGGCTTTAAAAAGCCTATGTAAAAGAATTTTCATTCTTTCAAAACTGGATAAACGTTTCATTGAGTTTGTGCAATAAAATGTGGTTAAGTCCTCGACCGATTAGTATTCGTCAGCTGCATGCGTCACCGCACTTCCACCTCGAACCTATCTACCTGATCGTCTTTCAGGGGTCTTACTTACTTGCGTAATGGGAAATCTCATCTTGAGGGGGGCTTCATGCTTAGATGCTTTCAGCACTTATCCCGTCCATACATAGCTACCCAGCGATGCCTTTGGCAAGACAACTGGTACACCAGCGGTATGTCCATCCCGGTCCTCTCGTACTAAGGACAGCTCCTCTCAAATTTCCTACGCCCACGACGGATAGGGACCGAACTGTCTCACGACGTTCTGAACCCAGCTCGCGTACCGCTTTAATGGGCGAACAGCCCAACCCTTGGGACCGACTACAGCCCCAGGATGCGATGAGCCGACATCGAGGTGCCAAACCTCCCCGTCGATGTGGACTCTTGGGGGAGATAAGCCTGTTATCCCCGGGGTAGCTTTTATCCGTTGAGCGATGGCCCTTCCATGCGGAACCACCGGATCACTAAGCCCGTCTTTCGACCCTGCTCGACTTGTAGGTCTCGCAGTCAAGCTCCCTTATGCCTTTACACTCTACGAATGATTTCCAACCATTCTGAGGGAACCTTTGGGCGCCTCCGTTACTCTTTAGGAGGCGACCGCCCCAGTCAAACTGTCCGCCTGACACTGTCTCCTACCCCGCTAAGGGGCATGGGTTAGAAGTTCAATACAACCAGGGTAGTATCCCACCGACGCCTCCTTCGAAGCTGGCGCTCCGAGATCTCTGGCTCCTACCTATCCTGTACAAGTTGTACCAAAATTCAATATCAGGCTACAGTAAAGCTCCACGGGGTCTTTCCGTCCTGTCGCGGGTAACCTGCATCTTCACAGGTACTATAATTTCACCGAGTCTCTCGTTGAGACAGTGCCCAGATCGTTACGCCTTTCGTGCGGGTCGGAACTTACCCGACAAGGAATTTCGCTACCTTAGGACCGTTATAGTTACGGCCGCCGTTTACTGGGGCTTCAATTCACAGCTTCGCTTGCGCTAACCGCTCCTCTTAACCTTCCAGCACCGGGCAGGCGTCAGCCCCTATACGTCACCTTACGGTTTTGCAGAGACCTGTGTTTTTGCTAAACAGTCGCCTGGGCCTATTCACTGCGGCTTCTCTAGGCTATGCACCCAAAGAAGCACCCCTTCTCCCGAAGTTACGGGGTCATTTTGCCGAGTTCCTTAACGAGAGTTCTCTCGCACACCTTAGGATTCTCTCCTCGACTACCTGTGTCGGTTTGCGGTACGGGCACCTCTCACCTCGATAGAGGCTTTTCTTGGCAGTGTGAAATCAGGAACTTCGCTCATACGAGCTCGTCATCACAGCTCAACGTTAAAGTATGCGGATTTGCCTACATACACGCCTTACTGCTTGAACACGCGCAACCAACGGCGTGCTTACCCTATCCTACTGCGTCCCCCCATTTCTCAAACGGTGAGGAGGTGGTACAGGAATATCAACCTGTTGTCCATCGCCTACGCCTATCGGCCTCGGCTTAGGTCCCGACTAACCCTGAGCGGACGAGCCTTCCTCAGGAAACCTTAGTCATACGGTGCATGGGATTCTCACCCATGTTTCGCTACTCATACCGGCATTCTCACTTCTAACCGCTCCACCAGTCCTTCCGGTCTGACTTCAACGCTGTTAGAACGCTCTCCTACCACGCATACTCAAAGTATGCATCCACAGCTTCGGTGAATCGTTTAGCCCCGATACATTTTCGGCGCAGCGTCACTCGACCAGTGAGCTATTACGCACTCTTTAAATGATGGCTGCTTCTAAGCCAACATCCTGGTTGTCTAAGCAACGCCACATCCTTTTCCACTTAACGATTACTTGGGGACCTTAGCTGGTGGTCTGGGCTGTTTCCCTCTTGACTACGGATCTTATCACTCGCAGTCTGACTCCCGTGTATAAATATCCGGCATTCGGAGTTTGTCTGAATTCGGTAAAGCGAGATGCCCCCCTAGTCCAAACAGTGCTCTACCTCCGGTATTCTCAATCACGAGGCTAGCCCTAAAGCTATTTCGGAGAGAACCAGCTATCTCCAGGTTCGATTGGAATTTCTCCGCTACCCACACCTCATCCCCGCACTTTTCAACGTGCGTGGGTTCGGGCCTCCAGTGAGTGTTACCTCACCTTCACCCTGGACATGGGTAGATCACCTGGTTTCGGGTCTACGACCACGTACTAATTCGCCCTATTCAGACTCGCTTTCGCTGCGGCTCCGTCTTCTCAACTTAACCTCGCACGTAATCGTAACTCGCCGGTTCATTCTACAAAAGGCACGCTATCACCCATTAACGGGCTCTAACTACTTGTAGGCACACGGTTTCAGGATCTATTTCACTCCCCTTCCGGGGTGCTTTTCACCTTTCCCTCACGGTACTGGTTCACTATCGGTCACTAGGTAGTATTTAGCCTTGGGAGATGGTCCTCCCGGATTCCGACGGAATTTCACGTGTTCCGCCGTACTCAGGATCCACTCTGGAGGGAATGAACTTTTGACTACAGGGCTTTTACCTCGTTTCGCGGACCTTTCCAAGTCGCTTCGTCTAGTTCATTCTTTTGTAACTCCGTATAGAGTGTCCTACAACCCCAAAGAGCAAGCTCTTTGGTTTGGGCTCTTCCCGTTTCGCTCGCCGCTACTCAGGGAATCGAATTTTCTTTCTGTTCCTGCAGGTACTTAGATGTTTCAGTTCTCTGCGTCTGTCTTCGACACGCTATGAATTCACGTGAAGATACTATCCGATTAAAGATAGTGGGTTCCCCCATTCGGAAATCCCCGGATCAAAGCTTACTTACAGCTCCCCGAGGCATATCGGTGTTAGTGCCGTCCTTCATCGACTCCTAGTGCCAAGGCATCCACCGTGCGCCCTTATTAACTTAACCAAAAGTTAACACTTGGAACGAGTCCAAGATTTAAGTTTACACGTCAATTGCTTGACTTGTTTAAAAATCTATAAAATAGAAATTTGATTTATTGCTTTCAATGTCGTTTTATCCAGTTTTCAAAGAACGAGTGTTTTGAAGTATTTCATTCATTTAAGAATGAACCTTCAAAACTGAACAGCA
>NZ_JBBOYH010000001.1:3527500-3702871 GCF_038008025.1 Solibacillus sp. FSL W7-1324
AAACTTTATTATTCTACTATAAAACTAAAAAAGGGCTGCCACGAAATTTTTCATTTCTGTGATCGCCCTTTTTTTATGCTTTTGCAGTTTTTGTTGTTTCTTTTCGTGCTTTGCGACGCTGCTCCAATCGTTTTCGATCTTCTTCTGATTGTGCATTGTATTTTGGCAACATTAAAATTTGGTATGCATTAACGGCCACTAATGGGAATAATAATAGTGCAACATATACATCAATATTATCTTGTCTTCCCATTAAAGCGATGATCCACTCCAAAGATGTAATAACAATCATGAAAAATAATGTTGAAATCAACACATGCGGCTTTTGCGTCATTTTGATTTTTTTAATTGCTGTCCAGACGGCCGCACCGATTAGCACTGCAAGTAAGAAACCATAGAAAATCCAGTCTCCCGCTGCATTAGCTCCTGGTGCAAAACGGAAAACAATAATATCCACTAACACGATAATGATTAATAAAATTTGAATCCAATTCCAAAGTGTTAGCGTTCTAAATATATTGACCCCGACTTGATGTAATGTCAAATATGCAAAAAATCCTGCTTGTGCCATTACACTCATTGTCATCCCTAATACGATATTCCAAACTACTGCTGCAAGAAATTCTGAGATTTCTCCATTCGCTAAGTATGGCTGGTAAAAGTCCCAACGAATAATTAACGAGGCAGCTGCATTAACTAAACCACCGATTACTAATGCCCAAAAAGCAAACTTCACCCAGTTCCGTATCGTCACGAACAAATTCCCCCATTTTTTAATATATCTTGTATATTTTATCAATTTGGTATCAAAAAAGCGACCTCTCTTAAAAGATGTTACATACAATTTGTAAAATTGTGAACAATAAGCGAAAGCGCATAAATGAAGAAAGGTCGTGAGAAAATTGAAACGATTAATCATACTTACCTTTTTCCTCATTCTCCTTACCGGTTGTAGTGACGCCAAATCGACGACAATGTCTTATGATGAAGTGAAAAAAATCATGGTCGATGCCATTCAAACAGAGGATGGGAAAAAAGCAATTCGCCAAATGTTTGAAGATAAGAATTTCCGGGAGTTGCTTATTTTAAATACAGAAGAAGTAAAAAAAGCGACCGAGGAGACAATGTTATCAAAAGAGGCAATGGATTTTTGGATCAAAACATTTGAAGACCCGAAATTCAAAGAAACATTCGCCAAGAGTATGCAGGATCAGCAGGAAGAATTAATGAAAAACCTACTGAACGACGCCAGTTACCAAGAAGCTTTAACATCTTTCTTCGGCCAGCCGGATATGCAAAAGCAGCTCGAAAGTATAATGAAAGGTGCCGTCATGCGAAAAGAGCTGGAAAAAATCGTAATGGAAACAATCGAAAATCCGCTTATGCAAACAAAATGGCAGGATCTTATTAAGAAGAGCGGTGAAGCTTCATCCGAAAAAGAATCGGGATCTGAATCGGGATCCGGCTCTGAGAAGGAAAGCGGCGGCGGTAAAGAAAGTGGTGGAGAATCATAAAAAAACAACCAGTCGTCTCAATCGGGACAACTGGTTGTTCTTTTTTTATTTTTTTAACTCTGAAATGATTTCTTCAGCGATTTGCAAATAGATTTTACCTGTCGGGTGACTTTCTGCATAGATAGATGGCGCAAAATCTTCCTCTGTCCAATCTGGTTGTCCTAACGGAATTTGACCAAGTAATTTTGTGCGCAGTTCATCAGCCAGCTTTGGACCGCCACCTTGACCAAATACGAATTCTTTTTCCCCTGATTTGCTTTCATACCAAGCCATATTCTCAATAACACCAAGGATTTCATGATTTGTCTGTAATGCCATCGCACCTGCACGGGCTGCTACGAAAGCGGCTGTCGGGTGAGGTGTTGTTACAACAATCTCTTTTGAAGACGGCAGCATTTGGTGAATGTCCAGAGCTACGTCTCCTGTTCCTGGTGGTAAATCCAATAGTAAGTAGTCTAAATCGCCCCACTCTACATCACGGAAGAACTGGTCCAATACTTTCCCAAGCATCGGTCCGCGCCAAACGATTGGTGCATTGTTTTCAACGAAGAATCCCATAGAGATAACTTTTACACCAAGACGCTCTACTGGGTAAATACGGTCATCTTTTACGACCGGCATTTCTGTAACACCCATCATGTCCGGTACAGAGAAACCATAAATATCAGCATCAATTAAACCGACTTTTTTGCCTAGGCGAGCAAGTGCAACTGCCATATTTACAGATACCGTAGATTTCCCTACTCCGCCTTTACCTGATGCAATTGAAATAAATTGTACGCTTGATAATGGTGATAAAATATCTTGTGCTTCCGATTCCGTCGCTTGTCCACGGAATGACTGCAGTACTTCTGCCGGCAGCTCTTCAAAACGAATTCCAACTGAAGCTGCGCCATTTTCCTTTAACACTTCAACAATTTTCATTTGAAGTGTCATTTGTTCAGGCGTATTAGTTTTTGCGATTGCAATACGAACACTCACATGCGCTTTTTCTGCTTTAATCGAAACGTTTGTTACACCTTTTGTTTCTGCTAGTGATTTATGTAAAAACGGATCTTGTAGTTCTCCTAATAGTTCTCGGACTTGTTCCTCATTTAACATATCAAACACTCCCCTGAATGAAATTACATTTGTTAGTATATCATAATCGATTCGTATTGTTATTACATGTTGCCTACTCGTATTTTACGTGAATATAATTTTCAATGCCACGTGCAATTGCAAATGCCATTTTTTCCTGATAGCTGTCATTTGCCAGCAAATCACGCTCTTCCTCATTACTTAAAAAACCTGTTTCAACTAATACAGCCGGTTTTTCAATTTTCTTTAATAAATAAACATTTTTAATTGCCAGTGCTTCGCGTTCCGTATTTTCCATCGTCTCTCGAATTGATTGCTGAACTGCCTGTGCAAGTGCCGCACTTTTTTCATGTCCAGTCTGATGGTAAAACACTTGGGCGCCTCTCCACTTGCTATTTGGTATTGCATTTGCATGAATCGTAATGAATAGATCCGGTTCATGTGATTCTACTAACGTTTCACGTAAAAAAATGTCCTGTTTTTTACGCTCACGAAGTGTTGGAAATGTCTCACTTGGTGCATGTTCACTCAGTACATCCCCATCTGTGGAACGTGTTAATACTACCTCTGCTCCCAAACGTGTCAATTGACGAGCTACTTTTTTTGTAATTGCCAATGTCACATCTTTTTCGATCACCTCTCCATTTGAAGCACCACCATCAACTCCTCCATGACCAGCATCTAATACAATTTTTACCCCACCTAATGGCTCGGGTAAAAAAAATCGCCGGTCGGATGCGTTCGTTTCATATACAACGACAAGCATCGAACAAAAAATTACGAATATGAGTGCAAGCCAACGTCTCAAAAAAAACACCGTCCTTTTTGCCTACTATACGCAAAAGGACGGTGGAATATTCACCTTATCATTGAGACAAAAGCTGACGCTGTAATGTTGCATAAAAACCTTGTTCATTCATTAAAGAGTCATGATTTCCTTGTTCTAAAATCTGCCCATCTTTAATGACAAGGATCTGGTCTGCATTTTCAATCGTTTTAAGACGGTGTGCAATCACGAAGCTCGTACGTCCTTCCATCAAATTGTTCAAGCCTTTTTGAATATGCACTTCTGTCATTGTATCAACACTTGAAGTTGCTTCATCCAAGATTAAGATGTCGGGATCTTCTAGAATTGCGCGGGCAATCGCTATAAGCTGACGCTGCCCCTGACTTAAATTTAAGCCCCCGCTTGTCAATACAGTATCGTACTGCTCAGGCAAATACTTGATAAAATTATGTGCATATGCAATTTTTGCTGCCTGTTCAACCTCATCATCTGTTGCATCGAGCTTACCGAAACGGATATTCTCACGTACTGTTCCTGAAAACAGGTATGTATCCTGCAGTACAACTCCGACATGATCTCGCACATTCGACATCTTATAATGTTGAATTGGTTCACCGTCCAATAAGATCCGGCCACCTGTCGCATCATAAAAGCGGGTTAACAGCTGAATAATTGTCGTCTTCCCTGAACCAGTCGGACCAACAATGGCAATTGTCTCTCCTGCTTTTGCTTCAAAATCGATTCCGTGTAATACTGTCTTGCCCGTTTCATAAGCAAACTGAACGTTTTCGAACTTAACATTTCCACTAAACTGTTTCTTAGCTTTTGCATTTTCAATATCCGCTACTTCTTTTGCTTCATCCAGCACTTCAAAAACACGTTCAGAACCAGCAATAGCCGATTGGAACGTATTGAGCAAGTTCGATAGCTGATTGATCGGTCGGAAAAACTGTCGGGTATACGTAACAAATGATGCGATTACACCGATTGTTAGTCCGCTTGTTACTGCCATGATTGCACCGGCGCCTATTACAAGACTTAAACCTAAATTGTTCATGAAGTTATTGATTGGACCCATGAAGCCGGAAATTATATCGGCTCGCATTGCCGAACCGCGCAATCGCTCATTGGCCTCTTTAAACTCAGCAAGCGTTGATTTTTCCTGACCGAAAAGCGTAATAATATCCGCGTTTGAAATGGTTTCTTCAATATACCCATTTAAATTGCCCAAATCCCGTTGACGTGCCTTATAGTTTACACTGCTTCGTTTAATAATCTGCTTTGTCGCATAAACGATGAGCGGAATAATAATGAGCGTAACAAGCGCTAAACGCCAATCTAAATAAAAGAGGGCAAAGGCCGTTCCGACAATCGTTAAGAAACTTGAAACGATTTGAATGACACTCTGTGACAAAGCGGCATTTAAATTTTCGATGTCATTTGTCATCCGGCTCATTAAATCGCCCTGCTGTCTTTTGTCGTAAAAGGCGAGCGGCAATGACTGATACTGTTCAAACAGTTGTTGTCGCAACCTGCGAATTGTCTTTTGTGAAACACGAATCATGACAAAGGTTTGAAGCCATGTCAGTAACGATGACGCGATATAGACGCCGGCTAAAATAAGAGCCATCCGAATCGCACCTGGAACATCGAGCTTCACAATATAATCATCGATTGTTCTCCCGATTAGAAATGGGCCGACTAAGCTTAGCAATGTACTAATAATAACGAAAATGACAACACTGATCAGTTCTACCTTTTGTATGCGTAAATAGCTCCAAATACGAAGCAATGTTTCTTTTTGATTTTTCGGCTTCACAACCGGACCTGTAAAGCGACCACCTGGATGCCTCATTGGTGTAGGCGGTTCCCCTTGATGTTTATTCACTTAAGGTCACCCCTTTTTCTGCCTGTGTTTTCGCCATCTCTTTGTATAATGGACTTTCCTGCAATAATTGCTCATGTGTCCCTGCTGCGGCAATTTTTCCGTCATCCATTACGAGTATTTGATCGGCATGACGAATTGAAGAGATTTTAGATGAGACAATCACTTTTGTGGCATTACTAAATTGTTCTTCAATTGCCCGTTGAATCGTTTTTTCAGAAATACTGTCAACCGCACTTGTCACATCATCCAAAATCAAAATACTTGGTTTACGGATAAATGACCGCGCCATTGCCAAACGCTGCTTTTGCCCGCCTGACAAGTTTGTTGCCCCTTGTGTGAGCAAGTGGTCTGTGCCTGCATCCAGTTTATCGACAAACTCCTTGGCGTTTGCTGATTGTAATGCCTGCAAAATTTCCTCTGTAGTTGCACCGGGTTTGCCGTAGCGTAAGTTGTCGGCAATCGTTTTCGAAAACAGTGTAGCTTTTTGTGGCGCAAAACCGATTGACTGGCGTAAATGTTCCAATGAATAGTTCCCGATCGGTAGCCCGTCAATTTTTACTACACCACTGTCAGGATCAAACAGGCGTGGAATCATTTTAACTAATGTCGATTTCCCGCTTCCTGTCATTCCGATAATGCCGAGGGTTTCTCCCGCATTCACGTCGAAGCTAATATTTTTCAATACCGATTCTGTTTCTTTTAAATAGGAGAAGCTTACATCTTCAAAACTGATTCTTCCTTGAATCTCTTTCAGCTCTGGTACTGAAGGACTCGTTAAGTCTGTTGTCTCTTCCAGCACTTCTACGATTCGCCCCGCGCTTGGTATTGCACGTGCCAGCTGTACAAGTACCATCGAAGAACTCATCAGCCCCTGCATGACCATCATTAAATAGTTGATAAAGGCCAGAATAACCCCAACTTGTAACGTATTGTTGTCTACTTTGATCGCACCCATCCAAAGTGCTGCTACTATACCTAAGTTCACGACAAACATCGTAAGCGGTGCAAGTACGCCTATAATTTGATCAGCTGCCATACTGCGCTTCATCAGTTGTGTATTTACTCCGGTAAACTGCTCGATCTGATGATTTTTCCGGTTGTAAGCCTTAATGACCCGAATACCTGCCAAGTTTTCCTGGACTTTCGTATTTACTACATCGACAACCTTTTGCACTTTATGAAAAAGCTTGCCTGATAGTGCCGTAAAGTAGTACATGCAAAACGCCAAAATCGGCACAACGACCAACAAAATCGGAAATAATTCGCGGGCTGTAATAAAGACAATGACAATGGCCCCGATAAACATCATCGGTCCACGGACAAATATTTTTAATAACATTGTCAGTGCACGCTGAAGCATTTCCATATCACTCGTTAAATTCGTAACAAGCTTTCCGAGCGTAAATTTATCTTTACTGTTATTTGAAAAATACGTAATCGTTTCATATAAATCGTGACGTAGATCGGTTGAAAAGTTAACAGCCGTCCGTGACGCATAAATCGAACACCCTACACCTCCGATTAAACCGATTAAAGATGTCGCTATCATTAAGCCAAACATTTTCACAATATATGACGTATCATTTTGAGCAATCCCATCGTCGATAATATGCTGTAATATTGTAGGCTGCAGTAAATCCATGCTTACCTCAATAACCATCATTACGGGAGCGATGATCGCAAATAATATATATGGCTTAATATATTTTGAGAGTTTCCATACTGCTTGCATTAAACAAGTTCACTTCCTTATGTTGTGAAAATTCAATCCTCTTCTGTTGGCTTTGTTTCTTCCAACAGTTCATTTAATTGGAACAACCCTACAAAATCATTCATAATCGCTTCGGTCGCTTTCAGTTCTCCTGCAATGACAGAATGAATCGACTGCAATTCCGTAGACTCCAGCTGTTGTTTCAAAGTTGAACGTTTCATTTCGAGTTGACGGTAAAACTCCAATGCACGCCCACGACGGAAAGTTTGGGCACCCTTTGGACGGCGAATACTATGTTCTCCTTCTCCTCGGTGTCTCCCTCTACCTTCTGATCTCAAATTTATCACCCATCTCTTTTGAATACTATCGTATACTATTGTATACAAAAGTAATACTCCCGGTAAAGTGCTCAGGAGAAGAACTTTTTTTCAAACCGTTTTATTTTGTTTGCTCTTTAAATATCGTTACTATAAAACAAACAGTTTCATTAAAGGGGTACATAAAATTGAAAAACGTGACGAGCGATATTATACAATTTAGAGGATCGCATTATGAGTTTGGTATATATCAGGGAGAGCTTTTAAAGAACTCTCCGCTTTTTTCTAATAGAGAAGAACTTTATAAACAACTGGATCATAGATTTTCTATAGATAAATCATATGTTAATCAACTATTAGCCCGTTTCTCTCCAGGAATAATAGAAGAAATTGAAGGTCTCGCTTATACACTTGGTTATACAGAAGAACAGGCTTTACTCCATTATGGAGGCTATTATGCCGCACACAGAAAAAGTGGCTGCTCGATTACGACAAGTCCTTCTTATATGATCCGCAACTATGATAATGACCCTAAAAGCTATGATGGACGCTTTGTGCTATATGCTCCAACGGACGGTGGCTACGCGGCACTCGGTCCTTCAATGCAAATTACAGGTCGTATGGATGGAATGAATGAAAAAGGACTTGTCGTCGGTTATAACTTTGTCAATACGAAAAACAGTGTGGATGGCTTTGTGTGCAATATGATTGCGCGTCTTTTACTTGAACGTTGCGCAACTGTTGAAGATGGCATTTCTCTGTTAAAAGATATTCCCCATAAGCATTCATTTAATTATGTATTACTGGATGCGAAGCAAACGATGGTGGCAGTAGAAGCATCTCCCCGCAATGTGGCCGTGCGCGACGCAGCAGCCTGTACGAATCACTTTAAAGTGCTGACAGAAGAAAACCGGTACCGAACAGAAGATTCCTTAGCGCGTGAACATATTATTTCGAGTGCCCAGGCAAATCCACTTAGTTTTGAAAAGGCATATACATTATTGAATGGTATCGAAAATGGCGTCTTTGCGACAAAATACGGTGCATGGGATGGGACTCTCCATACGGTTGGCTATTTACCGGGTGAAGGGAAATGTATTTTTGCTTTAGGTGGCGATGCACTGCCTGTAGTGATTGATTTTAAATCGTGGCTAAGCGGTACTCATTTGCCTCTTTCAAAAATTAAAGGAAAACTTCATGCGACAAACGGCTTTGCAAATGAATAAAGAAAAAACCCTTTCTCGGATAATTCCAAGAAAGGGTTTTGTAGTTTCGCAAAATAATAATCGTATAGATTAACGTTTTGAGAACTGAGGTGCACGACGAGCGCCGCGTAGACCTGGTTTTTTACGTTCTTTCATACGTGAATCACGAGTTAATAGACCCGCTGATTTTAAAGCTGGGCGGAAGTCTGGATCAACTTGTAATAATGCACGTGCGATACCATGACGGATTGCTCCAGCTTGACCTGTGAATCCACCACCGTTTACGTTAACGTGAACGTCATATGAACCTTTAGTTTCTGTAGCTACTAATGGTTGGTTGATAATTAAGTGTAAAGTTTCGTATGGTAGGTAATCTGAAACATCACGGTTGTTGATTACTACTTTACCTTCGCCTGGTACTAAACGTACGCGAGCAGTTGAGCTTTTACGGCGACCTGTGCCGATATATTGTACTTGTGCCAAAGTTATTTCCTCCTATTATAGTTTATTGATTAACCACGTAACTCGTAAGCTTCTGGTTTTTGTGCAGCATGTGGATGTTCAGAACCAGTGTAAACGTTCAATTTAGTGAACATTTGACGACCTAAAGAGTTCTTTGGAAGCATACCTTTAATTGCTAACTCAAGCATTTGAGTTGGGTATTTTTCCTTCATTTCACCAGCTGTACGTTGTTTTAAACCACCAGCGAATTGAGTGTGACGGTAGTAAATTTTCTTTTGTAATTTGTTACCTGTTAACTCAATTTTATCAGCGTTGATGATGATCACATGATCTCCTGTATCAACGTTTGGTGTGAATGTTGGTTTATGTTTACCGCGTAAGATAGAAGCTACTTCAGAAGCTAAACGACCTAACGTTTGGCCTTCTGCGTCAACTACTAACCATTTACGTTCTACTTCTTGACCTTTAGCCATGAAAGTTGTGCGCATGTTTGTATCCTCCTAATCGATATGAATTACCGTTATTTTTCATTATATACACTTTTATAAGTTTCGGGGCTTATTATTGTGGTGGTAATGAAAATACCATACATCATCATATACTGGATCGCGTTTAAAGTCAAGATATTTAATTGAACACCTGGAGAGGTTGTTAACCCTTTTCACAAGCCGATTTCTCTAGGTTTTTATAGTGAAGAGGAAAATTATTTCAAATAAATTTTTATAAATCTTGATAAAAAACTTGTTCCAAATACAGACCATGTGCTGGTGCTGTTTTACCTGCTTGTGCACGGTCCCTTGAAGCGATTGCCTTTTCCAGTGACGCTGCTTCCCTTTTTCCGATGCCCACTTCCCACAATGTCCCTGCAATGATCCGTACCATATTGTATAAAAAGCCGTTGCCGCTGATGGTCATATGCAGCTCTTCCCCATGCCAGACAAGCTCCAGTGCTTCAACCGTACGCACTTTATCCACTACACTCGTATTTGCCGCGCAAAAGCAACTGAAGTCATGTGTCCCGACAATTGCTTGGGCTGCTTCACGCATCGCTTCTACATTCGGCTTCACTCCGCCTGTTTCGACTGCGTAATGTCTTCTAAACGGGCTTTGAACAGCGCGGCAATCCCAAATATAGCGGTAACGCTTGCCAGATACATCATAGCGTGCATGGAAGTCTTCCCTTACCTGTTCCATATGAAGTACACGAATATCACGCGGCAATTGGACATTTAAAGCTTTTTGATATTTTTCAGGGGGAATCGCAAGAGCCGTATCAAAATGTATTACCTGACCTGTTGCATGGACACGCGCATCTGTACGGCCGCTCGCTGTAATTTTAACGTGTGTCCCTTTATGCATTTTTGTTAATACTTTTTCGATTTCAAGCTGTACTGTGCGCTCACCCGGCTGCACCTGATATCCGGCAAACCCTGTACCGTCATAGCTAATCGTTGCTTTTAATCTCACCATGTCTTTACTCCTCTAACTGCGCAGCATCCATAAAAGGACGCCTAATAATACAAGTACGACTAAAATAGCCGTATCTCTTCCCATCCATTTTAACTGACGGTATTTTGTACGTCCTTCGCCCCCGCGGTAGCCTCGCACTTCCATCGCAGTCGCTAAATCTTCTGCACGTTTAAATGCACTGACAAAGAGCGGTACTAACAACGGTACAACTGCCTTGAGACGATCTTTAATCGGTCCTGCACTTAAATCCGAACCACGGGCCATCTGCGCTTTCATTATTTTATCCGTCTCATCCATTAATGTTGGTATGAAACGTAAAGAAATCGACATCATTAATGCAAGTTCATGTACAGGCAGCTTAAGCTTTTTAAATGGATTGAGCAGTACTTCCAGACCGTCCGTAATTGAAATAGGGGAAGTCGTTAACGTTAAGATTGATGTCATAAATACGAGCATTAAAAAGCGCATTGATATGAACATCCCTTGTCGTAAACCTTCTTCGTATATTTTCATAAAGCCAAGATCAACTAATACAGGCCCTTCCTTCGTCATAAACAAATGCAAAATCAAAGTAAAGAGCATTAAGAATATGACGGGTTTTAAACCGTTGATTAGAAAATAAAGGCGGATTCTCGAAAGTAGAATAACGAGTAATGTAAACGCCAAAAGCAGCGCATAGGTTACTGCATTATTGGCAAAAAAGACGACGATAATAAAGGCAAATACAAAAAGCAGCTTTGAACGCGGATCCAGCTTATGCACAAATGAATTTCCTGGTATATAGCGCCCAAATATCATTTTTTCCATCATTGCTGTTCACGCCCCTTTGGAATTGCCTGTCCAATTTCCAAGGCAAGCTCTTCTTCAGTTAAGCATACTTTCGCCAATGGTTTCCCCATCATCTTCTCGACCTGATGCTGAAAGCGAACAATACGTGGCGGCTCCAGACGGAATTGGGCAAGTGTTTGACGATCGCTGAAAATCGCACGCGGATCTCCGGTCAACACACAGCGTCCTTCATGCATTATTGCAACCGCATCTGCATAGCGTGCCGCATCCTCCATACTATGTGTAACGAGTATCGTTGTTAAACCGCGCTCTTTATGTAGCTTATAAAATAAGTCCATAATTTCTTTTTGACCACGTGGATCAAGACCCGCTGTTGGCTCATCCAAAACGATTACTTCAGGGTCCATTGCCAGTACTCCTGCAATGGCGACACGTCGCATTTGACCACCAGATAGGTCAAATGGGGATTTGTCCAATATTTCTTCCGGCAATCCTACTAATAAGATTAGCTCACGCGCCCGTTTTTCCGCTTCTTCCTCAGACACCCCAAAATTCATCGGGCCAAACATAATATCCTTTAATACAGTCTCTTCAAAAAGCTGGTGCTCAGGAAACTGAAACACGATGCCTACCTTTTGACGCACTGTCTTTAAGTCTTTTGCCTTTTTTCCTGCTTCAATCAATCGGTCTCCGATTTTCACGGTACCGCTCGAAGGTTTTAACAATCCGTTAAAGTGCAGGAGAATTGTTGATTTCCCTGATCCTGTATGTCCGATAATCGCCTGAAATGTTCCACTTTTAATTGTTAAGTCAACCTCATGTAAAGCTTTCTTTTCAAATGGTGTGCCTTTTGCATAGGCATAGCTTACTTGTTGAAGTTGGATGTCCATAAGTCATTCACCAGCTCTTCTTCTGTCATATGTTGTCCTACAAGATGTACACCTTGTGCCTGCAGCAGCTTTGTCATTTTCATCGCAAACGGCATATCCAAACCAAACTGTACAAGTTCATCACCCAATGCAAAAATCTCCTCAGGCGTTCCTTCAGCGTATTTTTTGCCGGCATTCATAAAAATAATGCGGTCTGCCAGTAACGCTTCTTCAAGATCATGTGTGATCGCCAATACCGTAAGTCCAATTTCTTTTCGCAGTGCTTCCACGATTGTTAACACTTCTTCACGGCCTTGAGGATCCAGCATAGATGTTGCTTCATCCAATATTAATATTTGCGGATGCATTGCCAATGCTCCTGCAATAGCGACACGCTGCTTCTGTCCGCCTGATAAATGATGTGGCTCGTGGTTGATAAACTCTTCCATCTTCACTTGTCTGAGGGCATTGTGCACACGTTTAACCATCTCTTCATGCGGGACACCGTTGTTTTCAAGCGAGAAAGCAACATCATCCTGCACAGTCGCCCCGACAAACTGATTGTCCGGATTTTGAAAGACAATACCTATCTGCGAACGAATATCCCATATATTCTCTTCTGTAAGAAGCTCACGTTTAATACGGACTTCGCCATGCTGTGGTATTAGAAGACCACTCATCAATTTGGCCATCGTTGATTTTCCGGAGCCGTTATGACCGACAATCGTAATCCATTCCCCTTTGTTAATGACAAAGGAAACATCCTCTACCGCATTTCGAGTTTGAGGTTCTTCCGGTGTATATGAATAGGTTACTTGATTAAATGATAAAATTTCACTCATACGCAGCTAATCTCCCCTCTGCTTCGCTTAAGTATGACATATTATATTGTTAATTTGAATTTCCCAGGAAATGATACCTATATAAAAATAAAGCACGTTTTCAAACAAGTTTTGCGCGAACGGCCACCTATTTAAACGTACTTTATGTTTGCATATGTATAGGGAATTTAGGGGCTCAACCCTTCATTCCATAAATAAAAAAGCGCGCACCTCATTCAGAGAAATGCGCTTGTCGTTACATTTACAAAATTTACGGGTGCTCAAGCCCGAAAATTCGTTGAATGAGGTGCGGAGAGCTAAACGAGACGCCAGTATATAAAATACTCCGCTCATCATAACGCTCAGCTTTATTATGTCGTATAAATCAATTTTGTTTATATAAAAAAGGGGTGCGGGTTCAACCGGTGAACCGGACACCCCTTTTCCACCTGTATGTTATTAAGAATTAAACTAATTCGATAATTACTACTGGTGCGCCGTCTCCACGACGAGGACCTACTTTAAGAATACGAGTGTAACCACCTTGACGCTCCGCATAACGAGGTGCGATATCGTCAAATAATTTTTGAAGTGCGAAAACAGTTTTTTCTTCTTCGCCTTCTCCAACTGTTACTAGCTCACGACGGATGAATGATGCTGCCTGACGACGAGCGTGTAAATCTCCGCGTTTACCTAAAGTAATCATTTTCTCAACAGCTTTACGAGTTTCTTTAGCGCGCGCTTCAGTAGTTTCGATGCGCTCGTTGATGATTAAATCAGTAGCTAAGTCGCGTAATAATGCTTTACGTTGAGAACTTGTACGACCAAGTTTTCTGTAACCCATGGACGTTTCCCTCCTTTTAAATATATCTGATCTAGCTAAATTTTATAATTTTTCGCTTAGTCTTCTTTACGTAATCCTAAACCAAGCTCTTCTAACTTATGCTTAACTTCTTCAAGAGACTTACGACCAAGATTACGTACTTTCATCATATCGTCTTCTGACTTGTTAGCTAATTCTAGTACCGTATTGATACCAGCACGCTTCAAGCAGTTGTAAGAACGAACAGAAAGATCAAGTTCTTCGATAGTCATCTCTAATACTTTTTCTTTTTGGTCTTCTTCTTTTTCGACCATGATTTCAGCAGTTTGTGCCTCGTTCGTCATGCCAACGAAGATATTTAAGTGTTCAGTTAAAATTTTCGCTCCAAGTGAAATCGCCTCTTTAGGACCGATGCTTCCATCTGTCCATACATCAAGTGATAACTTGTCGTAGTCAGAGTTTTGTCCAACACGAGTGTTCTCTACTTGGAAGTTGACGCGTGAAACTGGAGTGTAAATAGAGTCGATCGGGATCACGCCGATAGGAAGATCCTCACGTTTGTTTTGATCAGCAGGAGTATAACCACGGCCACGTTGTGCGTACATACGCATACGTAAATGACCGTTCTTAGCGATTGTTGCGATATATAGATCTGGGTTTAAAATTTCTACATCACTGTCATGTGTAATGTCAGCTGCAGTAACCGTTCCGTCACCTTTTACATCAATCTCAATAACTTTTTCTTCGTCAGAGTAGATTTTTAAAGCTAGCTTTTTCACGTTTAAGATAATCGAAGCGACATCTTCTACAACGCCTTCTACAGTTGAGAATTCGTGTAATACGCCGTCAATTTGAATTGACGTAACAGCAGCTCCAGGTAATGAAGACAGAAGGATACGACGTAGAGAATTCCCCAAAGTATTACCATAACCACGTTCAAGCGGTTCTACAACAAACTTGCCGTATTTGGCATCTTCGCTAATCTCCACTGTTTCAATCTTTGGTTTTTCAATTTCGATCATTCCAATTTACCCTCCTTCAAAACATCTAATGTATAGGTTCTTATCATCATAGTTGTTAATCTAAGTTAGACTATAAAATGCACAAGACTTTTGTACAAAGTAACATGATGTACGTAGAAGTAATTATACTTCTAAGCTGCACCCATTACACACGACGACGTTTTGGCGGACGGCAACCGTTATGAGGAACTGGAGTAACGTCTTTAATAGCAGTTACTTCTAATCCAGCAGCTTGAAGTGCACGTACTGCAGCTTCACGACCTGAACCAGGACCTTTAACTGTTACTTCAATGTTTTTTAAACCATGTTCCATTGAAGTTTTTGCAGCTGTTTCAGCAGCCATTTGAGCTGCGAATGGAGTTGATTTACGTGAACCACGGAAACCTAAAGCACCAGCTGAAGACCAAGATAATGCGTTACCTTGCATATCAGTGATCGTTACGATTGTATTGTTGAATGTAGAACGGATGTGAGCAACACCAGATTCGATGTTCTTTTTCACACGACGTTTACGAGTTTGTTGTTTACGAGCCATGTTAAGAAGGAACCTCCTTTACTTAATTATTTTTTCTTGTTCGCTACAGTCTTACGTGGACCTTTACGCGTACGCGCATTGTTTTTCGTATTTTGACCACGAACAGGTAAACCACGACGGTGACGGATACCACGGTTAGAAGCAATCTCCATTAAACGTTTGATGTTTAAAGAAACTTCACGACGTAAGTCACCTTCAGTTTTGTATGAATCTAATTGTTCACGGATTTGGTTTAATTGATCTTCTGTTAAGTCTTTAACGCGAGTATTTTCGTCAATACCTGCACCTGCTAATACTTTTTGAGAAGTAGTTTTACCAATACCGTAAATGTATGTTAATGAAATTACAACGCGTTTGTCGCGAGGAATATCAACACCAGCAATACGTGCCATTCGTTAGTGCACCTCCTTGATTAATTATCCTTGTTTTTGTTTGTGTTTAGGATTTTCACAGATTACCATTACTTTACCGCGTCGGCGAATTACTTTACATTTTTCGCAGATCGGTTTCACAGATGGTCTCACTTTCATCTAACCTAACCTCCTTAATAGTCCGGAGTGCAAAAGATTATTTAAAACGGTATGTGATACGACCGCGAGTTAAATCATAAGGAGATAACTCAATAGTAACCTTATCTCCAGGTAGGATACGGATAAAGTGCATACGGATCTTTCCAGATACGTGTGCAAGCACAGTGTGCCCATTTTCTAATTCTACCTTAAACATCGCGTTTGGCAAAGTCTCAAGAACTGTCCCTTCGACTTCAATTACATCGTCTTTCGCCATCTTCTCGACTCCCTTCTATATGCTTATATCAAAAAACTCATGCGAGCTCTTGCAACTGTTTCTCCTAATTAAGAAGCAACTCGTTTCAACATATGGTTTGGATTGCATGAGAGATGTAGAATAAGACGCTCGTCTGGTTTCGCTTCACACAATCCATGGAAACAGTATCCTATAAGGAACCGCATCCTTATGTTAACACGATAGCCGGAATGTCTTGATGAGAGATTCATACCCGTTACACAGATGCTTCCACGAAACCCATTATACGTTACAAAGATGTCATCACACTAATTTAGTGCTCAACCTTTATAGTATATACCGGGCACAATATGCTTTTGCAACTCTCAAAAAATTATGTTTCGTTGTTGCCTCCGCATGACTACCGCGGAAGCTGTCTAGCGCCCGGACGGATATCAGCTGCGGCTGCCCTGCAATAGAGCATCAAGATCAGCAAATACTTTTGAAATTTCTTGCTGTCCATTAATATTTGTAAGTACTCCCTTTGCTTTGTAGAAATCAAGTAAAGGTTGTGCTTGGTTCATATTTACTTCCAGACGGTTTGTAACAGTTTCAGGATTATCATCTGCACGCGTGTATAACTCGCCGCCATCCTTATCACAAATGCCATCCACTTTTGGTGGGTTAAACACTAAATGATATGATGTACCACAAGTCTTACAAATACGACGACCACTTAAACGTGCGATTAACTCTTCTTTTTCAACTTGAACATTAATTGTATGCTCAACTGGGCGCCCTAATTCTTCAAGGATGCTATCTAAAGCTTCAGCTTGAGGAACCGTACGTGGGAATCCATCTAATAAGAAACCTTTTTCGCAGTCTGGTTGTGAAAGACGTTCACGAACAATACCAATCGTTACTTCATCGGGTACTAATGCACCTTGATCCATAAATGATTTGGCCTGTAAACCTAATTCTGTACCTTCTTTAATAGCGGCACGGAACATATCGCCTGTAGAAATATGAGGGATTGCGTACTTCTCAACAATTTTGTCAGCCTGAGTACCTTTACCGGCACCTGGAAGACCCATTAAAACGATATTCATACGTAATACTCCCCTTTATAGCATAAGCCGGTAAGGAAACGAGAATGTTTCCTAAACCTGCATTATTTCATAAAGCCTTTATAATGACGCTTCACTAATTGAGACTCTAACTGTTTCATTGTTTCAAGAGCAACACCGACTACGATAATCATACTTGTTCCCCCGATTTGAGCCGAAGCTGGCAGGTTCATGAAGTTAATGAATAAAATCGGCATTACAGAAATAACTACTAAGAATAAAGCTCCAACTAATGTCAAACGATAAAGAACTTTTGTTAAGTAAGCTTGAGTGTCATTACCTGGGCGGATACCCGGGATATAAGCACCTTGCTTTTTCAAGTTGTCTGCCACATTTTCCGGATTCACCTGAATGAATGCATAGAAGTATGTGAAGGCGATAATTAAAGCAACATAGATTAACATACCAACAGGTTTAGTATAGTCAAACGTGTTCGTAATAAACGCTGTTACATTATTATCTCCAAAGAAAGTTGCTAAAGTTTGAGGTGTAACAATAAACGCAACCGCAAAGATTACCGGAATAACCCCTGCAGCATTTACTTTTAACGGTAAATGCGTTTGCTGTGCACCAACTTTAGGTGAATTCCCAGCAACTCGTTTTGCATATTGAATTGGAATTTTACGCAACGCTTGTTGAATATAAATAACTCCAACGACAACAGCAAGCAACACTAGAACTAATAGAACTAGAATGGCAATATTGATAAACAATTGATCGCCCGCTCCATCAATTTGTTGTGCATAGATTTGGTTTACTGCGTTAGGAATCGCAGCTACGATACCAGCGAAGATAATGATTGAAATACCATTACCAACACCATATGCAGTAACTTGTTCAGATAACCACAATAGGAAAGCTGTACCTGCAGTTAATACGATTGAAATCGTTAAGTATGATTGAATACTAGTATCCGTAATCAATGATCCGCCATAAAATTGGTTAAATCCAAAGCTCATTGCGAAAGATTGAATGAATGCTAATACAATCGTGAAGTAACGAGTGAATTGAGCCAACTTGCGTCGACCTACATCACCTTGTTTCGCCCATTCTGCAAACTTAGGAACAACATCCATTTGAAGTAACTGGACAATGATTGAGGCTGTGATGTACGGCATAATCCCCATCGCAAAGATCGAGAAGTTTGCCAATGCACCACCGCCAAACGTATTAAGGAAACCTACTAAGCTGAACTCATCAGTTGCCTTTAATACATCTGCGTTAACATTTGGTACCGGGATGAATGTCCCGATACGAAAAATGATTAACATTAAAAGTGTGAAGATGATTTTATTTCGTATATCTCGAACGCGCATAAAGTTAGAGATTGTCTGAAACATTAGATCACCTCAGTTGTTCCGCCAGCGTTCTCAATTGCTTCTTTTGCAGAAGCTGAGAATTTGTGAGCCTTAACATTAAGCTTAACGCTTAACGTTCCATGACCTAGAATTTTGATTCCAGCTTTTTCGTTGCTCACGATACCAGTTTCTAATAATAATGCAGGTGTTACTTCTGCACCATCTTCAAAACGGTTTAACGCGTCAAGGTTAACGATAGCGTATTCTTTACGGTTAATGTTCGTAAAGCCACGTTTAGGTAAACGACGGAAAAGTGGGTTTTGACCCCCCTCAAATCCTGGGCGAACGCCGCCGCCAGAACGAGCGTTTTGACCTTTATGACCTTTACCAGAAGTTTTACCGTTACCAGAACCGATACCACGACCAACGCGGTTACGTACTTTACGTGAACCTTCTGCTGGTTTTAACTCATGAAGTTTCATTTGGGTGGCACCTCCTTGTTCGTATAATTGAAATTAAATTTCTTTAACAGTAACTAAGTGAGCTACTTTTGTAATCATACCGCGGATTGCAGCGTTATCAGCTTGTTCCACAGTTTGGTTTACTTTACGTAATCCTAATGCCTCAACAACTTTACGTTGGTTAGGTTTAGTACCAATGACAGATTTATTAAGGGTAATTTGTAATTTAGCCATTATAATTCCCCCCCTTATCCTAATAACTCTTCCACTGATTTACCGCGTAGTTTTGCAACTTCTTCTACACGTTTTAATTCAGTTAAACCTGCTACAGTTGCACGCACCATGTTGATTGGTGTGTTTGAACCAAGAGATTTTGAAAGAATATCAGTAATACCAGCAAGTTCAAGTACAGCACGTACTGGACCACCAGCGATAACTCCTGTACCAGGAGCTGCAGGTTTGATTAAGATTGAACCTGCACCGAAGCGACCTTGCACTAAGTGTGGAGTAGTTCCACCCACGCGTGGTACTTCGATTAAGTTTTTCTTCGCGTCTTCAACAGCCTTACGGATTGCATCTGGAACCTCTTGGGCTTTACCAGTACCAAATCCTACATGACCATTTTTATCTCCTACTACTACTAGAGCAGAGAAGCGGAAGCGACGACCACCTTTAACAACTTTAGCAACACGGTTAATTGTAACTACGCGTTCTTCAAGTTCTAATTTGTTTGCGTCAATGCGACTCATGAAGTATGTCCCTCCTTCTTATTAAAATTCTAAGCCGTTTTCACGTGCAGCTTCAGCTAAAGCTTTTACACGTCCGTGATATAAGTAACCGCTACGGTCAAATACTACTGTAGTAATATTTTTTTCAGCAGCGCGTTTAGCGATTGTTTCACCGATTTTAGCAGCAGCTTCTACGTTTGAGCCCATACCTTCGAAAGCTTTTTCTTGAGTATTAGCAGAAACTAAAGTTACGCCAGCTACGTCATCGATTAGTTGTGCATAGATGTTCTTGTTAGAACGGAATACGTTTAAACGTGGACGTTGTGCAGTACCCGAAATTTTAGAACGAACACGCCCATGACGTTTTTTACGAACTTGATTTTTATCTTGTTTCGTAATCACAGTGGTCACTCCTTTCAAAATTTAATGCGGTTTTACGCCGCATTATTTACCTGTTTTACCTTCTTTACGGCGAACGAATTCACCTTCGTAACGGATCCCTTTACCTTTGTATGGCTCTGGTGGACGTACGTCACGGATGTTAGATGCTAATGCACCAACACGCTCTTTAGAAATACCTTTAACAACGATCTTAGTGTTCGAAGGAACTTCGACCTCTAAACCTTGCTCAGGTGTGAACTCAACTGGGTGAGAATAACCAACGTTTAGTACAAGCTTAGTACCTTGTAACTGTGCACGGTAACCTACACCAACAAGTTCTAGAGTACGAGTGAAACCTTCAGAAACACCAGTTACCATGTTAGCTAGTAACGCACGAGTTGTACCGTGGTTTGTACGGTGTTCTTTAGAATCAGAAGGACGAACAACAGAAAGTGTGTTGCCTTCTTGCTCGATTTTCATATCTTGGTTGAATTGACGAGTTAATTCGCCTTTAGGACCTTTAACAGTAACTAAGTTGCCAGCAGCGACTTCAATTGTTACGTTAGCAGGTACCTCGATAACTTTTTTACCTACGCGAGACATTTATATTGCACCTCCGTTCTTTTCTTACTAATTACCAAATGTATGCTAAGATCTCTCCGCCAACTTGTTTAGCGCGAGCTTCTTTGTCAGTTAATAAACCGTTTGAAGTAGATACTAAAGCGATACCAAGACCGTTTAATACTTTAGGTACTTCGTTTGTTTTAGCATATACACGTAAACCTGGTTTAGAAATACGTTTTAGACCAGTGATAACACGCTCGTTCTCTTTACCGTATTTTAAGAAAATACGGATGATACCTTGCTTGTTGTCTTCTACATATTCTACATCACGTACGAAACCTTCACGCTTTAAAATTTCAGCGATCTCTTTCTTTACGTTAGAAGCAGGAACCTCTAACTTCTCGTGACGAACCATGTTCGCATTACGAATGCGTGTAAGCATATCTGCAATCGGATCAGTCATTGTCATGAAAATTTACCTCCTTCCCAAATTAGGGGATTACCAGCTGGCTTTTTTAACGCCAGGAATTTGTCCCTTATATGCAAGTTCACGGAAACAAATACGGCAAAGTTTAAATTTGCGGTATACAGAGTGTGGACGGCCACAGCGTTCACAACGTGTATATTCTTGAACTTTAAATTTTTGCGTGCGTTGTTGTTTAGCGATCATTGATTTTTTTGCCACGTCTTCGCCCTCCTTATTTTATTACTTTTGGAACGGCATACCGAACTGTGTTAATAACTCGCGAGCTTCTTCGTCAGAATTCGCAGTAGTTACGATCACGATGTCCATACCGCGTACTTTTGAAACTTTATCGTAATCGATTTCTGGGAAAATTAGTTGCTCTTTAACACCTAATGTATAGTTACCGCGACCGTCGAATGCTTTTTTAGAAACACCACGGAAGTCACGTACACGTGGAAGTGCGATAGAGATTAATTTATCCAGGAATTCATACATACGCTCACCGCGTAGTGTAACTTTAGCACCGATCGCTTGACCTTCACGTAAACGGAAACCTGCGATAGATTTTTTTGCTTTAGTTACTACTGGTTTTTGACCAGTGATTGTTGTTAATTCTTCAACAGCTACATCAAGAGCTTTAGAGTTTTGAACAGCGTCACCAACACCCATGTTGATTACGATTTTCTCCACTTTAGGAACTTGCATTACTGATTTATATTCGAACTTGCTCATAAGAGCAGGTGAAACTTCGTTTAAATATTTTTCTTTTAGGCGGCTCATGTGTGTACCTCCCTTCTCAATTTACTTATTAGTCGATTACTACACCTGATTTTTTTGCAACACGAACTTTTTTGCCATCTTTGATCTCAATACCTACACGAGTCGGCTCGCCAGATTTAGGATCGATTAGCATTACGTTCGAAACGTGGATTGCAGCTTCTTGAGATACAATTCCACCTTGTGGGTTAAGCTGGTTAGGTTTAACGTGTTTCTTAACGATGTTTACACCTTCAACAAGAACTCGGTCTTGTTTAGGGAAAGCAGCTAAGATTACGCCTTCTTTACCTTTGTCTTTACCAGTAATTACTTTTACTTTGTCGCCCTTTTTAACATGCATTATGTGTCGCACCTCCTTGATTGGTACTGTCATGAAATTAAAGAACTTCTGGAGCTAAAGAAACGATTTTCATGAAGTTGCCATCACGTAACTCACGTGCAACTGGTCCGAAAATACGAGTTCCGCGTGGTGATTTATCATCTTTGATAATTACGCAAGCATTCTCATCAAACTTAATGTAAGTACCGTCTTTACGACGTGCACCTGATTTTGTGCGAACGATAACAGCCTTAACAACGTCACCTTTCTTGACAACGCCACCTGGTGTTGCTTTCTTAACCGTACAAACAACGATATCACCGATGTTTGCAGTTTTACGTCCAGAACCACCAAGTACTTTAATAGTTAAAACTTCACGTGCACCTGAGTTGTCAGCAACTTTCATACGACTTTCTTGTTGAATCACTTAGGTTACCTCCCTTCGGAAATATATTTTATTCCGAAATGTGTTATTAAATAATAACCGCTTTTTCTACAACTTCAACTAAACGGAAGCGTTTAGTAGCTGATAGCGGGCGAGTTTCCATGATACGTACGATATCACCGATATTCGCAGTGTTTTGCTCATCATGAGCTTTAAACTTTTTCGAGTATTTTACACGCTTGCCATAAAGCTTGTGCTTTTTGTGAGTTTCAACTAAAACAGTAATTGTCTTATCCATTTTGTCAGAAACAACACGGCCCGTGTAAACTTTGCGTTGGTTACGCTCAGTCATACTTAAAACCCTCCTTTATCAGTTATTTGCACTGATTTCTCTTTCACGAATCACAGTTTTCATACGTGCGATCGCTTTGCGAACTTCACGGATGCGAGCTGTGTTTTCTAATTGACCAGTCGCCAATTGGAAGCGAAGGTTGAAAAGCTCTTCTTTCAGTGATTTCACTTTTAATTCGATTTCGTTAGTGGCAAGGTCACGGATTTCATTAGCTTTCATTAGATTCACCACCAGTTTCTTGACGTTTTACGATCTTACATTTAACAGGAAGTTTGTGTGATGCTAAACGAAGTGCTTCACGTGCTACCTCTTCAGATACACCAGCAATTTCGAACATTACTTTTCCTGGTTTTACTACTGCTACCCAACCTTCAGGAGAACCTTTACCAGAACCCATTCGGACTTCTAGAGGCTTTTTCGTGTAAGGTTTATGTGGGAAGATTTTGATCCAAACTTTACCGCCACGTTTCATGTAACGAGTCATTGCGATACGAGCAGATTCGATTTGACGGTTTGTAATCCAAGATGCTGTTGTAGCTTGTAAGCCAAACTCACCGAAAGATACTTCTTTACCGCCTTTCGCTTCTCCACGCATGTTACCACGGTGTTCACGACGATATTTTACGCGTTTAGGTAATAACATATTATTTGCCTCCTTCCACAGAGTTCTTTTTAGTAGGAAGGACTTCACCACGGTAGATCCAAACTTTAACGCCTAGTTTACCGTAAGTAGTATCAGCTTCAGCATGTGCATAATCAATGTCAGCACGTAATGTATGAAGCGGAACAGTTCCTTCACTATAGTGTTCAGCACGCGCGATATCAGCGCCACCTAAACGACCAGATACTTGTGTTTTAATACCTTTTGCACCAGCGCGCATTGTGCGTTGGATTGATTGTTTTTGAGCACGACGGAATGATACGCGGTTCTCAAGTTGACGAGCGATGTTTTCAGCTACTAATTTAGCGTCAAGATCTGCACGTTTGATTTCAATAATGTTGATATGCACACGTTTACCAGTTACTTCAGTTAAGTGTTTACGTAAGTTTTCAACTTCCGTACCACCTTTACCGATAACCATACCTGGTTTCGCAGTGTGAATAGTGATGTTTACGCGATTTGCAGCGCGTTCGATTTCTACTTTAGATACAGATGCATCTTTAAGTTTAGATTCGATATATTTACGTACTTTGATGTCTTCGTGTAATAAGTTAGCGTAGTCTTTCTCAGCGAACCACTTTGACTCCCAGTCACGAATAACACCAACACGTAGTCCTATTGGATGTACTTTTTGACCCACGGATTAAACCTCCTTCTTCTCAGATACCACGATTGTAATGTGGCTTGTACGTTTGTTGATTGCCGACGCACGACCTTGTGCACGTGGACGGAAACGTTTTAATGTTGGACCTTCATCAACAAAGATTTCAGATACAACTAAGTTATTAACATCTAACTCATAGTTATGTTCAGCGTTAGCAACTGCAGATTTTAATACTTTCTCAACGACTGGAGACGCCGCTTTTGGAGTATGACGTAAAATTGCAACTGCTTCACCAATTTGCTTGCCTCGGATTAAGTCTACTACTAGACGTACTTTACGAGGAGCGATGCGAACTGTACGAGCGATAGCTTTAGCTTGTGTCATTAGGATTTACCTCCTCTCAAAATTAGCGTCTTGTTTTCTTGTCATCTGCACCGTGACCTTTATAAGTACGAGTTGGTGCGAACTCACCAAGTTTATGACCTACCATATCTTCAGTTACGTATACAGGAACGTGTTTACGTCCATCATATACAGCGATTGTTAAACCGATGAAGTTTGGGAAGATAGTAGAACGGCGAGACCAAGTTTTAATAACCTGTTTTTTCTCAGAAGCCTCTTGTGCTTCCACCTTTTTCATTAGGTGGTCATCAACAAAAGGTCCTTTCTTTAAGCTGCGACCCATTTAGGAACCTCCCTCCGTGATACGACCACGGCTCTCGAACTGAACCGTAGTTTTACCACATTATTTTTTACGTCCACGAATAATAAATTTAGATGATTTATTTTTCTTGCTACGAGTTTTGTAACCAAGAGCTGGTTTGCCCCATGGTGTCATTGGAGATTTACGTCCGATTGGAGAACGTCCTTCACCACCACCGTGTGGGTGATCGTTAGGGTTCATTACAGAACCACGTACTGTTGGGCGTTTACCTAACCAACGAGAACGACCTGCTTTACCGATGTTGATAAGTTCGTGTTGTTCGTTACCAACTTGACCGATTGTTGCACGGCAAGTAGCAAGGATTAAACGTACTTCACCAGATTGTAAACGAACGATTACGTACTTGCCTTCACGACCTAATACTTGCGCAGAAGTACCAGCTGAACGTACTAATTGTCCACCTTTACCAGGTTTCATTTCGATGTTATGGATTGTTGTACCCATTGGAATGTTTGCTAGTGGTAATGCGTTACCTACTTTGATATCCGCTTCTGGACCTGAATAAATAGTTTGACCTACTTCAAGACCTTTCGGAGCTAAGATGTAACGTTTTTCACCGTCAGCATAGTTAATTAAAGCGATGTTCGCAGAACGGTTTGGATCGTACTCGATTGTAGCAACGCGTCCTGGAATGCCGTCTTTAAGACGTTTAAAATCGATAACACGGTATTGTTTCTTGTGACCGCCACCGTGATGACGAACAGTAATTTTACCCTGGTTGTTACGACCAGCTTTGCGTTTAGTCGGTTCTAATAAAGACTTTTCAGGTTTATTAGTAGTGATTTCAGCAAAGTCAGATGACGTCATGTTACGACGACCATTTGAGGTTGGCTTATACTTTTTAATCGCCATTTGTATTCCCTCCTTCTTAAAGGTTACTTATATAAATTTAGAATTAGATTTCGAATAACTCGATTTCTTTTGAATCAGCAGTTAATTTAACAATCGCTTTACGACGTTTGTTAGTGTATCCACCGAATTTACCAACGCGTTTGAACTTACCTTTGTAGTTCATTACGTTTACTTTCTCAACTTTAACACCGAAGATTTCTTCAACAGCGTCTTTAACTTGAGTTTTGTTAGCGCGAGTGTCTACTTCGAAAGTATACTTTTTCTCTGCCATAATTTCTGAAGAACGCTCAGTAATGACCGGACGTTTTAAGATATCACGTGCTTCCATTATCCAAGCACCTCCTCAACTTTTTTTACAGCATCTTGAGTGAATACAACTTTATCGTGACCTAATAAGTCTAATACGTTGATTCCTTCAGCTGTTAACACTGTAACACCAGGGATGTTACGAGCAGATAAAATAGCGTTTTCGTTAACTTCAGCAGTTACGAATAATGCTTTTTTGTTGATTTCTAAAGCAGCTAATACTGATTTGAAATCTTTAGTTTTTGGTGCATCAAATGATAATGCATCAAGTACTACTACGTTTTGTTCTAATACTTTCGCAGATAAAGCAGATTTAATTGCTAAACGGCGAACTTTCTTAGGTAGTTTGTAAGAGTAGCTACGTGGAGTAGGACCGAATACAACACCACCACCACGCCATTGTGGAGAGCGGATCGAACCTTGACGAGCACGACCAGTTCCTTTTTGACGCCATGGTTTACGACCACCACCAGCAACTGCAGAACGGTTTTTAACTTTGTGATTACCTTGACGTAAAGAAGCACGTTGTGCAACTACAGCGTCGAATAATACAGCTTCGTTTGGCTCGATTCCGAAAATCGCATCGTTTAATTCGATTTCACCAACTGAAGCACCTGTTTGACTAAGTACTGAAACCTTTGTCATTCCTGTTTCCTCCTTTCTTTAAGAGAATTATTTTGATTTAATAGCAGTTTTAACTGTTACTAATGCTTTTTTAGAACCAGGAACATTACCTTTAACAAGTAGTAAGTTGCGCTCTACGTCAACCTTAACGATTTCAAGGTTTTGAATAGTAACAACTGTGCCACCCATTTGACCAGGTAATTTCTTTTGTTTGAATACGCGGTTCGGGGCAACTGGACCCATTGAACCAGGACGACGGTGGTAACGAGAACCGTGAGACATAGGGCCGCGAGATTGTCCGTGACGTTTAATAACACCTTGGAAACCTTTACCTTTTGTTACACCTGTTACATCGATTACATCGCCTTCAGCGAAAATTTCAACCTTGACTTCTTGACCAACTTCGTAAGTCGCAGCTTCTAAGTTGCGGAACTCACGGATGAAGCGCTTAGGAGCAGTATTTGCTTTTGCTACGTGACCTTGTTCAGGTTTGTTTGAAAGCTTAACGCGCTTGTCTTCAAAACCTAATTGGATCGCTTCGTAGCCATCAGTTTCAACAGATTTCTTTTGTAAAACTACGTTTGGAGTAGCTTCGATTACTGTTACTGGGATAAGATCTCCGTTTTCAGCGAAAACTTGAGTCATACCAATTTTTCTACCTAAGATTCCTTTAGTCATTTGTCACACCTCCTGTAAATTTTAGAAAAAGTTTTATATTTGTTTTTACCATTAAAGTTTGATTTCGATATCAACGCCAGATGGTAAATCAAGCTTCATTAACGCATCAACAGTTTGTGGTGTCGGGTTAACGATGTCGATAAGACGTTTATGTGTGCGCATTTCAAATTGCTCACGAGAATCTTTGTACTTATGAACCGCACGTAAGATCGTGTATACAGATCTTTCAGTTGGTAGTGGGATCGGACCCGATACTCCAGCACCTGAACGTTTCGCAGTTTCAACGATTTTCTCAGCAGATTGATCAAGGATACGGTGATCATATGCTTTTAAACGAATACGAATTTTTTGTTTTGCCATTACTTTCCCTCCTTCTCGCCTATTTTCTAGACATTCTCCACGAAAATTT
The DNA here is from genome assembly GCF_038008025.1 of Solibacillus sp. FSL W7-1324. Lineage (NCBI taxonomy): Bacteria > Bacillati > Bacillota > Bacilli > Caryophanales > Caryophanaceae > Solibacillus > Solibacillus sp. FSL W7-1324. Next base: position 3,555,254 of record NZ_JBBOYH010000001.1, read on the forward strand.
CTCCTACACACCGCCATGGCAAAGCGGCCGGGTGTGTCGGCAACCTCTCGCTTCATCGCAGTCAAAGACCAACATTCAACATTATATACAATAAAAAAGAAGTTCGCAAGTCTTTTAGCAAAATTCTTTTCATAATGTTTTATTCTTTATAAATAGGTTCGCTCTTTTTGAGCCGTTTATTAGTATATAAGTTTCTGACGATGAAAGCAACTGAAAAGGGAGTAATATGTTTTAAATATATTATTCTGAAAACTAACGGTTCAGAAAACGAAAAAATCGTCGCTTTCTATTTGCTGAAAGCGACGACTATTACTATAGGAAGAAAACGACTGCAATCCAGCCGAAAATAATCTGTGGAATATTATAGAAGATAAATGTTGGTACACATGTATCCCAAATATGGTTGTGCTGTCCATCGACATTTAGACCAGCTGTCGGACCTAATGTTGAATCTGATGCAGGGGAACCAGCATCACCCAGAACACCCGCTGTTCCGATTAAACAGATGATAGCTAATTCACTTAGTCCCAGTTCCATTGCGATTGGCACAAAGATAGCTGCAATGATTGGAATCGTCGCAAATGAAGAACCAATTCCCATTGTTACGATTAAGCCGACAATCAACATAATTAAAACTGCTATACTTACATTCCCGTTGAAAATGTCCATTGCACCGGATACTAGTGTTTCAACATCCCCTGTAGCATTGATAACAGCTGAAAACCCGTTCGCTGATATCATAACGAATCCGACAAATGCCATCATACGCATTCCATCCGATAGAACCTGGTCGGCTTCTTTAACTTTCAGTGCACCAGTAATATATAAAATGAGAATACCGGCAATCGACCCGACAATCATTGAATCTGTCATTACTTGTACTACTATAGAAGTAATCAATGCGATAGCCGCAAAAATAATGTGTAATGTATTTACTTCTTTATTTAAATCATTCGTTGTTTCCATTTCGATGTTTTCATATTGTCTTGGTTTACGGTAGGCAACAAAGGCTCCTGCAAGCCCTACAGCCATCCCTAACGCTACAATAGCCATTGCCTTAGGAACATCGCTCAAAGCAACGTCAAGCCCCGCTATAGCCATCTGATCGACAATAATTCCTTGATAGATTAAACCGAACCCTGCTGGTATGAACATATAAGGCATAACTAAACCGAACGTTAAAATACATGCGATTAAACGGCGGTCAATTTGCAGCATGTTCATAATTTTGATCATTGGCGGTACGATTAATGGAATAAATGCGATATGCACCGGAATCAGGTTTTGCGACATGATTGCCATTGCCAGCAATACTAAGAAGATTAATGCTTTGGCAGCCCCTTTCTTTTGGGAATCGCCTTCACGCTGTACAATTTTTAAAATCGCTTTTACTAATACTTCAGGTATACCAGTGCGAGAAATTGCGCGTGCAAATCCACCAAGCAGTGCATAGCTTAACGCAATTGTTGCTCCCCCGCCAAGACCGTCAACAAAGGCCTTGATTGTCTCTGTTATATCTAATCCGCCGACTAGGCCACCGATAATTGCCCCAATCGTTAAGGATAAAACTACATTTATACGCAGCAGGCTTAAAATAAGCATTACTCCTACCGCTATTAAAACAGCATTCATGTTGTACACTTCACTTTCGTCTGCTAAATTACTAATGTGTTAAAGTTACAAGAAAACTGATTGTGAGTCAACGGATATGGATAAAATAAAACCGTCAAATAAGAGAAAATTGACGGTTTGAAGTATTATAAAGCCTGTTTTATTATTTTTCTGTAATAATTGATTGTTAATGCAGCAAATATGATATACATGGTGATATATAATCCCATTGTAACAAGTAGAGGCGTTGTCAGTTCTGTACCGAACAAAAACCAGCCTGATTTAACTGCAAAGTAACTGTGCAACAGTCCGATCAGTAGAGGAACACCAAAGTTAAATAACTGTTTCATCATTATACCGCGCGTTAACTCCTCTTGTGTAAAACCGATTTTACGAAGAATCTTATAGGATTCCATCTCTTCATCCGCTTCAGACATTTGCTTAAAGTATAAAATGCTGCCCGTTGCCAGTAAAAAGGCTAAACCTAAAAACGCCGTTGTGAAGATTGTCGTTCCGTAAAGGTTTAAATTGTATTCAACTGTAGCTTTTTGAGAACTGATTTTATTCAATTCACCGCCATCTTCACTTTCAGCAAATATATTCGCACCAGTTTGTTTATAAAGCTTTTCCGTGACCTTGTATGTTTCATCATCCGCATCAACCAGGTTAATCGATGTCTGCTCTTGTGTTGTGTAGCCGATTGCATGTTCCTTGTTTAGCTGTTGTACTTGCTCAAACACATGGTCTTCAACGATAACAACAAAGCCACCTGCCGTAATACGCCACGCCACAATCGTTGTCTCGCTTACTTCCTTAACTTTTAAAGGAAATTGTTGTTCTTGATGCAAAATTGTTAAATCTAAAGGTGCTTCCAGCGGCATTATATTTGCCTGAAAGCCGTTATACCCGGCAATAATTGCTTCGTCCTCAGAAAGCTGGGCATTCGGATCAATCTGCTGGTAGTCCGAAATCGGAATCATTAGCACATCTGCCATTGTATTGCCTTGAAGCATCTCGACCGTTTCACCAGAGAAAATTTTCGACATATCAAATTGTGCGCTTGTTAGTCTAAATGTCTTTTCCTCAAATGCAATTTCATTCTTCTCCAGTGCTTCAAAGAATGCATCTCCACGTCCATCTACTATTATATAATCTGCTGGTACTGAATTTTCAGCCGTACTATTTGCCGAATAATAGCTAATGTAGGAAAGAGTCGTAATGGCAAGAGACACTGCCGTAATAACAGTAATGAGTGTCAGGGATTTAGCGTTACCCTTCATACGGTGCATAATTGGTGTAAGCGCCAGAACATCGGTTAAATTCAAATGTCCTTTCTTTCTTAGACGGAACAGATTTAATATGAATGCAACCGAATAGCGGAAGACAAAGTAAGTTCCGCCGATTGTCGTCGCTAATATAATGACCATGCTTAAAAATAAGTTTCTTGTATGTCCTGTAAATAATAACGTACTCTCATAGTAGCCATAAATAATCAATGCTAATCCAATAGCACCCATTACCATAGGGAATACGCTAAAGCGTTTGACACGCTCGTCTGCCTGCTTGGATGCGTTAAATAGCGAAAGCAAACTTGTTCTGTACACCATAAATGCCATTTGCATTAAAATAATTACTAACAGAATACCAAAAACGAATAACGTATTCACAACTGCGACTTTATTGATACTCAAAGTGACAACCGCTTCAAAATTTAATAGCTTCAGTAAGATCATCGCAAATAAACGTGAACTTAAAAAGCCTAATATAATTCCGACGCTTACCGCTCCAGCAAATAATAGAATGTTTTCGAAGGCGATCAGTCGTGTCACAAGCCCTTTTGTCATACCGACCAATTGATACAATCCAATTTCCTTGCTGCGTCGCTTAATAAATAAGTGATTGGCATACAGTACGAAGAACAGAACGATAAAATACAGCATATAAGATGCTGCTTCAAATCCTGAAGCTGCCGTTCCGCTAGCTTTTGTCGCTTCCATGACCGACTCATTATACTGCAGTGTTACAAACGAGAAAAACAGCGTCACACTGAAAATGAGTGCGAAAAAGTATAAATAATAGTGACGCATATTCTTTATCATGCTTTTAAAAACAAGCTGACTAAGCTTCACTCTGCTCACCGCCTAAAACACTTTGCGTATTCAAGATTTGCTGGAAAAATTCATTGCGTGATTTATCCCCTTTATACAGTTCCGTATAAATTTGTCCGTCTTTTAAAAACAGTACACGCGAACAGAAGCTTGCTGCAATGGCATCATGTGTTACCATCATGATCGTTGCGTTTTTTGCTTTATTGATTTTCTCTAAATTATCGAGCAGTGCTGTAGCGGCTTTTGAATCGAGTGCCCCTGTTGGCTCATCGGCAAATACAAGTGATGGATTGGTTACCAGGGCTCTTGCTGCCGATGTTCGCTGCTTTTGGCCACCGGATATTTCATTCGGGTATTTCGTTAAAATATCACCAATCCCTAAAATTGTTACGAGCTCCTGTAAACGTTGCTCCGCCGCCGCTTTTGGAATAGAGCTGAGCGATAACGGCAACAGTATATTTTCCTTTACCGTCAATGTGTCCAGTAAATTATAATCCTGGAAGATGAAACCGAGTTCATCGCGTCTAAACTTCGCCAATGTACGCTCCTTCATCCCTTGGAGCTTTTGTCCATTGATTTCAACAAATCCGTCTGTCACCTGGTCTATGGAACACAGTACATTTAATAATGTTGTTTTGCCCGAGCCTGAAGCACCCATAATACCAACAAATTCCCCTTTTTCCACTTCCAAATCTATGCCCTTTAAAACTTCCTGTGCAAGAGAGCGCTTGCCATATGTTTTTCGAACTTTACGTGCGATTAAAATGCTCATCGTTTCCACCCTTTCTTGTTACTTTCATTCTACATGTTCCGTTACCGGGAATCGTTTGATTTACATGACAAAAACGCGTGGTAAGTGACAAGTTCGTCACATTCCAAGCGTTTTTTGATAGTCATTCATAATAGGGAAAGTAATCTTAACAGTGGTACCTGCCCCTTCTGTTGATTCGATTGCCAGAACAATATGCAGTGATTGTGCTGCCTGTTTAGCAAGGTACAGCCCCATTCCTGTTGCAGCACTCGTTTCACGACCAATTGTTCCCGTATAGGATTTCCGGAATACTCGCGGCAAATCTTCACGCTTTATACCGATTCCGTCATCTTGAACGATAAGAACTGCCTGCTCCTTAACGATTTGAGACGATATTCTAATTTCTCCCCCGATATGGCTATACTTAACCGCATTCGATAAAATTTGCCTTACGATAAAACCTAGCCACTTTGCATCTGAATGTACAGTTAGATTATCCACTTCCAGATCAATGGCGAGCTGCTTTTCAAAACACCAGCTGCGCAATGCTTTAATTTCCTGAATCAGTACATCCTTCACCTTTACTTTTTCAATACGGTTATCAAGCTCGATCGTCATTAGACGTGTTGCATGAAGCTGCTGATCTATTAATAAATAAAGGCGCAGCCATTCATTTTCGATGCGCTCCTTCACTTCACCATTCTCGACTTTTTCCATCAATAGCTGCATTGCTGTTAATGGGGACTTCATTTCATGAACCCATGCTAAAAGCTCGTCCTGTCTTTCTAATACGATCTGTTTTTGTTCTTGTATTTTTATATTCTTATCAGCGAGCTGTTCTTTATAATCTTCATGAATAACGTCATAGTAAGTTCCTCTAAACTTCGAATAGGGCTTCATTAACTTCCTGTCTTTCACATAGCGTAAACTGAAATAACCTGCTACAAGTGTAAACCAGATAATGTTTAAATAAAGTAAAGAAACCCCATGGAATCCAGTGTCGAGGAATAATATCAGATTCATCAGCAGCTGAAGCAGGATAACAAAGAAGATGGCGGATAAATATTGTCTTATAAACAAACGGATCATTCATTCACCGCCATGTAGCCAAGACCTTTTTTCGTCACTATGACATTGAAAAGACCAATATCCTCTAAACGTTGGCGTAAACGGTTTACGTTGACCGTTAATGTATTATCATTTACGAAGCGTTCATCATCCCATAATTTACGCATAAGTTCATCACGGGAGACGATTTGTCCTTTTGCCTTGACCAGCACCTTTAATATAAACAGCTCGTTTTTCGTTAACTCGATCTGTTGCTCTTTATAATGAACAGTCGCGCGGTCATAATGAATCTCGGCACCATTCCATCTTTCAAAATCACTTTGCTGTGTTTCCTGATAATTATAAGCACGACGCAACAACGCTTGTACTTTTGCGACTAATACTTCAGTATGGAAAGGTTTTTGCACAAAGTCATCCGCTCCCATTTGCATCGCCATAATCATGTCCATCGGGTGATCACGTGAGGAAAGAAATAAAATAGGGACATTCGATACTGCCCTTATTTCACGACACCAATGGAAACCGTCAAATGCTGGCAATTGAATATCAATAATAACAAGCTGAGGCTCTTCTTCATTAAAAGTTACCATTATATGTTGAAAATCTTTCGGTCCAATTACTTGTATATTCCACTGTGCTAGTCGTTCGCCTATCAATTCAAATATGGAGACATCATCTTCTATTAATAGTACCTTCAAAGAACATCACTCCTTCTATATACTCCCATTATACAAAAACAAGCAATCCAACCGTTACAAACTTTGCTATAATCAATTCAATTAAAGGAATTACAGGTGAAGAGGTGGAAAAGAAAAATGGACTTACGCCAAATCGAATACTTTGTTGAAGTAGCCAAGCATTTAAGTTTTACGAAGGCAGCGGCAACCCTGCACGTATCACAGCCATCCATTAGTAAAGCAATTCAAAACTTTGAGTCAGAACTGGGCGTACCTTTATTTTACCGTTCATCCAAACAGCTTGAGCTGACGGATGCCGGTCAGGCCGTTCTCGTGAATTCGATGCAAGTACTTGAATCATTTCAAAACCTGCGCTCCGAATTAACGGATTTGATGGAATTAAAGAAAGGCCAAATTCGCATTGGGATACCACCAATCGTAGGCGCCGAATTTTTTTCAAAATTAATCAGCTATTATAAAGAGCTTAATCCATATATCGAAATTTTATTAACAGAAGTCGGAACAAAGCGCATACGCCAGGAAATTGAAGCAGGTGAACTGGATGTCGGATTAGTATGCAGTGTGACTTCGACGAACGAGTCTTTGGAAACGATCCGATTTTTAAAAGATCCATTAATGTTAATCGTCCATGAGAGTCACCCTTTGGCAATAAAGGAGACGATCCAGCTAAGTGAACTGGCAAACGAAACTTTTATTATTTACCGGAAAGATTTCATTTTATATGACCGCATTATCGAGGAATGCTCAAAACATGGATTCTTCCCTACAATTGCCTGTGAAACAACGCAAAAAGATTTATTTATCGAAATGGTTCAGGCAAAACTGGGGATTGCGCTGCTTCCGAAAAAGCTAGCTGAAAAAATCCCTTACACATCGATTAAATGCATCCCTTTTCAGGAAGAAGAGATTTATCTTGAGCTGGGGGTTACGTGGAAGAAAAATAAATACTTACCTTTCGCAGTACGGGAATTTATTAAACTTGCCCGTGAATTCGTTTCTAAATAAAATGGTTGCCTAGAAAGTTTCAGTATCTCTAGGCAACCATTTTATAATTTATTGGCATATTCATTTAACTGTGTAGACATTACTTGAATTTCCTTCACAAAATCGGAAACTTGTTGAATGGACTCGCTCTGTAATGTTCCGATAGTGGAAATTTGAGCAATGGAGGTTGTAATTTTTTGTGTAGCCTCGTTGATTTGATCCATCGTTTCTCTAATTTTTTGTGTAGATTCAATTGTTTCTTTTGAAAACTTTCGGATTTCCGTCGCTACGACTTCAAAACCTTTCCCTTTTTCGCCTGCACGGGCAGCTTCGATTGCGGCATTTAAACCGAGCAGATTCGTTTGGTCTGCCATACGCTTCAACAATGATAAAATTTCGGAAGTGTGTTGAACATTCTTTTCAGCCTGTTTCGATTGTTGCAGTAACTCATTTGCCGACTCTTTTAAGCTTGTAGAACCACCCGCTATATTGACGATCTGTTCGTTTGCATGTGTTAAAGAACCCGTTATTGCTTGGGAAATTTCTATTAATTCCGAATGCTTTCTTACTTGGACAGCAATTCCTCCAATGGTTTTACCTGTTTGATCGTATAATGGCGTTGCAGTTCCGATAAATTCAAAACCATAATAATCGGCGGGTACAACTGCTTCTAAACGTCGGCCTTTCTTCAATGACATCATGAGCGGTTCATCATGATTCAATTGTTGACCTACTTGTATTTTCAAATCTAAATCCTTTGCAGGGAAATAGGCTATAAACTTTTCAAGATCACATACGGCAATTGATAATTCTGTCGGAATTGCTTCTTTCATAACTGAAATCATTGAAATAAGCGCATCTAAGGATTCAATTCTGTTTTGCATTTTGATTCTCTTCTTTCCTATTACTTAAATTACTATATTATGACTATTATACCATTTTCCCTATATATTAAGTGAATCCGCCCTTATTTTTATCATTTAAATGAAAAAGACTACTATTTCAGAAGAAATAGTAGTCACTTAGAAAATTATGCGTTTACTTTTTGTTTTGCTTTAGCTTCAATACGCTTTTTGTGTAAAATCGGTTCTGTATAGCCGTTTGGCTGATTATAACCTTTAAATATCAATTCACTTGCCGCTTGGAATGCTACGGAACCTTCATAGTTTGCTGACATAGGCGAGTAATTCGGATCATCGGTATTTTGTTCATCAACAACTTTTGCCATGCGGTTCAATGATTCCTCTACTTGCTCTTTCGTACAAATTCCGTGATGCAGCCAGTTTGCTACATGCTGACTTGAAATACGCAGTGTTGCACGGTCTTCCATTAAGCCAATATCATTAATGTCCGGCACTTTCGAACAACCCACTCCATGTTCTACCCAGCGAACAACATATCCTAGAATTCCCTGTACATTATTATCAAGCTCGTTTTGAATTTCTTCCGGTGACCAGTCTGTATTTGCCGCTACCGGTATTTCCAAAATCGCATCCTGTAAATCTTCCGATGTCACAATACCTTTTTGAACATCTTTTACATTTACTTCGTGGTAATGCGTTGCATGTAATGTTGCGGCTGTCGGCGATGGTACCCAGGCAGTATTCGCCCCTGCTTTCGGATGATTGATTTTTTGCTCAATCATATCCGCCATTAAGTCCGGCATTGCCCACATCCCTTTACCGATTTGTGCACGTCCTTGCAAGCCTGCATTTAACCCAACAATGACATTCGATTTCTCATATGAAGTAAGCCATGTTGAAGTTTTCATATCGCCTTTGCGAATCATTGGGCCTGCCTCCATCGATGTATGAATTTCATCACCAGTACGATCCAGGAATCCGGTATTGATAAATACGATCCGGTTTTTCACTTCACGAATACATGCTTTCAAGTTAAGTGATGTACGACGCTCCTCATCCATAACACCAATCTTTAAAGTGAAACGTTCCAACCCAATTAAATCTTCTACACGCTCAAACAGTTTATTCGCAAAGGCTACTTCTTTTGAGCCATGCATTTTCGGTTTTACGATATAAATAGAACCTTTTTGCGAGTTTTTATACTGACCATTGCCAATCACTTCATGCTTCGCGATTAAGCTCGTTACGACACCATCCATTATTCCTTCAGGCACTTCACCGCCATCTTTATCTAAAATAGCCGGATTTGTCATTAAGTGTCCTACATTGCGGATAAACATTAACGAACGTCCGTTTAATGTTACTGTCTCACCATTAACTCCCGTATATACACGGTCAGGATTTAATGTACGTGTTACGGTTTTAGAGCCTTTTTCAAAAGTTGCCGTCAAGTCGCCTTTCATTAGGCCTAACCAGTTCGCATAAACTTCCACTTTATCTTCTGCATCTACTGCCGCTACCGAGTCTTCGCAGTCCATAATTGTTGTGATTGCAGACTCTAAATAAATATCTTTTACACCAGCTGCATCATCTTTTCCGATTGGATGGTTACGGTCTATTTGAATTTCAATGTGTAAATCATTATTTTTCAGTAAAACTGCAGTCGGCTGTTCTGCCGTTCCTTGATAGCCAACTAACTTTTCAGGTTCATTCAATGTCGTTGTTTCACCATTTGTAAGTGTAATGACTAGTTTACCTTCTACAATTCTATAGGATGTCGCTTCTTTATGTGAAGCTGCTGTTAAAGGAGCAGCTTGATCTAAAAACTTTTTAGCATACGCAATTACCTTATTACCACGAATCGGATTATAACCTTTACCTGCTTCTGCACCATCTTCACTACTGATAGCATCCGTACCATAAAGGGCATCATAGAAACTTCCCCAACGTGCGTTTGCTGCATTGATCGCATAACGTGCATTGCTAACAGGTACAACAAGCTGTGGACCTGCCTGATATGCAATTTCTGTATCCACATTCTCTGTTTCCACTTTGAAATCTTCTACTTTTGGTTCTACGTAACCGATTTCTTCTAAAAATGATTTATAGTCGGCAAATTGGAAATTCCCCTTATTTCCTTTATGCCATTCATTAATTTGTGTTTGCAGTGTATCCCGTTTAGCAAGCAATGCCTTATTTTCCGGTGCTAGCTCTTGAATAAGCTGATCAAATCCGTTCCAAAATGCCGTTTGCTCTACTCCGCTATTCGGTAAAACTCGCTCATTAATAAACTGAAATAATACTTCTGCTACTTGTAAGTTTCCCACTTGCACATAATTTGTCACTATAAATCCCCCTTTTAAATGAACATTTCTAATAATTCATTAGAATCCCCTGTTCTTACGTTTCATTATACAAGAGTCATGATATATAAATGAAATACATATATTGAATAAACATTATGCTTTTACGCTATAAAGGGTACAAAAAAAACACCTTGCAAGCGTCCCTGCAAGGTGTTTTTGAAAATTAGCGATTAGCTAAAATTATTTTTGGATAGATGCTACTACGCCAGCGCCTACAGTACGGCCACCCTCACGGATAGAGAATTTAGTACCTTCTTCTAAAGCGATTGGAGCGATTAATTCAACAGTCATTTCGATGTTGTCGCCAGGCATAACCATTTCTACGCCTTCTGGTAACATGCAGATACCAGTTACGTCAGTTGTACGGAAGTAGAACTGAGGACGGTAGTTAGAGAAGAATGGAGTGTGACGTCCACCCTCTTCTTTTGATAATACATAAACTTCAGCTTTGAAGTTAGTGTGTGGAGTGATTGAACCTGGTTTAGCTAATACTTGACCACGTTGGATATCTTCACGAGCAATACCACGTAATAAAGCACCGATGTTGTCACCAGCTTCAGCGTAATCTAATAATTTACGGAACATTTCTACACCAGTTACAGTTGTAGTTTTAGCTTCTTCTTCGATACCGATAACTTCTACAACGTCACCAACTTTAACTTGACCACGTTCAACACGGCCAGTTGCTACTGTACCACGACCAGTGATAGAGAATACGTCCTCTACTGGCATCATGAATGGTTTGTCAGTTTGACGTTCTGGAGTTGGGATGTAAGAATCTACAGCGTCCATTAATTCAACGATTTTTTCTTCCCATTCTGCTTCGCCTTCTAAAGCTTTTAATGCAGAACCTTTGATTACTGGAACATCGTCGCCTGGGAAGTCATATTCAGATAGTAAGTCACGGATTTCCATTTCTACTAACTCTAATAATTCTTCGTCGTCAACCATATCACATTTGTTCATGAATACTACTAAGTAAGGAACACCTACTTGTTTAGAAAGTAAGATGTGCTCACGAGTTTGTGGCATTGGGCCGTCAGCAGCAGATACTACTAAGATACCGCCGTCCATTTGTGCAGCACCAGTGATCATGTTTTTAACATAGTCAGCGTGACCTGGGCAGTCAACGTGTGCATAGTGACGAGTTGCAGTTTCATACTCTACGTGAGAAGTATTGATTGTGATACCGCGCTCTTTTTCTTCTGGAGCGTTGTCGATGTCAGCGTAAGATTTAGCTGCACCACCCATTTTTTTAGAAAGAACTGTTGCGATAGCAGCAGTTAAAGTTGTTTTACCATGGTCAACGTGTCCGATTGTACCAACGTTAGCATGCGTTTTTGAACGGTCAAATTTTTCTTTAGCCATTAGAAAATGCCTCCTCAGAGATATGTTTTATTTTTTTTGAAATTATTTATTCTAAGATGCCGACTATAAACGGGCCCCATCTATAGTCAGTCAATCATAGCTTACAAATTATTTATACTTGATGCAAGGTGAAATTTCAATTATTCACCTTTATTTTTTTTGATAATATCTTCTGCAATTGATTTTGGTACTTCTTCATAGTGATCGAACACCATTGAGAATACACCGCGACCTTGAGTTGCAGAACGTAAAGTTGTAGCATATCCGAACATTTCAGATAGTGGAACCATAGCACGTACTACTTGAGAGTTACCACGAGCTTCCATACCCTCTACGCGACCGCGACGAGCAGTAATGTTACCCATAATATCACCAAGGTACTCTTCTGGAATTACAACTTCTACTTTCATCATTGGCTCTAAGATAACTGGGTTACATTTTTTAGCTGCTTCTTTTAATGCCATAGATGCAGCGATTTTGAACGCCATTTCACTTGAGTCAACGTCATGGTAAGAACCGAATACTAATTTCGCTTTAATGTCGATTAGTGGGTAACCAGCAACAACACCGCGGTCAAGAGAGTCACGTAGACCCGCTTCTACTGCAGGGATGTATTCACGAGGTACAACACCACCAACGATAGCGTTTTCGAATTCGAAACCTTTACCCTCTTCGTTTGGAGAGAACTCGATCGTTACGTCACCGTATTGACCGCGACCACCAGATTGACGAGAGAATTTACCTTGAACTTTAGCTTCGCTACGGAATGTTTCACGGTAAGATACCATTGGAGCACCCACGTTAGCTTCTACTTTAAATTCACGTTTCATACGGTCAACTAAGATATCAAGGTGAAGTTCACCCATACCAGAGATGATTGTTTGACCTGTTTCAGTGTCAGTATGAGCACGGAATGTTGGATCTTCTTCTTGTAGTTTTTGTAAAGCTTGACCCATTTTATCTTGGTCAGCTTTAGATTTTGGTTCTACAGATAGAGAGATTACTGGCTCTGGGAAGTCCATTGACTCTAAGATAACAAGGTTTTTCTCGTCACATAGAGTATCACCTGTTGTAGTATCTTTAAGACCTACAGCAGCAGCGATATCACCAGAGTATACTTTTGCGATCTCTTCACGAGAGTTAGCGTGCATTTGTAGGATACGTCCTACACGCTCACGTTTACCTTTAGAAGAGTTTTGTACGTAAGAACCAGCTTCTAATGTACCTGAGTACACACGGAAGAATGTTAACTTACCTACGAATGGGTCTGTCATTACTTTGAATGCAAGAGCTGAGAATGGCTCTTCATCAGAAGAATGGCGGATGATTTCTTCTTCACCGTCAACGTCCGTACCTTTAATAGCTTCTACGTCTGTTGGAGCTGGAAGGTAATCAACAGCAGCATCTAACATTTTGCGAACACCTTTGTGTTTGAATGCTGTACCACAAAGTACTGGGTAGAATTCTACCGCGATAGTAGCTTTACGGATTGCCGCTTTTAATTCTTCTTTAGTAATTTCTTCGCCTTCTAAGTATTTCTCCATAAGCTCTTCATCAACACTTGCAACAGCGTCGATTAATTTCTCACGGTACTCTTCAGCTTGATCCATGAACTCTGCAGGGATTTCTCCTACAGTTACATCAGTACCTAAATCGTTACCATAGAACGTTGCGTTCATTTCGATTAAGTCGATAATTCCTGAGAAGTCATCTTCAGCACCGATTGGTAATTGGATTGGGTGAGCATTAGCTTGTAAACGCTCGTGTAACGTACCTACAGAATATAGGAAGTCAGCTCCCATTTTATCCATCTTGTTGATGAATACGATACGAGGAACTCCGTATGTTGTAGCTTGACGCCATACTGTTTCAGTTTGAGGCTCAACACCTGATTGAGCATCTAATACTGTTACAGCACCATCAAGTACGCGTAAAGAACGTTCAACTTCAACAGTGAAGTCTACGTGTCCTGGAGTATCGATGATGTTAATACGGTGACCATTCCATTGAGCTGTTGTTGCAGCAGAAGTGATCGTGATACCACGCTCTTGTTCTTGCTCCATCCAGTCCATTTGAGAACCGCCATCATGTGTTTCACCGATTTTGTGAATCTTACCAGTGTAATAAAGGATACGCTCAGTAGTTGTTGTTTTACCAGCATCAATGTGAGCCATGATCCCAATATTACGAGTATTCTCTAGAGAGAATTCGCGTTTCATAGGAAATTTCTCCTTCCATATTGGGTTAACTGTATAGATGGTAAAAATCTTAGCCCCAGCAATGCTAGAGCAAAGATCAAATTACCAACGGTAGTGAGCGAATGCTTTGTTCGCTTCTGCCATTTTGTGCATATCTTCACGTTTCTTAACTGAAGCACCAGTGTTGTTAGATGCATCTAAGATTTCGTTAGCTAAGCGCTCTTCCATCGTTTTTTCTCCACGAAGACGAGCGTAGTTTACTAAATAACGTAAACCTAAAGTTGTACGACGTTCTGGACGAACTTCTACTGGTACTTGGTAGTTAGAACCACCAACACGACGAGCACGTACTTCTAATACAGGCATTACGTTGTTTAATGCAGCTTCAAATACTTCTAAAGCATTTTGACCCGAACGCTCTTGAACTAATTCGAAAGCTCCGTATAAAATCTTTTGAGAAGTACCTCTTTTACCATCAATCATCATTTTGTTGATTAAACGAGTTACTAGTTTTGAGTTATAAAGTGGATCTGGTAACACGTCACGTTTGGAAACAGGACCTTTACGAGGCATGTGTTTTCCTCCTTTCAAATCGTTGTATATTTAAACTTAAATTATTTTTTTTCTTTAGGGCGTTTAGTACCGTATTTAGAACGAGATTGTAAACGACCGTTAACACCAGCTGTATCAAGTGCACCACGAACGATGTGGTAACGTACTCCAGCTAAGTCTTTTACGCGTCCGCCACGGATAAGAACTACACTGTGCTCTTGTAAGTTGTGACCTTCACCTGGGATATACGCAGTAACCTCAAGTTGGTTAGTTAAGCGTACACGAGCGTATTTACGTAAAGCCGAGTTCGGTTTACGTGGTGTCATTGTACCTACACGAGTACAAACTCCGCGTTTTTGAGGAGACTTAACGTCAGTTAAAGATTTTTTAAATGAGTTATATCCTTTGTTTAACGCTGGAGATTTTGATTTCGTGCTTTTAGATTGACGAGGCTTACGTACTAATTGGTTAATTGTAGGCATCGATTTGTCCTCCCTTCATTTTTTCCTTGTTTCAATACCACACATCCAGGTGGTTCATTTTTTGGGTAAAAACAAAGTCTTTGTGTACTTTACACAAAAACTACATCGCAGTAATCGCAACAACTGCAGCTCCAACATGAATGCCGCAAGCTTTACCAAGTTCTTTCTTAGAATCGACGTAATTGACTGGTACACCGATTTCTTTCGCGAGAAGAATGGCCGGATCGGTTACCCATTTGTCTGCATCGATTGCGACAAAAAGAGCTGTTACTTGTCCAGCATACATTGCTTTCACTGCTTGCTTTATACCTATGATTGTTTTACTGGCCTGTTTTACTTGATCGTAAGACATTTTCATATCCTCCTAAGTACAGACAGTTAACTATCAACCTTCAATATATTATCATTCCAAACTTACACTGTCAACAGATTTCTTATGAAAGTATGTTGGTTAATATTTAATCCAAGGAAATTCCAAGAAAATCTCCCGACAGAAAATGGTCTCTGTCGGGATCTCTTCATTAATATATACTGCTATTCAGCTGTAATTACTTCTGCTGATTCTTCTTGCTCCATACGGATTTGACGGTAACGTTGCATACCTGTACCAGCCGGAACTAGTTTACCGATAATTACGTTTTCCTTCAGACCTAGAAGCTCATCACGTTTACCTTTAATTGCAGCATCCGTTAACACACGTGTTGTTTCCTGGAATGATGCAGCTGATAAGAATGATTCTGTTTCAAGAGAAGCTTTTGTAATACCTAAGATGACAGGACGGCAAGTTGCTGGAGTTTTTCCGCTTAATACGGCTTCAGCATTTGCTTCAGAGAATTGGTGGATATCAAGAAGTGACCCTGGTAATAACTCTGTGTCACCCGCTTCAATCACGCGCACTTTACGAAGCATTTGGCGAACCATTACTTCGATGTGTTTGTCTCCGATTTCTACCCCTTGCATACGGTATACTTTCTGTACTTCTTTTAATAAATATTCTTGAACTGTCGATACATCTTTTACTTTTAATAATTGCTTCGGATCGATAGAACCTTCAGACAATGTTTGACCCGCTACAATTGTGTCGCCTTCTGCTACTTTCAGACGCGCATTGTAAGGTGCTTGGTATTTACGTGTTTCCACATCACCTTGGATCGTTACTTCTTTAAGACCTTCACGAATCTCTTCGATTTCGATTACTGTACCAGTAATTTCAGAAATGACCGCTTGACCTTTAGGGTTACGCGCTTCGAAAATTTCCTGGATACGTGGAAGACCTTGTGTAATATCGTTACCGGCTACACCACCTGTATGGAATGTACGCATCGTTAACTGTGTACCTGGCTCACCGATAGATTGTGCAGCAATAATACCAACTGCTTCACCAACTTCTACCTCTTCACCAGTAGCTAAGTTCATACCGTAACATTTTTTACATACGCCGTGTTTTGTATTACATGTAAATGCAGAACGGATTGTAATTTCATCGATATTAGCATCGATAATTACACGAGCAATATCTTGTGTAACTAAACCATCACGCTCTACGATAACCGCTCCTGTTTCTGGATGGCGAACTGTTTTCTTCACGTAACGACCAACAATACGTTCGTCTAACGCTTCGATTAATTCGTTTCCTTCCATTAATGAACCGATTAATAAACCGCGGTCAGTACCACAGTCGTCTTCACGAACGATAACATCTTGTGCTACGTCTACTAAACGACGAGTTAAGTAACCTGAGTCGGCAGTTTTTAGTGCTGTATCGGCAAGACCTTTACGCGCACCATGTGTAGAGATGAAGTACTCTAATACTGTTAAACCTTCACGGAATGAAGACTTGATTGGTAACTCGATAATACGACCAGCCGGGTTGGCCATCAGACCACGCATACCAGCTAACTGTGTAAAGTTCGATGCGTTACCACGGGCACCAGAGTCAGACATCATGAAGATTGGGTTTGTTTTTTGTAAAGATTTCATCAGCTTGCCTTGAATTTCATCTTTGGCAGCTGTCCATACGTTAATAACTCGGTTATAACGCTCTTCCTCAGTGATTAAACCGCGGCGGAACTGGATCATTACTTTATCTACTTTGCTTTGGGCTTCCTCTAAGATGACACCTTTATCAGGTAATACGACGATATCAGATACACCTACTGTAATACCAGCACGAGTAGAATATTTGAAACCTAAGTTTTTCATGCGGTCAAGCATCTTAGAAGTTTCTGTAATGTGGAACTCTTTGAATACTTCAGCAATAACATTTCCTAAGAATTTCTTACGGAAAGGATCTACTACAGGCATATTTGTGAAGTGTTTCGCTAAAATAGCGCGGCGTTGTGCTTCAACTTTTTCTGATTCAGATAAATCAGCATAGCCTTCTGTAGCTTCAATTTCTTTCAGTAACTCTTCGTCAATTGTTAAGTTCACGAAGTATTTTTCAGGTGTTTTTTGCTCTAAGTTGACTGCAGTAGGCTCATTAATATAAGGGAATGAGCTTGGTAAAATTTCATTGAAGATTACTTTACCTACAGTCGATAATAAGAACATTTTATTTTGTTCTTCTGTAAATGTCGGGTTATTTAATGAGCTTGCTTTAATCGCAATACGAGAGTGTAAATGTACATGACCGTTTTGGTAGGCGATTAACACTTCGTTTGAATCATTAAATATTGCTCCTTCACCACGAGCACCTTCACGCTCAAGTGTTAAGTAATAGTTACCTAATACCATATCCTGAGATGGAGTTACTACCGGTTTCCCGTCTTTCGGGTTAAGGATGTTTTGCGCTGCTAACATAAGTAAGCGAGCTTCCGCTTGTGCTTCAGCTGATAATGGAACGTGAACCGCCATTTGGTCACCATCGAAGTCAGCGTTATAAGCTGTACATACTAATGGGTGAAGACGGATTGCACGGCCTTCTACTAGTGTAGGCTCGAATGCTTGGATACCAAGACGGTGCAATGTCGGTGCACGGTTAAGTAATACCGGATGCTCACGAATTACATCTTCTAATACATCCCAAACTTCATTGTGTAAACGCTCAATTTTACGTTTTGCACTCTTAATGTTATGGGCAAGGCCACGTTCTACTAACTCTTTCATTACGAAAGGTTTGAATAGTTCGATTGCCATTTCTTTTGGAAGACCACATTGGTACATTTTTAAGTTAGGACCTACTACGATAACCGAACGACCAGAGTAGTCTACACGTTTACCAAGTAAGTTTTGACGGAAACGACCTTGTTTCCCTTTCAGCATATGTGAAAGTGATTTTAAAGGACGGTTACCAGGACCTGTTACAGGACGGCCGCGACGACCATTATCGATTAATGCGTCAACCGCTTCTTGTAACATACGTTTTTCGTTTTGAACGATGATGCTTGGTGCACCAAGGTCAAGTAAACGTTTTAAACGGTTGTTACGGTTAATAACACGACGGTAAAGGTCATTTAAGTCAGATGTAGCAAAACGTCCACCATCTAATTGCACCATCGGACGAAGCTCTGGCGGAATTACCGGTAGTACATCTAAGATCATCCACTCTGGTTTGTTGCCTGAGTTACGGAATGATTCTACTACTTCTAAACGTTTAATCGCACGTGTACGGCGTTGGCCTTGTGCAGATTTTAACTCTTCTTTTAAAACTTGTGTTTCATCTTCTAAGTCAATTTTCTCTAAAAGACGTTTAATCGCTTCAGCACCCATTGCTGCTTCGAATTCGTTGCCATACTTTTCACGGTATGCACGGTATTCTTTTTCAGAAAGTAAGTCTTTATAGCCTAAAGACGTTTGACCTGGGTCGACTACTACATATGAAGCAAAGTAAATTACTTCTTCCAGTGCACGTGGAGACATATCTAAAATAAGACCCATACGGCTTGGAATACCTTTGAAGTACCAAATATGTGATACAGGTGCTGCTAGTTCGATATGTCCTTGACGTTCACGGCGAACTTTCGAACGCGTTACTTCTACGCCACAACGGTCACAAACGACACCTTTATAACGTACACGCTTATATTTACCACAGTGACATTCCCAGTCTTTTGTTGGTCCGAAAATACGTTCACAGAATAGACCATCTTTTTCTGGTTTTAATGTACGGTAGTTAATTGTTTCTGGTTTTTTTACTTCTCCGTATGACCAAGAACGGATCTTGTCAGGTGAAGCTAAACCAATTTTCATATATTCAAATTCATTAACATCGATCAAGGAGCCTACCTCCCTTTAGTTATAAGTCGTAAATGACTTTTAATGTAGCTCTACACTTACAAAATTTCATATTAGGCCATAATGAAACTTGTATCTAAAATTATTCAATTATGCCTTGGCATAATTGCGTCCAGATTTTTATGAGTTTACTCATAAAGTTTCCTTTATAAAATCTGCGACATCTGCCAGAGCCTATTTTCATTCTAAGAATGAAAATAGAAAAACCGGGCAGGGCATATACCTGCCCGATTCAATTGAAGTTATTCAAATGATTCTACTGGGTCTTCTTCTTTGTCATTAGATCTTTCGACAGGTGCAGCTACTTCATCTTCATCGTCAAGGTCGCGTAATTCCACTTCCTCGTCGTTGATTGTAAGCATCTTCACATCCATACCTAATGATTGAAGTTCTTTAATTAATACTTTGAATGATTCTGGAACACCTGGTTCTGGAACACTTTCACCTTTTACGATTGCTTCGTATGTTTTCACACGACCTACAACGTCATCCGATTTTACAGTTAAAATCTCTTGTAACGTGTAAGCAGCACCGTATGCTTCAAGTGCCCAAACCTCCATCTCACCGAAGCGCTGACCACCGAATTGTGCTTTACCACCAAGCGGCTGTTGCGTTACTAATGAGTAAGGTCCAGTTGAACGTGCATGAAGTTTATCGTCAACCATGTGCGCAAGTTTAATCATGTACATGACACCAACAGAAACGCGGCTATCGAATGGCTCACCTGAACGTCCATCATAAAGAATTGTTTTACCGTCACGGTTCATACCAGCTTCTTCCATCGTTTCCCAAACATCGGCTTCGTTGGCACCATCGAATACTGGTGACGCCATGTGAATACCTAAGTAACGTGAAGCCATACCTAAGTGTAGCTCAAGCACTTGTCCGATGTTCATACGAGAAGGTACCCCTAGTGGGTTAAGCATGATATCAACTGGTGTTCCGTCCGGCATGAACGGCATATCCTCTTCCGGTAAGATACGTGAAATTACACCTTTGTTACCGTGACGTCCGGCCATTTTGTCACCAACGCGGATTTTACGTTTTTGAACAATATAAGCACGAACTAATTGGTTTACACCTGGTGGTAATTCATCGCCGTCTTCACGGTTGAATACTTTAACATCTAAAATGATACCGCCGGCTCCGTGTGGTACACGCAGAGAAGTATCACGTACTTCACGCGCTTTTTCACCGAAGATAGCATGTAATAAACGCTCTTCCGCAGTTAACTCTGTAACTCCTTTTGGCGTAACTTTACCTACTAGAATGTCACCATCGCGAACTTCTGCACCGATACGGATAATTCCGCGGTCGTCCAAGTTACGAAGTGCATCTTCACCCACGTTTGGAATATCACGTGTGATTTCTTCAGGTCCAAGCTTAGTATCACGAGACTCTGATTCATATTCTTCAATATGAACAGAAGTATATACATCGTCTTTAACAAGGCGTTCACTCATAATTACAGCATCCTCGTAGTTGAAGCCGTCCCATGTCATGAACGCAACAAGTACGTTTTGACCAAGTGCTAATTCGCCTTTTTCCATTGATGGACCATCAGCTAAAATATCACGAGGTTTTACACGGTCGCCAACTTTTACGATTGGACGTTGGTTATAAGAAGTACCTTGGTTAGAACGAATGAATTTTTGTAATTTATATTTTGTTAAATCGCCTTTTACTTCTTTACCATCTACTAGCTCAATACGACGTACGTGAATTGAACGTGCTTCTACATGTTCAACAATACCATCGAATTTCGCTACTACAGCAGCACCTGAATCACGTGCATCTACGTGCTCCATACCTGTACCAACGAATGGTGCATTTGGGTATAGTAATGGAACAGCTTGACGTTGCATGTTCGCTCCCATTAACGCACGGTTTGAGTCGTCGTTTTCTAAGAACGGAATACACGCTGTCGCAGCAGATACTACTTGTTTAGGTGATACATCCATGTAGTCGATACGGTCTTTAGAGAATACAGTGTTGTCACCACGGAAACGTCCAACAACTTCTTCATTCGCGAAAGTACCGTCTTCATTTAAGATTGAGTTCGCTTGTGCAACTACATAGTTATCCTCTTCGTCAGCAGTTAAGTAATGGATCTCGCTCGTTACAGCACCTGTTTCTGGATCAACACGGCGGTAAGGAGTTTCGATGAAGCCAAACTTGTTAACTTTTGCGAATGATGATAATGAGTTGATAAGACCGATGTTCGGTCCCTCTGGAGTCTCGATTGGACACATACGACCATAGTGAGAGTAGTGAACGTCACGTACTTCCATACCAGCACGCTCACGTGTTAAACCACCAGGCCCTAATGCAGATAGACGACGCTTGTGCGTTAACTCTGCTAATGGGTTAGTTTGGTCCATGAACTGAGACAATTGAGAGCTACCGAAGAACTCTTTAATTGAAGCGATAACAGGACGGATATTGATTAATTGTTGCGGTACGATTGCAGCTGTGTCGTTAATTGACATACGCTCACGTACTACACGCTCCATACGAGATAAACCGATACGGAATTGGTTTTGTAGTAATTCACCAACAGAACGTAAACGACGGTTACCTAAATGGTCAATATCATCTGTGTTACCAACGTCATATAATAAATTGAAGAAGTACGATACAGAAGCCAATACATCGGCCGGAGTAATGTTTTTCACTTCTTCATCTACATAAGCGTTTGAAATAACGTTAATTTCTTTTTGTGCTTCATCATTTGGTGCAAAGATTTTAACCGATTGAATTGTAATATCATCTTCCAATACACCACCAACTTGGTTTAATGTACGGAATCCAACACCACTTTCTAAATAAGGAATTAACTTATCTAAATTACGGCGGTCTAATAATGTACCTGCTTCTACGATAATTTCTCCTGTGTCAGGGTCCACTAACGTTTCTGCAATCGTTTGGTTGAATAAACGATTTTTGATGTGAAGCTTTTTGTTCATTTTGTAACGACCAACATTTGCTAAATCATAGCGTTTTGCGTCAAAGAAGCGAGAATATAATAAGTTCTTCGCAGATTCGACTGTTGGTGGTTCACCAGGACGTAAACGTTCGTAGATTTCAAGAAGAGCCTTTTCAGTACCTTCTGTATTATCTTTTTCTAACGTATTACGTAAATATTCATTGTCACCAATGATATCTAAAATTTCTTGATCCGAGCCAAAACCTAATGCACGTAAAAGTACTGTTACCGGTAATTTACGTGTACGGTCGATACGTACATATACAACATCTTTAGCGTCTGTTTCATATTCAAGCCATGCACCGCGGTTTGGAATAACCGTTGCACCAAAGCCTTTTTTACCGTTTTTATCCGTTTTTTCGTGGAAGTATACACTTGGAGAACGAACTAACTGTGAAACGATAACACGCTCAGCACCGTTAATAATAAACGTACCTGTTTCTGTCATTAATGGGAAATCACCCATGAAGACATCTTGCTCTTTCACTTCGTTTGTTTCTTTGTTGTGCAAACGCACTTTAACACGTAATGGTGCAGCATAAGTAACATCACGCTCTTTACATTCATCCACATCATACTTAGGATCTCCTAAAGTATAGTCGACGAATTCTAATGAAAGATTACCTGTAAAATCTTCGATTGGAGAAATGTCGTGGAACATCTCGCGCAACCCTTCTTCAAGGAACCACTCATAAGATGCTGTTTGGATTTCGATTAGATTCGGAAGTTCCAGCACCTCACTAATACGCGCAAAGCTTCTACGCTGGCGGTGTTGTCCGTACTGAACTAGTTGACCTGTCAACTCATTCACCCCTCAATAAAGCGATAATAGGTCTTTGCAAAAACATACAAATAGTGTATGATTTCGAAAGACAAAAAGAAAACGAGACTTTTTTTAAACCTCATTTTCGGTTAAACTTAACTTATTCTTAGCAGTATACCCGTAACTTTGAATATTTAATGCAAAAGGGCATACTACCTCAAAATAATAATTTTGCATTTTATTATGTTATCATACTCGATTTGTCAAGTCAATAATGGAAACTAATCTTACTTATTTTTTTGCTCGAATAATCCAATATCCTTTTTTCTTCTCAACGACATCTACTTCTGAAAACATTTCTTCTAAATGACTCATAGTTGATGGAGCACCTTGCTTCTTCTGAATAACAATCCACAGCTCACCATTTTCCGCCAATAACTCGTATGCACCGTCATAAAACTTGAAAATCGTTTCTTTACCAGCACGAATTGGAGGGTTTGTTAATACTGCGGCTACTTTTGTTCCAGGTTCAACAGCGGCTAATCCATCGCTTTCAAAAATACGTACATTTTGAACCCCGTTAAGCTGGGCATTTTTTTGAGACAAACTAACTGCTCGTGAATTAATATCCATCATGTACACTTCACGATCAGGGTTGTTTTTTGCAATCGATAATCCGATCGGTCCATAGCCACAACCTACATCAAGCAAAACACCATCAATTTTAGGCATTTCAAACACATCGATTAGTACACGGGAACCAAAATCTACTTCGCTTTTACTGAATACACCCGTATCCGTTTCAAACGTAAATGTATTGCCTAATAAAGTGAATTTCCATTGGCGTGGTTTACTCTCAGTTTGAGGCTTATTTGAATAATAATGTTCAGACATGCAACACGCCTCCTTAGAAAAAATACATTTTGCGGTAATTTGTGCAAAATGATGTCTTTTCATGTGGATTACTATAAAAAATCAATATTTTCATATCCACAAAAGTTAAATAAAGAAAAGCCCGCCGCAAAAATGTGACGAGCTTTCCTTATTAAACTAAGCTCAGAGCCTAGCAATTAAAGTTAAACTGAAATTATTTAACTTCTACTGAAGCGCCAACTTCTTCAAGTTTAGCTTTGATAGCTTCAGCTTCGTCTTTAGAAACGCCTTCTTTAAGAGCTTTAGGAGCGTTATCTACAACTTCTTTAGCTTCTTTTAAGCCTAAACCAGTGATTTCACGAACCACTTTGATTACTTTGATTTTTTCTCCACCAGCAGAAGCTAGTACTACGTCAAACTCAGTTTTTTCTTCAGCAGCGCCTGCAGCACCACCAGCAGCTACTGCTACTGGAGCAGCAGCTGTTACACCGAATTCTTCTTCGATTGCTTTTACTAAATCGTTTAATTCTAGAACTGTCATAGCTTTGATAGCTTCTAAGATTTGCTCATTGTTCATTTTAATTTCCTCCTATGGAATGTTTATTAGTTTTAGGCAGTTTGCCTGATTTTTGAAGTTATGAGGCTACTATTAAGCGCCTTGCTCTTCTTTTTGTTCTGCAACAGCTTTTGTTGCAAGTGCGAAGTTGCGCACTGGAGCTTGAAGTACAGATAAAAGCATTGATAATAGACCTTCGCGAGATGGAAGTTCTGCAAGAGCTTTAACGTCTTCAACTGATGCCAATGTACCTTCGATGATACCAGCTTTAATTTCTAACGCTTCGTTTTTCTTAGCGAACTCGTTAATAATTTTAGCAGGAGCTACTACGTCCTCGTTAGAGAATGCGATAGCGTTAGGACCAGTTAAAAATTCATTGATTCCTTCTAAACCAGCAGCTTCAGCAGCACGGCGAGTTAAAGTGTTTTTGTAAACTTTGAACTCAACACCTGCTTCACGTAATTGCTTACGTAATTCAGTTACTTGCGCTACAGTTAAACCACGGTAATCTACTACTACTACAGAACCAGCAGCAGAGAATTTATCAGCGATTTCTTGAACTTGAACTTTTTTAGTTTCGATTGCTTTGCTCATGATGACACCTCCTATTAGAATGAGTCATTTATACCGACAAAGAAAAGCCTCTATATCAATAATAGACATAGAGGCTGAAAGTACATCATCTTAAAAAGAATCCGAACTCCTATGTCCTCGGTAGGATCATTAAGTGCTACATGGCACCCCTACTGTCTACGGTACAAATGGATGATTCACAACAGCATTCATCTTACCAAGTAAGAAGCGCGTTGTCAACAAATTTTATAAAACGGTTTTAAAAAACCGGAAATTATTTAACTGTTACGTTAGCAGCGTCAACTTTTACAGCAGGACCCATTGTAGTTGTAACGTTTACAGACTTCATGTAAGTACCTTTTGCTGCAGCTGGCTTAGCTTTTTGAACTACTTCAAATACAGCTAAGAAGTTTTCTACTAATTTTTCTGTATCGAAAGAAACTTTACCGATTGGAGCGTGGATGATACCAGACTTTTCAGCACGGTATTCTACTTTACCAGCTTTGATTTCTTCGATAGCTTTTGTTACGTCAAATGTAACTGTACCTGTTTTAGGGTTTGGCATTAAACCTTTAGGACCTAATACACGACCTAATTTACCAACTTCACCCATCATGTCAGGAGTTGCAACGATTACATCGAAATCAAACCAACCTTGTTGGATTTTTTGGATGTATTCTGCATCGCCTACATAGTCTGCGCCAGCAGCTTCTGCTTCTTTAAGTTTTTCGCCTTTAGCGAAAACTAATACGCGTTGAGTTTTACCAGTACCGTGTGGTAATACTACCGCACCACGGATTTGTTGGTCGTTTTTACGAGTATCGATACCTAATTTGAATGCTACTTCTACAGTTGCATCAAAGTTTACAGTGCTTGTTTTTTGCGCTAATGCTACTGCTTCTTCAACAGAGTATAAAGTTGCGCGGTCGATTAATTTAGCTGCTTCTTGCAGTTTTTTACCTTTTTTAGCCATTATAATTTCCTCCTTGATTGTGGTTGTAACGGATTTGACCTCCCACGAATAAAGGTTGCGCACTCATCAAACAAGTATCCGAGTGCAGCAACCTTCCAAAAACAAAAACATCATCAAGTGTTGAAGATGGGATTAGTCTTCGATCGTAATACCCATGCTTCGCGCAGTACCTTCAACCATTAACATAGCAGCTTCAACTGAAGCAGCGTTAAGGTCTGGCATTTTTTGTTCAGCGATTTCGCGAACTTTATCACGTTTAACCGTTGCGACTTTTTTACGATTTGGTTCACCAGATCCAGATTGGATACCAGCAGCTACTTTAAGTAGTACTGCAGCTGGCGGAGTTTTTGTAATAAAAGTGAATGAACGGTCTTCAAATACTGAAATTTCAACTGGAATGATAAGACCAGCTTGATCAGCAGTACGAGCGTTAAATTCTTTACAGAATCCCATAATGTTTACACCTGCTTGACCTAATGCAGGACCAACCGGTGGCGCTGGGTTTGCTTTACCAGCAGGGATTTGAAGTTTTACAACTTTAATAACTTTTTTAGCCACGAGACACACCTCCTTAAGTCCGTGATGTGGTAACTGGGTTGCCCCTCCCACTCAAATATCTGTTCGTCAGCTAACTTGCCGATAACATTAAAACTAATTATAATCATACGTCCAAAACTTGGACAGTCTGACCTTTGAAATGATAACACTTTTAAATTACTTAATCAAGTCTAAATAATTCTATATTTTTTGAACTTGGTTAAAGTCCAGTTCCATTACCGTTTCGCGACCGAACATATCAACAAGAACTTTTAATTTCGCTTTTTCTACGTCTACTTCTTCTACGCGGCCTTGGAAATGTGCAAATGGTCCTTCAAGAACTTCTACAACTTCACCAACAGTAATTTCAACTTCACCTAATAATGTTTCATTCATACCCATTTGTGCAAGCAGGCGTTCCGCTTCTTCCGGTAATAATGGAGTCGGTTTTACACCGCCGCCTGAAGAACCGATAAATCCTGTAACACCAGGTGTATTACGAACGACATACCAAGCATCATCTGTCATAATCAATTCTACTAAAACGTAACCAGGGAAGATTTTACGCATTACCGCTTTTTTCTTACCGTCTTCTTTTACATCAATCTCTTCATGCTCAGCTACGATTACACGGAAAATTTTATCTTGCATTCCCATTGTTTCAACGCGTTTTTCAAGATTTGCTTTTACTCGGTTTTCATAACCTGAATACGTATGAACTACATACCAATTTTTCTCCATATAGGTAGGACTAAATCGTCCGTCCCTCCTTTACATTAAGTGTGTTAGGGTATATATTTCCCTTTTCACAAAACTTCAATAATCTATTTCTTAAATTAAGCTGTCAGCATTTTTTAACAAATGAAAAAACCCGTTATATGGCATGGACGGGCTATTTCGAAATATTAACATGATATTGCTTACAGAGACAAGAACCAACGGAATAATTCTGAGATTCCTAAATCTATTACAGTAAAGAATAACGCCATCACGATAACCGTTGAAATAACTACTACCGTATACTTCGTTAACTCTTTACGTTTCGGCCAACTTGTTTTGCGCATTTCCGAGCCGACTTCTTGCAGAAAGTTTGTTACTTTACTCATCTTTGGCTAACCTCCGAACAACGAATTAATCTATGTTTCATTTATAACGTTTGTTTATGCATTGTATGCTCATTGCAATGAGAGCAAAATTTCTTCAGTTCTAAACGCTCGGTTGCCCCTTCTTTTTTCGGGACATTGTAGTTTCTTGAACCGCATTTTTCACAACTTAAAACGACTTTCTTTGCCATGTTTATCACCTTTTCGGCAGTTTGTCCTTTAAAGACTAACACCTAAATTTCCCACTGTCAATAAAGGCTCGTGGAGTTTAAGTCATTTCTTTTAATTCAAGATGACGCTCCAATTTACGCTTCACTCGCTGTAATGCATTATCGATGGATTTTACATGGCGGTCCAATTCTTCAGAAATTTCATTATAGGATTGTCCTTCCAAATAACGAACCAGCACTTGCTGTTCGAGTTCGCTCAATACTTCACCCATCTTCTCTTCCAAATAAAGATAATCTTCACGATTGATCATCAAATACTCCGGATCGTCCGAAATCGGACTCGTAATAATATCCATAAGCGTACGCTCCGACTCTTCATCGTAAATTGGCTTATCTAAGGAAACATATGAATTTAGCGGAATATGCTTTTGTCTAGTAGCCGTTTTAATTGCGGTAATGATCTGCCTTGTAATGCAAAGCTCCGCAAAGGCACGGAATGACGCCAGCTTGTCCTCCTTGAAATCCCGAATCGCCTTATATAAGCCAATCATTCCTTCTTGTATGATATCTTCTTTATCCGCACCAATTAAAAAATACGACCGCGCTTTTGCCTTAACAAACAATCGGTATTTTGAAATTAAAAAATCTAGCGCATCTGTATTGCCAAGATGCACTTGTTCTACAAGCTCTTCATCTGTCAAATGTTCAAAACGTAGTACCATTTGTAACTTCTCACTTTTAAGCAATGAAAATCACCTCAGTTACGCTAGAATAATTAGGAATAGTATAACTTAATTGGAATTTACGGGCAATCTATTACTTGAGCCCTCTTCTCCATTTTTCAAACTGCAGTTCTACTTCTTTTGATAGCTTAATCCTTGAGGCCGGTTTTTCGTCGGTTGATTCTTTTACTTTGGATGAAATTTTAGATTGAATAATTTGCATTTCAATTTCAAGCTCACGGGCCGATTTCCTTAATGCACCATGACCAAATACAACATTTTGTTCAGTCATATCTGAAGTTGCGACGTGTACTTGGATTTTCCGTCCTTTTAATTCGTTCGATAATTTTTCAATGCGCTCGTCCGCTGTTTCGTTTTTACGGGTATAAAGCACTTCCACGGCATGCTGAATATACAGTTGCTCAGTACCCGGTACAAGATGGGCATCAAATACAACGATAACACGCCAGCCAGTATGTGCTTTATACTCCGCCATTCGTTCAATTAACCGGTCACGTGCATCTTCGAAGTGAGGCTCGCGTAACGGACGAAGCTCACTCCATGCACCGATCATGTTATAGCCGTCTACTAGCAATATGTTTTGCATGACCTCATCCGTTAGCTTCTTGTCGTTTGCGGTACACTTCATACATAAGTAATGCCGCTGCTACGGAAGCATTCAATGATGTTACATGACCAACCATTGGCAAGTGATATAAGAAGTCACATTTATCTTTCAAAAGACGGCTCATTCCCTTACCTTCACTACCAATAATTAATGCAAGCGGTAATGTTGCATCCATTTTACGATAATCAGCCGAACCTTTTGCATCTGTCCCAGCAATCCATACACCGCGGTCTTTCAGCTCATCCACTGTTTGGGCTAAATTGGTAACCCGCACAACAGGGACATGCTCGATTGCACCTGTGGAAGCTTTAGCGACAACTGCCGTTAAACCAACTGCACGGCGTTTTGGAATAATGATACCATGCGCACCGATCGCATCGGCTGTACGCATAATCGAACCTAAGTTATGCGGGTCTTCCAATTCGTCCAAAATTAAAAAGAACGGGTCTTCGTTTTTTGCCTTCGCCGCATCAAATAAATCATCCAATTCTGCATAGTCATATGCCGCAACCGATGCCACAATTCCCTGATGATTTTCTGCAAGCTTGTCTACTTTTTGCTTCGGTACAAACTGAACAAGGACACCTTGCTCTTTTGCTAAGTCCATCAGCTCCTGGACACCTGTTTTTTTGACGCCTTCAGCTATCCATAATTTATTGATTTCTCGGCCTGCGCGTAGTGCCTCAAGTACCGGATTTTTCCCTGCAATCATTTCTCCTGTCAGTTCTTCCTGGGCAGATTGCGGTTTTTCTTGTTGCTTTTTCTCATGAGTTTTAAAAGTATCTGCTTTTTTATCGCGTCCTTTAAAATCTCTTGGTTTACGATTTTGCTGTCTTTTCTCTGCCATAGTTACACTCCTTTTGCCTGTTCGACAATTTCGATTGCGTAATCGATTATTTCATTTGCGCGTTGATGTTCTTTGCTCAGGAATAAGAAGCCTAAAACCGCTTCAAATCCAGAACTATTACGGTATGTGCGGACATCTGTATTTTTCGGAACAGATCCTGATTTGGCATTGCGTCCTCTACGGAAAACAGCTTGCTCTTCTTCTGTTAAATATTTCTCTTCGATCATGCGATGCACAATATTGGACTGGGACTTGGCCGAAACGTATTTCGTTGCTTCTTTATGCAATGTGTTAGGCTTGGCACGACCCGACAATATTAAATGTTCACGAATTCTTTGTTCAAGCACGGCGTCGCCCATATAAGCGAGCGCCAGTGCATTTAACTGTATGACATCATGTGGTGTTAAATTTTGCATTTACTGTCCTCGTTTCCAGCGTGTACCTTGACGAGTATCTTCAAGAACAATATCCATGCCCAAAAGCTGGTCGCGGATTTCATCTGAACGAGCAAAATCACGGTTTTTACGGGCTTGGTTACGTTCTTCAATTAATGCCTCGATTTCTTCATCGAGTAAGCCTGCTTCTACTTTTATATGAATACCTAATACATTTCCAATTGTATCAAACATCGTTAAAATTGCCTGTAATACTTCTTTATCCGTATTCGCTTCGTTTAAATACACATTAGCAATATGGGAAAGTTCAAATAATGCCGAAACCGCATTGGCTGTATTAAAGTCATCGTTCATCGCATTTTCAAAATCAACTTTAATCTGACTGATTTTTTCAAGCCACTGTTCGCTGTTATCCCCTAAACTTGCAGAAGAAGACAGACGGTGCTCGACATTCGTATACGATGTACGAATACGGTCCAATCCGCTTTTCGCTGCTTCCACCAAATCCTGAGCGAAGTTAATCGGGTTGCGGTAATGTACTGACAGCATAAAGAAACGCAATACTTGCGGATCGATTTGCTTGCGAATATCATTCACTAAAATAAAGTTACCAAGTGATTTTGACATTTTTTCATTATCAATATTAATATAGCCGTTATGCATCCAATAACGCGCAAATGTTGTATCGTTATGCGCTTCGGATTGGGCAATTTCGTTTTCGTGGTGAGGGAATGTTAAATCCTGTCCGCCTGCGTGAATGTCGATTGTATCGCCTAAGTGCTCGCGCGCCATTACAGAACATTCAATATGCCATCCAGGACGTCCTTCTCCCCATGGTGATGCCCACTTGATTTCACCTGCTTTTGCAGCTTTCCATAATGCGAAATCCAACGGGTCTTCCTTTTTCTCACCCGCTTCAATACGCGCTCCTACTTTTAAATCATCAATCGATTGGTGACTTAACTTTCCGTAACCATTAAATTTACGTGTACGGTAATAAACATCACCTTGCGATTCATATGCATAGCCTTTGTCGATCAGCACTTTAATAAACGCGATAATATCATCCATATGCTCTGTTACACGCGGGTGGGCATCCGCCTTTTGGCATCCCAGTGCCGTAATATCTTCAAAATAAGCAGCAATAAAACGATTTGTTAATACAGAAGTTTCTTCACCCAACTCATTCGCTGCTTTAATAATTTTGTCATCTACATCGGTAAAGTTTGAAACGAACTTCACTTCATAACCTGCATATTGTAAATAGCGGCGTACTGTATCATAGACGATTACCGGGCGGGAATTTCCAATATGAATGTAATTGTATACAGTTGGTCCGCATACATACATTTTTACTTTACCTTCCTCCAACGGAATAAATGGTTCTTTTTGTCTTGTCAACGAATTGAAAATTTGAATCGTCATATTGCCTCTCCTTTTTCGTAGTACTCTTTAAATGTCATTGGTTTAAATTGTCATTTTAATAAAAAAACGCCTCTATCACCTCAAGAAGGTGACAGAGACGCTCGATGCGCGGTTCCACTCTGGTTGAAAAAGTACGAATACTTTTTCCGCTTAAAGTCCTGTAACGTGGACAAGTCGATTTAACCTACTTCAAGTTCAGTTAAATACTCAAAGGTGCATTTCAGCTTTGCCTTAACCTGGATCACTTTCAGCCGGTGATGATCCTCTCTAACAAGGGGTGCGCAGCATACTTCTCCTTCTCAACGTGCTATCACTTATGGAATTTACATTCATTTTACATCTATTTTCAGAAAAATCAATCATTTTATCCATTCTAAAAATTTGATGTTTAGTTCCAAACCTTAAAATGAATTACTCTGCAAATTTTTCAACACGAGCAATTGTTTTTTCCTTGCCTAATAAAGCGATCGCATTCGGCAATTCCGGACCATGTGTTTGACCAGTTGTCACAACACGGATTGGCATAAATAGATTTTTACCTTTTACGCCTGTTTCTTTTTGTACAGCTTTAATAGCTGCTTTAATTGAAGCGGCATCAAAAGATTCTAAAGCTTCTAATTGTGTTTTAAATGATGCCATAACAGCCGGCACAGTTTCACCAGCTAACACTTCTTTTGCTTCTTCATCATATGCAATTTCTTCTGTGAAAAATAGGCTCGATAATTCTACGATTTCTGCCCCGAAGCTCATTTGCTCATGGTAAAGAGCGATTAATTCAGAAGCCCATGCATGTTGTTCTTCTGATAACTCTGCTGGAAGTAAGCCTGCTTTTTGTAAATGTGGTAACGCTAAAGCAACTACCTCTTCATGAGACATTTTTTTAATATATTGGTTGTTCATCCATGTCAGTTTTGATTTATCGAACATTGATGGTGATTTTGACAAGCGTTTTTCGTCGAACAGCTTAATTAATTCGTCATGTGAGAAGATTTCCTCTTCTCCCTCAGGTGACCAGCCAAGTAATGCAAAGAAGTTAAACATCGCTTCCGGTAAGAAACCTAAGTCCTTATATTGTGTAACGAACTGGATGATTGACTCATCACGTTTTGATAATTTTTTGCGTTCTTCATTTACGATTAATGTCATATGACCATATTGCGGATATTCCCATCCGAATGCGTCAAAGATCATCATTTGTTTTGGTGTGTTTGATAAATGCTCTTCTCCGCGGAATACATGTGTAATTTCCATGAAGTGGTCATCCAGCACTACCGCATAATTGTATGTTGGGATACCATTTGCTTTAACAAGTACCCAGTCACCGATATCCTTTGATTCGAACGATACTTCGCCGCGAACTAAGTCATTGAACTGATACGTAACATTTGCAGGAACACGCATACGAATTGTGTGCGGGATACCAGCAGCTTCTTTTTCAGCAACTTCCTCTGCTGTTAAGTGACGGCATTTCCCATCATATGCAGGTGCAGCAACACCTTGTGCTTTTTGCTTTTCGCGTGATGCTTCAAGCTCTTCTGAAGAACAGAAACATTTATAAGCTTGTCCGTTTTCCAGCATTTTATCTGCATGCTCTTTATAAATATCAAGACGCTCCATTTGACGGTAAGGTGCATATGGGCCACCGATATCAATAGACTCATCCGGTGTAATGCCTAACCAGCGTAAGTTATCAAGTTGAGAAGCTTCTCCACCTTCTACATTACGGTCAATATCTGTATCTTCAATACGTACTACAAAAGTACCGTTGTGATGTTTTGCATATAAATAGTTGAATAAAGCTGTACGTGCGCCACCGATATGTAAAAATCCTGTTGGCGATGGTGCATAACGAACGCGAACTGTTTTCGTCATAAATATTGCCTCCTAATTTTAGCGTCAAAAACGCTCGACCTTTTTCACATATAAAAAATTACTTTTATATGTATATAACCGGACATTATATTGTCCAATATCGGCACAATAGATGTCTTTTAAACTTTAACCATTCTACCACTGTAAGTTATTAAATTAAAGTAGCGTGTGCCGATTTTTGACACACGCCCGCAATTTTACCCCGTATTAACGGTAAGGGAATTTTCACTTTATGCTTTAACTAACAGAATTGTTGCCATTGCTGCGATTCCTTCTTCACGTCCGACAAAACCTAACTTCTCTGTTGTTGTCGCCTTTACATTTACTTGCGAAGGTTCCGCATTCAATAGTTGTGCGATTCGGTTTTGCATTTGTGAAATATATGGAGCCATTTTCGGACGCTGTGCCATAATCGTACAATCTACATTCCCTAATTTGTATCCGCGCTCTTCAACCATTTTCCAAATGAATTCAAGTAACTTTGCCGAATCCGCATCTTTCCACTCCGGATCTGTATCAGGGAAGTGACGACCTATATCCCCTTCACCAATTGCACCTAATGCAGCATCTGTAACTGTATGTAAAAGTACATCGGCATCCGAATGGCCTACTAAGCCGCGCTCATGAGGAATTGTAATACCACCTAAAATTAATGGACGTCCTTCTGCAAATTCGTGAACGTCAAATCCTTGTCCAATTCGAAACATATCGTTGCCAGCCTACAAAGTAAGCCAGCCTTCACCTTCTTTCTGGTAATCTCATTATCATTAGTATAATCGACTTGTGCTGAAAAAGCCTTCGCAAAGCTGTTTTCTTTTCAAGGTAACTTTTATTTTCGCTGTTTTAAAATAGCTTCCCCAAAAATCAAGTCTTCCTGCGTTGTCATTTTTACATTTTCATAACTGCATTCCACGATATGAATATCATGACCTAAACGTTCGACGAGCATCGCTTCATCCGTCCCTAAAAAACCTGCCTTTTCAGCTGCATCTTCAGCTTCTGCCAATAAATCGTAACGGAACGCTTGCGGTGTTTGAACCATCCATAACGACTCACGGTCAACCGTTTCTTTAATTAGGCCATTATGGACGACCTTCATCGTATCTTTTGCCCGAACCCCTGCAATGGCTGCCCCTTTTTCATATGCAACTTTTGCAAGCTCGGCAATCTTCGGAATCGTAATAAACGGTCTTGCCGCATCATGAACAAGGACAACATCCACTGCATTCATTTCTTTAATGCATGAATGCACTGAATGTTGGCGTTCTTCACCACCTGTAGGCATACCTTTTACTTTAGCAATATTATATTTTTCGATGAGCGACTGAATAAATGGACGTTCCTCATCTTTAACAGCAAGCCAAATTCCTGTACAGTTTTCATCTTGTTCAAAAACAAGAAGTGTATGAATTAAAATTGGTTTATCAACTAAGTTTAAAAATAGTTTATTTTGCCCGGCACCCATGCGCTTTCCGCTTCCTGCTGCCGGCAAAACGACTTCATAACGCAAAATGCTTCACATCCTAATCTTCTTTTGGCTTGGCGAAAATCATACGCCCCGCTGATGTCTGAAGGACGCTTGTTACCGTAACTGTAATCGCCTGTCCAATATAACTGCGGCCGCCTTCTACAACAATCATTGTTCCGTCATCTAAATAGGCAACACCTTGATTGTGTTCTTTTCCGTCTTTTATGACAACAACTTGCATATCTTCACCCGGAATAACGACCGGTTTCACCGCATTTGCCAAATCATTAATATTCAATACTTGTACCCGGTGCAGTTCACAAACTTTATTTAAGTTAAAATCATTCGTCAGTATTTGAGCACTCATATTTTTCGCTAAGCGAACAAGCTTTAAGTCCACTTCAGATACATCTTCAAAATCAACTTCCGTAATAAGCACTTTAGACGCACGTTCATCCTGAAGACGTTTTAAAATATCAAGTCCTCTGCGGCCACGTGTACGCTTCAATGTATCAGACGAATCCGCAATATGCTGCAGTTCCGTTAATACAAACTGAGGCACGACCAAAATCCCTTCAACAAAGCCTGTTGTTGAAATATCGGCAATACGTCCATCAATGATGACACTCGTATCAAGTAATTTGTACTGCTGCTCCTGAGCTTCCTTGATAGAACCGTCATTTTGACGCTTTTTCGTGGACTTCCCGGAAAAGATCTGCAACAGCTCATCCCGTTTACTGAATCCTAACCGGAAACCGAGATAGCCGAGAACAATGGATAAAATAGCTGGAACAACATCGGTAATAACAGGAATGTTCATTTGGTTGATTGCGACACCGACCAATGTTGCTACGCATAGTCCCACGATTAAACCGAGTGTACCAAACAGTAAATCCGCTGCAGGTAATTTAAATAATACTTCCTCTAACCAAGTAATTAATTTTACAAAGTAATCAGATAACGCAAACGATAAAACGAATAACAAAGCAGCACCTATCGTGACACTGAAGTATGGATTATTAAGCCAAGGATTGGATGATAAGTTCATGAATGCATATAAGGGCGGTAAGAAAATAAGGCCTAATGCTCCACCGATAAATAAAAATGCTACTTGAATTATTTTCTTCAACATTTGTTTCACCTCCTATTTAATAATTATACATCTAAAGTTTCATTCATGCGAAGCCCAGATACCAAAAGCAAGGGCAAATAATTAACAAATCGCAAACACATTCCAATATTAGGATTTTACCCATTTTTTAAGACTATTCCCTAATTTTTTTAGTTAGATTTACACGATATTAATTCAAAAATGACGTACTTTATTCTAAATTCCCCCTACCAGTAGTTTAATCAAAATAATGCATATATTATTTCAGTATAATAGAAAATTTCAACTTAGAAGAGGAGAATACGTTTTGAATAATGCAAAAGAAGTAAAAATTTCTACTGCCGATCCTTCTGCCATTGGTTTATTTGGCTTGGCGATTGTAACATTTGTTGCTTCCACTCAAAAATTAGGCTGGACAGAGGGCTTAGGTCTGGTTATTCCTTGGGCAATATTTTTAGGAGGTATTGCACAATTTTACGCATCTGTATTAGATTCGAAGCATAATAATACATTTGGTACGACTGCATTCGGCGCGTATGGTTTGTTCTGGATGGGTGTAGGCATGAGCTGGTTCGTTCAAGCCGGTGTATTTGGTGAAACATTACAGGCATCTGCGGATACAACTCAGCTCGGTGTTGTGTATTTAGGTTATTTAATCTTTACCCTATTTATGACGATTGGTGCAGCAGAAACAAATAAAGTTCTATTTTCCATCTTTGTCATGATCGACTTCTTATTTATCGGGCTGGCATTAAGCTCATTTGGAGTTATGGAGCACGGTATGCATTTATTAGCTGCCTACTCTGAGTTAATCATTGCTCTTTTATCACTTTACGGTGCGGGTGCCAATGTACTGAACAAGCATTTCGGCTTTAACTTCCTGCCGATTGGAAAGCCTTTTGGCATTTTCACAAGAGAAGCATTTTTAAAGAAAGAAAAAACGGTAAAAGCATAATTATAAAAAGGCATGAAAAGTATTTTTACTTTCCATGCCTCTTTTTGAATGTTCTACTAAAAATTATCCCTATAAATTCTGGAAAGATTCACGTAGTGCATCACTGATTGTTTCGACGCCAACGACTTGAATGTCCGGCGGGAATTCCCAGCCGCCAATATTAGAAGCTGGAATAAATGCTCGTTTAAACCCTAGCTTTGCCGCTTCCTGTACACGCTGTTCAATTCTGGAAACGCGGCGTACTTCACCGGTTAACCCCACTTCCCCAATAAAGCAGTCTGTCGGGCGTACTGTCTGATCTTTAAAGCTTGAAACAATACTCGTTAATACCGCTAAATCAATCGCCGGCTCATCCAGCTTCACACCACCGGCAACTTTAATATACGCATCCTGTGCCTGAAGCATCATACCCATACGTTTCTCCAGTACTGCCATTAAAAGCTGAACACGGTTTTGATCAACCCCCGTTGCCATACGCTTCGGATAATTGAAACTTGTTGGTGTAACAAGAGACTGTATTTCCACCAGGATTGGACGTGTCCCTTCCATCGATGCAACGATCGTTGAGCCGGGAGCACCTTGCGATCGTTCCTGTAAAAACAGTTCGGATGGATTCAATACTTCTTTTAGCCCCCCGTGAAGCATTTCAAAAATCGCAATTTCATTTGTAGATCCAAAACGGTTTTTCTGACTGCGTAAAATCCGGTGGTTATGATGACGTTCCCCTTCAAAGTAAAGCACCGTATCTACCATATGTTCCAAAATACGCGGACCGGCAATCTGACCTTCTTTTGTAACGTGACCAACAAGGAAAATTGCGATGTTTTTTGTTTTTGCAATACGCATCAGTTCCGCTGTACATTCACGTACTTGCGAAACACTGCCCGGTGCGCTTGTCACTTCCGGATGATGAACCGTTTGAATCGAATCGACAATGACAAATTTCGGTTGAACTTCATCAATTGTTTGATTTAAAAACTCCAGATTCGTTTCCGAGTAAATATAAAGCTCCGGCGTATGTACCCCTAGACGTTCAGCCCGCAGCTTCGTCTGACGTACGGATTCTTCACCCGAGATATATAAAACACGTTTTCCCTGATTGGAAAGAAGCGCCGATACTTGCAGTAATAAAGTCGATTTCCCAATACCCGGGTCGCCGCCTATTAGTACTAGTGAGCCTGGTACAATACCGCCACCAAGTACGCGGTTGAACTCATTCATTTCTGTAGCGATACGTGTTTCTTCCTGTACTTCCACATGAATAATCGGTGTTGCCTTTGTCGCCGTTGTAGAATGCTGGAACGCACCACGCGGCCCTTTTGTGATGACTTCGACTTCTTCATTCATCGTATTCCATTCACCACAGCCAGGACAGCGCCCCATCCATTTTGCCGCTTCATAGCCACAGCTGCTGCACATAAATTTAGACTTCTTTTTTGCCATTTTGCTAGCTCCTTCGAATGTTTGTTCCTATAATTGTACACGAAACAATATCGAATACCCACTAATCTGCAGCAAACTTCTTTTTCGGTTAGCGTTTTGCATGAAAAGTTATTGTGGTAAAGCCCGTTTCAGCATTGCTACAAATTGTGCACGAGTGACAGGAGCGTTAGGCTTGTAATTGCCTCGATCTCCACCAACGATATTACGATCTGCCAAAGCACTAATGTAGCCCGCTGCCCAATAATCCGGTTTTACATCTTGGAATGTAGCAGTCCCCTTCGCTTCTATTCCCATAGTTAAACTTAAAATTTTTGCAAATTGGCCACGTGTTAACGTATCTTCCGGATTGAAATATCCATCTGAACCATGAATTACATTCGCACGCTGCAGCTTTGTAATTGCGGCCGCATTCGGATGCTTCGCAGATACATCTTTAAACGTCACAGCCGGTACTACCGGTTCGAGTGCATATACTTTTGCAAGCAATGCCGCAACATGTTTACGTTTCATTGGCTCATTTGGACGGAATGTACTATCCGGATAGCCTGAAACAATACCTTTTTGGACAAATTCAATAATTGTCTCTTCAGCCCAGTTGCCTTTAATATCTTTCAATGTTACCGGTTTTGCCGGAATCGGCTGTTCTTCTTCAGGTAATGTTGGTAAAACTGGTACTTGCGGCTGTTCTGGTGTTGGTGTTGGTTCTGTCGGTTTCTCTCCGTTTTTAGAAAAGTAAATTTTAAACGGCTGTTTATTGACACTTCCCCAATTTGTAAAAGGTTTTTTCAGTTCATAATCAGCATATGCAATCAATTCCGATTGTTCCGGATGTGATTGTCGGCCTAAAATAACATTCTCTCCTCTTACATCAATCATATTCAGCTCATTATATGAAAAGGCATCTTCTTCAATATGCGCATTATTCGCAAACAGTGTAATACCGCCTATCTTGTTACCGTAAAAAGCACGAGATCCAACTTTTGTCACCGTATCTCCCAGAACTAAATTTTCAAGAAGGTTTAGTGAAAAAGCATTATCTTCAATAGTTTGCAAACGTTTCGGTAAGGATAATTCGCTAATCCGATTTTCAGAAAAGGCGTAGCTTGGAATCACTTTAATATCACCTTTAATATGCACCGTATTCAGTCGATTTTTATTAAAGACATACTCACCCAGCTCTTTAACCGTTGAAGGAATTGTCAGTTCATACAGCTGATTGTTGGCAAACGCATATGGTTCAATCGCTGTTACTGATTTTGGAATCGTTAATGCCTTTATTTCATTTTCAAAAAAAGCTTTTTCCGAAATTTTTGTTAGGCTGTCCGGGATGGATACAGCAGAGATTCTGTTTAACATAAATGCCCCTTCCCCAATTGTCTTCAGGGATTTCGGTAAAGTTAATGTGCCCTTTATACTGTTATAGTAAAATGCATATTTCCCGATGCTTTGCAGCGAAGCGGGTAACTTCAGTTCTATTCCATTCTCTCTGCCGGTAAAAGTATAAAACGCATAGTCATCAATTTTTCTGATGGAATCCGGTAATATGACTGTACGGACTGGAGAAACCATATCGGTCGTATTGAACCGGTTCTCCTCTGAAAATGCCGCAAAGC
Source organism: Solibacillus sp. FSL W7-1324 (assembly GCF_038008025.1). Taxonomy (NCBI): domain Bacteria; kingdom Bacillati; phylum Bacillota; class Bacilli; order Caryophanales; family Caryophanaceae; genus Solibacillus; species Solibacillus sp. FSL W7-1324. The sequence continues at coordinate 3,595,549 of NZ_JBBOYH010000001.1, forward strand.
CAATTTCGGTTACAGGTAAACCATCAATTTTAGCAGGAACGGTTATCGTTGTCTTCGATGTCTGACGTTTGTAGTCTGTAATACGTATTTCAGATTCACCGTTATTTTTGAATACTTGATAATAAAAATCTCCTGAGGTTTTTGTAATTTGATCTGTAAACTGAGACGGAAATACAACTTTTTTAAATTGACCGATACGAAGCTCTATTTTTTCAACCGATTTGGGAATAGTCAATGTTGTATTTGCTAATTGTTCATTTTCACTAAATGCATGATGTCCGATTTCCTTTAACCCTTCAGGTAAAATCACGTGTTGTAAATCTTGCCAGTAAAATGCACGCTGACCAATTCGCTTTAAACTTTTCGGTAACGTGACCTGCTTTATATAAGTTGGTTTTATGTCTGTATCTGCATAATCTGTACGCTGAATATAAAATGCCTCATCCGCAATTTCTGTTACAGGCAGCCCTTCGATTGTCTCCGGGATATTCAATATTTCAGGACAGTCGCTTTTACAGCCTAAAATATGTATTTCCTTACCTGCAACAATTTCATACCTCAGCTGATCTGTAGTACTACCCTTAATGCTTGTTGGTGCAACGAAAATGGTCATCAACGCAACCGCTAAGAATACCCCTATTAATTTCTTCATTTCAGTCACCCTTCCTTATTTGGAGAAATTTAAATTCCTGTACTGACGGATTATTTTAAAAAAAGTTTCATTTCCCCAACAATTTTTTCAAAAAAAGACGAAGCAGGAAATATCCAGCTTCGTCTGTTTAACATTAATTTGTTGCTACTTTTTCTTGTGTACGTACAACAAACTCGTCATCTGCATAATCAAGCACGACTGTTTGCGTCTTATCCAATGTACCTTTTAACAGCTCTTCGGATAAGCGGTCTTCCACATGTTTTTGTAATGCACGACGTAATGGACGCGCACCATACTGTGGATCATAGCCTTCTTCAGAAATTTTCTCAAGCGCTGCATCTGTAAGCTGCAGTTCGATATCCTGCTCTTTCAGGCGATTCGTTAAAGAGTTCGCCATTAAGGATACGATTTCTTTTAAGTGATCCTTTTCTAATGAATGGAACACAATCATTTCATCAATACGGTTTAAGAACTCTGGGCGGAACGCTTTTTTCAGTTCTTCCAGCATTGTGCTCTTCATGTCTTTATCTTTCGATGCATTTACACCAGCACCGAATCCAACGTGTTTGCGGTATTTCAGGGCATCTGCCCCAACATTCGATGTCATAATGACAACTGTATTGCGGAAATCGACAACACGACCTTTAGAGTCCGTTAAGCGTCCGTCTTCCAACACTTGCAGTAAAATGTTGAACACATCCGGATGTGCTTTTTCGATTTCATCCAACAGTACAACCGAATATGGTTTGCGGCGGACTTTTTCTGTTAATTGGCCACCATCGTCAAATCCTACATAACCTGGAGGTGAACCGACTAAACGTGAAGTCGAATGTTTCTCCATGTACTCGGACATATCTACACGGATCATCGCATCTTCATCACCGAACATTACTTCAGCAAGTGCTCGTGCCAATTCTGTTTTACCCACACCTGTAGGTCCAAGGAAAATAAATGAACCGATTGGACGTTTCGGGTCTTTTAAGCCTGCACGGGCACGGCGGATTGCACGGGAAATCGCTTCTACTGCTTCGCCTTGACCAACTACGCGTTTGTGTAATTCTTCTTCAAGGTTTAATAACTTCGCAGATTCTGCCTGAGCGATTTTTGAAACTGGAATTCCCGTCCACATCGCTACAACTTGCGCGATGTCATCTACATAAACTGTAGACTCTTCTTTGCCCTGCTTTTCTTTCCATTCTTTTTTCAGCTGTTCAAGCTCTTGTTTCAGCTTCTGCTCTGTATCACGCAATGCAGCAGCTTTTTCAAACTCCTGACCTGAAACGGCAGCATTCTTTTCAGATCGAATGCCTTCCAATTTATCTTCCAGCTCTTTTAGATTAGGTGGAACAGTGTAAGAGCGTAAGCGCACTTTTGAACCAGCCTCATCAATTAAATCAATTGCCTTATCCGGTAAGAAACGATCCGAAATGTAGCGATCCGATAATTTCGCAGCCGCTTCTACCGCTTCATCCGAAATTTTCACACGGTGATGTGCTTCATAGCGGTCACGTAAACCGTTAATAATCTGGATTGTTTCTTCAACAGTTGGCTCATCAACTTGGATTGGTTGGAAACGACGCTCTAATGCCGCGTCTTTTTCGATATACTTGCGGTACTCATCCAATGTTGTTGCACCGATACATTGCAGTTCGCCACGTGCCAATGATGGTTTTAAAATATTCGACGCATCAATTGCACCTTCCGCGCCACCTGCACCGATCAATGTATGAAGCTCATCGATGAATAGAATAATATTACCCGCCTGGCGAATTTCATCCATCACTTTTTTCAGACGGTCTTCAAATTCCCCACGATATTTCGTACCAGCTACAACTGTACCCATATCAAGCGTCATTACACGTTTATCGCGCAGTGTTTCCGGTACTTCATTATTGATGATTTGTTGTGCCAAGCCTTCTGCAATAGCCGTTTTACCTACACCTGGTTCCCCGATCAGTACCGGGTTGTTTTTTGTACGGCGTGACAGTACTTCAACAACACGTGTAATTTCTTTTGAGCGGCCGATAACCGGGTCAAGTGAACCTTCACGTGCTACTGCTGTTAAATCGCGGGCTAAACTATCAAGCGTTGGTGTATTTACTGTTTGTGTCATGCTTGAATTACCGCTATTGTTTGAGTCGTTATTGCCTAATAACAGTAACACTTGTTGGCGTGCTTTATTGATGCTTACACCAGTATTGGCCAATACGCGGGCAGCAACCCCTTCACCTTCACGAATTAAAGCTAATAAAATATGCTCTGTTCCAACATATGCATGCCCTAATTTACGCGATTCATCCAATGAAAGTTCGATTACCTTTTTAGCACGTGGTGTGTAATGTACGATAGGTCCTACATCTTCAGTTCCTTTTCCAACGAGTTCTTCAATGCCATTTTCAATCATTTGTGGGCTAATATTAATTGCTTCCAATGCTTTAGCGGCAATTCCGCCACCTTCACGAATTAAGCCAAGTAAAATATGTTCAGTTCCGATTTCTTTATGCTTAAGACGAATGGCCTCTTCTTGAGCAAGTTGTAATACCTTTTGAGCACGTTGTGTGAATCGATTAAACATCATAGAAAATCCTCTCCTTTTTCCCCATTGTTTGTAGCTTCATCTTGCTCGTTTAACTTTTCTTGCAACAGCTTCGCACGATACATGTCGCGCTCTGCCGGTTGTAACGTAGTACCAATATATTGCTGAATGAGTCCAGGTTGCATAATAAGCATGCACTCATTTAGTTTACGCTGGGAAATTGTTTCTAATAATCCTAAACTTACCCCAAGACGCACATTTGATAAACAGCTTGCGGCTTCTTCACTCGTTAAAATTTTTGCATACTTCAAAGTACCGAGTGAGCGGCTTAGGCGGTCTTCCAACACGGAAGGGGCACGCATCAGCAAATTTTTGCGGGCAAGTTCTTCTTTTTTGATTACTTGCTCGACAACATCCTGAAGCTCCTGCAAAATCATTTCTTCTGATTTACCTAAAGTAATCTGGTTTGATATTTGATAAATATTTCCTAAATTTTCACTGCCTTCTCCATATATACCCCGCACTACCATTCCTAATCTTGTCATCATCTGAATTAACGGATTCATCTGCTTCATCATTGTGAGTGCCGGTAAATGGAGCATGACAGAAGCTCGAAGTCCTGTTCCGACATTTGTTGGGCAACTTGTCAAATAACCATAGCGGTCTTCATATGCATACGTAATTGACTTACTTAAGAAGCGGTCAATATTACGAGCCTTATCAAATGCTTCTTTTAAGTTCATGCCTTGCATAAGACTCTGGATGCGAATATGATCCTCTTCATTTACTAATATGCTAATGGATTCATCTTTTGTTAAAAAAAATGATCCAATTTTTTTTCTTCGTGCCAAATTCGGGCTGATTAAATGTTTTTCCACTAATATTTGGCGCTGTAAAACCGGCATATCTTTTATTTGGAAATAGGAAAACTGATATGGATTGTTATCCGAAGATAATAATGACTGCATCATTTTTTCTTCAATCAGTTGTGCTTCCTGTTCTGTAAAACTAATCGGAAATCGAGTATTGGCAATATTACGAGCAAGCCGAATGCGCGTGCTAATGACGATATCTGAATCGCTTTCGTGCTGCATCCAGCTGGGACTGGCATTCGTTAAAAAATGCTCGATGTTCATGCGTTCCCCTCACCTTCCTGTTTTATTTTACTTTCCAATTCCCTTACCTCATCACGTATGGAAGCTGCATCTTCAAAACGCTCTTCCGCAATAGCTTGCTGCAGTGATGATCGGAGCTCTTGGATTTGTTGTTCTACTTTTTCTTTTGAAGGCCCTTCTTCCACATACCCTACATGCTGAGTACCTGCCTGAAGTCGTTCAAGTAGCTGTGGTAATTGCTCGCTAAATGTTTCGTAACATTGGCCGCATCCAAATTTACCTTGCTTTAAAAACTGCCGGTACGTAAACCCGCAGGAAGGGCAGGATTTTGGGCTGTTTGTATTCGTTGTCGTACTTTCTTTTTTTGCATTCACAGGTACAAAATTGAACCAATTTGAAATAAGCTGCTGAAGAGATGCTGGCTCTTCATTTACATCAAATTGAAATGGATGAAATTGAGTAGCACATACTTCACAGTAGTGACGTTCTACTTTTTGCCCATTGTGAACTTGAGTAACGGTAACATTGGCATGACGCTGTTTACAATGCTCACATATCATAATAATCCACCTCTACTTTTCAAAAGAAATCGTTTGTAGCATCGCATGCATAATACGTGCTCTTAGCTGATCACGCAGCGGTAAAGCTACCTGTAATGTGACCCGATCTAAAGCGGCTTTCATGATGCTTCCTTCTCGCTCTGTAATAATATCCTCTTCCAATAACCGGAAAATAATACGTTCAGCATTAGTCTGAGCAATGGCGTTACCTATTTGTGTTTCCATTTCGTCCAGTAAATTTTTCTTAGAGTGGATTGTTACACGCAAAATCCGAATATAACCGCCACCACCCCGCTTACTCTCTACATAGTAGCCATGCTCGGTCGTGAAACGTGTATTGATAACGTAATTGATTTGAGAAGGAGCGCAGGCAAATTGCTTAGCTAATTCGTTACGCTTTATTTCAATAAGTCCCTGTCCCTCTAATTCAATAACTTCCTTCAAATACCCTTCAATTATGTCAGATATATTCCTCATGCTGTCTCTCACCTCTCATCAACTGACTTTGACTATCTTTGACTTAAATATACAACATTTATTTTTTGTAATGCAACTAATCACTCTTGTTTTAGGTTTCCCTATTTTTACATTAATAAATCCCTATTTATGTAAAAAAAGCGATAAGGTGTTTTTAAACAAACCTTACCGCTTTTATGAACTTTGCCAGAATGAGGATAAATTATACCCAGCGTCCGACAATTGGATAATTCCAGTGCTGATCAGATAATGCTTTTACAATACCGATAATCGGTGCAATCCAGAAGATGACCAAAAATACTAACAGGAATGGTAAACCAATTAAAACTACAGAAAGAACTCCTGCAATCGCTATTAAAATTCCGAATACAATCTGGAAAAGCAATGCCTGGATTGCTGTACGTTTTACTTCATCTTCAGAACTTATTAAGAAAAACAGAATCGGTACTAGGAATGGTGCAAAGAATGCACTGGCATGTATGATGATTTTCGACCATTTAGATTCCATTTGATATCAACCTCACTTTAGTTTATTAGCTTATTTACGGATAATATTCATAAAAGTTTCATAGAGAGGACAAAAATCCCGAATTTTATTTCGAGATTTTTAAATAACGTCGATATTTAATCAGTATGGGCCTCTATCCTTCGGGTTGTCGCCTTCCTGAGGAAATAAAAAGTAGGAAATAACCGCGGTTAGGATTGTTGCTCCGATAACTATTAATATGCGGTCACGACTGCCTACTTCTGCGTAATTATTAACGAGCATAATATACGATGCAATCGCCACCCCTAGGGACAAAGGTAAAACAAATTTCAAACGCCCTTTATGAAACTTCATCTTTACAACGCCTTTCACTATTTACTGCATCTATTTTAATAGTTATTATCTTACCTTAAATACAAATTACTGTAAATTTTAATTCTTTATAGAAATATTACTGATACTAACCGATATAAACAGTAAAATAGTATTATTTAATAAATACACGAAACGAGGAAGAACATGGGTATTCTGTTTTCAAGAGCAACAAAAGTTTCAAACAAGCCATTTTTTGATATAGCTGAGTACAGTCAGCAAGTAAATTTGGATGTTTCAAACTATCCTAACTTACATAAACAGCTTCAATTACTAAAATTAACGAAAGAGGATTTAGCCGTGATTAAACAGCTGGAGCCTTTTGCACAACAGGTAGTTCCGGTTATGGTGGAAAAGTTTTACGGTGCAATCAGCTTAAGTCCTGAACTCGTAGATATTATAGGAAGCTCAGCTCGAATGGAGCGACTTAAAGGTACTTTAACAAAGCATTTAGAAGCGATGTTCAACTGTAATATCGATTCTAAATACATAGAGGAACGACAAACGATTGCGCATGTCCATGTCAAAATCGGATTGCAATCAAAGTGGTATATTGCATCATTCCAATCGCTAATGACAACGTTTATCGACTTTATCAGTAAAATTGAAATGTCGAATGGAGAAATGGCTAAAGCTATAGATGCCTTTTCAAAGCTGATCAACCTCGAGCAGCAGCTTGTAATTGAAGCCTATGAAAAAGAAGAACAGCGCATTCGTACTGAAAGTTTGGAAATGAAATCCCGAATTGTTGAGCGAATTCAACAAACAGCACAAGAATTAACGCATATTAGTGATCAGACAAATGCCTCGTTACAGGAAATCGCGAGTCAATCTGAAGAAATTGCTTCGAATACAACTCAAGGCTTAAATTTAGTTGCGGAAACGGAAAATAAATCAACGACAGGTACTACCTATTTAATTAACCAAACAGCTATTATGACAAACATTTTAGATCGTGTGGATACACTTGAATCATCAATGGTTAAACTGCGTCAATCATCTAAAAAAATTGCCGAGATTGTTGGATTAGTAACGGGAATTGCCGATCAGACAAACTTGCTTGCATTAAATGCATCTATTGAAGCAGCACGTGCAGGTGAACACGGAAAAGGATTTGCCGTAGTAGCTGATGAAGTTCGAAAGCTTGCTGAGGAAACTAAAAATGCGGTACAGAACGTTTCCCATTTAATTAAAGAAACGGAACTGAGTATTTCACAAATGTCCGATTCTGTATCAAGTGTTGATGAACAAGTAAAAATGAGCGTGGATACACAAAAAAACTTGGCGGATTCCTTTACATCCATTACAGAAGCCGTACATGGCATTAAAACGCAATATGAAAATACAAATGAAGACATTCATGCCATTTCGTCTGTTATTACCGGTTTAACACATACGACAAACAATGTATTAACTTCATCGGATTCATTGCTCCATATTGTTCAGGAGCTGCATGATTAATTTTATTTAAATACTAAAGGGATACCAAATGTTAATTTGCATTTGGTATCCCTTTTATTATGCACGGCGTTTTTTTGATAATGCTCGCTTTTGTTTTCGATGTTCCTGACGAATCGGACCTGTTTCAAATAAATGGCGTTCGAAATCTGTCTCCGGTTCAACACCCGGTACTTCTTTCGGCTTGCCGTTTTCGTCAATCGCAACCATCGTTACGAAGGATTCCGTCGTTAATTTCTTTGCACCTGTTTTAATATTTCTTGATACAACCCGTACATACACTTCCATTGAAGTACGGCCTGTCCCGGAAACAACAGCTTCCAACTCAATCATATCACCTGCATAGGCAGAGGATACGAAATCGACTGAGTCAAAAGAAGCAGTAACGACTTCGCCTTGGCAATGTTTCATCGCTGCAATCGCTGCAATTTCATCAATATATGCTAACACTTTTCCTCCGAATATCGACTGATGATGATTTGTATCAGGAGGTAGTACTAATCGTGTCTGGATAGATTTTGAAAAGCTCATCGGCAGAGTATTTTTCATAACCTTCCTCCTTTCTGAACTACACTCCATGTTACTATTCAGAAGATGGAAGTGCTAGTCCAAACTATTCATAATTCAACTTCATTGTAATAAATTTTAAATCGGTCATTTCTTCCACAGCATACTTAATGCCTTCTTTACCGTAACCGCTCATTTTGACGCCTCCATACGGCATATTATCTGTACGGAATGTCGGAATATCATTAATGATGACTGCACCTGCTTCAATCTCTTCGGCAGCTTTCATCGCATCGGTTAACACATTTGTGTAGATCCCTGCATTTAGTGCAAGTTCTGATCCGTTGACAAGGGCAATTGCTTCGTCCAATGTCTCATAAGGTACAATGGATACAATCGGTGCAAACGTCTCTTCACAAACAATTTTCATATCAGGCTTCACATTCGTCATGACAGTTGGCGAGCATGTGCGCTCTGTAAATTCAGCTCCTGCTGCAACGGTTGCCCCATGCTGTTTCGCCTCTTCAATCCAGTTTTTTATACGGCTAACCTCATCAGGATGGATCATTGCACTTACATCCGTTTTTTCATCATGCGGATCTCCGACAACGAGTTTCTTTGTCTCTTCAACAAATAATTTTGTGAACTTCTCATAAATCGAACTATGAACATAAATGCGTTGCAATGAAATACATACTTGTCCGGCAAACCCAAATGCTCCGCCTACACCGCGCTTCATAATTTTTTCAAGCGGTGTTGAAGGTTCTACGATGAGCGCCGCATTTGAACCAAGCTCCAGTGTAATTTTTCGGAGGCCGACTTTTTCTTTAATTTTCAGTCCGACCGCACCACTACCTGTAAATGTCACTTTTTTTACAAGTGGATGTGTTACAAGTGTTTCGCTCAATTCGCCGCCGCTGCCTGTCACAATTTGCAATGCGCCATCCGGTAAACCTGCTTCTTTGAAAATTTCAGCCATTACAAGAGAACTTAACGGCGTTTGAGAGGCAGGCTTTAATACAACTGTATTCCCTACAGCAAAGGCTGGACCTAATTTATGAGCTACAAGATTAAAAGGAAAATTAAACGGTGTAATTGCAGATACTACACCTAATGGAACCCGTTTTGTATAACCGATTCTGTCTTTAACGCCAGGTGCTGCATCCATCGGAATCGTTTCGCCCGTACTTTGTTTTGCCGCTTCGGCAGCGAACTGATATGTTGCAATCGTACGGTCCAATTCGGCAATACCTGCTGAAATCGGTTTAGCCGCTTCATCCGCCAATATTTTTGCAAGTTCCTTTTTACGTTCACGCATGATCGTTACAACTTTATATAGAATTTCCGCACGTTCATAAGCAGTCGTTTTTTTGAATGACTGGAATGTTTGATGGGCACCTTCAATCGCACGCTCCACATCCGCTGTTGTAGCTTTTGCCACATTTGCAAGCACTTCTCCCGTGTAAGGTGTTTTTAACTCTGTTGTTTCTTTTGTACTTTCCCATTTGCCATTAATCCATAATTTAGTCTGTTTCATTTAAATCACTCCTCACTATTGTTTACCCAATTTAAAAAATTATATCGAGAATATCGATTGCCAATAGAAATGGCAAATCGCCTATATAATCGCTCATTGTAAGAGCCTGCATAAATAATAAACTATCGTTGAAATTAGATAATGTATCGTTTTCAATCAAATTTTTCAGCACAAATTGTACAGCGACCATTAAAGCATACGGTTGCATCCCCATAAACATCGAAAGTTTGGCGAGCATCTTTTCCATTTCTACAATTTCATCGACAACTTCTGATGTAGCGCCTGCTACAGCAAGCAACGCTATATACGGATAAAATCTTTTCTTCACTTTCACGCCACTATTTATAAATGACTGCCTCATCGCAACTACATATTCAGTCAATACAGGCTGAAATTCTTCATCATACAATGACAATAGCTGAGCCATTGCCTGCAGGGCATCACCGTTTTTAAATCCTTCGCTGTGCAATGCATCATAGTATTTCCGCATTGTTTCGGCAAGATTAACTGGATTACTTTGCTTCTTTGTCAGTAAAACCGCGTAGGGGATATCATCTTTTCCCGTCAGGAAGTAATGATGCTTTTTCATCTCGTCATGTAAAATTTTCGCTCTTTTCGCATGTGCTTCGTCCGTTAAAAAAAGGGATGCAATGTGTAGATAGCCGCTGCTTTTAAACCCTGCGCTCAATAATGCCTTTTCATTGGACCTTACTCGATGAAGCTCCTGTTCAGTCTGCGGATGCAATACGAAATGCCCTAACATTTTATACGTTAATACCGATTTATTTGATGGTGTAGAGAAAAACTCAAAAAATGATTGCTTCGATTTTTGACTATGTATACCTTTTACATTTTTCTCAAATAAAGGACCATTAAATGTTTCACGTGAAAATGTAAATTGTACCGCTAGCGGTATGCGGGCATTGCTTTGGACATCTGACCCGAAAAATAGCTCCATCCGCTCATTATTGTTTTTAAGTAATTGTATAAAAGCTGTTTGATCCATCAGTTCACACTCCTACTTATGATTATACGCCTAAAATTTTGAAGTAAAAAAATTTTGCTTATGTCCAATAAAAAAAGAGAATGCTGATTGTCGCAACAGCATTCCCTTTTCCACCATTATACTTGAAGCTCATCAAGCTCTTCTTTTGTGAAGGCCCGTGATCTAGATAAAAAGCGCTTCCCTTCCACGCCTTCCAACGAAAACATTCCACCGCGCCCATCGACGACATCAATAATAATCTGTGTATGCTTCCAATAATCGTATTGGTTTTTGTGCATATAAAACGGACTGCCGCCAATATGACCAAGCAATATATCCTGGTTGCCGATAATTAAATCGCCATCCGGATAACACATTGGGGACGAACCATCACAGCACCCCCCGGATTGATGGAACATAATCGGTCCGTGACGTTCTTTCAACTTCTCGATTAATTGTAGTGCTGCATCGGTTGCAATAACGCGTTCAACCAAATTTCGCACCCCCTCTCTTAGAAGAAACCTAGGCGGTTTTCATCATAGCTTACTAAAAGGTTTTTCGTTTGCTGGTAGTGGCTTAACATCATTTTATGTGTTTCGCGTCCAATACCACTCATCTTGTAGCCGCCGAATGCAGCATGTGCCGGATATGCATGGTAGCAGTTTGTCCATACACGCCCTGCCTGAATACCACGGCCGAAGCGGTAAGCGGTATTCATATCACGTGTCCAAACACCTGATCCCAACCCGTATAATGTATCATTTGCGATTTCCAATGCTTCTTCTTTCGTTTTAAATGTTGTAACAGCGACAACCGGACCGAAAATTTCCTCTTGGAAAATACGCATTTTATTGTGACCTTTAAATACAGTCGGTTTAATATAGTAGCCTTCTGCGAAGTCGCCGCCTAGATCATTTTTCTCGCCGCCGATTAAGCATTCTGCCCCTTCTTCTTTACCGATTTGTAAATAAGATTGGATTTTTTCCATTTGTTCTGATGATGCTTGAGCACCCATCATTGTATCTGTATCTAAAGGGTTACCTGTTTTAATTGCTTCTACACGCTTTAATACGCGCTCCATAAATTTCTCGTAAATTGACTCCTGAATAAGTGCACGCGAAGGACATGTACATACTTCACCTTGGTTTAAAGCGAATAATACAAAGCCTTCCACCGCTTTATCCAAAAATGCATCGTCTGCATCCATAATGTCTTCAAAGAAAATGTTCGGTGATTTACCGCCCAATTCCAGAGTAACCGGAATTAGATTTTGTGATGCATATTGCATAATAAGGCGACCTGTCGTCGTCTCACCGGTAAACGCTATTTTACCAATGCGCGGGTTTGAAGCTAACGGCTTACCTGCTTCCAGACCGAAGCCATTCACAACATTCAGCACACCTGGCGGAAGTAAATCTTCAATCAGCTCAACAAGTACTAAAATGGACGCCGGTGTTTGCTCAGCCGGTTTTAATACGACACAGTTCCCTGCAGCTAATGCAGGTGCCAATTTCCAGACAGCCATCAATAGCGGGAAGTTCCATGGAATAATTTGTCCAACGACACCAATCGGCTCATGGAAGTGGTAGGCCACTGTATTTTCATCAATCTGACTAAGAGACCCTTCCTGTGCGCGTAAAGCACCCGCAAAATAGCGGAAGTGATCAATGCCCAAAGGTAAATCTGCATTCAATGTTTCACGTACTGCCTTACCGTTATCCCATGTTTCTGCAACGGCCAGCATTTCTAAATTCTGTTCCATACGATCTGCAATTTTAAGTAAAATATTCGAGCGCTCAGTTGCTGATGTCTTACCCCACGCATCTTTTGCTGCATGTGCTGCATCTAAAGCAAGCTCGATATCCTCTTCAGTAGAGCGCGCCACTTTGGTAAATACTTTACCCGTTACAGGAGTAATATTGTCGAAGTACTCCCCTTTTACTGGCGGTGTCCATTTACCACCGATAAAGTTGTCGTAACGCTCCTTGAAATTTACTAATGCGCCATCCGTGTTTGGATTTTGATACACTGCTGCCATTGAAATCTCTCCCCTTTGCACAAATTATGGTGACCATACCTTCTCATAAAAAGGTTATGCTGAAATCCATGCTGTAAAGCTCACTCTTCTGTGAGAGGTATCTTCATCTACTATATTGTCAGAAAAGTGGAATCATTTCAAATATTAAACTACAATTTTCTGATTATTTTATTATTCGCCACTCTGTTATACTGAAAAAAGAGAATACTATAATAAAAATGTATAAAATGGGTAAATTCCAGTAAAGATAGGTTTGTTCGCTATAGAAACAAGTGTCATTTTAAATGAAGTAATACAAAATTAAAGATATATTCATGTATACTGAAGATATTCTATTAGTAGGTGAAAAATTATGAGAATCAATAAATTTTTAGCAGAAACAGGTATCGTGTCACGTCGCGGTGCAGATAAATGGGTAGAAGACGGCCGTGTAAAAATCAATGGGGTTGTGGCGACAAACGGCAGCCAAGTTGAAACAGGCGATGAAGTATTAGTTGACGGCAAGCCTGTAAAGAGACAGGAAGAATTAGTCTATATCGTACTGAACAAGCCTGTTGGAATTACAAGTACAACGGAAAAACATATCGAAGGAAATGTCGTGGATTTTGTAAACCACCCTCTGCGTATTTTCCATATCGGACGTCTGGATAAAGATTCAGAAGGCTTACTGCTTCTTACAAATGACGGTGATATCGTCAACGAAATTTTACGGGCAGAAAATCATCATGAAAAGGAATATGTTGTACAGGTGGACAAGCCGATTACCGATCAGTTTATCCGTGATATGAGCTCGGGCGTGGAAATTTTAGATACAACGACATTACCTTGCAAAGTAGAAAAGGTTTCCTCGAAAGTATTTAAAATTATTTTAGAGCAAGGGTTAAATCGCCAAATTCGCCGCATGTGTTCTGCTCTCGGCTATTCTGTACAGCGATTACAGCGCATTCGTATTATGAATATTCATATCGGCAATTTAAAAGTCGGACAGTGGCGTGACCTTACAGATAAAGAACGAAATGAACTGTTCCAGTTACTGAACTACACACCAAAGCAATAAGGACTTTTTATACTGTGAAGGTTCCTTTATATGCAAAGGGGGTATCATCATGCTGACAATTAAACCAACCGAAAACTTAACAGGATTAACGATAAGTGGAGACTATTGGGATTTAGATGATATTATTCATGCAATTTATGAAGTAATCGGGGAAGAAAAGCGCTACTTTCATTATGAGGGAGTAAGACAACGCCTATTATCGTTTTGCTTAAAATTGCGCCAGGCTTCCAAAGGCGAACACCATATCGATTTTGTGCCGAATGGTGTGAATAAAGAGACGAAAAAGAAAATGAATGCCATTATTCCAGAGCGAAATATTTATTACGGGGTCAACTTTTTATTACCTGAACTTATTTTTGCAGCACTGGCATTAAATGATTTTATTTCACTTTATAAAAAGACGATAAATAATTCGGAGTGGAGCATCGCGGTGACATCGGTCCGTAAATTTCAGGCACTCGTTGCTGATGCGATTGCCTCTTTCATGACCAAGGAACATTACGTGGCATTTTTAACGAGGCTTCATACAAAATCTCCTTTGTTCCATCAGTATGCAACGCAGTATGTTGATATTTTAAATTTGGAGTATTTATCATTATCCAAAGAAGAGCGTGCTGCACATATTGCATCGTTTGCTTTTCGCTTTCTAGCAGAGGATGAGACGTATAAAGTACTTGTTCAGCAGCTTTTAGGGGTGACAAGCATTTCAAAGCAATCCTTTCATGAAGTGGAGCTTACATTTAAATATCCGGAAGAGGATACGATCGTTTGGTAGCCTTTGAAAGAGTCTGAATAAAAGAAGTCCGCTATTTTCGATTTGAAAGTAGCGGACTTGTTTTCATTTTATAACCCGCCTAAATAAGCGGCTCTTACTTCATCACTTTCCTGCAGTTCTTTTGCTGAACCTGTCAGGACGATTTTGCCTGTTTCCAAAACATAGGCGCGGTGGGCAACAGATAACGCCATATGTGCATTTTGCTCCACAAGGAGTACCGTCACACCTTCCTTATTGACCATTTCTATAATGTTGAAAATATTTTTTACCATGAGCGGCGCAAGACCCATTGATGGCTCATCCATAATGATCAGCTTCGGCTTAGCCATTAGAGCCCGGCCCATCGCAAGCATTTGCTGTTCACCGCCTGATAACGTTCCTGAAAGCTGCTTGCGTCGTTCTAACAGACGAGGGAATAACTCAAATACATGGTTTAAATCTTTCTTTATAGCCTCTCTGTCACTTCGTAAATAGGCACCCAATTCCAGATTTTCTTCCACTGTCATATTCGAGAACACACGACGGCCTTCCGGTACATGGGAAATTCCGGCCTTCACAATGGACTGTGCCGGCTTTCCATCAATTGCCGCACCTAAATATTCAATCGAGCCGCGCTTTGGTTTCAGTAAACCTGAAATCGTTTTAAGCAATGTGCTTTTCCCTGCCCCATTGGCACCGATCAGTGTGACTATTTCACCTTCTTTTACTTCGAGGGAGATTCCTTTCAATGCTTGGATATTACCATAGAAGACATCGATATCATTGATTATTAGCATATTATTCTGTAACCTCCTCACCTAAGTACGCTTCAATAACTTTCGGGTTTGAACGTATTTCATCAGGTGTCCCATCAGCAATCAATTGTCCGTGATCAAGCACGTAAATCCGTTCGCAAATCCCCATAACTAAGTTCATATCATGTTCGATCAATAAAATCGTTAAATCAAATTCTTTACGAATGAAGGCAATAAGCTCCATTAAATCGTGTGTTTCCTTTGCATTCATTCCGGCTGCAGGCTCATCCAGCAATAATAGCTTTGGTGCAGCAGCCAATGCCCGTGCAATTTCCAGACGACGCTGCATTCCGTAAGGCAAGTTTTTCGCAAGCTCATCCCGGTATACATCAAGCCCGAATATTTTCAAAAATGCCAAGGATTCCTGTTCCATCTTCTCTTCACCACTAAAGTGACTAGGTAAACGGAATATACTCGAAACTAAATTATGTTTTGCCAAACCATGGTTTGCGACTTTTACATTATCCAGTACTGATAACTCTTTAAAGAGGCGGATATTCTGGAATGTCCGGCTAATGCCCTGTCGTGTTACTTTAAATGGATCCAAGCCGCCTATTGACTTTCCATTGAATAGAATCGTGCCTTCCGTAGGTGCATATACACCCGTCAGCATATTAAACGTTGTTGTTTTCCCTGCACCATTCGGACCGATTAAACCTATCAACTCTCCTTGATTCATATGCATTTCTACATTTTGAACAGCTTTTAAACCACCAAACTGAATACCCAGATTTTCTACTTTTAGAAGTGCACTGCTCATACGCGTGAACCTCCTTTTTTACCAAACTTTAAGTATGCTGTGATCTCTTTTGAGCCTAATAAGCCTGTTGGACGATAAAGCATAACTAATATTAAAATCAGTGAGTAAATAATCATCCTCGTTTCCGGGAAGTCCTGTAAATACGTAGAAACGAAAGTCAGTAAGATTGCTGCTATAACAGAACCGGATAAACTTCCTAAACCACCCAATACAACGAATATTAAAATATCAAATGATTTTAAAAACCCGAACGCAGTCGGCTGGATAATATAATAGTTGTGAGCATAGATGGCACCTGCCACTCCGGCGAAGAACGAACCGATTGCAAATGCGACAACTTTGTAATACGTTGTGTTGATCCCCATTGCGTCTGCGGCAATTTCATCTTCCCGTATCGAGATACACGCACGACCATGACGTGAATTCGTAAAGTTGGAGATGACGAGTATTGTAATGAATGTTGCGAAAAAGGCATATGTCCATGTAGACTGATGGGCAACTTGCAAGCCTGCTGCACCACCTACATAATCCGTATTTACAAATACAATTCGGATGATTTCAGCAAACCCAAGCGTTGCAATCGCCAGGTAGTCGCCTTTTAAACGAAGCGATGGAATACCTACAAGTAATCCGGCAAGTGCTGCCACAATAGCACCGATTAAAATGGCTGTAATAAATGGCATACCAAATTTCATTGTACAAATAGCCGATATGTAAGCACCGACAGCCAGGAAACCTGCATGCCCTATCGAAAACTGACCAGTAACCCCGATAATGACGTGTAAACTTACTGCCAATATAATATTGATACACATTGCGATGAACATATTTTGATAGTAGAACTGGATGACACCGTTGGAAATCATTAATTGTACAACTGCATAAATCACAAGTGCTAGGACGGCATAACCCCAAAAGATTTTCGATTTTTTCATGCTGTTCACCTACACTTTCTCGCGCGTATTTTTACCGAAAATACCCGCTGGACGTAATATTAGAATTAAAATCAGAATGACAAATGCGGCTGCATCTCGCCATAATGAATATCCGAGCGCCGAAACAACTGTTTCAACAACTCCTAGTACAAGACCGCCTACCATTGCCCCAGGAATAATGCCAATACCACCTAAAACAGCTGCAATGAAAGCTTTAATACCAGGCATAATCCCCATTAGCGGATCGATACGTGTGTAGTAAATACCAAAAATTACGCCTGCAGCTCCTGCCAATGCAGAACCAATTGCAAATGTCGCTGAAATCGTATTATCTACGTTAATGCCCATTAAGCGAGCTGCATCTGCATCATGGGAAACGGCGCGCATCGCCTTACCGATTTTTGTTTTATGAACAATGAATTGTAATAAGATCATTAAGAAAATCGAAACCGATAAAATAAAAATTGCCAGCGTACTGATCTGTGCACCGAAAATTTCAATGTTCTTCGTTGCAAATACTGTCGGATACGCCTCTGGAGAAGGACCTCTAAAGAAAATTACCGTATACTCGATTAACAGTGAGACACCGATTGCCGTAATAAGAGCTGCGATTCGGGTTGCGTTACGCAGTCGTTTATAAGCGACACGCTCTATAATTACACCGATGACAGCACATAATATCATTGCAAGAATAAGTGCTAAAAAGACATTCATTTCCCAACGTGCAATGGCATAAAAGCCGATAAAAGCACCAAGCATGAAAACATCACCGTGGGCAAAATTGATGAGCTTAATAATTCCGTATACCATCGTATAGCCTAGTGCGATTAGAGCATAAATACTACCTAGCGAAATACCATTCACTAATTGTTGGATCCATTCCATACAGTTCACTCCTTTTTTCTCTATTAATGTATGAAAAAAAAAGGGAGGCTAGTTCCGCCCCCCTTACTCGTAAAAAATTAAGGATTAACTTTAGAGTTGAACTGTTGTTTGCCGTCTACGAATTCTAGAACTGTTGCTGATTTTACTGGGTTGTGGTTTTCGTCAACTGTGAAAGTACCTGTTACTAAGCTTAAATCTTTCGTTGCTGCAAGCTGCTTCTGAATCGCTTCACCTGTAATGTCTCCATCTACACGTTTGATTGCATCTACGATAAAGTAAATAGAATCATAGCCTAATGCATGGAAAGCATTTGGTGATTGGCTGTACTCATCATTAAATGCTTTAACGAAGTCCTGAATTTTTGAATCCGGATCTTCAGATGAGTAGTGATTCGTAATAAACGTATTATTTAATGCGTCAGCACCAGCTAATTCGATTAATGTTGGCGAATCCCAACCGTCAGCACCCATTAACGGAACGGTAATACCTAATTCACGGGCTTGTTTTACGATAATCCCTACTTCTTCATAGTATCCAGGGATGAAAATGAAATCAGGATTTTTCCCTTTAATGTTTGTTAATTGAGATTTAAAGTCTACGTCCTTTGCAACATACGCCTCTTCAGCGACTACTGTTCCACCATTTGCAGAAATCGTCTCTTTGAATGATGCCGCTAAACCTTTTGCATAATCTGAAGCGTTATCCGCGAAAATCGCTACGTTTTTCGCTTCTAGTTCATTAGTCGCGAAGTTTGCTGCTACCGTCCCTTGGAATGGATCGATGAAACATGTACGGAATGCATATTCATTAATTGAACCGTCATCATTTACCGTTACATTTGGCGCAGTACCTGAGCCTGTAACCATTGGAACTTTATGCTGTGCTGCAATTTGTACTGTTGCAACCGAGTTACCTGAAGTAGCCGGCGCCAACATTGCCACTACCTTTTCCTGTTCTGCCAATTTCATCGCAGCAGAAGTTGCCTCAGCTGTTTCTGATTTATTGTCGACTGGAATATACTCCAGTTTTTTACCATCTATACCGCCTGCTGCATTAATTTCTTCAATCGCTAATTTTGCACCATCATTAATCGATGATCCGTAAGAAGCTACAGCACCTGATAATTCTAAGTTTGCTCCGATTTTAATTGTGTCGCCAGCTGCATTGCCGCCACCACCTGATCCTGAAGAACTAGAGGTATCATCACCGCATCCAGCTAATACCCCTGTTAATAATGCTGTCGCCATGAATAATGAACCATACTTTTTTGTCTTTTTGTGATTTGTCATCATCATTTCCCCCTTAGTCATACTCCAAATGTTTGATATTTCTGATAATTATAACCAATACCCTACATTCGTACAATCTAAATTTTCAATATTCAGAATAAAATTTACAAGAATAATATAAACAATTATTCCAACTTCTGTATTGTAAACGAATAGCAATTATTAGTCTAGTACGATTATTCTGTTTATTTTATGTATTCGAAATTTACAGTCTAATAGTTTCTGGTAATAAAAAAATCGCCGTTTATTTTTCCGGGATCCGAAAAACGACGATACGTTCATTTTCATTTTTTTCATAGCGTAATTTTATATCTAAATAGCATTGAAGTGACTGCTCTTGTTGCAGATAATCCATATATTCAGGAGATGGATAATATAAAATAATATCTACCAATCGGGGATTAACAAGGATTGAGTCCATAACATGTTTCATAAACTCACGAAATACATGGATTGAGAAGGGGTTAAAGAAGAAAAAGACATTATCGTGCTTCGTAATTTCATATGTTTCGGCAATGATATTCAAAAATCGGATCGGTGCTTGCTTCTTCTTTACCTTTCTTAAGTATTGTTCTGCATTATGCTCGGCTTCCGTAAAAAACTTCTGATCCATTTCAATACCGATAACGGGAATATGGAAGCGATGATATATATAAATAGGAACTCGCCCTTTGCCGCATCCGATATCCAGAAAACGTGCATTATCCGGTAACTCGTAGCATTCGAATAATTGTTCAAGCCCGCTGTAAGGTGTTGGTTCATAGCGATGGTATTTTGCTAGTTTTGGAAAACCGTATTGATAACCGGTTGTTTGAATGTTTAGCATATGATCATATTGCTGTTCGTTCATTCGTTCACCTCACAAGTATATTGAAATTTTATGTTACTATAACGTTAATTTAAATTAAAGCTGTATTTTAGCTCATGTTCAAGCAGCCATTGCTTTCTCCATAAACCGCCTGCATATCCTGTAAGTTTCCCGTTTTGTCCGATAACCCGGTGGCAAGGGACAATAATACTTATCACATTTTTACTGTTTGTCATCCCAACTGCCCGAACTGCTTTTTCATTTTCAATCTTTAGAGCAATTTCTTTATAGGATGCGGTATTTCCGTAAGGAACAGTAGTTAATGCTTGCCATACTGACGTTTGAAACATTGTTCCCTGTAATTTATAAAGTACCGAAAAGTCTTTGCGCTGGCCTTTAAAATATTCATCCAGTTCTGTATAGCAGTCCAGTAAATGTTGAGGGGTATCATCAGCCGGGAGGTTGAGCATTTCTTCTCGTTCTGCAAATAATACCGATGTTATAAAATATTCGGTGCCTGTAATTTCAATAATACCTATTGGTGAAGCATAATCTAATTTATACATCGTATCCCTCCTTCTTTTCTACAAATTTACTATAGCGTAATTTCTTCATTAAAAAAAGAACCTTTAATCCGACAATGATTAAAGGTTCTTCCTATTAACAATTATGCTTTGTTTAAACCTAAAGCTTTCGTTGTTGTTTCATGTACTTCTTTAAGAAGTTCTGTATTTTCGACTAAGTTTTCACCGTAAGATGGAATCATTTCCTTAATCTTAGGCTCCCATGCTTTCATTTCTTCTGGGAAGCATTGGTTGATTACTTTTAACATAACAGATACAGCTGTAGAAGCACCTGGAGATGCACCTAATAATGCTGCAATTGAACCGTCGTGTGCAGTTACAACTTCAGTACCGAATTGTAATGTACCTTTACCAGCGTCAGTGTCTTTAATAACTTGAACACGTTGGCCAGCAACACTGATTTCCCAGTCCTCTGACTTAGCAGTAGGAATGAATTGACGTAACTCGTTCATACGTGCTTCTTTCGAAAGAACTAATTGAGAAACTAAATATTTGCTCAACGACATTTCTTTCACACCACAAGCAAGTAGTGTCATTAAGTTATGTGGTTTGATTGAAGCAAATAAATCCATATTTGAACCTGTTTTTAAGAACTTCGGAGAGAAGCCTGCAAATGGTCCGAATAATAATGATTTTTTACCATCGATATAACGAGTATCTAAGTGTGGTACAGACATCGGTGGCGCACCAACCGCTGCTTTACCGTATACTTTTGCATGGTGTTGGTTAACAACTTCTTCATTGTTACAAACTAAGAATAAACCAGAGATCGGGAATCCACCGATATGTTTTGATTCAGGGATACCGGATTTTTGTAGTAACTCAAGGCTACCACCACCAGCACCAAGGAATACAAACTTCGCAGTATGGTATTCAACTTTACTGTTTTCTTTGTTGTGAACTTTTACTTCCCAAGAACCATCTTTTAAACGTTTTACATCTAAAACATTATGGTTGTAGTTTACATCTACATCTTGCTTTTGTAAGTTCGAGATTAACGTACGAGTTAACGCCCCAAAGTTAACATCCGTACCAGAATCAATTTTCGTTGCAGCAATTGGTTCAGTTGATGTACGTTCGTTCATAATTAAAGGGATCCATTGCTTTAGTGTTTCAGGATCATCTGAGAATTCCATGCCTTCGAATAATGGATTCGCTGTCATTGCTGCATGACGCTTTTTAAGGTACTCAACATTGCTAGCACCTTGTACCATACTCATATGTGGCAATGGCATAATGAATTCTTCCGGTTTCTCGATTTGCTTTGTGTTAACTAAGTGAGTCCAAAATTGTAGTGAATCTTGGAATTGTGTGTTAACGTTAATCGCTTTAGTGATATCGATTGTTCCGTCTTTCTTCTCGCTTGTGTAGTTAAGCTCACATAAAGCGGCATGCCCAGTTCCGGCATTGTTTAATTCGTGAGAGCTTTCTTCACCAGCTTTAGCTAAGTTCTCAAATACTTTGATCTTCCAATCCGGTGCTAATTCTTTAAGCATTGTACCTAAAGTAGCACTCATAATTCCGGCACCAATTAAGATAACGTCTGATTTGATATGCTTGTTACTCATTTTTACCTTCCCTTACATATATATTAAGATTTTTAGAATAATGTAAGCGCTCTATTCTATTATCGACAACCCTATATAGGAGACGATTCCATTGATTCTATATCATTTATTACCTTATTGTAGTGTAACACAATTGTGAAAAGATTAAAATATATACAAACTGCGACATCCCCAGCAAGTGAAAAGGTTGTCTTTTGCGAGAAAAGGTAAAACATTTTTAAGCATATTTTGTAGAAGCTCAAAAATCATTTATTTATGTTTTCTTTATTTTCCAACAACTTTTTTCTAACTATTTCGTCTATTTTAAGTTGTGCTACAATGAGAAGACTATACTTTTTATTTAATGGAATTTCTATTAAGATCAACTTGAAATATCGGCAATATTTTGTAAGAATAGTAGGCATCGCTCTTTGCATAAACTATATAATAAGTACAGTTATCATAAGAAATACATGACAAATGTAAATAGTTCATAATTTAATTTAAAACTAAAATCAATCAGAGTGAGATAAGGGGGATGTTTATGAAAATATTTACGGACAGTGGTTCTGACTTACCGAAATCATTTTTTGATACTGAAGAAGTGCATCTTTTTCCGTTACGCGTATTAGTGAAAGGTGTAGAGTATGATGACATTATTGGCATCACAACTGACCAGGTATATGCGGCAATTGCTGAAGGTGAGCAACTTAAAACATCACAAGTTTCATTAGAAGTATTTATTAACGCTTTCGAAGAATTAGCAAAATCCGGAGAAGAGGGAGTTTATATTGCCTTTTCATCTGAATTGTCTGGTACATGCCAAACAGCTATTTTGGCAAAAAATCAAGTATTGGAAAGTTATCCGGACTTGAAATTAGAAGTTATTGATACGAAATGCGCTTCTTATGGTCAAGGCTTAGTAGTAAAAGAAGCTGTACGTTTAAATAAATTTGGTATTGAATTTAATGAAGCTGTTGAAAAATTGACAGCAATGGCCAATTCAATGGAACATTTATTTACAGTAGGCGATTTAAACCACTTAGCTAAAGGCGGCCGTGTTTCAAAAGCGAGCGCATTTATGGGTGGATTGCTTAATATTAAGCCTATTTTAAATATGGATGATGGCAAGCTTGTACCAATAGAAAAAACACGTGGATTCAAAAAAGCGATTAATCGTATGACAGATATTATGAAAGAACGTGGCGGTGACTTCACGAATAAGATTGTCGGTATTTCTCATAGTAACGATGAGGAACTGATGCATGAAGTGAAAGTTGCAATTGAAGAAAAGATTCAGCCTAAAGCAATTGAAACAACAACAATCGGCTCTGTAATCGGTGCGCATGTCGGCCGCGGCACAGTCGGAATTTACTTTACAAATGATAAATAACATAAAGGGGGTGGGACAAAACCCGCCTCAAAATCAAAAGCCGTTCAAATTTACGATGAGTAAAGTTTGAACGGCTTTATTATTATGTGTCTACTATGTAGTCGTTGTTCTCCGTTACGGCGGACGCTTTCCTGGGGGCACGGCTCGAGCCTGTAGTCTCTCCCACGTGCTTGTCCCCTGGGAGTCGCCGCCTTCACTCCGAACAACTAATTTTTCTTCTATATCAAGTAAATCTCTGCATAATTTCAGGCATGAAAAAAGGACATTCTCTGTTAAAATTTAAGTATCCTACAACCAAATTTCAAACGAAAGAAGTGTCCCTATGTTTAAAGATTATAACATGAATCAAATTATATTACCGCTAGATTTAGAAGTAAAGTTACATAAAAATGATATTGCCTTTTCTATCCATCATTTGGTCGAAAGCATTCCGAACGAAGCTTTCGCTCCCTTTATTCACCATACTGGTTGTCCATCATATCATCCACGTATGATGCTAAAGCTGATTTTATGCGGTTACACACAATCCACTTTTTCAGGAAGAAAAATAGAGGATCTGACAAGAGACAGTATCCGTATGATGTGGCTTGCCCAAGGATATGAACCAAGTTATCGCACTATTAACCGTTTTCGTGTACATCCCAATATGAAGGAACTCATTCGCCAATGTTTTGTACAATTCCGCTGTCAGCTAGTTGAAGAAAAACTCATCGATCAAGAAGCGATTTTTATCGATGGCACAAAGATTGAGGCAAATGCCAATAAATTCACATTTGTTTGGAAAAAATCAGTGGAAAAACATCATACCAACCTCGTAGAAAAATCAAATAAACTTTACGATGAGTTATTGGAGCATCAAATTATTCCTGAAATCAAACGTGAAAGTGATGAGCAGTTATCGATAGAAGAGTTAACTCAAGTAGCACATCACCTAGAAGAAGTAGTCGACGACTATACAAGCAAAATAGAACATTCTGAAGATGTCATTGAGCGAAAAAGATTACGTAGCGAACGAAAAACACCGAAGCAAATCCTCAAACAAGTACATGATTGGATCATAAGAAAGCAGAAATACCAAAAAGATTTTGAAGTGTTTGGCACACGTAACAGTTATTCAAAGACGGATCATGAAGCAACATTTATGCGGATGAAAGATGACTATATGCAAAACGGCCAATTGAAGCCAGGGTATAATGTACAAATCGCTACTGAAGGTCAATACACACTCGCTTATGATGTATTTCCAAATCCAACAGACACGAAAACACTTATTCCATTTCTTAGTCAAATTGAAGAAAATTATTTCGAGTTACCAAAATATATTGTAGCGGATGCCGGATACGGCAGTGAACAGAATTACCATGATATTCTTAACAAACGCAAACGAACTCCACTCATTACATTTAATCAATACTTGAACGAACAGAAGCGAAAATATAAAAATGATCCTTTTAAGACAAGTAATTGGGTGTATGAGAAAGAAAACGATGTCTACATTTGCCCAAATGAAAAGAGATTACGATTCCAATATAACTCTGTTCGTACAGATAAATCGGGTTTTCAACGAGAATTTAAAATCTATGAATGTGAGGAATGTACAGGGTGTCCTTTCCGTACAAAATGTACAAAAGCTGCAGAAGGTAAAAATCGTAGACTCATGATTAATGAGAAATGGGAAAAACAAAAAGAAGAAGTAAGAGCGAAGCTTTCAGAAGAAAAAACGGCTGCCATTTATCGTCGACGTAAAATCGACGTGGAGCCAGTTTTTGGATTCTTGAAGGCTAATTTGTGTTTCCGTCGATTTTCTGTTCGTGGAAAATCGAAAGTTACTAACGAAATAGGTTTGGCATTAATGGCCACAAATTTAAGGAAGTATGCGGTAAGAGGATAACACCTCTTCCAATATTTTCTTTATAAAACGCAAAAAAGAGAAATTGCATTGTGCAATTTCTATTTTTGCGTGAACTGGAACTAATTCTGTCCCAACCCCTTCTTATTTTTACCAGAAAAAGATTGATGCTAAAGCAATGCCTGTAATTGCTCCTAATGCAATGCCATAACCAAATCCTGGTGCTCCATATCCTCCACCAAATCCCCAGAATCCAATCCCATAGCCCGCTCTATCAGGCATAATCCAAACCATACGATTGTCTACTTTTGTAATTCTTCCAACATGGACATTTCCTTTATTATCATTTATTCTCACACGTTTCCCATGATGTTTGCAGCACAAATCATACGCCTCTTGGTGACTCATAAGTTCTCCTCCTTTCTGTAAGTTTTTCTACTATATGTTCAAGCTTTTTGCACATACATGCGCATCGTCTAGTTCATACACTAAGAAAAAGGAGAATGTCATGCCTATTCTTGATACAAAATTATTATTTAAAAAAACAGAACACCGTGAACTGGCAGCCTATCCGATCATCCAATCCATTTTCCCTCGATTTCCACCAGAGGCCGTTCAATTTGAACTTTTACAGCAAGGGTTGCTTCAACATGATGAGCTCCACTTAACACTGGATGTTTGGCAAATATCAAAAAGATTATTAGAAGAGTTGATACGTTTATGGGATGGACCTGATATACCAGTTGCGATTTTGCCGATAAAAAACGGGTTTGTGAAAAATGGTGTTGCCTATCCTTATGGTATTTGTCTGTATGTTTCACCCCGCGTCACAATAAAAGAACTTCATGCCCTGCTTACCCATGAATATCATCATATTTGCAGGCGCAGATTTTTAATAGAACCCCCTACATTGCTTGATTCATTGCTTATGGAAGGACTTGCCGAGCATGCGGTGGAAAGCTTGTATGGAGAATATGCATTAAGTTCCTGGACGAAGCAGTATTCTATGGAGGAAGTATTAAGTTATTGGGATACTCATTTCACCAAAGCTTTACATGTACCGGGTTTACATGCACATCAAGCTTTTTTATTCGGGGACACGGCATTAAATTTACCCCCTTGGATCGGATATTGTACTGGTTATCGGTTAGTTGAAGCTTTTTTACAAAAGAAAGGCCCTTATGACGTAAAACAATTGCTGTCCATGCCATCACATAGTTTGCTGGAAGGTGCAGGATGGAAAAAGGGAGTAACCGAATAATTCATTACGGCTACTCCCTTACATATTATTTTTGAACGACAGGCTCCGGATAATCAAAGCCTTTCGTGTCTACTTCAACTGTTTTCATCTTTTGATCTTCCATCGGTCTATCATTAGCTCCGCGTTCAGCAGAAACAATCTCATCGACCGTTTCCATTCCTTCAATTACCTTGCCGAATGCTGCATAGTCACCATCCAAATGTGTTGCCTGCTCCGTCATGATAAAGAATTGTGAGCCTGCCGAATCCGGATCTTGGGAACGGGCCATTGAAATTACACCACGCTCATGTGTTAATGTATTTTCAAATCCGTTTGATGTAAATTCCCCTTTAATTGCATAATCAGGACCACCCATACCTGTCCCATCCGGATCCCCGCCTTGTATCATAAAACCGGGAATGACACGGTGGAAAATCAGACCATCATAAAATCCATCTTCCACAAGTGTGATAAAATTGGCCACTGTATTTGGAGCTGTTTTTGGTTCAAGCTCAATAACAATCTTTTCATCATTTTCCATTGTAATCGTAACAATTGGATTTTCTGCGACTTCCTCAGCATAATTCACAGTACTTTCCTGCTCTTTATTGTCCGCCGTTTCCTTACCGCATGCTGCTAAAATGGCGATTAGCATTGTAAATAAAACCATCTGATAAAACTTCTTCACTTAAATTCATCTCCTTTTCCAACATACTTCCATCATACTACGGAAGTATAAACGCAGGCATCTCCAGGAAACATCATTTTCAATAAAAAACATCTAAAACATTACCGTTGCAATGTTTTAGATGTTATAGAGAATGTTATTATTTAAATTCACTGAAAAGAGAATTAAGGTTTTAAAATAAATTTAATGCTTTGATCTTCATGGTCATGGAATTTCTTATATGCTTCACTTGCCTCAGATAATGGTACTTTATGAGTAATGATTTCTGTTGGATCAATCTTCCCTTCAGCAACCATTTCATAAAGCATCGGACTGTAATGAATTGCCGGTGCTTGTCCTGTTTTCACGGTTACATTACGTTCGAAAATATTGCCTAATGGGAACATATTATATTTTGAACCATACACACCTGTAAGCTGGATTGTACCGAATTTTCGGACAGCCTTAATTCCAACATCAATGGCACTAAGTGTTCCCCCTTGAAGTTTCAGCTTTTGCTGTGCCTTTTCTACAAGAGACATTTTCCCATCCATACCAACACAGTCAATAACTACATCGGCTCCTCCATGTGTAAGCTCATGCAGATGACTTCCTACATCGTCAAAATCATCGAAGTTGAAGATTTCAACATTATTTGTACGTTTTGCATGCTCTAAACGATAGTTTAAAGGATCCACTACCATTACACGCTTCGCACCTTTCATCCATGCAAACTTCTGAACCATTAACCCGATTGGCCCAGAACCTAATACAATAACCGTATCGCCCTTTTTAACACCTGAATGTTCCACACTCCAATAGGCTGTAGGCAATACATCAGATATAAATAGCAATGCCTCATCTTCCAGTTCACAGTTGTCAGGTACTTTAAATGGTATGAAGTTTCCGTATGGTACACGCAAATATTCTGCCTGCCCACCCGGGAAGTTACCGTAGCGCTCTGTATATCCAAAATATGCGCCGGAATCAAGTGCCGGATTTTCATTGGCATTATCACATTGACTTTCCAACTGATTTTGACAGTAGAAACACTCGCCGCAAGCAACGTTAAAAGGAATAACAACACGGTCCCCTTTTTTAACCTTTGTTACGTCAGGTCCTACTTCTTCCACAATCCCCATAGGCTCATGTCCAATTACAAAATCCTCTCGCGCCGGAACAGCTCCACGATAAATATGCAGATCCGATCCGCAAATGGCAGTTGAGGTAATGCGTACAATAATATCATCTGGCTTTTCAATTTTTGCATCCGGAACTTCTTTTACTTCTACTTTTTTGGCACCTTGATACGTTACTGCTTTCAAAAAGACCCCTCCTGGTAGATAAAGTATTAGAATTAAACTTCGTAAAGTCATTCTGTATGTATATACCCCCCAGTTAAAAAAATATACATACTATTAATGGTTGTTTGACCGATTGCCAAACATAAAAAAACTGTTTCTCAATTATTAAAGGTGTCTAACAGTTGAGGAACAGTTTAATTGGATTCGTGCTTCAATTTACGATTGCTTTACATTATTACGTTCTAAGTAAGTTGTATAATCTGTGCCTTCTTTCAGAGCTTTTTCCTCCATCGGAATGCGAACAGACAGGATAATAAAATTTAATATGGTGAAACAAATAGCTGTAAAATACGCCTGAAACATTAGTGGCAATATAGCAATTTCTAAACATACGACCAAATAGTTCGGATGACGGATAAAAGAATATGGCCCCTTTGCAACTACATTCGCTCCCGGTAAAATAATAATTTTCGTATTCCAGAAAGACCCTAGTGAAACTAGACACCATACTCTTAACATCTGCAGCAATAAAAATAAAACGAGCCAAATATAATGGGGTGTAAATTGTCCGCTGAAAAATACTACTTCAATAAGAAGGCTTACGAAAAAGCTCGTATGCAATAAAATCATGAATGGATAATGAGAAGCACCTACTTCGTATGCTCCTTTAGCAAGCATTAATTTTTCATTTCTCTTTGCAACAACCAGCTCAACTAATCTTTGAATAATTACAAAAGCTAGTACAATATAAAAAACCAGCTTACTCCCTCCATTCCAACAATACGACTTCTCCACTAAAGCCAGGCCCTAGTGCAACTAATAGTCCTAGAGTATCTGCTCTTTTTTCATTTAACATAAATTGCTCCAAAACATACAGAACTGTCGGAGAAGACATATTTCCATTTTTCTGTAATATTTCACGTGAAACATCTGTGTGTTCCGTTGTTAAATTCAACGTTTCCTCGTAAGCTTGTAACACTTTTTTCCCCCCGGGATGTGCTACAAAATTTACAATTTGTTCTGGTGAAACATCGTGCTTATTTAAAAATTCATGAATAAACGGCCCAAGCCACTTAGAAATAATGACCGGAATGCTCTTTGAAAATACAACATGCAAACCGCTATTTTTTACATCCCAACCCATTACATCTTCAGAGTCCGGCATCCACTTTGAGCCACGTCCTTTAATATATGGAATTGGTCCATTCTGCTCTAGCTCGACATCATCGCCGCATACAAGGGCACAAGCCGCTCCATCAGCAAATAAGGAAGTACCAACGAGGTTACTTTTAGAATAATCATCTTTCTGGAATGTAAGACTGCATAGTTCAACACAGACGACAAGCACCTTGGCGTCCGGATGTGCTTTACAATAGTCATACGCCCTGCTAATACCTGCCGCTCCCCCTGCACAGCCAAGCCCCCATATCGGAATTCTGACCACTTCATTGGAAAAAGGGAGTACATTCATAACACGGGCATCAATACTTGGCGTTGATATGCCTGTACTACTGATGAAAATAATGGCATCAATATCTTCTGTAGATAGGTCCTGTTGTAAAAAGGAACGGTTTGATAAACATTTTTTTATAACTTCGACACTGTATTCGGTAGCCAGTTTTATATAAAGCTCATTGCGTTCTTCAAATGTATGTTCTTCACGGTACCATTCAGGTGAAACACATAAATTCCGTGTTTTTATTTCACCATTCTCAAAAACTTTCAATAATCGTTCTAACTTCGGAATTTTATGTTGGAAAAGCTCTTTCGTCAATTGCTCAATATTTGTCTGAGCTAATGTGAAAGGCGGTGTATGAGTACTAACTGAGGCGATTTTTGGAATAGTAATTTCTCCTTATACGAGTTATTTTATTTCAATGTATTGATAAAGTCATAAAAATATACAGATATAGATGGAAATTTTAAGGCTTGTCCATGAATAATAGCACTATCCATTAAGTGGATGGTGCTATTATCTTTTTATTAACATAAGTCACAACGATTGAAGAATGACTTACCAGCCTCTTCGTTTTGAACAACCACATCCGCCAGTATTCGGTCTAAACGGTGTTCCACACATCGTATTAGTTTCGAAACACTCATTCACAACAGATTGTGTATGAGGGAAATAGTGTTGGTTGTTAATATAATGTTGGTTGACTGTAGTTAAGTGGGACGGATGCACATGTGGCACCACCGTGTTTGATACATTTCTTTGAACATATTGTCTCGTTGGTGATATTTGCGGTGATGCGTATTGTGTTGGTGATGTTTGCGTTGGCAATTGCTGAGCATTATTGAAAAACGATTGACCTCTTTCATCATTAAATGAATTAAACCAGTTTCTATTAGTCAATTTTATCCTCCTTCCTTCATGTTGTTGTATCTCTACTAACTTATGAAGGGAATTCGGAATAACCTATTTACTTGCCTATTGTTAAAAAACAATTTTTTAAGAATATGATTAATATGCAAAAGAGGAAAGTAAAATCGGGAAAATAATTGTCTAGTAAAAACCTATTGAATCTTTTGTGATAATGGTGTGTAAAGTTTTTCCCATATTTCTTTTACACCGGCAGAGGCATGTCCCTTTGCATAATGGATATGTTCATTTTCCGATAATGCTAATATAGCATCACATGCATTTCCAACAGCAATCGCTGGATAACCGAGCTGGAAAAGACTGAGATCATTTTCTGAATCCCCGGCTACAACAACCTCTCCATTATATTGACATTTATTAAGTACATATTTAAGAGCAGCACCTTTATTAATATTTGCAGGCAGGATATCTACATCCCTTTCACTGCTGAAAATAAGGTCAACTGCTAAATCATTTTGCTTGATTGCTTGGTTAAGTATTTGAACTTGCATTTTACTTGCAAAATAGGCCAGTCGCCAAGGTGTGTCTATTGGCTGTCTGGCAATGTCTATGGATTTAGCTATCGTTTTAACCTGTTCAAAGTCTTCCTGCTTAATGTTGCCTGCCCATTCCTGATCAAGCTCATATGTGGGACCAAGGTAAATCGAAGCTCCAACATCACATATTAAAATGTCCGGTTTGGGCAGTTGTTCACGTTCGATTAAATCAATCGCGGACTGTTTATATCTTCCTGTAATATATATAAGAGATGTATTTTCAAGAGCCAGCGTGTCCCACAGTTCAGTATGCGGAATCTTATCACTAACAATCGTATTATCTAAATCTGTTGCTAAAACACGAGGTTTAAGGTAAGGAAATGTAAGCATTTTTTCGTTCATACAGCTCCTTTACTTTGCGGGAAATAAGAGACCAGTTAAATTCTTTTAGTGCATATTGTTTTGCATCACGACGCATTTTTAATAGTTTAGGTGAGTTCTTTAAGAAATACGCCATGCTGTCGCTTATTTTTTGCACATCTGCTTTAGGTATGTGAAGACCTGTCACCCCGGATTTAACGACATTTTTCAGTCCACCTACATGGGTCGCAATTACAGGACAACCACAAGCCTGCGCTTCTGCTGCTACCATACCAAACGATTCATAATGTGAAGGCATAATAGTGGCTAATGCACCGGCATAAAGATTTTTTAACTGTTTTTCATTTTTGGGGCCAAGGAATAATACACGATCTTCCATTCCTTTAATCGCTTCTTTTAGCGGTTCGCTTTTTGGGCGATAGTTTTTTACATCTACCGTTTCCCCACAGCCACCTGCAATTAGTAACTTCACGTTTTTAGGAACTTCCTCCGTTTCCAGCATATGTCTGAAACCTTTTAAAAGATCAAAAATCCCTTTTGATGTTTCTAAACGGCCGGCATAAAAATAGTACGGAAATGCAAACTGTTCCTCTTCTTCAGTAGAAGCCAGATACACTGGTGAAACTCCTACGGGTACAACTGAAACTGTACTTTTTTTCTTTGTAAAAACTTCGATCTGTTGCTTCTCATTTGGCGTAGTAGCAATTACTACATCAGCTTGCTCCATGATCAGCTTTTCAAAGTGCTTACGCTTATTTTCCATAAAGCCTGTACCTTGCTCTTTTGCAATTGCAAGGGAGTGGTTTGTGTGACACCAGAAGAATGAATATTCCTTCTGCAGATTATATGCAAGTACTCCTGATAGCCAGTAATGAGTATGAATAACGTCATAACTGCTAATATCCAGGGTTTCTGTCATTTCTTCGTATAAACGAGGAAGTAAAGTAAACATCTTTCGCTTATCAACAAAGCCTTTATGACCACCTGCAAAACGGTATACTTTACTGTGCTCACCCAACTGTTCAACAGCCGGTTTTTGTTCATCGCTCCAATGTGTAACAATATCCACACTGTAGCCAAGTCCATCAAGCTGTAGGGCCAGATGTTTTACATAGTTGTTTTGTCCACCTGCTTGTTTACTTCCAAGCGGAATTAAAGGGTCGCCATGATCAGAAATAAATAATATCTTTCTCAAATGAAATCTCATCCTTTCGTTCTTAAGCAGCGAATCATAGCTGTAAAACTTTACTGCTGTCTTGCTGATTTTAATGAAATGATGGTAACTTTTCATAAATTACTCTTCATTAGCTAGGTAGTATTTATAACTTCTTAAGCTGTCCTTTATTCTCGATAAATTCAAACATCCTCACACTACCTAGCAAATAATAGAAGAGAGATTAAGGACGTTGAATTTTACGGTTTTATAAGAAATAATAATTTTTAGCTCGATTGATAAGTTCCCTGATTGACTGACAATTAAACAAAATATTCTAAAAACCACCAAAAATATTACTTTATTATTATTTAGATTAATCAATATCAGTTATAAATACCTATAATGAGTGTATTTAGTCCAGATCACTTAAATCACTTCAAGTGAAACTTCAATATTGCCTCTTGTTGCTTTTGAATACGGGCATACTTCGTGCGCTTTATGCACAAGTTCTTCCAACTGTTCACGCTCAATATCTGTCCCTTTCACTTGAAGCACAACACCAAGCTTAAATCCTTGGTCTTTTTCATCTTTTAATAAGCTGACATTAGCTGTTACTTCAGACGTGAATTTAACACGGGCTTTACTTGCTGTTAATTGAAGGGCACTGTCAAAACAAGCAGCGTATCCTGCAGCAAATAGCTGTTCCGGATTTGTTGAATTCTCAATTTTTTCTGCTCTCGGTGTACCTGGCATTGCTGTTTCAAATTGAATTACCCCATCATCCGACTGTACTTTCCCTTCACGTCCCCCCGAAGCAGTTGCAATCGCAGTAAATAATTTTTCAGACATTCCACTTCCACACCTTTCGTTTTTAAATACAACATATCCTTACCCGGTTTTTTCTTTTTTCAAAAGTATTTAATGTTAATTAATTGTTAATTTTCATAATAGGGAGCAAGAAATTATTCAGATCAAGTGTTTTTATAGGCCGATTTCTTTGCCCGAAAAAGGGGATTACAGGCGGGACTGTCAGATTGAAACTATGGTTTTTCGAGCCTCTATGTACTATTTTTATATATTGTTTTCCTGTAATAAGGGCTGGAATCTAAACATTGTAAGTGTTGGTAACAGAACGGTTGCTTATGTTTTGTTTTATAAATGAGGGGTATCAACTTACAAGTATTCGTTGGGAGGGGATAGCAATATGTTTGGCATATCCGATCTCTTTTCATTAGTCATTTCTGCATTTATTATTTTGCCTGCTGTCGTATTTCTTAGGGAGCTGGGATATGCAATTGTCAGCCGGCTGTTTGGCGTAATTCAACCAAGGGTAACGATTGGTTCCGGGCGCAGAATTTTTAAGTTTGGTATGTTCGATATCCGCAGATACTATCATTTTTATAGCTGGTTTTCGTATGACAAATTAAAGCATGAAAATAAATTTGCCTTTATTAGTATTTATTCCGCGCCAATTTTAATCAATCTAGTATTCGGTCTTACAATTAATTCTCTGATTGCTAACGGAATCATTGAAGAATATAAAACATTTTGGGATCGGTTTGTCTTTTATGCATTTTATTATGTTTTATTTGATGCCGTCCCGATGACCACATTTAGCGGAAAACCAAATAACGGCATGATAATTTATAAAATGATTCGCTATGGCCAGCGGATTGATGCATCAAAAGAACATTTCCTCCCCTCTACAACCGAGGTGGAGACTGAATATCAGGAATACATGAAAGAGATTGAAGAAACAGAAGAGGAAATAAAAAAGAAAAATCATGATTGATTCAGTAGCTATTAAACATTAATAAAAACCTTTCAAATAAAAAGAACCAAGGTCAAAGCCTTAGTTCTTACCTCAATGTAATGAATAGATATCAAATATAAATTAGTTCCAGGCAGTTCGTTCACTTTCAGGCTCGTTCATGCCTGTTTTACTACGTTTAGAAGGAACGTTGTTTTCTTTTGCTGGAGCTGCATTAAAAATAAAATCAAGTTCTGATAAATACTCTTCTTGCTGTGAGATTTTACGACTTTGATTTACTTCTAGCTTATTCGCACTTTGCTTGCCTCTTGCTTTTGCATTGTTGCGTTTAAAATCCATATTTGACATAGCCATCCCCCATTGAATTTATTGAAAAGTATAAAAGCCTTTTCAGCTTTAAACTTTTCATTAAAAAGTTTAACCATTCTTAACTCCTTTTATTAAAGAAATATACAATCTCCTTTCCCCTATTAGTGAATTAGGGGTCCTTCAATTCTCCTCCTCTCATAAGATAGTTCTACTATTTCACAAAATTTGTAGGAAGATAGTTTTAACCTATCTCTACCAAACTAATACTATTTATCAATCTTTTGGAAAAAATAAAAGTTTCGATATTCGGATAATTTCCATTGTGATAAATTGGTAATACCGCATTAAACAGAATAGTGCGAAAATTTAATACAAAGGGGAAATGTGAATTGAAGAAGTTTAATTTTACGAGATTTTTCAGTAGTATTTTAGCTTTCGTCATGGTGCTCTCTTTATTGGTACCATTCTCGAATGCAAGCGCTGAAGAATCAAAACCATTCAAACAGGATGGACAAAGTGAAAGCATCATTCAGCTAAAGGCGGCAATCGCTGAACAACTTAGCTTGTCTAAAGATGGCCCAGTCCTTCATGAAAGCCTGCAAAATATTTCAGGCAATCAAGAGGTTGCAGTCATCGTTCATTTATCCGAAAAACCGGTGGCATTAGAACAAGGAATCAGCCAAGTTAAAGGCAAAAAATTCTCGAATGCCCGTGCAAATGAAGTTCGTTCAAATGTAAAAGCACAACAGGCAAAAGTTAAAAAAGAGTTAACTGCCAAACAAGTGCAAATGACACAAGGATACACATTTGATACGGTACTAAACGGATTTGCTGCAACAATTAAAGCAAATGATATTCCAAAACTGCTTTCAGTAGAGGGAATCACTTTAATTGAACCGGATGCAACAGTATACGCATCAGAAGAGGTTACAACAAAACCAATAAAATCAAAAAACCCATCAGAACTTATTAAAGATGTGCCTGTGGAAGCACAGATGAATACAAGTATTTCTTTCCTTGGTATCGAAAGACTTTGGAATGAAGGCATTGAAGGACAAGGAGTAAAAGTGGCAGTGCTTGATACAGGTATCGATGCAGATCACCCTGAATTTGCCGGCATTTATAAAGGCGGAAAAAACTTTATTCCTAACTCTTCAACATACTCTAAACCACGTGCAGATGACGATGCATCGGAAACATTACCTTCAGAGCGTCCAGCAGGAACACCTGAATTCAATGCTAATGGAAGCTCATTCTATACATCTCACGGTACGCATGTTGCCGGAACAATTGCGGCAATTGGTGCTAACGAATTCGGCATTAAAGGGATTGCACCAAAAGTAGACCTTTATGCTTACCGCGTTCTTGGAGCATACGGCAGCGGTGCAACATCAGGTATTGTTAAAGCAATTGAAACAGCAGTTCAAGAAGAAATGGATGTAATTAACCTTTCACTTGGCGGTGGTGCTAATACAGAAACAGATGCAGGATCATTTGCTATCAATAACGCAATGATGGCTGGAACAATCGGTGTTGTTGCAACAGGTAACTCTGGTCCAAACCGTGGAACAATGGGCACACCTGCAACTGCTCGTTTAGGGATTGCAGTCGGTAATACAACAAACCCCGAAACAATGTATAACGGTGAAGTTAACGTTACAGCAGGCGACTACAACTTAACTAAACAGCTTCCTTTAATGGGAACAACTTTTGGTAAAAACTTATCAACACAGCTTCAAGGTGAATTTGATTTAGTTGCGATTCCTGGAAACGGCGAAGTAAAAGATTTTGAAGGAATTGATGTTGAAGGTAAAGTAGCGTTAATTTCCCGTGGTAATATCGCATTTGTCGATAAAATTGCAAATGCTAAAGCAAACGGGGCGGTAGCTACAATTATTCATAACTTTGCAGGCGGAACGAATGCACCTAACATTTCAGGCACATTCCTTGGTGATTCTTTTGAGTTCCTGCCAACATTTGATATGTCAGTAACAGACGGCGAGGCAATTCGCGTGGCATTAGCAGGGGGTACAGGAAAAGTAAGCTTCGGCAAGTTTGCTTCAACTACGACAACTGGAGATGATGTAAACTCTTCAAGTTCACGTGGTCCTTCTACACCGAATTTCGATATTAAACCAGACGTAACAGCGCCTGGAACAAACATTATGTCAACGATTCCTATGTATAAATCGGACTTCCCTGATGCGGTTTATACTGAAGCATATGATCGTAAAACGGGAACATCTATGGCAACACCACATATTGCTGGTATCGCAGCATTAGTAAAACAGGCAAATCCGGATTGGAATGCATTCGATGTCAAAGTGGCACTTTCGAATACAGCAAAAATATTGGATACTGCTAAATATGATGTATTCTCTCAAGGTGCTGGACGCGTAAATGCTTATGCGGCGGCTCATCCGGAAATTCTTGCATATGCACTTGATACGGCAGTTTTAGACGGCACTGGTGCAATTGTAGAAAACAAAAAAGGGACAGTTACTTTTGGTCCTCAATCATTAAAGGACGGAAATATTTCTGTAACGAAACAAGTACTAGTAAAAGACATTAAAGGAAACGGCGGTAACTACAACGTATCCGTAGATGTGACTAAAACATTTGGCGATGCAGCTATTACAGTGGATCAGCCATCATTTACTTTAGCTGGTGAGCAGCTTTTAAACATTACATTAACGGCTTCACAAGCTGTTGCACCAAACGGCTCTGAGATTTTAGGTTTCATCAACATTAACGGTGGATCTACGGAAGCTTCATTGCCATTCGCAGCCGATTTCAGCAGCGCGGCAGCAACAACTGAAATTAAAGATTTTAAAATCACAGAAACTGATCTGTCATTTAACGGTGACGGTATTAAAGATTCCGCTGTACTTTCATTCACATTAACGGGTGATGTTACAACGAACTATATCGAGCTTTGGGATATTATGAATCCTGAAGGCGGAGAATATGGGGACGGCTACATCGGTTATCTGCATTCAGGTACTTCATTAGGTAAAGGATCTTATACGCTGAATGTTGGCGGACAGTATAAACCTTGGGGTAGTGCACCTGCAACTACGATTCCGGATGGTCTATATACAATTGACTTTACTGGTCTTGCAGCTACAGGAATAATTTCAGATTATGTAGGACCGATTGTTGTAAAAACGACAAAACCAGAAATTACAGGTTCAGAAGCTGAAGGTGTTGTTTCAGGACAAGTAACAGATAAGTATATCGACTACAATGAAGAACTGTATTTATACGGTTTAGACTATGATTTAAATGACAAACTAAAAGCTTCATATGTTGCGACTGTAAACGGCGAAGTACAAGCACCAGTTGCATTCAACTTAAATCAGGACGGCAGCTTCACATTCCCGGTAACAGCAGAAACAAATGCTGTAACAGTAGTAATTACAGATGCTGCTGGTAATGTTGGCGAAGCGATTATCTTTGAAAATGAAGTAGTAGAACCTGTTGTAACGCTTTCTGTAAATCCGACTGAGCTAGACCTGACAGCTGGAGAAACGGCACAGCTTGCGGTAACAGAAACAACAACACCTGCTGAAGGTGATGCTACAGAAGAAGACGTAACTTCAAAAGCTACGTATAGTGTGGCAGATGAAAATATCGCAACAGTTGTAAATGGTTTAGTAACTGCAGTAGCAGAAGGCACAACGACAATTACTGTTTCACATGGCGAAAATGAAGCAACAGTAACGGTTACTGTTAAAGCACCTGTAGTGGAAGAACCAGTTGTAACTCTGGAAATCGACCAAGCTCAAGTTGAGACAAGAGTCGGTAAAGAAGTTTCTGTTAAAATTACTGAAGTAACAACATTAAACGGTGAAACAACAGAAAAAGATGTTACAAACCTTGCAATTTACCAAGTTGAAAACGATAAGATTGCTACTGTAAATGCAGGTACTGTAAAAGGTAAAGGCCCAGGTACTACCTCTGTTACAGTAACATATGGTGAGCATACCCTTACATTTGATGTCAACGTTGTAAAGCCTGGTAATGGTAATGGCAATGGCAATGGTAATGGTAACGGTAATGGTAACGGCAACGGTAACGGTAATGGTAACGGTAACGGCAATGGTAACGGCAATGGTAACGGCAATGGTAATGGTAATGGTAAAGGACCTAAAAATAACAATGACGTTACAGAATATGAAATTTAATTAATATTTTAGCTAGTATTGCTAAGTTTAAGACTTCATCCCTCGATGGAGCTTAAACTTAGCTTTTTTTATCCTTAAGAAAAAAGGATGCCTTTAAATTAAAGCACCCTTTCGAAATTTTATCCGATTACTATTTCTTTTTTCTTACTAAACTCTTCATCCTCCAAATTCACTTTTTCAGGTTTCACAACGAATATACTAATTAAAGTCGCAACCGTGAACAAAGCGGCAATTACGTATAATACCATGTCGTATGACTGTGTCTTTTCAAGAATAATTGCGCTTAGCTGATTGCCCGTCAACCCTGCAAATGCCCATGCAGATAAAGCTAAACCATGTACAGTTGAAATACTGTCGATACCAAATCGGTCTGATAATAGCGGCGGTAAAGATGAGAACCCTCCACCGTAACCTGCATTCACAATACAAAGTAAAGCAATGATCAGAAAGGCCATAGAGTTATTTATTCCATCAAATACAACCGTACATAAAATAATGCTAATAGAAGAAATAAAAATTATTTTATAAATAGAGTTACGATCTTTTAAACGATCTCCCCATGCAGAAAATGCAATTCTTCCACCAGCATTGAAAATGGCAGTAAGCGAACTAACTAACCCAATCGCTCCAAAACCAATGAAAGCTAAAATACCTTTTTCCTGTGAGATTAACGCTAAACCACATGTAATATTGATATAGAACATTAGCCAAATACCGATAAACGTTTTATTCGTCAATACTCTTCTATAACTAAAGCTACGCATTTCAATATTTTCTTCTTCATATCCAGCCGGTTTCTTTAAAATTAAGTGTCCGATAACCATCATGACTAAATAGATTGCGGCTAAAATATAAAACATTGTATAAATATTCGTAGGGTCTACTAACACCCCTTCACTATTTCGATTACCGAGCAGCTTTTCCATTAATGGACTTGCAATCACTTTTGCCAAACCAAAGCCGGCAACAGCAAGACCAGTTGCCAATCCCTTTTGTTCTTTAAACCAGAGCATCAGTGTTTTTACAGGTGTTAAATAGCCAATTCCAAGTCCAATCCCCATCACAACTCCGTAAGAAATATAAATACCGATCAATGATTTTTGATAAATAAAGAAACCTGTTGCTGCCATCCCTGCAACAAAAAACATTGCTGCTAACAAAGAAGACTTATGAATATCCTTTTCGACAAACTTTCCGCCAAATGCCGCAGACATACCAAGAACAAAAATCGCTATACTGAACGCCCATTCCACTTCACTGACAGGTTTGCCGATATAAGAGGCAATATCCCCCTTAAACAACGACCAGCAATAAACCGTACCAATACTACAATGAATCAATAAAGCTGGAATGACCGCACGCATCCATTTGTTATCAAACTTTCCCACTTCAAAACTCCTCATTATTCATTTAATCCAAAACACGAACTTTAAAACAATATTTTACATTAAAGTTCGTATATTAATTAAATTATTAATAATAATAAGTAATTTATGGATTAAATATTTTATTTTTACGAACATTAACAAAGTGATTATATAATAACATTCGTGATAAATGAATAGTAATTTTTATAATTCTAGAAATGCTTCGCAACTTTTTCGGACTATTCTGTATTTCATTACATAAAAAAACAGCCTAATCATAGTAATTAGACTGTTTGAAGCAGAAAATTTTATCCTTCTATTACAACATATTAAACTAAAATTTATTTAAATATTATCTTCACCGTATAGCCAAGATTCCGGAAAAAACCTGCGAGAACTTTCTCGGCACTTTTTTCTGCTGACTCCAACAAACCTACTTCCATAGCCTCATCTTTGATTTTCTTCTGCGCTTCCGTTGCCAGGTCAAATCCCTCATCCCATTTCACTTCCCCACGAAACAGCCCCTCATCCGAAAAAGTTTTGACATCTTCCATCTGAATCGCAGGTTCCTGTATAAATGTTGCATGAGGCAGGGCAATCTCTATCTCTTTGGTATCTTCATTCACTTTAATATCATCTGATGTAACTTCTTTCAGATTAACGCCTGCAATGACTGTCGCAGGAACTATCAATAATAACTCTCTTTTTGTACCTGGTAAATTAACCGAAATATCGTTCCCAAACAGTTTATTATCCTCTTGCTCAATGATTACTTTCATATGAGCTTCAGCGGTTGCGAGCATTGCTAATTCCTGAACCTGTTCCACAAATACTGTACTTTCTTTTTTAAAAGTAGTACCGAAAAATAACCAAGTACCCCCGAATGTGAAAAGGATAAGGAGCAATGCAATTAATAAAATTTTAAATCCCCAAAATTTAAATATAACCTTAAATATTGCTCCGGAAATATTGGAGTTTCCACTGCGTTGTCCTATAACCGCAGTGGCAGCACTTTCTTGCTCACTTTTTTTCAATTCGTGCAGTACTTGTTCAATTTGTGTTAATGCTTCATCTTTTTTACTCAAGGCGTCTCCTCCTCTCTTATTGTATTGAGGAAAGTTATAATTTCCATATTTATACTAGAATATCATATCAAATTATCTACTTTTGTTAGATTATAAAAGGTGATTACAACATATATCGACCGATGTGTAATCCTTTTTCATATTTTTCAAATCTTGTTAATAGCAATTTTCGTCAAATACATTTAAACTATCGAATGGAATTATATTAAGAGAGGTTACGAAATGAAAAAACAATCGTTGTTTATAAGAGGGACTCTATTTGCAGCAATTCTAACAGGTTTATTCTTTACGCTTTACAAAAGCGGTATTTCTGTTTCCGATCTGTCACCCCAGCTTATTTTAGAGCTTGCCCATAACAATCTAACTGTCGTTATTTTAATAATGCTATTATTAATGTTCCTACAGAACTTATTTACATTTATCCCGTTAATTTTAGTCATCACGATTAATATTGCATTGTTTGGATTTTGGCGCGGTTATTTATTTAGTACATTCAGCAGTGTTATTGGAAGTACATCAATCTTCCTTTCCATTCGCTTTTTTTTCGCCAATTTATTCACTTCTGAAAAACTACAAAAATATGAGCAGCAAATTAATAAAAATGGATTCCTATTTGTTCTGTCAGGGCGTATTTTGCCATTCCTTCCTACAAATTTAATTAACATCGTATCCGGTTTAAGCAAAATGAAAATATCGTATTTTATTTCAGCTACTACAATTGGCAACATGATTTATGGACTAGTATTAGCCTCTATTTCTTATGGAATTGTCTCTGTCTCACAGCAATATAGACAACTTTTTTATGTGCTTATTGCAATTGCAGCCATTATCGTTGCAGTCCGATTCATTAAAAAGCAACGTACAAGCAGTATTTAAAAAAGAAGGTATCGCACCTTCTTTTTTATTTTGTTTATTAGCTATATATCAACTGTACCTTAAGTACTCTTCCTTTGAATAAAGGAAATAATACTAATATATAAAGCAGTCATCTCTTCAGGGGTCTTGTCTAAATCATTTTGAACCCATTGTTCAATTAAACCTAGGAAAGCAGATGTAATAAATGCTAAAAAGTATTCCATCGGCACATTTAAGTTTGCGATGAAGCTTTCATTCCCCTCCAGGTTTACTCGTACTTTTTCTGAAAACGCTGCTCTAAATCGAAGGTGGAAACCCGCTCTTCCATGTTCGCTTAAAAAGATCTTCAAAAGTGGTGCCTGCATTTTTATCGAATTAAATAATGAGGAAGCTAATTGTTCCTGTCCTTTTTCAAACGTATGTGTAGATGAATAGCTCGATTGCAATTCATCAATATGATCTCCTAGCTCTTCAAATAGTTGTATTTCAATCTGATCCAGCAAATCAAATTTATCGATAAAGTGTAAATAAAACGTCCCACGATTAATCTTGGCCGTTTTCGCTATATCCCCCACTGTAATCGAATCAAAAGTTTTCTTCTCCAGCATCTCCATAAATGATTTCTGAATAAGTTCTTTTGTTCGTCGATTTTTTTCCGTATAAACGCTCAAAAAAACACCCTCTTTCCTCAAAATTGAACAATCTGTTTATTTTGTTGATTGCTTTGATTTCCCCTTAAATTATAAAATAAATGAGTAATAATAAACAACATGTTGAAATTTGAGAAAGGATGAAATTCAAATGAGATTATTTAAAGAAAAATTAGCATGGGCTGCTCCTATTGCTGTTATATTAATTATTGCTCTATTTTCTTTCAGTAAACCTATTCGCACAAGGGAATCCGCAAGTAAAAAATCTGCCGGTTGCTCTTATTGTCAATGATGAGGGTCAACACGTTGATACGATTCTTGAAGCTGTGAAACAAATGAGTCAAGGTGTAGATGGTGCAGAACCGGTTATGGCATTTACAAATGAAAAGGAAGAAAATATTGAGTCACTTTTTGCAGATAAAAAGTATTACGCAGCACTTGTCATCCCTGAAGGCTACAATGACACATTGCAAAATGCATTATCGAATAACGAAGCTGCCAAACTGCAAATATCTATTAACCAAGGCTTTAATATGTCAGGCGCAAACTATGCGAAAACTGCTTTAAACGGGCTTGTCTCTGGAGTGAATGACCAATATTCGGCAAACTTTTTATCACAGCTTGGTAATGATAAAATTGATGCTACACAAGCTGCGATCTTAGTAAATCCAATTGTTGCTGAAGAAAAAATATACAATCCTATTACAGCATCAACTGCTAACGGGAGTGCCCCAACTTTATTGGCAGTACCTGCATGGGTAGGTGCGCTAATCGGTGGATTCATTGTATTTTTAGCAACATCAGGCATCTTGAAAAAAGAACTGTTAACTCGTAAACAAACATTACGTCTCATAGGGGGGCAAATTTTATTCGGCGTAATTATTGCCCTATTCTCGGGCTTTACTGTTGCAACACTTGCACAAATCGCAGGAATTAATATGCCAGGCTATTTTCTGGTTGCCTTCTTTGTATCATTTGCGGCATTCTGTTTCTATTTATTAGTATCTGCAATTACTGCATGGATCGGCAAACCGGCGATTACATTATTCATGGTCGTCATGCTTTTAGGTATGGGTGTTCTTATGACACCACAGGAAATGCTTCCAAGTTTCTTTGTAAACTTCATTCGTCCTTGGGTACCAATTCGCTTTGCTTCTGAAGGTTTACGAGAAATTTTCTACTTCGGCAGCGGATTTTACACGGGTGCTTCCTTCAATACAATTTTAGGAATTGGCATTGCAGGTTTAGTTATTTTCTTACTGTCTGTTTTCAAACCAGTAAAAGTGAAAGAACAACAAAGCTAACAAATAGAAAAACGTTATTTTGCATTCGGTGCAAAATAACGTTTTTTTATTTCCCTCAATTTTTATTCTTTCGCTGATCCGTCATTTAAATAAACTTCGCCGTCTTTATAAACCATTTGTTCTGGGTAACGCAGATTTATAACGGCATCTTGAAGTTCTTGTGATGGTGCCCGTGTTGAAAGCGAAACAATGATATTAGTAGCGAAGGCAGCAATGGCTCCGAAAATACCTGCACCCGTATCAATGATGCCTAATATTGTATAGCCACCATACTTCGCACTGAAGATATAAATAAGTGTTACCGCTAAACCGACTAGCATTCCCGCTATTGTTCCTT
This sequence comes from Solibacillus sp. FSL W7-1324, assembly GCF_038008025.1. NCBI lineage: Bacteria > Bacillati > Bacillota > Bacilli > Caryophanales > Caryophanaceae > Solibacillus > Solibacillus sp. FSL W7-1324. Next base: position 3,640,421 of record NZ_JBBOYH010000001.1, read on the forward strand.
TTGCATTAGCACGCTTCCACCATACACCTAAAACGAGTGCTGGGAAGAACGTACCTGTTGCAAGCGCAAATGCCCATGCAACAATTTGAGTAATGGCACCAGGAGGGTTTAATGCAATAATACCAGCCAATAGTGTTGCAACAACAATTGAAATACGTCCTATTAACAGGCGTTTTTGTTCAGATGCTTGTGGATTGATGATACGGTAATAAATATCGTGTGCAAATGAAGAGGATATAGAAATCATTAAACCACCAGCTGTAGATAAGGCGGCTGCCATTGCGCCTGCAGCCACAAGTCCAATAACAAATACACCAAGATTTGCAATTTCAGGTGTAGCCATTACAACAATATCATTGGCAATTTGCAGTTCAGGCCATTGAAGAATGCCGTCACCATTTGCATCGGCTATCCCCAATTTCCCTGTATCTATCCATGATTGAGTCCAAGCAGGTAGCTCCGCAATTTTATTACCGGCAACTTCCGTCATTAATATAAAGCGAGCAAAAGCTGCATAAGCTGGTGCACTAAAATATAAAAGCCCGATAAACACTAATGCCCATGCACCTGACCAGCGAGCCGCCTTCATAGTACCAACTGTATAAAAACGTACGATTACATGCGGAAGTCCAGCCGTACCACACATTAACGTAAACATAAGAGCTAAAAACTGCCACTTAGTTCCATTTGTAAAAGGTGCAAAATACTCCGAAATACCGAGCTCCCGATCGAGTTCACCCATTCTCGTTAAAATTTCACCATAGGAAATCCATGGTAAAGGATTACTAGTCAAATGGAAGGACATAAAAATAACAGGTACTAAATAGGCGATAATTAAAATGATGTATTGTGCTACTTGAGTCCAAGTAATACCTTTCATACCACCAAATGCAGCATAAAATGCAATGAGCACAACGCCGATCATTGTTCCTATTTTCGCATCAATTTCAAAGAGACGTCCGATTACTACACCAGAACCGGATAGCTGTCCGATTGAGTATGTGAAGCTGATAATAATTGTACATATAGCAGCTATTATAAGTGCTGCCTTACTATTAAAACGGTCCCCGATAAATTCAGGCACAGTATAGCGACCAAATTTCCGTAGCTGTGGCGCAAGTAATATTGATAAAAATAAATAACCGCCAGTCCAGCCCATAATATAAGCCAATCCATCATAGCCAAGCAGCATAATCGTACCAGCCATCCCGATAAAGGATGCTGCACTCATCCAGTCTGCACCAATCGCCATCCCATTAAAAATAGGTGGTACGCCACGACCAGCAACATAGAAATCAGATGTTTGTTTCGCCGTATTATAAACCGCAATCCATATATACAAAGCAAATGTAGCCAGTATAATTAACGTTGAAACTATAAATTGAGTATCCATAAATTACCTCCCCTCATTAATGATTTATCATATTATTTGCGCTAATTTCTTCATTTCTCGTTTCACTGATTCCATACTTTTTATCGATTTTGTCTCCAACAATCGCATTTACAAACAGCAAAATAATGAAGGTAAACAAAGCTCCAATTGCCCCCATAAAATAGTGGAACGGGAACCCTAAAAACTGAACTTCGGTTAATGAATCTGCAAGCGCTACCATAACATACGAAACTAAAAACCAAATAACAAAGTAAACAGCCATGTACGTATTTTTCTCACGGAAATAGGCATCAGCAACTTTTTTGTCGATTTTTTTCATCTAGACCTTCTTTCTTCAAATTTTTATCGTAAATCAAAAATAAAAAGAAGTGTTTCCTTTAAAGGAAGTGGTACTAAAATCACCTTAACGACCATTAAAATCATAAGTCCTATTATAGGAAAGGTGAGCGCGATAAAACGTTTTTTTATTAGTCCATAAGCAAGACAGCAAATGGAGAAAAGAATAATGAATAGAAGCAACTAATTCCCCCTATGTCTTTATGTTTTTTTTAATGTATGTTAAAAATGTCCAGGATAAAACGACTATAGAATAAAAAAATCATTTGAGTAGGGATAACTAAAAAAGACAAGCTTCAAAAATTAAAACCACCTAGTACGAAGAAAAATCAACGTTCCAGGTGGTTTTCATTAAAAATATCCCAACTTATGATATAGTTTATTTCCTATTTTATCGGATACATTTTTTCTTATAAACTTAAACACAGAATACATAATTATTAAAGGTTCCGCGGTTCCCTATGTTATATTGGAATAGTAATGAATGACCAGCATTCTTTTGACATCGAAAATGTTTATTTAAAATGGTTAAATCAGCATTATTGGGTGCCAAACCCATTAGAGTTCTTCAGGAACAAAGAATTCTACCGCAGCATCTCCAAGTGAGATGCTGCCTTTTTTTGCAGAAAAATTTAAAAAGCTTAGAGGTTATTAGCATTTAATTTCCTCTAAGCTTTTTTATGTTATTTTTATTAACCAGCGCTATCTTCCATACACGTTGCAGTGCCGTTCGTTGGAATAAGCCTTTTTTGCTCCCGCTGTTCTTCCAGAAGACTCATCATTAATGATTGAATCAACTTTGTTACGACATTTGCGTGTATAGGATTTGCAAGATTTTTTCTTTCAAGAGGATCTTTCGTAAGATTATACAGCTCATATTGTTCGGGCACAGGAATTGTTTTGGTTACTATTTTTGACAGAGAAACAGTGACCTCTTCATTAATTGGCGTTTGGCTCTGGATTTCCGTTACTTGATCTTCTACTCCGGGATTACTCCAAAATTGGGGGTTGTCGAAGTATCTGGAAAATTTCCAGAGCTCCTTTTCCCTATTTTGACCTGTTGAAAGATAAGCAATGACTGATTCTATATGATTTGGTTGGGTAACAGAATTATACGGTTGACCAGTAATACTAACCTGAGATAATCCTCTTGTTACATCATCATCGGTCATAAAATACACTGGTTCATTTCTCCTCAGGAAAGCATCTTCCCCATGGAGAAGTGGCGTTAAATCTCTTCCTACTGGTTGATGTACTTCAGTATGATTTTTCCTTAACTCCTGCTGAATTTTTTTTGCATCAATTTTTGCCAATCCCAGCAGAGTAGGCAAAATATCTACATGACTCGTTAGCATATCTGTAGTTTGCCTATTTGAAAACAATTTCGGACTATGAATGATAAATGGTACATGAGTCGCTTCTTCGTATGCGTTATACCACTTTTGAAATAATCCCCCATGAGCACCTAATAAATCCCCGTGATCAGAAGTAAAAATAATAATCGTATTATCATAAAACTTGCTCGATTTTAATTTATCGTATACTTTACCCATTTCTTGATCGACTTTTTTATGGAGAGAAAAATAAAGCTGACGATAAAAAAGACTGTCTCTTGTTGGCTGGAAGGCTTTGTGATAGGTTTCCTTGTAGCTTTGTTGCGCAGTTGGCTTTGTGTGCAGTAATTCATCCGATGTAGGAGCAGGTGGAATAAAAGGTACAGAAGGGTCTACTTCAAAGTTAAATAGCGGGTGGTATTCAGTTGTTTCGCCGAACAATGTAATATCATGTGGATTTAAAAATGAAGATACGATCAACCAAGGCTGACTTTCATTAATGCTATCTGCTTCAAGTGTATGAAGTAAATCAACTACCTCTCTTGAATACACTTCATCACGCCCACTCGTTCCGATGGCAGCAGATGAAGCAGAATTTCGGGGATTTGATCCATGTGGTTCTGGACCAAGCCAGCCAGAAAAGCCGAATTCATTTAGTCGATCAGATTCCAAGTAAAAGTTTTCAAGTTTTCGGTCAGGAATACCTGTATTTGAGTCGTAACTAGGCAATGCATCTTGAGTTCCAGGAATTAAAATATCCTGAGGGCTCGCATGCCATTTCCCCTTCCAAAATGTACGGTAGCCTGCCGCACGAAAATAGTCTCCAAAAGTTGGAACTGTATTAGGATCTAACCAAAATACATCCGGTTCAAATGAAGAAGCAGCAGCCCCTATTGTTTTAGTCAGTCCATGTAATGATGGGTATTGTCCCGTATACAGTGTTGCTCTACTCGGTGAACAAGCAATGCTTCCAACATAATGGTTTAAAAATTCCATTCCATTTTCCCGTAATAATTCCTGTGTCTTTAAGTTTTCTTTACGCCATTTCTTCAGTTCCTTATTTTCGTAAACAGTCGGAAACCGTTGTTCATCCACTAGAAAGATAAGGATATTAGGTTTTGCTTCCCGTATGTTTTCCTCTTTCTGCAGTTCCAAATATTTTCCCCCTTGCAAACATCAATAATTAAAACATCTTATGATTACAGTTTAAAAATTACGATACGCATTAGGGGGATATTACTCAGAAAGGCACCAACTGGCTCTGTATGCTTACTATTTAAGGGAATTCTCTACATTTCTTTCATTGAATAAGTTTCTTTCGTAATCTTTTTGTCCTCATACATACGTTTATCACACGTATGATATAAGGTTTCATAGTCTAAGCCATCTTCTTTTATAAAAGCAATACCCATACTTGGTACAACTTCGATTTCAATGTCATTCTTCTTATATAAATTCTTCTGGAATACATAACGTACCTTACTTATTTGCTTTAAAAACTTTTCCTTTGATTCAATCTGCTCAAAAAACATAATGAATTCATCGCCGCCTAAGCGTGCAAGTATATGTGGGTTTGGTAAATTTTCACGCCAGCAATTTGATGCAAAAACTAACACATTATCTCCTGTTAAATGACCGTATACATCATTTATTTCTTTAAAGAAGTTTAAATCACAGAGCATTAATGCAGCATCTTTTTCTTTGGACTGTCTCAACTTCTTTTTAACTTCTTCTTCAAAATAAGTACGATTATATAACCCGGTTAATACGTCATGATGCGCTAAGTATTCAAACTGTCTAGATTGCAAAAGTAAGCTTTCTTCATACTTTATAGATTCCGTAATATCATGTAATATGAACATCTTTCCAATCGGCTTATTATTACTTCCGTTTACATATGAAAAATGAACATTATAATATTTATCTCCCAGCTGCATTGATTGTGATGATCCGTTATCTATTTCAGCATTATGTTCAATGAATTGTACTAATAGCGGGAATTGAGATAGAATCTTTGCTGCCGATTTGCCGATCAATTTTTGATTAGGCTGCTCAAACAAACTATTAGCCGATTTATTATAAATTTTTAAATTATTATCTGTATCGAAAATGACTACAGCATCATTGATAGATTCGAAAACTTTTTTCATAGCCAAAGGAGATAATTTCAGCATATTAAATTGATAAATTCCCCATAGGTAAAATAATGAAGAAAAAATAAGTCCAAATGGCGAAATATCGATTGGAATTTTTATTGCACCTATAGAATGGATGAATGGAAAACCAAACACAAATAAAGAACCAATTATCATCAGGATTACTTGTTTTCTTTTCTCTTTATTTGCCTTAAAATACATTTGAAGTAATAATACAATACCAAACAAATGGTAACTATAAACGTAGAAAATATGTAAGTAAAATAGTAGGCCTCTATCCAAATCAATTAGCGGAAATCCCTGAGAAAAATCTAATGCCGCGCTCTTATAAAATAAGTGGTGCCATTCATTAGTAAAATGGGCAGTTAATGTATAAATGGGACCGATTAATAATAGGGGAATTATTCTTTTTGTTAAAAACCTTTGCTTACCTGTAAATTGTAATGTCATGATTACCCAAATAAATGGAGCAAAGGGAATTCCTATATATTGAATATGTATCCAAAACATCATTTGATCTACTGTCGTACTTAAAAGTTGAAATGCATAGCCAAATGTATAGAAAAATGCTGTCAAGACACCCAAGCCATAACTAATCGAAATAGGAGTTTCTCTATTTTGCCAAGCATAATACAGCAACATCATGTAACAAAAAACAAAAAGAAATAAAATGGATGAAAGTATAAAGTTATAGCTCATAATGTGTATTCCTCCGATAGAGTCTTTCAATAAATACTAAGTTATAAAGATAAGGATAGAACTATTTCAAATTGAAAAATCCATTTTAATATATCTATTCGTAATATTATCACGTGACTCTGATTTACAATATACTTTTGCTTGCAAGATCTCCACTAGCACTCAGTTAAATCTTTCTCCATTCTTCTTTCGGAAATTAGACCATTGTTTTAATACATCCCTTTACATCTTTTTTCCCTTCTGATTGGTTGAATTCCTCCTTTTATTATCAAAATTAAAAAAGACATACCCATTTTATCTGGATATGCCTAAGTATGGATAAAATTATTGCAATTTGCATTGACTCATTGACTATAAAATTAATTATTAAGCTTATGCCATAAAATAATCTACTCTATGCTTATGTATCTTTATAGTAAGGCGAAAATCTAAAATTAGTTCTTCTGTTTTTGACTTGTATTATCTAGAAATTCTATCAGCTTATTAAATGTATTTTCAGCCTGAAGTGTATTCATCATAAATTGATACTCATGTCCTAACTTAGCTTCTTCAGTTGAATAGAAGATTTGGGAAACTTCTACACCCTTGTTTTTCAGTTTATCAGCTAATTCTTTCCCTTGATCATCAAATGACCCTATATTACCATCTGTTATAAACGTAGATGGAAAATTGCCAGAAACATGTTGAAGAATAGAAGCTTCCTTTACTTTATCTGAATTTGTCCAATTTCGCTCACCTATATAAGCCCAGCCAACTCGCTTAAACAGAAAATTTATTAAAAAGCTACTACTATTGGAAAGCTTTGAAACATCGTATGGTCCACAAAATAATAGCACACCTTTAATCTTGTCTGATGAAACAGTACCTTCTATTCCAAGCATATTTGCATAGCCTTTATCTACTTGAACATTCACAAATTGGCTTATAATTTGTGCACCTGCTGAATCCCCTGCAAAGTATAGACGATTCATATCAATACCATATTTTTTTGCATTTTTATCTATAAATTGAAAAGCTTCTTTTACTTGATATAACGGCGTGGGATATTTGGAATTCGGCGCTAAGCCATAATTAATGTTAATTACGATATAGCCTTTACTAGCAATCTGAACTGCATATTCAGTAATATCCGACTTGTCACCCCCCAAAAAAGCTCCTCCGTGTACCCAGAATATAACCGGCAAATACCCTTCATATTCCTTATATAGCCAACCCAATTACTAACCCAACTAAAAATAAAATCATTACTTAAGTCTCCTACCAGACATTTAAATTAGTTTAATTTTCCTGTATTTTCATTATAGTTATTAAATTTCAAGTAATCTACTACATAACCTAAATTCAATTTATAAGATCTATTTAACCTTTAATTTTTGTAATGAATAATTAAAAAGAACTGAATTGAAGGGGATTTTAGGGAGTATCCTTCTCTCCTTGACTAAGATAGGGTTTTTCAGGAAAACATATTCTTGGTATGATGTTAAGGTTGTGTAATTATTATGGTACACATTTACATTCATCTAAGAAAGAGGTATTTATGGACTCCACAAAATTATCAAAGCAACATTGGTTGCTGATCTTAACACTTTCTTTATTAACATTTGTACTTGGGACAAGTGAATTTGTTATTGTCGGAATCTTAACAGATATTTCTTCAAGTCTTAATATGACTAATGCAAAAACCGGTACACTCGTTTCTGCATTTGCAATTACGTTTGCCATCGCTACACCACTGGTGATGTCAGTAACAAGTCACTTACCAAAGCGTAAATGGATGTTGTTTTTAATGGCATCTTTCATCATTCTAAATGCTTTATGCATAATTTCGACGAGTTATATCATGCTCCTTACACTACGAATTATGACAGCGGTTGTAACAGGAGTTTTAATCTCTCTAGCTATGATTGTAGCAAGTGAAACCATCCCGATTAAAAAACGCGGACTTGCCATTTCATTCGTTTTCGGTGGTTTCACACTTGCAAATGTCGTTGGAGTGCCAATGGGTATTGTTATCGCTGAAGCTTACGGCTGGAATGCCACTTTCATGTTAACCACTTTCCTAGGAGGATTGGCATTTTTGGCATCCTTTTTTGTCTTACCTCATAAACTCAGTCAAGTACGCAGTTCGATACGTGATCAGTTTTCTTTATTGACCAATCCTCGTATATTAATGGCTTTTTTCATTCCTGCACTCGGATTTGGCGCAACTTATGCGGTCTTTACATACCTTGTACCAATCTTGAAAGAAATGGGGGCACCAAATAAGTCAATTAGTATAATCTTATTTAGTTATGGATTTATTTCCATTTTCAGCAACATCCTCGCTGGTAAAATTGCTAGCCAAAATGCAATCGGTCGCCTTCGGTTTGTTTTTCTCGTGCAAGCAGTTGTTCTGACTAGTTTATTTTGGACTACCAATCATTTTGTTTTAGGATTAATAAATATCGGATTAATGTCGTTAATGGCTATTCTTTTAACAACATCTACTCAGCTATATTTAATTGACCTTGCAGGAATTTACCAGCCAAAAGCAACAGGACTCGCCGCTTCACTAATGCCAGTGGCAAGCAACGTAGGCATCGCTTTCGGTTCTGCATTAGGTGGAATTGTGTACCATCAAGGAAATTTAATGAATGTAGCTTGGGTCGGTGGGATAATTGCCGTCTGTGCAAGTCTGCTAACTTTCTTAAGTCATCAATTAGACCGAAAACAAAATACATCTGAATAGTTTTAGTAGAAAAACAGGCACAATCGCATGAAGCGAATGTGCCTGTTTCAGTTGAACCGATTACTATTTTTTACGAACAACAATCATAACAAAGTTTAATAATTCATTTAAGCCACGGTTTAAAAATTCAGCATCATTTAACGCGTATTCGTTCCCCGTATTGATCCAGTCCTGCCAACACGCTTCGAATTGATCCGATTCATAGACCGTCACCTCGATTAAATCCTCACAGCCTTGTTGAATATGTTTTTCCCACCAATTCGCACTGTGGAATGTATCAACAGCATCTTCCAGCCATTCACTCATCACCTCAGGTACTTGTTCAAGCTCTGATTTCAAACCAGGAACACAAATTAGTGCGTACCCACCACCTTTTTAAAGGGGAAGCATTTTCTTCGCAAAAAATTGTTCTTCACAGCCGTAATAATGGTAAGAGTCAATGCTCACAATTGTATCAAAAAAATCATTCGCAAAAGGTAAGTCTAGTGCATTCGCATGAATTGGGATCATTTTATCCTCAAGCTTCCACTGTTGTATGGTTTCCCAATTTTCTGTTGCAGAAATCCATAAATCTGTTGCATAGACAGTATTTGCATTCGTTTCATTTGCAATATAAACCGATGTTAGTGCTTTACCACAGCCAAGATCAAGAATTGTTCCACCTGTTATGGCTTCCGGATTTTTAACTAGGAGCTCCTCGAGAAGTCGTATCGAATTTGGCCCCATCAAATAGTCTTTTGTAAAATAATCTTTATACTTGTTACTGTTCATTTTTCTCCAACCTTTTACATAGGGATGATGCTATTTCTGAATTTCAAAAACCGCACTTACTTATGGTACGGTTCACCGTAATGTAGCTAAGTGCGGTTATTTAACTAACGTTTATAATAAAGAAAAGAAGTACATATTTAATATGGATATCTATTTACTCTAGCACTTTCATATAAATCAAAATAACTTTATTTGCTCTGTACTTGATAACTTACTTTTATTTTCATCAACAAGTTTATATCCCATTGATTGATAAGCCTTCAACCTTTTCTCAAACATTCTCTGCAGCATTGGCTCTTTTCGGTCAACATAATCATATACCTTTACTACTGATTTATTTTCATCTACCCGATGTAACCTACCAACATACTGCTGCAATGTTCCTTTCCATGATAAAGGCATCACTAAAAATAATGTATCTAAACTTGCATGGTCAAAACCTTCTCCTATATATTTTCCTGTTGCGATAATGAGCCGCTCTTCATTCGCATTTAAATTTTGCAATGCATTTAATTTCTCCAATTGCTCCTTAGACTTCATACCGCCCGTTAACACAATCAAATTTTTTACGAAGTTTCTAAACATACCTTCTAAAATTTTCACATGCTCTACTCTTTCAGTCAAAATCAATGGGGTAGCTCCGTTATCTAAAGCTTGTAACACATCATCAAAAATTAATCGATTGCGAACATCATCTTGTATTAGTGCTTTATAAACGTCCTGAATTTTTTTAGAATCATTTGTTGTATTATCTTTAAATTGCGTATAACGAGGATATAGAAGATGCTCAAATGAATGTACTTTTGAATAGGATTTAGCTGTAACTCTATGGCAAATTGAACCTAATTGCATCGTCATAATTGAATGTAAACCATCTTTTCTAGTAGGAGTAGCCGTTAAACCGCAAATATATTTAGCTTCTACTTTTTTCATTACTTTTTCAAAGCTTACTGCTGAAATATGATGACACTCATCCACAATAACCTGACCATAGTTTTTCACTTCATCCTTTATTTCTCCACGATAATTTAAGCTTTGAATTGTGGCTATATCAATATTAAATGTTTGCTTATTTTTCCCTCCACTAATGTGACCTATTAATGTATCTTTATCTAAAAAAACATTAAGACGTTCTTTCCATTGTTCAATTAATTGTTTCCGATGAACAATAATTAATGTATTCACCTTTCTTTGCGCTATCAGTGATGCAGCTACAACCGTTTTACCAAAACCTGTTGTGGCCGATAAAATTCCTATTGGACGTTCCAAAAGCTTTTCTACCGCTACTTGTTGTTCTGGCGTTAAATTCCCTTTGAAGTTAGATGTAATTGTTTCACCTAATTGTGTTTGATCGTCAAATAAAGCCGTAATTCCTCTGCCCTCTAATACCTTTATTAACGCTTCCTTGCATCCGCGAGGGATAATAATAAAGTCAGTAGTTTCCTCATGACAATTTATATTTTTAGGTATACTATGCGTACTTAAGCGTCTAGCCTGTGCCTTGAAAAATTCAGGATTCTTTATTGAGGATAACTTTAAAATCTCATGCATTATTTGCGAAGGAATTTCATGCTTATTTAAATATAGTCCGTTTTTTTCGATGATTGTAATAGCTAATGGAAGCTTATCTACATCGTTATCCTTCACTTCTTTCACTTGTATAATCTGCTTCGGCTGAGAAGTTGCCCATAGTATTTTTTTGATTGCATTTAAATCTAATTTACGAACTTTTTCTAAATATCCCCATTGATCTTCATAAGCATTAAAATTTTCATCTACAAATACACTATTCAACTGTATTCGAGGACCTCTTTGTAAAGGAAGTGCGATTAAATTTCCGAATCCTCCCTTTGGTAAAGTATCTTGATTTGGAAATAGACGATCATAGGAATCCATTCCGATTTCATATCGATTAGAGAGCGTTTCTGATAAAATAAAATGCCCCAATTGTCGAGCTACTTTTGCTGAAATGGGCTCACTAAAAAACAGCCACACATGTCCTCCATTTCCAGATCTCGAACGTTCAATACTAACAGGTACATCAAGTTGTTGACATGTATCTACAAATGCTTGAATATCTTTTTGCCAATCACGTTTATCAAAATCTACTGCTAAAAACCAACACGTTTCATCTTTTAACAATGGGTATAGACCGATAGTAATCTCTCCTGAAAGATGCCGATAAATCGTTTCATCGCTAAGAGGTATTAGTTTTCTAACCTGACATTGCGAACATTTTATATTTGGCTTCTGACATAACGGAGGCTGCCACTCTAACGAACAGGCAGGTGTATAACCTGATTTATTATTTTTAGACTGCCATCGAACAGCATAAACATCGTCTCTTCCGCGGAATAAACTTTTAAAAATCTGCACTCTTTTTTGAAGGATTTTTTCTTTCAATTGTTCGTTATGATTAGCTCGCTTAACTGGCTCTACTATTTTATTTGGTTCAACTTGCTTTTGTTTAAGCAATCCCCTCAAATGTGCATTTTCTTTTTTTAAATGTTCGATTTCTAAAAGGGCTTGATGGAGTTGTTGTTCAATATTCATCAAATTGTGCCTTTCCGTTTTTTTAAAACTCAATTTTTATTCCGATTCATCTAAATTCATTATAATTTTTTGCACCAGATTTTTGTATCCTTAAATTAAACTCAAAATTAGAAAAAGTGAAAAATAACCAATTATTTCGCTATCAAAATATCTCAACAAATTAACGTATCATTAATTTAAATTTAGCGTATAAATAGCGTATTTAAATTATAAATTAGCATACGAATAGCGTATAATTAACGTACGTTATTATATTCTATTTGAGGTGATTCATCTGTACACACCAAAATTTATTTACACGCAAGCTATTGTAAAAGATTTAATGTCAATTGAACGTTCTCGATCTATCGTAGAACTAATGCCTATTCCGGCACATATTGAAAGTGACTTAAAAGAACAAGCTAAATTAAAAGCAACCCATTACTCAACACGAATTGAAGGGAATACTTTAGATTTAGAACAGGTTGCACGTGTAGTTAAACAAAAGAAGGACGACTTAAGAATACCTGTCGAGGAAGAAGTACGAAATTATTGGGAAGCCCTTTCGTTTTTAACACAAGAAAAAAATAAAAATACACCCATAACTGAAGATTTTATTAAAAAGTTACACTCCATCATTGTTAAACATGGCTCAGGTAGAAAGTCTTCTAAAAGTAATTACCGTGGACCAATGCCTCCAGGAGTACTATTTGCTGTTTTCGATAATCAAACAAGACAACCCGATTATATTCCTCCAGAATACTCTGATGTCCCTGCGTTAATGAAATCTTTTGTTAAATGGATACAGTCAGAAAACGAAATGCCTGTTCCGATTAAAGCTGCAATTGTTACTTATCAACTACTAACGATTCATCCTTTTGAAGATGGTAATGGACGTACCGCACGAGCTTTAGCATCTTATGTTTTATCAACAACTAATTATGATGTGAAAGGCTTCCATTCTATTGAAGAATATTATGTTGAAGATTTACAAGGCTACTACAAACATTTACAAATGGGCTTACCCGCTCTTTATTATGATGGGCGTGAAAATCCAAAAAATTTAGCTCCATGGATTGAGTATTTCCTTAGAACAATGGCACTTGCCTATGAAAAAGTTGCTAATCTATCTATCCAATTTGCTACCTCCACTACAGATCAGCGTATCTTATCGTTAGAGCCAAAAGAAAAAACGTTACTTCGCTATTTAATTGAACGCAATAGACCTGTTAAACCAAAAGAAATTGCTGAACTGTTCCAAGTGAAACCAATAACGATTACAAAATGGGCTAATACTTGGTTAGAAAGAAATATAATTGAAGGGGCTAGTGGAAATCAGCGTATCACATCGTATAGAATTGGTAAAAATTATAAAGATTTAACTTTGAATGATTTAGGTTATAAAGAAGACTAAATAAAATCACGCCAAACATTATCAAATAAATGTTTGGCGTGGCAATATTGATCACTAATTCTTATCTCACTTCTTTAGCTTTCTTCTAGAATATGTTACGCCCTCCCGTAATCTATCTGCAAATTTCTATTTACTATCTAACAAAAACAAACCACCAACTACAATAAATCTACTGTAATCGATGGTTTATTAAAAACCGCACTTACTTATGATACGGTTCACCGTGGTAATTTAAGAGGCAAAAAACACTAACTAAACGAGCTTGCAACCACAAGCTCGTTGTTTGTTTTCTTCTATATAAAGAATCACTGTTAGTACAATAGGGACTTTTTCTATTCATTCATATAATGTAACAGTTTTTCGAAAAAATCATTGCTAACAGTTAATTGATACCGTCTTTCAAGAAATTTATACAGTTCTATAATGAAGAGTAAGGAATTTTTGTACGCTTCGTGTAGTTCTGATCTCTCTAATCGAGCAGTAGTCTTTCTAAACTTTTCATAGCTTTCAGGACTAATTTCTTTTTCAAGATTTTTAGTCATATTGAGCCAGTTATCAGCGTTTTCTTCCACTATTCGAATGAGTTGCAGAATATTTTTTTGGAATTGTGATAGAAGTTCCAACGAACGAGCGTATTCTCCTCTTTTGAGAACATTAATCCCCATCAACCATAGGTTAGAAAAATTATTCAATAAAAAATTAACGTTTTCTTCTGTCAGTCTTTTTGGCCCTGAACCGCCTAATCCTGATAAATACTGCTCTAATTGTCCTGTTTCATCATAAATGAACATAGATTTTGTATCAGGAAAGAAACCCGTTTCTTTGAACGAAGGAATGATATTCATTTCCCTTTCGGAAAGGAAATGAAATTCACCACGTATTAGATTTTCAAAAATCACTACTTCCGTACCGTACTCATTTTGGTAGAGTAATGAGTATGGAGCGACTTCATATAGCCATTTTGCTGAATCAAAAGTGGAAACCGTGTCATCTTTTAGGAAAACATAAAATTCTATATCAGAGTATTGATCGCCCTCTCCTTTTGTAAAAGAGCCATACATCATACAAGCAGATATTTTTTTATCTAACTCGACCAGTTTCTTAACCCTTGCTATTAGTTCTTTTTGTTTTAACAATTTAATCTCCTCTTTCTTAATTTAGTTTTAGGGAGAATAAAAAATCCTCCCAAATGATTTTGGAAGGATTAGTCAAATCGCATTTTTACCGTACTCAAATAAAGCTATTTAGCCATTCAGCTGTTTAGCATTAAAGTAATATAGTATATAGAAAAATGGGCAGACTAATCCTAAGTTTTTTAATCTGAAATATGCTATTTCAAATTCTGAAAAATTAGGTTAGTTCTTCATTGTCCACCCATCATTCCTTTCATTTATAGTATGACAATTTTAACATCTCTAAATTAAGAATTCAAGTTATAGTAGCTAACAATCAAAACTACAAACTGTGAAGAAATATACTTAAACTCTATTACCCCTATAGTTTAAGTAGGTTCCTCTTTAACTTATTTTAGTCGATTTTTCTTTATGAATTCATCGAAGTCACTATCTACATTCTTTACTAACCGATTTTGATTAAACTTCTCATTATATTGTTCCTTTCAATTTCTATACTGTTGCCTTCTAAACGAATTTCAATTCTCACACAATTTGTTCAACTAATATTTTTTTTACTTCTCACAGTTTGTGAATACAAATATATGCAAATGTCTAATCGAATAACAATTATAATCACTAATCTAATTTGAAATAGATGCGCAAACATATTGCGATTATGAATACAATTGCAATACAACTCACTGGCAAATATATTCATGAATAACTTTACGATTATATTCAAACTGTAATTGCTTATCTAATTACAGTTCTATTCGCACATCTACTTTAAATCAATACATAAATATATTATTACGAATAATACAGTCACAATATAATTCGCATACAAGTTTAACCGCGAATAGATTTCCGATTTCATTTGGAACAGAATCGCATATTTCAACCAAATAGCAGTTGTTATTTAAACTTCGTGTATAAGTCATTCAATGGGTTTTTAAAGTGACGTGGAGCTTGAGGATAGTTCTTTGGAATCGTGATAGGGTTTATATTTAAGTCGCCCAAATAATTTAGCATTTTATTATAAACGTATTTTGAGTAGGAACGTTTTGCTGTCGATAAACTTTTATAGGCGGACTTTTTAAGGAATTCTTTAAGAAGCGCTTTATCAGTAGCTTTTAGTGGCGCGTAGCCGATCCACTTTTCGGCATATGCATATTTATAATAATCTCCTTGAGGATAAATACTTAAAAGATAGGATTTCAAGTAAGAATAGTAAACACTTTCTTTGAAGTAGCTTTCCAATTTCATTGGAATAGGGGTTTTACATCTCTTACTTGCCTTATAGTATAAGTGATTATAAAGAAGCCTTACTTCAAAACGTATTACGTCTTTTTCATAAGGTTGAAGTTTACAGCGCTTTGCAAACCTTTCAGCTTCTTTATCATACGCAGTTGTTACTACCGATTGCGAATTATGATAAACCGTCGTATTAAAGTCTTCGAATTCACCTGAAGCATTTTTCTTACCTGTACACTTTATTTGATGACGGTATTTTTCAACATGTTTCTTAATTAAATGGAAATATAACTTGCGCAATTGTTTATTTTCAATTGTTACATCGAATCGGTAGTCTAATCTCGCGAGTATGTGAGAATCGTAATGCGTTGCGTGATTAAACAACAGCATTAAGCACTCAAGTATATTTAACTTGATCTCCCTGTAATCCGTTTCAGTTATGTCAGATTTTTGTAACAGCGCCACCGCATCAACAAACAATGATAAATACCATCTCCCATGTCCTTTTGTGATTTGAGGGACTAACGCAAAATTAAAGTATTCACCGTATACCTTTTGGAAATATTGATTTAAATGTTTGTAATCCGTTCCAAATTTAATTTGCGCTACGTTTACATCTTCATCAGTAATTGGAAACTTCATTAAAAAAGTATGAATCATATGTGATCACTCCTAATCTATTAGTATGTAATTAGGTTTATCTAACTCTGTGATTTCATAGTATTTAGGAGTTTATTTTTTTCCCAATTCAAATATATTTATTCTTCACGAGAACGTGCGCACGAGGACACAAAGCACCGCTAATAATGAAGCTTGTCGCGCCAAATCAATATGCCATTTTCAACGAACAAATATATATGAGAATAAAAATGAAAGGGATAAATTATAATTGTGGGAATTTAGAGGTTTTCAAAAGACATTATACATACAATTTATTATTTGAAAAGCCCTTCTAATGTCGGACACTGTTCAATACAAAAAAGACCGAGAACATACCGTCCTCGGCATAGAAGTCATTTTAAATTCTTCAACTTATTAATTGCATTACCTAACTCAGAAAGTTCATGCCACTGCGATTCTCTGCTCCATTCAAATTCAACTATCCTTTCTATCATGTTCAATACCATCATTGTTTCTTCTCTCGTCAAAATCTTATCTGCCACTCGTAACGGCGACTTAAACATTAATGAGTAAAGATCCAAGACTCCCTCCTGCTCAGCTAACCCTTCTGCCAAGGTCATTAAATCTACCTTGAGCGCGCGCGACAGCTCCATCAAAATTGGAAAAGACGGACACTGCTTTTCGCTGCGCTCCAAGCGTGAAATATACGAGGGGCTAATTCCTGTCGCCGCGCTCAATTGTTGCAACGTCATGCCACGTGCTTTACGCAAACGTTTCAATTTCTCCGCAAATGCTTCATCAAATACTTTTACCGCTTTCATATCTTTGATTCCCCCTAACATATACCGATCTGGTATTCCAATATTTGTGTTTTTATATTTTAATTAGATTAAAGTTTTTTATAACTTCTAAATAGAAATGAAACATATAAATTAGGAGATGTTTTATGTATATTCATGCTATTATCAAATTCGGAAATCGAAAGTGGATGGATGAATTTCAAAAAGGAAAAATACATTTTAAGCAACTTAAACAGTTTCAAGACTTTGAAAAAAAACATGATAATGCAAAGCGCGGAGATAAATATGAGGGCGCTCATATGGTTCTTTCGCCAGCACAAAACAAAATAGTTATTGGAAATTATGAGTTAGATAGCAATGACTTAGTGGGACCAATACGTACTTATAAAAATTCATCTTCCAAGAATCCTATTTTTTGCTTATATGCGCTTACAGAAGAAATTGTAGAATCATTTTTAACATCCAATAGAACATTTTTAATCGATCCTAAAGTTCAAACTTTTGGTGACACCGCTGTATATATAACGGATTTTAAAGAATTTCTTAATAGATTTGAATCTGCTCTCAACAAGCAATTAGGTATAGGTTATAGCCGAGGTCTTGTTGAATATGTCGATGTTAATGAGGTTAATGGCGAATGGGGAGCTTTTCGTAAACCAAGAGAGTATGATTTTCAATCTGAATATAGACTTTTAATAAACTCACCTATTAATGACCCGAGTATTGACCTGGATATTGGTGATATAAGTGACATAACCATCTCTATGCCTATCGAAAGCATTCAAAGTATAGAACTCCAGACTAAACTTTAATTCTAATGCATAGACATTTCTCGGACAGTTTTTCTATTGACAAATGAAAAAATTTTTTTAAAATTACAATTATAAAATTGCATATAGACATTTAACATATGATTTTTTTATGGTTTTTGTATATTTTAACTGGTTTATTTAGATACATGTTTTTACTTAAAATGCTTGATAGCTCACTGGGATTTTTGCGCCCATTTTTGGCTAACTGCGCATTTTAATACATGTGTTTCTAAATAAGCCAGTTTTTTTGTGCCTTCCCCCTTACATAGGCTATTGAAGCTTTTTCTTCGTTAGCCTTCCTCAATAAATTCCACGAAAGGATGACCTCTTATGAAACAATCCCCTTCTCTAAACTTCCACGAAGAAATCGAAAAACAATTACTAATTGGTACCGATCTTGAAAAGTACCATGCTCGCCATTTTTTAAATACCCTCTCAGAAATGATCCTTAAATATGAAAAAAAACTTTGCGAACAACATAAACAAGATCAATTAGGAGCGTGATATATATGCGTGCAGTAGGTTATGTTCGAGTAAGTACAGATAAACAATTAGATAACACTTCTATCGCAAAGCAAACCGAAGAAATTAAAAGATACTGCGACTCTAACGGCATTACCCTTATCCATATCTTTGATGAAGGAGCTAAATCAGGTAAATCCGTTAATAATCGCGAAGCATTTAAGGCGATGTATGCGTTCATTATGGACAAAGCCAATAAGATCGATTGTGTCGTTGTCTATGATTCTGACCGTATTTCGCGTGACAATTTAGAAGCACTTTATTTTTATAAGCGCCTAAACGATGCTAAAGTACGACTCATTTGTATTGCTGATAATATCGATACAAGTGATCCCCGCTCAAAAGTTTTATATCAAATGATGTCGTTAATTGCAGATTGGGAAAGAGATATGATTATTGGTAGAACAAGTTCAGGTATGGAAAAAAGAGCTTCAGAAGGGCTTTTTAATGGCGGTGTTGTTTATGGCTACACCTCCTCAAATAAACAGCTAAAAGTTGTCCCTGAAGAAGCAAAGATAGTAAACTTTATTTTTAATAAATACGCAAATGAGCAATGGGGCTATAAAAAAATTGCTTCTACCCTAAACGACTTAGGTATTCGGACAAAGAAAAATAACTACTGGACCATTTTTGCCGTGAAAACCATTTTAAATAATCCGATTTATATTGGAAAAATGAAATGGCGCGGTGAATTACAAAATGGAAAACATGAGCCTATCATCAACGTCATACTTTGGGAAAAAGCCCAAAATGTGATGAAACTAAATAGTCATTTTCAAGATAAGATTCATCCTGGTAGCTTTCCGCTGTCTGGTTTATTAAAATGTCCGCAATGTGGCTCTCCGATGGTTCAAGGGAATAGCAGTCCAAAGTATAAATATTATCAATGTTCGCGCAACAAAAATAGTGGCACCTCCGCTTGTGCGGCCAATCTTATCCCAAAGGAATACGCCGAAAAAACTGTATATGAGCAAGTTTTCGCCACCCTTCAAAAGCATAATCTTGTTGAGCCATTAATTAACACACTCCATTCTAACTCCATGAACGAAGTAATGACTATGCAACAGCAAGTGAAAAAACAAGAAGCAGACTTGGCAGATTTAAAACGCAAAAGAAAAGAACTGATGAATTGGCGCTTGCGGGAAATCATCACAGAAGAAATGTTCGAAGAGGAGATACATGACGTACAACAGGAAGAGCAAGCACTTGTAAAGCAAATAGAAAGCTTGAACCAACAGATAAAACTAAGTGATAAACACTTCTTAACAACTATTGTTGCGAATTCATTAAGTGACTTCTCACAATTTTTCAATACGATAGAAGATGATGATAAGAAGATCCTTTTACAATCTTTAATTAAAGAGATTCACATTAATCCAGCTGACAAACCAAAGAACCGAACCATTAAAGACATCATATATAAATTTGATTTAGCATATTTAAATCAAGCTATTTAAGGGAAAGGGCGCATCCTTTCTCTTTTTTTCTTTTCGTATTAAAATGGCGTTGAAAGGAGGATTTTTCATGAATGAAATCAGACAAGTTGCTATTTATTGTAGGGTTTCAACGGAGGAACAGGCAACAGAAGGTTATAGTATTTCTGCACAACTGCAAACATTGCGCCAGTATGCACAGTTATACGGCTGGGAAATCACAGGTGAATATGTGGATGAAGGGATAAGTGGAAAAAACATTAGTGGGCGTCCCGCAATTCAAAAACTTATAGCCGACGTCGATAAAAATAAGTTTCAAGCTGTGCTCGTTTGGAAAATCTCACGTCTATCGCGCAACATGTTGGACACGCTTACGTTATTAGACCTGTTTGAAGATAACGGCGTAAAATTCATTTCTTACTCTGAAAACTTTGATACAGGCAGTCCAATTGGTCGATTAGTTGTACAGCTGATGGCTTCTATCGCTGAAATGGAACGTAATACGCTGTCTGAAAATGTAAAGCTCGGTATGAAGCAACGCGCATTAGAAGGATCCTGGAATGGTGGTATTATATTCGGGTATGACGTCATTGAGAAAGAGTTGGTTATTAATGAAAAGGAAGCCTCTATTATTCGATTAGCTTTTGAATTGTATGCAGAAGGTAAAGGGTTGAAAGCAATTGCTAATCACTTGAATAAAGCAGGCTATCGAACAAAACGTGGACATCATTTTTCCATAAACGGCGTTGCACAAATTTTAGACAATATCGTGTACAACGGTAAAATCAGCTGGGCAAAAGTTGAAAACTGGGATAGCAAGCGTAGAAAAAGTAGAAATCCTAATCCAATTATTGTTGAAGGCAAGCATGAGTCGATTATTTCAGACGACCTTTGGAATATTGTTCAAGCAAGGCGAAACAGCAAATCCTTTAAACAACGTCAATCGAATAAACCATTTTTACTTAGTGGTCTGTTGCGCTGTCCTACTTGTAATCAAGGTATGGTTCCAGCCACTACAACTTGTACTCTAAAAGGCGGAACAAAAAGGAAATATCGTTATTACGTTTGCTCTGATTTTCACAACAAAGGAGCATCCGCTTGTAGTGCCAATTCAACAAAAGCATACGAAGCAGAAGCACAACTCATTAATAAGATTGAACAATTCGCTCATAATGAAGAACAACTCTTTACTAAACTACAAGCTCTTAATACTACTTCAATTGAATTGCTACATTCTTTAACTATGGAACTTGAAGTAATAAAAAAACGACTGCTCGAAATACAGTCGCTTCAAAATCAGTATTTAGATGCATTTGAACAAAAGACATTGCCTGTAACAATATTACATGAGCGCTTACAAAAATTATCATCTGAAAAGACAGCTTTAGAACAAAGACAAAATGAAATCACCGCGCAATTAAGCTCTAACGATTCTAAAGTAATACAACCTGAGCTTATTCAAACGTTGCTGATGCGATTTTTAGAAGTTTATAAATATGCGTCAAGAGAACATCAGAAAAGGTTACTACAATTACTTATTGAAAGAATTACAATTGCGCAACCAAAAGGTAAACCGCGCTCAATTGATATAGTTGAACTTAACTTCGATTTTTCAGAAGTAAATGTTTCTAAAACCTTTACACTTCTCCACCTCTTGTATCGCGAAGCAGATAGAGAAAATGAATGTACATCCTCTATATCTGCTTACGACCACAAAATGCCACCTTATTTACAACTTTTTTTGCCTCTATTTATGGTACGGTTCGCCCTTAATAATTCTAAAGCTTCGGTAAATCTGCTCTACCAGCACTAGTTTCATCAACTGGTGAGGTAGGGTCATTTTTCCGAAGCATAGTTTTTCATCTGCGCGCTTAAGTACATCCGCATGCAATCCTAATGATCCGCCTATTACAAACACGACTTTGCTTTTCCCGTAGGTCATCAATGCCTCTAGATCTGCAGCCATTTCTTCGCTTGTTTTCATTTTACCTTCCAGTGCCAATGCGATGACATAGGTTCCGTCATTGATTTTCGCAAGGATACGTTCTCCTTCTTTACGTTTGACGATTTCCATATCAGCATCACTTAACTGTTCAGGTGCTTTCTCATCCGGTACTTCCACTAAGTCGATTTTTGCATAGCCGCCTAATCGCTTAACATATTCTTCGATACCCATTTTTAAATACTTTTCTTTTAACTTACCAACCGAGATGATAGTAATATTCACAACTTATCCACCTTTACGTTCCATTTACAAACAAGTTATCCACAAAAGTTATGCACATATCCCCAACTAAAAACTACATATTGTGTAAAGTTATTTACTTGATACAACATATGTTGCTGACTGTTCACAGTAAGAACAAGTTGTTGATAACTTTTCTTCTTCCGATAATAAATCCATCATCGGGAAATTTTCTGTTTCTGCCACATGCATATCCAACGCATGATCTATATGGGTTTCGCAGCTGTATGTCTTCATTTTTAAACCTTCTTTCTTTTCTGAAATTTCCACAAACTTATTCACAATTTTTGAAATGTTATCCACAACCCATTGTAACAGACAAAAAACGAGTAGAAAAGACAAGCCTTTTTCTTCTCTACCCGTTGTGTACAATTTCATTCTTTAATTAAGTTATCCACATTTATAATTGTGCAGTTTCCACTAACTTCAAATCGGCTTCTACTATTTTACCGTTACGATAAACTTTAATCTTTAATGTATCCCCAATAGATTTTTCATTATATAAATGTTTGCGTAACTCTATTGCATTATCGATTTTTTCGCCATCCATTTCCACAATGACATCGTACTGCTGTAAACCTGCTTTATCTGCTGCAGAACCTCTTACAACTTGAGAAATGACAACACCATTTGTTACTTCTTCCGGTAATTTCAATGTTTGCTGTTGATAGTAAGCCGGTACTTCCGTTAAATCGACTAAGGAAATACCCATTGTTGGGCGTTGTACTTCCCCGTGCTTTTCTAACTGTTCAATAATCGGAATGGCTGAATTGATTGGAATTGCAAATCCTAAGCCCTCAACTGAAGATTGGGCAATTTTCATTGAATTTATACCAATTAATTCACCAGCGATATTTACTAGGGCACCACCTGAGTTCCCTGAGTTAATTGCTGCATCCGTCTGTAATACTTCTGTTGACCAATCCTCGACACCATCTTCATTTAAGTCAACCGGTACAGAACGGTCTTTACCCGAAATGACGCCTGTTGTTACCGAGCCATAAAAATCTAAACCGAGTGGATTTCCGATTGCAATCACTGTTTCACCTTGTTTTAATACATCCGAATCTCCAAAGTTGGCTACTGTATCTATTCCTTCACTTGGTATTGAAAGTATCGCCAAGTCTGTCCAAATATCAGAACCGATAAGCTCTGCTTTTACTTTCTCACCATCATCCAACGTCACTTCAATTTGTTCTGCACCATCCACAACATGGTGGTTCGTCACGATAAAGGCAAAGTTCCCTTCTTTTTTATAAACAACACCCGAACCGCTACCTACCGCTTGAGCTTCTCCTGTACTTTGGTTCCAAAAATTTGGTGCTACATTTTGAATATTTGTAATCCCTACAACGGCACTTGATACCTTTTCAACTGCATTTGTTACATCTGTTGTTACCTCTGTTGCAGTTTGACTAATCGTTGAGTTTGGGGAATTATTTGTAACCGAGTTTACTTCATTTCCACCCGGTAACTGGTTTGCCAACGAGGGAAGCAGAAGCCATAATAGTAAAGCACCAACGACAACACCACTTAAACCAGATAAAAAATAACCGCCTTTACTGCCGCCTCTTTTTTCCTTTCTATTTTGCCGCTGTTTTTTTTCTTCTTCTTCTCTTTTTAAACGAGCCTCAAGCTCTGCAATACGATCATTTTGGATTTCCTTCTTATCATCTTCAGGATAGTAACCCATATCCCTCATCCTTTCTTTGTTTTCCTTACTGATAGCATACACATTTAACATTAAAATTAGATGAAAATCACATAAAACCTAATTAAAAATATAAATAAAAAAGGTATGCTAAAAGTAGAAACTTTTAACACACCTATCTTTTACCCATATTTAGTTCAATTATGCTTTGCTGATATTAAACTGTCACAAGCTTTGTCGGCTCGTTTGCATCGGTATCATGCAGATGCAAATATTCTCCTGCAATAATGCCGCAAGACTGCAATGTCTGCTCTACGCTCATCCGCGCCAGATCTTTCATATTGTTGTCTTTACTTAAATGCGCCAAATAAATTTGCGTCGGTTTTTCTGCGACCACATCAGCCATTGCCACTGCAGCATCTTCATTTGAAACATGGCCTACATCCGATAATATACGGCGTTTAATACTCCAAGGGTATTTGCCCATTTGAAGCATACTCACATCGTGGTTACTTTCAAATACATAGGCATCTGCTGCTGAGATATAACCTTTCATCCGGTCACTGACATAACCTGTGTCTGTAATGACAACTAGCTTTCTCCCGTTCTCATAGAATGTGTAGAACATCGGTTCAGCAGCATCATGGGACACTGCAAATGATTGAATATCCAATCCGCCAAATGTTTTTACTGTTTCCATATCGAAATCGAAACATAAATCGGTTGGTATTGTTCCTACTAGCCCGTCCATCGCTGTCCATGTTTTTGCATTTGCAAATACAGGAATATTATATTTCCGTGCAATGACACCTAGTCCTTTAATATGGTCACTATGCTCATGTGTTACTAAAATACCTGATAAACTTTTCATATCACGATCTATATTAGCAAACAGTTGCTCCATTTTCTTTCCGCTTAAGCCTGCATCAATCAAAAATGAGTGTTCATCATTTTCTACGTAGACTGCGTTTCCTGTACTGCCACTTGCTAAAACGCTAAATCGCATTGTTAAAACTCCCTACTCTTCCAAATCCTCTGTCTGCTCGACAATTTCGGATAAGTCATTTTGGATCTCTACAATTCGTCCTTGTACCGCATTTACAAAATGTATTTCTTCTGTCTCATCAGCCCGCTTTACCCGGACTTCCCATGTCGGTGCAAATACCTGTGTTTGCGTTAATTGAACAATTGTAGAATAGCCTAGATTCATTTCCGTAATCTGAGAATCTGGTTTTAATAAATTCTTTCCATATAAAATCTGCAATACTTGTCTTGCAGTTAATAGATTTTGTTCTTTATCTAACTTTTCATGCTTTTCCAGCATTGTTTGTTCATAGGAAATAATACGGTTGTTATCATCCCAATAAAGTTTGATATACCCACGTACATTATAATACAATGTTACGTCGTTTACCTTCTGGAAAAATGTCGCTTCTTTTTTCTCTTCATCAATACCCCAAAGTACATAGGAATCACCTTCATATACATTATTATGAACGAAATCAGTATACGAATCACGCGTATCGCTTTTCTGTAGTTTCACAGGCTTGTCCATCGTGACAATCAGCTTATTGTTATTTTCGATTTTTGCGCTTTGATTTGTGAAATATGGCACTTCTGATGGAGAGAAATTTTTAATTTGTCCGGAATAATATGCTGCACTTTCCTTATTGTTCGGAAGGGCAATATACGTTATATTATCCCCTTTCAAACGTGCTTCGATTTCCATTGTTTCCCCTAAAACTTCTATTTTCTCCCCTTCTTTATAGCTCTCTAAATACTGCGTATATAAAAAGAGGTTCAATATTAGGAAAACCCATATAAAAATAGTTTTCGTTCTACTCCAATCCAACTTCGTCACCCCCTACTTCCATGGGTGAAAGGCGTTTCCATGTATTGTTTGTTACGGCAAACCATTTTGGTTCCAATACGAGGACTAAATCTGTATCCTGCTCTGAGTCCTCAAGTGTTAATTCGTACCCAACAGCGATTTCATCTGCTTCTCTAAATAATTTATTGTTTTCCGTACGAAGAGTCTCAACTATTTGTTCCCCTGATTCGAGTTCTTTCTGTACCCTTTGAAATATAGTACCCATCGAATAATAAGGGCGTCGGTAACGGAAAATACGGTTTTCACCCCAAGTAGTTGCGAGACGAGTCATTACATCACTGTATACAGGAAGCCCCTGTATAAACAGCTGATACTCTGTAATATGCCTTTCAATATTCATTGAAGACAAGCGGTAATCCATTGTAAACCCACCATGGTCATTTATAAAATTAAAGCTATCTATAAATAATCTTGCGGCGGGAATCGGTGCAGCACTTTCTGCAGTCGGATATACATAATTTATAACCCGATTTTGGCTGTCTACTGTCATTAATGATGTCCCATCAGTAAACCTTTCAGATTGAGGACTTTCAATATTCCGCTGTACAATTTTTAAATCGGTAAACAGGATTTTTTTAAATAAATCAGGTTCAATATCTTCAGCTAAATATCTTAACCTTGTTGATTGAATAGGTTCTTTCGGTACATATAAAGAACGTAAAGGTTCCCGTTCAACTTCAACATATTGGCTATAATTATTTGCCGGTTCAATTATCTTCTCCATGAAATAATCTTTGTCCGGCACACTCGCGTACGCTCTATACAATAATCGCGTTTCTGTGTTTAGGAAAAGTAACTGCAGCTGATTGCTACTCTCTACATTTGACCAGTCTACAATAAAATGTGTAAAGCTTGTATCTGGTATTTCATTATCATTAAATGACATAAGATTAGCGAAAACGCGCAAAGGAATTTCTTCATTAAAGAACATTGTTATACGATTATCCATACTTAGCATTTCGTTCATTTTACTATCTGAAAGTTCACTGTTAATTAAACCCATCTCGTAAACTTGCCATGACCGTAAGTGGCTGTATAAATTTTTTAATGGTGTTGAAGAGACTGTCCCATAAAATTGCTCATTTTGGCGATACAACATCCGGTACGGTTTTATTACTTCCTGTAATTCCTTCGGTTTGCCGACAAGTACTTCCTCAATCTGGGTCTCCTTAACCGTTTCATATTCAGGTTTGTAAGTCCAAATAAGAAGTGTGAAGACGATGCTGAGTAAAACAAGGAATGCTAATAAAAGTGATTTTATCTGTTCAATATATTTCATTCCCAATCCCCCGCTTCATCCAATTCATATGGCAATGTGAAGAATATCGTAGTACCTTGGCCTTCCTCACTTTCTGCCCAAATTTTCCCGCCATGTGCTTCAATCATTTCACGAGCGATTGCAAGACCTAATCCTGTTCCACCCATCGACCTTGCTCTTGCTCGGTCTACGCGATAGAAACGATCAAAAATTCTTGTCACATTTTCTTTCGGAATCCCCATACCGTCATCTGAAATCATAACGCGAATCATATTATCATGAACGGTAAAGCCAAAACGAATATTGCCGCCATCCGGAGAGTATTTCAATGCATTTGAAATAATATTATCGATTACCTGTGTAAGCTTATCGGTATCAATATCAACAAAATAGCTTTTTTCCGGAAGCAATCGGATAAATTCTACATTCTGTGACTTCGACATTTCAAAACGGTCGATAATTTGCGTGAAAAACTTGTTAAATTCCACAAACTCCAGGTTCAGTTCATATTCCTGGCTGTCCATTTTTGACAATTGCAGCAAATCATTTACAAGGCGAATCATACGCTCTGTTTCTGTTTGCGTAACATTTAAAAATGCCGGCGCTATATTTTCATCTTTCCATGCACCTTCTGCAAGTGCTTCTAAATAGCTGCGCATCGTCGTTAACGGCGTACGCAATTCATGGGATACATTCGCAACAAATTCACGACGTTCCATATCGATTTTTTCCTGTTCAGTAATATCATGCAATACCGTAATCAGACCATTTACAAAACCTGTTTCCTTTTGAATTACAGAAAAGTTTGCTCGTAATACATATGGAGCATCATTCATACTAAAATCAAGATTCACAGGATCTTTCATATGAATCAAGTCTTCAAAACTATATTCCTGGTCTAAACGCAAAACAGACGCAATTGGACGATTTAAAGTTGTTTCACGTGAATCATGAAGCAATTCCAATGCGGGGTCGTTAATCAATATAATTTTTCCTTTACGGTCTGTTGCAATTACACCATCTGTCATATTACTAAGTACGCTTGCCAGTTTCCGCCGTTCTGCTTCTGTTGTGGATTGTGCTTCCTGCAGACGATTGGTCAGATGGTTGAAAGCAATGGCTAACTGACCGATTTCATCTGTTCCGTATACACGAACTTTCCTTGCATAATTCCCTTTTGACATTGCCTGCGCCTGTTTTCGCATATCGGAAATAGGGCGTGTTATAGTCCGGGCAACTAAAATTCCTAATATGATTGTAATGGCAAGCGATACTGCGATACCTGCCGCAAAAATTCGGTTAATTTCATTTAGTTGCTCGTAAACCTTTTCAATATTCGATTGAACATATATAACACCCTTCAATTCCTCTTTAGGGCCTGCGTTATCCATAATAGGGACAGCTAGTATCCAAATGCGCTGCCCAGTATCCCGATCCAATGAAATCTTATCCAACAATGTTTCGGAAGAGGCGGCCTGTTGTATAATTTCTTCATTTATACGCTGACCTACAACTGCCTGATCATCATCGGAAGTAGCCAATATACGATCGTTGCGATCCACTACATTAATCTTGTTAATATCTTCTGTAGAAAATCCTTCTAAAATCGTTTTTAAACTATACTCTATAGTTGGGGGAGTATTTTCATCCCGGTCTTTTAACATTTCTTCACGTACACTATAATGCACAAGCTCTATTCTTTGGCGAATCGAATCTTGGAAATTCGTTTTTAAATTCGTCTCCAGCTGCTTTGAGAAATAAATGCCTATAATTTGAAGAGCAATAATAATTAATAGGACATAAATCAATACAAGCTTTACATGGATGGACTTAAAAAAGCTCACTTTTTGCATGTATTTTACTCCTGTTCAGGGTTTCGTAAGTAATAGCCGACTCCTCGTCTCGTAACAATCCATAAAGGATGACTTGGATTATCTTCAATTTTTTCACGTAAACGGCGGATTGTTACATCCACTGTTCGTACATCACCGAAATAATCATAACCCCATACCGTTTGCAGTAAATGCTCACGTGTCATTACCTGACCGATATGTTTTGCCAAATAATGCAGTAATTCAAATTCACGGTGTGTTAATTCAATGGACTCATCACGCTTTAATACTAAATAGGCATCCGGCTGAATCGTTAAAGAGCCTACGACAATATCATTCGTTTCTGCTTGTGCTTCTTCTATTTGAGCAGGCACATTTAATCGGCGCATATTCGCTTTTACACGGGCGATTAATTCACGCGTACTGAACGGCTTTGTTACATAATCGTCAGCACCCATTTCCAATCCCAGTACTTTATCGATTTCCGATCCTTTTGCCGTTAACATAATAATCGGGAAATCATATTTTTTACGCACTTCACGACATACTTCCATGCCGTCGCGTTTAGGCAGCATAATATCAAGCAGCATTAAATCCGGCTGCTCCTCTTCTACTCTTTGAAGCGCTTCGTCCCCATCATATGCACAAATTACGCGGTAACCTTCTTTTATTAAATTAAACTGTAGAATGTCCGCAATTGGTTTTTCATCATCTACAACTAATATCGTTTTATCCATCATCTAATTCCTCTTTTCTCATAAATTCTCTATATAATTATGAAAGGGTATGTTTATTTTTACTATAACTACTCTATCATGGTTTGCCATTTGGTGCATTATACAGCTATACAGCTATACTGCTATGATTATTTTCCGGGAAATATTCCTCTCATTTAAGAATTATTTTTGAATTTTATCCACCTAAATAATATGGAGACCATTTTATAGAAAAAGCAGCCCAATTCTATTTTGGACTGCTAAAAATCAATTTAAATATGATAACGGATTTACTTCTTTACCGTTTTTATGAACTTCAAAATGTAAATGTGTTCCAGTTGAACGGCCTGTCGAACCCATTTGTCCTAAAGCAGACCCTTGTTCTAGGACTTGTCCTACCTCTACATCAATGCGAGATAAATGAGCATATAACGTTTCAAAGCCGTTATTGTGATTAATCACTACATAATTTCCATATGTTGAATGCTTACCTGCAGTTTTGACAACACCATTATCTGAAGCTTTAATCGTGTAATTTGATGGTCGGGCAATATCAATCCCGTAGTGGTAACGGCCCCAACGCTCTCCCATATTACTTGATATATAACCTCCGACTGCCGGCCAAGCAAAATTACCTGTTCCAATAGAAGGAACTACCTTCGTGCCGACAACAACAATACGATTTTCAGGTTCTGATATTACATTTTCCTCTGATTGTATTCTTTCAGTTCGGACTCCATTCTCTTCTGTAATTAAATATGAAACTTCTTTTTTACCCTTTTCGCCTTCTTGCTTCACTACTTTTTTACCTTTAAGCATCGTAGCATCTTCTTTGACGATTTTCGCAAAGTCGATTCCCTCTACTCTTTTCTTCTCATAAACTGCCTTGACCGTAACAAATGGTTTTTGAACCGTTACATTGACTTGTTCACCAATTTGCAGGACCGTATCCGCTTTAAGGTTAGGGTTGATCTCTAATAAATCTGCAGTTGTTAAATCATGTGCTTTGGCAATTGAACCTAACACATCTCCTGCTTTTACAGTATATACTTCTTGCTCCAATGCACCCGTTTGCAAAAGTTGAACCGCTTGTTTTGCAGAAACAATATTTGCCGGTTCGGCTAATACTTCGTCTCCGGTAATTGGGGTAGATAATGTAAGATCTACCAGACGTGTTTCATCCTTTTGTAATTCGGGTAAAGAATCTTTAGATGCATTGTTTTGCAATTCTTTTAAATCATTTTGTGTCACAAATTGAAGCTTTAATCCGTCAATTACAGCTTCAAACTCTTCTCTATCCTTCACTGATGCAACGACTGTTTCTCCCACTTTTAGTGAGTAGGCTTTTGCCTGAACAGTTATTGCCTCTTGAAGGTTTTTTAACGTCTGCTCTTCATTGGCATCGACTGTAAATACTTGCTCTGGAATTAGTGAGATATCGGCGCCTGCGTCAATTACTAAATCTTCATATTGTTCGCTTGCCTCTTGCTCTTTTTTCTCGACAAACTCGTTTACTGTTGCTTCATCTGCAACAGAACCTACGTATGTATCAGCTACATAAACGTGAAAAACTTTAGCGAATTTTTCTTTATCTGTTTCATTCGCGAAACCTATATTGAATGTCACAGTAGAAGCAAGTAAGGCAAATAATGCAGCCATTTTAAATTTTCTATTATGACGATTCATTAGACTTAGATTTGATTTTTTTAAGTCTAACTTGTTTCCTTTTGAACTCATGATAAAGCTCCTTTCAACTAGATCTGTTCTATAAAAATGATGTATTTTCATTAAAATAATGAGCGGTGACTAAAAACACACTTTGCTAATGTAGCATATTTCACATTTCAAATGAACCGTTCCAGTCTTTTTGTAATGTAAATGTATTATTTTCTAAATGAATGTTACATTTTTAGTAGGTAAATTAGTACATACCCCCACTTTATATCCATTTATAGTTTTTCTTACTAACAAAAAAAAGCGTATTAAAAGCCGGCTAGACTTTTAATACACTCTTCTAATTCAAACTCATTATTTCCAGATTTCATTTACGATATTTGTTTGCTCACGAGATGGACCCACTGAGAAAGTCATCAATGAAATACCTGTAAGCTCTACAATACGCTGTACGTAATTTTTTGCATTTTCAGGTAGGTCATCAAATGCACGAACGTTTGTTATATCTTCTGACCAACCTGGTAGTTCTTCATAGACTGGTTTACATTGTTCAATGATTTCCAGGTTTGCCGGGTATTCTGTAATTTGTTCGCCGTTATATTCATACGCTGTACAAATTTTAACTGTTTCAAGCCCTGATAATACATCAATAGAGTTTAAAGCTAGATCTGTTATTCCTGAAACTCGGCGCGAATGACGAACGACAACCGCGTCAAACCATCCAACACGACGTGGACGGCCTGTTGTTGTACCATACTCACGGCCTACTTCACGAATCTGCTGACCAATTTCATCATGAAGTTCAGATGGGAATGGGCCGTCCCCTACACGCGATGTATATGCTTTACAAACACCAACAACACGTTCTACAGCTGTTGGACCTACACCTGATCCGATTGCTATACCGCCTGCCACTGGATTTGAAGATGTTACATATGGATATGTTCCTTGATCGACATCTAGCATAATTCCTTGTGCACCTTCAAACAGGACTTTGCCGCCTTCATCAATAACATCATTCAGCACTTTTGATGTATCCGTTACATATTGGGCAATTTCTTGACCAAATGCATAGTATTCCTCAAAAATATCATCGAATTGTAAGCCTTCTACTTCATAAAACTTCGTAAATAAACGATTTTTTAGTGTTAAATTTGCACGTAATTTTTTTTCAAATATTTCTTTATCTAAAAGATCTGCTACACGGATCCCGATTCGGGCAACTTTATCTTGGTAGCATGGACCAATTCCTTTTGCTGTCGTTCCTATCTTTTCATCACCACGTGCCTCTTCTTCTACAATATCCTGATAAATATGATATGGCAAAATAACATGTGCACGGTTGGAAATTCTTAAATTGGAAGTATCAATTCCTCTAGCTTGCAGTCCTTTTAATTCCGTTACAATTGACTTTGGATTAAGAACTACACCATTTCCTATAACCGAAAGTTTATCCGGATAAAAAATTCCTGAGGGGATTAAATGCAATTTATATGTCTCTTCACCAATTTTAATTGTATGTCCCGCGTTATCTCCACCAGCATAACGTGCGATTGCATCTGCTCTTTTTGAAAGGAAATCCGTAATTTTACCTTTTCCTTCATCTCCCCATTGCGTACCTACTACAACTACAGCTGTCATCTATATGCACCTCCGACGAATGATTCACCTAATGATTATGTATTAAGTATTTCATTCTTATTCATAAGAATTTACCTTTTAATTCCGTAATGATGAAACATGAACATTTTAACAAGTTCAAATCCTAAATGTCAATAAAAAACACGAACATCCACATTTAACTAATGTAGAATGTTCGTGTTTAAGTGTCATTCCTCTCGAGGAGGGGGGGTAAATTCTAAGTTCAGGAACTTATTATACTCTTTACGGAAAGCCAAACTTACCGTACCTGTTGGACCGTTACGCTGTTTTGCAATAATGATTTCGATAATATCCTTACTTTCCGATTCTTTATCGTAGTAATCATCACGGTATAAAAAGGCTACGATATCGGCATCCTGCTCAATCGAACCCGATTCACGCAAGTCACTCATCATTGGCCGTTTATCTTGACGCTGCTCTACACCACGTGACAGCTGCGATAGAGCAATTACCGGCACTTTTAGTTCACGCGCTAAACCTTTTAAAGAACGGGAAATTTCCGATACTTCCTGCTGACGGTTTTCACCTGGCTTACCGCTACCTAAAATAAGCTGCAAGTAATCGATTAAGATCATCCCTAAACCGCTTTCCTTAGCCAGTCGTCGGCATTTCGCACGGATATCCGTCATCCGCACACCCGGAGAGTCATCGATATAAATACCTGAATTCGATAAACTTCCCATAGCCATCGTCAGCTTACTCCAGTCCTCTGTCTCTAAAGCACCTGTACGCAAGCGTTGTGCATCAATATTTCCCTCTGCACATAACATACGCATGACAAGTTGGTCCGCGCCCATCTCAAGTGAGAAGATGGCTACATTTTCACGTGCCTTTACAGCAACACTCTGGGCTACATTGAGGGCAAAGGCTGTTTTACCAACTGATGGACGGGCAGCTACAATAATTAAATCATTGCGTTGGAAACCGGCCGTCATCTTGTCCAAATCACGGAAACCAGTCGGAATACCAGTTACATCTCCGTCACGTGACTGGAGCTGTTCAATATTATCAAATGTTTGAACGAGAACATCTTTTACGTGCTTAAAGTCGCCTGCATTTTTACGGTTCGAAACTTCAAGCATTTTCTTTTCAGCTTCTGCTAAAAGAACCTCTACTTCATCTTCACGCGTATACCCGTCATCTGCAATTTTAGATGCAACGCGAATAAGGCGACGCAGAATCGCCTTTTCTTCAACTATCTTTGCGTAATGGGCGATATTGGCGGCTGTCGGAACAGCACTCGCCAATTCCGTAATATAGCTTAATCCGCCGATATCCTCAAGCTCTTTTTTTGCTGATAATTCTTCCGTTACAGTGACAAGATCAATTGCTTTTCCCTGATCGCTCAAGTTCAGCATCGTTTGGAAAATCTTTTGATGGGCAATATGATAAAAATCATCTGCAATCACAATTTCAGATGCTGTTATAAGAGCTTGCGGTTCAAGGAAAACGGCTCCAATGACCGATTGTTCCGCTTCACTATTATGTGGAGGAACACGGTCCATCATGGATTCGTTCATTGTTGTCGCTCCTTATTCTTCAATTACATGTACCTTTAAAGTAGCCTTTACATCATGATGTAACTTCACTGGTACATTGGCATAACCTAATGAACGAAGTCCGTCATTACAATCCATTTTGCGTTTGTCTACTTTAAAACCATGTTTCTTTTGTAATGCATCTGCAATTTGCTTAGTAGATACTGAACCGAATAGGCGACCACCTTCACCTGATTTCGCTTTTACTTCTACTGTAATTGCTTCTAACTGTTCTTTTAAATCTTTTGCTGCCTGTAATTCTGCTGCAGCATTTTTTTCTTCTAGTCGCTTTTGACCTTGCAGTTCGCTGATTGCCTGGTTGTTTGCTTCTTTTGCATAACCATTTTTAATTAAGAAGTTGCGTGCATAACCTTCTGCCACTTCTTTAATTTCACCTTTTTTGCCTTTACCTTTTACGTCTTTTAAAAATACTACTTTCATGATTCTTTACTCCCTTCGACTACTTCATTAATTGCTTCATTTAATAGTTTTTTCACTTCATCAATGGATTGTGCTTCCACTTGGGTAGCGGCATTTGTTAAATGACCACCACCGCCAAGCTTTTCCATGACGAGCTGGACATTCACTTCTCCCAATGAACGGGCACTAATGCCGATTAATCCATCATTACGATGGGCAATGACAAATGAGGCACCGACATCCTTCATTGTGAGTAAAATGTCCGCCGTTTGTGCGATTAATACTGAATCGTATACTTTTGAATCTTCACCGTGTGCAACCGCAATTCCTGCAAACGGAAATTCAACAGTTTGAATAATTTTCGAACGGGCGACATATGTTTCTACATCTTCTTTTAACAGACGTTGAATCAGCACCGTATCAGCACCAAATGTACGTAAATATGAAGCGGCTTCAAATGTACGTGCACCTGTTCTTAATGTAAAGCTTTTTGTATCCACAATAATACCAGATAATAAGGCTGTCGCTTCAAGCGGCAACAACTTTTCATTTTGAGGCTGGTATTCCAGGAGCTCCGTAACGAGTTCAGCTGTAGAAGATGCATATGGCTCCATATATACTAATGTCGGATTATTGATAAATTCTTCCCCGCGACGGTGATGGTCGATAACAACAACCTTATCCGTTCTGCTTAATAAGCGACTATCAATGACCATACTCGGCTTATGTGTATCGACAATAACTACGAGTGATTTTGGAGTGATTTTTGATAACGCTTCGTCCGGTGTGATAAAGCGATCGTAAAAATCGGTTTTTTCCTCCAACTCGGTCATTAACCTGTCTACACTTCCGCGTACTTCATCGAAATTAACTACGACAGACCCTTCAATTCCGTTCATCGCAACCATTTTACGTACACCGACACATGCTCCTATTGAGTCCATGTCCGGATTTTTATGTCCCATTACGAAAACGCGGTCGCTATCCTGAATTAAATCACTCAGTGCATGTGATATTACGCGGGCACGTACTCTTGTGCGCTTTTCAACTGGGTTTGTTTTACCGCCATAAAAGCGAATTTTACCATTGGACTGCTTAATCGCAACTTGGTCACCACCACGGCCCAGAACGAGGTCAAGTCCCGACTGTGCTAACTGTCCAAGCTCCACAAGAGATTGAGAACCTGCTCCAATACCGATACTTAATGTTAATGATAAATTTTTCTGCATCAAAGTTCGTTCACGGATTACATCTAAAATTGAAAAACGCTTCTGCTCAAGCTCCGATAAAATCGATTCATTTAATACTGCCATGTAACGGTCCGATGCGATTCTTTTAACAAAGATATCATAATGTGCTGCCCATTCATTTATAATCGATGTCATCATCGTATTAGTGACGCTTCGTGCCTGGTCATCCATACCTGATGTAAGCTCATCATAGTTATCGATAAATAGAATGGCGAGTACTGTACGGTCCGCCATATATTGCTTTTCAATCTGTACTTGCTTTGTAATATCAAAGAAATAGAAAAGTTTTTCTTCTTCTTTATAGTAAATATGATATTTCCGATCATTGATGGCAATGACCGTTTCATTTTTCTGGTCTTGATTAACAAGTAGAGGCAGTTCCTCTGAAATCATTTCAAGTTCATACCCGACTAGTGATTCCTGCTGCAAAACGCGAAGCATAAACGGGTTTGCCCATTCCACCGTCAGTTCATCATTCAAGATCAGGATTCCGAACGGCATTTCAAGAAATGCCTCTTTTCCAACATCCTCCATCCGGTAGGAAAGTGACTGAATATGCTTTTCCGTTTCTACATATGTTAATAATTCAACTTTTACCGTGTAGTAAGCTGCTATTGAATAAATAGCTATAAAGGCTATTCCCACCCATACATTCCACATCATCATAAGGATAGCTGCTACTGCACCCAGTAAAAACAATACTAATAGTGGATATCGAATTGGTCTTTTACGAAAAATCCCCATTCCCATCAGCTCCTCATTTCTGACTCTTTTCACGAATGTAATTACGTGCATTAAAGCCTAAATCAACAATACCTACTAAAATAACAATCGAATAGAGAGGTATCGCTAAAATTGTACTTAAAACTTTTATAAACTTCGGATAACCAAATGCATCAATGACAAAATGTATAAAAGAAATACCTTGTATTGTTAATAATACCCATAATACCATTGAAATATTTAGCATAATAATAGCCAATGTTGAATCGGCTTCTGGACGAACGAATAAATTCACTGATAAAACGATTAAGTAATACCATAATACCGATCGTGGTAAACGTAATTCACTAAACTTCGCAAACTTTGGTACGTCTACTTTTAAACGCTTTAAAATCGGCAAGTTAACGGTAATGATAATAAATGTTAAAAATAACATGGCAAATGTAATGGAAGCCGGTATTGTCATTTCCAACGTATTTAACATTGTATTCGCCATTTCCATTGTTTCTTTGGGCACAGGTTGTCCAGTCAAACTTTCCGTCATTTTAATCGATTCCATATAGCTCGTCTTCATGAGCGC
Organism: Solibacillus sp. FSL W7-1324; assembly: GCF_038008025.1. Taxonomy (NCBI): domain Bacteria; kingdom Bacillati; phylum Bacillota; class Bacilli; order Caryophanales; family Caryophanaceae; genus Solibacillus; species Solibacillus sp. FSL W7-1324. Next base: position 3,677,781 of record NZ_JBBOYH010000001.1, read on the forward strand.
AAGAGAATCCCGAATAAAGTCTACTTCAAACAAACGCAATGAAATTAAATACTGAATCGCAAATGTGATCAGCAGGACAATACTTGTTGAAAGAAACATAAATACTTTACTTTTTTTAGTAAAAATAGCATCCCCTATCGCTACACCTGCTGCCGCAAATATTAATGAAGCGGGTAGTAATAGCAGTCCACCAATAAAAAAAGTAATTAATACAGCAATCACTGCGACTAAAATCGATGACTTCCGATTATAGTTTGCGCTATACCAAATCATCGGTAATGGAGCAATAATCGCCGCGATAATATTCACCAATGGAATATAAAATACGATTGCCATCAGCACAGTGAACAGCGCAATCATCATTGCACCTTGTGCCAGCTTTCTTGATTGATTATTTTGCATGGAGAACCTTCCTTATCTGTTGTTCGTAAGACTATAATGCAAGGAATATTAAAAATTTGCTATTACTTTTGGCCAGCTTTTCGGCCAGTCTACTTTCAACTTTTCTCACCTTCCTATTGTACCATTTTTGCAAGTTCAAACAAAATAACCGTTACGACAAGAACAATGAATTAAACCAATCCATTGCGACAGACCCTTTTAACTTCTCCTCTTTTGAAAAATCCCCCTAAATCTAAGGCTATAAATACATGTAAAAACTGTCATATGACCAATATATAGGTTAGAAATCCATCATATAAAGTGTTAAAGAAATGAATAGTATGTCATTATGATTTTTTCAGTATAACTTAATATGGAGTATTTTTTGTTTGAATAACTAGTTTTTACGTATTAAAAGCCTTTTTTCTGTCTTTTATGTACTTTATTTCGTTGACAATTCGTATTGTATAGCATATATTATGTAACCGGTAACACATTTTGTTTCAGGGGGCGGAGATATGGTTAACATTAAAGATGTAGCTAAGGTTGCAAATCTTTCTGTGGCGACAGTATCACGCTACTTAAACCAAAATGGTTATGTCAGTAAAAAATCGTCAGAACGTATTGAACAGGCAATACTTGAGCTGGATTATAAGCCAAGCAGTGTTGCACGTTCATTAAGTAAAAAACAATCCAATATTATTGGTCTTATTGTTCCAGATATAAAAAATCCATATTTCCCTGAACTTGCTCGTGCTGTGGAAGACATGGCATGGTCTTTTGGTTATACAGTTGTTCTTTGTAATTCAGACGACCAAACAGATAAAGAATTGTTATATTTGGAACGCCTGTCACAAACATATGTGGCCGGCTTAATAGTAGCAACGAGCTTACTGGACCCTTCTGTTTATATGTCCATCAATACGCCGATTGTTGCACTTGACCGAATAATCGATGCAACGATCCCGACCGTGGCAACCGATAACCAAAAAGGAGCCCGGATAGGGGCCGAGTATTTAGTTACAAATGGGGCTGGGAATTTACTATGTATACGTGGTCCGCAAGGTTTGAAAACTGCAGATGATCGACTTATTGGGTTTCTTGAAGCAACGGATAAACAAGGACTAGAGCCAATCATTATAACAACACCATTTGATTTTAAAGTTGCTGCTGAAACGATTGAACAGACCCTATTAGCAAATCCGCAGATTGATGGTATTTTTGCAAGCAGCGATACATTAGCCATTGCTGCCCTCCATATTGCGCATAAGCTTGGGAAGCGCATACCGGAAGACCTGCAAATTGTTGGTTTTGATGGTATTGCACTTGGCGAAATGGTATCACCCCCATTAACGACGGTCGGTCAGAACTTATACAAAATGGGGACTGCAGCTGCAACAATGTTAATTGAACAGATTGAAGGCAAAGAAATCATACAGACAGTATTAAATATAGATCCACAACTAATTGTACGAGGGACGACAAGAAAGGAAGCTGCAAAATGATCACAGTAATTGGAAGCATCAATATGGACTTGGTCGTTCAAATGGATGTATTCCCTAAAAAAGGGGAAACTGTTCTTGGAAGCTTATTCACAACAGTTCCAGGCGGTAAAGGTGCGAACCAGGCAGTAGCTGCTGCACGATTAGGCAGCCAAGTTAAAATGTTAGGTGCTGTCGGCACAGACAGCTTCGGTACGGAGCTGCGTGCGAATCTGAATGAAGAAAATATAGATACAAGCTTAGTTATAAATACAATTGGTGCTACAGGTATTGCAAATATTTTACTCCACGAATCGGACAACCGTATTGTCGTTGTACCCGGTGCGAACTCGAAAGTAACACCAGAAGAAATTGCTGCAGCAAAAACTGTTATCGGAAACAGTCAGTTAGTTGTTATGCAGCTTGAAATTCCAGTAGAAACGATTGAGTACAGCTTGAAATTATGTAAAGAGCTTCAAGTACCCGTACTATTCAATCCTGCACCGGCAGCAAATTTCAACATTGAGTGGATGCCGTATATTAAATACTTAACACCAAACGAAACTGAATGTGCCTTACTTTTCGGAAACGATGTTGAAGCAGCATTGGAAAAATATCCAAATCAGTTAATCGTAACATTAGGTGAAGATGGTGCACGTTACTTCAATGGAACAAAACATGTTCATGTAAAAGGATATAAAACGACAGCTGTTGATACAACAGGTGCCGGTGATACATTTAACGGTGCATTTGCACATGCTATTACAAACGGTCAGTCAATTGAAGAAGCAGTATTTTTTGCAAATATTGCAGCGTCATTATCCGTTGAAAAATTTGGAGCCCAAGGTGGTATGCCAAAACTAGAAGAAGTAACTGCTCGAAAGGAAGGCGCAAAATGAAAAAACAGGGCATTTTAAATCGCGAATTAGCCGGTATATTTGCACGTTTAGGTCATACAGACAAGATTGTTATCGCTGATTGCGGCTTGCCGATTCCAGAAGGCGTTACATGTATCGATTTAGCATACAAACTGGGTGAACCTGGATTTATGACAATATTAGAAGTTGTTCTAGAAGATTTAAAAGTGGAACACAGTTTTTTAGCTGAAGAAATAGTAACTGCAAACGAACCTATCCACTCCTCTTTATTGAAAATTGTGGAACCGGTTACATATATATCCCACGAACAGTTTAAAAAGATGACGAGTGAAGCAAAGGTCATTATTCGTACAGGCGAAATAACACCATACGCCAATATCATGCTACAAAGCGGCGTAATTTTCTAAGGTAGGTGACGGAACATGATTGAAATGAAGAGCATAAGAAAAGCATTCAATGGCAACGTCGTATTAAACAATGTTGAGTTCACCCTGTTAGACGGGGAAATTCACGCCTTAATGGGTGAAAATGGTGCCGGTAAGTCAACAATGATGAAAATTTTGGCCGGCATCTACTCGCGTGATAACGGTGATGTGCTAGTTGATGGTCAGTCGTATACATTTACTTCAGCAAAAGACGCTGAAAGCTTAGGCATTCACGTAATTCATCAGGAATTAAACATTCTGCCGCATTTATCTGTAGCGGAAAACCTGTTTTTAGGAAAAGAAAAAACAGTCGGTCGTACAGGCTTCCTGCGTACACGTGAAATGAATAAAGAAGCAACGACACTGCTTGCAAAACTCGGTCTGCATATTGATGTACGTCAGCCTGCCGGTTCGCTATCAGTCGGTAAACAACAGCTGATTGAAATTGCAAAAGCCATCAATTCAGAGGCAAAGTATATCGTAATGGATGAACCGACAGCCGCCCTTACAGATCGTGAAATTGAAACTCTTTTTGAAACGATTAGAGAACTGAAAGCAAAAGGTATTTCATTTGTTTATATTTCACATCGTATGGAAGAGATTTTTGCAATTTGTGATCGTATTACGATTTTACGAGATGGTGAGTATGTTGGGGTCCGTGAAATCCCAAAAACAAATTTTGATGAAATCGTTAAAATGATGGTCGGACGTGAGCTTGGTGAACGTTATCCTAGCCGTAATGCAAAAATAGGCGAAGTTGCTTTAGAAGTACAAGGGCTAACATGTCCTTCGTTATGCAAAGATATTAACTTTCAGATCCGAAAAGGAGAAATCCTGGCATTCGCCGGTTTAATGGGAGCAGGCCGTACAGAAGTAGCCCAGGCTATTTTCGGCAACCTTAAAAAGTCCAAAGGCGATATTTTCATCCACGGAAAAAAAGCATCAATCAAAAACCCGATACAGGCAATGAAACACGGCATTGGATTTGTGACGGAAGACCGTAAAACAGAAGGTCTTGTACTCGATTTTTCAATTAAGGAAAATATGTTTTTAACCAATTTGAAAACGATCGCAAAAAGTGGCTTTATTCAACCACAACAAGAGCAAATACATGCTTCAAAATATATCGAGCAGCTAAATATTCGCTGCAGTGATGCGACACAGGCTGTCGGTTCACTAAGCGGCGGTAATCAGCAAAAAGTAGTTATCGCAAAGTGGTTAAGTACAAAACCGGATATTTTAATTTTGGACGAACCTACTCGCGGTGTTGATATCGGTGCCAAAAAGGAAATCTACTCGATTATGAATCAGTTAGCCGAGGAAGGTGTTGCCATTTTAATGATTTCCTCAGAGTTAACGGAAGTGCTAGGTATGGCGGACCGTGTCATGATTATGCACGAAGGACGTCAAACAGCTGTTTTAGACAATGTTGACTTAACACAAGAAACTATTATGCATTACGCAACAGGAGGAGAAGAAATTGCTAAAAACTAGCTCAAAAGAAATGTTAGGAAAGCTAGGTCCTCTTTTAGGATTATTTTTAATTGTAATTGTCATTACGATTTTAAATCCAAGCTTTATGACAACAGATAATGTTTTGAATATATTACGTCAAGTATCGATTAGTGCATTAATTGCATTTGGTATGACTTTTGTTATTTTAACCGGCGGCATCGATCTATCAGTTGGCTCCACATTGGCCCTTACAGGTGCAGTAGCTGCCACAATGCTTGCTTCAGGAATAGATCCTGTATTAACGATGCTGGCTGCCTTATTGTTAGGTGCCGTTCTTGGCGCTATCAATGGTGTCATCATTGCAAAAGGAAAAGTAGCACCATTCATCGCAACATTGGCAACAATGACAATATACCGTGGCTTAACATTAGTGTATACGGATGGTCGTCCGGTTTCAGACTTAGGAAATGAAATTACGTTCCAAATGTTAGGTAAAGGATATTTCTTCGGTATCCCAGTTCCGGTATGTACAATGATTTTAGCTTTCATTGCGTTATATGTCATTATGCATAAAACAACATTCGGTCGCCGTGTTTATGCAGTAGGCGGCAATGAAGCGGCTTCTAAATTATCAGGAATCAATGTCGATCGTATAAAAATTGCAGTTTATTCATTAACAGGTATGTTAGCTGCTTTATCTGCGCTGATTTTAACTTCACGCTTAAACTCTGCACAGCCAACAGCCGGGACATCTTATGAATTGGATGCAATCGCAGCAGTTGTTTTAGGTGGGACAAGCTTAACAGGCGGTAAAGGCTGGATTTTCGGTACATTAGTAGGTGCCTTGATTATCGGTGTGTTGAATAACGGATTGAACTTAATCGGTGTTTCTTCATTCTTCCAGCAAGTAGTAAAAGGAATTGTTATTTTAATCGCGGTATTAATTGACCGTAAAAAAACAGCGTAAAAGGAGGTCATCAGCGTGAAAAAACAATTAATCTTATTAATGGCACTTTTGGCCACTGTATTGCTGTCGGCGTGTTCGGTAAAACCAGGATTCTCTTTGGAGCCTTCTTTCGGAACATCGGCTACATCAACGGAAAGCAGTAACGATACATTGACAATTGGTTTATCTGTTTCAACTTTAAACAATCCTTTCTTCGTCACGCTAAGTGAAAATGCACAAGCAAAGGCAAAAGAGCTTGGTGTGAAAACAACGATTGTAGATGCGCAGGATAATGCATCAAAGCAAGCTTCCGATATTGAAGATTTAATCCAACAAAACGTTGATCTGATCATTATTAACCCGGTAGATTCTGTTGCGGTTGCAACTGCTGTTGAATCTGCTAATGCTTTAAATATTCCGGTCATCACAGTTGACCGTTCATCTGAAGGTGGCGAAGTCGTATCACATATCGCTTCTGATAACGTAGCTGGCGGTAAGCTGGCTGGTGAATATATTACAGAGTTGGTTGGTGAAGGTGCCAAAGTTGCAGAATTGGAAGGTGTCGCAGGATCGTCTGCTGCACGTGATCGCGGGCAAGGATTTAATGAAGCTGTCACAGGTATATTAGACGTCGTTGCAAAGCAAACAGCGGACTTTAACCGTTCAGAAGGCTTAACAGTAATGGAGAACATACTGCAGTCTAATCCGGATATTACAGCCGTATTTGCACACAATGATGAAATGGCATTAGGTGCGCAAGAAGCCATATCAGCTTCTGGTAAGAAGATCGTAGTGGTCGGCTTTGATGCGACTGACGATGCGGTAGCTGCTGTTAAAGCAGGAAGTCTGGCTGCAACAGTTGCGCAAAAACCTGATGAAATCGGAAAGATTGCAATGGAAACAGCGATTGCTTATTTAAATGGTGAAACGGTTGAAGAAGTCATTCCAGTCAATCTTGAATTAATTACAAAATAATAATGCAACAGCCTGCACATAGGCTATTGCATCTCTCAGGCTGTCACAAGTGATTTTGTGGCGGCCTTTGTTTTATCGACTGATAAAATACTTCGTACAATAAAAAAAGTACAGCAGAGGCCGAATAAGCCAATGCTGTACTTTTAAGCAAAATTATTTTTCTTCAGCTACGAATGGTAATAATGCCATAATACGTGAAACTTTGATTGCGTTTGTAAGTTTACGTTGGTATTTAGCAGAAGTACCAGTTACGCGACGTGGTAAAATTTTACCGCGCTCAGAGATGAATTTCTTTAAAAGATCTACATCTTTGTAGTCGATGTGCGTAATGTTATTTGAAGTGAAGTAGCAAACTTTACGGCGTTTGCGGCCTCCGCGACGTGGTGCCATTATCGTGTTCCTCCTTTTAATTTTTAATTATAGATGCGAAGTTCTTAGAACGGTAAATCGTCTTCAGACACTTCAATCGGTCCTTTGCTGTTTGCAAATGGATCTTCATCTACACGTGTATAGTTTTGCTGATTTTGAGATGGCTGTTGATAAGAACCGTATGAATCCTGGGATTGCGCGCCTCCAAATTGTTGGTTAGGCTGATTATAAGATGGTTGACCACCATAATTTTGCCCACCACTGTATTGTTGGCTTTGTGCACCTTGTGATGCATTAGCTCCTCCACGTGGTTCTAAGAACTGCACTGAATCAGCAACGACATCTGTTGTATACACACGCTTTCCATCTTGTCCTTCAAAGCTACCTGTTTGAATACGACCTTCTACACCAATCAAACTCCCTTTTCTCATGAAGTTTGCTAAGTTTTCAGCTTGTTTTCTCCAGGCGATACAGCCTATGAAATCTGCTTCACGTTCACCAGACTGGCTCGAAAATGTACGGTTTACGGCAATCGTAAAACGTGCCATTGGAACTCCACTCGGTGTGTAACGAAGCTCTGGATCCTTTGTAAGTCTTCCGACTAATACGACACGGTTAATCATCAATGCACCCTCCTTTTTTCAGCATTTAAGTTTAAAAATTATTTGTCTTCTTCGCGTACTGCGATGTGACGGATGATGTCTTCGCTGATGTTAGCTAGACGAGTGTACTCGTTGATAGCTTCAGTACCAGCGTTAACTTTCACGATTTGGTAGAAACCTTCGCGGAAGTCATTGATTTCGTAAGCTAAACGACGCTTACCCCAATCTTTTGCTTCTGTGATCTCTGCACCATTTGAAGTTAAGATTTCTTGGAAACGCTCTACTAAAGCTTTCTTCGCTTCTTCTTCAATGTTTGGGCGGATGATGTACATTAATTCGTACTTTCTCATTTGTGTTTGCACCTCCTTATGGACTTGGGCTCTCCTACTAAATAGGGAGCAAGGAGTAAGTAACTTCTATTACTCACATCAATGAATTGTATCATAGTTACCCATTAGGTGCAACCTCAGATGTCTTTTAAAAATACTTTATAAAGTATGATTCGAAATAAAGTTTACTTTCCTGATAAGAGCAGCTCACCTTTTGCAAATAAAACTAAAATTTATTTTTACAGTTTTCCCTATCTTTTATTATTAATCCGCATTTTTATCATACTAATAGACCTATATTGAATAATCCTTTTTAATCAATTATTTACCTGCTTGATTTAAAGACATTAAGAGGACAACAATTAACAGAAATTTCCGATAAAATATTTCCTATTAAAGGAAAAAGGAGGTTTTTTATGTTCAGTCAATTGTTTATAAAAGGATTTAAATTGATTATTGTTGCAGTTATGGTCCTTACTGTGTCGTTAGGATTTAGTAACCTCTCCTATGCAAACGATGAAAATGTAGTGGCCCAGTTAAAAAACCGCGGTTTTAAAGAACCCGTCAACTTAGGCGTCTGGGCTTCCGAGGTAGTTCTAATTAATGCTGTCTTTGGACGGGAAGATGGAAAAGACGTTGTTTATTCAACAGCTAACGGCGGTATTTTCAATATCGTCGATGTTCAAACAAATGAATTGTTATTCTCTAAACAAATGGATAATATCTCTCAAGTTTGGAGTCACTCAATTTCAAAAGATGGCACTGTCTTTATCGCTGCATTAACAAATACAAATGTTGGTGAAGTCTGGAGCTATTCTCCCCAAACAAAACAGCTTTCCAAACTGGGTACACCGAATGCCGATCATCAATTATGGAGCAGTACTACAGATGAGGCCGGAAACTTATATGTAGGTTCCTACGCTGAAGGCAATGGACGAATTTTCAAATATGATTCAGCTGCAAAACAGTTCATTGATTTAGGAAAGATCGATGATGGAGCGGCGAGCTATGTACGTTCTTTAGAATATTACGAAGGCTATTTATATGCCGGATTAGGTGTTTCCGGAAAGGTATATCGTATTAATGCAACTACATTTGAAAAAGAGGATATTACGAAAAATGTTCCGGAAATAATCGGTAAACCAGTAGAAGAAGTTAATTTTGCATATGATATGTCAATCGTCGGCCAGTATTTAGTGACACGTTTTGATGAAGGAAAAGAAGGAGCTATTTTAATTTATAATCTGCAAACTCAGCAGTGGGTCGAAGATTTTAAACTCGGTAAATTACATGATGGTTCAATAGATGATGTTGGCAGCTTTGGCTTTATTCAGCTTCCTTCAAAAGATAACAAAATGTATGTAGTACACAATCGTGAATTTGTAGAAGTCGATATGACAACACTTGAAATACGTCGAACAGGTATCAGCTATGCTGCAGGACTGCGTGGTGGTGCTATCCTACAATTTAATACTACTGAATTGCCGGGCGATTCAATTGTAACAATGTCACGGTTAGGACAGCTTGTCGTTGCAAACCTGCAAACAGGGAAATCTCAAACTTTACCTGGTGTAATGGTTGCCTCTCCTTTAAAATTGCACAATTTAGGAGAAGGTCCTGATGGGAATCTTTATATGACGACTTACCCAGGCGGTCCAAAAGGTTCTAGGTTTAATACAAAAACAAATCAGTTTGTTACTTATAGTCAAGGACAGGCAGAAGGAATAATCGCCGGTAATAACAGTGACCTTTATTTCGGTATTTACCCAGGTGCCGTAATTCAAAAGATGAACACTGACACATTAGCAAGTGAAACGCTGTTTGAATTAAAAACGGATTACAATCAGGATCGCCCTTACATTATGAAATTTGAAGACAATAAATTATTAATCGGGACAATTCCTAACTATCAAAAGCTAGGCGGATCTCTTACGATTTTTGATACAACGACAAATGAACGAAATACGTATACCAATATTGTGAAAGACCAAAGTATTGTTGGCTTGGCAATGCACAACGGCAAAATTTACGGTTCCACAACAATTCGTGGCGGTTTGGATATTAATCCGACTGCATCTGAAGCTAAACTGTTTATTTGGGATATTGCCGAAGAACGTGTCATAAAGGAAACAGAGCTGGCGATTGACGAATTAGATGCACCACCAATGATAAGCGGCTTAACATTCGGACCGGATGATTTATTGTGGGGAGCGGTAGATGGTATTATTTTTGCTTTAAATCCTGAAACGCTCGATGTTGTGAAATATAAAAACTTGTATCCGTCTATTAAAAACCGTGGTATGTGGCGGCCAGTTCATATCGAATTTGGAAAGGACGGCCTATTATATACAGATGTTGCAGGTAAACTTACAGTAATAGATCCCGAAACGATGGACTCTGTTTCACTTATTTCAAACGGTCCTGAAATAGACTTCATGGTATTAGCCGAAGATGCAGCCGGGAATGAAAATATTTATTACATCGATGCTACTGCGACTCATCTTTATATGATTCCTGTAGTTGAAGGTGGCCAGGTTGTAACGCCTGAAATACCTGAAATGGAGACAATTTATGTTGAAATTGAAAACAGTAGCTTTGAAGAACCGGTAATAGATAACAAAATTTCCGGTTGGTCTTCATTGTTCGGTACATTTTCTCCAAATGCAATGTTTGAGGTAAGTTCTGTACGTGCTCACAGTGGTGAAAATAGTTTAAAAATAGTGGACACTGCTCAAAACGAAACAGTATTTGCTCAGTCTGATCTGATCCCGATTGATGCTGGACAGACCTATACTGCCTCAACAAAGCTATTTTTGGAAGATGGCAGTGCTACACTTCTATTCCGTTACTATGATGAAAACGGGGTACAGACAGGTACGGATATAGATAATGAAAGTATTATTCACGTACGTGGCGGTCATAAGGAATGGCAAACTGTTCAAGCTGTAGTAACAGCACCAGCAGAAGCTAAATATGCTCGTATTCATGTTGGTACTTCAAATTACTTCACAACGAATGGTGCCTATTTTGACGATATGCAATTAACGTTCGAAAGGGAAAAAGTAAGTACCCCGGAAGAACCTGAGCAACCTGTAAAACCAGGCAAAGGCAATCAACCTGAAAAACCTGGTAAGGGGAATCAGTCAGATAAACCCGGTAAAGGAAACCAACCAGAAAAGCCTGGTAAAGGCAATCAGCCAGACAAACCTGGTAAAGGGAATAACTGATAAATAGAAAAAGGGATACTTCGAATATTACTATCCGGAGTATCCCTTTGCTTTATTTTATACGTTGAATAAGAATTCCATAACGTCGCCGTCTTGAACTACATACTCTTTACCTTCAGCGCGCACTTTGCCTGCTTCTTTTGCAGCCGGTTTTGAACCGTACTCTACTAAATCCGTAAATGCTACTGTTTCAGCACGGATAAAGCCACGTTCAAAGTCAGTATGGATAATACCGGCACATTGAGGTGCTTTCATCCCTTTGCGGAATGTCCATGCACGAACTTCCTGTACACCTGCTGTAAAGTAAGTAGCTAAACCTAATAGGCTGTATGAAGCTTTAATCAATTGGTCTAAACCTGATTCAGCAATTCCTAATTCAGCTAAAAATTCTTTTTTCTCGTCATCTTCCAACTCAGAAATTTCTTCTTCAATTTTCGCACAAACTGTAATAACTTGTGCGCCTTCAGCTGCTGCGTATTCTTGTACCATTTTTACATACTTGTTTTCAGATGGATCCGCTACCTCATCTTCAGAAACGTTCGCAACATAAAGCATTGGTTTGATTGTTAATAGGTGTAAACCTTTAATTACTTTTTTCTCATCATCTGAAAGGTCTGCGGCACGCGCAGGTTTTTCAGCTTCCAATACTTCTTTTAGCTTTTGAAGAATCGGCTCTTCAACCATTGCATCTTTATCTTTTTGCTTTGCCATTTTAGCTACACGTGCAATACGTTTATCCACTGATTCCATATCCGCTAAAATTAACTCCAAGTTAATAACTTCAATGTCATCGATCGGGTTTACTGTACCTGAAACGTGCGTAATATTCTCATCCTCAAAACAACGAACAACTTGGCAAATCGCATCTACTTCACGAATGTGAGCAAGGAATTTGTTACCTAAACCTTCACCTGTTGAAGCACCTTTAACGATACCTGCGATGTCTGTGAATTCAAAAGTTGTCGGAACTGTTTTCTTTGGTACTACTAATTCTGTTAATTTGTCTAAACGCTCATCCGGAACAGTTACACTACCAACGTTCGGTTCGATTGTTGCGAACGGATAGTTAGCCGCAAGTGCGCCTGCTTTTGTAATTGCGTTGAATAAAGTCGATTTCCCAACGTTAGGTAAACCAACAATACCAGCTGTTAATGCCATATTGACACAACCTTTCTATGTTCAGTTCATTTAAATTTATTATTAATTCTTTTATGGATTTTTCTGTCCATTAAATTTTACAACCTTGTCTATTATATTGATTGCGCGCTCAAAAGTCTATTTTGCTTTTAGACTTCTTCTGCCTGGCGTAAAATTTTCTTCATTTTTTTCTCGAACTCGCGGCGTGGAATCATAACGCTATGTCCGCAACCTTCACATTTTATGCGAATATCAGCACCTAATCGAATTACTTTCCATTCGTTTGTGCCACAAGGATGTTGTTTTTTCATTTCCACAACGTCATTTAGACCGTACTGCTTTGCTTCCATCTATTATTCTCCTCCCTGATTTCGCTCATAGAACATCATTTTCGGTACAGCAAGAGGAATACCGTTGCGCGTTAGGATGTCGATCACATCTTTCCGAATAGTACGCGATATTGAATATTGCTGTAATGGTAATGTTTCTATTGTAATAGCAATCGTTGCTTCTGTGCTTGTCGTATTTGTGACACCTAAAAAGACAGGAGCTGAAACAAGCTCCTCATATTTTTGCGGTAACGTATCCAAATAGTTTTGGATGACCATCTGCACTTTTTCAATATTTGCATCGAGCGAAATTTGCATATTTATCGTAGCTTTTGAGTTATTGATGGAATAGTTGATGACATCTACAATACTGCCGTTCGGAATAATAAACTGTTCTCCTGTTACTCCCTTTACTTTCGTTGTGCGAAGACCGATTTCCATAACGGTACCTTCTGCTGTATTGATTTTCACAAAATCCCCTACACCAAACTGGTCTTCTAAAATAATGAAGAATCCTGTAATGACATCCTTCACTAAGTTTTGCGCACCAAAGGCGATGGCTACAGAAGCAATCCCGGCCCCTGCCAGCAATCCGGCAACTTGGATATTCATAGCCGATAAAACCCCCATAATGGCAGAGAAGTACACTAAATAGCTCAGAACGCTTTGCAGCAGTTTTACAATTGTAAGATGCCGGCGTTCATTCGTTCTTACACGCAGCATAAACACACGATGAATAATCTTTTTGCCGATAAAAACGACAAGATATGAAATAACGATAATCGCCAGAATCTTCGCGCTGGCTATAATAATAGCGTCCCAAAATTCAGCACTTGTGACGTAATCCCACAGCCTTGTCGTGTAGTGTGCGAGTCCCTTTAAGTCTGTTTCAGAGAATTCTTCTAAATCTAATTTCAAATCTTCTTCCAAATTTACCACCTCTTGTATAACAAACTTTAAAATTGAATATACTGCATAAATATATCGTATTTCAGCTTATTTCTCGAGTAATCTACTTAAATCAGAAAATTAAAGGAGTGATAATATGACACAAGCCTGTCCACAAAATTATAGCGTTCATTACGAGCAAACGAGCGCTGTTTGGGAGCTGAGCGAAATCTTTTTAAAAACGATTCCGTTTGACCATGAAGAACTTATTTTTTGCTGTATCGGTACTGACCGGTCTACAGGTGATGCACTAGGTCCGATCATTGGGAGCCAGCTGCACCAAACTTTCTCATTTCCATTTCCGGTAGTTGGAACATTGCAGGCACCGCTTCATGCGCTCAATATCGTAGAACGCTATGAACAGCTTATTAACGAAAAAGAACAACCTTTTATTATTGCAATTGATGCATGCTTAGGTGAATCAAATGCGATTGGTTCTATTCTAATCCAACAGGGTCCTCTTTATCCCGGTAAAGCCGTGAAAAAGGAATTGCCCCCTATCGGTAACATCTCTGTTAAAGGAATTGTTAACGTAGGAGGCTTTATGGAAGCGAAAGTATTACAAAATACAAGATTGCATGTTACGTATTCTATGAGTGATAAAATTGTTCGTGCCCTCGTTTTAGCATGGCAGCGTCATTTACTGAAACGGAAAAGTGAGCGCAACGAGTATCCCGACCATCAAAATCGCTGGCAGCAGATTGGCTATACGGATTTTCGTTAAACCGGCAATATTCAAACCGATTGCCATTATCATAATCCCGCCTGTTGCCGTCATTTCTGTAATGAATAGATCCAGCGCTTCACTAGGAATATATGTACTAATAACACCGGCAAACAATGCAATCGAACCTTGATATAAAAGTACAGGAATGGCCGATAATAAGACACCGATCCCTAAAGTTGAACTTAATATTATCGACATAAATCCATCGATAATCCCTTTAGTGATGAGGATATTATGATCATTGCGCAATCCGCTATCGAGAGCACCGAGAATTCCCATTGAGCCAATAACAAAAATGAGCGTTGCGGTAACAAACCCCTCTGCTATCGTTCCTTTTTGTGCGCGCTTACCGAAGAGTGATTCAATCCAATGACCGAAGCGATTAAACTTCCCTTCAAGGTCGAGCCTTTCACCGATGACCGCACCTATGATTAAACTGATGATAAGGATAATAAAATTCGTACTTTCCAATCCCATTTGGATACCTAACAGTGCAACGACTAAACCGATAATGGATAGCACTGTCTGCTGCATGGATTCCGGGATATTTTTAAAAATACGGCCGACCAATGCACCGATAATGATAAATAATGCATTTAACAGTGAACCAAGTAGTACCATGAAATTTCCTCTTTCTATTTGCTGTCTACAAATTATTCAATTGTATGTATTTATACTTTTAATATTATAACTGTTCATAAAAAAAGTGCTGGAACTTTTCGCTCAGCACTTTTTACTGTTGTTCCATATTTAATATTTCTAAAATACGGTGCAAATCATCATCTGAGTAAAACTCGATTTCGATTTTACCTTTATTCTTAGCTTTTTTGATTTGTACTTGTGTTCCAAAGTAATCACGTAACTGGGACTCTGTTGCCTGTGTATGAATATCCTTTTTTGTAGGCTTTGTTTCACGTGAAACGGCCTCATTTAAATCTTGAATATACTTTTCCAATTGGCGAACATTAAGGTGATCCTTTATTACTTTATGAGCTACTTCAGGTATGCGTCGCTTGTTTTTTAATCCGAGCAATGCACGGCCATGCCCCATAGTCAGTTTTCCTTCATTGACAAGGTCTCGAATATCTTCCGGCAACTGCAGTAGACGTATTAAGTTAGCAATATGCGGTCGGCTTTTTCCTAACCGTTTTGCTAAATCATCTTGTGTAAAATTCAGTTTCACAATTAAACTGTTATATGCCTCTGCCTCTTCAATTGGAGTTAAATCTTCACGTTGCAAGTTCTCCAAAATAGCTACTTCCATCATTTGCTGCTCATTAAAGTCTTTTACGATAACAGGTACTTCTGTTAAACCTGCACTTACAGCCGCACGATAACGGCGTTCACCCGCTACAATTTCATATTTCCTAGCATTTTTACGGACAACAATCGGTTGAATAATACCATGTTCAATAATAGAGCTGGCTAATTCTTCAATTGCAGTTTCATCAAAGATTTTACGTGGCTGAAATGGATTTGCTAAAATTTTCCCGACTGCAATTTGCTGTACCTGGTCTTCTTTATGTACGGCCTCTTCACGAAAAAGCGCATCAATTCCTTTACCTAAACCTTTAACCATTTTTAATCACTTCCCTTGCAAACTCTAAGTAGATTTCCGCTCCGCGTGATTTTGCATCATATAAAATTACCGGTTTTCCATGGCTTGGTGCTTCACTTAACCGGACATTACGCGGAATAATCGAACGATATACTTTATCCTGGAAATAGCGTTTTACTTCATCGATTACTTGAAGTCCTAAATTCGTACGTGCATCCAGCATTGTGAGCAATACGCCATCGATCATTAACTCCTTGTTCAAATGCTTTTGGACAAGGCGCACTGTCGAGAGCAACTGGCTCAACCCTTCCAATGCATAATATTCGCATTGAACCGGGATAATCAGTGCATCGGATGCCGTCAGTGCATTGATTGTTAATAAGCCAAGCGATGGCGGACAATCAATAATAATGAAATCGAAGTTATTTTTAATCTCCTGTAATGATTTCTTCAATCGAACTTCACGTGAAATTGTGGATACAAGCTCAATTTCAGCCCCTGCCAGAGATATTGTCGCAGGAACAATATATAAATTTTCTACATCCGTTTGTTGAATGACGCCTTTAATATCTTCATCATTGATCAATACGTCGTATACACAGCTCTCTAAATCACCTTTTCGAACACCTAATCCGCTTGAAGCGTTACCTTGTGGGTCGATATCGATTATTAATACTTTCTTTCCTAAAAAAGCTAAACATGCACTTAAGTTAACAGAGGTTGTCGTTTTTCCAACGCCACCTTTTTGATTGGCTATCGCAATAATACGTCCCAATATCCGCACCTGCTTTCATCACTTCAATTTAGGTATATTTTTAAAGTCTAAAAATCTCGGATGACTAAATCTTCCTTTTACATTACTGTTTCTTTTATCTTAACAAAAAATGTTAGAAAACGATGCTATGAAACATAATTTATTTCAAAAAAACTTGCTGATTCTAGTACTCTACTAAAAAAACTGCCTAGAAAGTCATTATCTTTCGGGCAGTTCAGTAATTTATTTTCTCTTCGGAATTTTTACAGTGATTTGGTAGTAATCGTCTGTATCCTCTTCCTCCGTTTTTACATTTATTCCACTTTTCGTCACCATAGACAACGACTGCTTGATCGTATTAAGGGCAATACGCACATCTTTGCTAATCGCTTTTCTGCTTGGTTTACGTTTTTTTATCTCTGGCTCATCGGGATTTAGAATTTTTTGAATTTGCTCTTCAAGCTGTCTAACATTCCAATCAAACTCTTTCGTCGCTGCAATGAGTTGCATTTGCAATTGCTCATCCTTGACTACAATTAAAGCCCGGGCATGACGTTCCGAAATTTCACGATTTAAAATAGCATCCTGAACAAATTGAGGCAACTTTAATAAACGCAATTTATTAGCAACTGTTGATTGTCCCTTACCAAGACGTTGTGCAAGCGCTTCTTGTGTAAGCTGATGCAACCCTAATAACTGTTGATAAGCAAGCGCTTCTTCAATTGCTGTTAATTCCTCACGTTGAAGGTTTTCAATCAGGGCAATAGACGCCGTTTCTCGATCATTTAAATTGCGTACAATGGCAGGCACTTCTGTCCATTGCAGAGATTTCATCGCTCGATAACGTCGCTCACCGGCAATTATTTCATATTTATCTGGGTCATTATCTATTGGACGAATCACAATCGGTTGAATGACGCCATGTGTATGAATCGTTCTTGCTAATTCTTCAATCTTCTCATCATCAAAAACTGTACGTGGCTGATAACGGTTCGGAATGATTTTGTCTATTGGAATTTTAACTACTTCTTCTGAAGCCATCGAGATATTCTCTATTACTTCTACTTCACTTTTTACTTCAGGCTCTTTGCTCCCGCCTCCGAAAAAACGTGAAAAAGTACTTTTCATCCGTGTGGCACCACCTTTAGGAAACTGTCTACCTCATATACAATATTATTTCTGATTCATTCAAAAATGTACAGTGTTCAATGAATAGTAATTTACGAGAAAGACCGATTTCGTCTTAAAAAGGACAAAATAATGTCTTTACCCATTTGTATTTCAAAATAAACTTATATTTTTCTATCCACTAAAAAAACATAAATATAAATATATATGCAGCAAAAGACGGATATATTTCAAATTTCGTTAATTTTTTTATTTAATTGGTGTTTTATTA
Source organism: Solibacillus sp. FSL W7-1324 (assembly GCF_038008025.1). NCBI lineage: Bacteria > Bacillati > Bacillota > Bacilli > Caryophanales > Caryophanaceae > Solibacillus > Solibacillus sp. FSL W7-1324. The sequence goes on from NZ_JBBOYH010000001.1 coordinate 3,695,701, forward strand.
GGAACACCTGGTTTACGTGGGTATTTTTTCGGTGTTGATTTCACTTTATCAAATACATAAAGGGAACGTTCGCTTTCCTCTACAGGTAAATGGAATGCAAACTCCTCTATTAATTTTCCGCCTAATGTAGAGATGGCTTTTGTCGCATCTTTTAATTCCTCAGCCCCTGCTGCAGCTTTTAATGCAACAAAGTAACCGCCTTCTTTAGCTAATGGAATACATAGCTCTGACAATACAGAAAGACGTGCAACCGCGCGGGCTGTGACAACATCGAACTTTTCACGGTATGCTGCATTTTGACCAAACTCTTCAGCACGAGCGTGAACAAATGTCATATAATCCAAGTTTAACTCATTTGTTAAATGATTTAAAAATGTAATTCGTTTATTAAGCGAGTCGACAATCGTAATTTGCAAATGCGGGAAGCAAATTTTAATCGGGATACTTGGGAAGCCCGCACCTGCACCAACATCACATACTGTTGTCACTTTTGTAAAATCAAAATAAAATGATGCACTGATTGAATCATAGAAGTGTTTTAAATATACGCCTTCCAAATCTGTAATCGCCGTTAAGTTCATCTTTTCATTCCACTCAACCAAAAGCTCAAAATATTTTCTAAACTGCGCAATCTGGTGTTCGGAAAGCTCAATACCCTTTTCCTTCAATGCTTCGATAAACTGCTTTTCGTTCATAAAATGACACCTCCATATTAAAGAATGAGCGCCTTTTTGAATAAAGACGCTCACATCATTCAGTTCGTAGTTACTTTTGCAATTTTACCTTGCTCAATATAGACAAGTAAAATTGAAACATCTGCAGGGTTTACACCTGAAATACGCGATGCTTGAGCAATTGAGAGCGGCTGAACACTTTTCAGCTTCATACGCGCTTCTGTCGCCAAGCTAGGAATAGCATCATAATCGATATTTTCAGGGATTTTCTTATCCTCAAGCTTCTTCATTTTTTCTACTTGCTGAAGTGCTTTTTGAATATACCCTTCATATTTTAATTGAATTTCAATCTGCTCTTTTACATCATCCGTAAGTTCCACTTCTGATGGAGTTAGGGAAGCAACTAAATCATACGTCATTTCTGTACGTTTTAAAAGGTCTGCTCCGCGGATACCATCTTTTAGCTCCGCGCCGCCAGCATTTCGGATTACTTCTTGTGTCGTCGCATTTGGCTTAATGATGATTTCACGCAGACGGGCGATCTCCTGTTCAATCATTGCTCTTTTCGCTTGGAACTTCGCGTAACGATCTTCCGTAATCATTCCTGCTTTATAACCGATTTCCGTTAAACGTAAATCTGCATTGTCATGACGTAATAGAAGACGGTACTCTGCACGAGAAGTTAATAAACGGTAAGGTTCATTCGTACCTTTTGTAACAAGGTCGTCGATTAATACACCAATATAGGCATCTGAACGGTCTAAAATAATTTCTTCACGGCCTAACACTTTCGCTGCGGCATTCATCCCGGCCATTAAGCCTTGGCCTGCTGCTTCTTCATAGCCTGAAGTACCGTTAATTTGACCTGCTGTATATAGACCTTGGATTTTCTTCGTTTCTAATGTTGGCCACAATTGTGTAGGAATCACTGAATCGTACTCAATCGCATAGCCTGCACGCATCATTTCAGCATTTTCCAAACCAGGAATCGATGCAATTAATTTTTTCTGAACATGCTCAGGTAAGCTTGTCGATAAGCCTTGAACATATACTTCACGTGTATTGCGTCCTTCAGGCTCCAGGAAAATCTGGTGACGCGGTTTGTCGTTAAAGCGTGTTACTTTATCTTCAATTGATGGGCAATAACGAGGACCTGTCCCTTTAATCATCCCTGAAAACATTGGAGAAAGATGCAGGTTTTCCTCAATTGTACGATGTGTTTCTTCTGTTGTATAAGTTAACCAGCAAGGAAGCTGATCCATAATATATTCAGTTGTTTCAAAACTGAACGCACGGGGTACATCATCACCAGGCTGTATTTCCGTTTTTGAATAATCAATTGTACGGTTGTTTACACGTGGTGGTGTCCCTGTTTTAAATCGGATTAAGTCAAATCCTAATTCTTTTAAGTTATCCGCTAATTTGATTGATGGCTGCTGGTTGTTTGGACCTGAAGAATATTTCAGATTTCCTAAAATAATTTCCCCGCGTAAAAATGTACCTGTTGTAATGATGACAGCCGGTGCACGGTAAATTGCTCCAACTTGAGTAATAACACCTTTTACTGCGCCATCCTCTACAATTAGTTCATCGACCATTGCCTGATGAATTTGAAGGTTTTCTTCTTCTTCCAAAACCCGTTTCATCTCATGCTGGTACTGGAATTTATCCGCCTGTGCACGTAATGCGCGTACTGCAGGACCTTTTCCGGTATTTAACATACGCATTTGAATATGTGTTTTATCGATAATGCGTCCCATTAAACCGCCAAGTGCATCAATTTCACGAACAACGATTCCTTTTGCAGGTCCGCCGACTGATGGATTACATGGCATAAACGCAATCATATCTAAGTTAATTGTAAGCATGAGTGTTTTTGCACCCATTTTTGCAGCTGCATATGCAGATTCCACACCTGCATGTCCTGCACCAACAACGATTACGTCAAAATTACCTGCTTCGTATTGTATTGACATGTTGTTCTTCCTCTCTTTTATTCCGATTTATTTCCCTAAACAGAACTGCGAGAATAGCTGATTAATTAAGCTTTCCTGTACAGTATCTCCAATAATTTCACCAAGAATCTCCCATGTACGAGTCACATCGATTTGAATCATATCGACAGGTACACCTGATTCAGCTGCAGCAAGCGCATCTTCAATTACCTGTTGTGCTTGATGCAATAACGCAATATGTCGCGCATTTGATACATATGTTAAATCATTCGCTTCCACTTGCCCTTCAAAGAACAATGCTGCAATTGCTTCTTCCAGCTCAATTACACCTTCTTCTTTCAATAACGAAGTCGTTACGACACGATGTTTACCAGCCAATTCATGAACACGGTTTAAATCGATTTTACGTTCGATATCTGTCTTATTGACAACGACAATATAATCCATCGCCTCAATCGTTTCAAAAAGGCGTTCATCTTCTTCTGTAAGCTCTTCCCCGTAATTTAATACAAGCAAGATTAAATCAGCATCTTTCAATGCCTCTCTCGAACGCGCAACACCGATTCGTTCAACGATATCTTCTGTTTCCCGAATACCTGCTGTATCAACTAAACGTAAAGGAACTCCACGAACATTTACGTATTCTTCAATAATATCACGAGTTGTACCTGCAATGTCGGTTACAATTGCTTTATTTTCTTGAACTAAACTATTTAAAAGAGATGATTTACCTACGTTCGGACGTCCTAAAATAACGGTAGATAAACCTTCACGCAAAATTTTACCTTGAGATGATGTTTGAAGTAATTTAATAATTTCCTCTCGAACCCAACCGCATTTTTCAAGAAGTACAGGAATCGTCATTTCTTCTACATCGTCATATTCCGGATAATCAATGTTTACTTCCACTTGTGCCAATGTCTCTAATAAGGCTTGGCGTAAAGATGTAATAAGACGTGAAAGCTTTCCATCCATCTGGCCGAGTGCAACATTCATTGCACGATCGGTTTTCGCACGAATTAAATCCATTACCGCTTCTGCCTGTGACAAATCGATACGGCCATTTAAAAATGCGCGCTTCGTAAATTCACCAGGCTCTGCTAAACGTGCACCATATCGTAATACAAGCTGCAGTACTCGGTTAACAGATACAATACCACCATGACAATTAATCTCGACAACATCTTCACGCGTAAATGTTTTAGGTCCGCGCATTAAGCTTAGCATTACTTCCTCTACCACTTCATCAGTTTTCGGGTCGATCAAATGCCCATAATGGATCGTATGTGTCGCAACTTCCGATAACCGCTTATGATTTGGTGATTTAAATATTTTATCTGCAATTGCTACCGCCTCATCGCCGCTCAGACGAACAATCGCAATAGCTCCTTCTCCCATCGGAGTGGAAATCGCAGCAATCGTATCGAATTCCATTTATATCCTCCTATTTCAGTGTTATCCACATGTGGATAAATCACATCCGTGCTATACTAACTAACAATTTAGACTAACATATTTTTATTAAAATCTAAAGTAATGTAGATTTTCCATTCTTCATTAAAAAAACGACCTATCCAAAAGAATAGGTCGAAATATGTCTGTATATTATTTTACTGGCTCAATCACTAAATATCGATTTGGTTCGACACCTTCTGAGTGTGTTTCGATATCTATGCGATTTGCCAAAGCATTATGAATAATTTTTCGTTCATAAGATGCCATTGGTTCAAATGATACGGGTTTTCGTGTACGAATAGCCTTGTCCGCCATGCGTAATGCCAGCTGTTCAAGTGCTGCTTGACGTCGCTCACGATAATCTTCCACATCCATTTGTAAAATCATAAACGATTTGGCTGTTTTATTAAGAATGAGCTGAGTTAAATGTTGAAGCGCATTTAGTGTAAGGCCACGCTTTCCAATTAATAACGCTGCTTTCTCGCTCGATAACTTAAATGATACATGTTTACCATCTGTTTCATGGTCAATTGTTAAATCTGTAATTCCCATTCCTAGAGCAATATTCGTTAAATACTGTTTTGACTCTTCAATGGGATCCACTTGTTGTTGTTCATGGTGAATTGGTTGATCTTCATTCGCTGAATCCGGCTCATTCTCGATTGTTTTCTCGACAATTGTCAGTTCTTCCACATCAGATGCAGAATCTGAAGTCGTCTCTTGATTCACTTGCTGCTGAACAATTTCTTTTACTGTGACACGAACTTCAGCATTTCGTGCCCCAAAACCTAAAAATCCTTTTTTACCCTCTTGTAAAACTTCCACATCAACTTGTTCACGAGTATGGCCAAGCTTTTGTAACGCTAATGAGATCGCTTCTTCTACTGTTGCGCCTATTTGCGTAGTTTGTTTCACTTATTTCGCCCCTTTAGCATCGGTAGCATCCGGTTTATTTTTATTCCAAGGTTTATAAATAAAAAGGTTTTGTAATACAGATACAAAGTTTCCGACTACCCAATATAATGATAGTGCGGCTGGTAAAATAATACCGAAACCAACAATCATTAATGGCATGATGTACATCATGATTTTCATTTGCGGGTTATCTACTGCTGGTCCAGTCATTAATACAACATACTGGATAAGACCTGCGATAACAGCAAATACAATACTTGGCTCCGCTAATGGAACCGATAAGAATGTCCCTAGTTCAAATGCATCCGGTGTTGCATTCATACGGCTAATCGCATGATAGAAACCGATTAGGATCGGCATTTGAATAAGAATCGGTAAACATCCAGCTAACGGGTTAACACCTGAAGTCTGCATTAACTGCATCATTTCCTGCTGGTACTTTTGCTGAGTTGCCGCGTCTTTTGAGCTGTATTTTGCTTGCAGCTCTTTTAACTTCGGTTGCATCTCCTGCATTTTCTTAGAACTTTTCACTTGTTTGATAGTTAAAGGTAGAATGATTAGACGAATAATAACAGTTACGATAATAATTGCAAATGCATAATTCGCAGCATTACCTTCAAACATATCAGCAAAAAGCTTGATAAATGATACTAATGGCCAAACAATATATTCATTCCAAAAGCCATCACTTTCAGATGAAATTGGTTGGTCAAATTCTGTACAGCCTGATAGCAGTAATACTACTGAAACAAGTGACAGCATTATCCATAGATTTTTCTTCAACCTTCTTCCCCCTAAAGCAAACCTATTCGATTTTTATGACAATATTTTACCATTATGGACGTTCATACACTACTAAATGTTCTGTAAATTCAATGTTTAAAGCAATGAATGAAAAACATTTAATTGTGGAACTATCCTTTATATACTCTTGCAACCTTCAAAACATGCTGCAAGCTTTTTTTTGTTTCGTGAAAATCCAGTGTGGCCGCCTGCGTTCTGGCGATAATAACATAATCCATATCTTGTCTTACTTCATCTTTTAATTCCAGAAAAGCTTGGCGAATATAGCGTTTCACTTGAACCCGAGTGACCGCATTTCCTACTTTTTTGCTCACTGATAAGCCAATACGAAACGCCTGTTGTTCTTCCTTTTTCAAGCAATATACAACAAATTGGCGATTCGCAAACGACTTACCTTTTTTAAACACCTTTTGAAAATCTTCATTTTTCTTTATACGTTGGCGTTTATTCATGATCCATTCACCTGCTCCATCTAATCATTGGTACTTTTTTTGCTCATTCAACACTGTAAAAGAAAAAAAAGACCACTGATGTGGCTCAGTGGACTTATGCTGATAATACTTTTCTTCCTTTTTTACGACGGCGAGCTAATACGTTACGGCCGTTTTTAGTGCTCATACGAGCGCGGAAACCGTGAACTTTAGAGTGCTTACGTTTTTTAGGTTGGTACGTGCGTTTCATTTATATACACCTCCTGAATTCGAGCGTTACTATATCTATCTCTACATACAGACCATGATATTATATAAATAATAAAAGCCATTTGTCAATGCTTCAATTTTATTTTTCTCTTTTTCCTTATAAACCTCATATATTCCCCTTGCTGATCTAAACTCTCACTTATCCACAATTTATAAAATTAATTTAAGTTTATGCTGTGAATAGTATTTTTGCTCTTAAAAATTATCCACAACGTTTATCTACAGGTTTTTCACATATAACAAACCTGTGGACAACTGTTATGTATATAACATATGATTATGTGGATAAGATCGTTTAAGTATTGAAATACCTAACTTTATTTGATACGATAACTGTGTTTTACTTTGTGGAATTCTTTTCTGGGAAATATATTATCCACAATTGTTGATAATCTGTGGACAAAGATTTCCCCTACTCTAGAACAACCTTTATCCACAAGTTGTGGTTATGTGTATGAACTCCTTTTTAATTATAAAATATATATTTTATAGCTCTGTTTCCTATTAACTATCTAACAGAGCCTTTCTTTTTTCGTAAGCAAGAAAGTTTGCATTTGTAAGGAAATTCACATAAAAAAGAGACTCTCATCTAATTTTGGTTAGTATGGGCTTTGTCATTTAAATATACGAATCGAATGTGAAATGATTAATGAAAGGAAGAAAGAGC
>NZ_JBBOYH010000002.1:0-246707 GCF_038008025.1 Solibacillus sp. FSL W7-1324
TGAATAACTTTCTGGTTTACCAGATAACGTTTCATGGACATTTCTTGAAAAGATTAATGTTATAATAAACAATAAATAACAAAATATAGGAGGATTAAATTATGCAATATAAGCTTTGGAATGGTGCATCCGCTATTATAATTAAAGACAATCGTGTATTAATGATACGTACAAAAAATTCTAATAGTTGGAGCATTCCTTCGGGGGGAGTAGAAGTTGATGAAACCGTAGAGGAAGCTTGTATACGCGAAATTGCAGAAGAAACTGGTTATGAAGCTAAGATAGTTAAAGAATTACATACAAAAAAAACGATTATCAAAGAATATAAAGTAACAACACAATATTTTTTATGTGAAATTACTGGTGGTGAAATTCAATATCAAGACCCCGATGAAGAAATTGAAGAAATTGCTTGGAAGAATGGCAATGAAATTTCAAAATTAATGCTTACATATCCTGAAGATCAAGAAGTTATTGAACAACTATTATCTAATTAATCTTAAAACACTCCTCAACAAAACCAGCTAATAGAAGCTTTTAGTTATTCAATTAAAGGGCGCGATTATTGAATAGGAACACGCTCTATATTCATTAAAGGGCCTACTGGAACACATATTCATAAAAAAGGAGGAAACGACTTGTTGAAACTATTTTGTAAATCTTGTAATTTAGAAATTTCTGAACCATTATCGGAATTAAAAGACCTGAATCTGATTAATAAAAACGATGGTCAAGATTATATTCCTAGAGGATTTTATTTAATTCAAGAGGAAACAGCTTACGAAATAATAAAAGGTTCTATCATTATAAACATTAAGGATATAATCAATTCAAACCGCCATTCAGATAGTAGTAGATTAAATGGTTGTTGTGGTCTCGATGGATGTGATGGAATGAACAGGGTCTGCTTGAATGAACACGAAATTGGTACAGAATTCTCTGATTGTTGGACGTATCATTATATTATATTGAATCCAGAGTTAGTAAAATTAAATTAAAATTTACAATTTCATTCCTTCTTAAACAATCTGGGCGCGTTTATGGAGTAACTCAAGTAGAAAATGATCAAACTTTTTTATAAAAACCACGAGGTGCTTTTGCTCAAACTTTATTTCAAAGCTACACTTCACAACAGTCTCAAAAAAGATTTTTGCCTCCATTCTTTTTAAATCTAGCACTAATTATTCACCTCGCTTTATCCATAATTAGACATACTATTACACTGGATTACTATGTGAAGTATAATAATTCATCCTTTAAAATAAGACTATATAAATACTAAACTTAGAATATGTAGAGATGGGCTAGAAGATTATGTTATGATATATCTAACAATTAATGCATTAATTATAATATTTTCCAAACTTGTATTTAAAAAAAGAATAATTTTTAATTTTATAGGGGTTTTTGTTTACTTTTTAATAACTATTTATTAATATTGAATAAAGCATATAGAAACACAAGTAACACTAAGTAACTTATTTTAAAGCTAAGGAAGAACCTTGAGCAATAGACGGGATACGTCTATCGTTTTAGGTTCTTTTTGTTTTTAGCAGGCATTTTAAAGAGAAGAATCTTTTTAAAAATTAAGAAACAATCGAATTCGGAGGCATGTGAATTATGGTACAAAAAGAGCGCAAATTTAAAATTATCGGAGTTCAAACTTCAAGACGAGTAGATGATAATAGAGAGTATGAGTTTATTTCAAATAGCAAAAAATCTAATATCATTCATTTATTCGAATCTAATAATGTTAATCCTAACGCAGCAGGAAAAACGCTGAAATTTTCATAAATAGTCTATGTCTATAAATAAGAATTTTGAGTTTAAAGACAAGAAACAACATAAGTCGAATAAAGTTATATTAACGATCTACTTTCTTATTCTTATCGCTGGCGTTTTTGGAATTAGACTTTACTTAGAAATAAATTTCTTTTACATAGCTTTAATCATTTTTTGTCTTATTTTTAGTTTTAAATGGTTGCCATTAAAAAAACCAGTTCGAATACATGTAGGCATTTCAAGCTTTGAGGTTATTGAGGGGAAAGTACGTAAGGAAATTGAATTTAACGATGTCTCATATATCGATCAGAATGTTATTGAAGGAACGAAACCGTATTATGAGAGCATTACATTCTTAAATGCTCAATTTGAAGAAATCTATAAATTGAATGCATCGGGTTTCGATTACAAAGAGCTGGTTACGTTGTGTGAGTATATTCAACAAACGAACTATGAATTTGGAACAGAAGCTTTAGAAATGAACAATCTTCAACATTTATTTAACGATGAAAAATTCTTTGGAAATTCATCGGACTTTAAGTTATAATAAAATAGGTTTCTAAGCTTATTAGTAATACTTTTAAGCAAAAGTATCTAATAATTATATAAAATTGTATTATCTATCGCGAAGCACGCAATAGACCTTAACGGGTTTATTGCGTGCTTTTTTTATTGATTAGTGGAGGTAAGCCTTATGTGTAAATTAAGAATTCATAATTTAAAACACTACAAACGCTTGTATTATGATTGGATGAATATTTCAGATAGCCACCGCTTTATTACAATTATAAGCGTGTATGATCATCTGTTTGAATATAGCCGCGCAGCTTGTTGCGTAAATGATAAGTGCCCTTCTAAAAATGTACGCCGTTTCGAAATAAATCTAATGGCGCCCAGTGTTCAAAAAGACAGACTGTTTGAACGGCAATTAAAGAAGTTTATTACCGATACAGATTATTACGATACGTTACTCGGTTTTAGTTTAATTTCATGTGATGCATGTCAGCATTGGGGTATTGAATGGACGCGTATTCCTCAACCATATAGTGTGAATCCCTCAACTCGGAACATAGGCGCGGATTTTAAAGCTGTACAGTTCGCTTCGCGTTATGCAGATAGGAGGTATTAGGATTGGTTACATTATTAAATCCGCGTATTAGTGGGAAATTGACGGACGCAGAAACATTTCACCAGGCATTTTATCGTCTTTGCAAGAGACTGGCAGAACGTAAGGCTCGTTTTGACGCTTCAGAGGTGAAAGCTGAATTATTATCATTAACGACAAGTGAGCTCCAACAGATACATTCAGAGGTTATGAGCAAGAACATGGCTATGCAAACGCAATTAGCAGAGGTTTCAAGTAGTCTGAGCGAAAGCAAGAATAAAGAGGATTTAGCTTATTATTACGCGATTACATGGGAATTGAGTATACCTTTCAGTAATGCATGTGCTCGAATAAATGATAGTGAATTGAACAAAAAGCTATATGTAGACCATATTGTGAATTTCTTATTGTTAGTGAAGGTATTTAAAGCTACAACACCGGTTAGATATGCAGGTGTAACGCTTCATACAGGCTTCGAACACTATATAGCTAAAATTTAATAGTTGAAGGTTGGTTTGATTTTTGGACGTATTACAGGAAAACGCATCATTTTTTACACTATATAGCCTATCACTTGGGGCAATTTGGTTAATCGCTTTAATCTTGAAGCTTATTTTCAATCGAAATACAGAACCGTATGAGCGAACAAAGGGCGTTCGTACTGTCTTTATAGCTGTACAAATCATTGTTCTAGTCGTGGTATTCCTCATTGTAGGTACTAATAACACTGTAATTGGTTACTTTACACCGTTCCTGATTTTATTCTTGCTGTCATTTTTCTATTCAGTCGATAGCATTATGGTTTATAACGAGGAACAGTCTAAAGGGATTTTAACGTACTTTGTAGGGAAGGCGGTTATTTTCTTCGGGTATGGCATGGTTGGCATATTAAAAATGAAAACATTGGTTGATATGGCTGCAGCATTTTATTAAACCGGGATCAGCAAGTCATCGGATCCTAGACATTAACAGAAGTGAGGTATTTATGAAACGAAAATATATCGGTTATATCGGGTTGGGTTGTCTTGCTATCGCATTTTTGGTGAGGGCTTGGTATCTACAAGAAAATCAACCGAACCTGATTGATAACCATAAAGAAATAAGTAACTATATCGCATTGGAATGGGGAGGGCACAATGAACGTAGCATTTAATTATTGCCAGTACGAATTAAAGCCGGTATTAGAGCGTGAATTAACCTATAAAGATAAAGTGTACTTATCGGCTCTTATGAATACGGCCGCAACAGAGGATGTTATGATGATTGGTCCGACTGCTTCCAAGCATGGCATCATCACACCAAATAAAGCCTACTTAAAATAGATCGTAAAACACTTAACTAGGCGGAAAATTTTAATTACCCAGTCGAACGCTGCAGGGCGCAAGCGCGGTCAAAAGCGACGAACTCATAAGCTTGATATATTGGAGAATTGGCATAAGGTGAATGTTCTACCAACTGACGACGTATCGGCATTTACTGTCCGTATCTGTTATTTAAATTTAAAGGACGAGGAAAACTTCATTGATAGTACCTATGATTTGTGGCTTGAAATCGCAGCATATGAATTTATGGCTATGATTGAGCATGAAGCACATGCTTTCAATATAAAGCTCCCTGAACTTCAGTGGAAAGTGGATGAATCATTTAAATCATTCGTTTCTTCCTATTCGTTAGCGCAATTAAAAACGATTGTTATTGAGACATTCGATATTTACATAAAGCGTCATTTAAGCGGTGAATTTGATGAAAAAGGCTTAATTACGCGTATTACCGAAGATATTCCTTATTACTTGCAAAAGCTGAACAATGAGGGCTTTGTGCCAGCTCCTACAAATCGGGAAATAAATTATTTTGTAGGAAGTTCAATATTACATACGATGTTTTTTAATCATATTTGCGGTTTCAATGACAGTATCTATTCATTGAAACCATCTAAAAAAGTACTTGAAATCATGTACCTGGAAGGGAAGTAATCGTTATGGCTACTCGAACTAAACTTGTATTAATTGGCGTTACCGTTACAGGTAATTTAGGGCATGTTAATGAGCCAGTTGTCCATGCTGCCAATATTAATGAATGGAATGAATATCATGAACAATGGCATAGTGATACGTCTGCTTACTTTAAGCAATATACGGTATTACAAGAGCCACATTTAGCTGAAATTGAACATTACCGAGGTGTGCAAATAGATTATGGTTATGAAATCACATTATGATCTCGCTCAACAGCGGTTGAAGCGAGAACAACTTTATAATAAAATTCCCTGTTTCTTGCCTGATACAGAGGACCACGAATATGCGTTATATGATGTTATGCCGATTACAGAGGAACGAGTTTCTGCCCTTCGATTAGCTTCGGAACGAATCACCGCTATTTTCTTTAAAGTGACCGCGCTCTTGCAAACTGTTCACCCCAATGTGTTATGCGATATGGGTTATCCAATTGAAACAATTAATTTTGTGCGAATGAAAACCTTACCTGTCCCAACTGTAATTGCTCGTATTGACCTTATCCCTAGCGGTAATTCCTTTAAATGCATTGAAATTAATGCTGATACATCGACGTTCCTTAAAGAAGCCTATAGCGTCAATGGGGCTGTATGTGAACATTTCGGGTTGCGTGATCCAAACGAGGGACTTCTTAGTTATTTAGAAAAGGCGGTCAATCTAGCTGTACGAACAAATAAATATGCTTCGTTCCCTAACATTGTATTTACGGCATGTGCCAATTCCCGAGAGGATGTTCACACAACGCTTTTATTACAAGATTCTGTAGGTGGTGCCCGTTTTGTACCGTTCGAACAGCTGAAAATCGTAAAAGGTGAGGGTGTATATGATGATACCGGGAAGAAGGTTGATATTTTATATCGTCCAACAGGTTTCATTGAATATATGTTAAAAGAAAAAGATAGTGAAAAGAATCCAATAGGGCTTTGGCTAATTGAATTAGTGCTTTCTAAGAAGCTTTTTATCATTAACCCTCCAAGTGCCTTTTTAATGGAAAACAAGGCTGTTATGAGCGTTATCTGGGGCTTACATGAAGAAAATGCGTTCTTTACGGAAGAAGAGCATGAATGGATTGAGGAATACTTCTTACCATCCTATTTAGAGGCGGATACGTTCCTAGCTAACAACGAGCCATATGTTGAAAAGTCTATTTTCGCTAGTGAAGGGGCTACTGTAAAGATTTTAGATGGGAAAGGGAATACGCTCGCTCAATCGAAGCATGAAAACCCTAGTGAATACCTGTTGTTTTATCAAAAGTATGTCGAGCAGCCTAAAGTTACAATACACACAAATCAAGGTGAGCAAGAAGTACATTATTTATTCTGCAGCTTTATTATTAATGGGACTGTGGGGGCGATCGGTTGCCGCGCAGATGCTACATTAACGGAAAATGATGCGTTTTTTTTGCCGATTGGCATTAAATCTTAATGTGTTGACCAAAATTTTGGTCAGGTAATACAAGTGTGAACATTTGTGGTAATCGAATTTCACAAAAAGATTGTTATGAAAATTAATAGATGTGTGCTAAACGTACAAGATATGCAGTCACACTACGTAGAATCCATTCAAACACGCTTAAAAGATTCTTCAGAACCAAATATAGTGACGTTACAACCTTTAACGGTGTATGACATACTAAGTGATCCATTGGATAAAAAATTGTATACCATTTTTACAAAGTATGGGGAAATAGTTGCTGGTAAACTATCGTATCGTACTGGTCACTTACAAACAGAGGTACTCGAATTAGTAGAAAGTCAATATCCAGGCAAAATACAACCTGTATCGTTTGCTAATATCGAAAAAATCAATCACTGTAAAGCCCGAATCGGGAGGAATGAGAGAGAATCATGTTAACCGCAAAATTAGCAGATAATACGGTTGTTAATGCCACGGACTTTCAGGAAATGTCTCAACAAACCCCTATTTTCTGTATGGATTGTCGAGCACCGGTCCATTTCGTAAAGGAAAGTAACAAAGTTGCTTTCTTTAAAACGAGTGGTAAGGGGGCATCAGTACATTTAGAGGGATGTGCTTTCGCTGCACCAATGACCTTTACTGAAAGTGTAGGGAAAATAATGCAGCTGCAGAAAGAAATGATTACTCAGGTAGAACCGATTGTTGTAAGGCTAACTTAAATAAACTGGATCCTGAATATGTTGCCCAGGACCGTGGCCGACCAAACGAGCAAGAGGTAACTGGAAGAACTTTAAAAGTACCTAATGATGGTCCCAAGCAGCCTAAAACTTTAACTACATTAAAAGGTTTGAAAAAACTATTTTTAACTGGTGAACCGGATCTATTAGCCTCAGTAATCATATCGATTACTGGCTTTAAAATTCCAATTAGTGAATTAATTGTAGACCAACAAACAGCTCACACAAAAGTTATGAAGAATTTAGCATTAGATGTGCTATATTTTGTACATGGAACAATCACTAAAATTGTTCGATTACCGCGCGTATGGTACTTCAATATGATTGAAGATAATTATTACTTTACGCTAGTCGTCTTTGAACGTTACTTTAAATATTTCACTTTTAAGGATGATGAACTGATTGGCCATCCGAGCCTGGTTATGGGGAAATTAAAACAAAATAAATTTAATGAGGGCAGGGCTAATGCCAAAGAAGGTACAGAAATAATTATTAAGCCAAACGATTATCTAGAATTTTTAGACTAAAGTTTGCAAACATGGACATCACTACTTCGACAGGCGGTAGTGGTTATAGTAAGCAGGGGGGAATAACAATTGATTAATTATATGATAAACACCTAATTAAGGATCCATCTAAAAAACAACATACAGGTGGTCTTTATAGTCCGGAATCAGGATAACGGTGGACATAATGGTCTATGACCTCAAGGCCCGATTCTGCACGCACAAACTCTTTGCTTAAAATGGGGTTATAGGAAAAGGACACCTGTAATTATTAATGATTCTATCATTTGTAGTGCTTGTCAAAAGAAGTCCTCCTTTTGGTGATGTTTTATTTCTGACTGATATATACCATCGGGTAAAAAACATTAAAATAAGCCAACCTTTAAAAGGTTGGCGTTCTAATCATTAAAAACGAGGTATCCCGTAGAAAATACCCTCCTTTTTTATAGGGGGAATTTAAGCAATGAGTTTTCGACAGGCTTCTGCACATTTAAAGCAAGACTCAGCGCACTTTTGGCAATGCTCGTGATTATGTTTTTTACATTCATTACCACATGCCTCACAAATTGTTGCACACAATTCTGCGAACTGTGAAATAAACGGCGTACCTCTTCCAATCGCTTGTTCGAAGTAAGCGCAAATATCTGCACACTCCCGATCAAGACGAATACATTCCGCCATCATTTTCATATCTTCCTCTTTTAAGCAAGCATCATAACAATGATTACACGCAATCATACATTCATGAAGTGAATCAATTACAGACTGATATTGTTCATGTGCCATTATATTCCCCTCCTTTGATTAATACAGAATTATATTACCCAAAAACGGCTTTAAAATAACCGAAATATAAGAATTTTTTTTAGAAGGTAAAAAATTTTATAGAAAAGTCTTTAAAAGAGTAAAATTTCTTAAATTGTTGAAACTAAAAAGGGATAAGGAATGGAATAAAAAAACGTTTTGTTTTATCTCCCTACTTTACATACGGTGTGGGGGTATGCTATATTGTGTTTAAAGTAAGGAGGTTATGATAATGGAAAACTCATTGAAAGATGTGGAAGGTCATACTGAATCTGATGAAACATGCAGGAAAAGTCATCACTCGGAACGTGTAAAGAAAGATTTAACAAGTCGATTAAATCGAATTGAAGGCCAAATTCGAGGAATTAAAGGAATGATAGATAAAGATGTTTATTGTGATGATGTAATTACACAACTTTCTGCCACACAATCTGCATTAAATAGTGTAGCCAAAATTCTTTTAGAAGGTCATCTAAAGGGATGTGTAGTTGATCGCCTTTCAGAAGGTGATGAAGCGGTACTCGACGAATTAGTGGTAACAATTCAAAAGTTAATGAAAAAATAAAAACTTAAAAATACCTCTGGGTATTTAAATTTGAATAAATAAAATTTCAATAAAAGGAGAAAATAAAAAATGCAAAATGTAACATTAAATGTACAGGGAATGTCATGCGGGCATTGTGTAAAGGCGATCGAAGGAAGTGTTGGTCAATTAGAAGGAGTTAACGAAGTAAAAGTAAAATTAGATGCTGCACAAGTGGAAGTTTCATTTAATGAAACGCAAGTATCTATTGATAAGATTAAAGAAACGATTGATGATCAAGGGTACGATGTAGAATAAGAGTGCTTTCACAGCACTCTCTCATTTTCAAAAAAATATACCCCTATACGGTATATGGGAGGCGGGAAATTCGTGAGTAGGATATCAAAAGAAGCTAGCATTCAAATTACCGGAATGACTTGTGCTGCATGTGCAACACGGATTGAAAAAGGATTAAATAAAATGGAAGGTGTCGAGCAAGCAACCGTTAACTTAGCACTTGAAAAATCATCGATTAAATATGATTCTTCAAAGCTAAGTGAAGCTGATTTTGAAAAGAAAATCGAAGCACTTGGTTACGGGGTTGTCAAACAAAAAGCGGAATTCGAGATTACTGGAATGACTTGTGCTGCTTGTGCGACTCGTATAGAAAAGGGATTAAACAAAATGGAAGGTGTTGCAATTGCAAATGTCAATTTAGCACTTGAAAAGGCAACAATTGAATTTAATCCTTCAGAAGTCACTATTTCAGATATAATTTCTAAAGTTGAAAAGCTGGGTTACGGTGCACACCAAAAGCTAGATGAAAGAGGGCAAGGAGATCACCGTGAAAAGCATATTAAAGACCAGCAACGTAAATTTATATTCTCAGCGATTTTATCATTACCATTATTATGGACGATGGTCGGACACTTTTCGTTTACATCATTCTTATATGTCCCAGATTTCTTAATGAATCCATGGATTCAAATGTTATTGGCAACACCGGTACAATTTATTATTGGGAAACAGTTTTATGTAGGGGCATATAAGTCACTTCGAAACGGTAGTGCTAACATGGATGTACTTGTAGCGATGGGGACTTCGGCAGCTTATTTTTATAGTGTATATCAAGCAATTATAACTGTTGGAGCACACCACGGACCACAATTATACTTTGAAACAAGTGCAGTATTAATCACACTTATTGTTTTAGGCAAATTATTTGAAGCAAAGGCAAAAGGCCGGTCATCAGAAGCAATTAAAAAATTAATGGGTCTTCAAGCAAAAACAGCTATCGTAGTACGTGATGGAATTGAAAAAGAAGTACCGTTAGAAGAAGTGGTAACCGGAGACATTATTTTAGTGAAGCCGGGTGAGAAAATTCCTGTTGATGGTGAAGTAGTAGAAGGAACAAGTGCTATTGATGAGTCAATGTTAACTGGTGAAAGCTTACCAGTGGATAAAAAAGCAGGTGACTTATTATACGGCTCAACCATTAACAAAAATGGTTTCATCAAAATGACAGCAACAAAAGTTGGGCGTGATACAGCATTAGCCCAAATTATTAAAGTGGTAGAAGATGCACAAGGTTCAAAAGCACCTATACAACGTATGGCCGACAAAATATCAGGTATTTTTGTACCCATCGTAGTAGGATTTGCAATTCTTACGTTCTTAGTATGGATTATATGGGTTAAACCCGGCGAGTTTACACCAGCACTGGAAGTGTTAATTGCCATTCTTGTAATTGCTTGTCCATGTGCGCTTGGTTTAGCAACACCAACTTCCATTATGGCAGGAAGCGGTCGTGCAGCAGAATTTGGTATTTTGTTTAAGGGTGGAGAACATCTAGAACAAACACAAAGCATCGACACAGTAGTAGTAGATAAAACAGGTACTGTTACACATGGTAAACCTGTATTAACAGATGTTTTAGTAGCTGATGGCCAAGACGAAGAAAAATTTTTGTCACTAATCGGTGCAGCAGAAAAACAATCAGAACACCCATTAGCAGAAGCGATTGTTCAAGGTATTCAAGATAAAGGCATTGAGCTTGGTAACATTCAATTTTTTGAAGCAATTCCGGGATATGGTGTTCAAGCAACGGTGTCAGGTCAAGGTGTAATTATTGGTACACGTAAACTCATGCAGCAATATGGAATTGATATACAATCTGTTCTCCCTACGATGGAAGAATTAGAGCGCAATGGGAAAACTGCAATGCTAGCTGGAATTAATGGCAAATATGCAGGGCTAGTTGCTGTAGCAGATACAATAAAAGATACGTCTAGAGAAGCGATCCATCGCTTACAAGAAATGGGCATTCAAGTAATCATGATGACAGGTGATAATGAACGAACAGCCCAAGCCATTGGTAAAGAAGTAGGTGTTGATTCAGTTATAGCAGAAGTTCTCCCTGAGGGAAAAGCAGAAGAAGTAAATAAACTGAAACAACAGGGCAAAAAAGTAGCAATGGTTGGTGATGGTATTAATGACGCACCTGCGCTTGCAACAGCCGATATAGGAATGGCTATTGGTACAGGTACGGATGTTGCCATGGAAGCTGCAGATATTACACTTATTCGAGGCGATTTAAATAGTATAGCGGATGCAATCATAATGAGTAGGAAAACAATGCGTAATATAAAACAAAACTTATTCTGGGCATTTGCTTATAATACGATTGGTATTCCAATTGCTGCAATAGGGTTACTTGCGCCATGGGTAGCTGGCGCAGCGATGGCATTCAGTTCGGTGTCAGTAGTATTGAACGCATTACGCTTACAAAGAGTTAATTTACAAAAATAAAATAATCAATATCATCTGTCGCTATATTTAGCGGCAGATATAACCCTAATTATTGTGGAAAACGTTTAAGGAAGGTGGTAAAACCATATGGAGGATAGCGGTATAAAAGTAAAGATTGCTATTAATGGAGGAATAGGATTTGGAGCAAAACTTAACTCAAAACAACTTGTTACCATATTAAAATATATGAATGAGGACGAAGAACTTGAGTTAACTACCTTCCAGCAACTCTATATAGAAGTCTCGAGAGATTCAATTGAAGAAATTATAGAGGAATTTCAGAATGTAGGATTAGCTTGTTATCCAGTTGGCAACTTTGTAAAAAGTCTAAGAACCTGCAATTTCTGCAAAGGGGACGAAGAAGAAGGAATGCCGGTTGCAAAGGAATTAAATCGTCGTATTGCAGGAAAGCCTGTTCCATTTACCCTAAAAGTTGCTTATACAGGTTGTGCTGTTGGTTGTGGGGAACCTATGTTAAGCGACATCGGTGTTATGAAGATTAGAGACCATTACAATTTGTATGTAGGTGGAAAGGCAAAAGGGAAAGACGCAGAAGTTGGTTCATTGATGGTTGAGAATCTTACACCGGAAGAATTGTATGATACCGTAGAAAAAATTATTATAGAATATTCGGAATTAGGGAAAAAGCGAGAAGCATTCCATAAGTTTTTAAAACGTATGGGTGGAAATGATTTCTTGAATAGATATAAGGTTTAATGAATTCTACTTTTTAATAGGGAATTGTGCTAACTTCCCTAATTCAAAAGGTTATTATAAATAAGGAGTGAGAATTATTAGTCGTGACTAATAGGTCTCACTCCTTTACTTCTTTTGTGCCTGTTGCTTTAGGAAATTTACAAAGAATAAATACTCTCCAAACTTCATGTTTTAAAACACAGTCATCCACTCAAATCATTTCAAGTCCTTACCTTTTTAAATATGATAATCATACAATATAGTTATAAATCCTTTAAAGATGATTTTTGCAAGACAGTGGAGATGGCTTTAGAAAGGACAGATATTGTACGATTAATTTCATCTTGCGTGTTTTCTATCCCCCCCATTTCAACTAATATCATGTTTTTTGCAAGATCTTGATTATAGATACCGTCTACATGCTCCCCTTTTTTACTGATAACACCACGGGAAATTCCAGGTATATATTCGTTTAAAGAAGATGAAATTTCCTCGGCGAAGGTTTTATTTGTTATGTAATTCGGATTATTTTCACCTACAACAAAATAAAGTTTTCCATAATTCTCATTTTTATATTTTAGTGTTGATAATTTTCTTTTTGTGGAATCTCTATGAAGGTCAATAATTATATCATAATTGCTGTTTTGAAGTTGAGTTACTAGGTATGGACGAACAACATCGTATGCTTCTGAGAAACTACGATTTGTTTTTTTCATTTTATCCATTGTATCCACTGCAAGAATTTCTACATTGATTGAATTAAGTTCAAAATAATTTTTTATTACATCTTCAAATGCTGTAATGTTCGACTGTGGATGGTAAACAGTTGTTTGACCACTTACATTTTTTACAATAGGAATAAAAGCTTCGTGTGAATGGGTGAAAAGAATTAATGCTTTTTTAGTTTCAATTTGGTCGTTAGTTTTCAAAATGGTTGTCTTACTTGACGAAGAGACAAGTTGATTACTACTATCGAATTTTTCTCCAACTATTTTTTTTTCTTGGTTAATTTCAGGTTGATTTACAATAATGTCTGAATTTTGAGGAAGAGAACTAAAAAGAATTACTGGAACAAACGGCGAAAAAAATAATAGTAAAATAAATCCCAAAAAAGCAATTAATTTATTTGGCACGTTTAACTCACCTCTAAACCACTATATGAATGAGGTAAAACTATTATTCAAAACAATCAATTATGCTTGATTGTTACGTGATCTATTTATATGAATTAAATTGCCAACAGATTGAATTAGCCTCTATAAAATAAAGTACACCTCTTTTGGGCATATCAATTAAAACTCCAGAAAAGGTTGGTTGCATTATATTTGGCTTGTATAGAAACCATCACGAGCATATTGAAAAGTGAAAATGCCGCGAATATTTAAAATTTAGAACCGGATAAATAACTGCATATGCAAGTGTTTCGCTCATAATCGTGCCAGAGTGCTGAGTAGCAAACGATTTAAGACGAATTATCCGAATACTAAAACCGCTCACCGACGAAACCTTTTATTTTTGTCGCCATATAGTCTGCAATCTTTTTAGGGGGTTTGTTCTTAGGCTTAAGTTGCAGCAAATCACTTGGCATTTATTTCCTATATAAATTTAAATATATAATGGTTTGGATGGCATTACTATAAACTAGAAATCTGATTCATATAGATATAGTAATACTTGTTATAGGATACCAACTAATAGCATTAGTTTTGAAGTTAGAAACGTAATAAAGTTCGCACATTTCAATGAGTATTTCTTGCTAAATCCCGTCTCTCTAAATTAGGTCTGCCTAAATAAACCTAACAACTATAAATTAATTGTCATCATCTAAAAAAAGATGAATGGTACCATCTTTTTCAATAATATTTTCTGCCTCTGGTAATTGTGATGTTACTATTTTTCCTTCACCATGTATTTCAATTTTAAAGGAATACTGTAATTCTTTGATTTCATCAACAGAATATCCTATTAAATTTGGAACTCTCTCCGTCAACGGGTCTCCCCAACGGTATTGTTTTTCAAGTTGACCTTCACGGTTAACTTGAATACCAACCTTTGGTGCGATATCTTCTATAATTTGTCCAACAATTGGCGCAGCAATTGTACTTCCAAAAACAGTGGAACTTTTCGGATTGTCGAGAGCAACATATACAACCACTTTTGGATTATCGGCAGGTGCAAATCCAATAAATGATACGATATATTCTCCGTCTTTATAACGACCATCTATTACTTTTTGTGCGGTTCCGGTTTTCCCTCCAATGCGAAGACCATCACGAAATGCTGCTCGACCAGAACCATTTGCAACAACCGATTCTAATACAGCGCGAACTTTTGCAGAAGTTTCTTCACTAATCACCGTACGTTTCAATTCTGTTTTATTTTCAAGTACGGTATTACCAGTTTCTAAATCAACTACTTTTGATACAACGTACGGAGTATATAAATTCCCACCATTTACTGCAGCCGCAACGGCTTGGACTTGTTGGATTGGTGTAACGGCAATCCCTTGACCAAACGAGGTCGTCGCGTGTTCCACTGGTCCAAAACCTTCTTCAGAAAATAAAATCCCTGAGGATTCACCAGTAATGTTCGAACCAGTACTTTTACCAAAGCCAAAATCTTTTATATATTGTAAGAGCTTCTTAGAACCAACACGTTGACCCATTTCAATGAAACCTGGGTTACATGAATCTTCTACAACTTCTAAAAATGTTTCACTGCCGTGTCCTTCACGTTTCCAACAACGAAGCCTTGTTCCTTCTACCATTGTATATCCCTTGTCATAAAACATATCTTTTTCTAAATCTACAACATTTTCTTCAAGTGCTGCACTTAGTGTAATAATTTTAAATGTAGAACCTGGTTCATATGTCATCCATACAGGTAAGTTTCGGTTATAAATTGATTGGTCTACGTCTTCAAAATTAGCAGGATTAAAAGTAGGAAAAGATGACAGTGCTAATATTTCTCCAGTATTAACATCTAACGCAATGGCTAAAGCTTGGTCAGCATCATATTTTTCCATCGCTTGTGATAATTCTCTTTCAACAACCATTTGCACTTCCAAATCAATGGTTAGTTCTACGGTTGCTCCTTGTTCACCATTACGCCGTTCGTCATCAACATGAGGTAAAGGATTTCCTTTTGCATCTGTAAATAGTCGAATCGCTGCATCTTTAGAAGTTAATACTTTATCATATTGATATTCAATACCCGCAAGTCCTTGAGTATCATACCCAGTAAATCCAATAAATCGAGATAATAAATTTCCATATGGATATTGTCTTATATAATCTACTCCACTATACAGCCCGTCTATATTAAGACCTTGAATTTCTACAGCTTGCTTATACGTAATGTTTTTTGCTTCTGGCGCAAGTTTTACTATAGAAACGCGTTTGTTCATTTTCTCATACAATTTTTGAGTATCTAAATCTAACACCGAGGCAATTTGTTTTGCTGCTTCTTCAATATTATCGTTTTGTGAAGGCATAAAATAAAGGGTCGGCGCAAGTTCATTTGTAACAATAACTTCACCATTACGATCTACAATTTCCCCTCTTTCCGAAGCAAACGGAATTTCTCTATCCCAGTTTTCTTTCGCAAGTTCTGTTAGTTCATCATGTTGTATAACTTGAACATAAAACAGTCTGATAACAACGACTATACCAAAAAAGATTAATCCAGAAATTATTAAACTTAAGCGTTTTTTTGAACTGGTAGATACCCACTTCATTCGAAGTTAACACCTCTTTTTTTACACGTTATGAATTTAAACTAAATTATATTCAATTGTTTGTTAATGTTCGAGGGTATTGACCCGTTCGGGATTATAACCCCTGATTTTGCTAGTAAGTTCTCATAAATGGGCAAAGCAAGTATGCATCCGTCCAACAGTCCACGTTTAGTTTAGGAAACCGGGGGTAAATACCATAATAATATAGGAGGGATTTACAATGGCTAATAAATTTATGATTGGAATTATTTCTATCTCTGCTGCCTTAGCACTTTCTGCATGTAGCGGGGAAGGGAATGAAAATACTTCTCAAAATGAATCCACACAAGAAGAAACAAACGAAATGTTAAAGGAACAGGATGTCGGAGTTGATAATGAAAGTGAGACAGGCATGGATCACGCTACAATGAATCACTCTGGGTCAGGTGAAGTTCCAAAAGATTTGAAAGAAGCTCAAAATCCTACATTTTCTGTAGGACGTACAGCAATTATTCAAGCTGATCACATGCCTGGTATGAAAAACGCTGAAGCAACAATTGTAGGAGCTTATGATACAACTGTATATACTGTTTCCTATACACCTACTACAGGAGGAGAACCTGTTAAAAATCATAAGTGGGTTATTCATGAAGAAACAGAGGATGCTGGTGAAGCACCTTTGGAACCGGGATCAGAAGTAACACTTAATGCTGATCATATGGAAGGAATGCAAGGAGCAGCTGCTATAATAGATTCTGCTGAAGAAACAACTGTTTATATGGTTGATTATACTTCAGCAACTGGAGAACAAGTAAAAAATCACAAATGGGTAACAGAAAAAGAACTATCTACTAAATAAAGTCATAAAGGTGTCCATCAATAGGTGGACATCTTTTTATTTTAAATTAACATATTTCTATGTTAGGTTTTTTCGTATCTATTAATCTATACTAAACAATTATAAATTAATTATCTGCATAATTTCTCCATATTTATTACTTATACTATCATCACCTATTACTAAATAATAAATACGGTTTGAGAAAGGATTAGTGAAAATATGTGGTTACTCAATTAAATCTATTTCTTGCATTTGGAGCAGGACTTTTATCTTTTATTTCTCCATGCTCACTACCTCTTTACCCGGCATTTTTATCTTATATTACGGGAATCTCCTTTAACGAACTCAAGGAAGAAAAGGGCATATTAAATCGGAAAGCATTATTACATACTTTATTTTTTTTACTAGGCTTTTCTGTAATCTTTATGGCGTTAGGATTTTCAACTTCTATTATTGGAACACTTTTCATTCAGTATCAAGATTTACTTAGACAAATTGGCGCAATTATTATTGTTATTTTTGGTTTAGTAATTCTCGGATTCCTCAAATTTGATTTTCTTCAATCGGAAAAAAAATTTTTAATTAAATCACGACCAAAGGGATATTTAGGAACAATTATTATCGGTATGGGGTTTGCTGCAGGTTGGACACCATGTACTGGACCAATTTTGGCAGGAGTTATTGCTTTAGGTATTTCGGATCCAGATAGAGGCATATGGTATATGTTATTTTATGTACTTGGTTTTTCGATACCATTTTTAATAATGTCTCTATTTATTGGGAAAATGAAATTTCTTCAAAAACGTAGTGACATTTTTATGAAGTTAGGTGGCTTTATTATGATAATAATGGGAATTTTATTGTATTTTGATTGGATGACAAAAATTATTGCTTTATTAACGCCATTTTTCGGTGGATTCACAGGATTTTAGAAAGTTAATTTAGCTTATAATCTATTTATGTTTTAAGATTTTTTTGATGTAGGGAGAGCAAAAATAAAAGTGAATAGAATTTCTACAAAATTAGCGGGTTGTTTTTTCATAGTAGTGCTAATAATGGAATCACTTCTGATGTATTACCTTCATCAAAATATGATTAGTAATAGGGTAGAAGAAGAGTTCTCATTATTATTGGCAAATGGTGCAAATCATAGAGATGTTCTTATTGAACATTATTCAGATACAACGATAAAACATATAGTTTTAATGGAAAAAAATGAAAATCGTAAAGTAATGATAATAGACCGGACAGGAAGCATTATTGGTAGTTCCGATAAATCCTATATGTTGCAAGAAGAGTACCAACTTTTTGTAGACGATTTTAATAGTGAAAAAGATTACATAGTAGTTTCGGATTGGAGAAATCTTCCGTACATTGTTAGCGTACACCCGTACGTAATAGATCAAAATCAATCAGGCGTAGTCTTAATGTTTCAAAGTACAAAATCAATTAATCAAATGGTTGATGATATGAACTTGCATTTTGTTATATCTGGAATTATAGGTTTAATCGTTTTATTTATTATATATGCGTTATTATCTAAAATTCTAACTCGACCGTTAATCAGAATGAAAGAAGCAACTGAGAAATTAAGTAAAGGTGATTTTGAAGTAAATTTACCGAATTTGGGGAGTGATGAACTAGGGGATTTATCAAATTCCATTCACAAATTAGCAAAAGACTTAAAAAGATTAAAGAATGAGAGAAATGAGTTTCTTGCTTCTATTGCGCATGAATTAAATACACCGCTAACATATTTAATTGGATATTCAAAAGTTGCAAAAAGAGAAGAATTGAGTGATAAGGACCGTAAATATTACTTAGAAATTATTGGTGAAGAATCAAACCGAATGAAAGAATTAATGAAAAACTTATTGGATTTGGCACGAATGGATGAAAACTCTTTCACCATTTCTAAAGAACATTTCTTGGCTAAACCGTTTTTAGAGAATATTTATAAGTTCGTATCCCCTTCATTTGAAATAAAAAAAATTAAACTAAATCTTATTTGTGAAAGCAATTTACAAATTTATGCTGACGCTCTCAGATTAGAACAAATAATACTAAATTTATTAGATAATGCTTTAAATTACTCAAACGAAAATTCAGAGGTCTGTTTAGAAGCACATGCAAAGGATGGGAAAACCGTTATCTCTGTCATTGATACTGGTATTGGTATTCCATCAAACGAGATAGAATTTATATTTGAAAAATTATATCGAGTTGAAAAATCAAGATCACGTGCATACGGAGGCTCAGGAATCGGCCTTGCTGTTGTGAAAGAATTAGTAGATGCACATGGAGGAACCATTGAGGTCAAAAGCAAAATAGAGAAGGGTAGTACGTTTAAAATAACGATATAAAAGGAGAAAAAATAGATGCAAACCGTTCTTTTAGTTGACGATGAACAAAGAATGTTAGATTTAGTTGAATTGTTTCTAGTTCCACAAGGGTTTAAATGTCT
The DNA here is from genome assembly GCF_038008025.1 of Solibacillus sp. FSL W7-1324. NCBI lineage: Bacteria > Bacillati > Bacillota > Bacilli > Caryophanales > Caryophanaceae > Solibacillus > Solibacillus sp. FSL W7-1324. The sequence continues at coordinate 19,410 of NZ_JBBOYH010000002.1, forward strand.
AAAAGAAAAAACTGGAAAAAGTGCTTTAGCAACACTTAGAAATGAAAAAGTAAATTTGGTTATATTAGATGTAATGATGCCTGAAATGGATGGCTGGGAAGTTTGTAAAAAGATACGTGAATTTTCACAAGTGCCTATAATTATGCTTACCGCTAGATCCGATAAAATGAACTTAGTAAAGGGATTAGATATCGGCGCAGACGATTATCTTACAAAGCCATTTGATGAAAGAGAATTAATTGCTAGAGTTAATGCGATTTTAAGAAGAGTTTCGGAAATAGATGAGAGTAATGTTGAAAAAGTTGTATATAACGAATTCTATTTAGACACGGAAAAGTATTCCTTGTATTATCAAAATTCGAAAGCTCAACTTACATCGAAAGAATTTTTCATTGTGAAGGCGCTGATGTCTAGACCTTCTAAAGTTTATGTTCGGGAAGAATTGCTCAATGCGGCTTGGGATTATGAAACAGAAACGGATATTCGAACAGTTGATTCCCATATTCGCAATTTGAGAGAAAAGTTGAAGAAAGCAGGTTTTCCTACTAGTGAATTTCTAAAGACTGTCTGGGGAATCGGTTATAAATGGAACTAAATTTAAATAAAAACCAAGAGGTGTAAAGTAAAAATGAAATTAAAAATGCTTATTAGTACTATTTTTGCAGTTGTTCTAATGACAGCATGTAGTGAAGAAAGTAAGAGTGAGGAAAACAGTTCTATAAAAACTGAAAGTAGTGAAATTAAGGAATTAGTTCAAGACTATAGTGCCCGAAATGTTACAGCTGAGTCCGCTTCTATAACATCTAAACAACTATTAGTAACAGACAATGATGGAATTGAGCGAGTTTATGAACTTCCAAAAAATGAGTTTTTTGTTTCAATTGCCCCTTACATAAATGAAACACATCCTTGCGAAAACCACAGTTTAACGGGATGCCAAGGTGAAATGGTAAGTGAACAGTTCAAGGTATATATTAAGGATACCGAAGGTAATGTCCTAGTAGATGACACCTTAAAAACAGAAGCGAATGGATTTATTGATTTATGGTTGCCAAGTGAACAATCGTACCTAATAAAAATTGAGCATCAAGGAAAAACGGTGGAATCTGAGTTTTCTACATTTGAAAATGATGGTACTTGTATTACAACAATGAAATTGAGTTAGGGATCAAATTATTCTATTAAATACAGCAGGTTAGATACGAAAGTGTATATAATAAGGGGGATACTTGTGGGGATTTTAAAAATAATATTTGGTATACCATTAGCACTTGTAATTTTAACAGCTTGTAGTTCAAAAAATGAATACTCTTTTGTGAAGATGGAAAATAGTCAAATTGATCATGTCCATGGTGTAGGATATACAAATGGAGGAGATGAGTTTGTCGTTGCCACTCATTACGGTTTATACCAGTACGGAAAGGATGGTTGGAAAGAAGCTAATAGTGAAAAACATGATTATATGGGTTTTTCTGCTGTACGAGAGGGATTTTATGCAAGTGGACATCCCGAGCAAGGGTCAAAACTTGAAAATCCTTTAGGACTTATTAAAAGCACAGACAGGGGTGCAACTTTGGACCAATTAGCCTTTTATGGAGAAATTGATTTTCATTACTTAACAGCTGGATATGATTCGAATGTGGTCTATGTTTTCAATGAGACACCCAATAAAAAATTAAAGGGTGGATTAAATTATTCTCTAGATGAGGGGAAAACTTGGATTGAAGCAACAATGAGTGGGCTTAATATAACTAATATATCAAATATAGCTGCACATCCATCAAAAGAAGAATTACTTTTAGTAGGTAGTAAAGAGGGGATATATATTTCAAAGGATTTTGGACAAAACTTTTCAATATTAAATTCAACTCAGATGGTTACGTACATAGCATTAACCGAGACTGGTGGATATTATACTTATTTTGATGTTAGCAAAGTATATCTAAAGTCTTTTTCTTTAGAAAAGGGTTTAGAAAAGAATATAGAATTACCTGAAGAAATTATGACAGACCCTATCATCTTTATTGCTTCGAATCCAAATAATGAAAATGAGATTGTTATAATTACAGATAAATTAAACATTTATAAATCTAAAGATAAGGGACTAAACTGGGGGGAATTAGCCTTCAATGGTAAATTAACTTCCAATAAATAACTGGAAAAGGTGACAATAAAATGTACAATTTTTTGTCTCAAATAAGTCAAATAATAAGTAATCCCGTCGCTACTTTTTTACATTCATATGATCATTCACCAATTTTTATAGCTCTTCTGCTAGGGCTAATTGGCGCTGTAGCACCATGTCAGTTGACAGGAAACATTAGTGCAATAACCCTTTATGGAAATAGAACTATTCAAAAGAGCAACAATTGGGGTGTAATTATATCTTTCATTATGGGAAAAGTAATAATTTATAGCGCGATCGGATTACTCGCTTGGTTTTTCGGTCAGTCATTTGAAACAAAAATGACAGAATACTTCCCATTGTTCAGAAAAATAATTGGTCCTTTATTAATTATTACTGGCCTTGTACTGTTTGAATTTTTAAATTTTCGTCTTTTAGAACATTTTAATCTTCGTATACCAGGAAGTCTAAAAGAAGGAAAGATAGGCTCATTTCTTTTGGGAGCAAGTTTTGCAATTTCATTTTGTCCTACAATGTTTGTGCTCTTTTTCGTTTGGCTAATGCCTACAGTAGCATCTACATCTTATGGATTAGTGCTCCCTACAATATTTGGAGTCGCAACATCGATTCCTCTTATCATGATTTTAGGGCTAATATGGTATTTTGATGTAAAGGGATTAATCATGAAAAAAAGTATGAGGGCAGGAAGAGTCATACAAAGGATTACTGGAATTGTGCTAATTTTCATTGGCATCCTTGACACCATCACTTATTGGGGAATATAAAATAGATTATTATGTAATTAGAAAAAGGCTTGGTACATATACCAAGCCTTTTTTATAGAAATATTAATGTTTTTTATTTATTTTATTCTATTCGCTAACTTATTTAGTTAACCGATTCAAAAAGGCATCTAAATGTTTTAAGGTAACTTTATCGTTTAAGCCAAAAGTACCGTCACCCTTACCATTCGTAATTTTATTAGATGATAAGACAGAAATATAATCTTTAGCCCAGTGAGATGCGGGAACATCTGAGAATACTTCTGCATTCCCTTGTTGTTTTAAATCGAAAGCTTTAACTAATACTTTTGAAAGCTGACCACGTGTAATAGGTGAATTTGGATTAAATTTACCGTTTGTATCTCCACTAAATATATCTAGTTTGTTTAACGCAGTTACAGCACCTGCATATTCAGAAGATGATTTTACATCTGTGAATGATGAACTTTTATCAGAAATATTTAATCCTAATGCTTGTGCAAGTTGTAGAGCTACTTCACCACGAGATGCATAAACACTAAAATCAATTTCAGAACCTTTAACTTCACTTTTTTCTTCGGTTGTGAAATCTGCAACACGTTTGGCTCCTATGTAACGAGATCCCCAATAATAAGGGTCATTTATTTTATCAATCTTAACACCCGAACTCGGTGTTGCTGATATAAAATTGCCACTTCCTATGTATATTCCAACATGAGAAACACCTGAACCAGAAGTATTAAAAAATACAAGATCGCCAGCTACCAATTCGCTTTTTGAAACTGATGTTCCTTGTTGATATTGTGCTTTTGAAGTTCGATTTAAGGAAATACTCAAGTTTGAAAATACTAATTGTGTATATGCCGAACAATCAACACCTGTTTTAATATTTGTCCCACCCAGTTTATATGGGGCTCCAAGATAATTCTTTGCAGTAGTTGTTAAATCAGATACTGCTGCTGCTTCTGTATTATTTGCACCTACACCTGTAAAAATCATAAAGGATGCAAATATTGGTAGTAACCATTTCTTCTTCACCTATTACCTTACTCCTCTCAACAAACACTAATTAATATGAATAATGTAAGATTAACATAGAAACTGCACACTAAATTTTTCATTTATGTAACAAAATTATGCAGATTAAATCAAATATACAGTTTAAATTGTAAATCTTGTAGATCCAGGAGAATAAAATCCCATATTAGAATAAATCAAGAAAATTTAATTAAATAACAGATTTATGCATACCATATAAGGGTATACATTAAGGGTGGTTAGAAAGGGTGGATTGATGGGGTTTTATCAAATATTTATTTTAGTCTCACTGGCAGTGCTAACAATATGTGTTTTGATGATATCTAGATATGAGAAGAACAAAGTTAATTTGATGCAATGTATGATGATAACAATGTTTTTTAGTATGAACACTGGTTTAACAGTAGGGATACTCCTTGGTACTACATTTCAAGGTGAATTATTTTTTTCGACAGTGTTAGCTTGTCTAATAGGTTCTGTTGTGGGGTTACTAATTGGTATGAACTATAGTTTGCTGTCTGTATTAGAGGGCACAATGACTGGATTAATGAGTGGTATGATGGGTGCAATGTTAGGTGAAATGATAAATGGAAATCAGTCAATGTATTTAGTGAGAATTTTCCTTTTCTTATCAATTTCAACAATCTTTTTATTTGTAATTCTTCCTAGAAAAAATGGTACGGAATATTTACAAAGCAAAGTGGCAATTTTTAAACCCTTATTAATTGGGTTATTTATTTCTGTTTATTTTATGGGAGGGGTAACATTTGCAGAGAAACAGGTCAAAGCTAAAGAGCCATTAATACATAACAACCATACACAGACTAAAACAGAGAATAATCAAAGTGTAGACACGAAAAATATTACTGTTCAAACTTTTAATATGGAATACAAACAGACAGAAATTGTTTTAGAAAAGGATCAACCAGTAAATTTAATACTAAATAATCAGGATAATATAGAACATGATATTGAAGTAATATTACCTAATATTAATGAGGTTCAATCAGATCATGACCATAGCTCGAAAGCTAATATGATTCATTTACACGCAAACTCTAAAGAAACACAAAGTGTAAGATTTATACCAACTACTGCTGGTTCATATGAATTTGTTTGTACAGTTCCAGGACATAAAGAATTGGGGATGGTCGGAAAGATAATTGTTAGGTAAAAGTTAGAATGCCCCTTGCATCAGCAAATGTGCGGAATAGATTTAATTTTTGATAAATTTTGCATATTTAACATGTATATTATATTTAGTTATGTAGTTTTATAAATGATAAGTAGTGTAATACCATTCTTAATAATTTTTCGATTTATTAATGAAAAGGGGTAAGAACATGGAATCAAAAAGCAAAGATGATTATAACCAAAAGGAACATCATCATGATTATCACCAATCTAAACATAAACCTGAAGTACATGAACCTCGTAGTCAAAATGTTAATGAGAAGTCCGATTATCATATAGGAGAGCATAGCGAAAATAATCAAAATGAACAGAATCACCGTTCACATAGTGAGCATGAACATCATAACCAGAATCATCATGGAAATCATGAAGGAGGTCATGATAAACACCATGGTCACTCAATTGGAGATTTCAAAAAGCGTTTCTGGGTATCATTAGTTTTAACAATACCAATTTCGTATTTATCTATGATGATTCAAATGTTATTTGGCTATCATGTTGATTTCACTGGCGATACTTTCTTATTATTCTTATTATCTACAGTAGTTTTCTTTTACGGAGGAAAACCATTCCTACTTGGCGCATGGGGTGAAATAAAAGGAAGAGTTCCGGGTATGATGTTATTAATTACATTGGCGATCGTTACTGCCTATGTTTATAGCACCTTAACTGCTTTCTTTATTGAAGGAAGTGACTTCTACTTCGAATTAGCAACCTTAATAGTAATTATGCTTTTAGGTCACTGGATTGAAATGAAATCAATTATAGGGGCATCGAAGGCATTAGAAGAGCTGATTAAATTAATGCCAAAAGAAGCTCATAAAATTGACGCCTCTGGAAATATTATAGATGTTTCTGTAGAAGATTTAAAACCAGGTGATCATATATTAGTTAAACCAGGAGAAAAAATCCCTTTAGATGGAGTAATTTTTGAAGGACATTCAACAGTAGATGAATCAATGTTAACGGGAGAGTCTGTCCCTGTTGAAAAAATTGCAGGAATGAATGCTATTGGTGGAGCAATTAATAACGATGGAGTATTAAAAGTAAATGTAACAAAAACAGGTAGTGATACTTACCTTGCTCAGGTTATCCAATTAGTTAGTGATGCAGAAAAAACGAAATCAAAAGCTCAAGGTTTTGCCGATACTGCTGCAAAGTGGCTATTTTATGTTGCAATCATTGCGGGTCTTATTACGCTGGCCTATTGGGCGGTTACAGGAGATTTTGATTTTGCATTAGAAAGAATGGTTACGGTATTAATTATTGCCTGTCCACATGCCCTTGGCTTAGCTACGCCACTTGTTACATCTAGATCAACTTCTATTGCAGCAAAAAATGGCTTGTTAATACGAAATCGTACCTCATTTGAAGGTGCTTTTCGAATAAATCGTATTGTATTCGATAAAACAGGTACCTTAACAGAGGGGAATTTTGGAGTGACAGATGTTCATCCAACAGAAGAGGTTAGTGAAGAAGAACTATTAAAACTCGCATATTCTGTTGAATTGCAGTCTGAACATCCAATAGCAAAGGGAATTGTTAAAGAAGGAAAGAAACGTAACTTAGAAGTTTATAAAGTATCAAACTATCAAAATTTAACTGGTAAAGGTCTTGTAGCAAAGGTTAATAATTTTGAAATTGCAATAGTTAGTCCGGGCGTATTAAGAGAAGGTATGATTTCATTCGATGAAGATACGTATAATAAGCTAGCTCAAGAAGGAAAAACAGTTGTTTTTGTATTAAAAGATAATATGGTTCAAGGCATGATTGCATTAGCTGATATTATTCGCGAATCATCTTTTAAGGTGATAAAAGAATTAAAGGATTTAGGAATTGAAACAGTTATGATGACAGGCGATAACGAGCGGGTGGCAAACTATGTAGGTGAAAAGCTTGGAATGACACAAGTTATCGCTGAGGTACTACCACATGAAAAATCTAACAATGTAAAAGCGTTAAAAGAAGGTGGTAAAAAGGTAGCGATGGTTGGTGATGGAGTGAATGATGCACCAGCGTTAGCTGAAGCAGATTTAGGGATAGCAATAGGAGCTGGAACAGACGTTGCCATTGAAACGGCGGATGTTGTCTTAGTAAATAGTAATCCAGTAGACATCCTAAGCACATTAAAACTTTCAAAAGCTAGTCACCGAAAAATGGTTCAAAACCTTGGTTGGGCAGCTGGTTACAACATTATTGCAATTCCTCTCGCTGCTGGTGTTCTCTATAGCTTTGGTATTGTTATAACACCGGCAATAGGTGCAGCGGTTATGTCGTTAAGTACGATTATTTGTGCAATCAATGCTCAGCTTTTACAGATTAATAGTAACTAAATATAGATATTATAAAAAAGCCTAAGAATTCTTAGGCTTTTTTTGAAAAATTTTAAACCCTGTATTAATGGAGAAATTTAAAGGAAAATGAATATAATAAATTAACTGCAATTAAATCTAAATTAGAAGTGAGTTGAGTTAAATGTGTATTTCTAGTAATTTTATTGAACTACAGGCATATAGAATATGTGAAGTAATGAAAACCCAATCAAGGTACAGGATGGTAAGATTAGAGCTTTCTGATGATTGTATTATTGAACCTCAAAACCTTGAAAGCTTTAGTGATGGAAGTAAATTGATTACAAAAGCAGTTTTAGAAGATATTGACGGTAAATTCTATTCTGTAAGTACAAACCAGAATGGTTTAAGGTTTGTTAAGGGGGAGTTAACTTATAAAGAATATAAAAAAAAGGAAAGAAATGAAGACCTAAAGGGATTTGGTATTTTAGCATTGTTAATAGGTTTAACAATAACTATGATGTATCTTTCATCAATATTCTTACTATAAATTTGTTTAGAATTATGGAGTATGTAAACCGGAATTGAAATTGAGTTTTTTTCTGGAAGGATGAATAGTTGTTCTTGTTCTATGTACGAAGTGGCTTTCTTTGTAAAATTTTATGTATATTTAAAGGTAGCCTACAAAAACTAGTGCTATATGATAGGAGGAATTCATGTGGCAAATAAGCTAATGATCGGAATATTTTCAATTACAGCAATTCTAACTCTTACAGCATGTACAGGGAATGATAACGACAAATCGTCTCAAGATGAAGTTCAAAGTAACGAAATGACAGGGCATAATATGAATCAGCCTGGAACTGGGGAAGTTCCTGAAGGTTTAAAAAAAGCTGAAAATCCCAAATATCCTGTTGGAAACACAGCCATTATACAGGCTGATCATATGGGAGGAATGAAAGGTGCTGAAGCTACAATTATAGCTGCATACGATACAACTGTATATACAGTGTCATATATTCCTACAAATGGTGGAGAGCCTGTAATAAATCATAAGTGGATTATCCAAGAGGAATTGGAAGGTATTGGTGAGGAGCCGTTAGAAATCGGGACAGAAGTCAAGATTAATGCAGATCACATGGAAGGAATGAAAGGTTCAACTGCAACAATTGATTCTGTGAAGGAAACAACGGTTTATATGGTAGATTACATCTCGACCACAGGTGAAAAAGTAACCAATCATAAATGGTTAACTGAAAGCGAATTAGTTGTAAAATAATATATTTGAAATATTAAGGTACCCAATAGTCACTTTCGCTATGGGTATCTTTTTGATTTTATTACAAGAGGTCTGGTCTGTTGTATTTCGCCTTTCCTACCTTAGTGATCAATCCCCCTTTATGCAATGCAGCTAATCTGGAACATAAGTATCAACTCCGTTAATTGAATTATTTCACAACCATTATAATATTCCTGGATAAACCGATACATTTATTTTCTTAATGTTCTTGAAAAAGTATTGTTGATTGACCAGCATCTAACATCTTAAAGGTTATTTGGTCTTCTGTTGTCCTCTTAATCATATAATCTAAACCGGCAGGTAGATTATCTATGAATATAATTGGAGCTTTTAAGGGCTTTTCGAGAGGCGAAAAGAAGTCATCCCAGTGTACAGGGATTATTAGGTTAGGATTAACATTTTTTACAGTTTCCTCATAGAATTTATCCTGTTTTAGTAAATCTGCCATTCCTAATCTATTAATTCCTAAAACCAAGACATCTGCACTTATGTTATCAAGTGCACCTTCAATATAGTTAAAACTTGGTCTTACTAACATTTTATTATCGCCATGTTGAACTAAAAAGTCGAAAGAGCCCCCTTCTTTAAAATCACGCATTCTGGCTGGTTGTTTAAGTGGCTTTTCTATGACCACTCCCGTATCATTATTAAATACTGTTGGTTCAGAGTGGATCGAAGGTAATACAGTAACTATGAATTTTCCAATTTCGGTCGGTTCATTTATATCAAACAATATTAGGTTTTCTTCTGGTACGTTACCACCTCTACCAATATTGAGAGTAGACTCAGAACCATAGATGTTGGCATTCGTTCGATTAGCAATGTGTGCAACATCAAGAGCATGGTCATAATGTGAATGTGAAACAAATATAGCCTTCAAACGATTTATCTTTTCCTTTTCTAGAATATCATCAACCAATGTTTCATCTGTTTCGATTTTAGATATTAAAACTCTAGGTAAAGATTGGCGTGTAAGGAAAGCATCTAGTAAGATTTGTGTTTCTCCATCGTCAAGTAAGAGCGTAGTGGTTCCGAACGATGTAACTTTAACAGCTTCATCTGATAGAATTTTATCATATTGCGACACAAAATATTTATCGTAATCCCCTAGCTTATTTTTGTCCTTTAAGAACACACTGATTAAAATAGCAATAAGCATAACCGTAATCATAGAAACGATCATCATTAGTTTTAAAAAAATTGCTTTTATTTTGATGTTCATTATTTTCCCTCCTTTCTTTATGTGCCCTACATGATTAATTATTTCGTATATATCTTCACTGTACTCTGAGTACACAGTAATCTGAATAAGCTTTGCAAAAAAGAGGAAAAGACACCGTTAAGTGTACTTCCTCTTTTTTAGTGCTATATCAAACTAAAAATTCTCGTTTCTTTTAGTACATTGATTTATGATTCTAAGAAGGATGAGAGTAGACAACAACCATAAATTCCTTCTAATGAAAAACCCCTCTAGCCATTTGTCTACACATTTCAGCACATTCACGACAAATTGTTGCACATTCTTGGCAATGTGTAGCCTGAAACTTTTCACATTCAGCAGCACATGCTTCACAAACCTATTATTAACAAATTTTTTCGATTGCAAACGTTACTATTAAATTTAAGGTAATTTATAATAAATTAAGTACACCTGCAAGTGCGATTATTATTAAACATTACACAAAAGAGACTAAATTTTTCCACCTTTTCGATTTTATTTTTAAACTAATAATTTTGCTATAAAAACCCCCGTAAAAATTAGTATCTAACCGGGGGGTAGGGGGTCATAAAAACCTTTAATTTTTTACTTTAGACTAAGTCCTTATTTGTTGCCTTAAATATCAATAGGTAAATTGCATATATCCCTACTATACCAATTATAGCGCAAACTACTCTATCTAATGCGGACATTTCAACAGACGGAGAACCAAATATAGAACCAATTAAGTCAAACCCCAAAAAAACCTATTATTCCCAACCTTAAAGCAGCTGCAGTAACTAACCACCATGTTAATGTTCTCATTTTATTTTTCCTTCCCATAAATTTTGTAATTCAGGTGTTATAATGTGTTAGATTGTTTATTTTATACATTAACAAGGATATGGAACCCAATTACGTGTGTTGCTCCAAAAAACGCGGCCTTTAATAGAGAAGTTTACTTTTGGGAATTACAATCATATACATGTTCAAAAAGTATGCGTTTTTTTTCAGTACTCATTAGCATCTTGTAATAATGATTCCGTTAAACTCCATAATTTCTTCATATTTATTTGTTACAGTAATTGTAATGATACATAAGGAGGGAATTCTCATGAAGTTTAATTTATTAATTACTACATTGCTAGTTAGTAGTGTTATTATTGCGGGATGTAGTGCAGGAAGTTCTGAATCTGATGAGCCTGGGACAATGGATCACTCAAACATGACGAGCATGGAGGGAATGGACCATTCAGACATGACCGATGAGGAAATGGAAGAAATGGATATGGAAAACGGTCATGCAAGTCATACAAACATTGTTGCACTTAATAACTCAACGGGGGAAAATGAGTTAGTTCTTCCACAATTAATTGAACCAAAAGATGGAATTGTTAATATTAATGCTAAACAAGGAACAACAGAAATTTTTAAAGGAATTCAAACGAAAACATTTGGATATAATGGTTCATTTTTAGGTCCGGTTATTCGAGTAAATGAAGGAGAAACAGTTATTCTTAGAACAAAAAATGAATTAGCCGAACCTACCACATTTCATTGGCATGGGGTAGATATACCAGGTGAAGGTGATGGTGGTCCACATCAGCTCTTGGAACCAGGCGCAGTGGAAGACGTGAAGTTTACGGTTAGTCAGGGGGCTTCAACACTTTGGTTCCACCCACATCCGGAAGGTTCTACTGCTGAACAAGTATATAAAGGTCTAGCAGGATTAATTTATATTGAAGATGATAATTCTGAAAATCTAACCTTACCAAAAGAATATGGGGTAAACGATTTTCCATTAGTATTTCAAGATAGAGAGTTCACTGATGAAAAACAGTTTGATTACCAAGCAGTACGCAATGATGATGGCACTATCGGAGATACTTTATTAGTGAATGGTACGATAAACCCAAAGCTGACAATAGGAAAAGAAAAAGTGAGACTTCGTTTATTAAACGGAGCAAATGCACGAAACTATACATTCAAATTAAATACGGGTGATAAATTCCAACAAATAGCAAGTGATGGTGGCTTCTTAAATAGCCCAATTGAATTGAGTGAAATTACATTAGCACCTGGTGAACGTGCAGAAATTATTGTGGACTTTTCAAAACTTGATTCTGAAAGTGATATAGCACTTTTGAATGAAGACGATACAATTTTATTACCATTTTTTATTGATGAGCAAAAAACAAATCCGATAGAAATTTCAACTAGTTTAAATGACTTTGCAGTGACGGATGAAGAGCGAAGTTTATCCGTTACGAAAAAACTTGAACTTTTTGGTATGGGGAAAATGGTATATATTAATGATAAGCAATTTGATATGAACAGAATTGATTTCACGCAGAAGCAAGGTGAAACAGAAATTTGGGAAATCTACAATAAACCAGATGCAATGGGTGGCATGATTCATCCGTTTCATATTCATGGTACTCAATTTAAAGTTGTTTCAATAGATGGGAATGAGCCACCTGTAAACTTGCAGGGATGGAAGGACACAATTTCCATTGAAGCTGGTCAAACAGTTAAATTAGCTGTGAAATTCAATAATAAAGGTATATATATGTTCCACTGCCATGTTCTTGAACATGAGGAAAACGGAATGATGGGACAAGTGGAAATAATCTAACATTTACTTTCTCGACTTGATAAGAGATAATTTATATAAAAAACACCTTCAAGTAATAGTTGGGATTTACTTGAGGGTGTTTTTTAAATACTTTTAATAATAATTATTGCAAGGGAGGGATCTATATGTCTCCTAAATTAACAGAAGACAAGAACAAACGGGTTGGTAAGAATAAAGCAAAATTATTTCTTTATATTGCGATATTCCTTTTTATTATCTGGGGAATAGCTACTACTTGGTTGGGAATGACCTACAAATTTAATAATATAAATAATGAGGAAAACGAAGTTATAAATAGTCCTTTAAATAAAAAAGATCCCACTATTAATTTCTCTACAGAAAATTCAGAAGAGGATAAGACTTTTGAAAACACGGATAGAGATGACTTAAAACCACCTATGAAAACAGTATTAAAAGACAGAACTCTTCGATTAAAAAATATTGAGGGGATTTTCGGAAATATGAAATCACCTAAAGAAATTTCAGCTATCCACTCTACCTTTGGTAAAGAAGTAGTTTATATTTATCATTCCCATAGTAGGGAATCCTTTTTGCCCTATCTTATAGATACAATCAGACCAGAAGAAGCTTATCATTCAGTAGCAAACATAACATTGGTTGGAAAAATGCTTGGGCGAGCAATGGACCAAAGGGGAGTAGGAACAAAAGTTGAAACAGTAGATATTGTACAACTTTTGAATTCTAGGAACTTAGATTACAGCAGCTCTTACAATGTTTCAAGGGAACTAATCCAATTATCACAAAATGAAAATAAAGACCTTGAGTACTTTTTAGATATTCACCGTGATTCATTACGAAAAGAAAATACAACGACAGAAATAAATAGAACAAAATATGCTAATCTACTTTTTGTAGTTGGAACTGGCCATGCAGAATTTGAAAAGAATCTTCAGTTTGCAAATAAGCTACATACACTATTAGAAAAAAAATACCCTACTTTGTCAAAAGGTATATTAAAAAAAAGTAGTAGTCAGGGAAATGGAATTTATAATCAAGATCTCGCCCCTAACTCATTAATTATAGAAATTGGGGGAGTAGATAATACGGTAGAAGAACTTCATCGATCAACGGAAGCCCTTGCTGAAGTATTAAGTGATTATTATTGGGAGGAAAATTCGGAATCTCGGTGAAATAACGAGTCCTTAAACTTCTTTTAGAGATACCCAATGGGTTAATGCTTAGGAATGGAATACTTTTAGAAATGCAAAATCACTTTTTGTAATTAAATTCGATGTGTAGACTCGTTGATTAAACAGCTTGTCTACATTTTTTATATAAAATTAAAAAATGTGTATCTCATGAAGGGTGTTAGTTTATAAATTATCTGCTAATTTTGGAAGGTCGAGCTAGAATACCCGGTGATTTTCCTCAACCAAAACGGAGGCTGCTTTTTATTGTGGTATTTTTTGCTTTTGTCCTACGGATTGTACACATTCTCATCATGACTAAGGCGGCAAACAGGGGGCTGATTCCTAGGCGTCCGCCCTCCTCCTGTTGCCAACTAATTCAGGAGCCGACTGAACAATCAAGGGGCGAAAAATTTTTTCAGAACGTATTTAAATCCCTCTTGATTTACTCAAATTAATTATTAATTTAATTCCAAAATATATTGGTGAAAGAAAGAGAGTCCTGTGCATAAAATAAAAAACGTTTTACCGCATTATAGTTTGCGGTAAGACGTTTGGAAATGTAAGTTTATTTTTTTGCTGAAGCTACTTGAGATACTTTTGCTACACGCTTAGCACCTATATATTTGTCCCCCCAGTAGTAAGGATCGTTCAGTTTCGATACTGAAACACCTTTACTGGATGAAGAATGTGCAAATTTGCCGTTTCCAATGTAAATTCCAGCATGTGATACACCTTTACCTGAAGTATTGAAGAATACCAAATCTCCAGCTTTTAGATTTTTCTTTGAAACAGATGTACCAACATTTATCATCCCAGCAGTTGTTCTTGGTAAGGCAACACCAGCTTTTTTATATACATACCCGATAAATCCTGAGCAGTCAAAGCCTTTTGTTGTAGTACCACCCCAAAGATACTTGGTACCCAAAACTTTGTTTGCAGTCGATACGATTTGTGTTGAATTTATACTTGAAGCAGCTTCTGCTTGATTTGCAAGTGGAGCTAAAAAGATGAATGACGAAAGTGTAACTATTGAAATGCCCTTAAGCAACTGTGACTGTAATTTCATATAAAGTAAAATCCTCCGATTGTTAGCTCTAGGCTGCTATTTTTTCTAAACTTCAACTAAACCTAGTTTATCACCATATAAACCTTTTTAATTTTACATTTGAGTAACAAAAAGATTACACTATTCGAGTTTGTAATAATATTCTTAATATTAAACTTTTCGCGTTTTATGCAATTCGTCTTATATTTCGTTCTGTATTTTAATCACATATAAAACAAAAGATCACTTTTCATTTGAAAAAGTGGTCTTTTGTTTTACAAAGTCAACTATCGCTCCGTCTTATCTTTCTTGAATTGAAAGAGAGTATTTAAATAGTCAATAAAGAGTAACAGCCATATTCCCTAAACTCTCAAAGCTCTTAAAAAATTTAATTTTATCATGTGTAACGTTTCCTTGTAGAGGATCCATTATAGTAACAGTATCCTCAGTAACCCGAGTTAATACTACTGCATGTTCATTTTGAATAATATGATGATATTCGTTTGTCCCATCCATCCAATAGCTACCTCGTATTATAGGTGTACCTAAATCCCGTGTAATCCAGGTAAGAATGGGGAGACCTTCTTTTACCATATCTTCTATTTCTTCTATTGATGCACCTGTGAGATTGACAGCAGTGTAATCTTTTCCATTAGCCTCTGAATAGCTATGAATTGAATCAATAATACCTTCTGGAAAAATGTAAATGCCCTTAGGATCCGTTGGTTCTCCTGGGAACGCTTCTTGTGGATTTGGGCCGATTCGTTTGCCATTTTCATAACGTAATGGTACTTTATTTAAATGTTTTTCAGCCATTTCCTCTTTAGTAATTGTTTCGCCATAGTAGTTAAAAATAGCTGTTAGTGATGTGATTTCACAGCCGGTAGGGAGAACGGGTTTTTGTAATACTACAGGAACAGCAATTGTTCTTTGCTGCGAATGTGTTTCTATCAGAATTTCTCCCTTTTCTTTTTCAACAGTAAAAGAAAGCGATTCTTTTGTTAATCCTGTTCCAATATTTACTTCTACCTCTTTACCAACTGCGATATCTTCAAACAGTATATGTCCATTTTTATCCGAAAAAGTTTCTACATATGTATCATCATTTAAACCATTTAAAATAACCTGCTTATTAACGACAGGAGCTTGGCTTGTAAACTCAATAAGTTTTATAAAAATTGACGTAGTTTCAACAATTTCCTCTACGGTAGGGGAATTTTCTATCACTGTATTCTCTTCACTTGTACAACTAGTTAATAGTAGTGTTATTAAAAGTAAAAATGAAATTCTTTTCATCATATTTAATCCTTTCGTTAGTATGATTAAAGGGAAGCGATAAATCTAGTAAACCATGCGATATAATGCGCACCCGGAATAAATAGCACTTGTGCAAAAAGCGTACCAAGCAGACGGGATATGACCATAAACATAGTCGTTTGTTTTAATTGCATATAACTGCCACGACCATTCAGCACATCATCTGCTAGAATAGAAATTTTTGGATCAATGAAAAGAATTAATAAAATAGTTGCCATGCCATTAATTAAACCAGATGCCATAACAGCTGTTGCAGCTCGCTCAGGTACGAGCAATGCAGCATACAGTGCTGATAGAACACCAATCGTATAGATAGCCGTTATCAGTATATTAAATAGCATCAGTTTTATAGGTACGGTTTTAAGTGAAATCCCTTTTAAATACTGTAAACTCGGCATTTGAATATGTTTTATACTTCGAATAATATTGTTGCGTGTACAAACGGCTTTAAGCAATGCTGGCATTGAGCCTCGCTTGTTAGCCAAATGAACAATGGCTCTAGAAAATAGTGCTATAAAGGTTGGAAACAATAAGGCACCTATAATTGTTCCAATAGAAGCAGCGCCTATAATAAAGCGAAATTGATCTTCCACATACGTAAGTGAATCTTCTTTTGGTGCCAAATCAATGAGACTTCCTGTAAAGGGTTGTTGCATCATATTTGCTAGCCTTGACACCATTACAAGTACATTAAATAAAGCAAAAGCTGAAGCGAGGAATCTTACCCTTGCGCCAGATAATCGTACAGCATATGCAAGTGTTTCAATGGAATGAATCATACAGATAAATAAAGCAATGATGATAAGCTGTGTTGTAATCACAGGTGTTCTCCTTAGTAGGTGATAGGAAAACCCCTCCTTAATCGAGTTGTTTAAAGAGGGGATAGTCCATTATTTTATGGTGACTATGTTTATTGGCGCCACTTTTGCTTCAGCTTTCTCCCGATTAAAAATAGTATGAGCACATAAAGCGCAATAATAAATACAGTATTCCAATTGCCGGCTGCTATTTGATGACCTGCAAGTGAAAAGGCTAGTATTGTTGGTAACTTGCCTAAAAATGTTGCAGCTATAAAGGCACCGAGATTTACATTCGATATACCTGCAATTAAATTAATGCCGGCTGAAGGTAAAACTGGAATGATACGACCAAGTAGTACAGCTAAAAAACCGTTTTTCTCAACTAGTTCAATGTATTTCGTTAAATACTGTCTCTTTAATAAATATTTTAGAGCGACATGCCGTAGTAAGTTTTTACTTAAGAGAAATAAAAGGACGGAGCCTAGCGTTGTCCCAAGCAAGTTAATCGCAAGACCAGGGAAAAACGAATGATTACTTGCAATAAATGCCGCCAGTACGGGAATTGGTGCAAAGGGAATCATTGAAACAAGTACCATTATTAAAAATTGATAAAGCCAACCATTAGGTCTTTCATTTTGTATAATGTCTAAAAATAATTGATCCATAATCTTTCCTTAAAATTATTTTAGCTATTGTATAACTAATTTATTATTACCAATCGTGAGACCACCCGCATTTTTCAGGAAAATATTGTTCATACCAGACGCAGAATACATAGACAGTCCAAACGTAACGACCATGGTCAGCTTTCTTTTCATAGTGAGCATCTAAATAGTTTAGTAATAGTTGCTGATCGAAAAATTCATGGATATATGCTTTTTCAAATGTGTTTCGCACCATTTGATAGTATTTTTCTTCACGTAACCAGTGGCGCATTGGTACAGGGAACCCTAATTTTTTACGCTTTGCCCAGGCTTCAGGTAATTCATCTAAGGCCGCTTGACGAAGCGCTATTTTTGTATCTGCTGTTGATACTTTATATTGTGTCGGGATGTGACTTGCTACTTTGAATACTTCTTTATCTAAAAAAGGCACACGTAATTCTAGTGAGTGTGCCATGCTCATCTTGTCGGCTTTCAGTAAAATCTGACTTGGTAGCCAAACATGTAAGTCGAGGTACTGCATTTTTGTTGTATCGTCTTCAGCTTGTACTTTGTCATAATACGTCTTTACAATATCCCAAACAGATGGTCCTTTATGATATTTTTCGTTTAGAAGTGCGAGTGCGTCGTCCTCCTGCCAAACAAAGGCATGTCCAATAAAGCGTTCTTCAATTGATTTTGACCCATTGTCTAAAAAGTTTGTGTAACGGTTTTTGGGTAAAGATTTTGCAATTGCTGAAAGTATATGTCGCAAAGGCAAAGGTATCTTTTTATATTGCTCCATTTTTTCAGAAGGCTTATACCATTCATAGCCTCCAAACAATTCGTCTGCACCTTCTCCAGAAAGTACAACTGTTACATCCTTACTAGCTAGTTCTGCTAAGAAGTAAAGAGGGAGTGACGAAAGATTTGAATCTGGCTCATCCATATGCCACTGGATTTTTGGAATGGCTTCAAATGCTTCATCTGCTGTAATATGCTTTTGCTTATTCTCAAATTGTAATTCCTCTGACAAGGCTTTTGCAAGAGAGGTTTCATCAAACATTGATTCATATCCTTGAAAGCCGACGCTGTATGTTGTATCAGGCTTTAATAGCTTTGCAATATAGCTGGAGTCGACACCACCAGATAAAAATGAACCAACCTTTACATCACTCACAGAGTGCGCTTCAACAGAATCTTCTAATACTTTTTTGATGTGTTGAACATGTGTATCTAAAGAATTAGTTGTTGGAGAAAATTCATGTGTCCAGTAAGATTTAATCTGTATATGACCGTTTTGAATAAGCATGAACGATCCAGGAGTGAGTTTATAAACGCCCTTAAAAAATGTTTCGTCTGTTGCTGGATATTGGAACGTTAAAAAAGGGCGTAACGCCTTTTCATTTAACTCCTTTTTAAACTTAGGATGCGGAAGAAAGGATTTAATCTCTGAACCAAATAAAATCGTGTTATCTGTCGTATGCTGCGTATAATATAAAGGTTTAATTCCAAAATGATCACGGGCAATAAACTGGAGATTTTGTTTTTTATCCCAAATACAAAAAGCAAACATTCCGCGTATCTTTTGGAGAACTTTCGTTCCGTATTCAATATATCCTTTTAAAAGCACCTCTGTATCTGAAGTTGTTTGGAATGTATGACCATAACTTATTAATTCTTCTCGAAGTTCACGATAATTATAAATCTCACCATTAAATACAAGTACAATATCTTCGTTTTCTGTTGAAAAGGGCTGACTCGCAGCTGTACTTAGATCGAGTATACTTAATCGTCGAAAACCTAATGTTACTTTTTCATCTGAATAAATCCCATCACTATCAGGTCCACGATGGACAATTGTTTCAAGCATTTGCTTCATAAAATTTTTATATTGAAAAGGTTGTGTACCATGAATAAAACCGACAAATCCACACATTGTGTTACACCTCTTTAAAGTTTTAATACTTAGAAGTTTAAAGAGAGGATTTGTAGAATCTATGGAGAAATATGCATGATCGAAAAAAATTTTTTTATCCTAAAGAGGATGCAATTATCTACCATACGTTATTTAAGTGAAATATTATTCATCAGATAATAATGTTATTGGGATGGAAACTGTAAAACAAGTACCTTCTTCAAGTATACTTTCAACGTAAATTTCACCTTTGAGGTGCTTTGTTAATTCTGCAACTATGGCTAAACCAAGACCTGAGCCACCAAGATTCCGTGCACGAGATTTTTCAACACGGTGAAAACGGTGGAAAATAAACGGAAGTTCTGCTTCTGGAATGCCTGGGCCTTCATCTCGAACAATAAATTGGATTTGTTTGTGATTCAATCGTGCAATGATTTCAATATCTCCACCGTCTGAATAATGAACAGCATTTTCAAGAAGGTTTATAAGAATTTGTTCTAGGCGCAAGCCATCTGTATAGATTTCTGGTAAATCATTCTGTACAGTCATGCGAATTCGATTGTTTTGGTTCAACACTTTAAGCTTTACCTTTTCTACGACAGACTCTATAAGATCATCAATATCAACAGATTGTAGGTAAAGCTGGATATTACCTTCTTCCATTTTGGACAGTTCAAATAGCTCTTGAATTAACTTTGCTAATCGATTCGCTTCACTTTCAATTATTCCAGCATATTTTTCTAGCTCTTCTTGTGATTTGTAGCGTTTATTTTTAATGATGTTCCCATAACCCTTTAAATATGAAGTAGGCGTTCGCAATTCATGTGAGATATTAGCTAAAAATTCACTACGATTTATACGATAATCATTTAACTCAATACTCATATCATTTATGGCTTTCGCTAAGGAACCGACTTCGTCACTTGAAGGCACATGGACCTTGGTTTTTAAATTACCTTTTGAAATTTCACGTGTTGCTTTTTCCATCTCCACTAATGGGCGACTAAGACGCCATGAAAGAAATATTGTATAACCAAGTGCTAAAATGATGGCCCCAATAATGGTACGAATAATCCAGTCACGTACTTCATGCATTTTTGCATGGATTTCGCTAATAGAGGAAAAAATTATAACCCCACCACTAAATTCATTGTTTTTTATAAAAGGTTTCACCACATAATAAATATTTTCCTTTGTATCTTGAATAACTCGCTCTCCAGCTAAATATTCATCAGCTTGTAAGCGATTAAGCCAGTTCTCTGATATTTTACTTCCTTGATGATATTCTAAGTAACCTTCAGATTGTACAATCCCTTGTTTATTGAAAAAGACCAAATCATTGTCAGTAAGAGATTGAATATTTAAATATAGATTCGGTTCGTCTTTCATTGTTTCAGTTACTGCAATTTCTATTCGATCACCTAAAGCACGTACATTTTCATCTATATAAAGCGAATAGACATTTAAGAAAATACGGTCCATAATAATTGCGAATGGGATTAGAATTGTCAGGAATAATAGCATAATTACAATACCAAGCTTCGTTACAACACTATTTTTTTTCATTTCTGTGCCTCTGGTATAATTAGTTGATAGCCTATGCCCCATACGGTTTGTATAATTTTCGCACCAGGTCGCACTTTCTTGAATTTTGTTCGAATATTCTTTACATGCGAATCAATAGCTCGTAGTTCACGTTCATCAGCATAATTCCATAACAGTTCAAGTAATTTTTCCCGGGTAAATACACGTTCTGGCGATTCAGCAAGCAGTACAAGGAGCTGAAATTCTTTACTTGTCAATTCTATGAATTGTTGATCAAATCTCACGCTACGATTATCAATATTAATGATTAATGTCCCATTGTTTAACGATAAAATTTGGGTATTACTTTTTTCGTCTTCTTTAAAGGCAGACCTTCGTAGGAGAGACTTCATACGAGCAATAAGCTCTTCAAATTCAAAAGGCTTAGTAACATAATCATCAGCTCCTGTTTCAAGCCCTCTTACAGTATCAGATAAATCGGTACGAGCTGTTACCATTAAAATTGGCACATTTGAAGACATTCTAATTTCTTTACATAACTCAAAGCCATTGATAAAAGGTAGCATGACGTCAAGTATAATGAGGTCAAATTCCTTTGTTTTAAATATTTGGAGGGCGTCAGCACCGTTCTCGCATAGTATTAAATCGTATTGACTTTGAAGTTGGATTCGCATGAGTTCCTGCATATACTGTTCGTCTTCAACGATTAAAATCTTTTTCATACAAATCGCTCCTTATTACTTAACAATGTTAGGCTCATCAACAATTCTGGCAGTCCCTTTAGCAACACTTTCTAGGGGCGTTTCTGCTAAAATAACCGGTAACTGCGAGGCATCACTAATGATTTTTTCAAGTTGTGGTAGAAGAGCTATACCACCACTTAATAATAAACCTCGTTCAATTATATCAGAGGCAAGTTCAGGCGGGGTTTGCTCTAAAGTTTGTTTAATAACTAAATTAATCTGGTCGATTGCTTCTTCTAAAACACTCGAAATTTCGCTAGCAGTAATATTAACTGTCTTTGGAAGACCTGTTACCATATCCCGACCTCGTACTTCCAGTTTACCGTTTACTTCTTCTTTAAAGACATTGATTTTAATTTTTTCAGCAGTCGCTTCACCAATAATTAACTGGTGTGTATTTTTAGTGTGTTTAATTATGAGGCGGTCCATTTCATCGCCAGCGACTTTTATTGAGTTTGAAACAACAACTCCGCCAAGTGAAAGGATGGCTACGTCAGTAGTGCCACCTCCAATATCGACAATCATTGAGCCAGATGGTTCCCAAACTGGAAGTCCTGCACCTATGGCAGCGGCAAACGTTTCTTCAATGATAATCGCTTCTTTTGCTCCAGCTTGTAACGCCGCATCAATAACTGCTCTTCTCTCTACACTCGTTAAATGTGTAGGGGCCGAAACAACTAAAAATGGTTTTCTTCCAACAAACCTTTTTTGTGTCAATTCTTTTACATAATGTTGAATCATTTCAGTTGTAGCTTGAAAATCCGCAACAACGCCGTCGCGAATAGGGCGAACTGTCTCTACACTACCATGTGTACGACCTTGCATAACTTTTGCCTTATGTCCAACCGCAATTACTTTTTGTGTATATGTGTTTTTAGCGAGTATTGAAGGTTCGTTGTAAACAATCCCTTTATTTTTTACATAGACTAATGTATTTGCAGTCCCCAAATCAATACCGATACCAGGACCTGATTTTTGAAATAATTGCATGAGAAATCCTCCTATTATTGATGTCAATTCAATGCAATAAGTATAGTGAAAAAGTTTGTGAAAAGTGTGTAGTCAATATTTATCTTGTAATAGCTTTTTTAAATGTGAATGATATTTCCATGTAAGGAAAACTGCTCTCATAACTAAGTCAATTGCGGTAGACAATCACACACCTAAAATACCAAATTATGAATGTCTAATATATATACCCCTAGAATACGAACACCCCACATATCAATCGCAGTGCTATATAACGATGGTTTTGTATCCGATTGCTTATAGATAACCAGCTATAAAATTTTGGTGCTGTTAATTTATAAGTTGTCATTGATTAGCAAAAACAACTTTTGCTGTATTATCGATGGCTTTTCTTACTGCAGCTAGTTGTAATAAAATTTCCGCACAGTCACTGGTCATTTCTTTAATGGCGCGCACATGCCCTTCAATACGTGCTAGCCGATTCACGACTTTCTTACGTTGTTTATGTTCATGATGTGGATGATTTTGACACATAATACTCTATTCCTCCTTAACCCCCTGGGGAGGATGGTTTTATGTAAAAAGAGGGAGAACTTTTATAGAGTTCTCCGTAAAACAACAATTACTTTGTTAATGCTTGACGCAATGTCTCAATATTTTTTTCCATTAGGGTGAAATAATTTTCGTTATTTTGAAGATCTTCATCGGTTAATACACTTAAGTTATGCAGCGTCAGTGATTTAGCCCCAAGCTCTTCTTGGATTATTTCTGTTAGTTTTGATGATATATTTTGTTCAAATAATACATACTGGATATTGCGCTCTTTTGCCATTTTGACAAGCTCGACAAGCTCAGCTTGAGAAGGTTCATCTTGAGAGTTTAGACCAGCGATGGCTACTTGCTCTAAATTATAGGTACCTGCAATATAGCCAAATGCTGCATGTGAAACAAAGAAGGTGTTATTTGATACACTTGTAGTCATTTCTTCAAAAGCAGTATCTAAGCTTTCCAATTCAGTGACTAACTGTGTGTAGTTATCTTCAAAAACAGCAGCTTGTTCAGGCATTTCATCAACTAAAGTATCTTTAATCGCTAAGGCTAAGTCTTTTGAAATGTCTGTAGATAGCCAAACATGTGGGTCTAATTCACCGTGACCATGACCTTCCTGGCCCGTTTCTTCTTTAACCGATTCATCCTCATGTGAATCGGTGTTTGACTCTTCTGAATGCTCTGCGTGTTCCTCAGCTGTTTCGCCTTCATGTGAATCAACTTCGCCTGTACTAATAGCTAATTTCTCGTCTGAAACATTGTCCGTCGTTGCAATAAATTGTACGTCTTCATTTGCTAATGTTTCCTTCGCATTCTCTACAAAGCCCTCTAAACCGAGACCAATATAAAAGAGAACATCTGCATTGGCAAAATCAATCATGTCTTTTTGAGTTGGCTCAAATGAATGCTCATTTGCACCAGGTGGGTAAGCCGATTCAACATCTACATATTCACCACCGATAACCTCAGTGAAGTAAGTAAGCGGATAAACTGTTGTATATACTTTTACTTTTTCCGTAGTATTCTCAGTTGTTTGTTTGTCTTCTTCATTATTCCCGCAGGCTGCTAGTAATAAGCCACTTGTTACTAGAAGGGGAGCTAACCATTTTTTCATGCCGTTCTAATTCCTTTCAAATCGTAATGATTACGTTTAATGTATGTAAATATACAGTAAAGAAGAAATGCTGACAAGCAAAAAAATTTAGATTAATTATTTGGTCACAAATTAAATTAAATTTATTGATTTTAATTTTCCTCCATACTTTCTCCACATTTTGTTTTTATAATCATAATTATTCGCTGAAATACCCAACTTAATAAAGTGGATAGATTAGTAGTATTGCTAAAGAGATGGTCAGTCTTTAACAATTATTTTTTTGTACATGTACTTTAGTGTGCTAGTGTATTAGTGAGTGAAATTATATTATGAGATTAGGAGTTTTGATATGAAAAAAATTAAAACATTATTAGTAGGTCTAGCTGCAACAGCAACAATCTTAGCGGCTTGTAGCGATACAGAGGAATCGACTTCTTCGAGTAAAACAGAAGAGAAGGAAGTATTAATTATTGGGATTGATGATAAATTTGCCCCAATGGGATTCAGAGATGAAACCAATGAGATTGTGGGCTTTGATATTGATTATGCACGTGCTGCTGCAGATCAAATGGGAGTTGAGGTAGAATTTCAACCAATTGATTGGAAAACTAAAGAAGTAGAACTTGCAAGTAGTCGTATCGATTTAATTTGGAATGGTTATACGATTACAGATGAACGTAGGGAGAAAGTGTTATTCACGGAACCTTATTTAGAAAATGCTCAAGTTGTAATGACGCTGAAAGATTCTGAACTTGCATCAATTGAAGACTTAGCAGGAAAAGATGTAGGGATTCAAGCCTTATCTTCGGCTGTAGATGCAATTAACGCGCATTCTGTTAAAGACGAAATTGCTTCTTTATCTGAATACGGTGATAACGTATTAGCATTAACAGATTTAAAGGCAGGCCGTACACAGGCGGTTATTATTGATTCAGTCGTTGGCGAATATTACATGACTCAGGAGCCAGACACATTCAAAATTTTAGATGATGCCTTAGCGCCAGAGCAGTACGGAGTTGGTGTGAAAAAAGGGAATGAGAAACTTTTAGAAGAGTTACAAGCAGCGTTAGACATGATGAATGAAAACGGTATTGCAGCTAAAATTTCAGAGAAATGGTTTGGCGAAGACCGCATTTTAAAATAATGACAAAAGGTAAGAGCTTCATTTAAAAAGCTCTTATCTTTTTCTGTTCATGATAGAGAGGGAGTGTAAGTAATGGATTTTCAAACCGTTGTCCTTCCAATGTTAGAAGGCGCAAAAATGACCGTTTTACTATTTATAATCGCCATTATACTTGCTGTTCCACTCGGTTTCTTACTCACATTAGCAGTTCAAAGTAAATGGAAAGCAGTTGTAGCGTTAGCAAGTACGTATATATATGTCATGCGTGGTACACCGCTGCTTTTACAATTACTTATCATTTGTTTTGGTCTGCCGATGATTCCAGGTATTGGTGAATACCTTGTACTAGACCGATTTGTCGCAGCATGTATTGGTTTCATTTTAAATTACGCAGCATATTTTGCGGAAATTTTTAGAGGTGGTTTACTATCGATTGATAAAGGGCAGTACGAGGCTGCACAAGTACTAGGATTAAATAAATTTCAAACGATGACAAAAATTATTATCCCACAAATGATTCGTGTCGCATTACCAGCTATATCGAATGAATCTGTCACATTAGTGAAAGATACAGCACTTCTATATGCAGTAGCAATACCGGAGCTGTTACACTTTGCGCAAACAGCCGTCAATCGTGACTTTACGATTATACCTTATTTTGTGGCCGGTGTGATTTATTTACTGATGACGTTACTACTAACATGGTTCTTTAAAGGCTTAGAAAAAAGATTCAAATATGAATAGAGGTGTGTACATTGATTGAGGTTAAAAATTTAGCAAAAGCATTTGGTGTATCAAAAGTACTTCAGGATATTTCTTTTTTTGCAAAAAAAAATGAAGTGATTGCTATTCTTGGTCCCTCGGGTTCAGGAAAAAGTACATTACTTAGAAGCTTAGTCAACTTAGAACGTATTGATTTCGGTGACATAATTATTGATGGGCAGACTTTAGTGAAGAATGGGGTATATACAACACCACAAACAAGGAAACAAATCACAGCTAAAATGGGTATGGTATTTCAAAATTTCAACTTGTTTCCGCATTTAACAGTGCGTGAAAATCTAGAAATAACTCCGAAGCAATTAAAATTATACACAAAAGAGGCTATTCAAAAACAAAGTGAAGAGCTTTTACAAAAGGTTGGATTATTAGAAAAGGCGAATGAATATCCAGCCAAGCTATCTGGTGGGCAAAAACAGCGTGTAGCGATTGCAAGGGCACTAATGTTAAAACCCGAAATTTTGTTGTTTGATGAGCCGACTTCGGCCCTTGATCCTGAATTAACAGGTGAAGTATTAAAGGTTATGAAAGAATTAGCGCATGAAAATATGACAATGCTAGTTGTGACACATGAAATGGGCTTTGCACGAGAGGTTGCAGATAGAATTGTGTTTATGGATAACGGCGAAATCGTCGAAACGGCAACACCATTGGAATTTTTTCAAAATCCACAAACTAGACGTGCACAAATATTTTTACAGAATCATTTTAATTAATTTTAATTTCTTGCGGATATTTAGTATGAATAGAGACAGTAAGGGTGCCAATTAAATGGTGTTCTTACTGTTTTTATTATTGGGGCAATTCTTTACATAAAAATGTTTTGCAGATACAAATGGCTTATTTCCACATGCTAGTCTATCCATTATTGTGCATGAAGTTAAGTTACGAAGGAAATTTTATAATCGATTCCGAACAGAATATTATGTAAGTATCCAACGAGTTATAGCTTTATTATTTTCAGATTCTCTACTGTAAACTTAAAAATGAACATATATTTATTTATAATTACCGTAAAAATTTACAATAAGAGGTGGTCCCCTGTATTTATTAAAAAAGGTTTAGCACTAATTATAGGTAGTATTTTTCCATCTTTAGGTATAAATTTGTTTTTAGTACCACATAAAATATTAGATGGAGGAACAGTTGGTATCGGATTAATAGCAAACTACTTATGGGGTTTTAATATAGGTTTAACAGTAATTATATTAAGCATTCCAATCTTTATCTACGCATGGTTTCATTATAGAAACTTTTTTTATAATAGTTTGCATGGAATGATTCTGTCTGCATTTTTTATTAATTTTCTAGCACCAGTTAATAATCTAATTAAAATCGAAGCGTTCTACAGTTCTATATTAGGTGGCATCTTTGTAGGAATTGGAATTGGATTAATGTTACATTTTCAGACAAGTACTGGGGGCACGGATTTTATTGCTCAGTTTTTATGTGATAGGACAGGTATAAATGTGGGCATTTATATCTTGTTTATTGATTCCATTGTTATAATTGTTGGTGGATTATTATTATCTTCAGAAACATTTTATCTCTCCATTATAACTATACTTTTTATTGGTGTAACCACAAGTCTTATTACAAGTAGAAAAGGGCATTTAGTAGCTCACTAATGAGTATTTATGGAGAGGTATAATTCATTTTATAAAGTTATCAAATTTTGGCCTTGCAGCTTGTTTACATTTACTCCGTTATCGTGATAATATCTAGGCTTCTCCATTTATAATGATTGGTAAAAATATTCATTCCCCTATTATAAAATAGGTAAAAGAATATGACCCAGAAATTTCAGAAGCCGTAGAAAAAGCGTTAACTGAACAGGGTATAAATCTTGTAAAAGGGGCAACTTTTGAGCGTGTGGAACAGTAGATAATCGTACCTTATCAACTTTAACTGATTGATGTAAGTAAATTGATAAACTATTAAAGTCGAGTGGCAAGTGATTCATTTCAAGATGGAGAACTAAAAAAGGTTTATGTAACAGTAGATGGCAGGAAAAAAGTTGTGGAATCAGAGCAGTTACTTGTTGCAACAGGAAGAAAACCAAATACGGACTCTTTAAATTTAAGTGCAGCAGGTGTAGAAGTCGGAAAACGAAAAGAAATATTGATAAATGATTATGCCAGAACAAGTAATGAAAAGGTTTATGCAGCAGGCGATGTAACATTAGGACCTCAATTTGTGTATGTAGCAGCCTATGAAGGTGGAATTGTTGCCGAAAATGCAATTGGTGGATTAAATAAAAAATCAGATTTATCGGTTGTTCCTGGAGTTACATTTACAAATCCATCTATTGCAACCGTTGGTTTAACGTAAGAAAAAGCAAAAGAAAAAGGCTATAAAGTAAAAACCTCTGTATTGCCCTTAGATGCGGTTCCAAGAGCGATAGTAAATCGTGAAACAACAGGTGTTTTCAAGCTTGTGGCAGATGCAAAAACATTAAAAGTGCTAGGGGTTCATATTGTATCTGAAAATGCAGGTGATGTGATTTATGCAGCGACTTTAGCCGTTAAGTTTGGGTTAACTGTAGAAGATTTAAAAGAAAGCCTTGCACCATATTTAACAATGGCAGAAGGCTTAAAATTAGCTGCCCTAACTTTTGATAAAGATGTATCCAAATTATCTTGTTGTGCAGGGTAAATGTGAATGAATATGTTGTATTTGGATAAAAAATTGCTCAAATAGGAAGGTAAACCTGCTTTGAGCAATTTTTTACAGAATAGATGTTTTTAAGCAACACTTCTACATGCTTCTGCGCATTTAAAGCAGGCATCAGCACATTTTTGACAGTGATCATGATTATGTTTTTTACATTCATTCCCACAAGCCTCGCAAATAGTAGCACACACAGAAGCTAATTCAGAAACAAAGGGTGTACCTCTTGAGATTGCTTGTTCAAGGTAAGCACAAATATCAGCACATTCTCTATCCAACCGAATACACTCTGCCATCATTTTAATATCGTCTTCTTTTAAACATGCATCATAACAATGATTACACTCTGTCATACATTCATGTAAAGTTTGTAATAGTTGTTGATACTGTTCATGCGCCATTAATAAAACCTCCATTTTAGTGATTATTTTTGGTTACATAATATAATTTCCCCATTAATTATTAATATAAACTGAAATAATTAAAACTCCATAAAAACTGCATATATTTAAGTAAGTGTCTAGTATTGTTCACAAGCTACGACGCAAGCATCACATGCATCAATACAGGATTGATATTGCTGAACGGAAGATCCTACAGCTTCTACTATTTCAGCACTTCCTTTCAGGTCTACTGTGTTTTGTTTTCTTGTTTTAAATTCATCGATAAAAGTTAGTTCAATCAAAGAATCATGAAAAACGCAGTTTTGTAAAAGAAATGATTGGTGTTTGGTGTTTCGAAGAGTTGGTTTGATATTTTGGAACATAAGAACGGAATTTTTGAGCCTGAGCGGATAATTAGGGTAACATTAAAAAAGAAAGATTCCGATCCAAATAGTAAATCCTATTCTCACCGGATGGCTCTTTATCGTCTTACTGAGGAAGCTACCCCAATATTAATCTATAAGGCATGGGGAGCATCAAATATGAATTTACCTTCAAATGAGTTAGCTGTAAAGATTATTCGTTATATGTTAAATGTACCTGGAGGGGAGCTTCCAACTAAAGATGATAAATTTCATATATTTGTTGATTAATTAATATAAAGCTTTTTAGAAAAGACCACTTCAAACGACTAAATAGTTGTTTGAAGTGGTCTTTTTTAATATCTAAATAAAAAATATGTCGGTTACTTCAATACGTTGTTATTACAAGGTTTCTTTATAAAGGTTGCGCATTTTTCTCGAACTTTCTTACAAATGATCAATCTTTATTTCATCAATTCAACAATAGTGCCATTTCCTATGGACGGGTTCTTAAATAGGATTCTAGCGCATTTAAAGCATGAACTCTATCAGAATTGGCCATATTAATATATAGAGAGGTAGTTTTAATATCGGTATGACCTAATAAATCCCTCAGAATTGTTGCCTCGCCTCCATTTTTTATAAACGCTACCGAAAACGAATGGCGCAGCTTATGTGGATATACACCATTCGGAAAATAAGAACTAGTGTATTTTTCTACAAACATTTGAATTGTTCGTATGCTGATTGCCTTTGCTGGTTTTCGATACGTTACAAAAAGGAAAGGGCACATTTCGGCTTGGGGATAACGTGTATTTCGAATTGCTATGTATTCCAGCAAACGGTTAAAGGCAGAATCAATAATGTAAATTGTATCTTTTTTATTGCCTTTTCGGGTGACTTTAACAGTTTGAGCGCTATAATTAATATCCGCCATAGTGATACGAGCAAGTTCTCCTACACGCATTCCTGTGGCCAATAAAATAGCTATAATTGCAATATCACGCTCACAATCACGTTTGAATAAAGAAATCTGTTGGGGCACTTCTAATTTTGCTAAATATCCATCCGGTCCATCATCCCCTAAGTAATCAACAAAGTCGAACAGGCGTTTACTATCTAGTATTTGCGTAGCAATTTCCGCAGCGCGGTTTGCTGATGTTTCTTTATAAACCGGAATTTTTACCTTAGCCATAATATTTTCGCTTAGGTACGTTTTACCCTGGTCATCATCACTGGTAACAGCCAAGAAGTGAAATAGGGACTTAAGAGCAGATACCATAAGTGATACCGAACGCATTTCACGTACTCGACTGCTAGTTTCATGCTTTTTCGAAATATCCTCATTTGATACATGTTCTATAAAATATTCAATATCCTTTTTTCTTATTTGGGATAGGTGCTCTAAAGTTATTTCTTTAATATCTGGTGCATCAGCAATTCCTTCTTTAAGTAGCCATTCAAAGAATATTTTGTATCTATATAAGTATTGGTGAATCGTTCTGAAAGAAATCTGTTCTTTATTTTTCTCTATACGGAAATCACGTATATAAAAGGGAAGTTCTTTAGTAAGCTTATCCGTATATTCTAAGATCTTTAGATCATCGGGAGATAGTGTAGCCATATAATCACTCCTTCAGGGAATTTTCGTAATCATGGAAAATGTCCATATTTTTAGCCACAGCTAATTCAAGTGCATCTCGCTTTACGGTTTCAGTGTATTTATCATCGGTAATAATACCCTCAATTTCATTGCAAATTAAAAGCGCAGACTTCTCAAATTCATTTTCTGACTCTACAGGGTCTATTAGTATTAACTTGCTTAAAAAATCGTTTGTGACAGCAGGGGAGCAGTTATAACGCATCATATGTTCGAATAAATAACTTAAATTATCCATATTTGATAATTGTAATTCTTCAGTTGTGAAGTTTTCTGGATATGTTAATCCTAAATACATAATTAATTCTTCATGTAGCGTTGAATCAAGGTCTAATACACTTTCTTTTGCCGCAGCTTTTATTAGTGATTGTTTTAATAAATCAAATGCCAATGTATAGGGGATTCGGGCATTAAATTGGTAAGCAAAATTAAAGTGTACCGCACACTCCGTAGTAATTAAAAAATCGCCTAAATAGTTGCGTTCTTTCAGGCGACCTTTACTATCATAAAAATAAGAATATACATGGCCACGTATCCCAACACCATGCTGTAAATAATAAAGGGAATCATATAAACTTTGACCACGATAATCAACTTTCATTTTTTTCATAATAAAACCTCCGTATAGTAGGGATATTGCGCAAAATAATTAGTTCCTTGTATCATTTCCGTACGCAACAGGGTAGGGCAGTGATAGTTAACTAAATGACTATAAATGCGAACACTTATTCGCAAAATACATTTTTAACGAAAAAGTGTTCGGTTTTATTCACTACCAATATCCCCCTAATTCAGTAATTTAAGATTCGAGCTAAAAAATACATCTATATAGCTATTAAAGGGGACAGAACGCAGCTCACTAGAATCACCATACCATTCAAATAACTTAATTGATTCTAAAAAGGGGTAAAGATTACTTTCGTTATTTAATAGCTCCATTACTAATTGATTTTTAGCTTTCTTACGGTTTGAATCAGAACTTTCATTTAAAATAATTGTCCTAACAATACCTAATAAAAGGTCGGTTACTTCAATACCGTAGGTTGCTTTTTTAGGCAAATATGAAACACTATTAACTTTAAAATTTTCCCCACGATAAATTGATTGAATGTTTAACTGCCTTAGCATATCAACCTTCAAATCATAATTTTTAGCTTCGTATGTACGGTCGTGCTCAATAAAAACATCTGCATTTACGAAAGTGTTTTTTCCATATTTCCTGATTAATCCGTAGACTACACGCTCTGGAAACTTTGTATAAATAGTACGATCTACTATATCGGAAATAATTGGTTTAATTGGTTTTGAATTAAATTCAACCTTATTAATATCGTATGAAATAACATTCATCTTCATTAAATGATGATGCGAGAGTACATCTGATAATAATATTTTAATGCTATCCCGTATTGCCGTATGTCCCCCATAACTAGTCCAATGAATGCCAGCATTTTTGATGATTTTGTCCAACTTTTCTTGATGATGCAAATAGTAATCTTGAGGAAATAAAATTGCGCCCATCAAATGAAGGGTTTCATTTGCCTTACCACTTTCATCAAAGTAAATATTAACAGTATGGTTTTTTTCGTTATTCATAAAATTCCTCCACTACTTGAAAAATTCAAGCATGATTGGTATAATTCATTTATATTGAATCATATTAAATTACATATGTTATTTTATGAACTGCTCTTGCAGTTTTCCGAATAACATTTATGAGATACTATTGGCTGCTCTTGCAGCCTGTGGTATCTTTTTTTATTTTACCATAATATACCTATACTATCTATTACTTTTTCGTGAAATTGGTATTTTGCGAAAAAGTTATGATGTTGTGAGCCCCCTGTTAGAATTTAAATTTTTGATTATAAAATCTATACTTGTACATGGACACAAAGTTAGTACCGTTTTGGACAAAAATCTCTTGTCGTTGAATTTTTGAAATTGGAAAGCCTAATTTATCATTGCCTAAAATTCACTATGATTAAAAAGACAAGAAAGTCTTGTCCTTCTACAACACTTTGTTAATACAAAATGAAACAGACTCACATTATATTATTCTAGTAAAAGATTCTAGCACTCCGTTAGAAGTTTCAAAGACTGATTGTGAGGAAGTAACGCTAACCAAATTTCAGCACTCGGCAATTAAAAAGAAGGGGGCATAAAGCATAAACACTGTAATTGAAGTCGAAACGGACGGGCGAGCAGTATTGCTGGCATTAGTAGTGCGTGGACACGGAGGTGCGTTAATTGAAAAAGATTTACGATCTATTAATGGAACAGTCGTATAAATCTATGCTAATAGAAATGGGCGCAACTGATAAGGTAATGTATCGCTTTATGCGAACCTTCAGACTCTAGCAACACTATTTATATTTTCGGCAACATATTTTATGGTTAAATCAATTTGGTTACTGGTAATCAATACCAACTCGCTTTTGATTGAGGACTACATATTACATGTTTGTTCCTCCTATAACTTTCATTTCTAGCTGAAGTATAGGTAACAAGTTAGTGGAGTGCAAAAAACGTCATACGCTTTCGAAATGGCCCTATATCACATCATTTGAAGTTATCATTCCAGCGATTAATAACAAAGTTGCTGATAGCTTCTTTTGCTTTGCTTATTGGGGCTTTGGTTTCTTCTACTATGTACGATACAACCCCTGCAAGCGTAACCTTTTCCCCATATTCAATGCCTTGATTTACATAGTGTAGCAAGCTTTCTAAACTTCGCATTTCATTAGGTGTTAGGTGTGATTTTAAATGCTTTTTGACGTAATTATTTACAAAATCAAAATCATGCATGCTCTTTTCAATGAGGATTGCACAGGCTCTTGATACGGAAACGTCTAATGCAAATGCAAGAGCTGATACCATTTCATAAGTATGTTGCCTTAATCGAATAGTGATCCGTTCATGAATGCCGTCCTCACGTTTCGCTATTCGTGGATTGTCGGTGCTGCCGCGCTTAATCGTATTTTCAATTAAAATATCTCGACGGAAATGAATGGATAAGCTATCGATTATTTTCTTATTCTTGACAGCGTGTTCAATCATGTTTGCGCCAACATCCTTAATGGGATTGTCTGTTATGTCAGCCATCCGACAAACACTTTCTCTTAAAGGTAGTTTAATAGTTGGCTTTACATCACGTTTAGCATCACTTCTTTTCTTCCTGTGCCCTACTGTTGTACTCAATATAATGCCTCCTAAATTCATATTTTTCTTTTAGAAACAGTCCTAGTGTCCCAAGGATAAATTTGTGGTTTTTTCGGTGGGGTAGAGGGTTTTCGCTCATTTGCTACTAAGGTATGTACGAGTAGTAGGGATTTATTACGGTATTTTTCGAGTTTGGCGCGGATTTTTTGCTTGGAAAGTGTCCCGGTGTTCTAATGCTATGACGGCAAATTGTGTGAATTAGCACTACTGGCATAAGCCCCCCGCTTCAAACAGCTTGAAGCGATATCTTATAGAAACTGTCCTACTGTCCTTAACTTATTTCATAGTGTTTCTGTAAAGAGAAAAAAATTTTAATGTTGTATAAAAATTGGGTATTCCGTCAATGATTCTAGTAAGGTGGTGATTATATGAAACGAGAAGAAGCAGACAAATTAGCGATTGCGATTATTGACCATAATCGTCGTATGGGATTACCGACTAAACCTAAAAAGAAAAATAAAGCTAAAAATAAATAAAGGCTGTTGGCTTATCTATTTAGCCAAACAGCCTTTTTTATTATTCAGCATGCTATATTAAAATACTCGCCCAAATATTAGGATTACTATTCAGCAAACATTTCCTTATCACCACGCGGCAAGTTAAAAGACACACGCTTACTCTTAATACCTGAGTAAATGTGTGTCTTTTATTTTGCCTTGCTATTGCTTGCTGTATGTTGGCTCACAGTGAATACAAACATCATCTTTATAATCAATGATATTTACGTCAGCTTCATGGAATGACTTGTTGCAAATCATACACATGATAGTGGTTTCCTCTAACATGTATGGCGTTCCATTCGCTGTAATCACTTCTTGCACCAATGTATGTAGGTCTTTGTTTTCGAGTTGAACTGGTGAAACATATGCTAGTACCTGAAATTTATCTTTCAATCAGCATAGATATTTCCTCGATTTTCTGTTTGAAACGATTTACTAACCCAAATTAATCCCTCATGGTGTTCTAAAGTATCAGTGTTGTTATATACAGTCATCCTATATTCCCCTTTTAATAACATTAATGTTTATTTCTACTATCAACATATAGTATGGCCGGTTTAACTGCAAGAAAGGCAGCGGAATATAAAAAAGCCACGCAAATGCGCAGCTCGATTACTTCAATTAATATCTACCTAAGAACGTTTCTCCTTCACTGAAGCCGTCATTGTCATAATAGTTGGCTCTTATCCAGCCGTTAGATGTTAGTGTTGCTTGAATCTAAACAAAAGATAAATCGATCTAAAGAATCGTGCAAATTTAGAACAAACTTTGTTGAATGTACGTCGGCTGTTCAAATGGATTGCTCAATAAATCGCTCTCAAACATTAAATCTTCAGCAACTTGTTCCACTGTCGGCTCAGAAATGCCCGTATTTGACGTTTTTCCTTGTAATCGGTCCATTTCCTCGGCTAAGTGTGGAATGTGCTCAGGTGACTCAATTAAAGGCTCATAATACTCTGCTACAAACTCGACTGGATAGCCAAAAGAGTTTGCTACTACATCGTTATATGGTAAGCGGTTAATCGAACTAAACTGCATCGGGTCGTCCGTATCGTTTTGAATGAAGAACGCCCCATATGCCTGTCGTGAAAGTACATCGCAATGTACGACGATGGCATTCATGCCACGCATTGCTAAGTTGAAAAGTAAAAATGGGATTGCTCGACTTGATAATTCTTCAACATGGTATAAGTACATAGAAGGTCTATAAGTAAATAACTCATGCTTCATTACATTGTTGTGCCACGCTGAAATTATCATTCCTCCCGTACCTGCGCATGCCTCGTAGTATGTCTGATTGTCTTGCTGTTCTTGATTACCTACAAGCTGTGCAACTAACTTTGATACTGAATGCGGTGTAAAATCCTGCTTCAAATACTTACGATCTGCGTGATTATCTTCAAAATACATGCGGAATGTATCATCGTCAACTTGATAATTCGTCGCTTCTAATACATCCTTCATTAGCTGTTCTCGGCGCGGTCTGTCATATAAGATTTCTAATAGTTTGGCTGGGGCGTCAACGCTGTCTGTTACGCTGATTAGTTGGTTAAATACTTCTCTTTTTATTTGTGTCATTTATATTCCTCGATTCCGTTCATACAACTGTTTTTGTGTTTGCTGTAGTGTATGACTCACTTGTAACGAATTATATAAATGGCTAGACATGTTGGCAAAAATGCTAGGTGAACTCCGGCAACACCTCTAAATAATAGCAAAATAAAAAACAAATCAGCGAATAATTTCACTGACTTGCTACTCCTGGTCGATTATTTATGTTGTCTGTTTTTGTTCCATTAAAGGGCGCATTCCTGGAATAAAAGGATTGCACCGACATTATTTAAAAAGCTTTATTTGTTTAATAATCCAAAGTGTAATTTACCATCTACATAGTCGAAGAACATAACGAATTTAACATCTGTTACAACACCTGAATTTTCATTTGTAATAAGTGTTCCTGTTGTATATGCCCGATTTACAAGTTCAACGGCTTCTACAGAAGATATATTCATAAGGACATTATAGTAATCTGTAAACGAGGCATAGGCAGAATAACTAGATTCTTTAAAAAACTTTTCTTTAATATTTAAATTCATTCCATACTTCACAAAATAAGCATTATATTCTTTTTGTAACTTTTCTTTTAAATAGTTAGCATCTGTTTGACCTTGTGGGAGCGGAATGTCCTTATATAATTCAATTTCGAATGGAAGTACAATCTTTGCAATCTGTTCATTGGTTAATTTTTTTAATTCTTCATCGTTCATATTTTTAATATCTTCAGCAGATACTCTTTTAATATCCTTTGCTCGATAAATGAATACGGCATAGTGAGCACGAGTTAAGGTTTCATTTTCTCTGAAAGTTTTATCCTCATATCCAGTAGTTACACCAGTGTTATACAATGCACTTACATACTTTGCATTTGCTTTCGTTACATCTTTTAATGGATTCGTACCAGTTGTCTCTAAGTCATACGCAATAGCCAAAATCTTCGCCATTTCGCCACGTGTTAAAGCTTTGTTGGGATTAATATTGCCTTTTGAATCGACAGCTAATAACCCCGCTTCCATCAGCTTTTTAATATCATTGTAATAAGCATTATTTGTCGATAAATCTTTCGGTGCTTTAAAAGTAGTTGTTCTTGGTAATATTTCAATTGCACGACTGATTAATGCAGCAGCATGTTTACGAGAGATTGTTTCGTTAGGTTTAAATGTACCATCCTCATATCCACTAATAATTCCACTTTGAGCCATTTCATGAGTGATATCGTAGTAAACGTTCTTTTTCGATACGTCACTAAATGTTTTTGCGTATGTAGTAGCTGCCTCTACCTGATTTGATGAACTGTCATAAGGGATAACGAAAGCCGGTGTAGCAATTGCTAACGCAAATGTAGATAATAAAAGTTTGTTGCTGTTTTTCATATTACTTTCCTCCAACTGCATTTAAATAGTTTCTTTTTTTTTTTTCTAAATTCGTACCACTTCGACTTGAATAAAAAATTGGGCGCGTTTAAGGAATAACACAAGTAGAAAAATGATAAAACTGTTTCGACGATATCGAATAACGAACGTTACCGCCATTGGATAAAGTTTCTTCTACACTTATTTGCATAGTAGCCGCCCCTTTTGTTACGTGTTTATTTGCTATAATAGTTTTAGCACAAAACAACTATGAGAGCGAGTTACGATGATGAAATTCAAATATAGCCCTTTTTTAGCTTCACTAATCATAGGTTTCATGTTCCTGA
This sequence comes from Solibacillus sp. FSL W7-1324, assembly GCF_038008025.1. NCBI lineage: Bacteria > Bacillati > Bacillota > Bacilli > Caryophanales > Caryophanaceae > Solibacillus > Solibacillus sp. FSL W7-1324. Next base: position 57,682 of record NZ_JBBOYH010000002.1, read on the forward strand.
CGGCTTGTAGCGACTCTAAGAAGCATGAGGCTGCGCTTGATCAAGTGTCTGCATCGGCACAAGACGTTTCAGAGCCGGACATTTTAATCGATTATCAATTTGTTGGGAACGATTCTTACGGGTATATGCAAATCCCGGAGGACTTTAAGCACTTTATAACAGCTACGAACAGAAATGATGATACATTTATTTTTGCTTCCCCCGATGAAAAAATGATTGTTTCCTTTGAATTATATAGCAAGGCAGCCACCTTAAAAAATGCTTCAAAAAAGATCGCTGATGATTTAAATGGTAATGGCGAGGGCGTTGAGGTTTCTCCTATCGAAATTAACGGAATGCAAGGTAGTATAATTTCAAAAACGTTGGCAGATGAAGATTACCATATTTGCGTGTATATCCTGCAAGGCAAGCAAGAACTTCGTTTCATCTCAATTGAATTTGAAGGGAACCAAGAGGATGTAAGAGATAACATTGTAAATTCGTATATGGAACAACGTTATTCCTATGCAGAACCCACCCCTACTAACCTTGAAGTAACTAAGTCTGGTCTTTCTAATCTGACGGAAACAATGAGTATTTTCTTAAATGATTCAGATTTAAACGCTTCTGTATTTACAAAAGAGCTGGATATTACAGAGATTGCAACGGATATGATTGCATTTAAGCTGTACGGTGATTTTAAAGAGGGACAAGAATACTTCGTTTCATTAGAAGATCCGGAAAGTGCGGAGTTTTTCGGTAACTTTGAAACAACGCCTAAAAAAGACAATGAAGGCACATACCTAGAAGGAACAATTTTATCTGAAAACAAATTTACACCTGACATTCTGTATCATATTGCTACGATTAATCTTAAAAGTATGGATATTCCAAACGATTATGCGTATTTTATGATTCATTAATATAATGACTACCGAACCATTTTCGGTAGTCTTTTTTGTTCTCTTATTAATCAATTATTGCGGTATTTAAACGAATAGATTAACTGAAATGCTACTATCTTTTTAAAATGTTTAAATGGAATCGTTATTATGAAGACGTTGGTAAAGTTAATTTTTTCAACAAGTTAGAGCAATAGGCGAATTTCGGTGACTATATTCAATACTAAAAAAAATAAAGAGAAGAGTTTATAAGCTCACCTCTTTTTCCAATCTTCTTAATTCTTTTTTATATAGAAATTAAGATAATTTAATTTCTACATCTATTCTTTTTTTAGCAACACATACGCCATTCTTAACAATATAACATTCCACATAATGATTCCCTTTAAATTGTGTTTCTTCGTAATGTGTTAATTTATCCGTTTGTTGAATTTCTCCACGAATACTATCCTCTCGTTTGGCGATTATGCCTCTATTTCTCACTTTCCAATACACATTATAAGGTGCTGGAACGTTTGTTTTAGCTTGAAAGTACAACTGACACTTTGGTAATAAAACCTCTCTTTTTAACCTCATGATTTGTAGCCAACCAAGCGTTTTTTCGTTTTTTACTACTTTGCAATCTAAATTTAATTCATATTGAGATTGATAGTTTACTGGAAGTAGATTCTGAATAAATTCTTCTGTTTCTCTAAAACGTACAAATTCTTCTTCTGCTTCATTAAAAGAACTGTAAGATTCCAGAGCCTTTGAAATTTCTTCTTTTTGAGTTGTCCAATACGAATGATTAAAGAATGCTTCCCACGCTTCAATAGCTTGCAAATCTGTACAAGTATCATCAAAAAGTATTTCTAATTTTGACAATTTTTCGTTCAGTCGATTGTATAAGTTATCCATCTTCGTATCATCTTTACTGACCAGTTTGAGACTTTTCGTAGGATCGGTTGGATTAACTACTTCTTTATTCCATAGCAATCTATCTCTTATCGCCTTTATTGTATAATAGAAACATTCATCCATTCTTTCATAGGATTGAAATTTTTCGTCTGCTAAAACACTTTGAATGAGTCCACCAGGCATATTCACCCAACCATCTCTTGACTTAGAAAACATTTTTAACAATCGAACAACTTCTCTTAATTGATAATTTTTTTCTGTATTTGCATCCAAAAACCACTTTGTTATTGCTCTTGGATTTCTTTCTCTCCACTCGCTGCCACAATGTTCATATGTGTAAGTATCATCCGATTCATTCTTTTTATATCTTCGGTAGATTGCAAAATCAATGTGATACCCTTCCTGATACTCGATACGAACACAATTTGTCTTCGCAGTAGGTTCTTTCTTGAAATTCTTACATTTTCTTTTTAAAGCATTAACAATCATATTCTTTGTTGCAGTTGTCCCAGGAGGAAGTTGGTCTTTTTCAAACACAATAGCCACATCTATATCGTAATCATTACTTTCGTTTTGGGTAACAGTAGCCATCGCCATACTACCTTGAACAATCGCTTCTTCAGATAATTTGTAACTTGTTCCTTTTTCCTGATTGTATTCTTTTAAACCTTCCTTCAATCTGTTAATGTTTAGATTCTTTTTCTCGAAAAGTGAATCCTTTTCTTTTTTCGGCAACACGACATGCTTACCGTAAAACGTGTTAAACTTACCGTTAAGATTCTTCATTCCCAATTTGATTCGCCCCTGTGATTTTTATTTTTACTGGATTTCCTGCTTTTTGAAGGTTTATAGCCCAATTGTATTTTGGAGAAGCTATTCCTAAATGGTTATACACCCAAATTTCTTTATCCATTCTTGGAGAAATGGTACTTCCCAAACGATAAGCTAAAGAAGGTTGACCTGAATAGAACAAATGAATTTTTTCTAAATGAGGATATGTTTGATTGATTTTATCCAATAGCTGACGAAACTGCTTCTGATATTCATTAAGTTGTTCCATACATTTAATTGCATTTCTGTGAGGTGGCTTTAAATGAAGATAAAAGGAATTAAATTTATCTAAATCCAATCCGTTTAAGTCCGTTTCATGTATAGGATAAGTAACCCCTATTCTCACTATTACTTCCTTTGTTTCATCTACCGTTTGTTTCGAAATGTCTTCTTCAAGCATCAAAGGAGGACATACTTCACTTTTTTCCTTCACTTTTTCCCATTTTAAAAAATTCTGATTCCATTCAAAGTAAGAACTATTAGACTTATCAGCAATTTGATAACCGAGTAAAACGAGAAGTGGAATATGAGCTAATCCCCAATAAGATACTTCTATATCTGTATGTCCATCCAGACGTTGAAGTATTTTTTGTACAATCTTATCCTGTTCCCTTAAAGCATGTTGTAAATTTTGTTCATTAATGTTTTTTAATTCTTCTGTTTGAATTATCGAAAAGGGTTCAATGTTATAATTCGATAAATCAACATCAACTTTCGAATAATCCCCTGCTTCAATAGAAGAATGGCGAATCTGCAACATGGTTTGTAGTTTTCTTTTTTCTTTTGTTTTAAAATAAAACCAAATACCAAGACCAATTAATACTAAACCAATCGCAAACACTACATAATCAATAGAATCATCTGGAAGAGGTATGTCTTGATTGAACTGATTATTTATTAAAGGGATAAGTATAGGCAACCACCATTCCTTAGCAATACCACCTAAGACCAGAGTTGAACCTGTTCCAAGTAACAATAAAACAATCTTTTTTTCATGCCAACCTTTAAACAGGTTTAATATTTTTTTCAACATCTCTAACCCTCTCTCATACTTAAATCTTGCAAACTACTGTCTTAACCAATTCATATGTAAGATTACTATTTCCTTGATAAAAATATCAGTAATGTTAAGTAATACATGATTATCATACCATAACATGAAAAAAGCAGGAGGAAATCCCTCCTATTCCCTATTCAATAATCTGGGCGCGTTTGTGGAGCAATGCAAGTAGATAATTATCAAACTTTATTTCAAATTTACATTATTACTTCTAGTGTATTTCTTTTAATCCCGCAAAATTTGCAATGAAGGACTCGTTTCGCGCCAATAAAAAATAGAGGTAATTTTTTTTACCTCTACAATATAATTCTAATTCAGTACATATACTAAACGCCGGCAATTTCATGTAACAGCAAATCATTTGAACGTCTCAATCACTGTTGTCCGTTTCCCAAGAAGATAATAAAGGCAGCCGCAATAACCCACTTTTAAATTTATTTCGGAATTTTACTTCGATGATCAATTTATTATCCAACGTAATTTTATTTTCATCTTCCCTCACCTTATGTTTGCTAACAAAGCTGTATAATTTCTTTCGGTCCTCTTTTGTCATGAACTCAATCATACCTGCGTATTCGCCATTCAGATAAGATAGATAAACACCGAATTTCTTCTTCCTTATGCCATGAACAGCTACAGACTCAAAATTGTACGCAATGACCTTTAACCATGCACTAGAGCGTCTCCCCCGAGAATCGTAAATGGAATCTTTACCCTTTAAAATCAATCCCTCAAGTCCATGCTGTTTAATTAACTCAAAATATTGAACAGCATCCGTACCATCTACATATTGAATAAGGACTAACTTATCTGACGGCTCAATTACATCTGCGAGTATTTGTTTTCGCTCCATTAAAGGCTTCTTCCGTAAATCTTCCCCTTTGTAGAATAGGATGTCAAAAGCGACTAATTGAAGCGGGGCTGTGCGGTGTTTCGCGCGGTACTGATTCTGCAACAGTTCAAAATTGCTTTTCCCTTCTTCATCTACTGCGATTAATTCACAATCTAGTATCGTATTATCAGGAATCTCTACACTTTGAAATTCTTTAAATACAGAAGTAAATTCATTCTTGTGTCTTGAATATAACCGAATTTTACCGTCCCACTTGCTAATTAACATTCTCCAACCATCCATCTTTAGCTCCGCGCAAAAACGGCTGTCATTGAAGGGCTTATCCACTTTTTCTAAGAGCATGGGTTCAACAAACATACATTATCACCTCTATCATCTTCATTAAGTATGGTTAAATGGCTGGTTAATTAATCAGGCGATCCGGCGTTCTCATTCAATAAATCCGGAACAAAAATAATTATTTTGAGAAATTTAACTTAAAATGTCCTCTATACGCCCTTCTAGTAACGAATTGATTGTAGTAATGTATGTATCAGATAAATTAAAGGAGGCCATTATGATGTTTGGACTTATATATATAGAAGGAAAACAACCACAAGCTGTAGAACAAGAATTTAGTAGCATTGAAGCAGCTAACACTTTTGCTAAAGAAAATGGATATGAAGAATATAAGGTTGTGCCATTAAGTACAGGAAAATTAGATTTAACGAGTGCTAACGTTGATCTAGGTATTGTCGATTAATCGAGAGCATAGCAAAGCCCCCGCGTATTTTTGCGCGTTGGCACTTGCTAAATCGAATATTTCCTTTATCCAAATGAAATGAACTGTAGTTTAATCTTCTGAAACTTCATCTAAGTAAGCATGTAACGATATTCCCCACTCATCGCATGTAGCATCATCATTTGTAATTTGTCCACCGTAACCAAATAGACTACCATGTGCTACACATCTTTCACCAAAATTAAATTCACAAGTGTTGCATATTTTAAGAACGCGTTTTTCAACTACACTTACATCGTCTCTCATTACTGATTCCCTCCTTTACATAGTAACAATGGTTTCAAACTACATTTACGAGCTGCTATTTCACTTATTTATTTTAAAGGAAAAAGTGATTAATGCCATTAGTTAGTAATATACCAGCTAGTCCGAGCGCCGATATAATAACAGGTTTCTTTGCTTTTTCTTTTTCGAGCTTCAAAGTTCCCCAAAATTCCTCTATCCATCCATACATGCCATATACGCCGATCATGAATACTGCAATTGATATAAATAGGATTGCAATTGTTATCCAATAAAGTACCACATGTTTCACTCCCTTAAAAATGTACTTGGAACCTCGTAACGTTTTATTTATACTTCAAACCGCTTTGAGCATACCCCCAGGGCGCGGTACTGCAACTGCCATTATCCGTAATGTGTAACGTTTAATCTATAGTATATCTTAATTGAAATCCAATTAAATGTCGTTACTTTTTAGTGTAATGGTATTTTCTCCTGCATGATTTAAAGATAATTCCACTATTGCTATAACTAATGAAAAAACGTTGAAGCACATAATCGACCGTAGTAACCGCGCTTAAAAAGGCATTAAAAACGGCAAACAGGATAATCTGTTTGCCGTTTGCGTTATTGGGATACGCTCCAACACCAAGAGCCATAGCCGATAGGATAAACCGTAATTTCTTCACCCTCATATTCAATTATTTTTGAGGCATAAACCTCTGTTTCGCGGTCTTCAGTCAATGAATTGAAAATCACAATAAAAGCGTCGATGTTCTCGTCGTAATATGTACTTGTATCGTTGTCAGCAAGGGCTTTTAAAATCTCTTTTCCTACATCTTTTGTGAACAAAGGACATTGCCAACCATTCCAAGTGTTGCCCTTAAATGTGTATCCTTCAAATGAAGGGGTATCGTCTAACCAAAATGATTTCTTCTCAATTTGTATCATGGTATATTGTTCTCCTTTAAGGATATTTATTTATTTTTGGTAACCTAAAAACAGATTATCGCAATATTAACTTTTGAACAAAAAACGAGCTATTTTTCAAAATGAAAATTCTTATAACCCACAAAGCAATTAAAAAAGGACAGGAATCGCTATAATAAATAGCAAATCCTGTCCTTTTAACAATCTATCCATTGCAACACCTGAAGTAATTTCACCACTTGAAAAGTCCGGCCTCTTAGTTTTCTATGCCGTTAAAATAATATTTATAAATGCTGTAAGGAATAGAACGTAGAACCCGCAACAAGCAAAAACTAATGCTTCTGATATCATCTTCCTATTTCCAATTAAAGCTGATACTACCAATAAACCAATTCCCAAAAGAATAAATATTGGAGTTAATGCTATAAAAATAATATGTATCGCCCCCCTTTCAAATGTATTTCATAATAACTTATACACCGTTGCCGTATAAGTTATTCCATTTTTTGAGTTATATTTATAATATTTATTTCTAAAGAAAACACCTAATAGCTTCTATGTAGTTTTATAAAGGAAATTTCGAATATAAATGGATTATTATGTTAAAATAATTGAAAGTATAGGAAACATTAAAATTTACACTGGAGTGAGAATAATAAAAAAATCAAAATGGACGAAGGGTATAACATATATTATTTGTTTTTTACTAGTGGTTCTTTATTGGAATATTGATTCTAGTGAAAAAATCCAAGCTGACTGGCTGCTGCCTATAATATTAATGAGTGAAGCCTTGTTAATAGTGAACATGGGACTTTTAATACAATGGCAAAGGAATTATGAAAAGGATAAGTCATGGTCATATGAATTTATTATTTTTGTACTTTGCCTCAATATTGCTGCATTAGCCTGGATTTCAGGACTTTTAATTACATAAGAAAAGTAATATTAAAAAACAGCCAAGCAATGACTAACTAATCGTTGCTTGGCTGTTTTTTGATGTTTTTATTAGCGCTATTGTTTCTCGAATGAGGTAGTACCAACATACAATGACCAGGTACATAATTTGAAACGCCATGATGATAACGCAACCTAATACTAATCCGATTATGAATGGATTGAATCGTTCGGTCATTCGTCCAGTTGCAAAAAAATCAAAAATAATTGCAAGCATGGTTATTTTTGCAGCGTTTTTCGCGGTATTTAAGATTGGTCCATATACTGAATAACGTAATACTAGCAGTAAAATACTGATGAAAAATAGGTTTGGTATGTGTTGCCACATGAATTGCGGCGCCATCTGGTCTGGATAAAGGAAAGCTAAGATAGGCCATATTATGCCGAATATCGTAACGATCCAACCGAAAGCGACTGATTTTACTAATTTTGTGTTCATGTTGCCGATTCTCCTTGCTGTATGACTATAAATAAAAAATATCAAACAAATGTTAAATTAACATGATTTAATTTTAACATTTGTTTGATATATTGGTAATTACGTAAGGAACTGTTTCTTTAACTGTAGGCTCTTTTCGGACTAAAATATACACAAAAATTATGAGTTTCTTCTATTATATAGGGAAAAATATAGTTACATTTCAAAGGCGATTTAATTTGCTTAAAATATTTTAGAAACAGTATTCTAGCATTTGTTCTCCTTATAGGAATTCGTCAACATCTTCTGCGTGTAACTTAATATAATGCTGCATAATCGTTTGAGCAGATTTATGGCCTGACTGTTTTGCTATCGTTGGAATATCAGCACCATTTTTGTACATGGTTGTGATCTGAGTTTTTCTAAATGTATAAGGCGGGAAGTCTAGCCATTTTTTAATCATGGAGTTGTAGCTATCCTCTTTAATTTGAGCACTTGTATAATTGCCCCATTTATCAATCTTTCCTACGAAAAAGTCGTCTGGTTGCAAGTTAAATCGAATTATGTACTTTTTCACAGCTTGCACCGCTTCTAGTGTTAATCGTTTTCTTGCCATTTCCCCCTGTTTGATCAATTGCACATGCACAGTTCTTTTATCTAGTTCGAAGTCACTGACCTTTAATCGAACCATTTCTGATGGACGGTTAGCCGTATAAAGATTTACTAAACAAATAGCACGAATCCGTATATCTTTATCCTCTGCTGTATCGTACCGATCTATAAGGCGCAGTACATCGGATTGCTTTTCCACCTGTACCCCATGCATCGACTTCAATCGTAGATAATCCTCTGTTGAATACAATTTACGAAGCATTGTAATTTCAAGCTCTTGTTCCCCAGTCGGACTAATGCCATGAACATTTTTTAACCAATACTTCACACCTGCAGCTCTACGGTTGAATGTCGATAAGCGTACTTTTGCTTTTGTTACTGAATCATGTAAATAAACGATCAAGCTTTCAAAATCTACACCTAAGTAATGTTTGGAACAGAATCGCTCAAATAATTGAAAGTCGGGTTTGTACACATCCGCTTTTTTTATTTTGATACTTTTTATAGTTTCGTCCTTTTCGGCATTTAATTTGTAATTACCAAAAGACAACACTTTTTCTTCCATATAATATAACATCCTCCTCCCATAAAATTTCACGAATAGGATTTTGAATTGTTTGAATTTTATACGATATTTCACTAACGTTACATCTGTTCACATTTTAGACACAATTCAATTCTCCCCCTTTTATTATACCTATGAAAGTCCTGAATTATCAAATCCAGACAAGCAACGTTTTCTTGATTAGAAAAATATGGTTATATATTTCTTCGCTTGAAAATTTTTATTCTAAAACTCTTTTTTAGTATTGACTTTTTGGTTTTGTTGGTGTTTAAAAACGACTGATTTTTTCTTCATTAAATTAGTAAGAAATTGGATAAAATTTTAAACTCTTTAATTTTCCATTTTCTTGCTTTTGTAATCCCTATTTTTAACATGGGTATTTATGGTTTTATTTTTGGTGAAGTGATGTGAAATTCCGTTTTATGGAATTATTTAGAAGGACGCTCAGACGAATCGAAATTAAGTTTTGCGATACTAGGTCTTACTCGAATCGTCTGAGAGCCATTTTGTAAGAGAGGGTTATTTAGTATTTGTTAGCATATGTAGTACAGAATTTTTCATAGACTCCATAAGTTCTTCAGTTAATTCGTGATCTGCTCCCCAACATGGGTCTACTCGGTCGATAATGAAACTTGATATGCGTTCAATAATTTCTTCAGGCGTAATTAAATTTCTCTCGCTTGCTTCTTTCATAATTGTCGTCATTTTTCTAAAGTAACCGGCAAGATCACTTGGGAAAATAAATGTTCTATCGTAAACATTAAATAAACGATAATATTCTTCAAATCCAGCACCAGCAACAATTTCTAAGCTTTCATCGTACTTCTCCGCTTCTAATGTTCGTTTAACTTTAGCTGCAACATAGGATTCTTTTTCATTTGCATACTTTAGGTAGACTGGCGGGATTTCAAACATATTTTCTGCTTCAAAAACAGTTGATACTTCTTCACCTAACAAATATTTAATTGGGTGACAATGACTTCCTTTAAACTGTAATTCTTCAAATATTAATTTCTCTGCAAGAGTTAAATTGCTTAAATAGTATTGGCTGTCGATTTCATCATGTTTTACGATAAGAATGATCAATGAACAAAAAGCAGGAAATTCATTGGGGTCCATTTTTTTTTACATAATCATCTACATCATATCTTGTAATATCACTCGTATAAAGGTAATGGAATATCGCTACTTTCTCATTGTTATCTTCCGTTTCCCTAACTCTTTCAATTAAGCCGCTTAGGTACTCTAATGTGGCGTCACCTGCATAAAGACTATCGTACTCTTTTTTTACCTCTGCGAATTTGTTTTCATCTTCCTTTTCAAAGTTCCAATTAAGGATTCTTTCTTTTTCAGCTAATGCTTCATTAAATGCTGTCATATATATTTAACCTCCATAACGTTATTATCAAAACATATCACAGGTTTTTAAAACAAGCTCGCACGATTCTTTGTTTCTGATAAAATTTTACTTAAAAAGTTATATTTAATTATATGGTATGGAACCCAGTTAAAATAAAAAAGCCTACCCGCTAACGGATAGACTAATCATACGAAAATAGCCAATGCAGCTATTGGCCATTTAGCTTTAATTCCTGAAGAAAAAAAATAAATTGCGTCTATTTATCTAAAACAATCTTAACTTTCTCAAATTGGATTGTTGGATAATGTGTTTTTATTAATTCTTTACGAGTAGTGGATTTATCATACCGATTGTGTCCAATAGGCTCATTCAAATAGGATTCTTCCAGAACGAGCACATCTTCAAACGGCCCTGTTGTTATTACTGGAATTGTAATGATGATCCAGTTTATCGCAGTAACAAATGTAGTTTCATTTACTTTTAATACATACCGTTTCAAAAGAACCACTCCATTAATTTTTGTTTCAAGCCCTTCTAGTATAGCATCTAAAAGTTCCATGACCTTGTTGTTTTATTTATGCTCTTTATTTCATAATTCTCTACTCGAAACCTTTAATAGACTTTAAAAAAGAATTTATATATAAATGTGTAAATCATATATAAAGAGATATAAGCGACAAAAAAACCTTGAAAAAAGGAAGTAATACTTATATCTAATAACGTTTTTGCCGAATATAGCCCATCTGTTAGATATCCTATTACAACCGCTATTGCACCTATTAATAGCGTGAACCAACTTCCTATACTCAACATATTTCACTCCTTCTAACTTACAATTTTATTTAATGCATACTTTATTTCTTATAAGCATTCTTAATAGATCATACAAGTTGATTCAATACATTCAATACGTTTAGATTCTTCTCTTGGTCGATACTTAACGCCTCGAATAAGGACTTGATTGTATGCGGATTATTCTTAGAATTGCCATCGATTATCAAGATTTTAACCGTTTCAAGGTCGTCGTGACTAATAATAGTATTATCTATACTAGCGACTTGTAGAAGCAAGTTACAGACGTTTACAGCATGTTCTTCTATAGGGGTTGTATCTCCTATTTCTAATGGATTGAATTTTTGGATGGTTTGGTTAGTAGGGTTTATTTCAACTGCCTTATTTGTCAGTTGTACAAGTTTGCGGAATTCTAGATAATCAGTCAGAGGCATATCTTTTAAATTTTCATTTATGATTGCCACCCTACCATTATATTTACGACCACCGCGCACACAAGGTTATTTAATATTTCATTGAGATTTTTCAAGAGTGTCACCAGCCCTTTTCACACGTAATTTACGTTCATTTTCCAAGAAAATCTCCATTAACCGTTTAACACTTTCATTTAATTCACTATTTCTAGAAGGGTCTGGAGTTGTGCCAAGCTTACTCATTGAAAGCTTTTTCGTTAAAAGAATTTTATTGTTGTTGTTAAGTGCTAATCGTTTTTGTTTCTTTTTATCGATTCGCTTATTCATTATATTTAGACCTCTTTCATAAGGATTTACGATAATCGTACAACTAAATCACAAATCCAACAAAAAAGCTCCTATTGTTTGAAAGCCTGTCAGCTGTCAGCTCTTATTAAAGGTTAATGATCACTACTACAACTAAGCCAATTAAAAAACCGGTCGTAATGACTGCATTTTTAAACCAAAATTGGCGAGGCTTTTTACAAATTAAATAGTCACTTGCTATGGTGCCTATTATAAATGAAAACGCTAATATTATTAATGATGGAAGGTATAAGTGACCAGCTATATCAATACGTGTCAGAATGCCCCCAATGGATCCTAGCAGCACAAATAACATTGCTGCATCACACAGTAGACCGGCTGATCGTTGTACTTAATTCCGGTGTATAACTATCAACCAACAATGTTTCAATAATATTCTCATCGTGAAGCAACTCAGGGCGCTTTTTTTTATAATAATCTAGCATCGTATTTTTAACTCCTGTAATTAACCAACTCCTTATATATGTAACTTCTGTAACAACTGAAGGTGAAACCAAGATTTTTGTGAAAAAATCTTGAATAATATCATCAGCGATTACGTCACTTTTAGTTAAACCAATTAAAAAGTTTCGTAAATAGACATAATGCTCATTGTATATTTCTTCAATTAGAACTAATGGATTCATATTAGACATTTTTTAATCTCCCTGAATCAATTTACCGTCACAAGTGAGACGGTTTGAAAATCGTAAAAGTTACTTTTAATTTTTTTTTTTATAAAAAAATTTTTTATCAACTGAAATTAGCTGTTATTTACCCATTATTACTTTCAATGATATTTACATATTACCTAAAGAGTAATGCTCCCTTTTGACGTGAAAGACTGAAAGCAGCTTGATGGTCCAGCTTTTTAGCAATAGGACATTTTGTTCTGCCTACCTTACATATGCCAATATTTTAAAAAGGAAGTTGGAAATAAAACTTAAGTAATCAAATTATTTTTATCGTTTTTTACTTTTAATTAGCTTACCTCTCTTTATGTAATAGTAACAAAAAAAGGGGTGAGCCAAATGATGGATGAAAAATCTACTGAAAATCGCCAGTCTGAGGAAATCAAGCCAATGTACATTTGTGATATTAGTAGAGAATGTTGTTATCACAACATTAAGTGTAATGTGATGGTTATTACAGCTGATCGAAAAAGTATTTGCAGTATATGTATGTAAGGAAAAATGTCTAAGTCGAAACTGAAAAAGAAAAGGAGTGGCAATTTAATGAATTATAACGGAGCTAAAATGAAAAGTGCATTAATTACTAAAACATTAGAAGATCTCTATAATCTTCCTGCTTTTGCTAAGGTAAAGAATGATTTTAAACGAAATGGAGTAAACCCGGAAGATTTGAATGTAGCACTTGGGTATCAGTTCAATACATTCCCTGAGCAAGAAGAAGTCAAATATACTCGGTATGTTCAATTACACAACAATCAAAATACGGCTCAAATTGTTTTCTCTGTTACAGAACCAATAAAGGGGCAAAAAGAATATACCCTAATCAGTAACCTTAAAAAAGAGGAAAAACAAAATGGTAATATTGTTGTTGCTCAAAATGTATTAAGAGATAAGGAAGTTATTGAAAAAGAACTTCTTTTCGATACAGAAAACTACAACCAACTGTTTGAAGAGACACATGTAGAAGAAGATATCAATTTTGCTGCATTTGAAGAACCAATCAAAGCACAATGGAGTTTCTCTGGCTGTGCACCAGGTATTCCCCACTATGAACATTGTGGTCCTGGGTGTGGTATCGGTCTTACTTATGGTGGAGGCACACCAATAAATTCGACAGATACATGCTGTAGAGGTCATGACGCTTGCTGGAAAATGTTTGGTAACGGCGACGCTTGCTGCGATAAAGAATTCCTTAAATGTCTTGAAGGTAAAACAACAGTAACAGCTGATATTGCTCAAGCATGGTTTAGTAGTAATGCTAAGAAATGTTAGAATTAAATTAGTATACCAAACCTAATATTCTCCATAAAAAAGCCGGTAGCTTCTCTTTAAGAGAAATTATCGGCTTTTTGTTAAGACTAAGCTTTGGGAAACCTAGCGCGGTAAAAGCACAGATTGGTAAGGATTTAATAACAATTATGTTGGTCGAATTGAACCCTTTCTTCGTGTGGCTTTGAAATAAAGTTGAACTGTTTATAAAAAGTTGTACCGTTTTGAAAAAAGTTTAACCGTTTATATAAAAGATGAACCGGAATTTCCTATCTCTATAAAGAGAAGGGGTTTCGGTTTTTCTTGTGGATTTAAGAACCTGTTAAGTGATAATAAAGTTATTCCATAAAAGGGCCATATTGTGGAGCAACATTTTTTCTTGGGGAAGTCTTAGAGAAGATGCAAATTTATACCGATAAAAGAATGGCTATACAAGTTTTTATGCAAATTAAAGATCATGCCCAGCAAGTATAAAAGCTGCTTTAGCAACGTTTCATTGACTTGCATAAAATCACTTATAAACAATGTTCCATAAGAAAAGCGAGAAACGCTATTAAGTCAACGTTTCCCGCATTTTGGTGTATTCCCAAACTTTTATTTGGGAACGTTATTAGGTTTAGTTATGAATACGTTATAAATCGTTGTTGCACTAAGCCTCCGTTAATAAAAAAAATTTATTTTTTTAATTACTATCGTTGACGCTAAATTCAACCTTTGCTTTTATTTTATATTTTTTCTTTTGTCCCGTTTCCTCGTTAGCTATAACACCAAAGTCTGCAATGCCATTTACAACATAATGTCCCTTTGGAAACTCTTGATTCATAATTTGTTTCATAAACTCTATATATTCTTTTTTGTCCTGTGAACCATACCCGCCACTTCCCCTATATTCTTCACGGAGTGGTTCCCCTTTAATTAGTTTCGTGCTTAATAACGGTTCATTCATACCGTATCCAATTTCATAATTTCTCGTAGTCTCAACCATTGGAAAAGAGAATGGCGAAGCTGAATGAAAAATTTCAATTTCTTCTTTATCGCCTGTATATTCTAATTCCGCATAAATTTTTATAGGTTCATTCTTACTGTATTCTGCATTTTCTATCACAAGTCGATATACAAAGTCTTCTTCGATGACCTCAGCTTTCGTTTCTAAGGTTTGGGTATTAGACGGTTCATTATCAACCTTCTCGTTATTATTTTGTTGGCAACCAAACAACCCTATTGATAAAAACATAATAGGCAAAATCAGTTTAATATTTTTTAACATCATAAACTCTCTCCTTTGTAAACTTAGACGAAATATCTTAATAAATGTCACAATAAATTTTCATAGTATCTATTCGATTAACCTATTATGTTACTCGAAAAAGAATTGTTCCCAAAGCGGGATTGAAGTGACCCCTAAAAGTTAGACACGGTTATTTTAGACAGTTATAGGAGGATTATCGCTTATCCTTTACTAATAATCCAATCATTACAAGAATAAATCCTAAAGCTAAAAGGAAAATTTCAGAACCACCTGTTCTAAAAGCAATTTCGTGTGGTATGTATATCGCTATAAGCATCAATGCGATACCTAATAACATTATTTTAATTGAGCGCAATTCTATCACTCCTATTTTTTATCCTTATTTTAACATATTTGTTTTTTGTTTTTGCATACAATGAAAACTATGCATTCCATAATAATATAGACCCTAATACTGGTCATTGATGAAAGTAGAAGTGATTTCGAAAAGATAGATACGTTTCGTTTAAGCAGCTAGTTGGGCATGTAATCGATATTGTATCGGACTCATGCCTTTTAATTTTGCCTTAATTCGTTTCGTATTGTAGTAATGAATATATTTTTCGAGCTCTTCTTTAAAGTGCTCAATGCTTTCAAATTCTTTTAAGTAAAGAAATTCGGATTTCATGATGCCGAAGAAATTCTCCATCACGGAGTTGTCGTAACAGTTGCCTTTACGTGACATACTTTGCACAATGCCTCTCGATTGGAGCGCATGGCGATATTGCTTCATTTGATAATGCCAGCCTTGATCGGAATGCATGAGGAGCTGATGGTCTTCTGGCAAGCGCTCTAAGGCCTTTTCTAACATGTCTGAAACAAGAGAGAAAGTCGGTCTAGAGCCGATTGTGTAAGTAATGATTTCACTATTAAACATATCTAAAACTGGCGATAAATACAGCTTTTCACCAAATAATTTAAACTCTGAAATATCCGTTGTCCATTTCTCATTTGGCGCCTCCGCTTTAAATTGACGATTTAAAATATTGTCCGCAATTTCGCCAACTGAGCCTTTATACGATTTATATTTTTTCATACGGACAATACATTTTAAGCCGAGTTCTTTCATGAGGCGCTGGACCTTTTTGTGGTTCACTTTTTGCCCACGATTCGCCAGTTCATCACGAATACGACGGTAGCCATAACGGCCCTCGTGTTCGTCGTAAATCGCTTGAATGTCCGCTTTTAAATCAGCGTCTGGATCAGGCAACGCTAATTTCTTTGCGATATGATAAAACGTACTCCTTGGAATTTCTGCGTACGCGATAAGTGCTTTCACCGAATAGATATTCCTTAATTCACAAATGACGTTTACTTTGTCTTTCGTGGTGATGCTTCCTTGGCTTGAACTAAGGCATTCAACTTTTTTAAATACGCATTTTCCATTTCTAACTGCTGAATACGCGCTTGAAGTGCTTCTGTAGAGCCTTCTACTAAGTTCTTTTTAGATGATTTCGTTCCTTGTTTTTTCATGGATTGACGCCCCTTTTTCTTTGGCTGAAGGGCATCCTCTCCTAAAGTTTCGAATTGTTTTTGCCAATTCCGTATGCACGAACTGGCGCCGATATTGAAAATCGCTGCCGTTTCGTATAAGGACGTACCATGTTCAGTCATATAGTTAAGTACGTCTAGTTTAAATGCTTTTGTGTAATTTGTATATCTTCTGACGAACGCTTCTACACCGTTCTTTTGATATTGGTTCGTCAATGTGAGTAAATAGCGATGTGAAATTCCAAACTCCGCTGCTACGGCTCGGGAGCTTTGTCTACTTGTTAAATAGCGTTCAACCGCTGCTAATTTTTGTTCGGCACTCATTTTAGCCATGAAAAAACACCCCATTCGTTGGTATTGTGTCTAACAAATGGGGTGCAGTTCAGATTTGGGTGCATTTTAAAAGCTTAATACAGAAAAATTATAGACTTAATATTTCATTTATTTTTCCACTGCCTCCCAGATTTTTTGAGCAACAGGCAGACATTCTTCATCAGTGATATTCACATCAAAATATTTATTAAAGGTACTGCTAATTCCTGCTGCAAAAACATTTACAGATTCAGCTTTATTAAGTAAAGAAACAATTCTTCCTATTTCCATTTCATATTCATCATCAGGTGCTGATGGTAGCAAACCGATGGGGTCCCAATTATTAATGATTCTTTTGATTAATTTAAATGTTTTATCATATTTTTCTTTTAATTCTTTATTTGACAATGAGAATCTCTCCCTGAAAAAATATTCTAAAATCTGCTTCTTAAAAATTTACTCTTAATTAAAACATAAAAGTCCCCAAACCAACGTTTGGTAACATAATTATCTAATCCTGTACTCAAAATCGTATTTGTCCTTTTTTTATGTAATGTAGTATACCACACGAATATGACGATCCCTTATTCCACAATCTGGGCGCTTTAATTGAATATTCGCATCCCGAAATAATTAAACTCTTTTATAAGAACCAATCTAGATAAGTAAAGAACAAACTGTTTTGATTAAACTTTGTTTCAAACTTTTGGTTTCTTTCTGTATAAAATCAGCGTTTGCAACTTACTTTTAATCGAACTTTATTAAAATGCTACACTTCGAGCCACAAACACTCTAAAATACTGCATAAAAAAGACCTGCAGCAGATTGCTACAGGTAAATGGATATAACCGAATATTATAAGTCTAAGGTTTAAAACAAGCGTTGAGGGTTGTCTTTTGTGAAGTATCTAGCTCCAGCAAACTCAACCTCTTTAAATAAGTAATTTACGTCTTTTGAAGACATTTGCAACTCATGGCGGGCTTGTTCCAGGACAAACGCGTGTAATTTATTACTGATGTTTACATAGTCTTTCAAAGACTGTTTTCTTGATTCGTGAATTAAAGGTATGTTGGCACTCGTTAAGCCATTGAATGTTGCTAAAACGTCAGTAAAGGCGTCCTGAATTTGATCAAACGACTCCATTTGAATCCATTCCATTTCTCCAATGTGGTTTTCAAGTTGAAGCTGCTTAATAACGTTTGATGTGTATTCATATTGTTCAAATAATGTCATTGTGTTTTCATTTTGTAAGATCATTAAAGTTCCCTCATTTGCTATAAATTCATTACGATTGGATATCTTTAATGTTATTTTTATATATCTCTACTAATTCGTCAAATTCGCTCTTTTCAAGTTCTTTGCTATCTCTATCCGGAAGCGCTTTAATTTCATCTGAAGCCTCAGCAATTAAAAACTCTTCATTTGAAGTATGAACAGTACGTACTTCTGAAACTTTCCCTTCATTATCAAGTTGAATAATTAAAAGGGATGTTAATACGATATAGCTGTCTTCGATCTTAAGTTTGTCTTTAGTTAATTTATAAACCTTATTCATTAGAATGCCCTCCGCGTTAATTTCCAATTATTACTAGCTCACATAATTATAAATCAATGTGAGTTCATATTAACAGTATTTATTAACAATAGACATAAGAACTTTGAAAAATAACAAAAAATAATATGTGTTTTATAGTAGTTTAATAAAATTAAATAGATTGTTTTTAAACTGTAATATAAAGAATCTGTTTGTAAAATTACATAAAGTAATTCATATTATCATTTTTTCTCTTTAGGTTTCGCCTCCGCGAATAAAAGCTTTAATTTCCCTTGTTCATATGGTGCCTCTAGTGCTAATTGAGCTTTGTATGGTTTTCCTTCCTTTGTGTTAAATGAAAGGACATTTGTTTTCCCTTTAGTTAGTAATTGTTCCAGCATCTTATCTGATACGGCTTTATTGTATTGGTTCGACCATAAGAAGAAGTCACACCCATTTTTAGTACCTGAGCAATTGATACGCTTTGCAGTACGTGTAAGGCCAGATTTACATTTTGGACACTCACCTATATAGTCGATCAGCTGCACATTGTCATTTGGTATCGATTTAATTTCCTCTACAGCTAACTTCACAAAGTTTACAATCGCATTATTGAATGTTTGAGGACTTTTTCCTTTACGGATATTCTCTAACTCGATCTCCCATTGAGCAGTCATTTCAGGAGAAGTTAATACCTGTATTTTTGTTTTACGTAATGATTCAACAATGAACGCACCTTTTTTAGTAATGGTTACTTTCTTTTTGTCGTAAGTTAAGTACCCAATATTCAATAGCTTTTCTACAGTTGCCGCAAGCGTCGCTGATGTACCTATACCGCGCTCTTTCAATTTCTCTTTCATTACAGGGTCCTTAACGATAGTTGATACATTACTCATAGCAAGGATTAATGAACCGTCTGTATAAGCAGGTGGTGGAGCTGTTTCCTTTTCTTCAATCTTTGCACCAATAATGTTAGCTGAACCAACTACGACGTTTGGTGAGCCTGTGAGCGCGGCATCATCCTCATTCTCCGCGCTTTCCTTCTCTTTATCCTTTTGGTTGGTTGGCAATAAAGCTTTCCACCCTAACTCAATCGTATCATTGTACGTTGAAACAAATAAGTGATCGCCCATTCGTGTGTGAATAGATGTGTTTTGGTATTTAAATGGCGGGTTGAAGTGCATAAAGCAACGTTCCAGGACCATATCATAAATCTTTTGCTCTTCATCACTTAAACCGGTCGGAACTTTTGGCTCTACTAAAATTCCATGATGGTCCGCAACTTTATCCGGCTGTACAATCCGCTTATTTGCTGCGTGTACATATTTCTTATCTGCATTTGCTGTTAAGTGAGGATAACGGTCTTTTAGCAAATCGAATGTTTCATGCATTAAAGGAATTTCGTTTTCAGTAATATACTGGCTGTCGGTCCGGATATAGCTTAAATACTTTTTCAGGTACAAATCATTTAGCACCTCTTGTATGTGTGGGGCTTTCATGCCGAATCGTTTACTTGCTGCAGCAATCGCGCTCGCTAAATCGAATAGCAAGGGCGCCGGTGTTGTTTTCTCTTGTTTCTCACTCTTAACAACATTCGCAGGTAATGAGCGGATCTGATTAATGATGTTCTCGACAACGGATTTCTCATATTCCTTTTCAGCTTTTAAATAACCGAGGTACTTTGTGTCGCCTTGCTGGAACTGAGCCAACAATGGATAGTACATACGTTTACTGAATTTTGTACGTTCCATTTCGCGGTCATAAACCATTGCCGCGACTACATTAATAATACGTCCCATGTTTAAAGCTCTGCTACCGCCCTCGCTATAATCGACACCTGCATCTTGGGCCCACAAAGTCATTGCACGTGATAATGAAAGACCAACGATCCAGTCACTAATCGTACGCGTTTCAGCACTTTTTAATAAATTTACTTGGCTCGGGTCGTTCCATGAAATCACGTTTTTATAAGCCTGCTGCAATGCTTTTACAGACATTGACGACACCCACATACGAACAATCGGCTTTTTAACACTTAACATTCGTAATAGATTGCCGGCGATTAATTGCCCTTCTTGGGCGGCATCACTGTTGACTACCACCCTTGTTACTTCTGGCTTTTCCACTAACTTTTTAATCACGCTCACCTGCGCTTTAATGCGCGCATCGTCGATAATTTCTAACTTAATACGGTCTGGAATCATCGGTAAGGTATGCCACGACCATTTTTCCCATACAGGATTGTATGATTTGGGGGCAGCCATCGTAAATAGATGGCCGATACACCAAGTTATAAGGATATTGTTGTTACAGACAATGTAGCCTTTTTCTTCTTTAAAAGAAGTTGATAGCGCTTCGGCGGTTGAAATACCGACCGAACGTTTTTCACATATGATTAAATCCATAAGTACTCATTCCATGTTCTTCATATAATTTTTCTGCTTCATAAAGTGTTCCTAGCAGTACCATCATGCGTAGTTTTGGGTCCCAACCTTTAAATTGTTGCTTCATAGCTAAGTAAAAACCTCCATTTAAATTATTAGAATTTTAAAAAAACGAAAAAAAGAAGCACCTCACCAATGTTTTGAAAACATTAGTAAAGTGCTTCTTTACGTTCGCCTAATTGACATCATATTAATATCAAATACTTGATGTAAATTATATCATAAAATCCGATAAATGCTATAAAAAAACGAGTTCGGAAGAATGAAATAAAAGGTTGGTACCGCGTATTTTACGTTGCAAATGCAGTCGCCTTTTGCATTGAATGTAATTTCTTCAATGTCGCCAGTTTTGTCAATTACAAACGGAAAGTAGTATTTCAGATAATCATATAGCTCAGTGTCCTTTTTGGGTAAGATGATACGACACGATTGACCTACATATATATCTTCGGGATTAACCGTACTGTCTTCCGTAACTGGCTCGTTTGAAGGCGCTACTTCGGTACATTCTTCCTTCATTTCAATGGGTTGTTTCGCTACGACTGATTCCTCAACAATTAGTATTGGAGGCTCTTTTTGCTCAATAGGTTTGCTAGCAGCAGCAATCTCTGAACTTGTAGCTGGCTCTATCCAGTCAAATAGGTTTAATTGTCCTGTCATTTCAATACTTCCTTTCTCTACGAGTAGAGTACAACAGTGTTTTTAATTACGCAAAAATCGAATGTTTGCATAATGTTAAGTCGTCCAATAAGCAACTATTGCAAACATAATACAAACAGTAGCGTAAACGTAGAGGGCTGATTTACTGTCAAATCGTTTTGGCTTTACAAAATGCCGTTTGGTACGTAATGTACAATCAATGCCCTCAAACAGTTTCTCGATTTCCTTTCCATGAGTATCCGGTGTAATGCTATCGGCTATCTCATAAATTCGCTTCTTATCACTTTCTTTATATCGGGCTACCTCAAAAAAGGTTCTCCCCTTATCGTCGAGCTTGAATAAGCCTCGAACAACGCCTTTATCGTCACAATAAAATTCCACTAATATTCACCTCGGTTATACAAAACTTTTTGTTTGAAGTTAAACAACGATTTATTACTGTAATGCTCACATAAATCTGGCATTTCCTTATAATTCGTTGAAATATATTTCGCTACAAACTTTCGATTGCTCATTTTTAAGATGGTGCTTAAATCTAATACATCCAAATTCATGTTGTGCCTATGCTTCAGTAAAACGATTGTATACGTGTATGATGTGCTGTTTGGATCTTGATCAACCTTCAGCACAACTTTTTCATTACTAAATTCCATTTGATAATACATTAA
The DNA here is from genome assembly GCF_038008025.1 of Solibacillus sp. FSL W7-1324. Lineage (NCBI taxonomy): Bacteria > Bacillati > Bacillota > Bacilli > Caryophanales > Caryophanaceae > Solibacillus > Solibacillus sp. FSL W7-1324. The sequence continues at coordinate 79,954 of NZ_JBBOYH010000002.1, forward strand.
TGAATCTGCAACCTGCATACTTTGGAAAGGCCCGTAAGGTAGGTGTTGAAGTTGTAACACCTCAGTTGGTACATTTAAGTCCGTATTGTCACGCTCAGTCACAATAAAGTCGTATAGTTCAGCCACACTTTGCAGCTGCGGTTTCAAGCTCAATCGACCTAAATACGTTTGTATGACAAGTACATCGTTCTCTATGGTAAAAATCGCAACAATGTCTTTATCTAAAATGAAATATTGAAATTTGGTTCCGTTTAATTGCTTGGCGTTGTACATTTCAACGCGGCTCGGCTCATACATGCAAATATATTTGATTAGATTAGCAAGTTGATCATATGTAGCGAATGGTCCGATTCGTTCATTCCAGCGACCAAAAGCATGATGTGATGTTTTTACATCATTAAATCGTGTAGTGCCTACGCCGTCTTTCCCTATAAAATCCCATTCCTTCGTTGATATTGAGTAAATGGTATCGGATAAACTTAGTAACCGCGCCTCTACAGCTGGTGCTATATCATGTATTTCATTTAATACGAATACACTCTTTTTCATATTCTGACCCCTCACATTCTTAAATTAAAAATATCGGAAACGTGTAGGTACAGCAAGTTTTATTATAGAGCTGCAGCATCTTTCACACATGAAATTGTGCCTGTTACTGCTTTAAATACATCTTTCTCTATCTCACTTTTGCTCATTAATGCCTTGCAACTTTCGTCAGAACGCTTTACTGCTTCGTATATTTCGGTTAATTGAGGACTCGCTTCGATTAGTCCGTCATTAAATAAATACTCCTGAACTAATGTATATGGCTTGTCACTTTCCCCCGTTGGCAAAAGAATCTGACCTAATACTTTATTTGCTGTCATTTCTTGAGGCTTATCAATTACAAATTTAACGTCCTTGTTCAGCAAGTATGATTCAAGCGCTTCATGGTACTTTTCGTCAATTGGTAAGTTTAACGTTGAAAATCCGACTTCAATTAAGCCTTCTGGATTCACTTGTAAGCCACCAGGTGTTTCTTCATCCCGGCGCGGCATACGTATTATAAGGGTATTGTCCTTTGTTACTTCAACTACCACGCCCTCTATTGAGCCGACGGCTGTTGTATTTTCTTCGTCGATCTTATCTAATTGTTTTTGTACCGCTTGTTTTTCCACCACAACTTCTTCATTGTATTTCGGTGATTCACAGGCACCTAATACGCAAACAGAAGCCATTACTACAGGTATTATGAGTTTTCTATACATTCTTACCTCCAAAATAAAAAAGCACGCAAATAAGCCCATATAGAGCGTATTTGCGTGCTTCGCAATTTTTGTTATTAATAATATGTAAGTTGTAATGCACTATAATTTTACTATAAGTATTAAAGTTATGAAAGCTTTTTTAATTGATACTTCGGTATGGAATCAATGTACCCGTATTCACAAAGCACATCCGAGACTAATTTTTTCATGTCTACTGCATGTACGTCACTCGCAGGAATTAAAGCTATTTTCCCAGTTTCTTTGTAAGTAATTAACGCGTAAAACGGAGAGTATAATTGATCTGTCGTCAAGGCGTATTCTTTTAAAATGAAAGGCTGCGTAAAATTGTTATATAGCTCTTCGTCGAGAATTAGATCACTTATTTGTAATTGAGTCTTATATTTTTTATTCCATGTACGTGAGATAGTTCGTTTATAATCTTTGATAAAGGCCACTACATTTTCGTATCGTTTAACCTTAATGTATTTAGACCACGTTGTTTCTTGGAGCTTCACGTTAAACTTTGATGTTACGATGATTTTTCCTTTTGTTTTTTCCAATTTATCTAGCATTGCGGGACTCCTCGATTGTTCATAATTATTCTTATATTGTATATCGTCAAAATTATTACATTTTAATAGTATTCTTCCATAACAAAATGTATGTGGAATTCATAAGGATAATTATAGAATTATAAAAGAAAAAAGCCAAATTTTCCAATGTACAACTTGGAAAACCTGAATTTTCTTATCTTTTTTATTGAAGCGGATATCAGATTACTGTGAAAGTAAACCGTTGAAATCTTCTTCTAAAAGAATTGTTACGCCATTATTTACAGCAGATTGATGTTTGCTAGTACCTGTCGCATCCTCACCCATTAATAAGTAATCCGTTTTCTTACTTACAGAACCACTTACCTTTCCGCCGAGCTTTTCAATAATAGACTTAAAATCGTCACGTGATTTCGATAGCTACCTGTAATTACGAAGACTTTACCTGTAAGTGATGAATTGCTTGCAGGTGCCACATAATCTGATTGTATTGTAAAACTTAGTGCCTTTAAACGTTCGATCTGATGAATGTTCATCGGCTCTTGGAAGAACTTTTCGAATTCTACAGCCATTTTATCACCAAAATCATCTAACTGAATTAACTTAAAGTAGAGTGCATTTGGTGTTTTAGCTACTTTCTAAAATTTCATCCATGTTTTTAAATACTTTTGAAATTGCTTTGGAAGCTGTCTGACCGTTCAGTTTAATCGAGAATCCGTACAATACTTGTGCCAGTGTTGAAGTTTTACATGCTTCAAGTCCAGCTACTAATTTATCGTACTTTTTCTCACCAAAGCCATCTAGCCCTACAATTACCTGTTTAAAACGCGGCAATTCGATAATGTCAGCCACCGTTTCAATTAATCCTTTGTCGTAGAATAGTTCAATCGCTTTTTCGCCTAAACCATCTACATTAAGGGCATTACGTGAAACAAAGTGCTCCAGCTTACCAACAATTTGCGGTGTACAGTTATCCGAGTTTTTACAGAATAAATGCTCACCTTCCTTAACTAATGTAGAACCACATTCCGGGCAGATCGTTGGCGGAACGAATTTAAACTCGTTGCCTGAACGTTGCTCAGGGAATGATTGTACAATTTGAGGAATTACATCATTGGCGCGGCTAACTAAAATATTGTCGTTGATCTGAATGTCTTTCGTTTCAATGTTGGCCAGGTTATGCAGCGTTGCACGGCGAATTTCTACGCCGTCAATATCAATGCAATTAAACACGCCTGTAAACGATAATTGACCCGACTTACCAATTGCGACAGCAATATCCGTCAGTTGTGTAATACCGTCCATTGAACTGAATTTAAAGGCAACCGCCCAACGTGGATGTTTGCTAGTAGTCCCTAGCTTTTAACGTAAGTCTAAGCGATCAAACTTCAATACCAATCCATCAATCATGTGTGGCAATGTTGGTCGTACCTCATGCTCATACTTTTCGATAAATTTAAGTAGGCGTTCAACCTCTATTAAGCCTTTTTGCTTTTTAAAGAAATAATGTGACTCCGAAAATTCAAAGCCGAGTGATTCTACAAAAGCAATACGTTCGCTGTCATATGTGAACTCCACGCCCTCAAACAGATTACCCTTTATCCATTTTAACAATAATATAGAAAACTATTTTTTATTTGTAGGGATTTCATTGCTCATAATCCCTTTTAATTTTTGTAGTTGATAAATAACAGCTTCTAAACTTTCAATCTCATTAAAAACTAAAGTAACCGGTGCTTCCCCTACATTCATCGTTTTTTGTTTGGTAGTAAATTCTTTCCCAATAGGTCTAGGTTCTATTTCTATGAATTCAACTACTCCTGACTTTTTAACATTGGACCATGCTATTTGAACACCAATATCTCCTGTTCCAAATATTATTTGTATATTCTCATTTTTTATTGGCATTACTCTTCACCCCTTTATCTTTAGTTTAGTAGTATATTATCCTTTTCGTGATGTATATGAACAACATTATTCCCTGTAACAAAAATGTTTGTATCACTAGTATTAACTTTTAAAATTCTAGCGATTGCATAACCAATTTCCCAGTCTTTCACAGGCTGCCTTACATTTGAAATACTGGCATGCTGTGCTTCTTTGGATTGGCTATAAATTATATAAGTACCCTTGCATTCAAAAACATTAACAGTTACTCCTTCTAAGGAATTTGCAGTGATTTTTACCACATCTTCTCTTTGTTTTGTTATATCCCTAAACATTCTTTCTTTAGCAAACGGATAATTAATGTTCATATTAATCCTCCCAATAATAATTTTATCCCTTAATCAAATATAGAACAAACGTTCCTGTTGTTCAATAAAAAAAGACCTCTACCATTTTTATAGGTAAGGTCTTTTCTAAAAGTATAGATTTAATGGTTTATTTATCTGGGAAAACAACCTCTACACTAATTGTTGCGCTAGATGAAGGCATACCAGATACTTGTGCTTTAACACTAGACCAAGCTCTTGGACTTCCGTCGCCGTTTCCGAACTTATTATAGCCAAATCCAGTTGTATATGAAAAAGTATTAGATGTTGGATATTTAGTAGGAAGACTTGTGCCTAAAGATGAGCCTGAATGTGCGTTAACTGTTCTATTTGATAAAACATAAACTTTTTCATCTGTAGACCAGCTACCGTATACTTTAGTTAGTTGGATCTCTGTGTTACTTGCTCTTAAATTATAATCTACGTTTATAGATGCAGTAACGCCCGCTTCTGTTTTCTTACTTCCAGCAGAATCAAAAAGGGAAATTTCAGAAGATGTTGGATTTTCTAACGGAATAAATACTTCATAACCAACGCTTCTTATTTCAACCTCCGATTGAGAATATGTTCCTATTTGATCATTTAACTTACTTTTTAATAAAATTGGTTTTAATAAAGTAGTTTCACCTGTCTCATCATTTGTAACACTAACTACAAATTTTGCCTCAGGTGCTTCGAATCCAGATAAACTACTGCTTGCTTGGGTTGAATCCATTCCTAAAAATCCTAAAAAAGAAAAAGCGACAATACTAGTAAAGATTTTTTTCAACATTTTTTTCATCATCCTTCCTTTTTTTTCCACGATAACATAAAAGATGACAAAAAACACTGAAAATTTAGAAGAATATTTTATATATTATATAACCAACAAATAAAACAATAATTAAAACCCCTGTTTCTTTTAAACCCATGCCAGTTAAGTTTCCACCCATTCCCCTATTTACCCCATCATTTAGAGATCCTGTAGGATTATTTTTTAATTCGTTTTGTCTCAACCGTTCCCTTTTTTGTTCTGGAGTTTCTTTTTCATTTGAATTCATATAACAAATCCCCCTTAAATTGTATTTTGATACAAATTATAACACTTTTATATAATAAATGAAGAATCGAATATGAAAATTTAATACTCTTCTTTTTGTACCATACCCTTAACCTTAAAATATTTGACAACAAAACAGATTTTTTAAGTTTCTATTTTATATATTTCTCACAATCAAAATTTATGGCAATCTACTTTAGGCAACGGGATTGAAATCATCCTTTGTGAATTTTTACAAGTGTACCAGCTGCTAGTGCGTCTACATCATCAGCTGTAATTGTACCTTCTTTTAATTTCTCGCGCCAAATTTTGTTGTATCCTGCTGCAATAGCAGCCTCAACAATAATCTTTCGACGTGCTGCGCTTGAGCGAGTTTCCTCATGCTCTGCTTTTAATACCCCTGAACTATACACTTTTTCTTCCTCCAATCCATTTAAAAATAATGAAATCTCGTCTTTGCGACGATCTACCAATCCTTTGAGCACCTTGCCACTTGCTTTTTTATATAGCTGCATGACACGGGTAACGTTTGCCCAATCCTTTGCATTTATAAAGCGTGTGAGCGTTGGGTCTTTGGCTAAAACATTTGCCCCTATGTTATAACAAAATGAAGCGAGAGCATCAAATTGATTTTGTGTTAATGGTATCTTTACATAATTAAAAATAGCTGAAGCATGCTCATTTTCCTTGTTGCTTAAGTAAAATGAGTGCCTCTGCTTTAGTGATTTTCTCACCTTGTTTAACTGGAGTACCGTTTGGCCATTTAGTTAAACCGTAGCCTATTGTCCATATTTTTGCCGGACATAAATAAGCTGCAACGTAAAATCCTTCCCATTTTTGAATTAGGCTTATTCCAATTGTGGAAACTCCCATCTTAAAATGATCCTGATTGATCCATGGCCAAGGATCAAATGATGTTGGATAGTTGCCGTTTGCGTATTGGTATTGACCACGGTGCAACTCGAAGTGCAAGTGAATGCCAGTACCTATCCCTGTGTTCCCCATGACCCCAATCTGTTGTCCCTGTTTAACCGTTTGACCTGTTTTTACATTGAAGGTTTTTAAATGAGCATAAACAGACTCGTATACCTGGCCACCCATGTTATGAGTAATGATGATGTGCTTGCCGTAGCCACCCTTTGTTGTTTTAACCAAGCGTAATTACCCAGCAGCTGTGGCTAAGATTGGAGCCTTAGCAATTTTGATATTCACCAGCTCCACACCCGCATGTTTTTGGATTTTCCCTGTTACCGGATGTTTACGTTTTGCATGAAGGATTTAATATCCAGTATGTTTCAGAACGATTGGGCCATGAAACTGTACAAATAACAATGAGCACCTATGCGCATATTTTAAAAGAGCTTCGTGCAAAAGAAGATGAAAATATTTTGAAGCTATATAAACAAACTTATCGAAAACAAGAACAAAGACGTGTAGGTGAAAAATACCCACAAACATTGTTAAATTAATGTTTGTGGGTATTATCGATGAGGTGTAAAAGTTATAATAGATTTTTCCAATTATCATATTTAAAGTCATTGTTATATTGTAAATTAAATTTCTCCACCTTTATATCTTGAGGCAAGCCAATTCTACTATATAAATTTACATAGGCTTGTGACGCCCTCGAAAGGAACGACAACCTCAAAACGTAATGTTAATTTGTTAGGGAAGCTGATTGTTTGAGGCAGTTGCTAATTTGAGAACATGCACTCATGCAACTTTCTCCTATTTCACCATTACCACGCGTCACATATTCATATGCGCGGTGATTGTCATAAGAGCCAACGATGGTTAATCCATCTTCTTTCCGTTGAAGGATCACCGGCTCATTGGGTGCGTGTTTTAAGAAGTCATGAATACCAGCAGCATCCGTTGTCTTTTTAAGTGATAACATTGGCGTGATGTGCTTCACCTTTTGTAAATCCCCATTCATGGCCGTCACAATACGTTGTGTTGGCGACATTTCAGTGATGAACTCCGGGCGAGCTGTTTCAAGTGCAACTAAGTCAGCATACATTTCATCGTATTGTATGGATTCCAACTTTTTAAGTCGTCAATTGATGCCCCTGCAAAAGTATCCGCCTGATTCTCTTGAATCAGGTGTTTTGCTATTTGTACCATAACCGCGCACTTGTATACAGCTGTATTATAGGGATCAATTAATTTCCAACCAAAATCCAACTCAAATACTTGTAAACCCTGTTGCGTCATTTCATCGACCGCTTCAATAGGGCTGATTACATCCATTGGGGAACCAAGTCTGTTTAAATGCTGAATATGTATGATATTTAATTCTTCATTAATCGCTACATTATATTCTGCATTATTATGATTGAAATAAGGAATCAACTCTTTTAGCTGGTCCAGAGTAAAGTAAATGGGTGTGTCATTTTCAATATAGCAATCAAACGGGGCAAAACCTTTTGTAGATACCGTATGATTGTGTAAGTGTCGTGTCGTCACATATTCTTGCGTTACCAACATATATTCGTACCCCTTACCCCTGAATAACTTCAAGGCGTTTTATCGATACGACTGTAAATGTGCCAAGCCCGAATCTGTCATAATCCTGCATAGTAGAAAGATCGACTAACGCGGAGTTTGTATAGAACTTTATAATCTGTCCTTTTAATGTCTCTTCGCGTTTAGCGTCATACCATTTCACTTTTGAACCTTCTACTGCTGTTTTATTTTTTGCCATGTTTCATTGCCCTCTTTCATATTTGATATATAATATAAATATAGAAACTTAGCCAAGTTGATATATATAGGGGCCATAAGCCTAAATCCTGAAATACACTTGTAATCTTTTAGATTGCAGGTGTTTTTTCATTCCCATGTTCAACTTGAAAAGTTCTATATCATTTGTAAATAAAATAAGCGGCGAGCTAGGTAACACTCGTCGCTTATTTCGAAAAATAATGGTTGTTGTTTAGCTAAAAGATTGAATCCACTCTACAAGGAAGCCTAACACTTAATGCCGGATAACGCCATTAAGAGATAAGCACATTAAATAGAATCATTGAACAGATTAACGATTGTTTTCCCAAAAGCTTTCTGATGGGTGCGCACCAATTCACCAGATTGGCTTTTGGAAACGCTAATCGAACTAACAATGCTTTATAGTCGCGAACATTATTAGGTCCAAAATCAACCCGAACTGACTTGGTTGCCAGTGTCGGATTGTGATTACTAAATAAATCCCCTGTAGATATAGTGTTAAAACCTTTGTTTTTAGCCGAAAAAGTATTAATTTAATTCACCTTAAAAATAATTGTCGTTTGTCTAAAATTAGATATTACAGATTGCCTTTAACAAGTTGAGCAAAGAAGAAAACAGCTAGGAATAGTAATGTAAATCCTGCTAAACCCCCTACTAACAGTAAAATGCCATGTGTAATAGCTTTTGTAAAACCACCAACAGAAATTTCATATAAGTTGCCGCCAATTTCAAAATGTGTTGCTTTGTCCGATTGTGAAGAAATAACCGGTGAAACTTGGCTGCGTCTACGTCCTTTGTTGTTTTTTTGGTACTCTCTAAATTTTTCAATAGATGTCGATTTCATAAATAATCACTCCGAATTTTTATTTATCATTAAACGCAAAAAAGCACCTACTGATAAAAGTGAACACACGAATCCCTTTAAAGAGTTTCGGTTGTTACACTTAATCAGTAAGTGCTAAAAAAAGGCCCTTCCCTGTGAGATGGGCGATCTGTAAAAGTAAAATAAGCGAATAATAATATACAGGTATTGTAACAAATTACTTATAAGCTGTATAGCAAATTCTATATGAAGATGTAGTATATCCAAACACCGCAATATAAAGGATTCAATATAAACATAAAAAAAGAAGCCTGACCGCGCTTATATGCGTGGCTAGGCTCCTTTTTTTATGCTCTTAATTAAGCATATCGTTTTTGAATTTCGGCTGTCGTCAAAGCAGAAATTACTTTCTCAAAATTATTTCGCTCGAATAAATCTACCCCTAATTCCGGTATTTTGTTACGAAGTATATTTGCTACATAGTCAACACCTTCAATTGAAAGCTCAGGGTTGTACGTAATTAAATCTGCTAAGTACCCTACAAGTTGTTTGTAACGGTCTTTATCATATTGTTGATTTAATAACGCGACTATAATTTCATCGAATAAAATGTATTCTAAATCAAAGGCCATTTCAGTTAATGGTACCTCAATATGAAAATCCTTTTCTTGATCAACACTTTCACGAATTAGCGCTGAAATTCCCCCATGATTAAGGAAAAGTTCGTCAATGCTAATTTGAACCTGGTTATCAAAGTTTGGATCACCATACTTGCGTTCGGTTGGAACTGCTGAAAGAAATACATTTGTTGCGAAGTTGTTCTCGTCATTATCAAAGTATTCATCTTCTAACCAAACAGTAAATGAGCGACGGTAATCTTTATAAGTGAATGTTAATTCCGCTGCTGCGTACATATCTTGATCTTTTGTTGATTGGATTTCTACATTAAAAAATTGTTTCATAATTGTTTCCTCCTGAAAAAGCGGCGCTGCCGCGTTAAGTCGTATTTTTGGATTGTCTATTTTGTCATGATTGGGGCACGTGCTGATTAATCCATAAAGCTTGGTGCTTCATCGTAAATTGCCAGCGGTGTGCAAATATTCGTTTCTTCATCCCACTTTGCTTCAATGTATTTCCCTATTAGGCATAGCTCACTGGAATGAGTCACGACAAATAGATGCAGGCTTTTGCCTCCATGAAATATCATCTTACAAACACTGTTTAATGTAACAGATATGTTTTTATTAAAAAGGTGTGGGTCTGTTCGTAAATTGAGGTTGTCGTTATCTAAAAAGTAGGCTTTACGGTTGAGCTTACTGCCGAGGAACGTTCGATGTGCTGTTAGTTTCGGTAGAGATTTCTCTATCGTCAATTGGCACACGTCGAAAATGGCTCCTGGTTGAATAAGTTCGTCAGGCGTTAGCATAAATGGATGAATTGCATTCCATTGTTTTAAAAGCTGTTGTACAACTTCTGGTACACAAGGATTGTTATTCAAGTCATATGCCAGCTGATAGGTAAGCTCGATAATGTCGAGTTCATTTGCTAAGGGGATAAATAAAGCGTTTTGTACATTACTGAACGTTGGTACGCTGTCCTGTACAAAGAGCATTTTATTTGTATGAGTGTTTACCCATAAACCTGTATGCAAAGGGTCTATATTCTTTGTGGGGAATGATTCAATGATGTGATCGGCCATCGTTCCAGCGCGGTTGGCTCGTACAATGTCTTCAACTGTATACGGTTGCTGTTTCTGACAACCTGAACAATCGTAAGTCGCATTGATGATGTTTTCGAAACCAATAGCATTATCAGTCCCAAAAACAATGTCAGCCGCACGTGTAATGGCTTCACATGATTTACATTTAACATCTACTAGAAATACAGCAGTATTGGATTGGTGTTGAATGTTCGGTGCTTGTAAGTTGTTCATACGAAATGCCCTCCTTACAGCCAACCGAGTATCATCGTTTCTAAAGCGATTGCTTTATCCACTTCACCGCGCTTCATAGCTATATCTAACTCAGTAACTTCCTTCTGCATTCGTGATACTTCTGATAGCTCATATGCCTCAGCTTGCTCACGTGCTTTCGATAAGACGAATGAATGAACGTCAATCGACTTGTTACCAAGTAGAACCTGTTCAATTAAGCGTAACTGACGGCTAATTAATAGGTTGATTTTAATTTCATCGTTCCCATTTAGCGTTAAGTCCTTTAATTGCTCAATTGCACGATAGCTACGATCTACCACTGAATCAATCAGTTTAAAAATGTCTGTTTCTAATGTTGGTGCCATGATATTTTCAAGAGCAGCTGCATCTACAGAAGATGAACCGAAGTACGCTTTATACTTAATTAGCTCATTTTCAATCATGTATAGATTGCTGTATGTACCGCTAATCTTTTTCACCGCATCCGACGTTAGATTTAATCCTTTTGATGAAGCACGTTTGTTTATCCAGCCCGCCGTATTATACATTGGCTTCCCTTCAAAACATGTAGCTTCTTTTAATAACGATTTAACAATCTTCTTTCGCTTGTCGAGCTTGAAAGGACATTTTAATACAACGGTCATTTCTGCATCACTTTGTAAGAAGTCTTGTAACGCCTCTGTCGCCTTTTCAGGAGCTTTTTCAGTTCCTAAGAAATACACATCATTGAGGATGATAAACTTCTCACCAAACGAAAATAGAGATCCTTGTGAGCAATTGAAAATGATTTCATTCATATCCATTTCACGCACATCGTATTTTTCAATACTCTCTGAATCTGCTGGCTTCAATTCTTCAATATATTCGTCTAGTAAAAACTGTTCCTCACCATACACTAAATAAACTTTCATAATCAATATCTCTCCTTAAAAAATGGTTTATTGCTATTAAGAAACAAAAAAGCACTTTTCAGGAGTGTATTTAGACAGATTTATCCCGTCTTAAAATATCACTCTAAAAAGTGCTTTCAAAAATAACTCTCCAATCTATGATTGGATAATAGAAAATTAAAAATTAATAAGTGTTAATAGCAATACATTAATATTACCTTCAAAAATGGTTAATATCAAGTAGTTTCAAAGGAATTTAATACTTACCTACGTTCGCGGGGACGCGCTGTATACCCTTCAATGCGTATATCCCGTCCGAGCGCGGTTGCATAATAATGGCCGTCAGTATGTAAGATGCACCGGAATTTCCTCTCTCTCTCTCAATAAAGAAGAGATTTCGGTTTTCTTATGAATTCAGAAGTTTTTAAGTAATAATAAAATTATTCCATTAAAGGGCCAAATTGTGGAGTAACCTCTAAAGAGAATTGGAAATCGGCAAAGTGGCTTTATTCAAAAGGATATATGGTAGCAACATATGCACTTATTAAGTATTTTTTTATTAAGTGTAGATTTCAGATAACTTTGAAATCTACACCGTTAACTATTCTTTTGGATTACTTATAGTATTTTTATAGATTAATATTATGTATTTATTAGGTTATATTTAGGAGGTGTAACCTTAGTGAGATTGGAGTAAAACCTATGGTTAACACTCTTTTATATAGTGCGAAGAAGTATGAATCATAAAGATTAGAATTTTAAATGAAAAAAGTAAAGTTAAATATAAAGTTTTCCAGTATACAAAAAGAGTTCTCTGGGATAACAAATAATTATCCTAGAGAACTCACATTTTCTTAATATACTGAGTATTTAAAACCTAATTCAATATATTTCCGGTAATATTTTTTTTGCCCAACTGAAACACCTGCCGAAAACCCTGCAGCTTCCCAGCCTCCACTTACATTAATATCAGTTTCTACCTGAATAGTAGCATCTCCTAAGACATTAATAGAAGTTCTCGGGAAATCTCGAGGTTGTTCTAATACATCTGCTGTAGCATTTTCAATTGTATGTATTCCTGATACAGCAAACCATTGTGTACTTAAAACTCTATTAATTTGTCTAAAAGAGCCTGAAGAATAAACTTCAATACGAGCACGTAGTTGAGTTCCTAGATTATTGTCGTATCTAGTTTTTGAAACATTTTTCAGAGAAGTACTAGGAGTACTAGCAAGTGTAGTCATTTTTAAAGGATTAAATTGATTAATCGGCTCTTCTACATCTTCCACTGAAAAGGTTTCTAATAACTCATTACTTATTTGATCGTAGACATTAATTGAACCAACTGATCCGTTTATAACTTTTTCTGTATAAACTTCGTTTTCTTCATAAGGGATTTCAAACTCAATCCCTTTGATTCTTTCAGTAAAATATTCTTCCTCAGTTGATGATGCTTTAACTAAATCTCCAGTGCCTACAAAGAAGATTCCCACCCCTAAAGCTAGAGCTGTTACAAATTTCTTTAAAGTATTCATGTTTTCACTCCTTATAATTTTATTCTTCTAAACTTTATAAAAATTGTAATATTTTTTCAATATCGCAAACATATTTGCATAAAATAATGTATTTTATGACAAATTTTGTGTTGTAATTAATGGATATGTTATATTTAAATAAGATATATGTTATTTTAAGATGACAAAAATTATTAATTTGGTTATACAAATTGATTTAGGAGAGTGTAATAGAATGGATGAATTATCGATATTAGAATGGAATAATTTAATTAGTGAAGTTGGTAGAGTTGCTGACAATACACAAAGAGAATTGCAACTAGTTCAAGCTTATATAGATCAACTAAATAATACTTTAGTAATAACTAATATCATTTTAGGAGTAATAGCTATAACGTTTATCATTACTTCCCTACATAATTTTTTGAAGAATAGAAAGTAGCATGTTTTTTTTCCTAGTATTTTATAAGGGATTGCTTCAGACTTATGCATTTACAACGTTAAGTATGCAAAGTTACCAAATAAAAAGCACGAACGAGTGTTAAATCAAAGTTCGGCTTTTTTGGAGCTTTATTGTTTATACAGCTTTTTATTCAAATAGTACAAATAGTTGATACAGTAGCCTTTTATGCTTACCAGTATTAGAAAACATTCTCTTTTCTTTATCGTTTGAAGAATCTAAAACTATTTCCCCTTACCTTCTCAATCAGTTCCTTGATGTACTGTTTCTTCATCATTTTTATGTCATCCGTACCTTTGCACTTATCTATGGTAGGAGTCTTTTTAAAAGAAAGGAGGGGAAAATAAATCAATCATTAAAGCCTTCAACAATCTATTAGCTTATACTTTAGAAAATAAAGGTACCTCAGAAGGGACTAGTGGTCGCATTGCCATGACAATTGCTGGTAATGACCTATCACAAAAACAAATAATCATGGTCCTAGTAAATGAGCTAGGTTTCGATGCAGTTGATATTGGCTCTTTAAATGATTCTTGGAGACAACAGCAATCCTTATTCCACAAAACCAGCTAATAGTTGTCAATAATTTATATTAAAATTAATAAAAATATCATGTTATACTAAATTTGCGCATACCAAATAACCGTCCAAATATCTCATTTGGAAAGTTCAGGTGTGTTTGGTTAAATTGTTATATTAAGCTAAGTCTTGGAAAGAAGTTTTACTTTTTAAAAGTGCATAAATCCAATGTAAGAGTTTGTTTGCACAAGCTATTACAGCTACTTTAAACGGTTTTCCTTCTTCACGTTTTTTATCATAGAACGCCCGTAATTTCTTATTCCGGGGCAGGATTTCATCCGTTGTTTTCTGTTTTCGACAGTCACGAATCGCACATTTAACAGCCATATACAAAGCTTGCCGGAGTCTGCTGGATCCTCTTTTGGTTATTCGGTTATAAGTACCTTTGAATGTGCCAGATTCAAAGACACTTGGATCAAGACCGGCAAATGCGACTAGTTTTTTAGGATGATTATACCTTTCAATTTCCCCAATTTCAGATACAATCGTGGCAGCGATTTTTTCTCCGATACCGGGAATTGTTCGTATAATCTTCGATTCTTCAATACTTTTTGCTAAAGCATCTATCTCATTTTCAAGTAGGGATAGATGTTTTTTGTATTCAAAGAGCATATTAATATACATATCTAAGCTTGGGGAAAGACTAGAATATAAAGCCTTCTGAAAAGGGTTTTGAGCTGCTGCAGTCATTAGTTTTTCGGCCTGTTGATTTGCCCATTGTAGAGAACGAGAATTACAGAATTCTTTTATTTTAGTTGTTAATGCTTCATTATTGGCTTTCAATATATCTTCTGAAGTAGGAAATGCCTGTAGTATTTTTAAAGAAACATCCGAATATAAGTCTCCAAAAACATTACTATATTCAGGGAAAATTTGATCTAAAACTGTCTGAAATTGTAGTTTAGTTTGTACATACATGCCTGTAATATTATCGTGCTGTCTCGTAAGATGACGTAAGTTCGCAAGTTGGATACCACGCTTTTTATAAGGCTCTAAATCCTCCTTGTAATAAAGCTCGCAGAGATGATTGGCATCAATGATATCTGTTTTTACCTTTCGTAAACTAGAACTCTTTGCTTTATAAGAAATGAGTGGGTTTACGATAATGATTAAATAGCCTTTTTCCTCAAAATATTGAACAACAGGTGTGTGATAATGGCCTGTTGATTCCATAACAAGAGGGGGACGATCTCCTGAAATATCTTCTATTTCTTTAATAAAATCTAATAAACTAGCTAACCCATCAAGATCATGTTTTACTTTGAAACTTTTCTTGTAGGGCTTCTTTCTTTCCAAGTATGCTTGAACCTGACTTTCACCTTTAGCTACATCCAGACCGATGACTGGATTCATTATAATTCCTCCTTCAAAATGATAATTGCCGGTAACCCCTAAATCCTCTTTGTAGTGTCATAGCTTCGCTTGTTATACGAGATCAATGTCCCAACCAGCCTCAAACATGTTTCTACAAGTAGGGGGCGAACTGTTTTGCGGACGGGGTCTTAGCCCCACGGGCGCGAACGTTCTACCCCGGCTACCGTTATCATATATCGATATAAAAAATGGTCAACCAGAAATATTTTCTGGCTGACCTAATAATACGATCGGGCGCGATTCTTCAATAAGAAGATTGGGTTTTTCCGTTATAGCGCCATATTGTGGAGCAACGTTTTTCTTGGGGGGTGTTAGAGAAGATGCAGATTTATACCGACAAAAAAGAATGGCTAATCGGATTTAAAGGTTGTGATTACAAATACAATTATCCCTGATATTACAACGAATACTGAGAAAATCTTTAAAAACTTACTATCTTTTTTAGAGTACATTAGTAAAAAAAACATAAACAATATAGTCGCAATAATATTGAAAATACCCATATTTATATCTCCGACGTTTGGCAACTTCTTTTTTTAGTATGAAATCACATGAATATGACGAGCCTTAGTTCTTTGCTGTAAAAATAAAAAAACGCTGCAAGGAAGAACCTGCAGCGTGTATAAGACTAAATATTTACCTCTATTAAAAAATTTCAGTTGTATTACGATTAGTAAACACATTTGGATTGCTGTTAGCAATTAATTCAATCGTCGGACGTAATTCATTAAATTCCATAATCGCCATTTTACGTTCCTTCGGAGAGCCTTTCGCAATAATACCATTTAAGATTACTGCTTTTTGTAAAATTACTGCCATATCAAAAGTCGTCATTTTTAATCACCTGTTAGTTGTTTTTGTTTCATTATACTAACGACCGGCACTTATGACAAAAATTGATTAGCTCTTGATGAATTTCAGCATAGAGGTTATGTATTTTTGTACATTCTTTACTTGTGTAAAGAGATCGGCCGTTACACGCTTTTTAAAAATCATTCCCTCGTCAGTGACCTGAATGAGTCGTTTCGTGCGTTTTTCAGTATCTTCCCATCGACCCTTTATTGTTCCGTCAGTTTCCATTTCTCGTACAATGTCGTATAAATAACCGTTAGACACATGCCAGCCAAAGCGTAATTTAAGTTGCTCATTTACTTCTGCAGCATAAAATTCTGTTCGATTCGAACCAATGTAAAACACCATGTAGCGTACGAGGTCTTTAACAGAGATTAATTTCGAAAAGTAAGTTCGAAGCGCTGCTGGTAGCTCATTTTCAGCCAAAAGAACACTGCCGGTATGATTTGAAAGCATATCACTGATACGATTAAGCACAATTTGTAATTCAGTAAATAGCGTTTCATATTGCACCGTCATAGAGTGTAATGCTTTTTTACCTTCACTTGTTGTTCGATAAAACTTCATGTGCTTATCCATATTTAAAGCTAAATAGCCTTTAGCTTCTAATTCTTTCGCTATACGTGCAATGTAATCATACGAGCCTTTGCTATGTTCAAACTCAGTCGTATAAAGATCATAAAGTGCTTTAGGGTTCGTTTCTTCTTTAGAAGCCGTATATAACCATAATGCGATAATCGTATCTTTAATGCTGAACCTTTCCTCTTTAACCGCAGCGTTCATATGATTCCCCTCCTTCTATAATCGTTCGGAAACTGGGGGCAGTTATTTATACATTATAACGAATAATAAATTTCAATACTATCTATAGAATGAAAAAAATATTACTAAAGATACTAAAAAAAAATAAAACAAAATACAACAAAAGCAATAGAAAAATGGGAATAGGAAGTAATTACATAAAAATACAAAAGTTTTTATGTATAAATATGAAGAATTTAAAGAAGGAATTGAAGCTGGAGAAAAATAATACTTAAAACCGTATTAGTAAGGTAAAAATTTGGTTGTTTTTTGCCACCAATACTTTAAAACAAATAAAAAAGTTCCCCGGAGGGAACTATTGGCAACATAATTCGATTAAACATGTGTAGCAAAGCTGCTTTTCATGCTCTGGACTACCTTGTACAGTGTAAAATTCGTTGTTACATGTATTACAGTTGTAATTCACCGGGGTTGAACCTAGAAGTGTCTTTTGAGCTTCCTTAACTACTTGCGGCGAAAATGGTGTACCCTCGTTGTATTTTTTTATAATGTACTCAGCATCTATAATTTTCATAACTAACCTTCCTCTTTTAAGCTTAATGCGTTGAACATCCGGAGATTCACCATTTCGGCTCGGTACGATTGATTGAGTGAATAGCCTTCACCAACGATTATGTACTGCTATTGGTTCCGGATAAACCCTTCCTGTTAAGAATTACTCGTCAGCTTTTCGAAAAATTCATGTAACCGCTCATTATTTAATTTGACCAGGCACTCATTTGGTTCAAGAACGCGGTTATCAATTAGAAATTTAACGGCGATTCGGAAACGATTCGGAAATTTGCCGACATCGGCGGCATTATTCTTATACATATTGTGTTCATAATCGAACTGTAAGCTTTCGACTCTGCAAAGTTGATTATTGTATTTCGTTTTAACGATCTGTAGCACATCGCGACAATCTCTAAGAAGGGAAGAATCTAAATGTGTTTGATGTAAAATGTTTGGCATACTAGAAAATCCTCCTGAACTATTGCTTTTACTGCATTTTATGTATTACGACAACTCACCTCGATAGCCCATATACAAACATTCTTTACCACCCCGAGTGGGCCCGGGGCCGTTTGTTTTGGTTTGCTTCGGGTTGTTCGATCCCTTTCGGCTCTAATCTATCCTTACCCTGCGGATGAACGGGAAGCCATCCGTCGTTGTCCATTGCACTCCCAGGCGAGAAATTACTCGTCGTCGTGGGATGGGTGCGTGGTTGGTAGGTTGGATCTTCATGAGCGTAGCGAAACGGAAATTTCCTTCGGAAAATAAACTCAATCTATCTGTGGCCAAAAAAAAGAGCCGCAGGGTAAGGAGAAACTAGAGCGTGCATGCGACGCAACACATGGCGTCAGGAATACACAACCAGACGGGAGAGAAAAACATGGGTGTTCCCCCCGTATATGGTCTATCGAGGTCTATTGTAATTATACATGTGGTTGTCGATTAATACAATATTGAAAAGTCCTATAAAATACTAGGTTTGTCCTATATTCTATCAAATGTTTGCTTTAACTATAATAATTTTGACTATTTAAAGTAATTAAACATTAAAATGAGCATTTTCGTGTTTGTTGCATTTTGTCGATTAATTCGTATTTAAACAGCAGAAAAGAGGCGTTCATTGAACGCCCCCCTACTCTCATTCACTTATGTATTCATAATAATTCTCGAATGTATTAAACAGTATGAACAATTCATAACAATCAAACATCGCTTGATTTTCGACTGCTACCGTTAAAATGGACCGGATTTCATTAATGATATTGGCTAATACTTTGACTTGCCCTTCCCGGTCCGGTATCACCGCTTTTTCTCGCTCCACATCGTTGTGCATATCCATTAAGATGAATTGCAAATGACGGTAGTGTTTGGCATCCGATAAATCTTGCAACGTAATGGCTTTAAACGCCTGCAGCAACCCATCTAATAATCGTTGTCTTACTTCATCTAAATCACGCTCATTCAAATACTCTTCGAGTCGCGTTACATCATAATTAATTGCCTTTTGTAATGCCAGGTTGAGCTTCTCAACATATTGATCTTTCTTCAGTTGGTCGTTGTACTTAACTGTGTTCTGTATAAGCTGTTGCTGATACGTTATATGCTCTTCTTTCGTAATCTGAACAAACTCCAATTCCCCGAGCTCTTTTAATGGGGGCAATTGATTAAGTATGAATGTATTTTCCGCAGCTTTCCGCGTCAATCCATATATTCCATACGTTTGAACAACTTCATTTTTTATCATCACACTGAAATAGTATGTAGGCATACGCTATTCTCTCCTTAACAAACGAGCTTTTAACTTCAAGTAGTCGTCGTATTTTTTATCAATAAAGGCTAATACCGTTTCTTCGAAAGCTTGAATAAATGCTTCAGTTGAACGTTCATAAGTAAATTCGACGGTTACGGTAGAAAACTCGACTAAACTGAACTTACCTGCAGGCTCAAAAAATTCATTCGAGCATACTGATAGCATGATTTTTTTGTTCGCCATATGCCAATGTGTCAGCTCAACAAATGCGTTTACCTGTAATTCACCAGCAACGATCTCACTTATAAAGCAATAAGCTACTTCAAAATTGTTCGTATCAAAAATATTGCTAATGCGCTGTCTAAATGCATGATCCTTCACTTGAAATTCGATTTCAACGATATGTGGCTTTGTGTGGCTGCTGTTAAACTGCTTGGTGAAGACTAATTTATATGGCTTATCAGCCTCCGGAACGCTTTCATGCTCTATCGTTGGCTTTTTAATCGCCTTTTTAACTATCGTACCGGTTGAAACAGCTTTATTTGTACGCGGTACGAATTTATATATATCTCCCATAAGGTTGTACTCCCTCATTAATTTGAATAATTGAAAATACAATGTATATGTGCTATCTTTTTAGTAACAAGAAATCCCCTTACATCATGCAAGGGGAACGTGATAGCTTTT
Organism: Solibacillus sp. FSL W7-1324; assembly: GCF_038008025.1. Classification (NCBI taxonomy): domain Bacteria; kingdom Bacillati; phylum Bacillota; class Bacilli; order Caryophanales; family Caryophanaceae; genus Solibacillus; species Solibacillus sp. FSL W7-1324. Next base: position 99,964 of record NZ_JBBOYH010000002.1, read on the forward strand.
AAAGTATGCCAGTACTTTAAACTGTTATCTCTCCCAATATAATAATCATGATTAAAAACGACCTGATTAGCTCACACGCTCATTATGGTTGTTTTTTTTCATTTTTACGATTATCAATCCAAATCTCTACAGATTTATGTTTTTGCTTTGATTCCCATTTAAAATGGATGCCAAAGCCACTTGCTAACGGGTACAGATAAAGACCTGTCACCAATAGGATAAGTATGAACGTTGGGGTTTCAGCATTGAATAAACTTTTTATCGGTTCTGATAAGCTGCCTTTAGCAAAGATAATAGCTAGTGGTACAGTGATCGGAAGTGTTAGAATTGCCATTCCGTTATGCTTACTTTTAATGTCGCCACCCCCTTTCTTGTTTAGGGAGAGCAACACTATCACGTAACTCTATTTTACCATACTTACAATATATTAAAAAAAAAGGTATTTAATCCGGACGGACTAAATACTCGGTAAAATGGTATAAAATTTTAAGCTAGTGATTACTACTTTTCCTATAATATATTATGTTTGGTGAAATTTTATGCCAGGCACAATTAGAACAAAAAAACAGTTACTAAAATAACATTAATTGTTTCGGCTTGTTAGACTCATTATGACTTATTAGCATGATTAAATCTTGTTCATCTTCTTGAATTGCCCTAATGCTTATCCCTCTTACCCATACTTCCCAACCTTTATCATTCTCGATAAGGAATTTATTCTCCACCGCATCATGTTCTGTAATGATGGCTGCTTGCCTTCTTTTTTGCCATACAGATGTTTCGACTTTCTGACCTACTTTAAAGCCCCAATCATATGCACGTGCAGTTCTCTACAACGCGGAACCCACTTGTTACGATCCTCATAATTTTCCAACTTCACAACGCCATTATCATAGTCCCGAATGATTTTACTGACTTGCTTATACTCAGCGTAGATTTCTTCATTTGTCATTTCTTCAATTGGTGTAGTGTTAATCATATATTGTCATTTCCTCTCACGATTGATTGCTACCTGAATTATATGCACACCGCGACAATCCGTAAAATTTACTCATTACAAAGGTGTGGTTTTTTAAAAGATGCAGGTTTTTTTTGTTTCACAAAAGGGCCATATGGAGCAACAATTTTTCGTGGGGGAGTCTTAAAGAAGATACAGATTTATACCGATAAAAGAATGGCTATACAAGTTTTTATGCAAATTAAAGATCATGCCCAGCAAGTATAAAAGCTGCTTTAGCAACGTTTCATTGTCTTGCATAAAATCACGTATAAACAATGTTCCATAAGAAAAGCGAGAAACGCTATTAAGTCAACGTTTCTCGCATTTTAGTGTATTCCCAAACTTTCATTTGGGAACATTTTTCGGTATAAAGTTGTATAACAAGTTAAACTGGCAAGCCCCAAATTATATCAACTGCTAAAAAACTTAAAATAATGCCAATTACAAAAGACACACCCTTTTTAATATTTTCCTTTTTGAAAGAAATTTCATTATATTCACTATAACTTAAGCAAAAATAAACAATAGCAGGTATAAATATTATTAATGCAATCCAATGCTGTTTGAACGACAACGGAACCTGTGTAACAAATGACGGTGAAGTGAAGATTAAACCAAATAAGACTCCTAATGCATAACCCTTTAGATATTTTTTCAATGCATACATCCTTATAAATTTTTAGATACACTATTATATCAAAAATGTCCCCAAAGCGTAGTTTGAGGACTTACTTTCCATAAGAAGCTAAAAACACCCCTATTCAATTGAATAAGGGGTGTTGGCTCCCAAAGTATCATTGGGGAACGTTATTTACGTTTGTTTTGTATACGCTATAAATTACACTAAAGCACCCGTTAGTAAAAAAACACTTAATTACCAATCTGGTCCATCATCACTATCAGCCACTTTAAGAATAAATGCATTTGAATCTAAATTATTCTTTTTAACTATCTGAAAGAAAATTGATTTTACCACTTCTTGTTCAGATTCAGTAGCGTCTTTATTGTTTAAGATATATTTCACCTGAACATCATTCATAGAATTTGCCATAACCAACGTTTGAAATCTATAACCTTTTTTCACTAATTCATCATTTACTTGTTTAATAATACCGCTATCTCCATAGATGAAATTTTCAATCTCCCTAGATTTTTTTTCATTTTCTGCTTGTTGCTGTGCACTTATCGTAGGTAGAGCTTCGGATATATCTCCTTTTGATGAGAAGTTATTGATAAAAAGAAAGGTTATAACAAATAAAATTAGAATGGTCCCAATTAAAATGACTTTACTCTTTTTCAGTTAGTACACTCCTTCTTTAAATTGAGTATATGCCTGTATAAGAGTTCTAAAACCACATAATACGGTTATTAAACTGCTCGTTAGCTGATTGAGATTCTTGAGCAGTCCTCTTTAAAATAATTTCTCGCAGCGTCTCAGAGCGTTATTTATAATAAAAACAGCGACAAATACTGATTAAACAGTGCTTGTCGCTGTTTTAAATGTTACCAAGCTTTGATTTGGGAACATTATGATGTTGATTTTTGTATGCTTTATTAATCCTTGTTGCACAAATGATAGATTCAAATTTTTCTTGAGTGAAATAAATACACACTTGAAGCTATACTTTGAATAAAATATGTTATCATAATAATCAGTATAAAAGCTTCTATTGGAACTATTTTCAATGCACCAACTAAGACGACTCCTATTATAATTCCACCCGACAAGATTGAATAAGAAATGGATTTAGATTTATATATCAGCTGTAATCCTCGTTCATCTTTAGATTCCTTATTACCTTCAAATCTAATTTTATAAATCTCCGCTACTATTACCAATATAACTAAGAAGTAAATTACATATTCTAAAATTAAGCTCATTTATTATCCTCCTTGTAATTAAATACATCTGTAATAGGAATATCTAATGCATTCGCAACTTTAAAAGCCAGAATTAATGATGGATTATATTTGTTTTTCTCCATAGCTGCGATTGTTTGACGACTTACCCCTATCTGGTCCGCTAATTGTTGTTGTGTCCATTTCTTCTTCGCTCTAAATACATTAATTTCATTATTTAACATTTTATAACCACCTATCCCTATAAATGGATTGTAATGTATTTTTAACAATATGTAAAGAATATTATGCATTTTAATTGATGTAAAAAGCAGCCAAGACTTGTGTAGTAGTCTTGGCTGCTGATGAACATCCCCAAAGTGTCATTTGGGAACGTTATTAAATAAAGAAATGTATATTTTATTCGTCAAATTTCATTGGAATATCAACTAATGAATAATCACCCGTCCATTTTTGTGTTGTGATAATCAAATCCTCACCTTGTTTTTCAAAGAAGAGTCCACTTCCATCTTTTCGTTTGAATACCCATTCTTTTGGGCTCAACATATCTATGATTATTTCATCAACAATAGATTGATTTTGCTCGTTTACTATGTACCATTCTTTCCCGTTTTCACTAGTTAATTTAATGATTTTTTCGTCAGATTTATTTAGTTTTTCAATCACTTCTTTTTTGCTTATAGTTTCTATTGGTAACGGAGGGTAATAAAGTTTGTTGTAAAATACAAATGCTCCAGCCAATACTACGATTAGTCCGAATGTTATTAATAATCTCTTCATAAGTCACCACCTTTTAAACAGTTATATAAGCTATATTCGATTTAACATTCTAATGTCCTTTTAAAATCGTTCCCAAAGCGATGTTTGGGCACATTTCAAAAAGGTCTGTTACGTTAGTCAAAGAACAGAACTATTATTCCCCTGGCATAATCCCTATCACTTCTAATGTGTTCGGGTCAACAAATACAAGTGGTGTAGCAAGTGCATCTACTATCGTAACTACAAATATTTCTTGCCCTAAATATGATTTATCTAAATTTTTATATGTTTCATCAGCCGTAATTTTTTTCACCGATGCGTTTTTCCATTCATTTACTGAGTTTTGATTCAAATTCTCTTGTTCGAAATATTCCATTACCACATCTCTGACCTCGGTATATACATCATTTTTTTTCACTTCATTACCTTCTACTTCATTTTCTGTACAAGCCGTAACAAAGAGTAAAATGCAGATAATCATAAAAAACCAGATATGCTTCACTTTCAAAAACACAACCTCCTTTTTAATTGGTCATTTTTTACAGTAGTTTTGTTACTAAACTGTTCAACTTAACTGCTGCGTTAGTTGAAGTATAATCTTCCCAAACCGACGTTTGGTAACATAATTACAGTCTAGTGTAGATTTAAAATAAAGTCGTACCGTTTATAAAAAAGATGTACCGTTTTTACAAAAACACAAGCCCACACATTTAATCACTTTGTTGAAAATGTATGGGTTTTTTCTATTATCATATTACCGTTTGTAGCATGTTAAAACTCAGTAACGAGTAGTTGTTTTTTTCCTTAACCATTTAGAATATATTATTGACAAATGACACATTTAGTGTAAAATTACACAAACGGGATACTAGAGACGTTAACAAAGATAAATTTTTTCGAGTAAGAATTTGTAAGTAGATTGGATTGTAGGGAAATACAAGTTTGAATTTGTTGGAAACGGAGGTGAGTTTCATTGAATTCGGTTGATATTAAATTAATTTTTAATACGTTATTTTCTTTATTATGTGCGGTTGGAGTATTTTATCTCAGCATTAAATTTCAGAAGATGGCGTATTGGGGTGACGGATTAACGTGGTATTGGATAGGAGTTACCATTACTTATTTAGTTGGATTATTAGGTGTTATGTTCATTATCCTATCATTGAAAAAAAGAGATTGTAATACAAAAGGTATCTTTTCCTATTCAATTAATTTACTTAGGACACTCTCCATTTTAGCGTTAGGATTGGGTTTCTTATGGACTACTTTTATAATTATAGCCCGAATGTGAGGTATGTAATTTCAATAATAGGGCGATTTTAAGGAGGAACGCAGATAGAAAATGATTAAACATTTTTATAAAACCAAACTTAAAATAGCTAAAGAAGAATCTATTTTGATTAATCTTTTTTCAAAATAGATTCTTCTTATTAAATGTAAAATAAGTATTTACGAGGGATTTTTAAGCAAACTTTATTTCAAAGCTTCATCTAGTCCCGTACTCAAAATCGTATTTAGTATACCACATGAATATGACGACCCCTTATTCCACAATCTGGGTGCAATTGTTGAGTAACACAGGAGGAAAAAATTAATCTTATATTTCAAAGCTATAAAAGGAAAGTAAAGTGCATTACGAACAAAAGTAGAAATAAAAAAAGTAGAAATGTGTAATCATTCCTACCCCAAATCGTTATAAGCGCTTTTTATATACCCTTACATATTGTTCAATTGTTTCCTCAGACCAATCGTATGTCTCTGAAAGTTCCTTAATCGATTTCCCGTTTGAAAATTCTTGAATAATCGTATTGACTGTAAACTTTTGAATATACGCTTTGTAATGTTGAGTAGCTGTAATATGTTGAATACCTAAGATTTCCCCTATTCGCCTAAATGAAAGTCCTTTTTCATGTAATTCAGCTACCTCTAATTGCCGTTTCGTGTAGACTTCCGAACGTACTTCTGCAACATTGTGACGCCTTACAGCTGTTTGGTATAGTCTACGAACAGTAACCTTGGTTACACCTAATAGCACTCCGATTTCCTGAAAGGTTTTACCCTGTCTCCTAAGCTCAACGATTTCTTTTTGACGAGCTGTATATTGATATTTCATAATACTTTTACCTTTTCCATTTTTAAAGTTCTATACCTTTTATTTTTTTAAATCTTGATTTAATTGGTCCATTTTAACCGATAAATGCATAGCTTCAACCTTTAAGTCTTTAGCTTTAACTAAATTGCCTTTTTGTTGCGCCTGCATTGCTCTTAATTCTAATAAACTTGCACGTTGCTGGATCTTAGAAATGTCACTTATGGGTGATTTCTTTGTCATTCAAACACTTCCCTACATTATTTATGTCTTTCATACATGCAACCGCGCTCAATAACATACGTACCTGAAGCAATTTAATACTTCACAACCGCCGTAAATGCTTTTAGAGCAACCATTTCATCGATTTGGCTTTCTGTTAGCATTACTACTTCACTGTTGTCTTGCCCCTCCAGGTTAATTCCTGTTACCTCTTTAAATACATCGTGATTTTTGATGTAAAGCACATTTAAACTTTCAACTGTAAAGAACTTCATATTTATTACCACCTTCTATTAATTTAAACTGTTCAATAGTTTAGTTGTTTCTCCTATTTCATTAAATAATCACTTAAAATGTAAAGTTTCCAACTATTCATTACAAGAAAGTATAAATGATCTCAGCCAGATCGTCATTTTTACTATGTATGTACTACATTATCTTTTATCGCAAAGAGGCGTCATGTATGTTCGCAATGGAAATTGGGGAAACGTAAATAACACATTCCTCTAAGAGAAATGTGTTATCACTATTGTTTTTAGATTTTTTATAAAGGGATAATTTTTGAAGCTTCAATTGTTCGTGAAATTAATACTGCCAATTCCGCGCGGGTAACTGGCGAATTTGGGTTGAATTTCCCTTTAGAATTTAAGGTAGCGCCGTTCTCTGCTAAAATCTGAACATAATCATAATACCAAGCTGATTTTTTCACATCAGAAAATGAATAAACTTTATCCGAATTTTTTTCTAAACCAAAAGCGTTCACTAAAATCTTAGCTATTTGAGCATGTGTTAAGGAATTTTCAGGATTAAAGTTGTCTCCATTACCATCAATGACACCAGCAGCATATAATTTTCTTATTGAATCATATGCACTGTCGGTAACACGTAAATCTGAGAAATACGTCATTTTACGGATTGGTGTTAAAGTAGCCCCGGCGCGATTAATCATTGCCGCTACATGTTTACGTTTTATTTTTTCATTAGGACGGAAATTTCCATCTGTATAGCCATTGATAATACCTAATTCACGAACCATCGAGATTTCTTTGTAGAATTCATGATTTTTTGATATATCCTTGAAGCTCTTTACTTCTGAAATATCAGCTCTAATTGAATAATTTAAGTTCCCATAATCAAAATATGTATCCACTTTAATATAATAATCACCGGCTTTGAATTGACCATCAAATGTATGGGATTCTGTTCTGCCCTGTGAATAATCAGACTGTATCTCTTTTCCATTAGCATCTAATAGCGATACATTCCAAAATGAATCTTCAAAGTGTAGGTTAATCGATGTATATGTATCTTTAGGAATCGAAACTTTAAAAATATCTATTTCATCTCCGCTGTGGTTACTTTTTAATAAACTACCATGATAAGTAGTGTTCACAGCAATTAAATCTGCCCTTTCAATCGTATCGTTATCCTCAGTCTCTCCTTTGTAAGATGCCGTATAGGGTTTAAATGAAGTAATTAAGTTATAATCATAAGATTTGTTGCCGTCAGCATTATACTCTAAATAGAGACGAATATAATACTCTCCTTTACCTAAATTAATTGAATCCTCCAGGTTCTTTGTGAAACCAACTTTACGATCCATAATAATATTCTTTTCACTATCTAATACCTGAATTTTATTTTCGAATGACTCCGATTTATCCATTTTTAAATTCAGAATACCATCTTGTGATACCGTAATTTTTAAATAATCTTCATTTGTAGGTTCTTTATATACTTTTGAAATATTCCCCTTTATTTCACCATTTAAGCTGATTGGTTGCGCTGTTTCGATTGTATCATTTGGCTCAACTTCCAAGATTGAAGCAGCATACACATTGGAGCTCGCATTTGATACAAAGGCAATGCCGGTTATTAAGGTACTTGTCATAAGAATTTTCTTTAATTTCATTTTATACACTCCTGATATTCAATAATTTGGATGACATACATAATTATACTACAAAAACATAGAAACCAAAAAAGCGTGCATGAGCTGTATAAATAACAGCTTATGCACGCTTTTGATTACTTTTTAGAGTTCGTAAGTTTCATGTAAATGTCTTTACAAATTAAGTTCATACTACGCCCTGTACGTAATAGTTTAAATATCGGTTCGTCTGACTTTAAGGCCGCCATGACGTTTTCAAATAAACCATGATTATTATATTTTCCATCGAATAATATAACGTCCACATTATTAATAAATTTAAGGTCTACATAGTAGTCACGAGTGCCGACTAAACGAATATTCTTGCCGAATGTTTCTTTCCAGTTTTGACGGAAAGAAGGATAACCACCAAATAGCGCAAGGGTTACGTCCATATCTTTTAATAATTGAACGTAGTCTGTCTGATCAACAGGCATTGTTTCGTCTGCATCGACTTCAATCATTTGCTCATATAGGTTATTTCGGTGAATTTGTACTTCACGTTTAAGGTCAGTCGTATCGTCAATTTCCTTTTGTAGCTCTTTATACTTTCGTTCAAGTGCCTGATATGACCGCGCATTCAGCTCTAACTTATCCGCATAGACTTTCTCAGTTTTCGCAAGCTTTTGTTCCAGTGAAGAAATAACACCTTCTCGTGAAGCGATAACTTGCTGGATCTGTTCTTCAGCGTATTTACTGCCAACCGTCGGAGATAGATTTAGAGAACCCTCTAAATTACTGTATAAGTACTCTTTTTGTTCGCGGTTATATCGCTCAATAAAGTATGTGATTAGATGGACTGAAAACTTCTCTAAGGAATTGTCTTCATATTCTTCTCGATAATTCACATACAGATTAAGCAGCTCAGTGTCCGAAATTGTTACCTCATTAAAGTACAAGCGTAACAGGTCCGTTCTACCAAAAATCGGCTCCTTTACTTGTAAAAGCGATAATATCGCATTTATTTCAAGGTCTTTCGGGACTTTTGATAATCCTAATACTTGCTTGCACCAATCCGTTAATTCAATTTTTGCTGTTTCTACTTGCGACTCTTTTACATTTGCATGTTCAAACCAATTCGCTACAAGTGGTGTATTTGCAAAGAGTAATTTAGAAATCGCCAATAAATCTGGATAGTAACTCACAAAAAAGTCGTCAGCAATCACCAAACTGTTGCCCTTCAATAAGCGGTAATAAATAGCCGTTGTAAATTCAAACTCCGTATATTTACTATGCTTTCCGTAGGACTGCTCAAATTGCTGGAATCCAAAGTCTTTCATATTCGCTACTATTCGGACCAACTTGTTAAATGCCTTTTTAATAAGCTTTTCCAGCGTTTTATTGTCCTTATCCTCATGTAATAAAGCATGTAGCTTCAATAAAGCCAATGTTTCCTCAGCATTAAAGTTTGTTGGCCAGATCGATAAATTTGCTGTGTACTGTTGAATATGGAGTTGCTGTTCTTCATTCAATTTATCGTACTCTTGTAACACAATGCTACGAGCGTATGAATCACGTACTAAATGAATAATAACTGCATTTCTCAACATGATACGAGTGTCATGTTCCACATTTTCACCATTGTCTCGTTGTTCAATAACTGGATCGTTTAAATCAACATAGCTTTCGAATAATTTTCGAAACGCCCTTTTTACATTACTCAATTCTATTTCATCGAACATTTCCTGCATTTCATTAACAATATTTAACATTCTTCATAACCTCTCTCGTCAGTATTTAGAAAGAAAGCGTCTATACAATTAATAAAAATTAATCATATGACGCCTTCAGTAATATCTAAGCCTTAATAGTATTTGCCACGATTGAAGTCTTTTTGTACTTCACTTCAACCTTACCTGCAACCTGTACCATTTGCCCTTTATTCAATTTGTCTTTGTTGGCTGCATAAACATTTGGGAAAACAGTAATTGATACTGTACCGGTTTCGTCAGACAGCTTTACAAAGGCCATTTCTTGTTTCTTTTTCGTTATCGTAGGCTTTACTTCTTCAATCAGACCAATTACTTGCACCTGTTCGTTTTCCGTAAGCTTATTAAGCATTTGCTCATATCCTTTAGCACGATACGCTTCGACTGGATGTTTCTCTAACGAAAATCCTAATACGCTTATTTCTAAGTCATAATTAGAAGTCGTTGCAACTTCCTTCTCCGTTTGTTCGGCAAAGAAGAAACTTAAATCGTCGCCACCAGCTGCTATTTCTGCTAGTAAGCTATTACGATCTGTTCCATATGCTGTATCAAATGCCCCTACTTTAATTAGTGACTCAATTTCTTTTTCATATTTTTGAACATTCATTGCAAACTTAAATTCGTTCACTGTCGCCGCGCTCTTTGTCGCATTTGCGATTGTGTCAGCTGTAGCGACTGAAATTCCACCTACGACATTAAAGCCGAGACGAACTTTCCCTTGCTCAGACTTACATTCATGTGAACTCATTGTTACATCGACCGGTAATACCTCAACGCCTAATTCCTTCATTTCAGCTAAAAGCGTCTTGATTTTAGACACGTTCCCCACCGATTTGTTTAACAAGGCAGTAAAGAAATGTGAAGGGTAATTCGCTTTTAAATAAGCCATTTGATAAGTAATCATGCTGTATGCTGTCGAGTGTGATTTTGGGAACCCATACTCAGCAAATCGGACAATTACTTCAAAGATTGCCGTAGCATTTTCAGCTGTATGCCCTTGCTTAACAGCACCTTCTACAAATTGCTTTTGTTGCGCTTCTAATACTTCACGTTTTTTCTTACTGATCGCTCGACGTAGTAAATCGGCTTGCCCTAAGCTATAGCCAGCGTATTGACGAGCAATAAGTAAAATCTGCTCCTGGTAAATAATAATCCCGTATGTATCTGCTAAAATGTTTTGAATTGAAGCGTCTACAAATTCCACAGGAACTTCACCTTTTTTACGTGCCGCGTATTGAGGAATAAATTCCATTGGGCCCGGACGATATAATGCGTTTACTGCAATAATGTCATTGATTGATGTTGGCTCTACCGACATAAGCGCGTTTCGCATACCTTCTGATTCTAATTGGAAAATCCCTTCAACAGCACCCTTCTGTAAAAGCTCGAATGTAGCGCGGTTATCCAATGGAATAGTATGTAGCGTTGGCTTGATTCCATAAGTTTTTTCAAGTGATTGTAAAACTTCCTCTATGACACGTAATGTCGATAAGCCGAGGAAATCCATTTTCAGAACGCCTTGACTCTCCACTTCATTCATATCCCATTGTGTGATGTGCTTTGTATCAGTACCTTTTGTAACCGGCACATATTCTACTAAGGGTTGTGGCGTAAGAATTACACCTGCAGCATGAGTTGAAGTATTTCGAGTAAGTCCTTCAATTTGGTAAGCAAGGCTGAACCATTGCTTCTTACGATCCGATTTATTTACGAAATCTCTTAATGTTTGTGAGCATTCATAAGCTTCTTTTAACGTCGTTTTTCTTGTACGGTCTAGTAATGTAGACATTTGCTTTAATTCCGCTGGCTCCATTTGAAGCATACGCCCAGTATCACGAGCAGCCGCTTTCATCGCAAGCGTACCGAATGTGATAATTTGAGCCACATGTTGTGAACCATATTTACGTTCGAAATATTGTACGACTTCAACGCGTCGTGTATCCAATATATCGACGTCAATATCAGGCATTGTAATACGCTCCGGATTTAAAAAGCGTTCAAAGAGCAAGTCATACTGTAATGGATCAACATTGGTAATGTATAGGCTGTACGCAACTAAAGAACTTGCTGACGAACCACGCCCGGGACCTGTTAAGATACCTTCTTTACGACAGAAATTAATGAAATCAGATACCATTAAAAAGTAAGAGGCAAAGCCTAACCCATTGATAACTGAAATCTCGTAATCTAGTCGTTCCTGGTACTGACTAGGAATATCACCAAAAACTCCACCGTTTATTCGTACTTTTAAACCTGCAGTCGCTAATTCTCTTAAAATATCAGCATCATTCTTCCATTCTGCTAACGGGAATTGAGGCATATGGAATCGCTTTTCAGGATAATTAATATTGCTTGATGCAATTAGTGAACGTGCATTTTCAAGCCAAAGCGGTTTATCGCTAAACCATTGTGACAGTTGAACTTGCGTTGGCATGTAGCTATTTTTATCTTCCTCAGTTAAATAGCCCATCGAACCTGCGTCGATACCGCGCACTAATGCGTAAGCATTGGCTTGGTCGGGTCTAATGAAATAACTATTGTGCATTGCAATGATTGGTAGGTTGTTATCAGCTGCAACAACTTGGGTTTGTTCCTCAATCTGAAGCTTTTCTCCATTTGTACGGATAACGCCTAAGTAAATTCCCTCTGAATAAATTGGCGTAATCCAATTTAAATTAGAATACTTGGGCCAATCTCCTAAATAGAAAGGAATAACAGCCTTTAAACCCTCGCTATACGCTTTTAAATCGTCAGAAGAACATTTCTCCTTCGGTGACATTTTAATCGCACTAGATAGCTTGATAAGGTTTTTATAGCCCTTCTCATTCATCGCATAAACTTGTAGTGGTAACACATCATTTGTATCTAACTCAAATGATAATGCTGGCACTAAATTTAATCCTTCTTTCTTGAACAAATCACGACGGTTAATGAAACCAAATAAATTATCATTTGTGACCGCACATCCTGTAGCTCCTTGTTCTTTTAAAAACGATACTAACGCCTCGCTTCGAATTGTGCTCTTTAAAATACTTTCCTCAGTTTTAACATTAATGTACATAATCGTATCTCTCCTTAAAAAATGTTTAAGAATTATTGTTACGAATTATGTTGCTTCACTCTTTTTCTATGAAAACGAAAAAAACTACTATCGGTGAACAGACGAATCCCTTGTAGGTTTTCGGTGTTCACTAAATAGTAGTTAGTGTAAAAGAGCTGAACCGACATAGTGGTTTAGCAACATAAAAGTAAAAGTAAAATAACAAAAATTCTATTTTGATTATAGCATTCCAGGTACTTATTGTTAAGTGTTAATGAAATTTACCTGCCTTTTCGGAGAATGTGAGCTTGTGAGCATCACTTATATAAGGGGGAACAATTTTACTTACATTTCCTTAAAATAATCCTGTTTGGCATGGTATTTGAACTTTGCGCTAAAGCTGGCTATTACATTTCGCCCCTTCAATGAGAGTAATTCCACGTTTCGGATTTCCTTCGCTTTTTCATCATTTAGTTTTTTACGTTTTTGGCTGATCGTCAGGCTGGATTTATTACTGATTTCATTTACGAGGTCTAATTGAATGCCCCATACATGATCCGCGCAGTATTCAATTGAGCCACTTTCTTTAAAACTTTCAAAACTCAGGACTTCCGTATAATTCGCGCGGTTTAACGAGCTGATTAGGAACACTGGTACTTGTAAATCTTTTGATAGTTGCTTTAATGCAATAACATTACGGTCTACTTTCATTTTGTCATTCATTAATTCATTTTCAGAACCTAGTATTTGGAGGTAATCAATCATAATGACCGGGGCTTTTTTATTCATTCGGATAAAATGCTCTAAATATTCCCTGATGTAAGTAACCGTTGTATTAAAGCCACCTTCTACGATGGAGAACCGCGCTGCAACTGGGGCGTAAGCAATCATGGTATCTTCCATTGTTTTTAATGACTTATTTAAATTCTGAATACGATTCAGTTCTTTCTTCACGAGTTCTACTTTTTTCTGTTCTAACGAATATAAAATGACGTCCCGATCGCTATTATGTATAAGTCCATTTGCAAGCTGTAAGAGGAACGTTGTTTTTCCGATGGAGGGAACGCCTCCAATTACATATAGTCCCGGCTCTACATTTTTAATATGTTTATCAATATTGTGGAAACCGGTTTTTGTTGAACGCCAATCGTCAAAGGCTGTTAAATCCTTCTGATAATCCCCCATTAAATAATCAAGAACGTTATCTTTTCGGCTCGGATTATAAAGTTGCTTGGCAATACTTTTATAAATGCTGGATTCAGATAGCGTATATTCGAGGCTGCCTTGTGCTTTCATTTCTTCTGTAAGTTCATTTATGGAATGAACATACCACTCATTTATATCACTAAATTGCTTGGGGATCGCAAGTCTTTTAAAAAAACTGTTTTCGCATAGTTTATCGCCAGCTATATCATTGTCAAAACCATTGATGAAAATTTCTGTATCGTAATGCCCTGTTTTTTTCACATAGTCAATAAAAGCTGGATAATTTTGCGTGCCATTTATTGAAATGCTCCGAAACCCCATTGCTTCTAAATTTAATTTATCAATTTGTCCTTCAACTAAAATAATTGGTTCTTTACTGTCACTTTCTAAAACATCGACTCCAAAGAAATCCCCTTCAACTTTGGGACCAACTGAATTGAGATAGCGCGGCTCTTGTCCTTCTAAGGCTCTAGCCGAATAGGAAATAATTTGCCCCTGTTTTTTAACGGGGAAAACAATTCTTAATCCATCTGTAAATTTGTAAATGAAAATTTGGTGATTAATTAAGTTGTCATTTGATATATACCGTTGTTTTTGGAAATCCCACCATTCATTCGCATACCGATGAATAAACGTTATGAAGTTTTGGCTCACAAATTCATTTAAATTTTGTTGATTGTCTACTTGTTGTATTAAAGACGGCTGTTTTTGGGTTTCTTTATATTCATTTAGTCGATCTTCAGTTACATCCGTCTCAGGTAATGCGATACCCGCCAGGTCACATAATTTTTTATAAGCTTCATTTGGAGCTAGTCCCTCTACACTTATTAAATATTTATAAGGTCCTCCCCCGGTGCAGCAGTTAGAAAAACTGACAAAACTATTTGTGCTGGGTACGACAGCAAAGTGATTTTTATGACCGCAAACTGGACAAGGCTCGATAAAATAATATTTTCCGCGCCCACTCTTTTTTAAGTGATAGCTTTTAGAAATATAAGAGAATAGATCAATTTGTTTTTCTAAGTCGATAACTTTCATGACTGAACCTACCCCCCAGGTACTACTTTCTCGCTGTTTTGAGTACAGTGTAAAACAGCAATATAAAAATAGCAATCTCGCTTTTAATAGATTGCATTTTAAAGATTTAATATATTTTATATATTTTAAGTAAAAAATTGAAAATCGCTGTAATCCTTGCCAGTAAAGGGTTTGGCGCTTTTTTTCGAACAGTGGCGGGTTACGTAAAACTAGACTACTGGTTACATAAAACTAGACTAGGGGTTACGCAGAACTAGACTACTGGTTACGTAAAACTAGACATAAAAATTTTTCAAAAAAATTTTAGGGTTACGTAAAACTAGACATACTTTTAACTATAAAAATATAGAGGTTACATAAAACTAGACATACTTTTAAACATATAAAGCATAGAGGTTACATAAAACTAGACATACTTTTAAACATATAAAGCATAGGGGTTACGTAAAACTAGACATACTTTTAAACATATAAAGCATAGGGTTACGTAAAACTAGACATACTTTATGACCATAAAAAGCATAGGGGTTACGTAAAACTAGACATACTTTTGACTATAAAAAGCATAGGGGTTACGTAAAACTAGACATATTTTCAGCTATAAAAGCATAGAGGTTACGTAAAACTAGACATACTTTTGCTAAAAAAGCATAAGGGTTACGTAAAACTAGACATATTTTCGTCTATAAAAGCATAGAGGTTACGTAAAACTAGACATACTTTTGCTAAAAAAGCATAAGGGTTACGTAAAACTAGACATATTTTCGTCTATAAAAGCATAGAGGTTACGTAAAACTAGACATACTTTTGGCTAAAAAGTATAGGGGTTACGTAAAACTAGACATACTTTCACAGCAATCAGCGGAAAAATGTTGATGATTATAAATAAAAAAGCTCAAGGGATATAATCTGAGAGATCATCCTTGAGCTTTTTTCTACTTAATTTTAATCACATCATCTAATTCAATAATAATGCTTCGAACTTCATTTTTTTCTTTATGGAAGGTAAATTCCCTTATTAATCCGAGGTTTTGCCATGTTTTTAAAATATCGTTACATAATGTTCGATAATAGAGCATTTTACGCTTTGTTAATACGGAATCTTTATCTTGTGTATACTTGATTTGCTTATAAATGGTGCTAAATAGAATGGTACGATGTGTACGTGTTCGTTTGCTTTTATGAACACGCTGCATGTACTGTATCCGGTACATTAGATAGCCGGCAAGTACATGAACCATTTCCCCCTTGTTCCCTTCAAATTGAAAATACTTTTGATCAACCTGAACAACCTGCTTCTTTGCTCGGGAGTATGTAAGGAGAATCGGCTCTCGGAAAAAACGTAAGTATCGAACTTCATGCCCCTTCTCTTGAATAGTTAATGATTCAATCGCAATGATTGTCCCCTCGTACTCAGCACGATCTATGTCCTTATATTGCGCCATTTCCTCACTAACATTAATTTTTACACGTGTTCTCGAAAGCATATCAACGGCATCTTCAATCTTTTTCCGCGCTACTTCTGTCGGTTGCTTCGTCCGACTTTTTGATTGGGTCAACGCTCTATAAATCATGGGTATGGTAATACAGGTATTCCCAATAGCATACAGCGAAACAATGACATCATGAACCCGGCGCTCATAAATAGATAAAGGTTTCATAATTTTAATGCCCTCTTCATCGAAATTCAACGTCAGTAACACATGCATTGGCTGTTCATCTTTGTTATATCCTGTTGCAACCATTTCTTCATATGTCGTTGAATTTTCAATAATAGAGTTATTCAAGTTTTCATTTCCGAAAATCTTACGTGAGACAGGGTCAATTGTAAGGATATTATTATTAATCGTTTGTGTTTTTATTTTTTGAGGCGTTTGCGTCATAATGGTTGGATTATTAAATAACTGTTCCATTTTAAAAGAATCTTCGTTACTATCGTTTACAGGGCTTTTAGCAGTTGTTTCTTCTGCCCCATCTTCAAACTCTTCATCGAACATGGTTTGTTGCTTGTCACGTTTGGCAGCCTCAATTAATTTATCATTTAACGTATCATTCAATTCTTTCACCTCACCTTTATAGCATTCGTATGTATCCATTAAACATTAAGTAATTATAAATATCAATAACTCCCCGAGTGCTTTATCTACCATTCTACCATTAGCATAGAATACTGGGCGCGGAACCATTATAATTAATAGGTATAATAAGGTTTCTATTAGGAGGAAGCAGAGTGAAAAAGTTAAATGAGCTAGAAATGAATGATACGGGCCGTACAGAAGTAGAAAAGTATGTTGAAGCATTTATGAAACTACTTCAAGATGGAACCGGCACCATTTCAGTTAGTGGTAAACAGTCAGCTGGTGCTACCTCAATTTTCGAACCGATGTCACAATATGATGAAGGGAAATAATGTTCAAATTCCATAGAGTCATTAATATTCCTACAAAATGGTTGGATAATATTTATCTAGCAGATGAACACATCGGGCATGTTGGAGTTGATCTAGGGGGCTTCTTTATCATCCCAAAAAGAGATTTAACCTTACTTGAAATAAATCATTTAATAGGACAATTAATAGAAGACCACCCCGCTTTGCTAAATGAACGTCTTGAAATCATTCATAACGATTTTGACAAGCTGTAGCGATTGGTTTCAGGGGTCGTTGTTGGTTCAATCATTACATATATACATAAGTAATAATCCGGTCAGAAGGTATTTCCCGAAGTGACGAATTTAAACAGAATAAGCGAGGTTGCATTGTTGGAAGTTATTATAAAAGACATAACAAAAACCATGAAGAAATATTGCACCATACTTCAAATGTCAGAGCCGCGCCTTAAATTTAAAAAGGCTGCTAATATTGGAGGAAGTTACAATAATAATGTCGTGTACCTGAATCAACATGTTATCGACAAATGGAATGAGGAACGTAGCAAATGTGAATTTATACTTGTGCATGAGCTTATTCATGAAAAGTACCGAGAATCATCTTTTATCGAAGGTATCGCATTTTTATTTGTGCCTGCTGTCGCGGTTAAAAAGGCGTATAGTGAGCTACGAGCCAATACCCTAGCTTTCGAGCTTACAGGCATAGCCGAAGCTGATTTAACACGGTATTTTACGGAAGAATACGCTACCGATACTCAGACATTCGCTTCATATTCTGGAGGCTATCTTTTAGGTGCTGAAAATATAGAATTTATTCGGTTACATCCTACCTGGACGAATCTTACTGTACAGGATGCAACTGCATTTTTTAAAACGTACAATAGGTGGTATAAGTTAGTAAGTCAGAAACGTTACGAAAAGCTTCAGGACAAATATTGTAATGATCTGTATTTAAGAGATATTTAGAAGGTTGAACTAACTAGGGAGTGCATCTCATACAGATTAACCAGAGTGCCATCGAACGTGTTGTTAAGCAGATGGAATGCTATTTTAGTACAAAAAACTACGAATGCCTAACATCCGTAGTTTTACCATTGTCTAATAATTGGAGTTTGTTTACATACTATAAAGCCAAATCGGCTATACTTTAAAGTGATTGATCCCAGTTTGTAAATAGTCCCATCTCTAAAAGAATATCATTGAAATTAATTGAATTAAACTTAGATGAATAACTATGAATAAGCTTATTGATATTTTTAATCATTTTTTGATGCTCTTTTTTAGGCAATACAAGTTTCAGAAAGGCTAATACCGTAAAAATATTACCTTTATCTAGTAAGTGAGTATGGATAGATAAAATACTCCCGATACCAGCGGATGGGGCAGGTTTATGTAATTTGAAATTATAAAGTCGCTCTTCGTGAGCACATACATTTCTAAAAAAAGTTACTGTTTTCAAAGTGCTTTCTAGCATGTCTGGTGTAAAATGAATTACATTTCCATAATCTCGTTTATAAGAAATAGAAAAGTCCTTAGCTATAGTATTCTGTAGCGAATTGTCAAGACAACTGTAGAAATATTGCATATTTCCTATTGTCAAATAATTTACTAACACCCACAGAGGTACACCATCATGTTTGTCCAAATAATGAGCAATAGACCCCTTTTTCTTACCATTTTTAGAAATGGTATTTGATATTGTAGAAATTAAACTTAGAACGTCTTTTAATTTCGCTGAAACTCTCGTATAGTTCTTTAAGATTAAGTATGCATGAGGCTCTTTATATTTCTCAGAAAAACGATAGGAAATTTTTGATTTTATACTAGATTCAAACTTCAGAATAAATTCCAATATAGTGTTTCTAAAATCCCTATCAAAACTATACAATTCATATATTTCTTCAAATGTTGCATTAGTTATGTATGTTTCAGGTAAAATATTTTTTCCTGTAGGGTCTTTTAATAAAAAAAAGTCCTTATAACCGTTAATTACAGCATAATAGCTTTCGCTTTCAAGGATACGTAAAGCTTTTGAGCCACTGTTTATTTTAAGTCCTCTTCCTCGCAAAATCGCTAATTGTTGGCGATGAGTTTTAAATGGTTTCATTTTTGGATTCACCCCTAAAAAAAAATGGTCCATGCCTCGTAAGGAAATGGACCGGATCGGTAAGATCATTATAGTATATGTAAAATTAATTATCAAGATACAGGCTAATATTTGATAGCCAAATTGTAAGAGACGGATTCGTTAGATTACATGACAACTGAAAAAGGAAGCCTAGGATGCGCTCCTATCAAAGTATTCTTCACTTTCTTTTATAACAAGATCCATTTGCTTACGGTATGCCACATACACTTTATTCGTTGCTCTTAACTTTAAAAGCTCACTGACTGTATAGCTTATTTTGAGACTCCCACGGCTGTAGCCGCAAGCCTTACACCTTCGGTGTACAGGTGGTATTCTTGAGTGATTTAACGTTCTCATCCATTTCTGTTTCGAACAACCCTCAAGGTTAGGGTATCTCATTACCCCTCCTAAGACAGTGCGTATAGCATCTTAGGCTGATTGACTATTACCATCAACCACAGGCGCATATCGAATATTCATTGCGCCGACTACATCTCGGTGATTCTTAAAACCACAATTACATTTGTATGTACGGTCTTTCGCTTTGTTCTTTTCGGAACAATTAGGACAAGTTTGACTGGTATAACAAGGGTTGACAAATTCTACTTTTATCCCTAATAAATTTGCTTTGTATTCGATATATTGTGCTAAACGATAAAACGACCATGTATGAAGATTCTTTTTGTTTTTACGGCTTGTTCTTGCCGTCTGTCTAATGTTCGCTAACTTTTCTAAGCGAATAACAGAAATTTTATGTTCAATTGCAAAATTAACAATCGAACGACTAATTTTATGGTCTTGGTCTTTCATATAGCGTTGTTCTTTATCGTTTAAACTTCGAATAGCGGCTATTTTCTTGCGTATACCCAATTTATTTCGGGTAGAATGAAACTTGCGTTTTTTGAATTTATTCATTCTTCCGTTACCGAAAAAACTAATTTTGTCATCACTTGTTACAGCTACAGCAGGAACTTTAATCCCTAAATCAACACCCATAATTTTTGTCCCATTTTTAAAAACAGGTTCACTTGTTAGGGCGATTTGAGCGATCCATTTATTCTTCTTTTGCGTGATGCGAAGCGTCCCTAATTTATTTTCTGTTAACGCTTTTTGTATTCGATTATTTTCGTCTTTTATTAATGCCCTAATGGGCATTTTCTTAGCTTTTCCATCAATATAAAGAGGCACTGAAATACTAGTCGAATCAAATGAATAATTTTGGTTGTTCCAAACACATACCAATTTCTTCAATAGTGGAACGATTGAAAATTTTTTCTTTCTTGCCTTGTTAAAAACGCTTTTCGCATCTTTAATCGCTTGATTTTTCACAGCACTAGGCAATTCTACTTGTACATCTTTGCTCGTCTTCTTAGTCGTTTGTTTTACACTGACCATTTCATCTACAAGATGGTTGATGGTTTTTATGTACGCCCTCGACATCGTTTTTAGAATTTGAGCCTGTTCTTTTGTTGGTGATAGTTTAATTTGTAGTGTGAACGTTTGGCTCAATGTATTAACCTCTTTTCTTTTGCTGTTCTACATATCGTTTAATTTTTTCGCTAGAAACATTTCCCGCCGACACGAAATAAGAACGTGTCCACAAACTGGGAAGATAAGTAGATATGGAAATTCCTCTCTCAAAATTTTCGAAGAAACACCTTTAATTTTAGCCATTATATCCGATGGACTAAGCGGTGGAAGCGCATTTAAAAACATATGTGTATGGTCTTTGTCGCATTCAATCGCAAAGATTTCGATACTCAAGCTATCACAAACTTCTTTAACGATTTCTTTGAATCTTTCCTCCACACTATTATTCAAAAAAATTTTCCTCCTTTAACGAGGTCAAAATACAAAATGATAATTCAGTAGAGAAATGGTTGTGTTTGTATGTTTATAGCTTTAATTTTCTTTAACTTCCTGGTCATTATAATACGTCAATAGTAATTTTTGATAAAAGTCCGATGTTATATCTAATACAGCACGCGCCGCGCTTACAATGTACACCGCAGCTATTAAAATGATGAAGCTTAAAACGGAGTTCGCAAACATTGTGTAAGTTGCGATCACATATGCTAACGGTAAAATACAAACATGTAATGCTATGTACTGCTTAAAGCTAACATTCAAGTTCAAATCTTTTTCAGGATTGAATAGTACCACACGCGTTTCACGATATTCATTAAATGTTAATGTAAGGCGGCCAAGTAATAAAGCGATGATGAACGCTTTCATTAGATAAATAAAGTTTAAATCAATGTTGCTTGTATAAGGTATAGCCATTGAATCGCCCCAGTAATAAAATAAAGCGTCAATTGCCGATAAAATAATGACTGTTGGTATAAATTCTATTGCTACACTTAATATAAGCTTTTGCACGATTTTATTACGATCCTGCATTTCATTTGTCTTTACTTTCATAATAGCGCTCCTTAATTTCCGAAATATCCAGATTGATATGTATTTTCACCTAACCGCGTTAAAATGCGATATTCTACTTTTACATCCCCATTTAAAACTTGTATAACTTGGCGTTCAGCTTCATTGTAAAATAAATCACCATATAGGCCATTTATAAAAATCCGCTCGTAATACCTTCCCTCAAACTGAAATTCCTTCACAGGCTCTAGTGGTAAAGTTAATAATTCTTCTACTCGATTAATTGCTAACATTTTGTCTGTATCTCCTAATAGTAATCATTTATATTATAATGCCACAAGTCGCGGAATTTGTTGAAAAACGAAAAAAGGTGAACGGCCAATAACTTGAACGCTCACCGTACTATCATCTTTTTTTGATAAAATCATTAGAAGGTTCTCCACCGGATATATCTTCTTTTTTCAATGTCAATTGTGTTTCAATAGCATATTCCTTCCTAAGTGTTTTATAGGTTTCCTTTGTAAGTTCGCAGACAAAGGAATCTCGATCCATTGTAGTGTCGTTTATCTTAATCGGTAATTATGACAGGTTAAATTGTCAAATCTCTTTGTTGTTTTTCTCCTCTGAATGTGATCTTAAAAGTAAGTTGCAAACGTCGGTATTAAATTGAATACAAATTGAGAAAGCATCTGGATTCGATTTTTCTAATACTTCAAGTTGGACGTTTAGCTCACTGATGAAAAGAGAGTGAGACGACAAAGATATATGCTCAGCTAAGTGGAAAACCAAGTCAGGATTATTACAGTAGATACTGAAATTGAACTATAAGCAGTTTTAAGACACGCATGACTTTCTGTTATAGGGCTATTTAAATTTTGAATAATGTCTTAAATAAATTATGGATTTTGTTGATAGGTTCTTACCAGGTTAATTTGTATGTACTACTTTTCTTAATCTACATGATGTATTTTATTCGTCGTTGTAATTCCCGGAAGTTCATTCTCAGCTTGTTGTTTTTCGTTATTCATAGTTATTAAAGTTCCTAAAGTGAAAATAAATATCATACTAATTACTTTTTTCTTAGACATATTTACAAATCCTCCCAGTGTAATAAATGATTATTTTTAATATGGATAGCATGTTGATAATAATCCGTAGCTTGTTTATATTTACTTTTTTCTTTTAGTATTTCAGCAATTTTTATTCCGTATTTATATACATGACGATAATCTTTATTATCTTCAAAGTATTTCATAGCATTATCAATAAATTTTAAATCATTAAATTGAAGAAAAAGTTGTTGGTACACTTTAAAGTGATAAAAGTATGGTTTTAAATTATCATCTTCACCAACAAGTAGTAAACCTTTTTCTATCCATTCTTCTAATAGAGTGTAGTCTTTTTTACGCGAATAAATTTGAATAATAGAAAAGATTGTTAGCACCTTTTCCCTGACATTTTCCTTTAAATCTAAACTATTCATATGGTATTCCAATGAAGTACTTAAATTTCCTAGAGCAGCATTAACTGAACCCAGATTTTGATAAATAATAGCCTTTAGCTTTTCATAATTGGAGTTCTCTGAAATTTTTAAAGCTTGATTGAAATTTTCTTTTGCTTTATTTAAATTTTGAAGACGTTGAAAAGCTATCCCTTCAACCATTAAACATTCAATTATTCTTGGAAATATAACAGCATTTTGAAAGTAAGTTGTCGCATAGCTAACAATCTCAACAGCATTCAATAGCTGACTATTAGATAATTTTGCTAAAGAGTTCATATATGCCAAATCCGCTTTTTCATAGTCATCAAAGTGACTTTCAGGAAAAATAAGGTTTGCTTCATCAAAGAACTTACTAGATATAGCATATTCAGATTTATTGAAATGATAAATGCCTATACATTTTTTTAATAAATACTTTTGAGAAGCGTTAAGACTCCCTTCTTGTTCCGTAATTAAAGAGATAAATTTATCAACTTCTTCATTGTATTTCTTTATCGTTAATAGTAAATAAAGTAATACTAAATTGTAATCATAATAAGACTTGTTTGAAAGGTATAATGTTTGATTCTGCATTAAATAATCATATTTTTCTTGTGCAAAACTGATTGTGCGTAGTTTTATTGCTTCACTATATATTTCTAATAACACCCCCCTTCGTATTTCGATTAAAACATATATTGGAAAAAATTAAACGTGATAGGGGATGTTCATATGAAAAACAAATTAAAACAATTACTAATTGCAACAGCATTTGGTGTAGGAATTTTAGGAGCTAGTTATGGATTAATGCCAGCAGATGCTGTAGAAGCTGGTTGTCATGGTAGCTATGCTAATGGTTCTGGTGATATTGTACCTTGCGGAAACTAGGATTATCTAAAATTAGCTGAAACATAGTTTTCTTATAGAAATAATTGAATAGAATAGTGAGTTTTAAAAGACTAAATTATATTTATTTTCTGATTCTAAACCTTTAAAATAAAAGATGACTTATAAAAATAAGTAAGGAGCATTCCTGTTAGAAAGATTTTCGGGGACTTGAAAACAAAAAAGCCCTCTTGTATGATGCTTGAGTGTCAACGGTCATTGACTCATACATCTACAGAGAGGACTACATTCCAATGAATTTTAATACGAATGAGAAAATTAATCAAGTTTCTGAAAATACTCTAGTTATCGGCATCGACATTGCTAAACATAAACATTATGCTTGTGCAATTGATGATCGAGGTCGAGTGCTCCAAAAATCATTTCCAATCGTGCAATCACGTATTGGTTTTGAAAACCTTTATGAACGCCTAATGGCGCTTAAAGCAGCTTATGATAAACACGAAATTCTCGTTGGGTTCGAGCCAACAGGTCACTACTGGATGAACTTAGCTGCGTTTTTAACGAACTATGGAATTCCGTTCGTAATGGTTAATCCAATGCACGTTAATCGCTCGAAGGAATTAGATGACAACCTACAAACGAAGAATGACCAAAAGGATGCGCTAGTCATTGCTCGCCTCATGAGAGACGGTCGTTTCAGCTATCCCCGACATCTTGAAGGAATCGAGGCTGAGTTACGAAATGGATCGACATTACGTTCAAAGATTCAAGAAGATTTAAATGCTCTACAAAATCGCATTATTCGTTGGCTGGATCGCTTTTTCCCAGAATTCACACAAGTGTTTAAAAGCTTTGGGAAAATGGCGTATGCGGTGCTTGAAATGACACCGTTGCCAACAGATATTGTAGGCAAATCACCAGAAGAATTACTATTTTTATATCGCCAGGTAGACGGTATGAAATGCCCGCAGCTACCAAAGGCAAAGCAATTAGTCGAGGTTGCAGAAAGCTCAATTGGACTGACAGAAGGTTTAGTGATGGCCAAATTTGAAATCGCCACGCTTCTTTCACAGCACAAAATGATGCAAGCTCAACTTGATGAATTAACAGCTCAGCTCGTAGAGCTAGCCAAACAAATGACGGAATATGAATATTTAGCATCGGTACCTGGAATCGGGGATGTCACGATTGTCGATTTACTATCAGAGGTTGGTTCTTTAGCGCAATATACACATCCACGCCAATTAATTAAACTAGCGGGACTCACATTGCGTGAAAACTCTTCTGGTCAGCAAAAGGGACAAAAACGGATTTCTAAACGAGGTAGAAGAAAACTTCGTGCCCTTCTCTTCCGAGTCATGATGCCTTTAATCTTGCATAATCCAGCGTTTAAACAATTACATGAATATTACACTACACGCACCATCAATCCGCTCCGTAAGAAGCAATCGATTGTCGTGCTATGCGGGAAATTACTGAAGATTTTACATGCCCTGTGCAAAAAGAAAACAACGTTTAATGAACACCAAATGATGACCGATTTCGCAAGTCTTCAAACGGCTGCCTAAGCGTACCTACACAAAAGTTTAAACAAGAAGATGATACGGAGAAGCCGGCACTATTTATCCCATTAGACCGTGAGATTTAAGAAACGAGTCCCCTAAGGAGCATCGCCAGCCTCTGCCTTATGAATAGACCGAACGAAGGAATGTACGCGCAATCAGACGCCTAGAGACATGGGAGGGTCCGTCATCATAAGCAACGCAGAGATCCAAAAGTGCATCGATATACGACATTGGATCAGGATAGTCATTACCAATAAATGGCTCATCCTTTAGCGAAGCGTTCGGACGTGATGTTAAAAAAATCAAGAATTACAAAATAACGATAGATGTATATGTCAAAAAATATTTTTTGGACGCTTAAAAATGGCGTAAGCCATTGATATATCAACATTTATAGAGGGAGTGATTAGATGTCATATTTAAAATTTGAAATAGATGGACCGTTAAAAAAGGAGTTATCACCTCGTGAAATTGATATTCTTCAAACAACATTTTTAAATTTAGCTGCTATGACAAATGCTTTAATTACAGGTAAAGGGGTGATGTTAAATCCTCCTGATGAAGGGAAATTAGGGGTTACACTTGCCTTTTCAGAAAAGCTTTTATCGAAAAAAGAGAATGAATTAAGCGAGGCATTATTAAAAAAAATAAATAATTTTTTACAAATGTCCAAACTAGAATTATCAGCTCATTTGACTAATTCTATTAAAGTTAAGTAGTTAAAAAAGTCTGGGTAAATGTATGATGTTATGAAGCTCAAACAGAAATTATCAGGCATTTAGGTTTTAATAAAAAATTCTACATCTAATAATTGTAAAGAATAGTAGCGTGGCCGAAATACAAGACATTTAAATATTAACCTTAATTCATTTATATACAAATAATTGTGCACAAATTTTTTGGGGAAACTCCTATAGGTTGTCAGTTGATTTTAATCAATCTTTTTATTAAAAATCTTTGTTATCAAAAATTAAACTTACACGTTTTGATTAATCTCTATTCAAAACGTTTAGGTTTTTTTTATAAAATCAACGTTTGTAGCCTACTTATAATCAAACTTTATTGCAAACCAACACTTTTATTTTCTTTTGTAATGTTTCGTAAGAGTTTAATGGTTCTCCAAAATACATTTCCTGTTTTAATAAGCTAAAGAAGTTCTCCATGACCGCGTTGTCTGCGCATGTTGCTTTCCGAGACATGCTTTGAAAAATCCTGTTCTGCCTTAATGTTCTCACCCATGTATTATGTTGATAGTGCCATCCTTGATCGGAATGAATTGTTGTCCTATATACTGCACGCTTTTGAATAATTGGAAGTGCTTGTCTAAGTGAATCTAACACAAAATCTAGGCTCGGCCGTTTTGACATACTAAACCCAATAATCTCACCATTATATAAATCCATGATCGGACTTAAATATAATTTTTCATCACTTCTATGGTTATTCTACGGCTCAGCTTGATTGCCTGTAGTAATACGATTTTTACCGTTGTTTTTAGAGTAGTACATACGCTCGTCAGCAACTTTAATAATTTGGTCCGGCGACATTTCCTGTCCGTTTAATAAAGCCACACCAATACTTAATGTTACTTCCACCTCTTTACGCACTCGATCTAAAATCTTTTTAGCCAGCGCTTCAGTACGAACTTCCTTACTTACAAGTGCAACTAATTCCTCGCCACCATAACGAACGCCCCAAGCTGTCGCCCCTACTTCTTGTCGCATAATATCGCCAATCTTTTTCAATACAAGATCGCCGTAATCATGCCCTTTTGTATCGTTTAATTTCTTGAAGTTATCAATGTCAATGAAGATAACACCTACTTCACGATTCTTTTCAATCAGCTTTTCTAATTGTTTGAACATCCAGCGACGATTGAATAAACCGGTTAAGGCATCGGTTACTACGTTATTCCCAACATGACGTAGCATACTGATGATGGTTTCTAAGTGCGCCATTTTTAATGTAATTAAGTAAACGATCATCACGAAGCTGGCAAGCTCTACTGATTTTAATAACAGAGCAATAAATGAAATCATCATAGCGACACCTAAAATGTGCGCTGCAGCTCCTTTTTCTTTCCCTTTAATCATGAAAAGATATAAAGCCAGACAGAACGCACCACCGTAGTTCGCAAATGGAATTACAAGCATTACCGCGAATACGCCCATTACAATATCAACTTTGCTATCAGCTTTAATTGTCGTACCCACACCAATCATAGCCGCGCCCAATGCGATAAATCCTATAGCTATTACATTGGAAAATACCTCTAACTCAATGCCAAATGTTCCAACAGCTATGATAACAAACCCTGCAATTGCCAAGATTGTATCTAGTTGTGCCATGCTGCTGCTAACCTTTTTGCTTATACTAATTTTTTCGAATACGAAAATGGCACTTAAAATTAATAATGTTAGTGTCATATTGTTTAATCTCCTATGTTTAATCAACCGCGTTCTACATACATCGTGAAACCTCTCAGAAGCCTGTATTTAGCGTTGTTTGTATTTGTGATATAAAAGTATCCTAAAGACACCATTATTCGCTTATAATCAGGACAAAAACCCTCCCTAATATGAATAGAGAGGGTCTGTACTATTAATGAGTAACGCTAGATGAAAAATCGAGTTCAACTGACTGATTGGCGTGATAGTAAATCATATCGCCTTCATTAACTGCGAAATCGTAACCGTAGCCGTCAGTAAATTGCGTTTTTCCACCTTCCATTCGCCATTGACTCATGTATTTAGCTTTTGTATAGCTTAAATAAAGATTTGCTGTGTCGCCCTCATTGATCGTTTGCACATCGAAGTTTACGACAATGTAGCCATTTTTAAGGAAAATACTATGTGTATCGTCAACTGCCCCTACTGTTGCTAAATTAGAACCTTTCGGGATTGCATATGTCTTTGAAGGTAAGCTGTACTCGCCGTACCACGTTTGCTCTTTAGTTACTAAGTCTGGTTTCGGAACCATCGTAGCTGATGCTCCGACCACATTTTCATTTGGTCCTCGGAAAGTACGAAGTTTCCAATTTAGTAATTGCCAAGCGTAAGGTCCAGTTTGCACCGCTTCTTTAGACATTTTTCTCATATAGTGAGTAGCAAAGCCTGTACGGAAATAATCTTGTGCAATTTCTTTTAATCCGTAACGCTCTGCATTATCAAAGTATTGGTAGGCATTGTTTGTTAGCTCATTGTTTGGCACAAAGCGACTTGTTTCATTTAACGCGACTTCACGATAAATGTTGTCCTCTGTTGAGCCAACTTTTACAAAAATGTTGCGGTTATCGTTGTAATATAAATCTACTTCCTGGCGATTGCGTCCATCGTTACTTACAAAGAAGAACGTTGGCTTAATGCGAATCGCGTCTGTATTGGATTGCATATCACCTTTTGTTTTCACATCGAATTTGAACGTATAACCTAATTTAACAGCATTGTTAATTAAACCGTTCGTATTACTCGCGTGTGATAAAGGTAAAGTGAATGGCTCAACATTTCCTCTATTAGCACCGTCAATGTTTTTTAAGCCAACATTGAATTTGTTGCCAGTAGGCGTTAAGTTATCCATCTGTCTAAACATGTACTGCCAATTGTGATCCGTTACATCGGTAATTTGTAAGTCATATAAGCGACCTACAACATCGACTGTTAATGAATCTGTTGCAGTATGCGCGGCTGATGGATGCCCTTCAACGTTGCCATTTGGAATCGTCTTATTGGCTTCTTTTTCTTCCATACCGTTACTAGCAGGTGCGTTTTCTGCGATAGCCTTAAATTCTACTTTATAGCGTCCTTCCGTTACCCACACCGGCATGAAGAATTTCGCCTCTTGCATATCTACAGGTACTTTAATCCACGTATTCGAAGGGTAATAGCTTTGTTTCGTTTCAGAATAAACATCGAATGGGAATTTCACCATTTTCTCTTTAATCCATTTTTGATAATCACGTTTGCCATAACCAGGTATATTTCGATGCTGTCCTATTGTTGGCATCTTAACAGTAAATTGACGGTCTAAAATTAATGCCGCTATTTCTGTATCTGAATTAACCGGCGTTGAACGTAATGGCGGATTAATTCGTTGGTCATGCTCTTTGTCGTCAGAAGTTGATGCATATATAACTGTCGGTGTGTGTACCGTTACATCATTAACTCCAAAATTAAAACTCTTATTAGATGCGCCGCCCAAAGAGAACACTAAACTATAATTAAATCGTCCTGTACTTGGAGCACGTAAGTAGTTTGTTTTTGTTCGGTCAATTGTTAAATTACTGCGTTTTGCTGTTACACGACTTGGCATTGGTGTGTTCGATGGAGTCGGACCATTTGATGTTGTCATGGCATCCGACATTAAAGTACTACCTTTAAATGTAACTGAATCATTTTTCACATCCGGTTGACCAATAGCCGCTTCGGCAGCTCCTTTTGCTTCTCCTGAGATGTCCGGCGGTGATGGTTTTGTTTTACCTCCATCTACTGTAGTAGCAGGTAAAACAATTTCAGGACATGGTTTAGGGAATACATGATTTTCTATAACACTACTATGTCTTGCATTTGCCGTCACTGACAGGGAAACAGGAACATTTTGAGAACCATTCGGTAGCGCGTAGTTTGTAAAGTCTGCAGAAGCAGCTTTCCACACATCGTATCTAGGTGATTCCCAGTAAGAGAAATTGCGTTGAATACCATTTACAGTAGTCTCAACGGTTACCTTTTCACTTTTCGGTATATTTTCCTTTTTTTGATCTTTCCCTGTACCTGTTATTTTTTCTTCCGTCCACTTTAATGTTACTTCCTTTTTGGCGTTAATGCCGCTATATGTAACTTTACCGGTCTTTTGTTGGAATTGTTGGTCAAATAGATATTCTTCTGTACTTGCCTCAACAGTTAAGTTTTCCGATGTTGGAATACCTTGTACGGCATCAAATTCGCCTGTACTTGAATAAATTGAGCCATTCGGTGATGCTTGTAAATAACTCCGGTTCATTGATGAAGCATTTGAAGCACTAAAATCAATTGTACATACACCGCCCGTAGTTGGTGGTGGTGTTGGAGGTGGTCCACAATCTTCCTTACATTCAATATCTACTTGTAAAGTAACATCAAGGAATACTTCATTATCATAGTACAAAATAAACATATTCCCCGTTTGAGGATTGGTTTTGCCTGATTCTGGACTATAAAGACCACCAACTGGTAGTTGCCATTTACGAATACGTGCGTCTCTTGAATCAGATGTTGTTTTTAAGACCTTCTCACTTTTATTCATTGATGCTAGTTTTGCTTTTAAATCCGCATCAAACAAATGCTCCATTTCAGCTAAGCCATTTTTTACTTCATCTAAAGAGTACCATTCGTTGATATATCCATTTGTTGTACCTTCAGCAACTGAATCACTCCAAGCGTTTCCCATATATTTTTTATAATCAAGGGCCCAACCTGTATGTTGTTTTATAGATGGGTCCCCACTTATTTTTTTCGAATATAGTTCTTGAATGTAAGTACCAACTGCATTCGGATTTCGAGTATAAATATCATAAATCGATTCTTTGCCGTAAGGTGTATTAAAAATTTTAGGGTCATCGTCTAAACGTATACCCTTAATAGAATATTGTTTAAATTTTTTGCCGTTTTTCTCAACTATTTCATAGGTAACAGATGGATTAGGTGCAGGAATTAAATGGTCATATGCATTCGACCATTCATCCGCTTGAACCACTTTAGGTATTAATAAAGTAGATAGAAACAGGAATAAAATACTTAATATTATTCCTGCCTTTCTAAAATCAATTTTAAACATTATCTAGTTCTCTCAACCTTATGGTATGAACCTGTGTTGAGTTTTTCATTGTACTTATAGTAAATGGCCATCTTGTTACCTTTATAAACCGCGCCTGTACTTTGAACATAATTGAAGATTTTAGTCATGTCAGCAGTTGAAACACCTTCACGTTGAGCAAAAGCCTCTATAAATTCTTCTTTCGCCACAAACGTAGGCATTGCTGTATTACTATCTGCTTTTAAAAATTCTTTATACATCGCCAATTGTTGTGCCTGGAACGTAGATAGTTCATCTGTCGATAAATTACCTACTTTCGGTGTTTTTTGGTTTGCTAAAATATCAGCATATTTATCACTATATTTCTCATATTCAGACGCTGGCGTTTTTTCTAAGCTCAATTCATAAGGATTATAGCCAGTCGTTGGGATTTCAATAACTCCCTCTTCTTTTGGCAATTCAATTGGTTTTGCCTCAAAGTTTGGATCAATATTAATTGAACGGTGCATAAATACCGCGAATTGTTGACGTGTTAATGATTCAGTCGGACGGAATGTTGCATCTTCTAAGTAACCTGTTGTAATGCCATTTGAATAGAGAGCACGTACATAATCACGTGTTTCCGCGTCGCCCTCAATTGTGTCAGCAAAATCGTATTCAGCTTTGATTTTTACATCGAAACCGACAACTAGGATTTTTGCCATTTCCGCGCGGCTAATCGGCTTATTCGGATTTAACTTACCGTTAGCATCCGGTTTTAATAAGTCAGCTTTTAATAAAGCGACAGCAGCATCGTAGTGATCACTCTTTGGTGTTACATCACTTGGGATTTTCACGTTAGGTTTAACCACCGGTAATTTTTCACCCATATAGCGATAAACTAAAGTTGCCACCTGATAACGGGTAATGGCATTTCCGCCTCGGAATGTATTATCGTCATAACCTTTAATAATTCCTTCTGCAGCCATTGAATGAATAATGTCGTAGTTTACATTTTTCGTTGTTACGTCTTTAAATATTTTCTTATAGGTAGCGGCTTCAACTTCGTGAGTTGTTCCATCGATCGGCATTACGATTGCCGGTGTTGCGATTGATAATGCGATTGCTGATAATAGTAATTTGTTTTTCATAATTGTTTCCTCCAAGAAGTAAGTTGTATTTGTTATATCGTCATAATAACAACTCATTTGAAATCATTCAAAAAAGCTAGTGAACTAGTCCAGTAACAACTTCGCATTAATTGAGTGTGGATTGATCCAATCACCCGTCAACAATTGCACTTCATTTTGTCGTACGTTCATATAAGGCATAATTTCACCTTTCGTTGCACGTAAGACATAATCATTTTCTAAATGGCATAAGCCATCTTCCTGTATGAGCATTTCCCCCATTACGAATGTAATCGGCATTGAACTATGAATGTATTCTTTATCACCTACTTTATAAAGGATTTCAGTTTCATTAATGCGACACATATCTCTTACCTTTAATTTAGTGCCACTTTTAAGCTTTCTGATGATGAAACCGTTGCGGGAGCAAGTTAGGACCGAATCGGTTAAAGCTGTTATCAGACCGTAGCTAATATCGTAATGACTGCTGTTTAATTCCGTAACATAACGACCTTCCCCAATATTGGCCCAAATCCCATCTTCAACACCAAATAAATTTAATGTGGTATTTATTTTGATGAAGTCCTTGCTCTTAACAAACTCACCGTCTTTCTTCCTATATATAGACGCTTGAAGTTTTGTGGTTATTTTACCTAACGGAATATTGACCCGCAGTTTTTCAATTTTCAATTCTCCCATATAATCCACTTCCTTTTTATTGCACAGCCGGATTTAAGCATGAAAGCTCTTGATAACCGCGCGCTGCTGCATCTTTCTTTGAACTAAATACTTCGGTAGGCGTTGCTGCTACATCACAGGATGAACGCCAGAATTTATGCTCTCCGCCAACCATGCCGGCGTAAATACGGTCCGTGTAGTTAATGCGTGAGCCAACAAAGGCATATTTTTGATATTCATAGTTATCAAACTTCGACGGATAACCCTGGAAGAAAGCTAGAATCGAAATATCATCGACGGTGTTGTACCATTCCTCATTGTCGATTAGCGGTAGTGCAAATGTATAAGTAACGTCTAATTGCTTCGCATATACGTTATGTTCATTAATGTAATACGCGATCTGCTCTTGAACGGTATCTACAATTGTTTGGCGACGTACTGTTTCAAATTTTTTCGCATCTTCTAAAAAATCGATTGTCAGTAATGAATCCTTTAACAATTCCTGACGCGTACCCTCTACCCATTCCTGTAATTGCACATCGTACACGACTAAATCATCGTCAACCGTAAAGTTGATAATGTTTCCTTCTTCATCACGATAAACAAATGGAACTTTAGGTAGCCATGTTCGCTCAGTTACTTTATTACCCTGAGCATCTTTTTTCTCTTGATAAACGTTTAACATAAGACCGTCGAAATCAACGATAGCGAAAACAGGTATGTAATGTTCCATACGGTTAATTGTGTATTTATCAGTTGAACCAAAGTTTTTAGCGAGAGTTTTTACAAACGCTTCATACGCAGGCTGGAAGTCCGTAGGCAGTATTTTATAAGAATCATAACCATTTTCAATGTGTGGAATCGCATTGACACGCAATATGTTAATGGCGTCTTGTGCTGCAGTCGTCATATTTAATTCGAATTTATGGTTTAGTTCTGTTGTTTCTTTGGCGTAGCTATATTTGAACTCTACATACAGCAATGGCACAGTGAAGATAACAAGGAACAAAATAATGTAATGGCTTAACTTCATAATTAATCATTCCAATCTTCGTTCAAAATCATCCCGCCATATGGGAAATAAATCGTTGTATCATTTGTGCCTGCTTTCCCACCTGTTAGCATACTAAGTAGCATGGTAGACTGGAATTTCGTTTTATTTTGAACGGTTACAGTAAAGTAATCGTCCTTTTGCAATTTATACATGCGTTGGTTATAAGGAACGGATTCATCATATAAAACTTCGAATAATTGCTCTTTAAAATACTCGTCATATTGCACTTCATACTTACCTGTAAAACTTGCCGGTTCAATGGCCGTTCCGTTCGTATAAACAGGTTGGTACTTCTTTTGTTCATGTACTAATTCAATGTCGTATAGTACGTTGCTTCCTTGATGTAGCCCAAGCTCAAATTCTTCCCATTCTTTCGGTGTAATGTAGCCCTTTAAACGAACAGAATCTACAAACTTTGTCACTTCTTGATATGTATGTATATAAGCGAGGTCTTCTTGTTTCTTGTATTGCTGATACGTTACAAAGTAAAACATAACGAGCGCGGCTAATATGACCGCGAATATCTTACTTATGGCATTTGGCATTTATGTCACTCCTTATTGCATTGTGTAATTGATACGTGTACCTGATCCTGAATATTGGATAGTTTGTTTGTATTCTGCATATGGTAGAATAATTGATTGCTTTGTTTTTAAATCTGTTTGTCGCTCAAACAAGTTCCCGTCCACATTTACAGTTGTTTCGTCAAAATCTAGCTTATAAATTGAGCTGATTATTTGTGCACCTGTAAATAGGGGCTCTTCTGGAATTTCAGTTTGTTTTACATATACAGAACCTTCCGTACCAGGAGAAATTTCAAACTCTTTTTGTATTTGAAATAATGGTGTCAATGCATAAGCTAGAGCTAGACTAAAAGTTAAGGTTGTTAAGGTAAACCAAATCGCTTCACTTACTGTTTTATTCATTAAAGGTTGGGAGCCGCGCAATACGGCTCCCATTCCCCCTTTCGCAAAAAAGGATTATTGTTGTTTGAATTTAATACTACGAATAACGCCGTTTTTGTCACGCTCGATAACTGCATCGAACATTCCACTTGGATTAATGTAATCTACATGGTTATTAGTTGTAGCATTTACTAAGTCTGTTTGTAATTCTGTAATCGTGTCAGCTTCTTTGTTAAATTCTGATAAGTACCAGTTCGTAGATTTACCAGTTGTTACTTGTACACCAATTTCGCCTTCTTGACCTTTGAATTTACGGATAGCGTTGATAACTTGTGAACCTGAAACCACTGTATTGTCATACATTAAGTATTTTTGATCTTGTAATTCTGTTGTATTATTTGTGAAATCATTTGTTACTGATTTTGCTGAGTCTGCTGCAGGTGTGAATACCATGATTGCGATACCTACTAACACGATTGCTAAGATGATTCCCGCTGCAAATTTGAGCGCGGTTGCTGTTGTTTCTGACATTTTGAAATTCCTTCTTTCTTTTCTGTTTTATATTTTTTATTTTTTATAATAAGTGGACCCACCCACAAATTAATGAATTAATGTAACAACTCCATCATTTGGTTTGAATTTGTTACAGCGATATAGATAATCGGGAATATTAAATAGATGAAAATTAATGAAATCATTGGTGCCAGACCAAGGAAAGAACCCATTTGAGTTTTTTCTGCAATCTCGCGTGTTTGATCTTCCTTACGTTCTTCTAGGTAATATTCTCTTTCAACGTCTATATCCTCAAATGCTTCTGCAATTGATAAGCGAATTAATGTAAGTTTTAATCGCTCTACAATTTGTACGAATGGCTCGAACGTATTTGTTTCGCCTAACTTTTCTAATGCTTCCTCTGGTCCACTATCAAATTCTTCGATAGCAATTTCGAGCGAACGTTTAAATGCAATAGAAAAGCGTTCTAACCATTGAAGTATTCCTGCTACACTCATTCCATCAAAATCTTTTAAGATGGATATAAGCATTAATAATTGGTATACTTCACGTTCCATAAGCTTTAATCGTGCTCGTTTTTTGAAGCTTAAAACAATTGCAGGCAACTGATAAGCTATGTAAGCAAAGATTATCGCTAATAAAACTTCATACCATTTTAAGTACGCATTCGTGTACTTAACGTATTTATCCATAATGCGATTGTAAGTTTTTAAAACTTCTTCGTCTGATGGATCTAGTTCAAGTTGATCTGCAATAGAAAGGACAATTTCTTCTTCGGTTGGTAGCACCTTGGCCTTACTAAAGTTTTCAATTACTTCTCGGTCGTAATCTGTTTGTTGTTGTAACAAGGCAGATTCTTTGGCCGTATAAGTTTCGGTGAAAATTGAACCATCGAATGAACCTTGTAATGCAACTGATTTTTCTCTTACGTGTGAGTAAGCGAAAACACCAAATGCAAGAATAAATATAATTACAGCACTAACAATCTTTTGTAATGTAAGTTCATACACCGTAATAGATTCATTAGCATCTTTAATTAGCTGTTCAGTATCGTTGTAGCGACGTGAATACTTTTTCGGCGTAAATGCTTTACAAAGCAACATCGCACCTTTAACTTTCGTTAAAATCCAACGCTCCCATTTAACTTTATTTGGGACAAATTCTTTTGTGCTCTCTGAAATTTCACGCATTTTACGTAAAATTAAGTAACAAGCGATACTAATTGCATACACACCAATTTCTGAAAATAGACCGATACGAGAATCGTAAAAGGCTTCTGTTGTTGGGAAGTTTCCCTCAGTCCAATTTTTCACAGGCAATGCAAAGAAAATTGGGATTAGTGCTAGTAACGGTAAGTTACGCATCGCATAGCTTAAACGGGAGCGATATAATATTTCTGCATTTAGCTCTTTATTAATAGCGGTTAAGCCATTTAAAAATGAGCTTTTTCCATCTATCACTTTATCGCCGCGCTCTTTAACAAGTACGGCAAGTCCAGCAAACACCCGTAAGTAACGTGTTGGTGCTACGTCTTCATATAAAGCCAGTTCTTTTTCCACGTCTAAGCTATTGACGATTTTATCAATACGCTCAGCGTGATTTTTCATTTCATTACCTGCATCGTGAATCGCTTCAAATACTGCCTCGTCTACCATTTTCGTAGATTGATAATAGAAGCGAACGCGATTAATGTATTCTTTTAACTGTTTTAAAAGCTTTCGCTCTACTCTATAAATAAAGAAGTCTACTAAAATTCCTGATAATAATAGGAACCCAACAAATACCCAAAAGGCAACTAAAAATGATGGTCGTATTACCAAGAGAAACCCTAATACGATTACGACTAACGCACAAATTGCGAAGATAATCTTCATTACTTCTTTGCGTAAAGTAAATTCATCATATACAGCTAACGTTTCAAGCTTTTTGCGAATCTTTGCTTGAAATCTGCGAAGTACAGGGATGCGTTCGATGAAGTTATAACTTTTCAACGCAAAGGCCGTAAACTTCACTGAATAGTTTTTATTACGTACCTTTTTCTCACCTAATACTGCAGCTCTTTCATTTCTTAATTGAAAGAACTTTTGAAATTGCGTAATGCTGTAGATTATCAACCCAACAAAGATAGCAATTAGCAATATCGAAAGAATCATAGTGCAAGCCCCCATGACTTACTCATAAGCTCTTTAAAGTCCTCAGCATCTTCTTTAGATAAATGAAGCATCATGCGTTTCATACGTTCCTCAGAGATCGGATTAACAGCGACATACGCACCGTCACGATATTCAAGAATTGTATTTTCTTTAAATTGCTGTGTTTGAGTCTGTTGCTGGAAGAACGTTGTTGCAAGGCTAATTAAAGCTCGTACATCCTTCTCCTTTGAGCCGTCCAAACGATCTAAGATTTTTAAATGCTCGTCTGTTTGGTCGATTGGCACACATTCAGTAATACGCTCGATAATACGCTCACCTGTTGCATGAATTTGAACCATGTGAACATCGAACTCTAGTACACTGATTACTTGTTGCTCGGCTACACGCTCGTTACTGAACATACCAGTTTTTAATAATGAGTTACGTAGAGCGAATACAAGGTCTTTAAATGTTTTGGCATGGTGAGTAAATAGTGTAAATTCAGAAGCTACCTGTGATGTTTGAATCATCCATGCAGCAACAGGGTCAGTTGCTACTTCCCCTAACACCGTAACGTCACCGTCAGTTTTCTTTTGTAAATCCAATCCATCTTGACCGCTATACGTTTCTGTTTCTTGGAAACTTAAAATATTTCGGCCCGGATAGAGGTTACGTAGATTTAATTCGAATTTTGTTTCTTGAATACGAAGCTTTAACTCTGTATGAATGTGCTCTATTAAAGCCATTAATAACGTTGTTTTACCAGAACCCTGCGCCCCTGTTACGGCTACTGTTCTTTTACTGCGCATTAGTAGGCGAAGTAATTCAATTGCAATCTGTGAATTGTCTTGTTTGAAAAGATCCGGTAAGCCTAGTTTTTTAGCTTCATATTTTTTACGAATGAATACAGCCCATGATTCTGTTAGTTTAGGTCTTGCAGCAGTAACACGTGAACCGTCAGCCATTTCATTAATGATGGCTGGATTTGTTTCAGAAAGTTGGCCCGGATAACCGTATTTATAAGCATTTGTAACAATTCGGCGTAACTCTGATTCCGAATCAAATTCAAGGAAAGCAAAGTGAATTGTTTTACCTTTATTCATCACCCAAATACTACGTAGGTTAGAAAATGTGGTTTCTTTACTTTTTGCCATTGATAAGAAATCATCATCTGAAATTTCATTTACTGTTGTTTGAGATTTATAACCACTTACACCAGCTGATACACCGTCAATTTGCATATCTCGAATTTCATCGATAAGGCCAAACCCTTTGTAATGGCTATATACGACTTGTGAAACAATTCGCATCTTATCTTGATATGAAAGCTTTTGGTTTTTCATTTCTTGCTTATACGCATTGTGAATGTGGTCCTCAGTAACGATATAGCTACCAGTTTCATTTTTAACATCCCATTTATAACGGGCAATGATAGCTGATAACGCTTTGTAACCATGTTTCTTTTCATTTACATACAGCATCGTTTCAAATTTTTCACGAGCTGTCATTTCGGCTGAATTATCAAATGGAATGACTAACCCAACTAATTCCTCATTGATTTTTTTATCTTTTACCAAGAGGTCGTAAATGTACTCACGCACGTAAGTTTTAGCAGAAAGATCACCTGTATTACAGTTCTTTAAAGCATTTTTCAATTCTTTACGTCTACTCTGACTACGTTTAAATTCTTCTTCGGTAACGTTGTCTAAATACAGGCTTTTCGTAGTAATATCAATCATTTTCTTACTAACGTAGTTTTTCAATTCCTCAACTGTTAATTCTTGTTGTGGAATGTATGATTTCTTTTTATTCGCAATTTCTGTTTCTTTTCTAGCTTGTGTAAGCTTCAGAAAGATGAAGGCTAATGCGAACAATCCAATCGCTATAATTAATAAAAGGTTCAGTGAGCTAGTTTGTATCATTCATTTCACCTTCCTCAACGTCAGCTTCAACGTCGGCTAGAGTTTTATGAATGTACTTTACAATGTTTTCTAGTTCATCACGAAAGTTTGAAGCAGCCGAATCTTTTACAGTCGATTTATGTAATCGGTAAAACCATTCAGTTACATTTAACGTATTGCAGGCATCCTTAAATTGCTGGGAATAAGGTATTTGGAAGACCGGCGCCTGCGTTTTATACATTCGTTTAATTTTGCGAGTTGTAAAGCTCGATTTTTTATCATATTGGCTAATTACGATAATGTAGTTTCTTCCTTTTAATTCTTCCGGGAAGTCCATACCATTAAAGAAGCGATCTAACACGAATCGATTCTGCGGTAGGTTTACAATAACTAAGTCGGCTTTACTTAAAATAAGTCTTGTTAGTTCACTGTTACGCCCACTGTGAGCATCGATCCAAATGTGATCATAAGCATCTTTTGTAATGTTTAAAATCGCTTTCAACGTTTTGTCATCTATAATATCCTCTAAATTTGAACCGCCTAATAAATCGAGCTTATCTGCATAAATGGTTTCGGTATAATCCATAACCGCGTTTGGCTTTAATAAATTCGATTTAATTAAGCGTTCAAGGGCAGCCATGCCCGCATCTTCAAAACCTTCTCTAGTAACTAATTGCTTACCGAATAAAAGTTCTAAAGATGAATAATTTAGTTGAGTGTGCGTGATTAATGCACGTTTCGAGGATGTTAAAGCTGAGTACGCTGCTAATGCTGCAACATTCGATGTGATAGCGCCTTGTCCATGAATTGGGCTCCAGCTCACAATCGTTTTACCCATCTACTTGTCACCCTTCCTTAATATGTTCTCCTGCCATTACAGGCGGTAGAGCTTTAATTGAGTTGCTGATATTGTTTACATTTGATGGTTTGCGTTTATTGAAAATACGTTGGAACAGCCCTGTTTTCAGCACTATATCGTAATCAACAATTGCATCATTTGTAATTTCTGCTGCAACACTTTTTACATTTAACTTGTAATTTTTGCTCAACTTATCGAATGGCACAGAACCTTCATGTTGAATGAACTCTTTTAGATAGTCCTGATTTTCTGCAAATTCAAACGTATCTACGTTTTGAACAAAGTTGAAGCGACCATTTGTTAGTAAGGAAATGTAGTCCTCGCTAATGTGGATCGTGCTTTCAAAGTACAATTGATGGATATTTGTGATACCTGATAAATCAGCGTAATCATGTAATAAATCAATGTCCTTCATAATATTTGTACGAATGTTATCACTCACGTAATAACTCTTTTCAATTGGTAAAGCCATAATTGATTTTTGGATTTTATTCACGTCGATTAGAATGTAATCGTAATTTTCCATGCATTCATTGGCTTTCTCTAGCTCCCAATCAATGTTAGTAATGGCCTTGCCAGTCGCTAAAATCTCAAAACCGTTAAAATCGTATAAAACTTCATTTTCTTCAACTTTCCGAATAATACCGTAGTAATATTCATAGGAGGAAGTTGCATCTACAATTAGTACACGTTTCTTCATAGCACTAATCGAATGAGCTAAGTAAATAATGAAGTCAGCTTTAGAACGGTTTCCCATAAATTGAACAATCTTCATTCGAATTACTCTCCTTCAAGTAAGTTAGCTTGTTCTTCCACTTGTGCCGCCTCTTGTGCGTTAATTGCGTTCAGACGTTGCTCTTCCGCTTTTTTAGCGTCAGCTGCTTCTTTATTAGATTTCGTGTTGGTATTACCTGATTTAACTGCTTCTTTTTCTTCTTCTAATAAAGCATCTAAGCTATTTTCAAGAGCTGTACGGTTACGTTGCTCTAAAACATATTTAGCTTTATTCACTACGTTTGGATCTTCTTTAAGTAAAGCAAGTACATTGTCCTTTAATGGATATGTTTCAATCGCTTTATTTTGCATGTGCTCGTCTAAATATGGAATTGCATAGATTTTCGCATTTTCTAAGTACGCGTCAACGATACCTGAGCTTACAGATAAAATTTCATCTTCTAATACGTCAATGCGTAAATTAATACCTGAAATATCTTTAATTCGTTTTTTACTTAATAGAATGTAATCTTCACCTGACGGGAATTGAATACGAATATCTACATACTTGTTGTTTTCGATATTCGTAGGTAATTCAACAAAACTGTATTCCGCTTCACGAGCATCGTCAGTAATTGCCTCGTCTTCATATACCATTGATTTAGTTAAGACAGTATTCGCCTTTAAATCTGTTTTTGCATATAAGTAATACTCATTGTCATTTTGTAAGTGCGGTAATAATACAACG
The DNA here is from genome assembly GCF_038008025.1 of Solibacillus sp. FSL W7-1324. Classification (NCBI taxonomy): domain Bacteria; kingdom Bacillati; phylum Bacillota; class Bacilli; order Caryophanales; family Caryophanaceae; genus Solibacillus; species Solibacillus sp. FSL W7-1324. The sequence continues at coordinate 142,009 of NZ_JBBOYH010000002.1, forward strand.
TCTTCCGAATGTGCTGCTTCCGACACGAACACTTTAGTTAGCATAGCTTCTGAAATAACTTCACCTTTTTCAACGTCAGCGTTGACAGCGTAAGCTACTTGGTTCTGATCTGCTACTGACTGTAATTCTTCCATTTTTGCTTTATACTCGCCTATCCGCTTGGCTTCTGCATCGCGCATATTGTCATACAAAAAATATCCGGCTATCGCCAAAATTCCTAACATGATTGTTGCACCAGCTAAACCTGCGTAAATTAGTTTCGAGTTTTTTGTACGAATACTACTCTTTTTCATTATCCCCACTAATAACAAATTAGTGGGTTTCACCACCTTCTGTTATTATTTGAACGTCATATAAATGACAAATGCCAACGCTGTTAAAATTGAACTTGCTACTGCAATCAACAAATGTTTATTGTTTCGCTCGCGTGGGGTATATTCTTCATTAAAGCCACCTAAAAGGTCTGAATATGTATCCTCATTATCTTTAGTTACGTGATACGGTGAAATTGTGTTACCAATTAAAAACACTTCTTCTTTTAAGCGGGACGAAAGCTCTTTAACGGCGCTTTCATTACCATTTGCTACAGCAAATTTTGTTCTGTCGTCTAATTCATATTCAAGTTTGAACTGTTCAATCCAGTGATACTTCCACTCGTCTGCTGATACAGTGACAACCTGCATGTGACTACGATAAAATTCGTCTTCATATGGTGAATCTCTTAACACACCTAAATCCAAAACAACATATTGGTAATGCTTATAAACCTGAGCTACATCGAAGTTTTCTCGATACTTGAAATGATCGAAGCCTTTAAATTCAAACTCCATATCTTCAATTTGCAGGTTTTCTAGGTGAATTAGACAATGGATTCTATCAAAGTCCGACGAAGTATTTCCCTCAACCACCGCTACATCGTAATTTTGTTCAGACAGATATTTCGCTATGTTTAAAGCTGTATTTGTCGAACCTAAATTCCTTTCAACACTTGCAACTGCAATAATTACTGTTCCTAGTATTGTGTCGCTCGTATTACGCTGCGTGTTATCTTGGAATACCCATTCGTCATGAACCTCATGCTCGGCACGTTCTCTATTAATAGTAGGAATCTTAATGTTTGGTAATTTAATGCCTGGCTTTTTACTCTCGGCATCTTCACCCCCACCATCTTTCTGAACTTGTTGCTCTTTCGCATGAATGTTAATGTTTATTGAATCGTACTTAGATAAATCACGTCGCCATGGATACGAAGGGTTGGCATTTCTAAATCTTAATGCCAGTGAAAATGACATTGGCGATTTAAATGAATCAATCAGCTTTGTTACCGTAAACTTCCCTTCATTTCTTAAAAAGAAGTTGTATATCCCCATTTCGAACAGTTCCGCAAGTAGTGGATGTCCTTCAGGATAATCTGATAACACTGTAAATGGGACTTTATCAAAACCATTGTGCCTTTTTACCGCTAGAATGGTATCACTTAACATTTCCAAACGTGGATCGTTGCCTTTACGTGCCAAATCGGTACTTATTAAAATTCCGTCTATCTCTGAATGTTCAGCGACGGTTTCTAATAAATCTTCAATGCACGTAGCAATGTCCAGCACCTTCACACCCTGTTCTCGAAACTTCTGTTCGAGTACCTGAGCAAACGATGTATTAGAGGTTGCGATTACAAGATTCATGCGTCCTCCTTGCCCTAAAAACAAAAAAAAGCACACATTACCCCTATATAGGGGTAATGCGTGCTTCGCATTTGTAATTTTAGTTATTTAATTAAATGTTTTACTTTTTAGATATTAACATATTAAAAATTAATCAGCAACACAAATTTTTAATCTGCCGATAAATTCTTCATTGTTATAAATAACACCACTTCGCAGGATAACTTCATTAGGTCCGAACGGAATAACATTCGTATGTCCTTCAGCTAAATTGAAGTCTGATACTTGCATTTTCCCATAGAACATATGCGAAATTGGCTTATAAATGTTCGGGAATAATGATGATGATTGGATTAATAATGCGTGATAAGGTATCAAGTGCATATTATCTAATAACGGTTTAGTTAAAGCAGCTAACATTTCGACGCCAGCTAAAATGATTTCTTTTGCTACACTATCCGTTTCTCTCTTTACTAAATCTTCTCCCAATTGAACTAATGTTAAAATACGCTGCATCCCTACTTCATCGGATTGTCGGTTTAAATGAATTGCGAAAATAGTCCAAACACCGATAATAAATGATTCAACTAGTTCAGCTAGGTTATTCCCTTTCACCAGGTAAACAAAGTCTGATACACCGTCATTTTCATTGCAAATTATACCCATTTCAACCATGCGAATACGTTCAATGTGCCCGTACAGAATATTTTGCTTAACGGGGTCCGTCATATTCATAATCCCTCGCAAATAACCCATTATCGGCCCCTCTTGATCGCGGTAATATTGCATTTGAGGAATTAATTCTGTTCTTGTCGTACCTTCTGCATAGCATACGGCTTTAAAAAATAATTGAACCATATCCATTCGCATACGCTCTAAATGCCCCATTCCTTCATAAGTTGGAGCTTCTTCTAGCTTTAGAATGTCTAGAGTATCTCTTTCCATAAAGCGATTGCTAATATCTTCAGTTGTCATATGTAAGATTCTCGTATCATTTGCACGAGCATAATGTTTTACATGACGAATAAAGCCATGCTCAAAATTATCGTGCATAAAACCTATACGTGCATGAACAACATTACGCCAATCCCACACAATTTTATATTGCTCAGGCAAGTATGCGATTGCGAATGGCTGCCCTACATACTTTTCGTGTATCTTAGTTTTCTCCATATTAAATCCTCCTTATATAAGAAAAAAGAACGCAACTCTCCCCTTTTGGAGTGTTGCGTTCTTCGTCAACAATTCATTTTGATTTTAGTTGAATATTAAATTATTAGCAACTATGACTTATCTTCATTATTAATATCGCTTGTTTCATTAACGTTAATGCTATCGTTAAGGTTATCGTTAAGGTGTTCTATTAGTTTATCGCTAATATATCCCTCTATAAATCGATCCCGTTCAGACACGCGTTCACGCTTGAACAGCCAACCTTCAAATCGCTCTTTAGCATCCTTCTTCTCCCACTCGTCAATTGCGGTAAGTCTTAATTTCTTTTGAAGTGCCAGTATTTCTAACGTGGTATCTCTTACCTGCGTTTTTTCTTTTTCTTTTTGTGTGTCAATTAATAGTCTGTTTTGTTCTTTTAATTTAGCAATTTCAGAGGCAAATAATTGTTCTAATTGCTCCTTAAACTCGTTTAAAGCTTCTATAGGAATACCCTGCTGTTCTGACTTTAAATCCTCATTAGCTTTTTCTTTAGAACGTACTAAATCGGTAGTTGCTAGGCTATCGATAATCTGTGGAATTTGCCATACAATTCCGTTATTTAATGCTTTTGTACGCTTAATAATGATGAATTCTGCAACTTTTAAATCCTGCATATTATACACTTTCATCGAATTGATTCTGTTTAAGAAGTGAATTTCTTGGCTTTCAAGTTGACGGAAATAATTATTCAATGTATTTAATGTAACTTTTATGTCTACATTATGAATATCCTTGAAATGCTGGTTCACCTTCTCCGTAAACTCCGAAACTTTCCAGACTTCCATTGAATTTGTAGTTATTGGTTCTGATTCATTTTCTACAGTTGAGTCAACTATTTCTAATTCTGTCATATCTTTTGCACTCAAACCAGACCCCTCCTAATATATATTTCTTAGGATGATTATAACATTGTTAGAACAACTTTTCTCACCCTTTTTCAACTAAACATTAATAATCAATAATAGAAAAACCTTAAAATCATTAAAAAATAATAATACAAAAAGGATTATCGTTACGTTATTTGGATATTATTCAAATAACGTAACGATAATATTTAACTCTTTCTTTAATGATAATATTAGCTAATTTGTTATCATTAAATTAATTCGATATTATTCAAATAATTTATCGTTAATATTTCAATCTCTACTTAACGATAATACATCTCTCTTTCTTATCGTTGCGTTATTTCGATATTATTCGAATAACATAACGATAAAATTTTATACTTTCATTAACGATAATATTAGATAATTTATTATCATTAAATTAATTCGATATTCTTTAAATAATTTATCGATAACCCAATGTTAGCTAACTAACGATAATAGTATGTATTTATTTATCCTAATTTGATCTTGATACTACATAATCTAATGATCAATAACTAATAATCGTTTCGAAAATGTTATTTATAACGCTTAGTGTTTAAATTATCACTATATACACTACACAGTTTCAACATATTCTACGTACACTCTCAACACATTATCAATATATATACAACATAATATAAACACTTTATCAACTCTTTTGACACACAAATTGAATACTTTTTCATAAATATATAAAATTTGACTAAGAGGGGAGACAATTATTCTTACAAAGTAGGGGCTACATTAGTTCAAATAGAACTTTTCTGCGTCATACCCGTTATAATGGTGACTTAATAACTAAATTCCATTGTTTAAGCATTGGAATGGTTAAGTCGCTTATAAAGTAAATGGTTAGAAAATGAATAGAGGAACTTCTTTAAACTATTTATTCGAGAACAGGAATATTAGTAAATTTAAAAGTGAAAGTCAGGCATTCATTATAATAGTTCGTAAAACCTATATGAATTGACTGCAGCTTTTTTTATCTTAATCTGGATTTTGACGAATAACTACTTATTAAGAAATATTTCAAAACGAGTATATAGTGAACTTTTTTAATTTCATGGTAATATATAAATTAAATGGATATTACATCTATTTACCAATCTATATAATTAATGTAAAGCAGCAACGATACTATAAACATTCAATTGATGGGTGACCCTCATTATGGGCCAAATTAGCTTAGAGCATTTCGGTAAATGCTCATATAAGAATATAAAAATTAAACAAAATGTAAGGAGGCGAACTTATGAGTGAACAAGTTCAATTAAATGTGTGGCTAACTAAATATAAAAGAGGGCAATTCATTTTAATTCACGAGAAAATACAAGAAAAGTTTGCTTCTACAATGGAAACCCTTTTCAATAATATTGAGGACTCAGCAAACGAATACAAAGAAAAATTGCGTGAAGAATATGCGACTGCTTACAATTATGAGGTAGTTGATCCTAGTGACATATTTGAAGATATCGAAATGGAAGCTTATGAATTTTATAGATCGGAAAAAATCATGGAATATAATTTTCACTTGTCGTTGTTAGCTACAACATACCAAATCTTTGAACAACAATTAAGAGGTTTTGTCTACAAGGAGCTAAACCATAGTACAAGTCCGATTAGGTTAGTAGATGAATTTTCAAAATTTGGTTTTAATATGGGGGAAATAAAGAAAGCATACGAATATCTAAAATATGATTTAACAAAGACTCCCCAATGGGAAACGATTGAACTATTAGCTGATCTTGTTAATACATACAAGCATGGTGACGGTCGTGCTGCTACTAGGTTGTATAAAAAGAACCCAGACTTGTTCTTAAAAGGTTTCTTAGGTGACAAGAGAGTCATGGACGTTGAGCTAACAACCAATGCTGAGATTGTTTTCGATATCGAGAAAGTTAGTTTTAATAAATACTCCAACGCTATTATTGAATTTTGGAGGGACTTTCCAGAACACTTAAGTCCCGTTGTCGATGTCGATTAAATATAATATAAGGGTGCGATTTTGGTAACAGAGCAACATAATCAGTAGGGGATAATAAACTCTCGTTTGGTTTGTTAATTAGAGAAAAAGGTAGTTAGATCAATTACTGAACTGAACCCCATTTTGTAGACAGTTTAATAAAAAGGGATGTAGTTGTGCCTATGCTGCGATTAGATGACTTCGGTAACTTGCCGGAGTCATCTTTTTTAACGTCCATTGCTTTCTCGTATGGTTATAATGATCCATATACTCTACGACTAACGTATGCAATTCAGCTAAGTTTTCAGCTTCCTTATAATCGACTTCATCTTTAAAATGCCCAAAGAACGATTCCATAGGGGCATTATCTAGGCAGTTTCCCCGGCGTGACATCGACTGTTTCAGTCCCATTTTTTTCACAAGCTGTTGCAATTCTGGGTGCGTATAATGAAAACCCTGATCGGAATGAATCATGGCTTCCGGATGAAGATTCCCATCTAAATCAATCGTTAATTGTTCGAGTGTCTCATACACAATCGATATTTTAAGTGTTGTTGATAGCGCATAGGCGACAATTTCTCTTGTAGCGACGTCTTTTACACAAGATAAATAGGCCGTTTGACCACCTCTGATCCGGGGGCGATTGGAACGAAGTCCAAGGAAGCAGAAAATGTTTTAAAAGTAGCTCTAGCTTTAGAAAAGAAATTAATCGCAAAAGGATATAAAGTAAGGCTATCGAGACGCACGGACACGTATTTATCTCTTACACAAAGGGCTCAACTAGCAAATGCTTGGGGAGCACATATATTTATATCTCTGCATGATAATAGCGCAGTAAACAAAACTGCAACAGGCTTTGAAACATTTATTTTCAATGGTCCTGTAAGTGCTAATACAGTGAAATTACAAAAATCCTTGCACGAAGCAATCATTAATGGAATCGGTTTTCGAGACCGAGGTATGAAACGCGCAAATTTCGCAGTGGTGCGTGAAACAAACATGCCCGCGATTTTAATTGAATACGGTTTTATCAGTAACTTAGATGATGAAAAAATTATAGCTTTTGAAATTGAAAAGCAAGCTCAGCTGACATTTGAAGGCATTAATAATTTTTTTGGTGTTACTACGATAACCCCGAAGTCACCAACTGAAAATACTAACCCGACAGGAGATGATGAAGTTATGTTAACCGAAAGGACGCGATGAAATTAGAGACTTATTAAAAAAAGCACGTAACAAACTGTATACGGTCAACGGTAAAAAGGAGTTTGTAATTAATCCAACCATTCTATACTGATTCAATAATTAATCAATACAATGATGCGCAACTGCTTAGCTATCAAGCTGCAGTAATTAATCGAACATTCTAATAAATAATAGCCCATTGACAAATTTAATCAATGGGCTATTAAAAATTGGGCTTATAACTGACTTATGCAATGCAATTTGTAATCCCCCATAAATAAGCAGCAATATTAGAATACTTATTAAGTAAATCATTTAATATTGACTGTAATTTACTACTTTAGGATGTCTGAACCCTAAATTGATTGCTTCTTTATACATTTATACATAATGTTCCTTTCGCTCCTATTAACTCGTCCCAAAATAAAAGGAGCAGCATTTTTAGCTGCTTGCTTGATTAATATGAATTAGTAGATTATATAGAATTTGCTATCCGAACCAATTCCTCTCCCGGATCAATGTCGGTAATCTTATTACTAATTCCCATTAGAAATTGTAAATTGTTTTTCTCAAAAAACATAAAATTAAAGTATTCACGTTCAAAATACACTGCTTTCGTGCCATCTTCGAGTAAATATTCTTTTCCTTTAAATTCTAATTCATTATCAATTAATTTAATATCTATTTTAAAGATATTTTCAGTTTTATTTTCATGTACATATCGAATTTCTAAGGTATCATTTATATAATTTTTGTCTTCTGAAAATTTACCGAATTCATGAGTAAAAGGAATTGGAGGTAATGCTTTAGGTAATCTTACCTCACATTTACAAAACTCTTGAAATTCTTTAACGGACTCTTCAATTGATTTATATCCCACTTCAGCATATTTTTTTTCAAAGCTTGAAGGCGTATCTTCTACAGCATACATTTTAACACTAACAAACAAGAACAGAATAGCACTGGCAGCAAAAATTGAAAAAGTTAATTTATTCATTTTAAATCAATCCCTTTTTTCTTATTATTACAATTTTAAAAAAACATATACGCAAAAAGGGTTTTTAATATTTTTGAAGAATTAGTATTTTATACCAAAAAGAAAAGAGGTTATATATGATGAAAAAATCGAAGTTTACTCTTTCAACTGTTTTAAGCCTAATTCTTGTATTTTCTTTCGTATTAACAGCATCAGCGGCATATTCAAAAATTGATTGTTCTAATGTAGCTGGTAATCCATGCAAGGGAGTAAATGTTACTAGTTATGGATCAGGGACAGTTTATTCAGAAACTCTATACGCAACAGCAGGTGATTATTTAGAAGTAAGTAATTATTCTAGTGGTCAATTTAATCTAGTTACCACATTAGTAGATTCTTCTGGAAATGCTGTAAGTGAACCAATACCATTTACCGACACACAATATATAAAAGTTGAAAAAGCTGGATATTATGGTGTTAAAGTGGAATGTGAAGATGACTCAGTCAAGAAAAGATGCACAGGTACTGGAAAAGTGATTAATTCTTAACGGGAAAAAATAAATATCAACACAATACCAATTTAATCAATAGAGTTATCCAATTCTGGCGTTTATCCAAAACGTAAAATAGGGTCTAATAATTATTAAATAGCTCATTACCTTTTTGGTAGGGGGCTTTTTTATATGAAGTAAGTTTTATTTCTTTTTATTATTTCCGAAACAAACTTTTAAAGGTTCGATATAAATTAAATCTAATGAGGCATGTAATAATGCGTACATTTTTTAACATTCTTTTTTTCCGATTCCATCGTAGTTAGAATTGCCATGTAGAATAGAATTACGATTTAAATATTTACTATTACTATCAAAAATCTTGATGAAAGCGGAAATGAATTGATACTGCAGAAGACCATCAAGACTCTTTGATAATTTCTTTTTTACTGTTAAATTTTTATTATTTAATTTACTCCACAATTGTGGGATATATACCTTATCAGCTTTATAATCTTCTAATTTTTTTCTTAGCCATCTTGAAATTATGTTGTCGAATGTAGCAAATAAGGGAAGTAAGGCAATATTGTAAGTATGTAATATCGGTCAAGAATACTTTTCCTGGCTCATCTTGGTTGAACTCGCGATTTAAATGATTCGGTATACGGCAGTGTGACGCTGTCGCTTTTTCTAAGTGGCGATAGGGATTCGCACGGCGAATTTTCGCATATAAATTAAATTAACGCATTAAACGAAGAATCTTTTTATGATTCATGGGTTGGTCTAATACATCAACTAATGCCATATAAAATCCACGATAGCCAATCTTTCCTTTCTCTTTATCATATATCGATTTCAGTAATAAGTAATCTTGATAATCTGATTCTTCACGAAGTGCATCCTTTTCCGCATTTCGAAGCCATTTATAGTAACCGCTTGGACTGACATTCGCTACTTGGCATAAATAGCGTGTCATGTTTTTGAGTTGATACAGTCGAATCGTTTCGTTAATTGCCTGATATTTTTCTCTTGGTGTTAGAACCGATTCTTCTTAGCCTGCCTTTCCATTTCGTCGAGCTTTTTAGAAGGGTTAATTCCGCTTCTAAAAGTCGAATACGCGCTTCAGCTTTCTCTAACTTTTTGTCCGCTGTTAGTTTATCAGCACGAGGGCGACCTATGCTGCCTTTTCCGCGACGCTCTTCCAAAAACCCTTGTTCACCAAGTGTTTTATAGATAGACTTCCAACGGCTCAATGCACTTTGGGCTTTTTTTAGGTCAATAATATCTAAATCAAATCCAGCTTCTCTAAAGATTTGAGCTGGGCCTTTTCCCGCCAGGTTTTCCCGAACCGCCTTTAATTTAAAGTCAGCTGTATATTGAATAGAGCGATCTGAAACAGATGCCACGTTTGGATTCGCTTCAATTTGTCTGCGTTGATGTTCATTAAAAATAATTTTACTCATGATGTTCTCCCGTCCTTAAATCGTATGGCCAGTATAACGGGATTTTTCGGTGAAGAAAATAGAAAAACCCCGAATAGGTCCACTTTTTTTAAAGTGTCCACTATTCGGGGTTCAGTTCATACGTTGACCTAACTACCTTTTTTATTATTTCTTATTAAATGTGAATGCCTTTGACATTTCTGCCATATTACCTATACTCATTCCGCCAGTTTTGTTTGATTGCAACGAGGTTGTGTCAGATGATGCAACGCCTGAACTGTCAGTATTTTGTAGGTTATGGTTTTTATTCCCTTCATGTACAGTTGGTTCTGGAGTTACTGTATCTCCTGGACTTTCTTTGGCTACCAGTTCGACAGTCTCACCGTCATTTTCATTGTAACTTTCTTTTTTTACTATATTTTCACTAGCCGTACTTTTTTCTATAACTGGTGCATCCTCACTTAATAGGGTGCTAGCAATATTGTGATTACCACCTAAAAATTTATTGATGAAGTCCTCTTGGAAGACTTCGGGGTTGAAAGTTCTAGGTAGGTAATCTCTTATATCTCTGTCACCATATTTCGCTTGTAGCACTAGAAAGCCGTAAAGTACAGTTGATGATAAATCCGATTGTTTGTTGATAAATGAAATCAAATCTTCATGAGCTGCTGTACCAATGTACGTTTGAAATCTATCCCCATGACCTAGTACTTTCGAGCGTCTTTTGTTAGGTTTTTTTCCTTGCTCTGCGCCTTTTGCGTTATCTTGCTCTTTTGTCATTATGCTTGTCCTTGACCTTGAACTTCACTAATGTATTGGTCTTTCATTTGATCAAAGGCTTCATGAAGCATCATCATTAATAAACCTAACGAATTTGTAAATTTATCGTGTTCAGAGAAGATTGTACGTCCTTGGTATTTAGAGTCAGAGTTCATGATCTTAGTTAAGTGACTTCTATATAAGATTGAACCGCCACCACAGAAGACGTTTACGGATTTTGAGCCTAAATCTTTGAAAATATTTTTAACTTCAGTACCAATTTTTTTCGAGTTTGCACTTAATCGTGGACTAGCAAAGTTCACTAATGCTTCTGTTCTGAAATCATCTTTAGAGCTATAAATCTTAGTAAATTGCGTTAGAGAATCAATTTTATTTAATGGGTCATGTTCGTTCCATTGTTCAATAATACTGAATACATCTTCTTTTGTGCCTAAATCTAAAGACTTTGAATTATTGTAGTCGTAATTTACACCGTTCATTACCGCTAAATCGAGTGTACCAGCCCCAATATCAGTTAATAAAATTTTATATTGGCTTAAATCTGTAGTAATCGTTTGTCCGTTTACTTCTATTGTATATTGCTTATACGTTCCATCTAGGTTGTACATAATCGGATAAACTGCAATTGCACCTTCGGGGAATGTGCTTGCAAATTCAATTTCAATTGTAACTTCAATTTTTTGGCCGTTAGGGAAATGGAAGATCATTTCATGCGTACCGATAAAGCGTAATGCATGTGATGAAAATGAATTTGGATTAATCTCCATTAATGGTAGTGCAAGAGCAATGTCATATGAAGCTTTAACACTCTTGAAATCCCAAGAACCTACTTCTTGATGTTTTTGTTTCAGAGCATCTACTAAAATACCTGCTAATACAGAACGAGCAATAATTTCAGAAGCGTATTTTTTAGATTCAAATTCTGTTTCATCCGGCTTCACACCATTTTCAGATAAAGTGTGACCACCAATTTTATATCTACGATTCGTTTCTTCTAATGCTTTTGAAGAAACAAATGTAACATCTAATCTTTCGTGAATATTTTCATATGTAACATCGTTGTTCGCTAACATTGCAAATTTATCATTGTTGCGGAAAATTTCAATCTCCGCTGTAGGAATAGCGATACCCGCATGAGCTCCTTCGAACCAAAATTTAGCTTCACCATTTCCAGCGTCAACGCCACCGCGACGAGTTTTACGTTTCTTTGCCATAATTCTATCTCTCCTAATTATATAAAATTGGTTTCTTGTACTTATCTCTATCAAAATAGTACATATAAATTTTACCTTAAATTCAACACTATGTCAATAGAGTGTGTACATATCATGTTTATACTCTCAACACATTATCAATACATTATAAATACTTTGTGCGTATATATTAAATACAATGTGTTTAATGACTCAATACAATATGTATACTTTATCTTTAAAAGATATGTAGAATATACCTACAATTGCAACACGGAATTTCAAATTTTATACACACATTCTATACATAAAGTGTTTTGTATGTGTTTAGTAGTTCAATATAAAATGAATATAATGTGTGTAAAATATATTTATAAACTCCATATTTACTCAATACTTTTCTTAATATATTTTGTATGTTTTTTAGTAGAAGACTATCTAATAGGTGTATGTTTCTTTAGGATAACCATAGCTGATCACTTATAGTCACATGTCCAATATTATTAAGTTCAAACTATAAAGTCATACTCGAAATCCACAATGAATAATCAAAAAATCAAGCTCAATTACTTGCTTAGATACGTTCCCATTTCAGCCTCAAAAGCCACCTTAAACCATGCTTAAAAACAAACTAAATATACATGAAATTATCCAGCGGAAATGGCTGCAACTGCTACCGATCCCTAACTATAATCAGGTGATTTTTGTAGCATTTTTCAGTGTCGGAAAGAGGGCTTACACTGACGTTTTGCACTGACGACCAATACTGACGTAACCCGTCACCGTTGGTCGTCAGTAATAGACGTCAGTGTATAAACTCAAAAACTCAGTGATAGCAAGGGCTCGCTTGTACTCCGTTCGCCAACTTTGTAACTCCGAACTTTATTGTGCTAAAATCGGAGTCACGAGGTATAACATTTCAAGATTGATTTTCTCGGCAATTTAAGAGGGATTTTAAAGCTTATTTAAGTACATAGAAAAGAGGATTTTAATGACGCCATCTACAGCAAAAAAACCTTCACCAAAACAGATAGAAATAATGAAGGTGCTACTAAAATTACGTGCTGCTACAATCAAGCAATTAGTAGCTTATTTTCACCCTGACATTCACCCTAAATCGAAGGACTTTCCAGTGAAGCAAAGATCCATTCAGAAGACGGTAAAGTTGCTGAAAGATAACGGATACGTCATATCGGAGTATTCGAACATTCAGGACACATTCTATTTGCAGCTAACACAGGATGGTCAGGAGTTCATGTACAGCCATATGCACATCACAGTGAGGGATAAGAACATACGCTCTGGTTTTGATTTTGAGTTGGGGTATTTTGACTGGCGTAAGCGGGACAATAAAATGTTAGAGAACAAACATTCGCTTTTCCAAGTTTCATGTATGACCGCGATCATGTCACTCAATCGACTGGCGGAACTAGATACGAATGAGAAACAAAATAACAATTGGGCTATAGGGGGCGTAAGGTTATCGAACGTGTGTTCCGTACGTGATAATCTCCATGCAGCTCCCCGAAATACGAAAGTGAAGAAATCACATGTGTATAAGCCTGATGGGGAAGTTCAATTAAACCAATCATTATATAAAGATTTTAAAACCTTACATACGGTAGAGCGAAATGGGAAACTATCAGTGTATAGCTCACCCGAACGTTTTTATTTAGAGTTCGATATGAAAACAGAATACGGGAATCGACTAATGGAGAAGTTTGGACGATTAAAGCGCCGACTTGATGAAATGGCTGAAACAGATGAGTTGAAATATTACAAAGGGATGCTAGTTATCTTACCTTCAGATAAATACCCAAGTGATCTACAAGTACAGCTGCGTCATTTGAATTTCGTTGAATCGTTTCAAATGACTTGTCGGAGTTATTCAGATTCGTTTGAAGTGATTACATGTACCGATGAAACTTTACAGGACACAATTGTTACAATGCGTACTGAATACAAACAAGATTTTGCGAATGTATTAAGTACCGCGTTAAAGCACCCTGACTTTAATGGAGCCTTTACCTATACAACAAAAGATAATGCGATGTTCAAAGCGTATGATAAGAGAACAGGGGACACATTGGCTCGTTATGAAAAAAATCAGAACTATATGTATATGTTTTTTAACATTGAGGGATTATGTATAACAGCATGGAAGAAAGCCATTGAACGTTTTAATAAAACGGTTGTGCAATTGCGCGATGCGTTTCAAGGTCAAAAGCATATTGTACCGATTGTCGTTTATCGAAAGCATTACCCAGTGTTCCCACGTGAAATACAAGATACGTTCCCTATGCGAGACGGTGAACATTTCTATCAGGAGTATTACGTGATGCAGATTTCAAATCCGGCAATGCCTGTTTTATATAAGCGCGGAGAACCGGTGCCAATTAGTTCATTACAGAACTTCTGAACGAGAAAGCCCACTGCTTTAGCTGTGGGATGATAGTGAAGTCAAATATGGAGTGTCGTTTTTGAACCTACGGTTCTTGACGCCTCAAGTATTTGAAATGTATTTCTTCTTTTTTTGTTCATTTCGTTGTTGTTATGTTTATTAACTGATACAATTGAGCCATGGAAAATTATAGACATACAAATACGACAGTCTCTCTATTGAATTATCATTTTGTATTTTGTCCTCGTTATAGAAGAAAAATTTTTTTGAATAATGAGGTAGAAAAAAGATTTAAAGAAATCGTTAAAGAAATCTGCGATAGCTTGAATACCGAAATCATTGCAATTGAATGTGATAGAGACCACGCATACATGTTTTTAAATACGCTGCCAACACTTAGTCCGGCAGATATAATGGCTAAGATTAAAGGGGTGTCTTCGAAAATTTTAAGAGAGGAGTTTCCGCATCTGCAACACCTCCCGAGCTTGTGGACACGTTCTTATTTCGTATCAACGGTGGGCAATGTTTCTAGCGAAACAATTAAACGATATGTAGAACAGCAAAAGAAAAGAGGTTAATACATTGAGCCAAACGTTCACACTACAAATTAAATTAATGCCATCAAAAGAACAGGCTCTAATTCTAAAGGCGATGTCCGAGAACTACATCCAAACTATCAATAATCTTGTAGATGAAATGGTCAATGTAAAACAAACAACTAAGAAGACGAGCAAAGATGTACAAGTAGATTTGCCTAGTGCTGTGAAAAACCAAGCGATTAAAGATGCGAAAAGCATTTTTAGCAAAGTAAGAATGAAAAAGTTTTCTATTGTTCCACTATTGAAGAAATTGGTTTGTGTTTGGAACAACCAAAATTATTCATTTGATTCGACTAGTATTTCAATGCCTCTTTATATTGATGGTAAAGTTAAGAAAGTGCCCATTAGGGCATTGATGAAAGACGAAAATAATCGAATTCAAAAAGCGTTAACAGAAAATAAATTAGGGACGCTTCGCATCACGCAAAAGAAGAAAAAATGGATTGCTCAAATTGCCCTAACAAGTGAACCTGTTTTTAAAAATGGGACAAAAATTATGGGCGTTGATTTAGGGATTAAAGTTCCTGCTGTAGCTGTAACAAGTGATGATAAAATCAGTTTTTTCGGTAACGGAAGAATGAATAAATTTAAAAAACGTAAGTTTCGTTCTACCAGAAAAAACTTGGGCAAACGCAAGAAAATAGCCGCTATTAAAAGTTTAAACGATAAAGAACAACGTTATATGAAAGACCAAGACCATAAAATTAGTCGTTCGATTGTTAATTTTGCAATCGAACATAAAATTTCTGTTATTCGCTTAGAGCAGCTAGCAAACATAAGACAGACGGCAAGAACAAGCCGTAAAAACGAAAAGAATCTTCATATATGGTCGTTTTATCGTTTAGCACAATATATCGAATACAAAGCAAACCTATCAGGGATACAAGTGGAGTTCGTCAACCCTTTTTATACCAGTCAAACTTGTCCTAGTTGTTCCGAAAGGAACAAAGCGAAAGACCGTACATACAAATGTAATTGTGGTTTTAAGAAACACCGAGATATAGTCGGCGCAATGAATATTCGATATGCGCCTGTGGTTGATGGTAATAGTCAATCAGCCTAAGATGCTATACGCACTGTCTTAGGAGGGGTAATGAGATACCCTAACCTTGAGGGTTGTTCGAAACAGAAATGGATTGAGAACGTTAAATCACTCAAGAATCCCATCTCAACACCGAAGGTGTAAGGCTTGCGGCTTTAGCCGTGGGAGTCTCAACGCTATAAGAATACATTGACAGTTTCATGAATTTTACTTAACATTAGTTCTAGTGAGGAAGCACCGCACTTATCCATAGGGATAGGTACGGTGTTTTTTTGTTTTTTACGATAATTTATAAAGAAAGGAGAAGGGTATGAAACAATTACTTCCACAGTTAAAGCGGTCGCATAAGCCAAGTGAAGTAGTTGATCCAATGTTGCTCGATGAAGTAGAAGAACGAAAATCAATATTTGAATCGGCTATTAAGAAAACATTAGCAGAAGAAAAATTTCGTTTTAAAACAAACTTTAGAATCGCTACTACAACTACATATATAAGTTTATTCCTTATCTTGCCGTTTGGTTTGATTTCATGGCTAATGAACTTATTCGGCTTTGTTAAAGCTTCGCCAATTAACCTACTTCCCTGGTGGTTGGTTATCATATTGTGGGTGCTGCCTTATGTATCGTGGCATTATACAACGATTACCATTCCCCAAAAGGAAGAGCCAGTCATTAAGAAGGATTGGTCTAAAACGCCAAAGGGGAGAAAGCGGTCCGCGCTATTCAACCTAGCACCATTCCATGTAATGTGTTGGGCGGTCTTTTCAAAATTCGTCTATGAGAATTATTTCGATTACTTAACAACATTAAACGTAATGGAAAGTCATAAAGGGATTTTGCTAACAGATAACTTAAACTCATTTTTACTAATCATATTCTTTGCCCCAATCATTATTAGTGCATTGGGTGTATTCGTACAAGCGCGGGATTACATGATTAATAAAGATTTATTGCAAGATCATTTCATGGATTGGCAAATGCCCTACTTTAAACGATATGCACATGAATATAAGTTAGAGAGCATTGACGTTATTGTTGGTTATGAGTCTGATACAGGTAAGCCAATCGTTATTAAAGAAAATGAACGCTTTTTACATGAGGCGATTTTAGGAGTAACGGGTTCTGGTAAAACTTCAACAACTTTACTTTTACGTATTGCTCAGGACTTGATAAAGATTGCTACAGGTACAAAAGATATGTCGTTGGTACTCTTAGAGCCAAAAGGGGATGCTGTAGACGATGTACTGACAATCTGTAAAAAGCTCGGCATACCTGATGAAAAGATTATCGTTATTGACCCATTTAAAGAAATGTCTTATAAGTACAATCCTTTTATTGGTGAGCGTAATATCGTAGCGAATACTTTTCAAGGTACAATCTCCGCATTAACCGGCGACCAAGACCAATTCTTTAAAGACCAACAAAATGAGGTCTGTAAGAACATTACCTTATTAGCTAAAATCCGATACGGTAACAAAACAAACATCCGTATCATTCAGCAATTGATTGACGATCCGCGTGAGCTTGCAAATGTTGTAGAGCATGTTTCAGCTTTTATTGAGCAGAACAGACGTAATACAAATGCTACGCCCATCCAATTAAAAGAGCTGGATTCATATGAGGTAGTCGTAAACTACTTTATTAACCAAGTTTTAGATTACAAGACGTTTCGTGACAAAGATGAAATCAAGCCCGTTCCTTATCCACCGAACCATAGACACCATCCAGAGCAAATGGTTGAGAACAAAAAGGAAAACTATATTTCAGGTGCTAAAAAGTATCTGAATGATTTAGTCAATGAGGATAGCTTACGTGCTTTATTCACAAGTGGAGAAGGCGATAAAGTATTTGACGCGGATAAAGTGTTAAGTGAGGGTGGAATCGTGTTAGTAAACACCGCGCTTGGCGAGCTGGACGAACTCTCAATGATGTTCGGCCAATTCTTTATACGTCAATTCCAAGCAGCCGTATTCCGTCGTGCTAAAGAGAATAAAGAGGAAAACGTTCGACGTATCCCTTGTATTTTTTACGTGGATGAATTCCCGTTATACGCTAATGATGCATTCCAACGATTTTTAACTTTAGGGCGTTCTTACAAAGTGGGCGCGGTTATCGCTATGCAGTCGATCGCTCAGTTAGATGCTGTGGGGACAGATTACCGAAAAACAGTTATGGGTAACGCTTCACATAAGACGGTATTCGGGCGCGGTCCAGTTGACGATAACGAATACTTCTCTAAAGAATTTGGTGAGGAATTGCGGGTAGAAGAATCAGTGAATGAATCAGGCGCACCAATGACTACGGATAATCAAAATTGGGGCATGCGTATGAACTCACAGAAGAAGCTTATGCCGCGCTTTACACCTACTGACATTAGAGAGCTGCCATTTAAACAAATGATTGTTCAGATCGTAGACGAGCGTAACAGCATAGCGAAACCAAAACATGCCATTGGTGAGTTTGTTCATGAATCAGCGTTTGTTCAACGCTTTATGAAGCTGGTGGAGTCTGATATTAAGTCAACGAATGAAAGAGATATTAATGTTGTGAGCGCTATTTCTAATAGCAAAAACTACATTGGTAAATCAGATGGCAGTATGATGGATGATGCCACTAATGAAGAAGCTAACCAAGCGTTAAATGAGTTTGTGAGTGAATCGGAAGTCGTAACGGAAAATCAAGCCGAATCAACGAACCCATCTACGCATGAATTAGAACCTATTATGGTGCCAGTTAATACACCACAGGTAGCAGAACCGCTTGTAGCACATGTTGAACCTGTTCATTCACCTAAAACGGAAGATGCACAAAAGAACAGTGATGATGTTTTCGGCGGTAATGAACCAAGTGAGGAAATGTCGTTGAATGACTTTGCTGTTCCTTCTGATGTAGTCGTATTAAATGACGCGGTTGTTGTGAATGAGCAACCTGCAGCACAAAATGAAATTGGAACCGAGTCAGTACAAGAAGTTTCTCCTGGTCATGCAATCGATCCAGTAATTACTCCGGAGCAAAACGATTGGCTTGAATTATTAGAAGAAGAGGAAGAAACAACGACTGAAACAAATCCAGTTGGAAATGATGAAATTGATTTCCCTGTACATGGTGAACTGAACGAACAAGAGCCAACTTCAACAAATGAAGTACCTGTTTTTGAGGAAACAGACTTATCTATCGGCTTTGAAACAACGAAGGATGAATTTGTTCCAGCTGATGAAGCACCTGTCTTTGAAGAAACGACTTTATCAATCATGGTTAATGAGCCAAGTGAGCGAGTTGTTCAAGAGGGGATGCCATCGATTGATGTTCCTGTCTTTGAAGAAACAGACTTATCTATCGTTAATAACGTTATCGTTAATGATGAACCGATATACAATGAGCCTGTGCCAGTTGAAAATGTTGATAATTTCCCTGTTTTTGAAAAAACAGACCTTTCAGTTGGAAATGAAGCACCTGTACAAGAGGCTGAGATTGCGTTCGAACAACCAACTACTCAACTAAATGACATTTCGGAGCCTCTGAGCGGCGTTTCGCAAGAGCCAAATTCGTTAAATGAGCCTGAAATGCAAGAAGAAACACCTAATTTCATTGATGTTGCACCGTATGAAGTGATTGAGCAAGAGCCAGTAAATGATTTTCCATTGGATATTACACCTGTTGAGCCATTACCTTTTACAGCTGAAGCAACCGCGCTCGAACAAATCCCACCTACCGAGGAATCATTTGTGATTGAGCCACAGCCATTTATATTAGAGGAATCAACACAGCAGGGCTTTGAAACGAGTGTCATTGATACACAATCAAGTGATATGTTAGACCAACTTCAAAAGGATGTCGCAGCAAGTAAAGAAGATCCATCACTGAAAGTTACTGAACCAATTGAAGAAAAACCGGCTAATGAACAACCGAAAGCGCCAGATAAACCACGTATTATCGAATTAGAAATTTAAATTACTCTTGATTTTTTATACTTATTTGATTATATTAAGTCTATCAATAAAAAAACTAAATTAAACAATCGTTCGGGAGCACCGAACCATGCCTTTTGGTAAAGGTATGGTTTGGTGTTCCTTTTTTTGTTTAATAAACCAATTTGGAGGGTTATCTATGTTTGTTAATGAACAACAATTTATCGAAACTCGCACATTTGCTATGTCGAGTCTTTACGAAGCCAAAAACCTGAATCGTTATCTACGTGTAGAATGTATCGGTAATGAGGAATTAACACTAGGGAAAGAAAGTACACTCTGTTTAAAAGTTGTATTTGAAAATATTTTTGGTTATATCCCATTAGATTTGGTTGATGAATATAATTATAAATCGTTAGACAGCTTCACTAATAAGCAGTTTGACGTAATGATTAAAGACATTATTACTACAGATACGAACCTTTATGATGGCGTATTCTTTGTAGCAGACCGTAAAGCTGCCAATGCGATGAAGGTAGAACAGTTCTGGAAACGTGTAGAAACAGGGCAAATCTACGATGCATTAGTAACAGGCGTTGACTCTATGTTTGTATTCCTAAATGTTCATGGCGTTAAATTACGTATGCACAAGAGCGACTACAGCCACACATATATCCATGACCTAAACAGTGAAATTTCTTTAAATGAAACACCAAGTATCCGCGTTCGCATTATGGAAGTTGATAAAGAAAAACGTGACGTACATATCAGTAAAAAAGCGTTAGAAATGGACCCAATACAAGCAATCGGGACTTACAAGCCTGGCGGGACTTACGGAGCCACTATTAATAACATTGATCTTGACCGTAAAGTAATTTTCGTAACATTAAAACCTTATGGATTAACAGCTTTAGCTCAATTGCCAACAGCAAACGTTGCTCGTCATATTAAAAACGGTAGCGAAGTGTTATTTAAAGTAGTTGATGTTGATGTAGCGAAAGGGCATGTGCGCGGCCGTATTTCACTACCATATATGGGGCAAATCGCTCGTTCAGAGCGTCGTGGATTTTAATGTCTGAGTTTAACTTATCGATGGAAGATGTAGCTGTTCAGAAACAAACTGAACAGTTACAACCTTCTGGACCATTGGCACCGACTTATAGCGCAACAAGTCCTTACGTGTCACCCAACATTCCTAAAGACGTATTAAAATTCTTACCACCGAACGGGGAGCAGTTCTCATTATTTAGTGACCCTTACGCTCAATTGAATTTTTTACGTTCAGACCAAAACGTGATCCGTAATAGTACGTATTGGTACAACGTAAAAATGATGGATAACAACTTTAGTGATTATGAAATCAAATTGCTGACGTTTTTATCTCAAAACCGCGTGGCAACACGTATTCAGATTAACCGCGTCGTATTTGGCGTAACTGAATCAAATGCACGCATTAAAAATCATATGAAAAAATGGATTGAAAACGGTATTCTTGTTCCGTTTAACTGGAATTCACCCATTACATTAGAAAACCATAAACCCTACCTTTATGCATTATCTCCAAGTGCGGCTCGCGCGGCTCATGTACTATTAGGTAAAAATGGTTCAACACCGAGCCAATTTAGATTAGTCCCGACTAATTACCTTCCCGGCACAGCACCTTCAATGGCACCATTCTTCCGCCAAGTCATTTCAGCGGAGTTTTATTGTAAGCTGCATGAACTAGACCGCGTTGTTTCATGGTCTGCCAATGAAAGCTATTCAATCGACAGCAAGCAATATATATCACCACACGCAGTTATTAAGACAATTCGCGGAGAAGGGGATATTCGTACGGTTTGGTTAGAGGTTATGCGACCTGAAAGCAACTGGTATGAAACACTTTCTAAACGCTTACGCTTCATCGAAAAAGGCATGAATGTGTTAGGTGATGATTTACGTCCTGAAATTATGATTATGATTGTAGACAATGTTTCACGTATTCCAGACGTGAATAAGCTGATTGAAAAATACGCACCTTCTACAGTCGTTCGCTATACGACAGACGAGCGTTTGATCCAACGTGAAAGTGATGATATTTTCTATATTTACAATGATATTGACGGCGTTGTACAAGCTCGTATTCCTTTCTTAACAAGAGCTTGGGAGGGCATGACCGCGTCTCAGTATTTTGAAACATTTAATAATCCATATTCAACCAATGTTGTTGAGGACGACGATTTCGAATATTAATCTTATGTAGGAGGCTTTACAACTTGCAAATGCAGAACTTTTTAAAAATCGTCTTAGAAGATAACGACACTAAACAGTTATTAGATATGAAAACGAACTTTCACTTGAAATATAAAGAGCAGGATTATCTTGTCGGGGTATTAGAAGATACTTTAAACTTCTTCCTTTTTGAAAACCAACCCGACTTCGATAATGACGATGAACATTTACTTAGCATTGTTGAAGATAAAACATTAATTGCCGAGTTATTAGAACACTGTCCGGAACGCATTCAATTGATTTATAAGCAGCAAGAGAGCGGTTCAAACATCGTGTTATTCCCGCGCGAAACACTGTAATCAATTTACTTATTCTTTATAACCTTACTGAAGCTTGTTACTATGTGTAGCAAGCTTTTTGTAATTGTACTTAACCCGACCTTATGCTAAAATATAGTTATATTATTTTTATTCTTTTTCTTTATCTGTTTGCTCAACTATTGGATTGAGCCATCTTTTCTCGAAAACGCTTATTTTAGCGATTGATGTTTAGGCACACGTATGTCTAAAAACCTTATCAATCTTTAAAATAGGCGTTTTTTTATTGCCTTTTTTTAATGAAAAGATTGAATTACTTGTCTGTGACCGCTAATTTCTCGGCTTTTTATCGACGATTTATCGTTATTCGAGCATTTAGCAAAAGTATTTTTTAGGAGGAAGTTTTATGACGAAAGAAGTTCCCGTAATTGTTGATGAAATGAACATCATGCACCAATTACACAAAATTAACGTGAAGGGCATGGATTGGAGAGTATTTTTCAAGTTAGTATCCTCTATCTTGAATACACCGACCCAATCTTATTTCGCTTGTGCGAATGTGTCCGATGATCAGTCTGTTTTCTACAGCAACCGTAAACGATTCTTTAATTCACTTGCAGAGCGCGGTGTGAACTTATTAGAAGGCTTTACTGTACTTGATTTCAGACGGAAAAACATTGAGAAAGGCGTTGACGTTCTTATCGCTTTACAGCTGTATAAGGAGGCATCTAGCGGAGCTAAAGACATTGTTCTTTGTTCAGCAGATAGTGACCTTGTTCCAGCCGTAGTGGAAGCACAGGCCAATGGTGCCCGCGTACATTTAATTGTAAGCAACCATACACCTGCCAGAGAACTGAGCGCGGTTGTAGATCGAGTAATTAGCCTGGAAAGTATCGTTGAAGCATTGGCAGCACAAAAAGCTGTTCGCTACATCGATCAGAAC
This sequence comes from Solibacillus sp. FSL W7-1324, assembly GCF_038008025.1. Taxonomy (NCBI): domain Bacteria; kingdom Bacillati; phylum Bacillota; class Bacilli; order Caryophanales; family Caryophanaceae; genus Solibacillus; species Solibacillus sp. FSL W7-1324. The sequence continues at coordinate 165,207 of NZ_JBBOYH010000002.1, forward strand.
AAGCCTTACATCATTTCTAAATACGACAGAGACTTTGCAAAAAGCCGACAAGGAGTGGTTTACAATGACACAATTACCGCAGTGGCTTATTAATAAAGCCCAAAACAAACGAAACATCATGAGTCAGGAGATCAAGCAAGCGCTTGCTTCGATTGATTCAAAGTATCACAATTTCTTAGTGCTCTTACCTCAAAAAGAGAAGATTGCTTATAAGGAATTTAACGTGAATGGCTATGACAACTTAGGACTTTCAAGTTTCAACAACTCAACGTATGTCGAGGTGTTCAAGCCCTATGTTACAGTCGATGGCCGTTTGAAAATGCTACGTGATGAACATGAAGCTGCTAATAAGCAATTCCATGTACACGCTCCGCAATTCATCCCGTTAGGTGACACTTTAATTTGTTCCGTTACAGTGGATTCAGAGATTTATGGATCAGCTACGGGGGTAATTGAACTCGGGCGTGAGGCTAAAGGTGTGGACCAATCAAATCCATTTGCTAAAGCTCAAACGTCTGCCATTGGTAGAGCTCTTGGTTTTTTAGGTTATGGACTTATTGGGAATGGCGTAGGCGATTCACAATTAGACCTATACTTTGATACGACAGAAACTTCAAATCAGCCGACTAACAATGCCGCGCCTGTTCAGCAAAAACAAACCTTATATAAGTTTGAATTGACTGCACAGGAACCACCTACACTATTAGAGGATGGGGCAAACGGATTGTTATTTAGCCGGGTGTTAGCACCTGATGGACGCGAAGTATTATTATGGTTCCCTTCAAATATGATTGAGGAAGGATCTTCAATTTTCCTTCATAAATCATTTAAGGTAGTCGGTTGGTATGATTCAGCAAATAACTGTATCAATGCCACTGAACTAGTAAACGAAGTGGCTTAACCATTTATTTATGACGAGATTACGATACCCGTAACTCGTCTTTTTTTATTGATTAAAGACAAACGACAAATAACTTTTTTAAGGAATCGGAGAGAATCTATTATGAACTTTACAACATTATCAATTTCACAAACGGCTTTACATGCTTGCAAACCAGAGAACTTTTTAAACCAAGTGGAAACGTATGAGGGGAAAAACGGACATTTCTATGCACGTGTTACATTCAAAGACATTGAAACTAAAGGCTATATTTACGTAGCAGGCGGTACAAAAGCGATCGCTCACCACTGTAAAAATGCTGAAAAAGGGACTTCTTGTACGCATACAGTTGTTTTAACAGCTGTCGCAAAGCATTTCGGCCATGAAATTGAACATATGAGCCATAAAGCGAAGACACCTGAATTTGAAACATTTGAAGCGAATTTTAACGCAGTTTCATGGACTGACAAAAGCGCGGAGTTAGGGATTTCAAAAAGTAAACCAGCACCCGCACCTGTTCATACTTCTGTTCAAACCGCTTCAACTACAACGAAACGCGATGCAAATGTTGGTTGGAAAGAGATCCAAGAACACTTAGACGACCAACGTTTTTCTATCGCATTACAAAATAAGATATTCGATAAACGTGAGCTTGTACACGCGACAATTCCTATGCACGATTACTTAATGCCGCCAGTTAAACCCGACACGCCATACAACGGTGAAATGCTTGAAATTGCGATTACGCATATCCTTATGGGCGAGCATTTAATTTTAGTTGGTGATGCTGGAACCGGGAAAGATACGGTGCGACTTGTTCTCGGACAAGCATGATTAGTGGAAACACTCATGGAAAATCCGAGGGGATGTTAATTTAAAACATTCTAACTGTTAAAACGAATAGGTAGGGGCAGTTCCTACTTAGAATTGAAGATTGGCAAATCTACCCTAAAGCTCCGACGTGCTTTGTGACTAGAACTTGGAACACGATTCTTAATCGTTGAAATTGTACTAGTATAATACCAACACATTGTACGAAGCTCGGTGAAGTGGCGTTGAAAAGACCTGAGATGGTATGACTAGATGCTAGGGGCCATAAAATCGATAAGGCTACGAGAGGAACACTCGTTTAAGGTTCGTGATTACCGTCTACTTCGAATAATGAAGAGTAGACACCTCATTAGAGGCATCAATCGCGGTTGAATATTTCGTGTCGTATTCATCTGTTTACAACTCGTAGAAGTTGTGAGTTCTAAGACCCCCAATCAAGGTCGAAAGAACGGTTGACGGACTAGAGAGTGAGCCTAAGTCGATATGGAAGGCTAGTTTTAACGGAACAAGTGAAGCTCAGTAGAGAATGTTAATGATGGTATATCAGATGTCTCTAAACGGTAGGAAATGACCGTTGTAACTGAGTGGCAGCAGCCCGTAGTAGTGTAGAAACATTTGTAATGAATGTGGAGCGAAGGGGCATAGCCAACAGATTGTTAGATTATAGAAAAACGATATCGCTTCAAGGAAGCCGTGGAGCATAAATGACTAACCCAATACTCGCCCAGGAGGTGATGCTATTGGCTCAAAAACTTGATAAAGCAGTTCCCAAAACTGATAAAGAATTAAAGGATTTACTTGATTCAATATACGCAACAACTAAGGAAGCTATTGAGAGCGATGAACTACCTAAATTCAAAGGAATTGTAGAAATAGCAACATCCAAACCTGTTATCCTTTCAGCAATTGAAAAACTGAAAAGGAACAAAGGGAGTAATACCCCCGGTGTTGATGATGAAGTCCTACGTAATAATTTCCTTCACAAATCCTTCTCTGAAGTACAGGAAAGAATCATCGAAGCTTTCAATAATTATCGTCCTAATATGGTTAAACGTGTTTATATTGAAAAACAAGGAAAATCTGAACTTAGACCATTAGGTATACCCTCAATGATAGATAGGATTGTTCAAGAATGTATCAGATTAGTAATCGAGCCGATTTTTGAAGCTCAGTTCTTTCAACATTCATATGGTTTCAGACCTTGGCGAAGTGCCCAACACGCCTATGAAAGAATCTCCGATATTGTTCACAAATCTGGTTATCACTGGATTGTGGAAGGTGATATTAAAGGGTTCTTTGATAACGTGGACCATTCAGTTCTCTTAGGAAAACTTTGGAACATGGGTGTACGCGACCGTAGATTACTGAAAATCATCAAAGCCATGTTAAAAGCAGGTGTTATGGGTGAGGTTAAGGTGAGCGAATTAGGAACTCCACAAGGAGGCATCCTGTCGCCCTTACTAGCCAACATCTACTTACACAGCCTAGATGAATTTGTTACCAAAGGTTGGGAGAAAAAGAAAACCAAATTCGGATATACTCGCAGCGATAGCAAAATTGAAGCACTCAGAAAGAGAAGTAATCTGAAACCTGCTTACTTTGTTAGATACGCTGACGATTGGGTTCTAATTACAAACTCAAAGGAAAATGCTGAAAAGTTTAAGTACAAAATCAATAAATTCCTTAACGAGAAACTGAAATTAGAACTTTCAGCCGAAAAAACACTAATAACAAACATTCGAAACAAAGCTATCAAATTTGTTGGTTACGAATATAAAGTAAGACGAGGCAAATCGAGAACGGGTTGGATTACTCAATCTCGACCGGACAAGGATAGGTTCAACGCGAAGTTTAAATCACTACATGAAGATGTTAAGAAACTGAGAAAAGCCAAAGATAATTATGAACTTGCTTCATATATACTTAGAATAAATTCTCAAATTCGAGGACTAATAAATTATTACCGAGTCACAACCAGTATTAACCTGTTTATGGCCAGATACGGTTGGGTTCTTAGGAGAGCAGGATTTCAAACCGTCACCAAAACAAAATATGGTGGCGGATGGATGCCAGCCAACAAGGTCAGCAACAATCCTTCTGCACATGAACCATACTCTATGAAGATACCTGCTATAAAAGCTGGTAACAGTTGGATTGGACTTACGGATTTAATTTTCGTAACTCATACGCCTACACCACTATACAATCAAAAACGGACTCCGTTTACGGTTGAAGGTAGGGCTTTACAACTCCAACTGTCCAGACGAGTACCGCTGAAAGTTAGGGCTGACAACTTGTTTGACCCTCTCTCAACGAACATGGGTATTTTAGGCAACCGTAAACGAATTTATAACCTTGAATTTAAACTTAACAGAACTAGAGCGTACAATCGTGATAAAGGAAAATGTATGGTTTGCGGTGAAGAATGTCTATTTGACATTCATATACATCACAAAAAACCAAAACTTCCTATGCACCTTGTTAATAGAACGGAGAATCTTGTTACCGTTCACGAAAAATGCCACCGTAAAATTCACGATGGAAAAGATCACTCCGAACTTGATTTAAAAGTTTGGAAGAAAATACAGAAATATAGGGATATGCTTTGATAACGTTAATTCTATAAACTACTAACAGTTGGTGGAGCGCGGTATGAGGTGAAAGTCTCACGTACCGTGCGAAGTGGGGGAAAACCTGAATCTGACTGCCTTTTTGGTAAAAGAGAACGGTTACCTATCACACCCGAAATGGGCAAGCGTTTCCTCCAACCCCTAAACTTAATTTATTAAGCGGGGTTGGAGCTACGCTATATCTAATTAATACAATTAGCTGGATTTTTGGTTATCCGGTAAATATCGTCGTTGGGAACAAAGACGAATCGAAGGAAACATTAATCGCTGAACCTGCTTTCATTAATAATGAGAGTACATATAAGCTAACAAACCTTACGAGAGCTAGTTTCGAGGGCGGTTTAATTAACTTTGCCGAAGTAAACTTCTTAAAAGGTGATGTGACCTCTGTATTCCACTCATTCTTTGATGATAACGGTGTAATCTCAACGCCATTAGGCAGCTACAAGCTACATCCACATACATTATTCTGTGCATCGATGAACGTTGGTGAGGGCTATGAAGGGGTTCAAAAGCTTAACAAAGCATTTAAGGACCGTTTTGCCGTTCTACGTTTAACGAAAACTGCATCATTTAAAGAGCTTATTACCCGTAAAACAGGTTTAGTTGACGTTGCTGCATTAGAGTTCTTAGAAGCCATTCAGGAAGGTTTAAAAGAACTTCATATAGAAGGACTGGCAACTGATACGGATACGCTACGAGGTTACTTTAAAGCAGCGAAATACTTCCTTACTTTCGGATATAACCAAACTTCACGCATTCGCGCGGTTGAAGCCTATATCCTTAACCGAGTTGAAGAAGTAGAAGAATATTGTGAGGCAAGAGCAGCGGTTCGTGAAGTATTTAATGATATAAAACTTCAAGACTTCCCTGTATCGCCGGACGAAATCTTATTTAATCCAGACTTAGCCAATTAGGAGATAAACGACAATGACAATAACTATATCTGCAAACCGACAAAATCATATTAAACAAGTAAGGGGTCGCCAATTAGTGCGATCCCTTCGTCGTAAGTTCAAAACGAACGACTTTAAGTTTCAATGGGCGGCACCGGGCGTTGAAACGGCTTATTGGGATGGCACAACAATGTACGTTCGGTATGATGTTGAAAACTTTCACCCAACCCGTCAATACACTACCCCGGAACGCTTCATTATCCAAGCTGGACTCGCTTATCATGAAATGGGTCATAAACTGTATGATGATATGAATATCTATCGTCAAATGATTGAAGACCACAGTTCAAATGACGAGGACGACTGGAAAAACAATCGAAAATGGCCTCAAAACATCGTCAGTGACTTAAGTAATTTTTGCGCTGATGGTCGTTTAGAGCATTTTATAAAGCTCGACTATCCATTTACAGCTGATGCGATTGATTTCGTGAACTATGAATGGTGCTTTGTTGAAACCCCGGATGTTGGTAAAAGTAAAGTGGATGATTTCTTTGCTTGCTTATTACGTCGATTATTACAAATGGTTGATGATGCCGAATATATCGAAGAAGCCAAGCAGTTAGTCGATGATAACCAATCATTAATCGATAATATTATTTGCCAACGCTCTACAAAAGATAACTTAACAGCGACTTATGAGCTTTTGAGCGCGGTATGGCCGACGATTTATGAATGGATCCAAGACGAGAAGAAAGATACACAATCATACAGCATTAATGCTCGTACTAAGAATGAAAATTCGAATACAGAGACGGAACAAAATGAGATTGAGGCGAATTTAGATCGTGTTATGGCGCTTATGAATAGCGAAAGCGAAGACCAGGAAGAACAACCTGAAAATGAAGATAAGCCACAACCACCTGCTAAACCCAATTTCGAAGGTGTATTGGAAATTGCACAAAACGAAATGGCACATGTTGAAGAGCAAGTGGATGATCAACTTGACGCTGAAAACCAGAAGGACAACATTATGTCGGTTGCAACACACCGTAGCCAATATAATGAGTCTGCAAAGGTTATTGAAAGCCAAGTTAAAAACCTTGATGCTGAAAAGTTCTTTTCGATGTATGAGGAAAATCGTCTGAAGGTGAAGGGGCTGAGTAAAGCTTTCCGCCTGCTCCTGCAGCCTGTTCAAGATGAAGAATATATTAGTACCAAAGGCAAACGCATTAAAACAAATCTAATTTGGCGTGCAACTCAATGTAACGATAATAAGATTTATCGTAAGAAAGTCGAGGGGAAACCTGCTGGCAACGTTTATATCGGTTGTATGAACGATATAAGCGGTTCTACGAGCTGTTCTATGGGTAACGACGGTAAACGCGTTATTGACCACATGAAAGAGGCGTTGACGGTTGTTTTAAGTGCTGCTGATGAAAATGCTAATAGTATCTCTACTGAAGCTTTTGCTTTCTATTCAGATTGGAACGATGATACAACAATCTTCCAATTAAAAGACTCCGACAAAATTACACTACGTACAAAAGGTGCGATTGGTGGAGTTGAGCCGGGCTATGCTAACAGGGATGTTGTAGCTTTACAATACTTACTAGATAAAGCAGATAAACAAGATAAAGCGATTAAGCTTGCTGTTATGATTAGTGATGGTTCACCTTGCTTTGTTGGGGATGAGGGCATTGATCTAATGAAAGAAATGATAGCAAATGCTAAAAAGCGTGGAATCGATGTCGTTTGCTTATTCGTAGGCCATGATGAATACGGATATGATATTTCTAAACAGATTTATGGAAACAATGTAGTTCATTCCGAGCGCCAGCTTGTGAAAGACTTCAAAAACATTGTACTTCGTATCATTAAATTGCGACGAGGTTAGTACTAAACGGTGGTGCATTTTGCGCCATCGTTTTTTTGTGTTGATAAGGTATTAACCGGTGATATTACTGTGTTTTAGCACGGTTAATGATAGTCCATTAATTAACGTTAATAGTAGAAAAAACAAAATGTGTTTACAATGTGTGTATATTTTACACATATCGTAAACACATTATCACCACTACATATTTTTGTTATTTAAATACATTTTGGTTGTATTTTAACTAACTCCGCAACAAAGTATTTGTGGCAATGTTCAGAAGGGCATCTAGGTTAAATAATTTTAATACGTGGTGTCCTACGAACTAAATTGTTAAAAAAATACAGCTGTGCTATTATAAAGACAGCCTAAGCAGAGTGATGACTGCTTGGGCCATGAATAATTTACTTCAGTAGGTCAGCAAAAGTTGTACGTTTAGTGCGTCGTCTTTTAAGTTAACCTCACGGAAGTTATTGCGGACTTGATTCGCAGTTGCTACATACTCTAGGTCGAATATGATTGAGAATCCGTCAAAATCCCAGTCTGAACCTGAGTGTAGTAAGTTTAGGCACTTATCGTACGATGATACCGTGAGACACCATGCATACATTTCTTTAATTAATGCATTGCGTGTCTCGTCTTTAACTACAGAATCAATACTAGCTTGAATTTATTTAAGTGTTAATACTTCAAAATGCGCTTCATCTTCACTTCCTGGTTTAGGTGAACGGGGTCTAAGGTACATACTTAAGGCTTAATAAATAAAACTGCCGATACCTTTTATTTACGGGGTCGGCAGTTTTTTATTTACGGTACCTTTAAGCTTTATAGGTGCTTACTCTCCCACCATACCATCGTTATCTCGATCATCCATATAGGGGTATAACCAATCTATATCACGCTGGATCGGCATTTTGAAACCGGCTGCTTTTGCTTCTTTAATGGTTACCTGTCCGTCTCCGTTTGTATCAACACTTGAAATATCATTGTTTGTGTTTGAACTAGTCGAATCGGTAGGCTTGTTACCTGTTAAACCGAGCGAATCGTTTACTTCATCAGGGTTAACATTTTCAAATTTATCAACGATTACGTTCCCTCTTATAGTATATTGTACATCTAAATTTATCGGGATAAAAACATAATAGTGTATATTACCTTTACTTGTACATATTTTCCCCCAAATTATATGGGGAAAAATAAGTGGAATTTGTAGCATTTAATAAAGTTCAATTAAAAATAAGTTGCAAACGCTGATTTTATACAGAAAGAAACCAACTGTTTTGAAACAAAGTTAATCAAAACAGTTGGTTCTTTACTTATCTAGTTTGGTTCTTATAAAAGAATTTGATTATTTCGGGATGCGATTATTCAATTAAAGCGCCCGATCGTAATATGAGGTTAGCCAGATTTTTCTGGTTGACCTTTTTTGTTTAGGTCTTATTATAACGGTAGTCGGGGTAGAACGTAGCGCCCGTGGGACTTGATCCCGTCCGCAAAACTGTTCACCCCCTACTTGTATAAACATGTTTCGAGCTGGTTGGGACAAGGATCCCGTTTAACAAGCGAACCTATGACATTACAAGCAGCTATAGGGGTTACCGACGAATTTAGTTTTCTTTAGGAGGAGATGTAATTATGAATCCAGTCGTTGGTCTGGATGTTTCAAAAGGAGAAAGTCAGGTTCAAGCCTTTTTAGATAAAGGCAAACCATATCGTAAGAGCTTTAGTATTAAACATACTCTTGATGGTTTAGATAGTTTATTAGAATTTCTAAGGGAAGTAGAGAAATTGGCTGATGGTAAGCAACCTTCGGTTATTTTAGAATCTACAGGTCAATATCATATGCCCGTTATTCAATTTTTGGAGGAGCAACAATACGTCTATATTATTGTTAATCCACTTATCTCTCATCGAGCTAGAAGTACAAATTTACGCAAGGTAAAGACCGATGCCATTGATGCCTATCATCTATGCGAATTGTATTACAAGGAAGAGTTAGAGCCATATAAAAAGAGAGGTATACAACTCTTAAATCTTCGTAATCTCACTAGACAACAAGAAACAGTATCAAGCACAGCTGCACAAACAAAGTTACAGCTACAGTCCATCTTAGATCAGGTTTTCCCTGAATACAGAGGTGTCTTTGGAAATCTCTATTCAAAAATTTCGTTACAGATTCTATCCATCTTCCCAACCTCCAAAGAGGTTTTAAGTGTTAGCGAATCAGAACTTACTAATAAAATTGCGGAATTATGTACAACCCGTTCAGAAAGATGGGCAAAAGAAAAGGCAATTAAATTGAGAGAGGCTGCATTACGTAATCCATTTCAAAACAACTTGTATCAAAGCCATATCTTTAACCTAAGAATGTTTATTAACATTGTTCTTCAATATCAAGAGCATCTATCAAAGTTAGCAGCAGAAATAGATGCCCTCGCTAAAGAAATTGAAGAATATGAGATAATCCAGTCTATCCCTGGTGTTGGAGAAAAGATTGCGGCAACAATCATCTCTGAAATTGGAGAGATAGAACGGTTTAACCATCCTAAAAAGCTAGTAGCATTCGCCGGGATAGATCCTAGCGTTTACTCTTCTGGTCGATTTACTGCTTCCATCAATCGTATAACCAAAAGAGGTTCCAGCAGGTTAAGACAAGCGTTATTTATGGCTGTACAATGCGGTATAAGAGATGCACGTAAGCAAAAAACAAGTGATGAAATACTCCCTAGAAATAAGAAATTACGAGAGTTCTACGATAAAAAACGCGAAGAAGGAAAGCCATTTAGAGTAGCAATCATTGCATGTGCTAATAAGCTTTTACATTGGATATATGCCCTACTTAAAAGGAAAGAAGCCTTCCAAAATGCGGTTTAAAAAGTATATTTAAGTGGATTAAACAAAACCTTCCAATTTTAAAGAGGAAGGCTTATTTGGTGTACCCTTTTTTAGTATATCATGTAGGATTTAATATTTTTATCGAAAAATCTTGACAACTATTAGCTGGTTTTGTTGAATAAGGAAATTCTTTATTTTTATCATTAGGATTAAAATAAAATTCCTCATCTATTTCTGAATGTGAACCATTGTAATCCATATTCATGTCTATTTCGTGCAAATCAATGTCACTTATATCATCGTGTCTTCTTCACCAATAATAGGGGTCCAGCCGACAATGACTAGCAATGAAAAAACAAAAATGAAAATAAAGATAGAACAATACTAGTAGTGAAGTCCCTAAATAACCATTTTAGTTTAACAAGAATGAGAATTTATACTAGTAAAAAAATACTGTTTTTTAAATTCACTCTATAATTTTATAAAACGCGATATAAAATATGGTAATATTTAGTTGAAATACAAATAACTGACTACTTATAATTTTTGAACGATTTATAAGAATTCCAAATCGTATCCTAATTGTAACTAGCCGAAGGAGAAATATACTATGAAGAAAAAATTAATATTAATACCCGTATTATTAGGCACACTACTCCTTCCACTTAATACGCAAGCTCATTTTCTTACGACTAGTTCAGTTGATGGAAAAGAAATTAGATGGGGAACTGCAAAAGGGACAACTGGTTGGACTTCAATTAGAAATCATTCTATAAATGTTTGGAACGCTCTGGGGGTAATCAATATTGCTGGTGATACTAATCTTACGGTTGAAGACCTCTCTTTCAAAGATGTAGACCGGCCGGATGCCGGGTGGAGTGGTAGATGGACTCCACAAAGTGGGGCTGACCTCCTTGAATACAATGATTTCTTTCTTTGGGATTTTACCCCAGACCAAAGAGAACATACTGCACTACATGAAATGGGTCATGCACTTGGATTAGATCATCATGATCTTGCTGGTAATGTTATGAGATCTGGAGTTTGGAGTTATGATAAATTGGGTGCTCATGATAAAGAAGACTACCACGCTTCATGGGGATTTTAATCTGAACATTAAAAAGGAGGTCTACTTATGAAAAAAACTATAATTGGTTCCGTAATAGTGTGTCTAGGACTAACTGTATATGGATTGAGTAATTTTGAAAAGAGCGAAGAACCTGCTAAAGTTGTACAGGGTCATTTAAACGGAGTTGCTGATTTTTCGAACGATAAAATTTTAGTTGGTTCATCAAATAATGTGTTTATTGGTGACGTTGTTAGAGAAAAAGGCAATAAGAGTTTAGACGGTTCGCCAGAAACTCAATTTACTGTTAAAGTTATAGAAAACTTAAAGGGAAACCTTGAAGGTGAAGTTACTGTAAATCAATTTGGTGGTTACGATGAAGACGAAAGCGGTAATAAAGTTCTTCTTTTATATAATAATGATGAACTACTAGAAGAAGGGGAAAAGTACTTATTTGCAACAAGGCATTTAGAGTCTGAAGATTGGCATACAGTTATTAATACTTATGGTACTGTTAAAATTGATGATTCACACGAAATGTATTCTTTAGTAAAAAGAATGACAAGTGCTTTAAAGGCACCAATTGTTCCTGAAGCGTTTAGTGATAAAAGTAACTATAACAATAAAGAAAATCTAAATAAATCTACTGTAGAATAAGAATAATTTTAATAGGTAAGGACTAATATCGTACCTGTGGATAGGACACACTTTTTCAAGTGTCCTATCCACAGGTATTTTCATAAACAAAATATATATACTAAAATCAAGCTTCCAAAAAACGGTTCATGAAACCTTTATATATTACGGTTCTTAGCCTTAACGTACAAAATCAGCGTTTAGACATTACTCCCCCTAATAGTAATTAGCTTTATATCTTTATCTGGCAAACTTAACAATATGGCCTTTGACTGCCAGATATCAAAACTAGTCAAAATTTTCTCCTACTTGAAAACCATCCTTGAATAACAAAACATCCAATATAATATGGGTAAAACCACTAGAATACAGAAGATACTATTAAAGGAAAAGCTTAAATTAAAAGTGGGGTTAATTACAGATATAAGAACTACCAAACATCCCACAATATAACCAATTGTATAACCACCTAATAAAAAGTGTTTTATTTCATTTCTTTTCAAGATTTCCACCTACATAATACCCAATTAGTATTAGAACAAAGATTTCTCTTAAATACAACTTACCTTATTATACGCTTTAATTAACACATTCCCTTCAAAGAAGTTATTCAACAATATGGCCCGATCGTAATATGAGGTTAGCCAGATTTTTCTGGTTGACCTTTTTTGTTTAGGTCTTATTATAACGGTAGTCGGGGTAGAACGTCTGGCCCGTGGGACTTGATCCCGTCCGCAAAACTGTTCACCCCCTACTTGTATAAACATGTTTCGAGCTGGTTGGGACAAGGATCCCGTTTAACAAGCGAACCTATGACATTACAAGCAGCTATAGGGGTTACCGACGAATTTAGTTTTCTTTAGGAGGAGATGTAATTATGAATCCAGTCGTTGGTCTGGATGTTTCAAAAGGAGAAAGTCAGGTTCAAGCCTTTTTAGATAAAGGCAAACCATATCGTAAGAGCTTTAGTATTAAACATACTCTTGATGGTTTAGATAGTTTATTAGAATTTCTAAAGGAAGTAGAGAAATTAGCTGATGGTAAGCAACCTTCGGTTATTTTAGAATCTACAGGTCAATATCATATGCCCGTTATTCAATTTTTGGAGGAGCAACAATACGTCTATATTATTGTTAATCCACTTATCTCTCATCGAGCTAGAAGTACAAATTTACGCAAGGTAAAGACCGATGCCATTGATGCCTATCATCTATGCGAATTGTATTACAAGGAAGAGTTAGAGCCATATAAAAAGAGAGGTATACAACTCTTAAATCTTCGTAATCTCACTAGACAACAAGAAACAGTATCAAGCACAGCTGCACAAACAAAGTTACAGCTACAGTCCATCTTAGATCAGGTTTTCCCTGAATACAGAGGTGTCTTTGGAAATCTCTATTCAAAAATTTCGTTACAGATTCTATCCATCTTCCCAACCTCCAAAGAGGTTTTAAGTGTTAGCGAATCAGAACTTACTAATAAAATTGCGGAATTATGTACAACCCGTTCAGAAAGATGGGCAAAAGAAAAGGCAATTAAATTGAGAGAGGCTGCATTACGTAATCCATTTCAAAACAACTTGTATCAAAGCCATATCTTTAACCTAAGAATGTTTATTAACATTGTTCTTCAATATCAAGAGCATCTATCAAAGTTAGCAGCAGAAATAGATGCCCTCGCTAAAGAAATTGAAGAATATGAGATAATCCAGTCTATCCCTGGTGTTGGAGAAAAGATTGCGGCAACAATCATCTCTGAAATTGGAGAGATAGAACGGTTTAACCATCCTAAAAAGCTAGTAGCATTCGCCGGGATAGATCCTAGCGTTTACTCTTCTGGTCGATTTACTGCTTCCATCAATCGTATAACCAAAAGAGGTTCCAGCAGGTTAAGACAAGCGTTATTTATGGCTGTACAATGCGGTATAAGAGATGCACGTAAGCAAAAAACAAGTGATGAAATACTCCCTAGAAATAAGAAATTACGAGAGTTCTACGATAAAAAACGCGAAGAAGGAAAGCCATTTAGAGTAGCAATCATTGCATGTGCTAATAAGCTTTTACATTGGATATATGCCCTACTTAAAAGGAAAGAAGCCTTCCAAAATGCGGTTTAAAAAGTATATTTAAGTGGATTAAACAAAACCTTCCAATTTTAAAGAGGAAGGCTTATTTGGTGTACCCTTTTTTAGTATATCATGTAGGATTTAATATTTTTATCGAAAAATCTTGACAACTATTAGCTGGTTTTGTGGAATAATAAAACTGCATTCATCTTCTATATTTTCGAAAGCTACAATTTAAAACCTTCCCTGAAAATCATCTGCTAAAGTTCTTTCCCTTTTATTTTTACCATCAGTTAAAAATACGATATTATCGTTATTAATTTCATTATTAGTTGTTTGTTGTTGGAAGTTTGTAAGTTCCATATAAAAATCTTGAGGAGTATCAAACACCTCATCTAAAGCTCTTTTAATCGGTCTTTACTATTGTGATTACTGTCTTCGGAATTATCGACCAAGAAATTTTAACTGCCTTAAATACGGATAATGATTTAATTGGATCATTATTCTTAGGTAGTGTCGGCGTTATTACGTCTGCCTTACGTGCCGCAAAAGGCTCTTTACGAGTTCTTTAAGGCAAAGAAAAGCAAGTCTAGGGGGGTACTTTAACCTAGACTTGCTTTTCGCTTTTAATACGCTATTTAGGGCTTTTAGAGCGTTAATCCTGTTGACATTTCCAATCTTTAACGGTTTAATAGAAATAGAAATAAAAAACGACCTGAGTTGGTAGCTCAGATCGTTGACAGCGACTCCCCGACTAAAGTGATTCGCTATTAAATATTATTTACAAATCAAAGTATACAATACGTATCTATTGATTTGCAACACAAATGTTTTATTTTAATAATGTTTTTTAGCAGATTTTAACCTTAGCGGTGGTGTACGGAAGATAAAAAATCGTATGCTGCTTAATATATGCTTGACGAATAATAGAATTTATTCAATAATTGTAATCAATATTGAATATTAGCAATCTTATTTTCTATTTGATCGGAAGCACCGGCATACGAAATTCAGTTTCGTATGCCTTTTTTGTTGCCAAAATTAAGGCGTCGCTGTTATAAATCGCTATTTTGCTAGAAAAAAGCATGAAAAAAAGACGATGGTTCGCAGCCGTCGCCTTAGTGGCACTAATGCAATTCGCAGTTGCATTAGTAAGACAGAAATAATCGTGTTTTAGAGCTTAGTTTTAGAATGATTCGCAGTCATTCTGGTAAGTCGTTAAGACCTACAAATAGAATAAAAAACTAAAATTTATCCTTTCGAAAAAAAAGCAATTTCGTAAGGCGTCTTTAATATTGTCTTTTTTATATAATTACTATAATTTTAGCTTTTTTATTCGCAAATTTCAAGGCTTTTACACTAATTTTCTGTCTTTCTGTAATTTTTACCAAACAAACAGAAAGAGGGCTCTTTATGACAAAATTTAGTTTTTTTGTAGAATTATTTATAATTTTCGAAAATCTATTTTTCACTACCCTTTGTTTTCTAGAAGGGGAGCGAAATTATGATTCCACTTTATAACCAAATTGACCCACTGAAATACATAAAAATTTTACATCGTGATACAGACGGCTACGTAACATTTATGCGTAAGTTCCAACATAGTGATTCTGTTCATCAGCAGCATGTTTATTTAGATGACATTACACCTGAAATGATTCGCTCATATGTATGCTATGACTCTTATATATCACTTAATAGCTTTTACCGTCCTTTACGTCGTAACAATCAGCTACGCACAATACATAACTTTTACATCGATATTGATTGTCACAACTTAGGATTAAAGCCTGAACAAGTGTTGGAGGTCCTTAAAGCCGATTACTTTCACTCGAGGCTACCAGAACCGAATGTAATTTTATATTCAGGACGTGGTTTCGCTTTAGAATGGCATTGTGAGCCTTTAAGTGGACTAGCTATCGACCGTTGGCGTAAAGTTCAGCGTAAAATCTTTGAGTTACTTAAAGATTTTGGGGCCGATCCATCGTCTACATCCGATGCAGCACGTGTATTCCGATTACCTTCTTCAATTAATTCTAAATCGAATGAAATTGTCCGTTATGACTATTTACATGACCGACTAATGAATTTAAAAACATTTTCTACATACTTTTCAAACAACACAGATAAAAAGGCAGTTGAGCAAGTAAACTTTGCAATTCAATCAAACGCAAATAGTGATTCATTAGACCGCCCAAAGAAAAAATTACCTAAGTGGTTTACAGTAAAGTCATTATTAGCAGGGCGTTTAAATGACCTTGAAACCCTTATCAAATTACGTAAGGGGAACATGAAAGGCCATCGTGAGCGTTTGCTATTTGTTGCGCGCCATTACACATATTTGCTAACTGGAAGTAAGGAGCAGGCTGTTCAGAAGATTGAGGAACTGAATGGTTTATTTGTTAAGCCTTTAAAATCGGGTGAGGTTTACAA
The DNA here is from genome assembly GCF_038008025.1 of Solibacillus sp. FSL W7-1324. Classification (NCBI taxonomy): domain Bacteria; kingdom Bacillati; phylum Bacillota; class Bacilli; order Caryophanales; family Caryophanaceae; genus Solibacillus; species Solibacillus sp. FSL W7-1324. The sequence goes on from NZ_JBBOYH010000002.1 coordinate 181,352, forward strand.
TCGTACAATAAGTGCGATCCGCTATGCCGATACAAACGACCACTTACGCTTATACAATGAAACTCTGATTGAATGGTTTGAAATTACGGAGGCAGAAATGCAACACCTATCAGTCCTCATATCCAAAGAGGAAAAACAGCGTCGTAATCGTAAAGCCAAAGAAAAATCTCGTCGTTTGGCAGGGGGTAAATCAAGAGAAGAATATAATCGACGCCGTTCTACTAAGCTTTTACGATTATTAACGAAATTGAAGCTGATCCGCGCTACGTATCCTAAAAGCACAAATACGGCTGTCAGCAAGCTTTTGAAGGTATCTAAAAGTTATGTAACAAAGCTAATGAAGATGCTTAAAGAAGGGGTTCTCGATAAACTGGTACAAGCTTTAAAGAATAAACCGAAGCCAGCTGTCGAATCAGCTATTACAACGACTAATGAAATGACAACAAATGCGGTATCTAAAACTAAAAAGCCTAAATCGAGTGCAATAATGCCCTTTGTTTCAAAAGAAGTATTGCTCGAATATCAGTTGAATGCCGCGCCCCGGCTCCATAATTGAATGCGTTAATACATATCAATTGTTGATGCCGTAAAGCTATGAAAATCGTTATTTACTCGTACTAGCTTTGTTTGTTCACTGGTAGTTCAGCTTAATCTTAATAGAGTTCTTCCCAAGTATTACTGACTATGTTTATATCAAATAGATTTATAACAATTTATTAACCCTAATTATTCTATCCATTTAGCCATATAAATAAACATTTAAACGCCAGGTAGATTAATAGCATACAATTGTTTACTGGTTATTCAGCTTATTCTTAATAGAGTATCCATAGAATTCCCCCAGTAATAGATTATAGTTTTATATTTATAGCTTTATAAATTACTAAGGATCTAATTTGCTAATTGAATAGATTGGTAGCTTTATATGGGGACCATTTGTACATAATCATTTAAAAAGCTATTCAATCAATGTTTATAAAGATTTTTAAACAATTATTAAGCCGTATTATTTTATTGAGCGCGGTGTTTGTAGCTGGAATGGGCTTTTTCATGGAGAAAATACAAATGGTTCCAGAACAAAGTCTACAGCCTATTTAAGCATTTTTAAAAACATTACATTAATCTGCCAGTGTTGAACTGGTTCGCAGCTGTAACTATGGATAAATCAAAGACAAGGAATTGCCTGAGCAATGGCAGTCTTTAGCATGGTTCCAGATAATTTGAAAAGTTAATACCAAAAGAATTGAGCGTTTAAAAAAGTTGTTAATGACAAATTTAATTTTATTAGCTATACTAATTCTATTAACTTTTATGACTTTTTTATTTTTTATCACACCTTTATTCCACAGGAATAGAGTTTTTTTATTGAAAACGCTCAATTGAGTGATTGTTATGACTTTATTTGTCATGCCTTCATTTAATCGAGCGTTTTTTTGCGTCTTAAAGGTTAAATTTTTTTAAGGGGGCTATTTATAATGGCGAAAATTAGTCAAGAAAGCATTGACCTAATTAGAAATGTACCAATGGTTGAAGTTGCACATGCGTTAGAATTACCAATGAAGCAAATCGGAAAACAGATTTTTATTCCTTGTCCTAATCCTGATCACGCTGAAGGTGCTATGGAACATTGCTGCATCGAAACACGAAAGAATATCATGAAATGTTTTACTTGTACTGATACATCGGCTAATAATGCGATTGGCTTTTATGCTTGGCATAAGTTTGGTAAGTCTGATGGTGTATTCAAGCAATCAATTCAAGGTATTGCAGAGCTTTTAAAGATTGAAATTTATGATGAAACAGGCAAAGTAATCGTTGCTGGTAATAAAGACTACGTTCCTTCTGTAAAAGTTGTGAGCGAAAGTTTACCGCCGCAAGAACCACGTATTTTAGATGCTGTATATCGAGCATTTTTAAATCTGTGTCCTTTACGTACTGAACATCATAAAGAGTTATTAGAGCGCGGCTATCGTCAAGATGAATTGAATCTATATATGTTTAGATCAGTTCCAACTTATGATGAATGGCTACCAATTTACAAAACGCTCATGGAGAAAAATTATCCTCTTGAACGAGTACCAGGATTCTCTCAAATTTTTCAACCCGATTATTACAAACAGTCGAAATTCCCTGCTCATTTAGGTGAAGCTGGTGAAATTTCAACGGAAAAAGGTGTTGTTAAAGGGAAATGGCATTATGTTTGTACGAGTATGAAGGGCTATTTTATTCCTGTATTTGATGAATACGGGTATATCATTCGCTTACGTATTCGTAAAGACGAGGGATCGCCTAAATACATTTGGTTCAGTTCTCAGCACAATGTTGAAAGTGAAACCAATATTAAGTATTTAAGACGAAATGGTGCTTCAAGTGGAGCGCCAATGTCTATCGCTGTGCCACCTGCAGTAATGAAAGTATGGTCGAAAGGGCGACACATTACAGAAGTTTGTCCTATGAAGTCCTTACTTGTAACTGAAGGTGAGCATAGTGCGACACGTTCGTTGATAAGTGTGGCTTAATACCACACGAAACAGCGGGGTTACTACTTCTTATATAGAAGTTTGTAATTACAACTTTATTTCTGATGAGTGGAATGAAAGCTATCATGCTAGCTTGAAACGCTCGCCTAATACTCCTACATGCGTCAAATATTTGATAGATATTTGGGGTTTGAAGCTAGGTGAAGATTGGCTGAGGGATTCCCTAACGGATAATGCCGAGGAAAGCTGACTAGAGGTAGTTGGTGAATCTTATAGGTCTGGGTGTCGAAAAGTAAATAATGGTGAGAATGACACAATCAAGTGTCTGACGAACTTGCGAATGTACGGGTCCTTACGCCTAGGAAGTAGAAATGCTTTCCGCCGTTACAACGGTAGTGAGACCGCCGATAAGTAAGAATTGTGTTTATGAAAGTCGGTATAGCGAGCAAAGACGCTATTGTAGTTTCACGGGCTCATAGCAAGCACCTAAAATTTACATGGATGGCTAAGAAATAAGGAACGTGGTAAGCCGAAGACACGTATCAAACCTCTATCAAGGGGCGTGTTTGTGAATATAAATCTGCTCACGCAGTATTAAATCACTTTACTTCGGTGAAGGTGGTGGCACAGTACCGTTGAAGCAAATGTAATGTTTGTGGAGGGATAGCCACTAGTCATCGTTTTACAGAATTGACTATTCTAACTAATTGAACTGTATGGGTCCGGTAAGAACATGGGAAGTACCTCTACTTATTAATGAGGGTAGGTGGTATCCATGATACAGACAACCTTGCGACATTGGGAATATTACGGTACAACCGAAATTTTCTCAAATTTATATGCGATGAGTAAAGATGGAAATAATTTTCACAAATTATATGACATTATAATCAGCGATGAAAATATCCTACTTGCTTATAGAAGTATCAAAAGTAATAAAGGTTCTTCAACAGCCGGAACTGATAAATTTTCGATAAGTAATTATAAAGGTCTGACTCGCGATGACTTCATTAGTCTCATACGAGATAGACTTGAGAATTATAGACCAGGGGCGGTTAAGAGAACCTATATTCCAAAAGCGAATGGTAAATTGAGACCTTTAGGAATTCCAACCATGCTAGACCGCTTGATACAACAAATGTTCAAACAAGTTCTTGAGCCTATCTGTGAAGCAAGATTCTACAAACACAGCTATGGTTTTCGACCTTTACGAACAACACATCAAGCTATAGCAAGAATGAATTACCTAATAAACATCTCAAACTATCATTATTGTGTAGACATCGATATTAAAGGTTTCTTCGATAACGTCAACCACACCAAACTAATGAAACAACTTTGGAACATCGGCATACGTGATAGAAAGGTCTTGGCCGTCATCATGAAAATGCTTAAAGCTCCAATAAAAGGTGTTGGCATCCCAACGAAAGGCACTCCACAAGGTGGAATCCTTTCACCACTACTATCTAATGTTGTTCTCAACGACTTAGATCAGTGGGTTGCCGGACAATTCGAAGATTTCGAAATTGAAGTTCCTGAATACTCAAAGAATCCTAGATCTTACAGATACAAGCATCTTAAAAAGTCTAACCTCAAAGCAGGCTTCATTGTAAGATATGCAGATGATTTTAAAATCATGGCGAAGGATAGTAAAACAGCATGGAGATGGTTCCATGCTGTCAGTGGCTACCTTAAGGACAGATTGGGACTGGATATCTCTCCGGAGAAATCTAGAGTTATTAATCTAAGAAAAAGGAAAACAGAATTCCTTGGATTCACTTTTGGATTAATGAAAAAGGGAAATAAACTCGTTGTCAAATCAAATATCAAAGATGAAAAACTAGAACAGCTTAAGGAAAATGCGAAGATTCATATCAAAACCATTTCCAAAAATCCTACTAAGGAAAATGTTCATAAATTTAATAGTTTCATACTTGGTATACACGATTACTTCAAAATAGCAACGCATGTATACAAGGATTTAAATAGGTTCTCCTATGAACTTAGGACCACCATGCATAATCGCTTTAAGGAATCCGGTAAGTTTGAATTTCCTAAATCACCATCACCCACTTATAAAAAGCGTTTCGGACATCTGAAACGAAAAACGTGGATTGTCAAAGATACTATTCTTTTCCCATTAGTTGGTCAAAAGCACCAATCTCCTATGAACTTTTCACAGGAGTTAACCCTTTACACAGATGAAGGTAGGAGAAGTATTCACAAGAATCTTAGCGACAGTGTATTTAAGGAATTAACAAAACTATCTCTTTATAAGCCATCTAATAGAAGTATGGAATACATGGATAATCGTATTTCACGATACTCCATGAAAAATGGTAAATGTGAAATCTCTGGTCTGTTCCTAACAGCCAATGAAGTCCATTGTCACCATTACATTCCTAAATATCTAGATGGAACTGACGAATTCAAAAACTTGCGAATCGTCCATAAAGACTTACACAAACTTATTCACAGTACAAATCCTAGAGCGATTAAATCAATCATTGCCGAATACAAACTTACTTATAAACAAATTGAGAAAGTTAACCGATTCCGCAAGAATTGTAAATTAGATAGCATAGCACTGTAAACGCTGATGGAACGCCGTATGCGGGGAAACTCGCACGTACGGTGTGAGACGGGGGAAAAGACTGAGATAGCATCAAGGTCTTACCTATCGTCACAAGCTTACATCTCGTCTAAAACATTTGGCTTGCTGGTTGTGGGTCTGCCAGGAGCCGGGAACTATGAGGAATTTTTAATGAGATTGCAAGAGTGGAAGTATGTTAAGAAGCTAATTACCGCTTATGACATGGATACGTGCGTTCTGTTCTAAGCCCAATACATTGTAGAAATACAAGTAGAAAAGCCTAGGAATAGCGATACTTTCTCTTATATAGAGAAAACGTTATTTAACTCATTTTCTGAATTGGTAGGTGAAATCCCTACTTAACATGAAAGCAGGCATGGTTACCCTAATACTCCGACATGCGAGATGAAATCCTAAAACTCATTTTGTATGAAGCTCGGTGAAGTCGCAGAAAAACAGACCTGAAAAGCGGTTAGTGAAATATGCGGGGGGCTAGTAATTGTCATGGCGAGGTACACTTTATAAAAAAGTTGAAACGAATACCCTTACTAACGACTCGTAATGTCGAGTTTGGCGAATAACAAGCCATTCGGTCTTGAAAAAGATTTTAGTTGTGGTCATAATCTGGTGTCCGATTATGACGACTTTCAACCAATATAGGTTGTTAGCTTCAAATCCGCCTGCTGTGGGTGAAGAAGTAACTAACGGGTTAAAGGGTGCGCCTAAAACAATGAAGTAAAGCTAAGAAAATGGGAACAGAAGAAGCTAGTTAGGTGGAGTTTGTAGGAGAACTATGAAACCTCGATGGTAGGAAATGACCATTTAATACTAGTGGCAGCAGCCCGTAGTAGCGTTGAAGCAGAGTAATGCCTGTGGAGCAAAGGGGCATAGTCTTAATTACATTGCAAACAAGATATTACGTCAATTAAATGGGATGCCGTTGTGCAAAACCGATTTTTCAAAAGGAAGGAGTGATTCTTCCTAATGATACGAAACCATAGAGGAATTATCCAATATTACGACAATGCAACCTATGTGGTGAACACGTCAGAACATATGAAGTGAACACACATCACATCAACCGCAAATTACCAATCGCCCTAATTAACAAGGTGAATAACCTAGCTACAACACATGAAGGTTGCCATAAGATGATTCACTCTAATAAAGACTTTTCTAGCATAGTAAGTCCAAAAACTTGGAAGAAAATCTTAGTACTTAGGGAAAAAGCTACGAAATAAGACGTTAATGCTTGTAAGCAAAATTAAGATGGAACGCCGTATGCGATGAAAGTCGCACGTACGGTGTGAGTGGGGGGAAAATGAGTAACCTTAACAGGCGAGCTGAAGGCGAAAATTACCTATCCAGCCCGTAATGGGTAGACGCTATCTTCGATTCCCCAACCTAACGGTCGGATAGAAGACGCGTCACATCCTTCAATCAAAAGACGACACATTAAAAGGGCAGAAGAAAATGCAGTCCCTTTATAACATTGTTCGCGACTTTTCAGTTGAAGTATCTAAATTAGATATTTTAAACGTGATCTGGACTTGGAATATTGAAGATGGCAAGGGGCTTGATGATTTAATTAAGAATCGTAAGCTGCCTATCGAATTGAGTTTAAGAAATGGCTCAAAACGCGCTGTTACATTCCAAAACATTCACGAACTTTAATCATGAAAATAATAAACACGACAAATAAACTTTAGGAGAGATATTGAAATGAACGTATTTACAGGCGTAGGACGATTAACAAAGGATGTTGAATTAAAGCATACAGGACATGGTACGGCGTACACACGTGTAACGCTGGCAATCGGTGATGGTATTTTCAAAGATGGCAAAGAGGGCGTTAATTTTATCCCTCTGCTGATCTGGCAAAAGGCGGCTGAGAACGCTGCTAAGTACCTTAAAAAAGGGAGTTTAGTATCAATCAAGGGTCGCTATCAGTCTAGTTCATACCAAGGTCAAGATGGCAAAACAGCTTATAGCCACGACATTGTTGTTGAAGATATTCGTTACCTTGATAAAAAGGAAACATCTACTCAACCTCAACAGGCGGCTGATCCTTCTAATGCTAATCAACAAACTCAATCACAAGCTTACCAACAGAATCAGCAATCGTCACAACAGGGTTATAATGCTCCTGTTTCAAATGCTGGCTCACCTGATGGCTTCGGTTTTAATCGTTAATTACAAACTACAACTCTAATCTGACAAAAATAATTTATAGAAAACGAACAGTCGAGCTTATTAACTGTTCGTTTTTAAAATAGGAGAGAATATATATGAAGATCACATTAAAGAATAAAGAAGTTATCGTTAAGGAAATTCGTTCATTATCAAAGAACGCTAAAAATGATGTTATCAAAGTGACAGCTGCAGAGGACCATTTGGTATTACAGTCCGGGAACGATGATATTTTTGCATCGAAAACTGTTTTAGATAGCATCGTTGGTAATGATGAATTAGTTACTATTTTTACGGTTGAACAACCAGGCGAAATGCTATTGGATTTACACTTTTTAAGCGTACTTTCTAACTTAGTGGAGGACGAAGTTGTATTATCAGTCACGGATAATGCTCTTAACATTCGAACTACATCGGTTAATTTAAAGCTTAATCTAAAATCTGATGAAGTATTTACGCCAGCACCGACTTGTGAACTAAAGCCGTATTTGCCAACACTTCCAAAAAGCTTCTATACGGAGCTTTTACAAAACATTGGTTATGCGTGCGAATCAAGTGATAAAGCATCGCGCCCACAACTTAGAGGTATCAACCTTGTTTCAAATGGTGAGCGTTTAATCGCTACAGGTACAGATAGTCGCCGCGCTGCATTGTTCAATATCGAATTAAAAACTGACGAAATCCCTTCAATCGTTGTGCACAATAAATACTTATCAGACGCGTTATCATTGTTTAGTGAAGAAGAAATCTTATCTGAAATCGGTAATGGTTTCCTTGTATTAAAACAAGAAAATGTAACTGTATATGTAAAACTGTTAGATGGTACTTATCCAAATGTAGCACCATTATTCAGTATTTCGGAAAAGTCATTTAGAGCACAGGTTGATGTGAAATCGCTTAAAAATGTACTAAAGTTAATCGACTCATTCAGTGGTATTTCGAAAGAAAAGGACGATGCTAAAAAGATCGTTCGTTTCTCAGCTGTAGAATCGGGCTTAAACGTACAATGTATTCACCAGGGCGGTGAGTTCAGTACCGTTTTACCGATTGCGTCAGTAACCGGAACATTACCTGAAACGTTTAACGTCAACGTACAATTCTTGAAAGAGGCAATTGCTACAGGCAATGAAACGATCATCTTAACATTTGATGGTCCAAAATTGTATGTCAGCACAGTTCCTTCATTACAACAAGTGATTATGGGTACACGAATATAATTTTTATACACGACAAATACTATTAAGCCGCTTTAAAGAACGGTTCTTACGACACTTTATTTTCATTCAGCTTTGCTAATGGAATAGAGTGTCTTTTTCTTTATTGCGAGCAACTAAACATGACAAGGTGGAATATTAAATTATGAAAAAAACAACTACAACTTCAAACATCGAAAAATTAGAAATGCGTCTTAACAACAAACATAAATCTTTCTTTTACCGTCACTTACGTTCAAAAGGTAACTTTTTATCATTCAATGAGGAAAGTAAGGAACATCATTATGCTGTAAATGTAGATGCAGAATTTTTAGAGGAAGTTTTAGAGCCAACCGCTTTCAACGGATTAGCAACACTATATGTAACGATTCGTGATGGCGCGGTAAAAGTGTTAAAAGCTTTCTAAAAGCTATTTTTAAGGAGAATATACGAGATATGCAGTGGTTTATATACCGCTGCTTTTTTTATTAAGGAGATAGATGAACTATGACGACTAATTATCAATTAATGCTAGATTTTATGGATGGAAAACACACTTTATGGCAGGTGACGAAAAAGACAGACGTTACTTGTCGCCAATTAGCCGATCGCCATTATTCTAGGCAGACAGTAGGGGCCACGAGTTTTTGCCGACCAGGGAAGAATTACGTATTGCGTACAGCTGCCGGTGATGCTGTTTGGGTTGGTTGGTACTCTAAATTTCGTGACGATTGCTTTACAGCGATTGAATGCACCTTATTTCGTAATGAAAGTGAGCATTTGAGCAGTGATTTAATTATCCTTGCTTCATTAATGACCTTTGAACATTTCAAAAAGGACAATGCACCCATGACTTTGCTTACGTATGTGGACCAGAAAAGTGTGAAATCCTCTAATACGGGTTATTGCTACTTGAAAGCTGGCTATAAAAAGTTAGAGCATAAAAGCAGTAAGGGGCTACTAGCATTTACAGTGACGTATGACGATCTACTTGAAAAGGTACGTGAGCTCGTTTCAAAAGAACGTTGGTACCAAGATTTATCGGGGAGATTAGAGCGTATCCAATGGCAACAGCAAATGATGAATGAAGCATTTAGTGAATATGAGTTTGATATGGCAGCCGATTACGCGAACATGGCTTATCAGGAATTTCATAGCTTATTTAACAGTGTTTCAACAATATTTGATATGTCATTTGAACATGCAGCACATTTCGTTAAAAGCATGGTTAAAACGCGTTATGAGAGTAATGTAAACATTGAGGACTTGTATATCACCTTAACCGAGTGGAACGGCTTAGAATGGACGCATGAGCTTCAGAGCGTCATTGAAAAGGTTGAGCAATTACTTACTAATTGCAATTTCACAATTGAAGGGTTTCGTATGGAGGAATCCAAGAGTTTGCATTATTTGAACTGGATTGAACAAGAAAATCAGCGCTTTTTGTGAAAAGCCAAATATAACAAGTAATTCTAATTTAAAATAAACAAAGGATTGTTACATTTCTTTATGAAATCGTAGCAATCCTTTTTATTTAAGGTGTTAAAATTTGTTTTAAATACCTTTGATATACATTGAATAGGTGTTTTGTCATAATGAACATATCGTTTAGTCGAACATTATAACTGATATTAATTGGAGGAATTTATGAAATATAAAAAGGTTGGCTTTCTCAAAAGTCTTGCAAATGCTATTACAGATACCGAAACTTTAAAAACACCACTTCTTATTAAAGAAGCAACAGAAAGTATTCAATTAATTGAACAATTACATAAAGAAATTGAAAACTCAGATGAACAAAAACGAAAAAAAATACGCAAACAAATAAAATTATTGGAACTAGGTTTGAAAGGTGAGAATAGTGTCTTATTTGAATTACAAAACTCATTTTTACCAATACATATACTTCATGATTTCCGGATTGAACATAACGGTTTAAGCTGTCAGATCGATTTTGTTGTCTTAACAAGAAAATTTATTTTATTAATTGAAGTTAAAAATTACTATGGCCATATTTTAGTTAATGAAAAAGATGAATTTATTCGACAAGTATTCCATGGAAAAAAACTTGCTCTACAAGAAGGGTTCTACAGTCCATTAAGACAAGTGGAACGACAATCTCAAATATTTGAATCATATATGAAAGAAATGGGAGCAGTTAGTCGAACTCCAATTAAAAGTGTGGTTGTATTTACAAATAATAAGACCGTTATAAACACTAATAAAGCAAGTCAGCGAGTGCAAGAAAAAGTTATACGGGTAGACAATTTGGTAAGCTATTTAAAATCGGAACTTCAAAAATCGTCGCCTGTACATTTTCTCGACAACCGTATGAGCGAAATGAGCGAATATATTAAAGCTTCGCATAAAGAAATTAATGAAGAAGTTACAGAGGAAGTAGAGTTGAAATTCTTAGAGGAAACTATTGATAATCAAGATGAAGCAAAAGTAAAGTCAAAGCCTGACCAACAGAAAAGTACAGACTTAGAAAATGCTTTAAAACAATTCCGTCTAAAATTAGCAAATGAAAAAAATATGGCCGCTTATAATATTTTCTCAAATAAAACCTTAGAAGAATTAATTTCAAAAAAACCTTGTAACCATGAAGAGTTGAAAACAGTTACAGGCATTGGAGAATATAAAATTAATGCATTCGGTAATGACCTTATTTTCATTATTAAGGACTATATGAAGTAAGTGGCAGTTTTCTTTGCCCTTACTTCACATATGTATTTTCTTCAAATAACCGCACTCATCACTAGCGGCAATTAAACCTCAAATTCTGATTGTTGTAAATCAGTTAAGTAGACGTCAATTCCACAGTTAGGTGCAGTTCTTAGGTTTGCCAGATAAAAATATAATGCTAATTACTAAAAAATAACCTCATGGAATCCAACCATACAAAATAACAAAGTGACAACTTCATGAACTTCATTATACCTGCATATTCCCCGACAAGATAAGTTACCTATATCCTTAAAAAAATGTACGAATATCATTGATTAAACTTTCTCATATTCATTTAAGAATATTTTTATACTTCTCTCAAAGTATATGGTAATTTATAGAAAAATGGAGGTGGCTTCAATGGAACTATTAATATTCAAATTTGTTAACCAGTAGACGTATAGTTGATTGGCATTGATATTTTTAATTAAATATGAATTAAACTAATGGAACTAGTATTATTAAAGGAGCATTCCTGTTAGAAGGATTTTCGGGGACTTGAAAACAAAAAAGCCCTCCTGTATGATGCTTGAGTGTCAACCGGAAAATTGACTCGCACATCCACAGAGAGGACTTACAACAATGAATTTTAATACGAATGAAAAAATTAATCAAGTTTCTGAAAATACACTAGTAATCGGTATCGATATTGCGAAGCACAAACATTTTGCTTGCGCTATTGATGATCGAGGCCGAGTGCTCCAAAAATCATTTCCTATTACACAGTCACGCATTGGATTTGAAGGCTTTTATGAGCGCTTACTCGCTCTAAAAACCACTCATGAAAAACAGGAAATCCTCGTTGGTTTTGAGCCAACAGGACACTACTGGATGAACTTGGCGGCGTTTCTGACAAGCTACGGAATACCATTCGTGATGGTCAATCCAATGCACGTCAATCGTTCCAAGGAATTGGACGACAATCTTCAAACGAAAAATGACCAAAAAGACGCACTTGTCATTGCTCGCCTCATGCGAGATGGTCGCTTCAGCTATCCACGACATCTCGAAGGTATCGAAGCGGAGTTACGAAATGGTGCGACATTACGTTCAAAGATTCAAGAAGACTTAAATGCCCTACAAAATCGCATGATTCGTTGGCTGGATCGCTTTTTTCCTGAATTCACACAAGTGTTTAAAAGCTTTGGGAAAATGGCGTATGCGGTACTTGAAAAAACACCATTACCAACAGATATTGTAGGCAAATCACCAGAAGAGTTACTATTTTTATATCGCCAGGTAGACGGTCTGAAAAGCCCACAGCTACCAAAGGCAAAACAATTAGTCGAGGTAGCAGAAAGCTCAATCGGACTGACAGAAGGTATAGTGATGGCCAAATTCGAAATCGCCACGCTTCTTTCCCAGCACAAATTGATGCAAGCACAACTAGACGACTTAACAAGTCAACTCGCAGAGTTAGCCAAACAAATGACGGATTATGACTATTTAGCATCGGTACCTGGAATCGGGGATGTCACGATTGTCGATTTACTATCAGAGATTGGTTCTTTAACGCAATATACACATCCACGCCAATTAATTAAACTAGCGGGACTCACATTGCGTGAAAACTCTTCCGGTCAGCAAAAAGGACAAAAACGGATTTCTAAACGAGGTAGAAGAAAACTTCGCGCCCTCCTCTTCCGAGTCATGATGCCTTTAATCTTGCATAATCCAGCATTCAAACAATTACATGAATACTACACAACACGTACAGTCAATCCGCTTCGAAAAAAGCAGTCCATCGTCGTGTTATGTGGGAAGTTACTGAAGATTTTACATGCCTTATGTAAAAAGAAAACCATGTTTAATGAACAACAAATGATGAACGATTTTGCCAGTCTCCAAACAGCTGCTTAAGCGTACTTCATCAAAAGTTTAACCAAGAGGATGACACGGAGAAGCCGGCATTATTTACCCCATCCGACCGTGATTAATTAAACGAGTCCCTAAAGGAGCATCGCCAGCCTCTGCCTTATGAATAGACCGAACGAAGGAATGTACGCGCAATCAGACGCCTAGAGACATGGGAGGGTCCGTCATCATAAGCTACGCAGAGATCCAAAAGTGCATCAATATACAGCACAGGATCAGGAGGAACATTACCAATTAATGGTTCATCTTTTAGCGAAGCTTTCAGATATATTGTTAAAAAAATCAATAATTACAAAATAAAGATAGATGTACGTGTCGGGAGAATATTTTTTTGACACTCTAAAATGGCGTGAGCCATTGATACATCAACATTTATAGAGGGAGGAATCTTTATGTTAAATTTAAAAACAATTTCTACATATTTTTCTATTATTTTATTGTCATTTGGTTTTTCAAGTTTAGTTTTTGCAAATGATGACGGAAGTGCAATACAACCTGAAATTATTGAAGATGAAACTGTAACACTAATAAACTCTACAGAAATGTTAATAACGCCACTTTCATCATTTAAGCCTAGTAATGCAAGAGCTGATTGGGCAGCACTAACAAGTCGTTCTACTTTTTCTAACCAAAGTGGAAGTACAAAAATTTATCATAACAATGGAAATTTTAATAACGCAATGACAGAATTCACTAATATAGGGGGACGTGGAGAGGTGGTACAACATGTTAGTAAGAATGGAACTACATTTGTAAAGAATACAGATGGTGGTTATGTAACATTATATAGAAGTACTTCTTCTACTCTAGGTGACCAAAGACCAACTTTATCATTTTTAGATGATAAAATTAGATTTTTAGGAGATTAAAAAGAGGTGATTGTTATTTATGAAAGAGCAACTTTTAATTTGGGAACCGATAGTGGGAAATCCATTCTGTAGAAAAAATAATGAGATGAATCTAGTGAAATTATCTTTTGAAAAGGATTTTGTTTTGGTTTTTGAAGATAATAAAAGTAAAGAGATGTATTCTTTTTCATATGAATCCTCAGAAGATAGAAAAGCTTTTATAACATTTCGTATCGTAGAAGAATTAGTAAGACCTGATATTGAAGAGTTAATTTTTGAATTCTTCAATAAAATAGAGAATAATTCCCTCAATTATGGTCCTACATTTTATAAAGTACAAAATTCTAGATTTTTAAAATGGTACGATGATAATTATGAAATTCGGAAAGTTATACAACCCAATGCTGAACATCATTTATTAATTACATCTACCTTTATTGTAGAAGTTATAAGTGAAGTACAACCAGTAGTCTCTAAATTAAAGCAATAAAGATTAGAAATTTCTTTTAACTTTTTGGAAACAATGTTTTTTAGTCCATTAATAGTAGAAAAAGTCTATTATTATCGCTCAAAAGTTCATTGGATTTCTTTGACAGAATTACTTTTACACAATGCAAAGGGACTATTCAATGAATAGTCCCTTTTGCTATGGTCGCGAACACGCTTTACCGGTTTGAAGGCCATTTAATTGCTATGCACTTTCCTTGAAAAAGGAAGGGGTCTTCAATCGTAAAAAGCCACAATTACAAAAGGCGCAGCCCGAATGAAAAACCTCATTCGAGCTACGCCTTTTTCAATTTATATTTTAAATTGGTGAACTAAACCGCGCAATTCACTTACAGTTGTTGTAAGACCTTCTGTAGCGTCAGTTATTTGAGCTACTAATGCTAATTGTTCCTCAGTTTCACCTGAAATGGTCACCGCATGTTCCGAAGTGCCGCGTGATAATTCGGCAACCGATTCAATAGAGGCATTAATTTCTTCCATACTTGCAGCCATTTGTTCTGAAATGGCAGATAGCTCTTGTATTTGTGCATTAGATTTTTCAAATTCACTGACGATGTTTTCAAATGTTTCGCCAGCTTGACTCACATAAACAATGCCACTCTCAATTTCTTTATGTGTATGGCTCATAAATTCGGAAACCCTCACAGTGTCCTTTTGTATTGCACTTACAATGTCTGAAATCATTTTAGCTGATGCATTGGATTGCTCAGATAACTTACGTACTTCATCGGCTACGACAGCAAATCCTTTCCCATGTTCGCCAGCTCTTGCCGCTTCAATCGCAGCGTTTAATGACAATAGGTTGGTTTGGCTTGATATATCTGTTATAGCTTTCGTTATATTGCCTATTTCTAAGGAGCGTTTTTCTAATTCCTTAATAACTTCATTTGTTTTCGTATTGGCTTCATAAATCGTTGTAATTTGATGAACCGCTTTTTCAACGTTTGAGAAGCCTTGTTTTGCCTGAGTCATTGATTGTTCCGATGATCCAGCAATATCCGCTGTGTTTTCTGAAATGTTCGCTATGCCAATCGTCATTTCACTAATTGCGACTACACTTTGTTCAATCATTTCCTGTTGATCAGAAAGGCTATCCGTGATGTTCGTCACCGATTTAACGATATGTTCCGTTGAACCTACATTTTCTTTCGCATTTTCTAACACATTTTCCGAAGAACGCTCGACTACATCGGAATGATTGGAAACTTCCTGGAGTAATATCTTCAAGTTATCGGCCATCTTATTATAATTGTTCGCTACATCTGTGATTTCGTCACTTTTAGATGCCGTAAGGCGTTGTGAAAAATCCCCTATACCGGCGCTTGTCAGAACAGCCGAAACGTCGCTTAAACGCTTTTTAATGCCTTTTGAAAAGTAAAGACTTGTTACAGTTGCTAAAACGATCATAATTAAAACGACAATAATAAAGCTCTTTATGATCTGAGAAACAATGGAGGTAATCATTGACTCCGAAGCACCTATATAAAATATCCCGATTACTTCCCCGTTGCTGTTTACTAATGGTTCATAGGCTGCTTGATATTTATTCCCTGCAACATCGGCTTCACCGAAGAACTTTTCCTTATTCTTTAAAACTGCAGTCGCTACTTCATCGGAAACTTTTGTCCCAATTGCACGCTGCCCGTCAGTTTTTACATTCGTAGTAACACGTGTGTCGCCTTTAAAAATAGTGACAGTACCATCCGTATCTGCCCCAATATCATCTACGATCTCATAATTTTCATCTATCAGAACATTCCCTTTATACAGCTGGTTGTTCTTCAGATTCCAGTCACCCGGATATTTTTCATTAATATAGCGATAGGCTAAATCTAAATCGCTTTTTGCTTTTTCAAGTGCAAAATCTTTTACACCTGAACGTACTTGATTGGTAACTACTAAGCCAATAATCAGTGAAAATACTAATATTACACTAATAAATAGCAAATTTATTTTGGTACCTAGTTTAAAACTCATTGCTTTTTTCTCCTTATTCACACCAAATGTAGGTCTAAGTTCTTATGACGTTTAACAATTATATAGCAACATGGTATTAATTTCTATTGTTAATATATTGAAAAGTAATGTTGTAATATTGGAAATTCGGAAGCATCATTTAGAACCTTACTTTGTTTAAAAAACATTGACTCGCCATCGCATAACTCACCAACCTATAATACAATTGTATTAGGAGGCGTTTATATGTCGAATGACAATTTAATAGAACAATTATTATCGCCACGACGTAAAGCTAAAAGGAAATTAGCCATCGGTATAGTGAGCGCTCTATTACTACTTGTGATTGGAGTCATCCTATTTCAAATAACTAAAGTTGATGTAAAACTTGTTACGAATGAAGGGGAACGAA
Organism: Solibacillus sp. FSL W7-1324; assembly: GCF_038008025.1. Lineage (NCBI taxonomy): Bacteria > Bacillati > Bacillota > Bacilli > Caryophanales > Caryophanaceae > Solibacillus > Solibacillus sp. FSL W7-1324. The sequence continues at coordinate 198,133 of NZ_JBBOYH010000002.1, forward strand.
TCGTTTCTACACACGCTAATACTGTCGAACGGTTGTTAGGAAAGCAAAAAATTGATGTATCGAAACATGACAAAGTTTCACCTTCACTTGATACGAAGATTGAAAAAGGTATGACCATCCAATGGCAGCAAGCAAAGCCAGTTAAAATTAATTTGAATGGTGAAATGTTATCTATCTGGACGACTAAAACAGCCGTCAGAGATATATTGCAGGAGGCCAATATTGATGTGTCAGACAATGATAAGCTGTCATTACCTCTTGATAGCGAAATCGATAAAAACCGCGAAATAGACATATTACAGGCTTTTGATGTAGCTATTATTGAACAAGGGGAACGTAGAAATGTTCGCTCTACTGTTACTTCCGTTAGTAATTTATTAAAAGAGCAAGGCGTTACATTAGGTGAGCTTGATAAAGTTAATTACCGGTTAGATTCAAAAATCCATGCGAATATGAAAATTGAAATTATTCGTGTTGAAAAAGTTACAAAAGTTGTAGAGGAGACGCTTTCGTATGCTACTGAAAAGCAGAGGGGGCTTTCTTTACTAAAAGGGGAAAGCGAACTAATTACAAAAGGTAAAAACGGTCAGAAAAAAATTACATACGAGATTGTGAAAGAAAACGGGAAGCCGGTAGTGAAATACATGGTTTCAGAGGAAGTTACAAAAGAGCCAGTTACCGAAGTTATACTAATCGGTACAAAGGTTCCGGAGCCCGTTGTCGCGGCTGCCGAGGAATCAATCATACGTGCTAACTCGAATGATCTTGAAGATTCTTTAAGTAATTATTCAAGTGACATAAAGGTTGAAAACGAGCCAACAGCAAGTAAAGAGGAGTTAATTGTTGAAGCAACCGCCTATACGCCGTTTTGTACTGGATGTTCAGGTACTACGAAAATGGGTATCAATGTCCGTTTAAATACTAATATAAAAGTAATTGCGGTTGATCCCACTGTTATCCCGCTTGGTTCTCGGGTTTGGGTAGAGGGGTATGGGTTCGCAATAGCTGGTGACATTGGAAGCGATATAAAAAACAATCGAATTGACGTTTTAGTACACTCTAATACTGAAGCGTTCAAATGGGGACGAAAACAGGTTCGACTGAAAATATTGTAATGCCTTCCGGATAAAATAAAAAAACGTGCTACAGCAATTCCAACATGGATGCTGCAGCTCGTTTTTCTTTTTATATGTGATTCATAAAATGCTCAATAACTTCCGTCATATTTTCATCGGATTGTTTTACCGTCATATCTTTTAATAACCAACCCTCATGATTTTGTAATGGTGCTACATCATAGAGTTTGGCATAGGCATTGTAATAACCGGTTAATTTTTCAACCATGTTTACAGGTTCATCATCTTCTTTTAGCCAATTTACTTTGCCACGACAAATGACATCATCGTATTCATCATAAATGATGGCACTTTGTATCGTTAAGTCTTCATCATTCATTGAAAAAGCTACGTAATAATCATTGTCTAAGATCAGGCCGAAGATTGTTTTATCGCCATAGCCAAAGTCACGACCTAATTCCATTGTGATACTTACCGCGCTCGACAGGCGTAGCATCGGATAAGCTAAATCGTCCCAACCATGCTCATAATGTTGCTCTAAATAATCGGCTTTTGAAATTTCTTTAATGTTTGTCATGTTTTCTATCTCCTTAATATGGTTCTGTTATTTGTATGGTCTGTCTCTTACATTTCAGGCATTGCACAGCAACGAAGGGGGACATTTGCTCGTAAATAAGCCAAGTCCTCGTCGTTTAGAGGTACGATTTTATGTGTCTGATCTAACTTTGCAAATATGCATGTGCCGGGAATGTGGTAAACGCGGTCGTCAATATCTTTCACCATATATAAGTGTTCGCCAGCCATTAAGCCGTCATCGTCTGATAATACAGTGAAGTTATTTTCTAAATCAGTGAATGTTATAAGGGGAGGGTGTTCTCGATCAATATGTTGGGCTAACACTTCCAGCTTGGATTTCTTGGTTGCCTTGATTGATAATTCAACATCCTCATGCGGTATTGTGTACATTACGCCTGCTCTTACTAATAAATATACTTTTGTCATTTTCTATATTCTCCTTAACCTAATTTAATCGTTACGACAGAAGCATATAAGCTCTCCTGCGCGGTGTTTTCGTCATTGGTTTGCACTTGTTGATGATTACTCGGAACAGGCTTCATTTGGCTTGTATTGAGCTTTATATTCGTTGGATATATTTCATGTGGGAAATATATATGGCGGAAAGGCTCAACATGTTCAGGAATCGGTATGTTTCGGCTAATAAATGAGCAACGTTGGCGGTACTCTGCCTCAACCTTTTGAGCAGATACGATTTCATTTCCTAGTGCTGTATTTGGTAATACAGTGTGTAGCGGTGTGCTTTCATTCATATCATTTGCTACAAGCTTTTTATTTAGCTCAATTGGCGAGTAAACGATGTTTGCTTGCACAAAGTAGACTGTTCGAAGGAACAACGCGATTACAACTGGCAATGTGATTACTGGCCAGTCCGATATGAACGTAAGTTGCAGCTGTAATTTTACATAGAAGATCCATGCGAAAGGGGCTACTAGATAAATGAAATGTCTGATTAAAAGTTTGGGACCGATTATCAGTAAGTGAAAAGCTCTTTTGTCAGGGGTAGATTTTGTAGCGCGTGAAGCATTGGCTAGTTTTTCGTGGAAAGCAGTAACGACTTCTTTATAGAATTTGTCGCTTGCTATGAAGCCAAGTTCTGGATTGTGCGCACGTGGAGGTTCCAGTAAGTACAAAGTCAATAGTGAGGACATTTCGCTCGTAAATCTAAAGCGTTTGTTTTCGGCTTTAAATTGCTTTAAACGAAGTGTGTCGAACACCTTGTATTTGTATTTTCTGTTTACCTTCAGTACGGCAGGTAAAATGTATAAAGCGAGTAAGACCTGCCACCATTCCATAATAAAATCTGAATAAATGTGTTTGTAATTCGTACCTTGTGCTAAATCAAGCAAAACCAATACAATGTGTAGTCCTGCTATTGCTACTAAGGGTTTAAGCATACAATTCAACTCCTTAAAAATAGGTTCTCGTCAGTTTCTATAAATAATGTTTTTTTGTCTAATAAAAAAAAGCACGCTAAAAAGGGCATAATAAGCCAATTTTAGCGTGCTTGATTTCAAAAAAAGGAACTCTATACCAATGGATAGAGGAAAAAGAAATAATAACAAAATAACAATATTTATAATGAAAGCGTATCAAATATTTGTATTAAAATAAAGTTTTTTTAAATAAGGTTTCGTGCTATACTTTGATTATTATTACTTTTACTTATTTTTTTATTTTTGCTCAGCCATTGGATTGAGCCATTATTACTCGAAAACGCTTATTTAGGCGATTGATCTTTAGGCATTACTATGTCTAAAAACCCATCAATCTCTTAAATAAGCGTTTTTTTATGCTTAAAAATGCTTTAAAAATTTAGGAGGTGCTTTCTATTGGAAAACAAGGATTATACGAGATTTAGTTGCTGCGCATATTGGCAACAGTGTGATTTAGGGCGAGGTGCATGTGTATTTGATACTACAGAACCTAACAAAAAATCATTCTGCGGTGCTTATCTTAACCGCGATCTACGTAATGACTTACAGCAAGAGGTAAAAACAGAGAAAGTTGAAGTTACTGAGCCAACGCTTTTTGAGCTTCCTGTCACTGTTCCTGAGCCAACTGCTACCAATCAACATGACGATTTATTTTTATTTGAACTTGAAGAAACTCCGTCGGCTCCACAACCGAAATCAGCTAAAAAGCCTGATTTTATTGAGGCGACAGGTCAGTTTACACTATTTTAAGGAGAGATTACTATGTTACAGATGAATTTATTTGACGAACTTATCCGCATGAACAAAGACAATACGTTAAAGGAGAAACCTTTTTTTAATGACTGGATTTTAGTAGACGGGAATAATTTAATTAACCGTACTTACTATGTGACAGAGAAAGTTGACAAGCGTTCACCAGACGGAAAGCTTATTCCAGCTGTACGTCTCGCTTTAAACATGGTGCTAGAATATCAAGAGAAGTTAAATGCTCAATTAGTGTTCTTCTTTGATAAAGGGCGCGGTTTCCGAGCGAATTTGTACCCCGAGTACAAAGCCAATCGAGATTCTAAACCTACACCACCCGGTTTAACAGAACAAATGGAAACTTTAAAAGAGGTTTTAAGTCATGCTCAAATTCCTGTATTTACGGATGAATTGTTAGAGGCCGATGATCTAATCGCGAGTGCCGCAAACAATTTAAACGGACATAAATACATTTTAAGTAACGATAAAGACCTTCTACAGCTAGTTAGCTCAGAAGTGACGGTTGTTGCACGTAAGGGAAAAGAGGATGTGTATTATACTCCTGAACGTTTTGAGGAAGAATGGGGCTTGAAGCCAGTTCAAATTGTTGATGTAAAGGCATTGGCTGGTGATAGCTCGGATAATATAAAAGGCGTTGCAGGAATCGGTGAAAAAGGTGCAAAATCGTTGATTGAACATTTTGGAACAATCGAAGCGATTAAAAAGCCTTTCCCTAAACCATTATTCAGATACGAAAAGTATTTTGATGAAGTGGGTGTGGAAACAGCTGCATTCTGCAAGGTTTTAACGACATTAAAGATAAATGAATTTATAAAGGTCCAACGATATCATTTTTCAGAGTACGGGCTTAAAAGCGTGTGCTCGTCGCTTGGCATTTATTTAAATCGTTTCTAATTATAAGAAAGTATGAGGAAGTACATTTTAAATGTGCTTCCTTTTGCTATTTGAAGGAGATTTTTTATGAAAGTTGACGTAGATAAAATTTGGGGACAAAACGAATTCGGGCTTTACACAAATAAATCTGTAGAGATTATTTCAACCTTGTATTTCGGTAAATACGAACACTCTTCTGATATAGAGGATCAGTTGGAAGATTGGTCGCTAGACGATTTAATCAATACGTTTGATCTTGTGTATGAAATGTACACTTACGAGGCTGGCGAGTATGAAGAAAATGAATTTGCCGAGCCTGAAGTGTATCAGCTAGCACACGAATTTTACAACGCTGCTAATATATCCGACGCGACGAACTATTATCTTAGACCAAAATCGAAAAAGAAGTTTTTTTAAGGAGAAAAAGTATATGGCTTTTTATTATGAAAGTGCAATTGGTAGTGGTGACAAGAACGTTATTATTCGTTCTTTATCACGAATTATGATAGCGAAGGTTTGTAAGCTCTTAAATATTGAATGGGATTTGCAATTTTATATGGGGTCTTCCAGTGACGAAAATGAGGGGTATCTAGAAGATTTACTTGAATTTTTACATGTTACAAACTCCGATTTCGAGTGGGACGATGAAACAGGCTACTTATATTTAAATCTAAACTTGCCTCGTAACAAAATGGAGTCACTTGTTGAAGCACTTTGTGATGGTTGGTCCGAGTTTTACTATGAGGAAATTCTTGACGAGGAAACCGGTGAGCCAGTTGAGTTTGAGACTTATTCAGAAACAGGTGTAACCCTATATATGAACTACTATCGTGGTAGACCATGCCAATTTTTTAAGGAATATTACGAGTTAATTTTAAGAAAAGGAAATGAGAAAAATGACTAATAAAGTAATTGCTATTTTTGAGGATAATAAACATATCAAAATGGAACGTTATGAAAATGATACGAAGGTTGGTTCACGCCAAATGTTACCCGCTGATTATTTTGGGAGTATGGCAGCGAACTTAACTCCAGGTGCTTTAATGTCACTATTATTAGAGCACAGGGATTTCGAATCTTCACTTTCAAATTTGCATGATGAAGGAATTTTTGAGGACTTTTTAGCGACTGTCATACGTCATGTACCTAGTCATTTTTTAAATACAGGTGAAAATAACGAACTTGACCCAGGACTCGTTAAAATTTTTAGAGCTGTCGTGGAGAACGTTTGGACGTTCCGATCTATTGATACAAGGACATTGAATGAGTTTATGAAAAGATTGTCTGCGGATTCTCGTATTCAATTCGATGCCAACATGTTAGACCTAACGAAAAATCTAATGAGCCAGTTGTTACAAACACCTGTTGTTGAAAACGAAGAGAATAATGAGAAATTACGTATAGCTAGAATGTCGATGTTTAAATTTATGTATCGGTCATTAACGAAGCAGCAGCAAGAAGTTGAAAAAGACCTGCTGTATTCAATAATTGCTGGATTCTCACCTACTGATTATTCCGAGTTTGTTCTGAATACACGTGATATTCTTACAGACCATGAAGTGACAGACTTTGAAGGGGTTATTCCTTCTGGCTGTTCTTATGTGTTTAAAACGAATAAGCGTACAGTGTATGGCTTTGAGTTGAAAAAGGCACGCTATCGTATCAAATTCCATAATCAATTTATTGGGGAGATCGGACACCCACGTTTAGCATTTTTCTACACTGTAAATAGTGGTGGGTTTATTCACAGCATGCGTGTATATGCACTTAAAGACGATGGCAAGCGATTAAATGGCGATTCAGAGCTTTACCAATATCCTTACTCTAACGTTTATGGCGGTGGAGAGGTTTGTTGGGGAGAGAAAAGTACATTTAGCTTTGACGATATGAGCTTTGCAGCGAGTGGATTTCTGATGGCAAACAATACGGGCCATTTAACTTCTGGTGCTATGGATTACCTAAAGGAATTCAAAGACGCTGATTTTGACGATGAAAAATTAATATTAAAAGGCAAATTGAAGAGGCTGGGACAGAATTAGTTTCAGTTCACGCAAAAAGAGAAATTGCACAATGCAATTTCTCTTTTTGCGCTTTATAAAGAAAATATTCGGAGAGGCATTATCCTCTTACCGCATATTTCCTTAAATTTGTGGCCATTAATGCCAAGCCTATTTCGTTAGTAACCTTCGATTTTCCACGAACTGAAAATCGGCGGAAACACAAATTAGCCTTCAAGAATCCAAAAACTGGTTCCACGTCAATTTTACGTTGACGATAAATGGCAGCCGTTTTTTCTTCTGAAAGCTTCGCTCTTACTTCTTCTTTTTGTTGTTCCCAATTCTCGTTAATCATGAGTCTACGATTTTTCCCTTCCGCAGCTTTCGTACATTTTGTACGGAAAGGACATCCTGTACATTCTTCACATTCATAGATTTTAAATTCTCTTTGGAAACCTGCTTTATCCGTACGAACAGAATTATATTGGAATCTTAATCTCTTTTCATTTGGACAAATGTATGCATCGTTTTCTTTCTCATACACCCAATTGCTTGTCTTAAAAGGATCATTTTTGTATTTTCGCTTCTGTTCATTCAAGTACTGATTAAATGTAATGAGTGGTGTTCGTTTTCGATTGTTAAGAATATCATGGTAATTCTGTTCACTGCCGTATCCGGCATCCGCTACAATATGTTTTGGTAGCTCAAAATAACTTTCCTCAATTTTATTAAGAAATGGAATAAGTGTTTTCGTGTCTGTTGGATTTGGAAATACATCATAAGCGAGTGTGTATTGACTTTCAGTAGCGATTTGTACATTATAACCTGGCTTCAATTGGCCGTTTTGCATATAGTCATCTTTCATCCGCATAAATGTTGCTTCGTGATCTGTCTTTGAATAACTGTTGCGTGTACCAAACACTTTAAAATCCTTCTCATATTTCTGTTTTCTTATAATCCAATCATGTACTTGTTTGAGTATTTGCTTCGGTGTTTTTCGTTCGCTACGTAATTTTTTTCGTTCAATGACATCATCAGAATGCTCTATTTTGCTCGTATAGTCGTCGACTACTTCTTCTAGGTGATGTGCTACTTGTGTTAACTCTTCTATTGATAACTGTTCATCCGTTTCACGTTTGATTTCAGGAATAATTTGATGTTCCAATAACTCATCGTAAAGTTTATTTGATTTTTCTACGAGGTTGGTATGATGTTTTTCCACTGATTTTTTCCAAACAAATGTGAACTTATTGGCATTTGCCTCAATCTTTGTGCCATCGATAAAAATCGCTTCTTGATCAATGAGTTTTTCTTCAACTAGCTGACAACGGAATTGTACAAAACATTGGCGAATGAGTTCCTTCATATTGGGATGTACACGAAAACGGTTAATAGTGCGATAACTTGGTTCATATCCTTGGGCAAGCCACATCATACGGATACTGTCTCTTGTCAGATCCTCTATTTTTCTTCCTGAAAAAGTGGATTGTGTGTAACCGCATAAAATCAGCTTTAGCATCATACGTGGATGATACGATGGACAACCAGTATGGTGAATAAAAGGAGCGAAAGCTTCGTTCGGTATGCTTTCGACCAAATGGTGGATGGAAAAGGCAATATCATTTTTATGTAACTTTACTTCTAAATCTAGCGGTAAAATAAGTTGATTCATGTTATAATCTTTAAACATAGGGACACTTCTTTCGTTTAAAATTTGGTGGTAGGATACTTAAATTTTAACAGAGAATGTCCCTTTTTCACGCCTGAAATTATGCAGAGATTTACTTGATATAGAAGAAAAATTAGTTGTTCGGAGTGAAGGCGGCGACTCCCAGGGGACAAGCACGTGGGAGAGACTACAGGCTCGAGCCGTGCCCCCAGGAAAGCGTCCGCCGTAACGGAGAACAACGGCTACATAGTAGACACACAATAATAAAGCCGTTCAAACTTTACTCATCGTAAAACTTGAACGGCTTTTGATTTTGAGGCGGGTTTTGTCCCAGCCCCTTTATTTTTGGAGGAAAATATATGTATGACAAATTAGTTGGTTTTATTGATGAACCGCGTACTGAACATGATGAAGCGTTTTTAAGACAAGTAGAATTTATGAAAGCTTTCCCTAAAAATCATAGAGCTAGTATTAACGATATGAGAGAGCTATTTGATTCTATTTCAATAGATGATTTACTCGCGATTAGAGAAAACCTTTGTAGCGTCTCTGTTTATTTTGAGGGCGATATAGAATTTTGCTTGGGTGAAAAGGATGCTGAACCAACCCATTATACGTTAATGGACGACAGCACATTTTATGAGCTTTGGCACTTGAAAACTAATAATAAAAAGAAATTCTTCTAGGAGCGAGAGAGTATGAAGATTAATACTGCTGTATCACAAGACGACCATGTAACAATGCTTAAAACCATTGATAAATTAATCATTTGCAAGATGATTGAAGACTATACAAAGAAGCCTGTTTCTTCAAATATCCGTATTTTTCACCAATATAATGAGTTTGTCGGCTACTTTTACGATGACTTATGGGAAGCATTAATGGAATTTATTGAGGAAACTGGAATAGGAGAAGCTGATATGGAAAACGATACGCTACGAATAAATCTGTATAGTTATGAGCGTATTCAGGACCTGGGGCTTGATGAAATAGATGAAAAATTAGAATTGCTTTTTAAGGAGTTGCAATCATTAAGGTGTACGTCATGGGAGGATCATGGTTTTCTCTATCTTTATTTAGAGGACTACGACTTCGAAAATCACTTGATTGCTAAAGAATTATTGAAATTTGACAAATATTGTTCTGAGGTTGGAGAGTAAAGAAAATGACGATTAAAATTAATATTGAACCAAATAAAAACCCTGTAATTGAGCGTTATGAAAACGAGTTAAAGGTTGGTGCCCGTACAGTATACATTACTGAACTACAGAAAATGTTTGCAAGTGATTTACCAATCGATACGCTTTTATCGGTACTTATTCATGACCGTATTGACGAGTTTTCATTGCTATTAGAACAAGCTACGAGTGTCGATAACGAGGCGAGAGAGTTTGTTGATGTGATGTTAGAATACCTGAACGGTGAAATGATTAATTCCAGTCGTGCGATTAATGTTGAAAATATTCTAAAGCATTGTGAAGTAAATGCTGAAAACTTTTCAGTAGAACACTTCAATGAATTAATTCTGTTGTGGTCCAAGAAATTAAGAGAAAATCAAATTGATTTTTCTGGCCCTTTACGCGAATTGATATCCTTAGCAAGTGCTAAAGAAATGCCAACAGCACAATTAATGGAATTCATTATGTTATGGGGAACGAAATTAAAGTTTGCATCGGCAAATGAAGAACTTTCACAGACCCATGTTAGTGCTTTTACGGAGCTAATAAAGATATTGCTTTCAAACGAGCATAATAGCCCATTAAGGAAAAGCTTAATTAAATTAGCTTTAAGTGAGGTTTCAACACCAACTAACCCTAATGAAATGCGAACATGGCTTCTGAATGGAGTTACTGAATTAGACCAATTTGTATTAGAAGACGAGTTGGCACGTCGTAAAAATGACCGTTTTACTCAAAAAGAAGCGCGCTTCTTTGCACCTTTACCTAAAAATGCCGTATTTATGGCACATACGAATAAGGGGAACGTGTTCTATTACGACTTACCTAAAAATCGGTACTTTACTAAATTTCAGTCGGTTATGTTCAAAGAAAAGGTTGGTTTTCCGCGCCTTATTTTTGCTATCACCGTTAATGAGCATTTTGAAGTCATTGACGCAAAATTAGCTGCCGCAAAAGGTAAGAAATCGATTCACGAAGGTACACAGCTTTACAAGTACCCGTTTTCGAACGTTTTTTCAACAGGTCAACTTTGCTTCAATTTCAAAGGTATTCCATGCGATGAGCTTCCGGACGCATTTTTAAGCACATCGAATAACAGTCACTTAAGTAATGGGGGCTACGATTCGTTTAAAAAGTATGAGGGGCTCGATTTTGACGATGAAACACTGACGCCACTAAATGTAACCGTTGGTGAATTCTATTAATTAGAACGAGTTTTAAAGAGATCTATTTCGTGTGAACACACATGCGAAATAGATCTTTTATTGGGGCAAGTTTAAATTACGTTGTAAAAGTACAAACTACAAATAACTTATTGCAACGGCCTTATTAATTAGATATAATTAACGTATATTTTATTTGATTACTTTTTTTATTGACTATTTGCCGAAACCACTGGTATATCGGCTTTCTTTAGCACTCAATCGAGCTGCAACATTCGAAACCTTTCAAGGGATTCGTCTGTCTGTCTATCGATTGGGTGCTTTTTTTGTATTCAAGTAAGATAAACAAACATTTTAAGGAGGTCATTTAAAATGACTATAGAATTATCAATTTTTGATGTGGTTGGAGTAGAGGACGTATTAACTGAGGAAGAAAAAGCTGTATTAAACGCGGAGGAAGATAAAAAAGCCAAAGCTAAAACAACTGCAGCAAAGCCGAAACCAAAACCAAAACCGATTGAAGAATTTAAAGTGACTGCTGAGTGGACGATTCATTTCCCTACTGAAGCATTCCGAGTGAGTGATTTTGTTGATGAAGATGATATTCCAGAAGACGGAGTAACATTAGAGATCGTTCGACAAGGTATTGAACGCCATTTCCCTAAATTTAGTGCAGCACGTACGAAGTGGGATATGGGTGCGACACGTTACCTTACAAGCAAGTAATTTACTTGTGAAATAGGTGAATCTCGTAAAACTATTTAAACTGAATAAGATGTTTAAAGTACAAGAGATTTAACTTGTATATCGAAATTGAGAATGAAGCCGTCATGTTGCGCTGAAATCAATTGTCTGAGACTCCTACATGCATTGTAATCGGATTTATTACAATGTGTGAAGCTAGGTGAAGTCGGCTGAATCAAGCCTAAACCTCTTTTCAGAGGCACGGTAAGAGATAGGCCGGGACTCTATAAAATACTCATGGTGAGAATGTTTCGAAGGAAACTGACGAATCTGCGAACGTACATGTCTAGACCCATAACCATTAGAAATAATGGACATGCAATCGCATGGTGGAATACCGAAAAGTAAAAATCCATGTTATGAAATTCGGGATAATCAACAATCGAGATTATAATTTCACAGGCATATAGCAGACACCTAAAAGTATATGTAAAGATAGATATACAGGAACGTGGAAAGCAATGAACTTCATTTTTAAGTGTTATCCGACACGAAGTTTGCTATAAGGTTTTTAATAACCGAAATGCATTTATCATTGTGAGAGCGAGGGCACAGTACCGTTGAAGTTATAGAAATATAACGGAGGGATAGCCCTTAGTCTAACGAGTTTATCTCGTAACTAAAAATTACAAAGTGAATCCCACCTTTCAGGTAAGAAGGTGAGTTGGTATTATCCTGTATTTAAAGGAGTGATACTGCACCAGTGGGAACAAAAAGAGCTACTACATATTACGGGCAAAACGAAGTTCAAAAAGAACTTTTCGAAAAAAGCCGTAATAATGATAAATTTGAGAATCTATATGAGTTAATAACGACCGAAGAAAACATCATGTTAGCCTACAGAATGGTAAAGTCAAATAACGGTGCAAATACAGCCGGTACAGACAAACAAACCATTCAAGAACTAGCAAAAATGGAAAAAGAAGATTTTGTTAATTACATTAAAAACAGTCTAAATTTCTATAAACCAAAGACTATAAAGAGAGTTATGATTCCGAAAGCAGACGGCACTTCAATGCGTCCACTCGGCATTCCTAGTATTAGGGATAGAATTATTCAACAAATGTTCCTGAATATTTTGGAACCAATTTGTGAAGCAAAGTTCCATAACCACTCATATGGTTTTAGACCAAATAGGGCGACACATCATGCTGTCGCCAGAGTGCAACATTTAATCAACAGAGGTAAGCAATATTACACAGTTGATATTGACATAAAAGGCTTCTTTGATAATGTAAACCACTCACTATTGCTAAAACAGCTTTGGCAGACTGGCATAAAGGACAAACGAGTTATCGCTATTATCAGCAAAATGTTAAAAGCTCCGATAACAGGGATTGGGATTCCCAAAAAAGGTGTACCACAAGGAGGGATTCTTTCCCCTCTACTCTCTAATGTCGTATTAAACGACCTAGATTGGTGGATCTCTAACCAATGGGAAACTTTCGAAACTCGCCATAAATACACCCATAGGCACATGTACCACGCTCTCAAAACGAATTCTAATCTCAAACCCGGCTTTCTAATCAGATACGCCGACGATTTTAGAATCATGACCGACACCTACGACCACGCTAAGCGTTGGTTTCACGCAGTAAAAGATTATCTAAAACACAGACTAAAACTCGACATTTCGGAAACGAAATCGAAAGTTATATGTGTTAAAGACAAATTTACTTCGTTCTTAGGTTTCAAAATGAAAGCAGTACAAAAGGGTGCTAAATGGGTATGCCATTCATATATAGACGATAAAAAGACTGAGCAAATAATTAACAACTTAAGAAACCATACTTATCAACTACAAAAACACCCAAACGCAAGCAATGTACTTAAGTACAATTCAGTCGTTTTGGGAATTCAAAATTATTTCAAATACGCAACACATGTTAGCGTGAGCTTAAAACACATCTATCACAGGACTCGTATAATGCTGAAAAACAGGTTAAGGAGAGTATCTAAATACGGCTACCCTAGAGGGAAAGCCGGAATAGAATACTACACCAAGTTCTATCCGACAACTTACAAAACATATAGGATTGGAAATACTCTACTTTTCCCTATCGCTATCGGAAGCACTAAAAATAACCTTTGTTATTCACAAACAATGAATATATATAAAGATGGGAAAAATTATTCTTGGGATAATGAGTTAATCAGACTGATGAAATCCAAATTACCTAACAAAAGCGCAGAATACATGGATAATAGACTTTCCAAATTCTCAATGCAAAAGGGTCTGTGTCACATTACGAAATTGGCTTTACCAGCCGAACTCGTACATTGCCACCACAAACTACCTTTAAAATTAGGCGGTACGGATAAGTTTGATAATTTAATAATTATTCACAAGGAAATTCACAAGCTCATTCACGCAACACAACCTGAAATAATTCAGAAAATAGTTGATTTCTTCAAACTTGACACAAAACAGATTACAAAAATCAACCAACTTAGGAAACTTTGTAACCTTGAATTAGTAGTTACGTAGACAGTTAGATGGAACGCCGTATGCGGTGAAAGTCGCACGTACGGTGTGGAGTGGGGGAAAACTTGGAGATAACTTCAAACAGTTACCTATCACTATATAAAGATGAAAAACGATTGTTCCCTGACGCCTTTGCTGGCTCAAAGGGTGCCATCGGTGAGGAAGGAGGGCGTTTTACGCCTTCCTTTTTCATTAATGTTGACGATGCCGCTGCTTCAAAAAAGTTTTATCGCTATGTCATTAGCAAAGATAAATCGGTATTTGCCTTATTTGATGCACCATATGGTCGTATGTTGTCACGTATCGGGCAAGCAGAAGACGAGTTCGTTTTCGAGGTTATGGATCGTTACAATGTAACGTTTCGTGATATGCCTGAACTGACTAACACGTTCGAGTGGAAGTTCAAAAAGATACCGGGGAGCATTTACGCACAGATTGTTGCTTTTTTCCGTTCATATGTAATGGAGAATCAGCAATATGAAGTCGCGTTGCGGGTGTATTATGATATTGAAAAAGCGGAGTATGTTGTTGCTTGTCCTAAGCAACGTGTCACAGCTGTCGCTATTAAGTTCGAACACACGAACGAATACCGATCAATGCGTTATATCCCTGTATTAGAAGTGCATAGTCATAATGTTATGCGTGCTTTCTTTTCAGAAACGGATAATAAAAACGAGCAATCGTTTAATACGTCATTTGGTGTTTTTGGAGTGTTTGGTCGATTAAATAAAGATGAAATTGAAACAGTTTTCCGCGCAAAGATGGGCGAGCATGAAGTACCATTTAAAGCGGAAGATATTTTCGATTTAAGTCATGGTATGGAGCCTGTGAGCTATCCTGCGGATTGGAAACAAAACGTAACTGTAGTGGAGGGACTATACCTATGATTATTTTAGACAAAAACCAGAAATTAAAATTCAATCAAGTAACGATCGGAACCGGCGCAAATGGTTCGTTTTTTGTAAGAAACAATTTGCAAACCTACAATAATTTCCGCGAACGAATCCAAGGCTTACGCTATATGATTGTGGACGGAGATAAAATAGAGCAGAAAAATACTCGTAATCAACTATTTTCTTCTGATGAAGTAGGCGAATACAAGGTTTATTCTCTAGCTGAACGCTATGGTGAACATTACAGTTTGGATGTTTTAGCATCTACCGAGTACGTTCCCGAGCTTGAACATTTAGATACCCTTTTCGGTGATGATACAGAAGCATTTCGTATTTTAGTAGGATGTGTCGATAATAACCGTGCGAAACGTTCGTAATTGAAAAGATTACGCATACAAAAACTGTTTTGTATGAACTGATATTTTTAGAAAGTGGAATGAAGGAGTAACGCCCTGAAACGCTTCCTCTGATACTCCGACATGCTATCAATTAAGGTAAATAAATTGATGGTGTGAAGCTCGGTGAAGTCGGCAGAAGGATACCGTAACTCTTGTAATTATATAAGAAACGAAAGTTAGTTAGAGGTAACTAATGTATCTGATATGCCGGGAGTCCATAAAATGCTCATGGTGAGATGTCATAATGACTGGCGAATACTCGAAATAAAAAGTCTATATATCGATGCAGTAGAAATGCTGTACCTACCTAAGTTGTAGGGTTTGTGAGGTTTAGTAAAATGGTTGTTATGAAAAACCTTAATTTGTTACAGGCAAATTAAAGCAAACAGGCTCACAGAGTACACCTAAAAGCATATGCAAGGATAAAAAATATCGGAACGTTGAAAGCAAGGAACATGAAGGATTTACCTCCTATGAAATGTTGTAATGGAAAATCTAAATTATAGATATAACATTACTTAATCCTTGTAAGAGCGATGGCACGACCTGAGAAGTATTTGTAATGAATATGGAGGAACAGCCATTAGTCAGTTTATATATAAATTTGATAATAACTAGAATAGGAATCGTTCACAGTTACAAGGTTCGAGTAAGAATAATAGAGGTGAAAGCACATGGTTAGTAACCGACTTGAAACAGGACATTCCAAAAGGAAACTTAAAAAGAGATTACTAAGAAACAATGAATATTATGATATGCAAACGATGTTCGATGAACTATATGCATTAAGTAAAAAGGATAATAAATTCCGAAATCTCATGGAAATAATTCGTTCAGAAGAAAATATAAAATTAGCCTTTCGCAACATTAAAAGTAATAAGGGTAGTAAAACTCCGGGAACTGATAAAGAAAATATTCTCAAATTAGGAAACAGCGACATTGATGAATTTGTAATTAAAATTCAACAACAGTTGGATAATTACTTTCCTAAGCCAGTTCGTAGGGTACTGATTCCCAAACCTAATGGGGATAAAAGACCTCTAGGAATACCCACTATTACAGATCGAATTGTACAGCAATGCATTAAGCAAGTTTTAGAACCTATTTGTGAAGCCAAATTCTATGACCATAGTTACGGCTTTAGACCAAATAGAAGTACCAAACATGCGATTGTACGAGCAATGTCACTTGTAAACCTTTCAAAATTCTACTATGTAGTTGATGTAGATATTAAAGGATTCTTTGACAATGTGAATCATGCAAAGCTATTAAAACAATTATGGTCACTTGGTATTCAAGACAAAAATTTAATTTGCGTAATATCAAAAATTTTAAAATCCGAAATCGAAGGTATAGGGAAATCTGAAAAAGGTACGCCACAAGGTGGAATCTTATCGCCTCTATTATCTAATGTAGTTTTAAATGAGTTGGATTGGTGGATTAGTTCACAATGGGAGACCATGCCAACAAAACACAACTACGAGAGAATATCTAGAGGTAGATTAGATAGAAGTCATAAATACAGAGCATTGAGGAACAGCAGTGAACTTAAAGAAATGTTCATTGTCCGATATGCCGATGACTTTAAAATCTTCTGCAAAGACTTTAACTCAGCAAGTAAAACATTAATTGCAGTTAAAGAATGGCTGAAAAACCGCTTAGGATTAGAAATCAATGAAGATAAATCCAAAGTTACCAACCTCAAAAAGAACTACACTGAATTTCTAGGAATAAAATTTAAGGCTAAAAAGAAAAAGGCTGTTAAAACAGATTATGTTGTTCAATCACATATTACTGATAAAGCCAAACAAAAAATTACAACGAGTTACCGACGTGGGATTGTAAGAATTAAAGACCAACCGAATGTTGATACAGTAGACCTCTTGAACGCAAAAATCCTGGGATACCATAACTACTATGATATAGCTACTATGGTAAATAAAGATTTTGCGGAGATACATGCTAAAACATTCAGGATGGTTGATAAATGTCTTAAAAACGTGGCGAAAGAAAATACCAAGTCAGAAGAAATTCCTAAAACGTATAAGAAATTCTATGGTCGCTATAATTTCAAAACCTACTATATTATGGGTAAACCGTTATATCCAATCGCAGGTATCAAACATAAGAGTCATAAAGCTTTAAATAAAGAAATTTGTGCCTACACCAAAAAGGGACGGGAATTAATACACAAAAATCTGAATGAAGCTAACATGGCAACGATGTTATATCTTATGAAACATCCTATCTCGAATAGGAGCACCGAATATAACGATAATCGTATTTCACTATTTATAGGTCAAAATGGTAAATGTGCAATAACACAAGAGCCATTGCTAATCAATAATATGGAAGTACACCATATAACCCCTCGAAATATGGGTGGAACGGATGAATATAAAAACCTCATGTACATCACTACTGATGTACACAGACTTATACATGCAACAGGAAAAGACGTTATCAATAAACTTATTCAACGCATTGGGAAATTAAACATCACAGCATGGAAAAAGATAGATAAATTAAGAGAGATAGTAGGAAATGAACCTATAGCTCACTAACAAGAAACATTCAAATTCTAGTTTGAATTATATATAGATTGATAGCAAGCCGTATGCGGTGAAAGTCGCACGTACGGTTTAGAGTGGGGGAAAACTCAGCGATTACTTCAAAGAGTTACCTATCACTATGTACACGCCAATTAATGCATGAGTATTTCATGCAAGCGGAGAACTTACTGTACATTGACGTGGGTGTTGAAGGTGTTCGGGTTAAAGAAGAATTTGACAAAGATATACCATTCCAGCAAGTAACAGATTTAATTGCTGATAGTGGCTTTTCAGGACAGGTCGTAGCTGGATTAAAAGTTAAAGGGGAAGTAGTAGTGCCGCCCGTAGGCTTATTATATCCCGATATTTTAGAGGACCATGATTCAGTATTTCCTACGCAATCATGCGCGGAAACAATCAACAATCCTCAACGTGTCGAAACCAATCGCTACGCTGCAGAAATGACGAATGTTTTAATTAACAACCTGCTACATAAAGGTGTGCTAATTCAAAATGAAATTACTTTCAATTCACGTGACGGTGTATCCGCACCAACCTATGTGAATAGTGAAATGAAACGAAAATTAAAAGAGTTAATGAATAACTAATACGACATTTATTTTTAAGGAGAATTTTAACTATGACGACAAATACAAACTTAGCACTTTACCGTAAATACCGCCCATCTTCATTTGATAATTTAGTAGGGCAAGAACATATTACTACAACATTAGCAAACTCGATTAAAAACAATGCTGTGAACCATGCTTACTTATTTACTGGCCCACGTGGTACAGGTAAAACGAGTTCGGCTTTATTATTTGCAAAGGCAATCAACTGTAATGAACCAGAAGGAATTAATCCATGTGGCAAATGTGCCGCTTGTGAAAATCCTATCGACATTCATGAAATGGATGCAGCAAGTAACAACGGTGTTGATCATATTCGTGAGCTAAAAGAAACCGTTAGTATTATGCCATTAAACGGTAAGTACAAAGTGATTATCTTGGATGAAGTCCATATGCTCTCAACTCAGGCTTTTAACGCATTTTTAAAGTTATTGGAAGAGCCACCAAAGCACGTAGTTTTCATTTTAGCTACAACCGAGGTGCACAAGTTACCTGCAACTGTATTGTCACGTTGCCAACGCTATGATTTCTCTCGTATTACGAGCGCGACGATTGTACAACGATTACAACATATCTTAGTACAGGAAAATCGTAAAATGGATGAAGAAGCGTTACACCTAATCGCACAAGTTGCCAATGGTGGATTACGTGATGCTGTCAGCTTATTAGACCAGGCGTTAAGCATGGCCTCTAATACGGATGAAGTTGTAACACTTGATAGCGTCTTAGCTTTAACAGGTTCCGTTGACGTTCGAATTATCGGTCAACTCCTTATAAAAATTGCGAATAAAGAACTGGAATCAGCATTAGAGCTATATAATTCAACATTCAATAAAGGCAAAGAGCCAAAGTATTTTGTTGAGGAATTACTAATCTATTTACGTGATATTCTTGTATTCCGTAAATTACAAGGTAAGGCCGATCTAAAGAAAGGGCATACGGATAAAAACTTTGCAGAAGTTGCCAATGCGATTTCAAATGATGCAGTATTCGCATACATGAAAAAGCTACAGCAAACAGTGAATGATATGAAATTCCATCATGACCTGTCATTACTTATGGAAATGACAATCATTGATATGGTTACGGGTGCTGATAAATCACTACAAGCTCAAATCGACGAGCTGCGCGGTCTTATCGGTAACGGTAATATTTCATTAACAAACGTTGCAACTACACCTGTAGAGCCGATTGAAACGATTAACGAGCCTATCGTTACTAACGAGCAATCATTACCGACAAACTTTGCTCCGGTTGAACCAACTCACCATGAATTACCTGCATTTGAATTAGGTAATGACGCGGTGAAAGTTGAGGAAAATAGCATTCCGCAACAACCTTTCATTAATGAGAGTGATGTAACGGAAAGTGTTGATGTTGAAGATCCAATCGGTTTCATAGAGCAAGCTATAAAATTAGCTGAAAACGGTACTAATTGGGCGACTGAGCTACCAATTGACAATAAAGAAAGTGTTGAAATTGAGCGTACTAGTGAGCCACAAAGCTTTAATGTTGCTGTAGAATCAGAAAAGTTACCTGAATTAAATGAGTCGTCTGTTGTTGAGCCACAAAGCTTTAAACAGGCAGCCATTGAACCGCAGGGCTTTGATACGCTTGTAGAGCCACAAGGTTTTGAGCAACCACCAGTAGTCGAGCCACAAGGTTTCGATTTAGGTAATGCGAACGTAGAGCCACAAGCATTTGAACAGGCAACTGTTGAACCGCAAGGCTTTGAGCAACCACCAGTAGTTGAGCCACAAGGTTTTGACTTAGGTACTGCCAACGTTGAACCGCAAAGCTTTACTACAATTGTAGAGCCACAAGCATTCGAACAAGCACCAGTAGTAGAGCAAGCTCCTGTACAAGAACATTCAATTTCTAACGTACCGACACCACTTGAAAATCGTGGTATTGGCGTAAATCTTTCAGATAAAGAAACTTTAGCTTTAAACACGATCTTAACAGCGAAAGCAGGACTGTTAAATGAGTTTGAACAAATAAAGCCAACGTTTGTTGCTGAATTACAAAATAAAAGCTTAGCAACGAAACGTATCTTTAATGAATTTAGTGTAAAAGCAATAAATGACGATTGCCTGGTTATTGTTCATGAGAACAAGATCCAAGTCGCGTTGATTAACAAGCTAATTCACGAAAAGAATATTAAAGAGGCTTTTGCTGATGTATACAAACCATTGAACTATGTAGCTTTAACACAAGCTGATTGGGAGACTGTTTTAGCAAAGTACGATGAAGTGACGAAATTATAATTGAAGGGATTTAAGGGGATAGTTAGCTATTCCCTTATTTTTTTAAGGTGACTAATATGAATGAATTAAAACGATTATTTGAAAAACAAATCAGTGACAAATCACTACGTCATGCGTATTTATTTGCAGGCGTTGATTCAGTAAGCTTTGCGCGTTGGTTAAGTAAGAAGATTTTGTGTGGGTGCGATAATGCCGAGTGTATTACATGTAACCGTATTTCTAACAATAATCATCCGGACGTCTTTTTCATTGAGCCAGAAGGCCAGTATATTAAAGTGGACCAAATTCGTGAGCTATTAAATCAAGGGGCTTTAAAGAGTTATGAGGGCAATGGTCAAGTGTTCATTATCCGCCATGCTGATAAGATGAACCCACAGGCTGCCAATGCACTTCTGAAATTTCTTGAAGAACCTAAGCAGAATGTAAATATTTTAATGACAACTGAACATAAGGAATTGCTACTCGATACAATTTTGAGTCGCGTTCAAACATTTAATGTCGGCTCGACTGTCATTTCTTCAATTGCCGGGGATTTAGATACATTGAATATTCAATTGTCTACCGCAGCGGTATTGTCTGAATTTGCAAGTGAGTTAGCATTACTAAAAGAATGTGAGGAAAAGTTGGATCAGTGGGTTGCCGTAGTAAAAGATTTATTTACACAATCACCTGCAGCAGCATTAATTTCTGTTCAGTCGTGGGATAAACTGTTTGAAAACAAAGACCAGAAGTTGTTCAGTTCGAGATTGCTTCAATCATACGGAAAGGCGTTATTAGCTCATAAAAAGGGCGACGCTACCGCTTGGGGCAGCTTACCTAATATGGATTGGCAACAAATTTTACAGATTAATAGATTAATAAATGATTTCAGCAAGAATCTCTATTCTAACGGGCATTATGTGTCGCAGTTAGAGTTAGTAATCCGTAATAAATAAGTTGTAAGCAACCGCTTGTTACGGTATAATTGCTGTATTGATATTTGTAACTTTTAATTTTTAATTTTTATTCATTCCTAAGGAATGAATATTTTTAAGCACTATCTTTAAGTGTAACAACTAAACTCTCAAAGGGTTCAGTCTGTTCATTTATTGATAGTGCTTTTTTGCGTTCTCTTACATTATCAATAAATAAAATTTTTAAGGAGGAACATTATTATGTTCTATATTAAGGCAAACGACGTTAAAGAGGTTATCGAATCAATGGCAGGTGCAGCGAAATTTTGTAGAGACGAAGACGCTTCAATTGGTGTTATCGCTGAAAATGGAGTTGTAAAATTTGTATTAAAAAATGCGTTGGTTGAAGTTGAAAAAGAAGTTAAAGCAATTGTGAAAAAGGATTTTAAATTTATTGCATCGGCTCATGAAATGCTATTAAAAATCGGCGTTTTACCAAATGATGTTGAAGCAGTATTCGGGGAAATTCAAAACGGTCATGTTTCTATAAAGTGGGGACGTTCAAACGGACTGATCTTATTTACAGAACATGCAAGCAAGTTAGAAGCTGTTGTAGTTCCAAAGGTTGAAGGTGATTCAATCACTCTTGATTGGGGTTATTACAGTCGTATATTCGCTCATTTCTGTTCATCGAATGATTCAGAAGTAGCCGCGACTTACCCAATTACAAAAGGTGTTCACTTTGGTTCAAATGCAGAGGGAAAACTTGTTGTAGAGGCTTCTGACGCTGTACGTGCTATTAATCAAGTAGTTGACGGTCAGTGGTTATCGAAAGGCTTTTCGATTCCACAAGAAGCAATGAAAGCTGTTAATAAACTGGTTAAAGAGGCTGTAACTGTTGGACTTGTAAATGATGGCAGTCGCCTATTAATCCAAGCACCGAATACAAAAATTATTACAAGAATTATTGACGGTGAATTTGTTGATACTTCAAAACTATATGTAGATGAAAATTCTCCATTTGTTTGGAAGATTGACAGACTCGAATTATTAGAAGTTGCTCGTCGCGTAAAACGATTATCAGGGGCATTAGGTACCATTAAATTTACTCATACCAATGGTAAGTACCTAGCTATTTATGAAAATGTACTTCAACAAAGCTTAGGCGTTGTTTGTGAAGGGGAATCTTCGGGTTTTGCTTTATCGGTCGTAGCGATCGAAAGTGCATTAACAGCTTTAAAATCAGATGAAGTATTCATTTGTATTAATGCTGCAGGCGCTCCCGTTACATTCTTAGGTTCTGTTACTTTAGAAGCGGAATCTGCCGACGCAGGAACAATTGAAATTGAAAATGTAAAAGTAATGTTAGGGCAAGTAAGCAAATAACATTGGCTTTTAACTTAGTTAAGGAAGATGCGACGTTAGATCGTATCTTCCTTTTATTTTTAAGGAGGATAACAGATTATGTTAGAGATTAATTTATCAAAGGAAAAGAATGAGATTATTTTAGGGAAACAAAAGGATTATTTAGTAAACAATTATGTGAATTTTTTAATGAATAGTGCGAGTGTTCACTTTGAGCATAGCATTGCGTTAATGAAAGGGCATGAACGTGACCGTTATAAAAAACTGTCTTCATTAAACTACAACATCATGCTAAATCGTGGTGTCCAGGACTTATCTGAAGTAAAAGCGATAGAAAATCTTTTAGCTAAAAACGTAACTCTTAACGGGTTCGACGAGCTAAATAAAGACTTCAAAAAAACGCGTCGTACTTATGATGATTTCAACACACCAATTGCCGAGCATAAAGAAACAAACGCTTATGCTCGTAGCTATGCGAGAGTAGTAGAACGTTTTGGCGGCGTGTTACATGACACGACTAAATTATTCGATTATCAGATCGAAGGAGCCGCGCTTATCGGTTCACGTAAACGTTTATTGAATGGGATGGATATGGGCCTCGGGAGTGCGAAACGTTCTGTATAACCGTTGATACAACGGGAAAAACAGGGACAGCAAAATGCTGTTACAACTATTATTCTGATATGTTTGGTGAAATTCCAAACCACTGTTAATAACCAAATAAACAGTGACTTGATACTCCTGCATGCTCTCCAAAACTCAAATCGAGGAGGGTGTGAAGCCAGGTGAAGTCGTCACAATGCACACATAATACGGATTGTGTGTAATAAGGCGGAGTTCCTTAAAAGAAAACTATGATGAACGAAGTTGAACCCTCGATATGTACGCATCGTAACCCATGAGATAACTTACCCGTACTTTACAAGTTATCATCCACTAAAGAGAAATTGTTGTTGCCTAAACCAATTTCTGTTGTCCGTCGGGTTCCCTAGACGACGAAACAACGCCTATTGCAGTTATGGTTAATCTCGCAATAGGACAAGGTGGCGGTGTATAGAGGGCATCTAAGGTTTTCAAATAAAGGGATAAGAATAATGGAACGTTTGAGAGGTTTCCAATGGAGCTTTTGAGAGCTACGAAGTTGGAAATCAGTCAGCGGTGTCATAGTAGCGACGACGATTGGCTCAGTGACGGTGGATATAAAGCAGACGAAATGCTGTGGAAGTTCCCCAGAGAGAAATAAACCAATCAGAGCGAAGGGCACTAGTCAATTATGAGCTTATTCTCTACGACTAAAGTGTAAACCTATTTCTTGATAGGTAAACAGTTAATTCACTCACCCACATCACACTCATACATGAACATGTATGAATGAAGGAGGGAAACAGTGAAGGTAAAAGCACAGTTAGTTAATACTGAACATGAACTAAAACAATTACTCGATGAAATGTATGCTCTCTCTAAAGAGGGCGATGAACCTTTCTATAACTTAATTGACTTAATGTTAAATGAGCAGACAATTATTACTGCTATACACAACATTAAATCGAATAAGGGTAGCAAAACGGCAGGCATTGACGGAAATACCATTGACTACTATTTAAATATGCCATACAAAGAATTGATTTCACTTGTTAATGTGCACCTTAAAAACTATAGCCCCTTACCTATTAAAAGGAAGAACATTCCCAAGGCAAACGGTAAAACCCGACCTTTAGGAATACCGACCATGATTGACCGAATTATTCAAGAAGTCGTTCGCATAGTAATTGAACCAATTCTTGAAGCTAAATTCTACGTCCATTCATACGGGTATCGACCTTACAGGAAAGCAAGTCACGCAATGGCTGAAATAATCGATAGGATTAACAGAAGCCATACGTACTTTGCTATAGAAGGTGACATTAAAGGATTTTTCGACAACCTCAATCACAATAAAATGGTTGAAATACTTTGGAATCTAGGCATACGAGATAAACGTGTTCTAGCGATTATCAAGAAAATGCTTAAAGCTGGTGTAATTGAAGAAGATAAAAGGCTATATCCTACCGATGTAGGAACGGCACAAGGTGGAATAATATCACCTTTACTAGCCAATGCCTATCTAAACAACTTCGACCACTTGATTAACAAAATGTACATGGAAAATCCATATAGCTACTCTAAAAACGGAAAACTCGTAGCTGACAAACGAGCAAAACTAGGGCAATCAGGCAAGAAAGTATTCTTGATCCGATACGCTGACGATTGGGTTATCCTTTGCAACACTAAATGGAAAGCACAATCTGTTTTGAGATACGTCACAAAATATTTCAAAGCTCAATTGAAACTCGATTTATCGGAGGAAAAAACGCTAATAACTGACATCCGCAAACAAAGAGCCAAATTCTTAGGGTTTGAGTTCTTCGCTGAAAAGTCACGGTACCAAGACAAAATTGTTGGGAAGTTTATACCCAACAATCAAAAAGTCAAAGTTAAATTAGCTGAAGTTTCCAAAGAAATTAAGAGGCTAAGATGGAGAACGAAATATGAGGAAGACCGAGCATTAGGGATTGAAAGAATCAATTCAAAAATAGTAGGAATCGCTGAATACTATAAATACTCAAATTGTACTAACTTCTTTAAATCATGGGATAACCGATTACTGTACCAAACATGGAAAACAGTTAAGTATCTCAACGGGAACAGAGGAAGGTTTCGAAAGCTTACTATTAAAGCAAACACCTCCAGCAACTGCGCGGCAAGGCATGAAAATAGGCGAGATAGAATTTTCTTCCTCAAAATCGGGGAAACAAACATGGCTATCACCAAATTTGGCTTTACGCACAGTGTTGACGCATTTAGGATTAACCACCGAATGACACCGTACACAGAAGAAGGAAGGAAGATTTACGAGAGAGCTTCAAACAAGAAACTGCCATTGTTAAGGAACGGTACCATTTACGAACTAAAACAACTGGAAAGACAGAATCTACATGGCTTTGCTAATAAGCACACCTACAAATTCCGTTTAACGTTTGAATATCTAATGAATCGTGAGTATGCATATTTAAGAGATAAAGGTAAGTGTAAATGTTGTAGTTTAGAACTTTGGGCTAATTTTGAATCGCATCATGTGAATCCCAAATTACCGCCTAATCTAATCAACAAAGTGAGCAACCTCGCATCACTATGTAAGAGGTGCCACAAACTATTGCACTCCAACAATGACCCAAGCTTACAACTAAGCCCCGCAGGTGCTAAGAAGCTACTAAAATACAGAAAACAATACGAAAATACAAAAAAGTTGAGTGAATGAAAACTAGTTAATAATAGAGAAAGCTACCGTCATTAGCAGTAACGCTAATGGAGGTTGTAAATGCGTAACATACACATAATTGATGGAGCGCCGTGTGCGATGAAAGTCGCACGCACGGTGTGGGGTGGGGGAAAACTTGGAGATTACTTCAAAGAGTTACCTATCACTATAAACGCGCACAACAATTGCCGGGCTATATGCAGATCCTTCAAATACTAAAATCCTAATCGTTACAATGTCACGTAACCTATGTGACTGGGAAGCTGAAATTGAGAACCTAGGTTTAGCCGATGATTACATCGTCCTTCATAATCCAAGTGATATGAAGAGCACTAAACGTATTCATTTAGTTTCTTATGAGCGTTGGGCTTCAGAAACAAAGAAAACCAAAACTTTAGAGGACGGC
Organism: Solibacillus sp. FSL W7-1324; assembly: GCF_038008025.1. Lineage (NCBI taxonomy): Bacteria > Bacillati > Bacillota > Bacilli > Caryophanales > Caryophanaceae > Solibacillus > Solibacillus sp. FSL W7-1324. Next base: position 224,796 of record NZ_JBBOYH010000002.1, read on the forward strand.
ACGATTGAATTAATTTTACGTAGAAAGCCATTGTTCAAGTATTTTAATCGTTCATATAAGGCAGCAGCAGTTGACGAAGGCCATCTATTCAAGAATGGTAGTACAACTCGTTGCAAATCAATCATGGCGATTAAAACTCGTACACGCGTTGTTATTAGCGGTACGCCAGCTGAAAACGGAGCCAGTGATCTGTTTTGGTTACTTGCTTGGATGCTCGGTGACAAGGTTCATTTCTGGAATCGTATTCAATTAGAGCCATTTGAGGCATTTGGTACTTATGGAGAGCGTTGTTTCAAAACAATTTACGGAGGCGCGGATAAAAAGGCTTTAATGGATAGCACAGCTATTAGTAGTCGTGTTTCATCTACTCAGGAATTATGGAGCTTACTCGATTTAGTCATGTATCGCCGTAAAAAAACGGATGATGATGTTGCGAATGTAATCCGTATTCCAAAGCCTGTTCACCGTCGTTTACACGTTGCTCAAAATGAGAACGAAAAAGAAGTATATGCTCAAACGCTTAAAGATTTTGGTGAATGGTTCAAAATGTATGAGGACGAATTAGCGCTAGCTCGTATGAAAGGTGTACGTAGTAAATACTCGTCAATTGAGATTTCTCAATGGTTAGGTAAACTACGTCAAACGGCATCATGCCCTTGGTTGCACCCGGACTATGTACAAAATGACGAAACACCTTCAAAACTGCAATTTATTCAAGATAAAATTCAGCAAGAAGCGATGATGAACCGTAAAATGCTTATCTTTACGGCTCATAAAAAAACGTGTGAAGAACTAGGTGTGCTGTTAAACATGGTTGCTCCAGGTTATGAAGTTGGCTATATCCATGGCAGCGTACCAATGCATGAACGCCATGAATTGCTACGTCGATTCCAAGATCCGAAAGACCCGTTATCGTGCTTAGTTATGACGATGAAGACAGGAGCCGGTGTGCTTTGTTTCTAGACAACCTCTTTGGAGACAAAGAATAAAACTAGAGGATATTTATTATAAATATCTAACTGATGAATTGATTTTGATAGGGGAAGTTCCTGTCTGGAAAGAATGTTGGCTATCCAATACCCTAAGAACTGCGACGTGCGAAAGTTGTTTACAGACAATCGTATGGGAGCTCGCTGAAGGCGCAGAAAAACAGACCTGTGAAGCGGTTAGTGAAGTATGCGGGGGGCTATAAAATGACTAGTGGAATTAACCACCTAGGCTTAGAGAACGCAGAAGCGTTGGAACGAATCCTCGGATGTACGGCTCGAAACGTTTGATATATCTAATAAAGAAGATATATGCCTCCTAGTGAGGTCCAATCTCGGAAAAAGGGTATCTGCTCGCGCACTTTTCTGAACTAATCCAGCAAGGGATTAGAGTCTCAAGTCCTCCAACAATGGACGAAGAGATGATTGGCGGGTTATAGAGGGAAGCTAAGGTCATTATGATAAAAGCTAGATTCATCGGAACAAAGGAAGCTAAGAAGGAAATGTTAAAGAGTGTAAAATCCGAAGTTCCTCAACAGTAGGAAATGACTGTTTAATCTTAGTGGCAGCAGCCCGTAGTAGTGTTGAAACATCTGTAATGGATGCGGAGCGAAGGGGCATAGTCAATGCTTGAAACTTAGCATTTCAATAAAAAGGAACAGTATTATCATTACTTTCGATATATGGAAGCCATTGAGCATAACTGATTTAAGCCAATGATTTCCTCGAAAGGAGTGATTTCAACGGTGCAAAAACATGTAACTCTAAATAATGAGACTGAATTGAGAAATTTACTAGATAAATTCTTTCTAGACACAAAGAGGGCTATTGAAGACGGGAATTCACCCAACTTCAAGAATCTACTTGAAATTATTCAATCTGACATAGTTATCGTAACCGCAATGCACAAACTGAAAGCTAATTCAGGCAGTTTAACTAGCGGAACAGATAATGAGGACATTAGAATTCACTTTTTGGAAAAGGATTATCTTAGTGTTATAAAACGTGTCAAAGAGGCATTTAATCGGTACGAACCTATCCCAGTGAAAAGAGTTCATATACCTAAACCCGGTAAGAAAGAAATGCGTCCTCTCGGTATTCCGGCAATGATCGATAGAATAGTACAGCAATGTATAAAAATCGTAATCGAACCAATATTAGAGGCTCAATTCTTCGAGCATTCATACGGATTTAGACCAATGAGACAAGCAGATATGGCAATGGCACGAGTTGCCCATGTTGCCTATCACGCTAAACATCATTGGGTTGTAGAAGGAGATATTAAGGGCTTTTTCGACAATGTAAACCACACCATATTAATTAAACGGTTATGGGGACTCGGTATCAGGGATAAAAGGGTTTTAATGATTATTAAACAAATGCTCAAAGCGGGAATCATGAACGTTACTAATCGTTCAGAAATAGGCACTCCACAAGGAGGTATCCTATCCCCACTATTAGCAAACGCCTACCTAGATGCAATGGATAAATGGATTACCCGCGAATGGGAAAACAAGAAGATGAACCCAGAGATAAGCGTTGATAAAAGGAAGAACCGCGCATTAGAGCGATACAGTAAACTCAAACCATGCTACCTAATAAGGTACGCAGACGATTGGGTACTTATGTGCAAGAACAAGAGTGATGCTGAGAAATTTAAGTACCGGATTGATAAGTACCTTAAAAACAAGCTCAAACTCGAACTGTCACATGAAAAAACTGTAATCACGAATATTCGCAAAAAGCCAATCAAGTTTCTGGGGTTTCACTTTAAAGTCAGACGAGATAAAAGTAAGAAAGATTGGAAGGCAATCAGATATGGATGGCTACCTACAAGTAGACCGGACCCGATTAGACTTAAAGCGAAAGCTAATGAGTTGCATAAAAAGGTGAAGAATCTAAGACACTTTAAATTGGAGAACAAGGACGGATTAATACATGAAATTAACCGTATCAACTCGTCAATAAGAGGCACGATTAACTACTATCAAGCATCTAGTCGAGTAAACAAAGACCTTGCCAAATATGCACCAAAAATTAAGTACGCCGCCTACAAAGCATTAAAGAAGTTCGGCGGTGATTGGGGACCTGCAAACGAAACCAATAACCTTATCTCAATTCACTCCAAATACAAATCATACGTTGCATACATTGAACATATGAACATGAAAATTGGAGTAACAGCGTTGGACTTCTGTAGGTTTGAAGAAAACACGCTCAAAACACAAGCGGAAACACCATATTCAGTAGAAGGCCGAAAATTATACGAAAAAAGGACAGGAAAAGTACCTACATTAGCCAGAGCAGATGATGTACTGAAATTACACACATCTAAACTGATAGCCACAGGTAGAACGTCCAAACGGTATAACTTCGAATACTTTATGAATAAGGCTTACGCTTTCAATAGAGACAAAGGTAAGTGCAGAGTTTGCGGATTGCAAGCGGAAACGGACAATGTTCATTTCCATCATATCAGCCCGAAATTACCTATCGAGTTACTTAATCGCGTCAACAATCTCGCGACAGTCCATATACCATGTCACAAGATGATTCATTCAAAAGAAGATTACTCTAATATCTTAACTACACAAACTTATAAAAGACTCATTAAATTTAGAGAGAAAGTTAATGGATAATACTAACCTGCATTGATGGAGCGCGGTATGAATCGAAAGGTTCACGTACCGTGTGAGACGGGGGAAAAGAGTTCCTAACAGGTAATGCTGCGGAATACTCTTACCTATCGTAATAATCTTACACACTAACAGAAGCTAAAAGTGTTGTACTTTTCGACCTTGACTATAACGCCAAGAAAATTGAGCAATGTTATAGCCGCGCTGTCCGTTTAGGGCAACGTGAAGAAGTCGAAATTACTTGGTTGATCACAATTGACACGATTGAAGCCAATATGCACAGCTTAATTCTTTCGAAACAAAGCGGTGTTGATATGGCGATTGACAGACAAGAGCTTGATTTTGCGGAAGTTGCAAAAGAGTTCGAGGGTCAAAATGTAGCTCAATCAGCCACACTCGATTATGAAGCATTCGCACGAGAAATGTTGTCACGCGGAACGTCACGTGATGATTATGAAAATGCGGTTTAAGGAGATAACGAAAAATGACAATGTTATATGAGAAAAATGATCATAAAGTATATGTGAGTTACAGCAGAAAGCGTAAAGGAAGATCAACAGAAATGAAAAGATGGGATTTTGAGCCGATTGCGCTCATTCCCAATTTCGGTAAACGAAATGACCCATTTTTTGTTGTTGTGCCCGATACGTACCCTCAATGGTTTTTAGAATACCTTGATAATTCAAGGTATCACAGTGAGGAATATGAAGAAGATGAAGTGTTAGTTTTAAGGAATGAATCTTATGGTTCAAGCAAATATCTTTTTTACCGTCAATATATGGAACACTTCATATTACAAGTATTTACGGAGAGTTTTGTACCGAATGAGAAAATTGATTACTTGCCATACCGGGACCAATTGTTAAGCCACATTGAAATTGTTGGCTGGAATCTTTTTAACCAACGTGAAAAGTTAAAAGACCTTCATAACATTAAAGTCGAGTATGACGTTGTAAATCCTGACCGTTCGGGGGCTATCCACTTTGAACTGTTAAATGTTGTTGATGTTGAAATGGAAGATCAAGTCGCGGCTTTCGTTGAAACATTAATTGATGATACGGATTATATTGCGTCAGGCGAAAATGAGAGCGAAAACATTCAATCCGTTTTAGCTTCGATTGCAGCTGAAGAACCTGTCGAGGATTTAGATAATGAAAATGAGGACGATGAACCTGTAACTGTAGACGAGCCTATAGAGGAAGAAGTCGCAGAGGAAACCGAGCCTGAAATTGTTGAATCTGATGTGAAGCCAGTTGCAGTTGCAAATGTACCTGTATCGCTTGATATTACGATTGATCAAGAGGCTATCGTACCCGTAGCAAACAATGATGTGGATGAAACAATTACAGAGGAAAGCGAATCTGTAGGGGTTGTTTTACATATTGAACCGGTTACAACGGAAACTGAATCTGTTGCAATTAAATTAGATATTCAACCTGCAGCAGAGGGAATTGAACCTGTTCTGGTTGATTTAAACATTAATTCTATTGCAGATGAAGCTGAACCTGTAGCGTTTAACTTGAATGTAGAAACAGAAGAAACAGAAGAAAATGAAGCTGTAGCCATCGACTTAAATGTTGAGCCGGTTACAGAAGAAAATGAAACTGTTGCTATCGACGTTCCTGTTGAAGCTGTTCCGGAGGAAATTGAACCTGCAGTAAACAATGTATCAGAAGAAGCGATTACAGAGGACATTGATCCATTATTTAATAATGACGACGATTTTGACTTAATCATTTTAGATAGCAAGGAACTTGTTGCACCGAAGCCAAAGCGCGGTCGGAAATCTAAAGTTAATTTAGCTCAAACATCACTATTTTAGGTAAGAGGTGCACTCCGCGCCTCTTCATTTTTAAGGAGAGAGAAGATTATGTTAGAGATTGTTGCTTTTGTTGTTACGTTTGGTGGAATGCTATTATACGGTTTTGGCCATGCTTTTTCATATGCTAACCGCAACCGCGTTATTCGTAGAACGGTAGAGGATGTTGTAGATGCAAAGTTGCATGGACGTACTAGCGTGAAGCATGTACAAACACAGGCACAGCCTAGTGTTACGCCTGTTTCAAAAAATAACAGCCAGTTAGTTGAAGCTAGTGTTGATATTGACTTTGAATCAACAAAAATAAGAGTCATAAATTCTGATTGGAACTTTGCTAAAAAGCCACAATTTGAACCTGGAGAAGATCATACGGAACTTTATAAAGAAATGAAAGATAAGTTTGCTTCTTCAAATGACTTTGAATCTACTGTATTAACGGGAGATATTAATGATCAACTTGATAAGCTTTTCAACGATGTATCACAAACAGATAAAGTTACTTCACAAAGCCATGAAGTAGGACAGAATGTAGCTGCTCTTATTACCAATACAATCTCAGATTTAGAGGTTAATAAGACTAGTATCATTGTTGGGAAATTACAAAATGGCATGCTGGATGGCGTTTTAGAACTGTCATATGAGCAAGAAATTGTATGTGGAGAAGATGACTTACTAATCCTAAAGGGGTTATTATTACCAAATAATAGTTTTAGAGTGATTAATTTAGAGGATGCTGATACCGCTGAAAGTGGTTATTCTGATGCATTCCCAATTATAAACGAACAAGCTGTGTAGATAATTTGAAAGGGGTACTTTTGTACCTCTTTCAACTTAAGAGAATAGGTCTTTCTTATTTTTTTAAGTTGGAAGAGGTTTGCTTTAATAAGCTTAACCCTTATATAGACAACGTTTATAAAGTACTAATAAACGATTCTGACAATTCAGTTTCCTGTCATCTTGTATTGAGTTACCCGTTTTACTATACTGATAAACGTTACTATATATGCGGTTAGTATTATTGTCTTATAGGCTTCTTTAAAATAGAACTATATTACTGTAATGCTACAACTTCTTTTTAATTTGCTTTAGGAGGGTTACGAGTGTCGAATTTCTTTTTGTCCGAAATTCCAAATGAAGAATTATCTGAGGAATTAAAATCTAAATTAAATACGCTTGAAAGTTTTAGAAAATCCATTGTTATTGATAAGCCGGGTTATTTATCGGTTTTTGTTCGTGATGGTCACATTGGTAAAATCACATTTCAACGTAATGCATTAAACTCAATGGAGGTAGAAAGTGCTTACGATAATGAAGAAAATCCTGTTCCAACACCTGAATTTTCAGTAAAGGATTATCGCGTTTTTTCTTATCTAATTGCTAGTAGTATTTTACACATTGATAAAATTGCTTACGGTACATTACGCTTCCAATTCAAAATTGAGCAGACGGATGCAGGTAAGTTCAATTCTCGATATTCATTAACATTTGACGAAGAAGTTCATTTTAAAAATGAAAGACCGTCAAAAACTAAAAATCGATATTAATAAAAATTGATTGACAATGCTATGTTATCTTGAGATAATGTGAGTAGTTCATGACACGTATAATAGTCAGGACTCCATAATTTTTTCAATTACATAATATTATAATCAAGCGGGAGCACCGCGAATTAATGGTATTTTTATACCGTTTATTCGCGGTGCTCTTTTTTTGGTCTTAAAAGGAGGTGAATCACAATGAAGTCTATGATGAATATGGATTACTTAGTTTTAAATGAAGCAACAGGAAATGTTGATACCTTCTTAACTAAAGTGATTACTACTGTTACAGGGGTTGGTGCTTCAGTATTTGTACTTGCTGTGTTAATCATTGCATTATGTATCATGTTCGGCTCAATCAGTCCGAAAAATATCGGTAAATGGTGGACTGCGCTATTCTCATGTGTCGCAGGTGCAGTTATCTTCTTCGGTGCAAACTTATTTAAAACAACAATTGAAGGTTTATTCAAATAAGATAACCAATAGTTGTTCATAATCATATTTAATCTAGGCAGGTGACAGTTCAGTTGCCTGCCTCTTTTCGAAAGGAACTCTAAGTATGGCTGTTAAATTACCCGTAAACTTTACTGAAGAACAAAAGACCGTGTTAGCCGTATTGTCTATTCGACAGTTGCTTTTACTTTTCCCCATTAATGTTGCATGGCTGTTATTGTCAATTTCATTACCATTGCCAATATTAATAAAAATTACAGTTGGAATTGTATTCGCTGGTGTAAGTGCTGCTCTCGCATTTGTCCGAATGGAAAAGTACGATTGCTACTTATCGGAATTTGTAGTACGTAAATTCAACTTTATCAAATCTAAAAAAATATATACGAATTAATTGAGGTACTCCAATGTGGACTAATTACTTATTATACGGCTCATTCATTGTAATGATCGTAACATTAGTATTTTTATTTATCGCTAAAAAGCGAATGGACCGCAACGAGCCCGCTTTTGGTTGGAAACGGCGACAATTCCTAGCTGAGCAAGCTATGGGTGGTCCGACTAATACAAATACAGCAGCACCAACTAAAGACGAGGCGAACTTAGCTAAGATTCAAGCTAAAGACGATCTGGACCATGAATCGATTATGGATTTACTTGAAATCAAGAATATTGAAAAAAGCGTTATCACTCGTGAAAAGAATGAGTATATCGCAATTTTAAGTACAGACTTTGTAAACTTCCATTTACTACAACCTTCTGAGCGTCAAGCGATACTTGAAGGTTATCAGCAACTTTACAGTATGGTTTCTTTCCCATTCCAAATGTTAGGGCAAGCCGTACCACAGGACTTCTCAAAAGAACGATTACGCTTTGAAAAGAATTTAAGTAAAGTGAACCCACACGCAGCGGAATACAACCGCGACGTTTTGAATCATATTCAACACGTAACAGAAAATGATTTCCGTATTACGTTGCGTTTCTATTACATCGTTAAGTATGCGTATGAGCCATCTAAAATGGCCAAATTAACGCCTGAGCAACGTGAGCAAATCATTTATCAGAATGTTTGGAGCCGCGCCGAGATCATCCGTTCAGCTTTACGTCGTGCCAAAGTAAATGCTCAACTCCTTAGCACAATTGAAACTGCAGAAGTATTCAAACGAGCATTGAATCGTGACCGTATGTTAATTCATCCAATGAATGATGTGTTAGACAAGGAAAAATTATCTCATTTCGTCTCAATGGATGTAACAACATTGCCAGACTTCGAAAGCTTAGTCACTAATCCAGAGGCATTTAAAGAGCTTTATTACGAATATAACGAGCAGTTTAACGTGGAGGCAGCTGAAAAGCATGATGAACTGACATTTGATTATGAGCAGTTTAATCAAATGAACGAGGTACTTGCTGTTGAAGAATCAATGGAACAACAATCTGTACAATCACAACCGTTTTTACAGCCGACTCAGCCTGTTCAACCGAAACAGTCTGTTCAATCACCACCGCCTGTAGAACCGCAACAAAATGTACACAATCAACAAATCGAGCCTGAACAAGAAATGTCTATGGATGTTTGGTCTGATAAATAAGACTAGGGCTATAAAGGAGTTAAGTAACTATGTTTGGCAGAAAGAAATTAAAAGAAGGACAGCCACGCAAGTTTCAAAAAGCTACGATTCCTGAACCAGCTAATCCTGAATTAGACGTAGTAGAGCCATCGTTAATGGATAATATCTCGAATGAGGGGATTAAATTCAACGATGATCATTTTGAAATGCAAGTTGGTTTGGGAAGTAAACGTTATGGCCGCGCCTCTTATTTAAAGCCAAGTGGGTATCCATCTACTGTAGGTGTAAACTGGCTTGAACCATTGTTAAAAGGCGGGGATATGGATGTTTCAATTCATGTCGATCCAATATCGAAACCCGAAGCTGTTCGTAAGTTAAAAGATAAAATGGATGAATTTGAAGCCGTTATTTATAGTGCTCAAAAACGTGGCGACCAGGGGAAAATTGACGCGGTACGCCAAGAATACATCGATGCTAAATTTTTACGTGAGCAAATTCGATTGAATCAAAATGGTTTGTACTATGTAAGTGTTTCAAATTCAATCTATGCACCTAATTTAGATGATCTGAATGAAGCGAGTGTCAATTTAGAAACGGCGGCCTCTGGTAACGGACTTGAACTTGTAAACTGTTACGACCGCGAAAAAGAGGGTTGGTTATCAACAATGCCTCTAGCTACAAACTACATTAAACGTTCATACCGAAACATTGACCGTACAGGTGTAACAGCATTGTTCCCGCATTTATCGTCAACATTAAATCACGATGGCGGTATGCCAATCGGAATTTTCGGTAACGAATACATTTATTTCAATAACTTTGACCGTAAATTAACAAACTATAACCTTGGCATTTTTGGTGAGTCCGGGGCGGGTAAAGGGGTATTCGTTAAGCAATTAATCGGGCGAGGCTTCATGGATGGTATCGGTAAAGTGGTAATCATTGATGTTGAGCCTGAGTATCGCGGCCTTACATATGCTCTCGGTGGGGTTGTTATTGAATTACGAAGTGAGCAATCCAAAGAAGCTTCAAGTCAAATCAATCCGTTTGATATTTATGTAGAAAAAGAAGTAATGAACAGATATCAACCAGACGAATACATTGTTGAAAAAGTAAACTTACATGAAAAAGTAAAAGAAATGATTGAGTTCTTTAAAGTAATGAAAGAGTCTGCTTATCCAACTGAACCATTCCTTACACCTTATGAGCTAAATGCTTTAGACGAGATCTTATGGTACTTGTATCGTGATGTAGCACGTATTACAGAGCAACCGGACTCATTATATGAAACGGTCGATGTTATTAGTGATACAGGTGAGATTACATATGAACGCCGTTATAAGCGTATGCCACAGGTTTCCGATGTTTATAAGTTGATCCAAAAGAAAAATGCTGAAGGGGAAACGGGACTCGGCTTAATCGAAAGTGTTATTAAGAGTTTTGTTCATGGGAATGTATTTGGTTTATTCGATTGTCAAACGAACATTATTACTTCTACAGGTGAAAAAATGCCAGAGGACGCATTAGACAAAGCAGCCATTGTCGATTTCGATATTTCGAAGCTATCTACTAAAGGTGGAGAGCGAGCATTGGCACAGCACGTATTAATGACGTGGATCTGGAACCGTTTCATTGTAAATGACCCAAAAACTAAAAAACGAGTAATTCAAGATGAAGCTTGGATGATGCTTGATTATCCGTCAATGGTTGATTTCTTTAAAGTTTTATCCGCGCGCGGTCGTAAGTGGAACGTATCTTTAACACTCGTTTCACAACGGTATGAGAAGTTTGAAATTTCTCGTGATGCGAAAGATGTTATTTCGCAACTTAGCACCGTCGCATTTATGAAACAGCCAGACCAAGATATTGAGCCAATCTTAAAGACCTTCCGTTTCTCGGATGATGTCGGCGGTATGATCCGTACAGCTGAAACAGGCGACGTTATTTTAAAAGCCGGTAAGGAAATTGTTTACTTTAAATCAGTGCCAACACCTTCCGAATGGCGCTATATCAATACGAACCAAAACATTTCAGTTGATGCTCTCGTTAATGGCGGGAGGTAGTTAAATGAAGTATGCCAACAAAGTTATATTTGCATTAATAACCATCATTGCTGTTGGTTTCGTATTTAATGCTTCACCAACTAGTGCTGCAGAAACATTTTCATTTGAGTCTTTTGCTTGTGGTGAACCCGTAATATCCGATGACTTGAATACTGAGATTGATAAGTTTAAAGAAGAAGATGCCAACATGGTTGAAAGCTTTATCGCTTCACAAAGCCAACACTTCTTCAAAATTGGTGATGTTAATAGTTTAGGTGTTTTAGTATTTGGTAACCCGTACTGTTCATGGAATGAAGATAAGAATGTGAAAATGTCGAGTAACGGTGTTTTTACGGATAAAGAAATGGACAAAATTATTAATCCTTTAATGAATATTTTTAAAGGCGCAGCAATTTTAATGATCGTTCTATCAATCCTAATTTCATCTTTAAAGCTAATGGCTACGCCAATGCGCGGTGCCGCGCTTGATGAATTTTTCAACTCATGGAAAATGATTCTGTTTGTATTATTGCTTTATGTAAGTTATGACTGGCTCATAAATCTATTATTTGAAGCAAATGCAGCCATTGTATTAAGCATTAAAGACCTAATTCCAGACGCTAACTTTAAAGCGATTTCGATAGCTGCTTCATGGAAAGATTATAGCATTGGGTTAGGGTTTGCACCGTTAATGATTCTAATTGCGGTTGAGTGGGTGCTTTCTGTCGTCGTCAACTTTATCTATATATCACGTAAGGTTATTATTTTAATTCTTATGGCAATTGGGTTTGTCGCGATTTACAGTCTACTATTCAATAAAACTCGCGGATTTTTCGTAACGTGGCTGAAGGAATTAACAGGGAATATTTTCCTGCAATCTATACATGCCATAGTTTTATTTACCATCGTTCAATTTTCAGCTGCAGGTGCGGGTACATTCTTTAAAATCTGTCTATTAATCATGTTTATTCCTGTCAGTGGATTGCTTTCTAAGTTATTGCAATTTGGGGATAGTGCAACGAAAACAGGTATGACAATGAGTATGCTTGGCTTGGGCGGTATCATGAGTACCTATATGGTAGCTTCACAAGCAGGTAATGTACTACGTGGCGGCAGTTTCTTGGGTAATTCAAGCAATACAATCAACTCTGACGGAAGTGTTGGAGGTTCTAGCCTTTCAGAGCTTGCGACAAACTCCGGTAGTGATCTAATGCAAACAGCTCTTTCTACGGCTGCAACAGGTCAAAATTCTCCAGCGTTTAGTGCGGTGAAGAATGCAATGTCTACAATGGGTGCTGCTACCGGTAGTGTTGCCGGCATGGTTGCGGGTCCAGCGGGTGTTGCAGTCGGGGCCGGAATTGGTAAAGCAATTGGCGGTGGTATCCCACAAATAGGTATGAATATCGGAACGGGTATCGCCGGTTTATCAAATACAATATCGCAAGCTAAACAATTTGCTTCACAATCTGGCGTAAGTTTAGGTTCTCTACTTGCCGGTAAAGCCGGTAGTGATTTCGCAGTTGCTTCACAAGGTCGTCATTTTGCCGGGGCAATCGGTGAATCAGTCGGCTTAATGTTAGCAGGTCAAAAAGGTGCCGCGATTGGTCGTAATTTAATGTCGAGTATCGGGGGAAACACATCGAACTTAGCTGCGATGAATAGTGCTTCGTTAGGTTTAGTGGATAGTAACGGTAAGGCACTTCCAATGTCTTACGATGCACTAGGGAAACTTAATCCTGGCGCAGATATGAAGTTTGTACAAACAAATGAAGGTTCTGCTATGTACATGAAGGGTGCGGAAGGTTGGCAACAAGTCGGTCTGACAGGTTCCGCCGACACAAGCCTTGCAAACGGACAAGCACGTGTTATGGACTTCAATTTAGCTGATCCGTCTAAAGACTATCAATTACAAGCAAATGGCTCTTATACGGCTACAGCTGGAAAAGACCCAATTAATGCAGGTAATTCTTCATTATCAGATGCGTTAGGAAATTCAGTTATTACAAGTAGTGAAAATGTAGGGCAATCGCCATTAAGTGAGCCTGTTGGTTCAGTGGCAAGTATGCCGAAAAGCGCTTTAGAAGGTTCTACACTTTCAAGTGGTGCAATTGATACATCATCACCAATGGCTACAACGGTATCTGGCGATTCTCCATTGAATACGTCAATCAGTGGCGACACAACAGTTGATACATCATCACCATTGACAGCAACGGTATCTGGCGATTCTCCATTGAATACGTCAATCAGTGGTGAAACAACAGTTGATACATCATCACCAATGGCAACATCGGTATCTGGGGATTCTTCATTAGATACGTCAACATTTGGAGGCACAACAGCAGATACATCGTCACCGGTTCAAACGTCAGATAGTGAAAGTCCTGTATTTACATCGTCGGATTCCGCATTTGAGAATGTAGCAGGTTTAAATGAGCTTCCTACGATTTCACAATCGACACTCGATACATCGTCTGTACCAACAACTACGGCGGAAGCTATACCAACAAATGTTGAGGCTTCACCTTCTACAAGCACTAATGACGGTGGTTCATCATTTGAACGTCCAGAGCTTGCAGGTTTACCAGGTTCAACTGATGCGTTAATGCGTACAAGCGATGCACAAATCGTAAATACTGGCGGTGCAAGATTCCATGACGTTATCAATGAAGTTACAAAGGAAGGCGTTACTGGATATAAAGATTCTGCTTTCGATCCTAAGAAATTTAACCCTGAAACATATGTTTACAGAGGACCCGAAGCAGTTTCAAAAGATGTTGGTAATCTTACAGCACGACCAGAAACTAAAGAATCAGCTTCATGGGTGAAACAAGCCCATCGTGTATTAGGTAATCGACATAAAGGGGTAAATTAGGAGGGCTTTATTTTGAATAAATATATAAAAATATTGCTTGTCTTATTTTTATTACTCCCATCATTTTTAAGTCCGATTAGCATGAGTACAGCCTATGCCGAAAACGGTGAAGAAACTAAACAAAAATGCGAAAAGCCAACTTACGAAGAAGAAGACGTTCAAAAGAAGTTCGATGAATTTCGTGAAGAATACGCTAACTTAATCGAAAAGTTTATGCTTGACGCAATTGAGGTCGTCATGAATTTGTTCGGCCTCAATACCTTGAATCAACTTGTGTTTGGTAATCCTTATTGCACTTGGTTTCAAGGGGGCACCATAAACAAATTAGTAAATGGCGTAGATTTAACGTTTGGCGTTTTCCCTACAAAAGTTTATGACACTGTCGTTAAGCCATTATTTAATATGTTTACGGGTTCTTCAGTTTTACTTTATACATTAGCAATCTTGATTATTGGTCTAAAGTTAATGGTTAATGCTAGTTTCCGACTAGGCGAAGAATTATTGTACTTTATGCTGGTAGCCGCGCTATTAGTTGGCTATTGGATCGGTGTTGAATACTTCCTACAATTTAATCAAGCGCTGGTTTCGGATATTAAAGGTGTATTAGATAAGCAAGGAATCAATCCATCGGGTGCGCTGAATATAGTTGCTGAAAAAGATAGCTTTACATTTATGGATATTATTCTGTTGCTTGCTAACTGGATCATGATTTTGTTCTTAAATGTTGTCTATGTATTTCGATTGTTTTTAATCGCTGTGTATATGATATTTGGCGGTTTTGCGATTGTGTGTCTATTGTTCCCTTCAACGAGAAAAGTGTTTATGCGATGGTTACTTGATTTTACGGGCGTGGTGCTCATGCAGGCATTTCATGCTTTATATTTTGCTGCTATTTTAATCATGATTGATGTTGATAAGGTTTCGGAAATATTCGAGCTGTTCTTATTAATTTTATTCCTACCAATTAGCTCAATGGCTATGACGTTGTTCTCATTTAGTGCGGCTTCAACTGCTGTTCAAGCTGGTCAACGTGTGACGAGTGGTGTAAATATGGCAGTCAATAAGGCGAGTAATTCGGGCAATCAGATAGCAAAATTAGCGAATTCAAGCAGTGGGAAATTAGGTAAGGCAGCAAGTATTGGTTCGTCTAAAATTTCGGCTCTTGCAAACGGCGGTAATACGTTTGGTACTTTTAAAACTATTGCAGGTCTTACAGGACGTGTGGCTGGCACAATGGCTGGCTCTGTAGTTGGCGGAGGCGGTATGGCTCTCGGTGGAAATCTCGGTCAAATGGCGGGGAATCAAGGCTTACAAACTGCTCGTAATGTTGTTGCAGGTGCAAAAGGGCTTATGGATACTCGCGGCAACGTTAAATCTGGATCTCTTGATTTAAATAACATGCAAGATAAACGAACCCTTTACGGAAACATGGGCGAGTCGTTCGGAACAATGCTTGGCATGGGTAACGCAGGTCGCCAAATCGGTGAAAAAATGAGTGGCGTATCAGACGAATTGATACGAAGTTCTACAGGTGATGGTGGTTTAGCGGGTATTACGTTACAAGAGATTGCGGCGACCTATCCCGATGCTACATTACAGTTCCGACAAACGAATGAAGGTAGCGGATTCTATATGAACAATGGTGAAGAAGATAAGCTCGTTTCTCCATTAGGTGCTGCCGATCCAAACTTAAAAGACGGTGAAACACGCGTGCAAGACTACTCACTTTCTGGAAATACAGAAGGACTTAATAGTTCGCTTTATGAACCAAATTCACAGGCTGCTATTATGGGCAACGACGGCACACGCCACACAGACACCGCATTTAATTCAAGTGCTTATTCTCCTGAGCATTTTATCAGCTCAGAATTAAATAGATCAGCAATGCACGATTTATCTAATGGAAAAGCCTAATTAATACAATGCGAGTAGTCAGATGCTACTCGCATTGTTTATTTATTGAGAGGTGAAATTATGAGTTCAAAAAATGGTGATAATAACCATAGTACCGATGTTACCGATTCCATAGGTAATAAGGGGAAGAGTGCGTTTAATGCCGGGAAATTCCTAGCTAAAAACGGTAAATCTATCTTTCGTTTCGGTAAATTTATTGTTTCATTTTTAACCAAAGTAATTATGAGTTTATTTAAATGGTTACTAGCAATCGTGGGGCCTTATGTCCTTGTAGCACTCGTAGTCATTATCCTTGTCTTACTTGTTTTACAGAGTGTTTCATCCTTTGACTTGTTCCAGCGCGGTAACGAACGTACTGCCGCCGAAGTTATTTTCGATGAAACAGTGAAAACTACATTCCAAGAAAATATCGGTGGAAATGCTTCAACAACTTTAAATGATTATTTCTCAAAAATGCAAAGTGGCGACCCATATCCGGGGATTACTGAAGGTTGGATTGAACAATTAGCCGGGGCCATAAAGCCGAGTTATGCGGTTCCAACCATTCATTATTACTTTGATACAATGGATTCCATCTTTAGACCCTGGCATGCCAAATATAAACGTGACGATGCCAGCGACAAAGCTGCTTTAATAGAAAAATATAAAGAGATACAAAATAAAGAACTAAAGTATTACTTTAAAAAATCTAAGGCATATCAGCCGGAGATATTAGAGAAAGCTGTTCCTATAGAAGAATACATAAAGACTACCTCTACATCGGTCTGTACCGTTGTTGATGAAGAAGGAAATACATCGACAACCACTTCTGGTCCGACAGTTAATAAAAAAGTATTACCGAAGCGATCTGTCGCTGACAAAGTAAGTATGGGTTACTCGGATGTGACGCTTGAATATCAAGAAAGCGCTGTGACAAGCACTTCAACTTATAGTAGCGGAGATTGCACAACAACCGTTGTAACAGAGACGGTTCTCTATTTATTAGTAGAGTCAATGCCAACAGTTATGATGGACTCAGCTAAATTAGTACGTATATTAATGAAAGATGCAGAAAAGGGAGAGCATACGAAACTGGTGAAAGCACAAGATTTAGAAACTGCTTTTGAAATTGGTAAGGCTGCCGATCCTGCGTTTCCAGAGCCCGACATTGAGTACACCAAATTTACGAAATGTATGAATGAAGATAAAAAGGGATTGGATGCTTGTATTACCCTCTATGTTAAACAATTAGCGAGTGCTACGTGGGGCGGTGTTGTTGGCTATAACGGTGTAAATAACCGAGGATGGTACCCGCCTGAATATGAAGAGATTTACAAAGAAATTGCAAAGAAAACAGGTGTTGATTGGAGTGCCATTGCCGCGATTCATGGGCTTGAAACCTCTTTTTCTCGTAATCCAGTAGCAACAGATAAGAATTTGAAATCTAGTGCGGGTGCTAGAGGGCATTTCCAGGTAGTCCCGCTTACGTGGGTTGGCTGGGCCATTAGAAATACTGGTTTAGTTACTACCACAAGCGTTGGTGATATTACGAGCAATATTGATGTCATTTTTAGTATATCCAACATTAAACAATATGGCGGTAAGGGCATGGATGGTGATGGTGACGGCATAGCAGATCCATGGAACTTACGAGATGCCATGATGTTTGCCGCATCATACCTGAAATCGCTTGGTTATGTCAGCGGTAATGAAGCTGCTATAAAGAAAGCATTTGCTTCCTATAACGGAGGTCCGGCTAACTATATGTATCCAGCCGCGCAACGGTACGCATCGGAAGCATACGCCATGCATTTAGCTTTCCAATCCGGAATGAGTAATGGCGTGGCATTTGGTGACTCAGCGACCCCGATACCTGTTTCAGCCGGTGACGTCACATGGCCGACTGTCGGAAGGTTTACAAGTAAGTATGGCTACCGCGTACTGCCGAGTGTTTATGGCACAAATAAACCGCAAATGCACTGGGGCATTGATATAGCAAACAATACAGGGACGCCGGTTGTTTCTGCTATGGCAGGAACCATTTATAAAATTGAACAGAAGAATTATAAAACGAACTGGGGCTTGTATGTGGTCGTCAAGCACAATCTGAATGGCCAAACCTATTATACAAACTATGCTCATTTAAATGGCTATGCTTCAGGTCTACACGTTAATCAGCCTGTTCAAAAAGGTGAAATCATCGGTTATATGGGCTTTACAGGGCGCGGCAGTGGTCCACACTTACACTTTGAAGTATATAAAGGGCAGTTTAGTTATGGTAATACCAACATGAACCCGCTCTCTTTACTACCTCCAATGAGCGAGTTGAAAGGAAATTAGGTGTTTATTTGAAAATTATATTTGATGAAATACGAAAAGAAATCGGTCGTTTATTGAAACGTAATACTTGGATCAAGTGGGTTTGCTTGGCTATCGGTATTTTAGCTTTAGCAGTTTGTATTAAAGTTATTTTTTTCCCGTCTATTCCTAAAGGCGATATAGGCGGGAAAGATAGCGATACATGGCAGCAAATGGCCGAACTGAACGATGGTGAGATAACAACCGTAGATTTTAACATTTCCGATTTAGATAGCGTGATTAATATGTTTTTTATGAGTGCTAATCGCATGGATATTGATATGATGACAAGCGTAATGACACCTGAAATGATTGCTAGTGATTTTTCAGAACGTACGGAGCGCGGTGAATTGGATGAAATCTTTGCATTATATGAAGAAGCAATGACTCGTTTAAGCCAAAACGGTACAATTGAAAAAATTGAAATTGTCGGCGGTAATAAAATGTTAGGCGGTAAGCAACGCGTTCGCTTAAATCTTTATTACAGCGAACTTGATACACCTGCAAACATTACTCTTATAGTGAAAATGGAGACTGACGAGTTAAGCGTGAGCGATTACACAGGTGAAACAGAAAACGAAGAGCTAGTAAAATACAAGCAATATTATTTAGATACGTCTGTATGGAATATGATTGACGCGATTGAAAGTGAGGTTGAATAAACGTGAAAGTAGATCCTACAGAACCAATATTAAACGTACTATATTACGGGCAATTGGTGGGTGTTTTCATCGGGGGACTAATGTTCCTGTTTGGTATATTTATGTTCCTATATGCCTTTAAAAACCCTCATAAGAAGCGTCTCGCCTTTGTGACAACGGTATTTGGACCAATCTTATTGATGTTCAGTATTTATGCACCTGTATTCGCTTATCATTATATGATTGACAGGTTGTTACCTGAAACTGAACTTACGCAATTAAAGCAATTTGATTCAACTGTTAAATATGTCGGAACTAGTCTTTATGAAGGCATTAAGGTGATTGTTTATCCGTTGCTAGTTATCGTATTTTTAATTGCAGTCGTTACCCTACATCATGCGACACGCATCCCTGGTCGGAAACGAATCAGTTACGGTATTTTCATTGGTGTTCCGGTTCTATTCTTTTTATTACAGGTTGGACCGAGTATTGTCCGATTATTAACTTCTTGATTTTTAGCACATCGAATTTTCGATGTGCTTTTTCATTTGCCTTAGATTCCTGTAAAATAGGAGTAATTAGGAGAGTGAATTATTATGTATGAGGAAGTAGTACAGAAATTACAAGCCAGCTTTGGAAAAGCTTCATTAAATCAAGGGCGCCGCCCATATATCCCTTCACAAGTTTATATGTTGCGTTTTGAACAAGTTGCCGGGGAGATGTGGAATTGGCGAGTAATTAGCGATCCTGTAATTGATACTCAACATATGATCGTTACGGTTAGAGGTGAAATACAGCTCTTAGATGCTGTAAGACAAGGAATCGGTGTCGCAACTTTACAAAAGGTTGAACCTGCAAGTATTAAAAATGCTATATCATCGGCTGAATCAGACGCGTTCAGAGATTGTTGCGATAAATTTATGATGGGTTGGCGAGACATTGCTAGTAGTCGAGAGTGGGGCAGCAATCCAACCATTCAAGCATTTGTGAACACTGAAACGCCATTTAAAGTAGAAAGTAATAGTTCAGTGGTTGATCAATCGTTTGACGAGCTTGTAAGAGCTGCCAATAGCGTTCCTGTCGTTAAGGCTGAGCCTTGTATGGTTTGTGGTTCTACATTAACTGATGAGGAAGCGAAGCGTATTCAAAGTAAAGGCATTCGTTATTACTATTGCAGTAAGCACTTACCCAAACAATTTAAGTGATTTAGAAGTTATTTTGAATCATAAAACCGCCCTCCACAAATCAATTTGGAGGGCGGTTTATTTATTTTGTATTAACATGTTTTGCAAATTCCCTTCTAATTAAGTCCATACGTTTTAATTCATTTAATCTAGATTTATTCTTCATGTGGCTTTAAAACAAAGTTTGATAATTAATAAAAAAGTCTGTTCGTTTATAATAAAGATTGATAATTTGTAAAAAAGTTTGATCAAAAGTCCGGTATTGCTAGATTTTTGTTCCACAAAACCAGCTAATAGTTGTCAAGATTTTTCGATAAAAATATTAAATCCTACATGATATACTAAAAAAGGGTACACCAAATAAGCCTTCCTCTTTAAAATTGGAAGGTTTTGTTTAATCCACTTAAATATACTTTTTAAACCGCATTTTGGAAGGCTTCTTTCCTTTTAAGTAGGGCATATATCCAATGTAAAAGCTTATTAGCACATGCAATGATTGCTACTCTAAATGGCTTTCCTTCTTCGCGTTTTTTATCGTAGAACTCTCGTAATTTCTTATTTCTAGGGAGTATTTCATCACTTGTTTTTTGCTTACGTGCATCTCTTATACCGCATTGTACAGCCATAAATAACGCTTGTCTTAACCTGCTGGAACCTCTTTTGGTTATACGATTGATGGAAGCAGTAAATCGACCAGAAGAGTAAACGCTAGGATCTATCCCGGCGAATGCTACTAGCTTTTTAGGATGGTTAAACCGTTCTATCTCTCCAATTTCAGAGATGATTGTTGCCGCAATCTTTTCTCCAACACCAGGGATAGACTGGATTATCTCATATTCTTCAATTTCTTTAGCGAGGGCATCTATTTCTGCTGCTAACTTTGATAGATGCTCTTGATATTGAAGAACAATGTTAATAAACATTCTTAGGTTAAAGATATGGCTTTGATACAAGTTGTTTTGAAATGGATTACGTAATGCAGCCTCTCTCAATTTAATTGCCTTTTCTTTTGCCCATCTTTCTGAACGGGTTGTACATAATTCCGCAATTTTATTAGTAAGTTCTGATTCGCTAACACTTAAAACCTCTTTGGAGGTTGGGAAGATGGATAGAATCTGTAACGAAATTTTTGAATAGAGATTTCCAAAGACACCTCTGTATTCAGGGAAAACCTGATCTAAGATGGACTGTAGCTGTAACTTTGTTTGTGCAGCTGTGCTTGATACTGTTTCTTGTTGTCTAGTGAGATTACGAAGATTTAAGAGTTGTATACCTCTCTTTTTATATGGCTCTAACTCTTCCTTGTAATACAATTCGCATAGATGATAGGCATCAATGGCATCGGTCTTTACCTTGCGTAAATTTGTACTTCTAGCTCGATGAGAGATAAGTGGATTAACAATAATATAGACGTATTGTTGCTCCTCCAAAAATTGAATAACGGGCATATGATATTGACCTGTAGATTCTAAAATAACCGAAGGTTGCTTACCATCAGCTAATTTCTCTACTTCCCTTAGAAATTCTAATAAACTATCTAAACCATCAAGAGTATGTTTAATACTAAAGCTCTTACGATATGGTTTGCCTTTATCTAAAAAGGCTTGAACCTGACTTTCTCCTTTTGAAACATCCAGACCAACGACTGGATTCATAATTACATCTCCTCCTAAAGAAAACTAAATTCGTCGGTAACCCCTATAGCTGCTTGTAATGTCATAGGTTCGCTTGTTAAACGGGATCCTTGTCCCAACCAGCTCGAAACATGTTTATACAAGTAGGGGGTGAACAGTTTTGCGGACGGGATCAAGTCCCACGGGCCAGACGTTCTACCCCGACTACCGTTATAATAAGACCTAAACAAAAAAGGTCAACCAGAAAAATCTGGCTAACCTCATATTACGAACGGGCCATATTGT
>NZ_JBBOYH010000003.1:0-43239 GCF_038008025.1 Solibacillus sp. FSL W7-1324
GAAATTGGACATGGAGGTGAAACAAATGAAAAAATTACTATCATTACAACATACTGCACTTGATAAGGAAGTAATTTTATTGAAAGGTAAATCATCAGTGAGCTTAGGCTGTGATAACATCAGTACAATTAGCTTATATTTCTGTGCCAACTAAAAAAACGTAAAAGGAAGAATAATTATTCTTCCTTTTTATTATTTAACGGTCTTTTCGTTATCAGCAAATAGTTCTATTAAAAAGTATATTCCCCATGAGGTAACCAACTTAAACAACAAAATTTCTATTTACCTAGATAATGAGAGAATTTCACACTTTTGATCATCTATTAAATTTTCCTTATTGTTAAGAATTATAATTATATTGCATTTTAGTTATGATGTAATTAATAAAATCGAACGATAAAATTAAATCTCCTTGCACAAGAGAACGAATTGTTTGGATAACCTTTTCACGAGAAGAAGTTTTAGATAGAATCCCGTCAACTTTTTTATCTACAATGAATGGATAATAAGATTGAATATCATCTCCTGTATATAATATGATGAGTGCTTGTTCTTGTACTGCCTTAATATCAGCTGCTAGTGAAAGTCCATTTTGAACAGCCATATTGACATCGAGTAGAAATACATCAAAATGAGTATTTATCATTTTTGAAAGTACATCTGTTGCATTCTGCTCAGTTTCAATTAATATATCATTATCTCCAAAAAATGTTTTAGACTCTTCTAAAACAATAGGATGGTCATCAACTATTAGTACTGAAATCAAAATACATCACTTCTTTCGATAATTTTAACTTAATGGGCATGGCAGTTTAATCATCTTTTTATCATTAACGCTTTAATGATTTTTAAATTTCCAATAAAACAATTAATAATTTTCTATTACAATATCTGAACTTATCGTATTAATTTCGACTAGTGTCAACCCTTTACCAATTACGGTGCTTTTATTGTATTCGTCTAATATAGTAATATCACCAGAAACAGAGTGCACTTTGAAATTTATGTCTTTAGGTTCTTTTGAGGTAACGATATCGACATCGCCACTTTTTGAGTTTATTTGAATCGGTTGTAATAGTTCGGATACCGTTAAATAGATGTCGCCGCTTTCAGTATTAATCACCAGTTCTCCTGTTGTCTCTTCTAATTCTATATCACCAGAAACTGTTTTAATGTTAGCATTTTTAAATTGCAGTTTTTCACCATCAATGTCTCCACTTGTGCTTGATAAAATCAATGAATTAGCGAGTACATTGTCTAAAAATAAATTAGCTGCAATACCATTGTATACAATTTTATCAATTAATTTTTCAGGTATATATAGTTTTAGTGTTAATGTAGGAGGGGCAAAGTTTGGACTGACATTAAACCATTTATTTTCAGTAACTTCCTGAATATCTATTAATAATTCTGGGCCATCAACTTCTACAGATAATTCTGGATTGTTATCTTCTTTTGTTTTTCCTGTTAGTTCAATTATTGCTTTGTTAGCTTCTTTACTAGCTATTACTTCGATGTTTGTTGAAACAGTACTAATTTGTATAGTGTCAATATTTTTGTAATCTATAGACTGGGTTTCATTTATTTCGATAGAATTATTTGAGGAGCTATAAAAAATTAAACTACCTCCAACTCCAATTATGATGAGAAGTAATGCAGCGATTATTAGTTTTTTAAGCATTTATAGATTCTCCTTTCACAATAGCAACATTAAATTTTAAATAGAGAACTGTCCATTTTTTTAATAGTGCAGTGATGTAGTATACTCCGGTTAATAACAAGATACTTGCACCGGAAATCGTAACGGCAACGAATAAATCAAACCATGAAAAGGAATCGACATTAACGGCTGCGTTAATAAGTACAACTATTGGTGTGAGAATAAAAATGATAGCAATAAACCATAATGATGCAACTGTAGTGATGATTGCTACAAAAGGCCCGAGTATAAAAATAAAATTTAAGAATCCTAAACCTATACCAGCCCAGATTGCGCGAAGAGTATTTTTAACTGTAGCAGATTTCTGCATTTCTTCTATATAATATGTGGCTAATAACTCCTTCGCTAAATGCTTAGGGGAGCCAAGAGATTGGATAACTTCGTGTTCTTGTTGTTCATTAGATTGGGCAATAAGAAAATATTCTTCATAATCACGAATGATTTCTTCTCGCTCTTGCTTTGGAAGCCGCTTTAACTCTTTATTCAATAATTCTAAAAAATGATTTTTAGTCATTTGAAGTTCCCTCCTGAATTAACTGATTGACCCCACTAGAAAAAACTTGCCATTCATTTAATAACTCGTATAAATAATTTTCCCCTTTTTTAGTAAGCTGGTAGTACTTTCTTGGTGGACCTTCTGAGGATTCTTGTAAATAGGTAATGAAATACTCCGCTTTCGCTAGTTTTCGCAATAAAGGGTAAACGGAGCCCTCTGAAATTTCAATCTGCTTTGAAATTATTTGAACTAATTCGTAGCCATATCGATCTTTTTGATTCAATAATACGAGAACACAGAGCTCTAACACTCCCTTTTTAAATTGTACATTCACGCAATCACCCCGGAGTATCTCTCAATACTATACAATAAACAGTACTGTTGTTTAATTATTACCTTATATTACAAATAATAACATTACGTACTATTTAATGCAAGGTACTGAAGACCTTCCCCAAAAAATAGTACCTTTATTCTAGAAATATCAACCTTAAAAAATAATGCTTGTTTAAGGTTGATTATGGTATACTGAAAGAAACGTATGTTCCCTTAAAAGTCTCTATGATTTCGATTCAATTTCGACCAAACTATACTTTTGGAAATCTACTTATTAAAAGTAGAAATTTGTTTTGATGAACTTCAAGTTGGATTAGGGTGAAAATGACAAAATTGATGAGAAAAGAAACGTAGTAAAAATAACGGAATAGAATAGGGAGGTATATATAATGGAAGAAACTCTGTTTTCTTTGCAGCAATATAAGATGCAACAGCAGAAAGATGAAACGATCCAGGCGATGAAAAAGAAGAAACTGGATATGTATAAGCCGGATTTCAATTTGTTTCAGGTATTCTGTGAAAAAAACTTTTTAGCGTTGAATTTCGATTCGCTTGAACTCTATTTACACGAACTCATTACGCAACAACATGTACGCCTTTCAACATTTAACCGCAGATTTGCCGGAGTGAAATACTGGCTGGTTAATCAAAACGGACTGCAGATGACGAATGAGCAAGAGTCAGGTGTGAAAATGCTGCGGTCACTTTACAATGAGGAAGATTATCTTCGCTTAAAATCGATGCATGGTATTCGTGCTGAGAAACAAACAGATGTGCTACGTTTAATCGATCGCTATGATACGGGGAAAAAAAGCGATATTCGGAAACGTGCGATTTGTCTCGTAAATTTAATTACTGCTAATCGACCTTCGGAAATGGTACGCCTTAAAGTGAGTGACTTTGATTTAGAAAATCGCACGGTCCAGGTGATGATGGTGAAACAAGGCGACATGAAAGAAAAACGCCTGACACTGGAGTGCGTGCAGGCGATTAGAAATTATATAGCTGCATGTGAACTGCTAGCCGATGATTATTTTGTCGGTGCAGCCGATAAATGGGGTAACCATACAAGCCGTCAAATTAGTGAAGTGAGCTATAACCAAGCTATTCAAAGCTGGCTTGGCTTCGCACCGTATACGTTCCGAAAAACACAGATCACGGCCATGTATCAAAAAGGTGCCGATATCCCAACCATCGCCAAGCAGTCTGGCCATAAATCGCATCAGACTATTATGGAGCATTATATTAATTTGCGGTCGGATGATGTTGATGAGTATTTGTAGTTTTATTTTTATAAAAATGAATAAAATAAGTAGAGTTATCTAATTTGTAACTCTCGTTTTAGTTCTCTATAGATATTGTATTCTTTTTGATTCATTCGTTTTAATGATTTGATCCAAGTATTGATTTGATTATTTGAATTATTTCCAAAGAAGTCTACTTTATGTGTATCCACAGTATTTTTGATAACAGCTAAATAATAATTTTTAGATTTTGAAAAAACAAATTCAGTTTCATTCTCAAATACAACTTTATATCCGAAAGAATCTAATTGTATTTTAATCCAATTCATAAGAGGTATTGTAGACGTGATAGTTGTTTTTTCTACAATATGATTAAAACTCAAATTAGGAGTTGGAAGGTTAAATAAGATTCCAGCAGTATCCTTCATTAAAACAAAATAGGGTAGGTGTCCTACCAGAGTTTTTTTATTTTTCTGGAACTCTAAGTCTACACGCTTAGTATCAGAAGAGACTTGCCGCAATTTAATGCCGTAATTTTTTAATTCATCAGAAACGTTTTGTGAAGAGTGTTGCATAAATTCTGGCTCATGAACTTTATGGATATTGTTTAAAGTAATAAAGCCATTGTTTTCCTGTAATTCGTTCATAAAGTCTTCAGATTGGTATCTTAAAAGCCAGTTTTGTAAGTCCCCTGTGACAGCAAATGGTTTATCTTTATTATCTTCAATAAATTTTATTATCCCCTTTTCCAATAGTTTCTTTCTTTCCATAAGGAATTAAGTAAAATTAAATTTTTTCCTTTTCCACTTACGTAATTAGAATATGACTTACGTAATTCTTCACGTAATTGTTTCCACTGTACAACGAACTTTTTAGGCACTACCATACCGTAGGAGTGGATTACATTTTTATTTTCAATATAGTTTCGGATACCTGGAAATTCCTTTTCTAAAAATAGCCTATTTGCTGCACGTTGAATATCTTTTATATTTGAACCGAAAGAATTCTCAAGGCCTTCACCAAATTCTTTAATACATTCAGACCCTATTACCATGTTCTTTTTTAAAATACGATTATATATTCTATATTGCAATTTAAGATATTTGTGGCCACATAAATCACATACGACTTTGGCTTTTCTATAATCGGGACCTAAATCAAAAACAGGAGTGGTTGGTGAAGGAAACCATTCGCTACTACTTGACTTGATTAATTCATCCAAATATGAAGTTAAATTCTCTAAATGAGGATACCTTTTTAAATCATAAAAAGTAATCGTGTCATTTTTTTTCAAGTGTGTTAATAAGT
The DNA here is from genome assembly GCF_038008025.1 of Solibacillus sp. FSL W7-1324. Lineage (NCBI taxonomy): Bacteria > Bacillati > Bacillota > Bacilli > Caryophanales > Caryophanaceae > Solibacillus > Solibacillus sp. FSL W7-1324. Next base: position 5,105 of record NZ_JBBOYH010000003.1, read on the forward strand.
CCGAGAATTCTTTCTGTTTAATCGTAGCGCTTTGTAAGAGTAGTTCACGTTGTTTTTTACTTATTAAAATATTCTTTTTCAAAGTATAATGCTCCCTTCAATATCTCTTGTTAATGGTATTGGGCAGTAGGCAGGTTGTTCAAAAAACTGGATTAAAAAGATTTTAGTAATGTGCTTTCAACATTCGCACCGATGTAAACATTATAGCCATACTCGGGTTATGGATTTTAAGAATATGATTTTGTCTATGATATTCCTTCAATATCTTATAAGTAAGGATAAGCCTCCCGAACAATCGAGAAGCTTATTTAAGTTAGATAAACATTTTTTGTAGGAAGGCTTGTTTTTGAATCAACAAAGCGTGTTTCTTTGATTCTTCAAGTTGAATTTTTTTATCAATTTTCAAAAGAAATGAACCTATTTTATTTTGCTGTTCAATTGTAGGTAATTCAATGGCTAATCTCTTTATTTCTGAGCTGTATAAATGTACTACACTAGCTCCTTGGGCAAACTTTGCTAAGGTGTGTTTATATTTAGCATTAATTAAATAAGACAGATAAACACTATCAACAATTTGGGGGTCTACACGCAATATAGTTAAATCGCCACCTAATAATGCATTTTCTTGTAATGTAGCTGTTCTCGCAATATCAATTGCAGTTTCACCAGATGAAGGTATTAATAAGTCGCCTTTTACCCCGGGAAATCCATTTGTGTTTGCTGTTTTATATTTAACAGAACTAATTACTTCGTTATATTCAGTATACAAGTGTCCGTAAAGTACACATGGCAGTCCGCTGTCTGATAAATCTTGTTTAGCTAAAGTATGCCCTTTATAGAAATTCCCTAATTGACTTAAATAATAAATGTCTCTTAATGAGTTATTTGGAGTTTTAAAAATCTTCTGCATAAACCCTTTCTTCTGTTCTTTCAGCAAATTAATTTTTTCTTGTTGCAGTTTAATCCTGACGTCAACCTTCTTTAAGAAAGAGCTAATTTTATTTTGTTCTTCAATGACTGGGATCTCAAAATCTGTTTCAGATAAGATTGTCCAATCAGCTCTAGGCATTTTTGAGCCCGTTGATTGTGCAACAAGATTCGAATATTTTGATGTTTGAATTAAATAATATAAGTAAGGATTAATTAACTTGTTATTGTCCAGGGATGATAAAACCCAAATTTCTGAAGAACATACACCTGAAAAATCTGTATAGTAAAACTTATTTAAATACGGACGTAATTTTCCATATAATACTGAATTCGGATTGAAAACATTCTTAATACTTGCCTGTAATTTTGAATCAGTAAACCCATTTAAACTACCAGTATTCGATTCCATATGCTCTAATTCAATACATTTAAATGACTGTTTATTTAGGAGGGGATTATACTTATCGCTTTTATTAGTTACTAAGTCTCCAAATAGGATAGTTCTATAAGGGGCATTAAATCCCTTGAATCTTAACTTCGGTACGTTCATACTCCTACACCCCCAACTCTTTAAAGAACTTCGCCAACTCCTGATCGACTTCTGCAATCTCCGCATCAATCTCTTCTAAGCGCTTCGCTACAGCTTGCAGATCAATCGCTTCTTCTTCCTCAAACGTATCCACGTAGCGAGGAATATTTAAGTTATAGTCGTTCACTTTGATTTCATTTAAAGTTGCAGTGTACGAATACTTCTCAATCGTCTCACGGCTCGCATAAGTAGCTATAATCTTATCTACATGCTCATCAGATAAAATGTTTTGGTTTTTGCCTTTTTCAAAATCATTCGATGCATCAATGAATAACACATTATCATCATGCTTACGGCATTTTTTGAATACTAAAATGCATGTTGGGATCGAAGTGCCGTAGAAAATGTTCGCTGGTAGACCAATTACTGCATCTAAATAGTTTTTTTCTTCAATTAAATATTTACGAATCGCCAGTTCAGCTGCACCACGGAATAGGACACCGTGTGGTAACACAACCGCAAACGTACCGTTATCATCTAAATGATGAATAAAGTGTTGGATAAACGCAAAGTCGGCTTTTGATTTTGGTGCTAATTTGGCATACGCACTGAAACGTTCATCTTCCTTGAATTTATCATCTGCACTCCATTTTGCTGAGTACGGAGGATTCGCTACGATTGCCTCAAAACGTTCATTTAGATGAGCCGGTGCTTCTAATGTATCATCGTTTTTAATATCAAAACGTTGGTAAGGAATGTCGTGTAGCAGCATGTTCATGCGTGCTAAGTTGTACGTTGTTGATACTTTTTCCTGGCCGTAATATTTAAATACTTTTGCTTCGCGACCAACGCGTAATAGGAGTGATCCTGACCCACATGTCCCATCATAGACGCTACGTAATTCTGACTTTCCTTGCGTAACGATTTTCGCTAAGATTTTTGATACTTGCTGTGGTGTGTAAAACTCACCCGCTTTTTTTCCAGCATTTGCTGCAAACTGTGAAATCATGTATTCATAGGCATCCCCTAAGACATCAATCTCTACATCGTCTTGTAAAAACGGAATTTCTGCAATTTTCACGATAACTTTACTAATTAAAGTTGTACGGTCTTTTACAGCACGTCCTAAACGTGATGAATTTAAATCCATATCGTCGAATAAATTTTCAAAGTCTTCTTGGCTGTCGTTTCCTAAAGTAGAAGATTCAATGGCTTTAATACCGTTTGCCAACATTTCAATGTCAAAGCTGCCGTTCTCGCCTTTTTCGATTTCTTGTAGAAAGTGGGAGAACAGGTATTCAGGTTCTACAACATAGCCTAATTCATCGATTAAGTAGTCCGCTAAATCTTCACGGTACTCTTCGTTTGCCCAAGCATCTGCATACGATATGTTATCTTCTTTCAACAAGACATCAGCACGTGCCTCTACCTTTTCTGATAAGTAGCGATAGAAAATTAAACCTAATATGTAATCTTTAAATTCACTTGCGTCCATCTGACCACGTAAGTCGTTTGCCATTGCCCATAATTTTTTATGTAACTCAGCTTGCTGCTGGCGTTGAATTTCACTTGTTGTCATCTATATTCCTCCGTTATTTCATACTATCGATTAATTGTTGCTGTATAAGCTGGTGTTGCAACTCGATGCGTTCTAGTTGTAACGCTTCTTTTCTTCTTTTTAATTGAGCAATGCGCCCAATTATTTTCTGCTTATCCAAGGTCGGTAGTTCAACCCGAAGATCTTTTAAATGAGAGAGCTTCAATAAAGAAACCGCACTTCCTTCGCTCATCACAGCGAGCTGCTTTTGGATATAAGGGTGTTCATTAAAATACCACTCGAAAAATGCCCTATCAACAGACTCATGCAAGTGGATTTTCAAGAAGTTATTGGTTAATAGTAGACCACGGTACTTTTCAGGAAGTAAAACGACTTTTTGAGCTTGTGTATGTAATATCAGACTTGTGGTATCAGTGAAAAGTTCAGGATCTAACTTTTCAATCGGAATATAAATCATTAAACTTTTGTTAGTTGATATACGATATTTAACACCTAATGTGTCGTTAAACTCTCTTAAAGAAAGAGGTTTTACTTTTACTGCAGACGGATGATGTGCTGTTGTTTCAAGTCGGCTAGCAAATGCACCCAATGTAAATTCTGCTATCTCCTCTAGTTTCAATTTATCACCTCGAAAATAAAAAGTTATTTTATAAAATATCACTCAAGCAATTTAACTATAATTGATATTTTATAATATATCAATATTAAGTTTAGTGAATTAACCTGTTCCGTTGGCTCTATTAAAATAATAAACTACTGATTAGAATATTTTGGAGATTTGACTTGTTTGAATATCGGATAAAATGGAGTAATAAATCAAAAAAATGTATACTTATAATAATAAGAAATTACTTAAGTATGTAATATATTAGTAGAATATTGTGAAGTATCAATACTGATTAACCAACAAATAAACTGGAATTTAAGGAGGATAATAACAATGAGATTAACGAAAGATATGATACAAAAACTCCTAGAATTAAATGAGGGGTTTACGAAAACGACAAATTTCGTCGGTAGAAATTTTAAAGAAACCAATCAATACTTAATTAAGGGTGGAAAATTACTTATACGCTCTACTGGCAAGACATCATGGGCGGATAGCCATTTTGATAACAATACAATTGCGGATATAGGCCAAACTAGGAGATTTTTGAGAAAAGTCCTTGAGGAGCTAAAAACTGAAGGAAACAAGTAGGCAAATATCAATTTGTTATTAGCTAATTTGTAGTTTCATACTTTAGGATATAATGTCTCATTTAACTTCAAAAATAATACAAACGGCACTATTAATTGAATATCCAAATACCGGAATAATGATAAAAGGACTTAGCTTCTGCAAACTAAGTCCTTTTAATTCGTGAAAATGATTGCTAAAAATAAAGACTATGAAGGATATTCACATGTCAAATTTATGCCTAATTAACATGGTATTCTGAACGGGATACTAGTAATCAGGTGTACTTTACGCGCCATATTTCTCCGTAAAATCACGAATGAATGAAGTAATGGCTTTAATTGTTCGTGATTTCTTTAAAAAGCTTCCTGGTAACGCATCCATAATCCTTTGCTTTTCAATGTAATTGGAATACTCATACGTGGCCAGTTGTTCACGTAACACGACATCCTTAATACCATTGACTTCAGCAAATTCTGTCAGTTCTTGCTCACTTACTTCTTCCTCATATCGATGGAAAGCATCAATGACAGAAACATCTTTAGATAATGTTGGCGCGACTTTGTGCAGAAAGTCTTTAATTAGCTCCATTTTCAAACGTAGCTTCGGATCGGTTGCGTGATCAAGTTCTTGCTCAATAAAACGAATTTCTTTATCGCGTTCTTTTTCATCCTCCGTATTTAAATTAGCGATTAAATTTAAGATATATCCAACATTAATCGTATCTGTGTGCATCAGCTCTAATTCAAAATCCACATCATGAAGGATGGATTCTTTTGGCAACTCACTGCGTTTGTATTCATCGTACACTTTGAAATACTTACTCTTGAAATCTTCATATGTTTGCTGCGAAATGGAAAGCACATCTTCGTTAAATTCAAAATCAGAGAATGACTGCAATTTTTGCAGGAACTTCGTGACATTTTTAAATGCCATGATGAACTCATGCTTGTTTTCTTCACTTTCCAACAGGTCCACGTCTGCAGGAGTAGCTGCGAGTGATCTCAAATTAGAAATAGCGGTTAGAAAAGCTCCTAAATATTCAGTTTTACTTTTCATCAGTACCGTATCGACATTGTCTGTTCGTGAGAATAAACGAATTGCTGCATCCGTGTTTTCTTTTAGGTTCCGGTAACACACGATATTCCCGTATGGTTTTGTTGCCTTTTCTACACGGTTTGTACGGCTATAAGCTTGCAGCAAATCATGATACACCATGTTTTTATCGACATACAGCGTATTTAAAGGCTTACTGTCAAATCCGGTTAAGAACATTTTCACCACAATTAAAATATCGATCTGCGCATTTTTAACACGCTTGGAAACATCGGAGAAATAACGGTCCCACGTATCTGTCGAGTAATCCGTTTCAAAATAGCCGTTATAATCTTTAATCATACGATCTAATGCTTCACGTGAATGCTCTTCCGTCCCATCACTGTCCTCGTTTTGCCCGTACGTATAAATACCGGCGATCTTCAGGTTGTGGTCTTTGGATTTGAAAATATCATAATACTTAATGAGCGTTGGAATCGAATCGACCGTAAACATGGCACAGTAACCTTTGCTTTTTGAACGGCGTAAATGGTTGTCCAGTATATGATCGGCCACGTTATTTAAACGTTCTTCATTATGCCAAACCTCTTCCGTATCAATCGCATATACTTTATTTTTATTATTTTCGTCAATTTTCGATTTCACCGTACTTATATATTCCACCGAGAAACCAAGTACGTTTTCGTCACGAATAGCATCTTTAATTAAATAATGATGTAAGCACTTTTCAAACAGGTCGGCAGTTGTGCGCCCGTCCTGGCTTTTGTTTTCTTCAAAACGAGGTGTACCCGTAAAACCGAAATACTGTGCATTTTGGAAATGCTGATTGATTTCTTTGCGCATATCCCCGAACTGGCTGCGGTGGCATTCGTCGATAATAAAGACAACATGCTCTTGTTTATATGGCTCCATAATCGAAGCATATTTTTCACTTTTCACCGCATTATTCATTTTTTGAATCGTGGTAACGATGAATCTTTTTATTGGGTCTTTAATTTGATCAATTAAAATAGACGTATCATCTGTTCGGTCTACAGCCCCTTTTTGGAATTTATTAAATTCCTGAATTGTCTGGCTGTCTAGGTCCTGTCGGTCAACTAAGAAAAATACTTTCTTAATACCGTCCTCATTAGAAAGGATCTGCCCGGCTTTAAAGGAAGTCAATGTTTTCCCTGAACCTGTTGTGTGCCAGATATAACCGTTATTATTCGTTTCAGTTGCCCGCTTTACTAACGCCTCTACCGCATACACCTGATAAGGGCGCATAACCATCAATGCTTTATCTGTATCATTAATAACCATATAACGGCTAATCATCTTCGCTAAATGGCAGGGCTGTAAGAACGTACTTGTGAACTCCTGCAGTGTAGTGATCAATTCATTTGCTTCAGTTGTCCAAAAGAACGTAAAGCCAAACTGAATATCATAATCAGAGTTGGAGAAGTATTTTGTATCTACGCCATTACTAACCACAAAGATTTGCAGGAAACGGTAAAGACCTGTAAATGTATGCCGGCGATAACGCTGAATTTGATTAAACGCTTCTTTAAAATCTAAACCACGTCGCTTCAACTCAATTTGGACAAGAGGTAAGCCATTAATCAAGATGGTGATATCATAACGATTTTTATACTTTCCCTCCATTGTTGTTTGGGTCGTTACCTGGAAGAGATTTTTACACCATTCTTTGGTATTGAATAGTTCCACGTATAAAATCGTGCCATCTTCACGTTCAATCGGCAGCTTATCCCGTAAGATCTTCGCTGATTCATAAATGCTTTTATCCTCGATTTCCGTTAAAATGCGGCGGAATTCGGAATCAGTTAGTGGTTGGCCATTTAATTTATGTTCATTGAATGTATTCAATTGTTTACGAAAATTATTTTTTACAGCCGTATAATCCGGTAGGGATACGGGCTGGTAGCTTTGATTTGTTAATTGTTTATGTAAATTTGCTTCTAATTGAGCTTCGGACTGGTAGCCCATCATTAATTCCCCCTAAAAATTACTCACTTTTATTATACTGAAGTTTTATCAAAATAGTTTCAATTACCTAAATTAATATTAATTATTGAAATACTATTATAAATAATAAAAGAATACCTATCAAAAGTGGAAATTTCTACTTTTGATAGGTATTCTTTCTGGAGATTCATATTTAAAGTGAAATGAATTCCTCGTAGTTCTTAGCAATAAACAATTTAATACTTGCTTCTATGTTCGCTTCTTTCAGCTGATTAGATTGCTGCAGTTCGAATAGACGAAGGTTTTTCAGGAAAGGCTGTAGTTTATCTTCCTTTAAGAGTTTCAAAACTAAAAGGACTTTTGCTTTTTTCTTTCTGGATGTAGCTGAAGGATTGTCTAGAATTGTACTGACGATGCCGAGTATAATATCGATAAATTCCACACCGATTTCTTCTCCCTTCGCACGATAATCGCATTCTCGAATTACAAAGGCTTCACCACGATATAGAGAATGGATATTTAAAGAGTCTTTAATTGTTTTGTGCAGCTTTTTCGCACGATACTCGGTTGCGTCTTCTATTAAAATGGTCGCTTGTACATTATTATGCTCCCCGTATCCACGGAGCAGACCATAGCAAATACGTTCTGGAAGTTTTGCATATATTGTGTTGCTTACTATAACTTGTTTGGATTCATAAATATCCATGTATACTTGTGCATGCTTTGCCAAGCTCGCCTTTGAATAGCGAATAAAGTTAAAATTCATGAAATCAGCAAGTGGAACTGCATAGTCAAACAGTTTTTCAATACCATTCCTTGTCTTAGAATCACCACTGTAATCTGTCCAATGAAGACGGTATTCCATATTTAATGAATGTAAAGCTTCATACTGTGGGTGCGTATAGATCGCTTTAGGAATAGAAAAGGCACCCATTAATTGAATAGGATCGCTATTGTGCTTACCACTTTCATCAAAGCAGATTAATAAATCGGGGGATTCGTTTAAGAGTGATTGGTCCAAAAGAAAGGCACCTCCATGCTTGTCTAGACAAAACGTCTAATTTTTTGTTATAATGGGCATATAATATAGTACGGAAACGTTTAACTCATGTCGCTTGGTACATGCGTTAGCGTATCAGATAAAGAGAACCCATGCCGCTTGGTGCATGCGTTCTCTTTTTTATTTATTTTTATACCTAACAAAAGTAGAAATTTCTACTTTTGTTAGGTATTCTTTTGTTTACTTATCTTCGTGGAAAGCTTCTACCATAAATTTAAATTGCCGCTGCTGACGATTGGTTAATTCGTTTTTTACATAACTATCAATGATTTTCTGTAAAATCATATATGTTTTATTTTCATCCATGAATGAACCAAGCAAATTAAGTTCACTATGAATGATAGTCGGTACTTTTAAACTTTTGGTGCTGTTGGTTTTTCCGACACCGAGCTTATTGCGTGGTGTTGCCGGCTCAATTTTGGTAACTTCCTTTTGGACAATTGATGGAGTAGCCTTTTTCACAGGATCCGCAGGTTGATCCTGTTTTTCAGAAGCACTATATCCAAAGTCCATATCACTTTTCTTTACAGGAACAGCTGGCTGCATGATTACCGGCTTTTTCTTCTTTTTAATTAAACCGCCTTTTTCGTTAGTCATATTTACCAGCCTCCTCAAACTGAGCTAATTTATTTTCTAATTCATCGATTACATCCAAGAATACCTGATGTGCTTTACGGTCATGCATATCATTTTCCGTGATACCTGTCACATCCCAAGCCTTCAAGCGTTCCAAATGCTTAATAACACTTTCCATTACGTTATCTTCACCGAACATTTCTTTTGCACGCTCGATTGTCGACATATCTACACGCCCACCTGGACGAAGCAGTACTGGAAGGACACCGGCAACCTGAATATCCGCGTCATAATTGTCGGCCATGAACTGAAGGTATTTAACATATGTTTCGGCACCTTCTAGCGATAGCTCCTGAGCCTGCAAAATAATCAACACATAATCAGCTGCCATCATCGCGTTATCCGAGAAGTCACTGATTGTTGGAGGTACATCTATGAAAATATAGTCGTAGTCATCACGGATTGGATCTAGCAGTTTCTTTAAATAGGAAACTTGTTCGATTTCTTCTTTTACATTGGTATATAGAAACTTAGGGAAATTTTTGAACGATACTTGTGCAGGGATCATATGTAAATTATCTGTGACTTTAACAATACACTCTTTTAGTGATCCGTTTTGAAAACCTTCGAAAATACTTGTGTTTATTTCCGTTACACCTGTGGAACGGGCAATTAGCGTACTTGCATTACCCTGAGGATCCATATCAACCAGAAGCACTTTCTTGTTGCGGGCAAACGCTAACTCCCAGCTTGCCATCACCGAAACCTTTGTCTTCCCTACACCACCTTTAAAGTTCCCTACCACGATTGTAATTGCCATATTGTCATCTCCTCATGTCTAATTAACTATTAATACACAAAGTATATCTTATAAAAATACACTTTGCAAAAATATTCCTTGCAAATTTCTACTTTTTTAGAATCATTATGATTATGAAAATAGTGGGGATTGAAAACACTTCTTTAATTATCAATTATTCAGCGGAACCTCGATAAGCTAATTGTGATTGTAAGGCAGCGCCCGACTTTGTGAAGGAAATGTTCCATTTCATTTACAATTTTAAGTCGGTCAACATATTGATAAAGATCATCATTTTTATTTATCACTGCCTATGAATATATTTTAGGTATATCTAAAAGTTTGTCATATAAAAGATGTTATTTTACGTAATAAATTAAAATAAACATTACCTTGGGGTAAAATCATTACTTTTATACTTTGTAACAAAACTGTAATATATGCCGACTTTCTCACAAAAGTAGAAAAGTAGAAATTTCTACTTTTGCGAAAATCATGTATACTTAGCAAAAGTAGAAATTTCTACTTTCGAAATAATGATTCTACACATCTCCCTTTTAAAAACCCTTATACAGTGGGGTCTAAAGGGAGATTTTTTTATATTTTATATGGGAAGAAAAAAATTCTACTTAGCAAAAGTAGAAAAGTAGAAATTTGAAATTTCTACCTAAAATGAACTTTCTCGCAAAAGTAGAAAAGTAGAAATTTGCGAAGAAATTCTCTACAAACCTTGATTTTTGCTGGTTTACAACCTACTTACTTTATGGTTTAGTAAATAGTAATAAATGGTTTAGACAAAACAAAAAAGCCATCCCCTAATGTCTTTCGCCGGACAAGGGATGACTTTTACACAATTAACAACTAAATAAGTAAGTGTTCGCAAATAACTAACTTATCGTCATTAATCTACAACAAAATAAAGTAGCGCCATTAATAGATCGCTTATCTTGTTGTTATAAATATAATGATGTGCTGGTAACACGCCATTATGTAATTCAATATTACGTTGATTATAGCAAGTGTAAGATTCATTTTCAATATTAATGTATTGAAAATTGTTTTAATGCACTCTTTTTAGTGTATTTTGACAGCTAGGTATGCCCCCTCAAAGGACAGCAATGTCCAGGTATTTCTATTTTATTAAAACAAGAGATACAACTAGTGTTGAATATACTGCTTTTATTAGTTCTCAAATAAAATGAATTAGTATTTATCTTTTGTATACCTGTAATGTCAGGGTTATCCTTTTTGACGGATTTCTGACGAATTATTTAGCTTAGCTATTTGCGCTCACTCACTTATATCTAAGGGAGAGGTCTGCGCAAATGGCTATTTTTTCGTATGCAACTAAACAAGATACACTAGCAAAAATCATTGAAACAATCATGCACGAAGGTCTGCTAACTTACCATCCAAAATCTTCTGATGCACCCCTAGATTTGCAGTACAGGGCAAAACAGCTGGACAAGCTCCACAAAAAGGGGGCTGTTTTTGCTGTGCGCGATAAAAGCCATTTTGAGAATGGTGTAAAAGGTTATATCATCACATCAAAAGAAACACTCATTAAACAGGCAAATCAAATTTCACATTTCACCCCAAACGTATATCGCCGCTATTACTATGCCGATGACAAACGCCAAACAATTAAGGGTTTTGAAGAAGAAAACCTGCAACAAATCAATGTATTTGTAGTCGATATTGATACAAAGGAATACAGCGTAAACGATATACAATTGGCTTGCATTGATGAAAGTATTGGCGCACCTACCCTCATATTAGAAACAGAGAGGGGTTACCAGGTGTATTTTGTTCTGATAAAGCCGATTTTTATATCAAATAAAAACCAGTTTCGTAGCCTGAGAGTAGCCAAACGCATTGCAGAAAATTTAAAACGCAGTTTAGCGAGTGTCGAAGCAGATATGTACTGTAATGACTTCGGTTTTTTCCGTATACCAAATAACAGTAATGTGAAATGGTTTAACGAATATGCAATTTATGATCCGGCTGCGTTAATCGCATGGTCCCAGCGTAAAGATGCAGACAGAGGACGCCAGCTTTATGTAGTACCGCAAAAAACAGCTAGTCCTTCATTATTGAACACAGATTGGTTTCACCAGCTGCTCCAAACAACAGATGTAAAGGGGGAAAAAGGCCAAATCGGGCGTAACAACTATTTGTTTACGCTTGCTTTAGTGTGCTATCAAGATGCGCGTGACCAAAGCTATGCATTTGATTTACTGGATCAGTTTAACTCACGCCTACGCACACCACTGCCAGTAAAAGACCTAAATACAATCGTTGAATCAGCATATTCCGGGCGGTACCACGGACCAAAAAAGGAATATGTTGAACAACTTATAGAACTATACGCGCCGCAACACAAAGATATTAAAGTATCTTTTGGCCAAACCGCTTGGTACAAGCATAAAAAAGCGCGTAAAGACCGTGTACGCAGCCATTTAAAAGAATGGGAAACAGACATCACGGAGTGGATTACGGCAAAAAAACAAGTTTCTGAGCCGTTTATTTGGCGTACCCAAAAAGAGCTGTGCAATGAAATCGGCATTTCAAACAGTTCTTTAAACAAGCTGCTGAAGCAATCTAAAAAGCTATTGAAAACAACTATAGGAAAAGGCCGTAATGCAAAAACAGGCTGGACAACCGTTGATTTATACATGGCGTACATCATTTGGCTAAAAAAAGATCTTGGCTCACGTTTTATCTTTAGAATACGGGCGATGATCGAAGAACAAATAGATATGATGGAACATGTCGCAGGATATGAAGTACTTATAAATAAAGTTAGAAAGCTTCATTTTGAACAGATCATTAATGAACAACTGACCATGAGAGAAACATTAACGGATACTGGTTAATTAAATACTCCACTCCGCCTTTACATATTTCTTATTTCCTGTTTTTTAATTTACCCTATAGAAATATATATCTATCTCATTTAATTGGTATTTGGGAGTTTATAGTACCGTTGTTTTTTTGGGGAATAGCTCATAGTGGGAGGGTTTCACAGACTAGCTTGCTGGACGAGGAGTTTAAAATAAGGCTACTGGGTTTTCTAAAGCTTTTAGTTATAAGAGGTTACAGGATTGAATCAATTTGTAATGGATAGAGATATAAAAACAGCTCGTAAAGTTCATTCAATGGTATTTATAGAACGGGAACCAGTAGTTATTTATGCCCCAGGAGGCATAGCTTTAATTTCAATTAGAACTGGTATTGAGGTTATTTGAGTGAATGGTTATTATGTTGATTTATATGATGGATATGAAGATTTTATTAGAGAAAATATTGGAATGTATTGAAATGGTGAAAGCTGTAGATGGAAATTCAGGATAAAGGAGATGCCTGATGGTTTGCCCTAGCTTAATATTGTTGTTACTGGAAGGGAAGTTCGCAACGTTTCTAGAATTTAACAAGTATTAGTTAAATGTTAACAGTACAGTAAAGGTGGTAGGCTTCTTTATGAAAATGAATGATTTTAAGGCTTTACCGTTAGAAGAGCAATTAATAAAACTTAACAATCATCTGTTAAATTTAAAAAATATGGGTGGACGATTAGAAGATAACTTTAAATCTGGAAAATTTGATTTTAGTTATTCGTTGTTAAAGAAAAATGCAAATGAACTAGGTATCACGGTAGATGGTAAAAACTATGTAGCCTTTAAAATGGGAGACAAATGGAAACAAGATCTTGTTATAGATAAACAAAATAAAAAAAAGCAGAGTGTTAAACAAAAACAAAGTGTTGTTAAAAGGAATGATGCTGTTAATCAACAACAAGTACTTGTTGAGAAGGAAAGTATTGAATTAACAAACGATGAATTATTCTTTGTTAAAGAACTTTTTAAGAATAAACAAGATGTTGTTATGGCTAAACAACATTTACTTTTAAAGCAGTTTGTAGGAGCGAAGAAAACTACCGGTATTAGCGTGTATGTGGAATTATGGGAACGTTGGGGCGAGTTTAAAAAGAAGTATCCGATGTATTCAGGAACCGATTTAATGGCACAAGCAATAGAAGAATTTATGGGGAAGTATGAGGGAAGCGCCGACTCTTAGAAGGGATATTATAAAATTGTTATTAAATGACGCTTCTTTAAAAAGAGATGCAGAATCACTACGAAGAAAGTATAAAAAGTAATATCAACTAAATATTATAAAGTGAGGTCTTATTTTGGAAAATAGTGAATCATTTTTTACAAAAATAAGTGCTTTTGATGTAAACAAAATAAAAGCAGGAAAAAGCTTTGAATTATATATTCCAGCAGATGATTTTGATACATCAAAAATCTGTAATTGCATTGTGAAACAAGTATCAGCATTTGAAATCACGTTATTAGTTGCGGAATTAGAAATGAAACCTGATGGATATGAATATGAATTTAGATTTAGAACTTATCATATAGATGATTTTAGTGAACATAGGGGTTATAAATTATCTGCACTATATAATGAAGATGAGTGGAATAAACGTATTAAAAAGCTATAAGGATAGAGAGGTAGACATATAATAATTAAATTGACTGCCAATTATCGCGAAACATTCTATTCGCTTTATAGACAAGGTCTTGTTGAGAAGAAAAGTATTCAAATGATGAATTACTCTTTATTAAAAAGTTTGCGGGATCGAAGAAAACTACCGGTATTAGCGTTTATGTAGAATTATGAGAACGTTGGGGTGATTTCAAAAGGAAGAATCCAATGTTCTCAGGAACCGATTTGATGGCACTAGCATTAGAAGAATTTATGGGGGAGTGTGAGGAAAGATCAGAATCTTAGTAGAAGTATTATTGTTAAACCGGTACTAGTTAATTTTTGAGTTCATTTTAGCCATAGGAAAGCTGCACCTCTTCAGGTCTTTACCCAGAACAAATTAAAAAGGCAATTTCATTGGGAACTGCAAAAATCAATGTAAATGCAGATAATCACCTTGCCTTTACTAAAGAGATAAGACAAATTTTAGATAATGATCAAACAGTATACAATGCTATAAATTATATTGGAGAAGGCCGAAATGCTGTAAAAGCAATGATTATTGAAAAAATAAACTTATTTGGATCGGCTGGAAAAGCAACTGAATGCGACCAAATAGAAAAAGTTAATAATTCTTAAATAATTTAGAATTATAATGTGACATACAAAGAGTGTACTAAATAAATGAAACCTCGAAAACCCCGCAAAGTATTAATTTTGCGGGGTTTTCTATGAGCGATATTATGCCTGTGCTTTTCATCTTTAGTAAAATAAACGTTTGTTCAAATAGTATCTGCCCATTCTGAGAGGTTTTTTGCTTAGCCTAACAGTATTATTGTTGAAGGAAAGTTTAAGACACTACTAGAATCAAAGCGGGAGGCGTTCCATAGGCCAACTTGCTGGGCGAGGACCTTAATACAAGGCTAATGGGTTTTATAAGGGTATGATTGATTATTTAAGATATTGTTTGAAGGAAGTTGGTTATACAGTAGTTGAAGATTAGGAAAATGTAAGTTCTATATTTTAATTTACTTGGGAATATGAATGGGTTTGGTTTGTTTCATTTTTTATATGTAGATGGGTCTGATCTTTACCATTTTTTTAGTATTGATGATATAACATCATATTAGTGAGCCAAGATGCTAATACGATTTCGGTCTAAAAGACTTCTTGCCCCAAATCGCAATCAGGTCTTCCTCCAAAATTTCCACCAGGATTTTTTCTTCTCTTCCTCTGCAGCTAATTGTCTTCTTGTTTCCATGGATTCTTTTATGGCCAACATTAACTTTTTATCTCTTTCGTTAATACTATTTTCAATATAGTTTTGCTGCTTTTCCAATTGCTCCAACAGTTTCTGGTTGAACTGCTGTAACCGTCAACCCAAATTGAACATTTTTTGCTCATTAAGGATGAACACTTTTTATTCGTTAAAGATTCTTTGTTGATGTTTTAAACGATGACTTTCATTGTTCATATGAATGACCTCGACTCTGTGTAACAGGCGGTCTAAAATAGCAGTCATCATCCCTTGGTTATCCACTAACTCTGTCCATTCTTCTGGACTTCGATTTGATGTCAATATTAGCGAACTTTGTTCGTATAGCTGATGTACGAGTTGAAAGAATAAAGTGGCTTCTCGTTGATCTAAAGCCATATACATCACATCATCGATAATAATTAAATCTGACGCTCTCAAACGTTTTAATTGGATTTGTGAGCGATGTGTAAATTCCTCTGTTTTCAATAACTGAATTAATTCTCCCATTGTTATGAAATAGACTTGAAAGCCTTTTTGAATGGCTTCAATGCCTAAGCCTACGGCCAATAACGTTTTCCCTGCACCAGGTGGTCCTAAAAGAATTAAATTGTAACTTTGCTCTATCCATTGGAACTCTTGCAGCTGTTTCATTTGGCGCTCTGTAATCGCTGTTTGCTCCTCTAACTGAAACATATGCAACGGCTTATGGTATGGGAAACGTGCCCACGATAAACGCTTTTCGATACTCTTTTCTTCTCGTCTTCTAAGCTCTAATGTTGTTAGCTCATCAATGAATTCTAAATACGTCCACGATACTTGTTCCGCTTGGCGGAGAAGCTCTGGGAGCCCCTCAGCCGTTTCTGCTAAACGTAATTGCTTAAATGCCAGTTGGATATCTGCCACACTTTTACTCATATTATTTGCCTCCCATACGTTGAATGTATTCTTTTAAATCTCTCGTTTGAACTGCTATTGCTAGCGATTCTTTTGATTCTTTTACAGTTGTTATTGGCTGCTCTGGTTCAATTTTTGTTCGCTTAAAATAGGCGACCACATCCCGAAACTCATTTGCGCTATATAACTTTTCTTGAATACATTTATCAATTGCTGCAGAAATCCATTCTGGGTTCTCTTTCGCAATTTTTTGGAATAACAATAATTGATCTCTACGATATCGACCGTATGTATGACAAATATCTTGAATATATTGCTCGGCTCCTTTATATGGAAATAAAGTGAGCACATTACGTTGTAACTCATCGAGCGACTTAGAGCGATCACGTCCATGATTTAGATTTTTTATCAGTTTGCCTTTTTCTAAACTAATGGTATGTTCCGCAAGAATTTCGCCAGTATGCGGTACTAATATTTTTAATTTCTGCCCTAGGGGCACGATTTGTATGACTGGATATTTCGTATATGTTCCTAATGGAACAGAATATCGATTAGATGTGTACCGAACGGTGTTGTCCTTGTTGACATTCCTTGTTATAATTTCTGTATGGTTGCTTTCTAATTTAGGAAGCGGTGTAGAGACTTTTCTTAAGTGTTGCTTTTCCAGGAGAAACACTTCAAAAGGTCTCTTTTTTGTTGTATTGTGCACTTTATAATTTCCTGTCCGTTCTAACCATTTTAAAGACCTCTCGTTCCAGTCCTCAAGTGTTGTATAAATTCGATTTTTAGCGAAATTATATTTCACGTATTTTACAACACTCTCTATTTTGCCTTTCGATTCGGGATCTGCTTTGCGGCACAGATAGATTTTAAATTTCCGGTCTTTTACATATTGTTGAAACTCCTGAGTTAAAATAAGATCCCCAGCGTTTTCACTTACCGCAATTAAATTGTCTTGATCGTAAACAATTTCATCCGTTATACCGCCATAAAACTGAAAAGCTTTTTCATGACAGTCTATTGTATCTCTTGTTGTAAAAGGCCGATCTAACCACACAGTGAATTTATGCCGGGAGTGCGCTAACACAAAGGCAACGAAATACAATTTCACTTCTTTACCAACCGTTGTTTTTTGAATGGTTTGTCCCCAATCTACTTGTAATTGCTTCCCTGGAGGCAGTTCAATAACGGCTTCGTATTCTCGAGGTTCATCTACTTTTTCAATTTGATAAATTTCACGAATTTCATTTACATAACGCCTAACCGTACTTTCTCCTACATCAATCGTTGGGAATTTTTCTTGTAGCCAATCTAAAACTTGCGCTCCCGTTAAGCTAGGGAACTCAAGTAACCAACCTACAATCCAATCTTGGTATTCATCCAGCTTCTTTTTGCGTCCGGTCTGACTAAATTCATTTATTGCATCTTCAAATGACATACCTAAATATTTATACACGGTGTTACGTGATATTTTTAGTCGTTTTGCGATTTGTGCAACCTTTAATCGACGATTGCGTAATTGATGAATTTCGATATGTAACACAAGCTTCTCCTCCATTGGTACAGCCTCCTAATAAACTGATATTTTCAGTTTACAGGAAACTATTAAATTGGTGAAAAAGTGTTCAATTGAAATGAGCAAAAACTGTTAAGTTTATTTTAGCGGTTACAACTGCATTTAATTATTTTTAAATGTCTCAAACACGTCTAATAACTTACTGTAATCAGGGTTTGCTTTAGGTACTGTATCTGTTATATCGTCTATGTCAGATTCTAATATGGCTTTCACTGCTTGACTCAATGTTAACAATCACGCACAATATTTTCTTAGCGTACTTTCCTGAACCCCCAGCATTTTACTTACTGTAACCGTGTCATAAATAAGCTCCCCGCTAATTGTTGTATCAGATATATTCAATATAAGATTTATATCCGATGTATCAGACATAACAAATCACCCGCCTATAATACATACAATTCGTAAAAACTCACTACATTCCTTTATAAATCGTTATACAAAATAAGACATATTAGATATATCAGGTATAACTGACATATCTAATGTGACTGATATACTCAGTATATAAGCTCAGCGAGTAAGTGTGTTTCGTTGAATTAAAAGGCATGAGCCTAATACAATATCGAACCCATGTCTAACAGGCTGCCTGAAATAACATCACCTAACTTTAGGAAATCACTACCGAACTGCTACCGATTGATTGGAAAGGCTAAATACGAAAACTTCGGCGTGTATTTCGCAAGCTAAATGTGAGTGACCTTAAAAAAGATTTCTTTTTAGAGTATAAAATTCTTTTTTGAAATCAAATTATAACTATGTTGCCCTAGACAGCGTGAAATCGAGAAAGTATTTTTTACACTCGGTAACTTCTCTTTTTAGTAAGAGGGACTAGGTAAAGGCTGTAGTTCAATAATTTACTTAAGGGGTCCAGCCAAAAAAATGTGGATATTATATGTTAAGAGATTATCAAAAACAAATGTTTATGGATTTCTGGTAAATGCATCTTAATTATAAATAAAATATTAAATGATTTATAAAAGCCTTTTATATCAAGGCTTTTACCTTAACATATAAAATATGCGTTTTTTCGGTGCACCTCCCTAAAGTAAAGAGTAGGAGATGTTAAATGATATATAGAGCCTTGAAATTGGAAGTTAAAAGACCATTAAATATTGCTGAAAAAACTTTTTTAGAAGTTATGAAGGTTATTCAATTGGAATCTTGGAGATTAGCTAATAAAGGAATTCGGATGTTTTGGGATTATGAAGAATTTGATTATTCTTACATGCAAAGGTATGGTGAATATTTTTTAAAGAGGAATGAAACACTTCCTAATGGCTACAAAAATGTTCGAGATGATATTATAAATGAGTTTAAATTTGAAACTGTCACACTATGTGCATTAAGTAAAGATGCAATTATGCGTATGGTTGAGCAAAAATGGAGAAATGATTTACCAGAAATTAAGATGGGAAATGTTTCAATTCCCAGTTTTAACAAAAATCTTCCATTGGAAATTCATAATAAACAATTTTATGACGATAGAAAACCACGCAATCTCAGAATTAACAATAACAATAATGTGTATTCAACTGAGATAAGATTGATTAATACAGTTTATGCGAAATCAATTGGTTTAAAAAATGGAAATATACATTTAGAATTAATAGCTAGTGATAATAAATGTACAATTATAGATGCAATTATTAGTGGTGAATATAAATTAGGCATGAGCCAAATGAGATATGATCAAAAAAAGAAAAAGTGGTTTTTAATACTAAGATATTCCTTTAAACAACCCGAAAACTTATATAATCCCACTCGTGTTATGGGAATTGATATCGGTAAGAATGTGCCGATTGCAATTTCAATAAATGACAAGGAAAATTGGAGTGTAAAAATAGGTAGTAAGGAAGAAATTGAGAATTTTACGAAACAGATTTTAAATCGTCGTAAAAGACTAGCTAAATCAAGAAAATATGCTTCAGAAGGAAGTGTTGGTCATGGGAAAAATACCCGTATGAAACCATTAGGAAAAATTTCCACATCAATTTCTAATTTTAATAAAGATAAATATCATAAATGGAGTAAAGCAGTTATTGATATAGCTTTAAAAGAAAAGTGTGGAACTATTCAGATGGAAAATTTGAAGGGTGTTAGTGAAAAGACTACGTTTTGTTATGATACACTTCAGAGATTTATTGAATATAAAGCTGAACAAAATGGTATTAACGTAGTAAAAGTTAACCCATATTGTACATCAAGAAGATGTTCAAATTGTGGTTATATTGATAAAAATAATCGTACTGTATTAGGATTCAAATGTAAAAATTGTAGTTTTAGAATTGATGTAGATTATAACGCTTCTCGAAATTTATCGGTACCGAATATTGAGAAGATTATACAAAATCAACTCCATTTACAATCAATTAAAGATACTGATTAACATTGTTAATTCATTATAATGAATTAATTTTATATATCGATTATTTTCAGAGCTTAAACTGCTCCGTTGAGAAAATCATTGGATCTAAGTCAAGTTTTGGGAAACATTCGGCCTAAGTTTTTCGTATTGGGCAACATTCCAAGTAAGCGGTCAAAGTAAGTGCAGAGGCAGAGGGCCTTACTTTGACCGCTTATACCATTTTCCAAAAGATTTTAAATAATTGTATAAAGTCTGGAAAGAAACGATTCAGCAAACGAATGAATCGATTTTGAAGGGTATAGCGAAGCCCTTACCATCGAAATATATATTCATAGAGTGTTTAGATGGGATAAATCGAAGAAGTTTCAATTAGAAGAGAGTCGAGTTTGACAGGAACATTGGTTAATTTATTTGTTGACATAAGAATCGCACTCTCTATGAGTAATATTTTTATCTTACCGGAGGTGCCAGTTTATTTATATGTGTTATTTGATTACGAGCTTACGGTATATCAGATAGATATCCCTGATATACCGTTTTATTAGGCGTACCGCGATGTTAATAGGGTTTCAATCTAAAAGTCTCCTTGGCGTCAAATCGGAATTAGGTTCTCCTCCAAAATTTCCACCAGGATTTTTTCTTCTCTTCCTCTGCAGCTAATTGTCTTCTTGTTTCCATTGATTCTTTTAAAGCCAACATCAACTTCTTATCTCTTTCATCAATACTATTTTCAATATAGTTTTGCTGCTTTTCTAATTGCTCCAACAGTTTCTGATTGAACTGCATTTGATTATTTTTAAATGTCTCAAACACTTCTAATAACTTACTGTAATCAGGGTTTGCTATAGATGCTGTATCTGTTATATCGTCTATGTCAGATCTTAATATGGCTTTCACTGCTTCACTCAATGTTAACGATCCTGAATTTTTAAGCGTTACAATTTCTTTTATTACCTCTACATCTTTTGGATAATATACACGATGCCCTACTGAATTTTTATTAAATTCATAATGATGCTTTTGCATTAACGCACAATATTTTCTCAGCGTACTTTCCTGAACCCCTAGCATTTTACTTACTGTAACAGTGTCATAAATAAGCTCCCCACCAATTGTTGTATCAGATATATCCGATATAAAATTTATATTCGATGTATCAGACATAACATATCACCCCCTCTAATACATACAATTCGTAAAAACTCACTACATTCCTTTATAAATCGTTCTACAAATTAAGACATAGCAGATATAACTGACATAGCTGCATAACCAGCACGTAGCCTAGCGACCTTAATTCCCTTGCTTTATAATTCCAATAAGTCTACAAGTAAATTATTGCTTTTGTATTATCATATTTGGTTGTTGTATTAATTCTTTTAGACACGCATATTGGAATATTTCTTAAATTTATAAAGTGTTTCATTTTATATATAAAAGGTGTAGGGAGCTGGCAGGAGTGTTTCATTTTCTATTACTAACTACATCCAAACTTATTGAATTGATGGACAAAATCTATAATTGAAATATTTGAAAACCATTTTTAATAAGAAGTTTACGTGTCCTTCAAACTAATGGTCCAATTATGGATGAAGGAACACATTTTCACTTTCACTTAATCCCAAGATATATTGACGATAATTTTTGGGATAATCAAATAGTAAAGGAGCATAAACTCTCGCTTCAAGAACTCAAATTGCAATTAAATGCTTTATCACTAATATTAATATTTCGTTTAACGTCCCCAAACGAAACTTTGGTAACCAACCGCCTCATTCAATTGGATAAGGAGTATTGTGCTGCTTGTGACTAATAGTGTGTAATTCGGAATTTTGATTAAATGAAGGCGTAGGTCTAACTATTCCTTCAAATAAATCTGTCAAACCATAAAGAGCCAATATTTCTATGTAATCGCAGAGTATCTCCCAAATTACATGTTTATTTTTGAGTTAACCAATATTTAAATAACGGTTAATTTATTTTAGAATTAACGATGTATATTTTTATTAATGAATTTGTATATAAGTTACAAACTTATACCTAAGAATGACGAATCGAATTCCTTATATATCAATGATTTAAAAACGGTTTAAAAACGGTTAAGGACTTTTATACATTAAACATATAAAACTGGCGGTTGTGATGTAAATGATTTAAGAATTAGTTAAATAACAGGTAAGAGGTTTTAATATGCAGCATTGGCATCCAATACGTTAAATTTGGAGCCCCGCTAGAAAAATGCGAATTTACAACATGAAGGAATTTTTCTGACGGGACCCCATTTAGTGCAGTTTCTAATTTCACCTGCAAGCATCTTTGGAGGTTCTTGCTACTCCTTAAACAAACTGTTTTAGAGAGTTAGAAAATCCGATTGTAGGAGACCTCGTAAGCTACCATATTGTTACACCAATCGAATTGGATAATGAACGAGGCAGTATTAATAGTCGTGTATTAATTAGGTTCATTCTTCGAATTTCATAAAAGACCATGCTGTAAAATATAGCGTAATTATTTGAAGCTCTTGTTGTTCAGATTGCTTCACAAGCGATAGTTCTCCTTCCGTAAAGTGTAACTAAGCAATTTGTTGTTTTGCTCATATAGGGGTAATACAACCAGCTCCATATTCTCCGCTTCAGCAAGTTCCCTCCATTCTTCTTCACTTGTTGCAAAAATTTGTAAATTATCAGACGCAACCAAGTCGTTTAATACATCTGTTTTCCTTGAATGAGAAGTAGCGTAGAGCAGCAATAAATTAATGTGTAAATTGTTGGACTCACTTTCGTTGATAGCTGTTAGGCGCTGAATCGTTTCTAAATAGCGTTGCTGGCTTCGAATCTCCCCATTATTCATATACAGAACAAAGTAATGTTTCTCTTTCTTCCCAACTTGCTTTAGCTTAATAACAGTATTCGGGGAATAAGCTGTCGATTTAGTTTGTGGCAGTAGTTCCTGTTCAGTTAAAACCGTTACTTTATAATTAAGCGGCATTAAAGTACTTTCTAAATTGTATAGCCACTGTTTCATAAGAGCATTTAAACCATATTCACTTAGTTGTTCTGAAAACGTGATTGTTCGATCTACAAATTCCTCGATAGCACTATAGCGAATGGTGAACATATTTAAATTGCTTCCCCACTTTTCAAAGCTAGGAATACAGTTCTTTAAATATTTTATTCGGTGTGATTTGCTACTGCGATTTTCATCGGTTAAGAAATCAGCGTCAATTGGTAGAAAGATGATGTGTGCCTGTAATTCACTGTTGTACTTCTTCACATAATTACTGGAGAACATCTTCCTATAACGGAAATACTTACTTTCAATTACATCCCTTAATTGCCTCCCTCCGTCCACTTCAAAAATAAGAAGTTTATTATGGTCAGGTAACTCTAACAATAAGTCAGGGAAAATTTGGACCGTATCATCGGTATAGTTTTTAAATAGTGGATGTGTCGTACCTTTACTGATAACGAAATCATCTTTACCCAATTTACTCTTTAACTGTAAGTCGAGCCGAGTTCCTAATGCTGCGATGGCTACACTATGAATTGATGGCGGTTTAAATCGCATGTTTTTTTCCAATACCACTGTGTAATAAGCAAGTTCATCATCAGTTAAGCGGTTTAGCGAATATAAAATTTCAAGTGTACGTTTAGTGAATGTGTAGAAAATACGTTTATACAAAAGGTTGTGTCCTTTGTATTCACTTGCTTCATTTGATTTCAATACACCTGCGTCTTTAATTTTAGCCAACCTTTTTGTAGCATTCTGCCTAATCCTTACATTATCTTCATTTGAAAAGCCGTTCTTATCTCGTATCACGACAAAGTAATCGATTAATTCAATTGCTCTCAAATAGGTGTACTTTACTACCTGTTCCAATAAATCTAATTCAAATTCATGTAACAGTAATTTTTTATAACCATGTGCTTTAGGAATAGTATAAATGGTTGTTCCATATTGAGATAAACTAGGTTTTAATTTCATTACTTTTACTTCCCTTCATATTTTTAAAGCAACAAAAAAGCCGACCTAAAATACACCTACTTATTGCGTAGAATGTAAATTAGATCGGCGGGGGATTCCCTACGATTTGTATGCTTTTTTTATCCTAAATGATTGTAACACAATTATTCTTTTATACAAATAAGGAGTTTGATTTACTGTGGCATTCAGGTGGGAAGTCATAGAATGGAACAGACACTTTTATGATGATGATTGGGAATTTATAAATATTATTTTGACTTAATACCTAACCCCTTTTAGTAGTCGTCCAAAATATGCTTCAAAACTATGCTATGACTGGCTTACTGCTATACTTCCTACATCCCCGGCATCTTAAAGTATGGTTTTATCGTAAAAAACCGTACTTTAAGAAGTAATTCGATAATCGGTAAAAACGATACTTTAAGATGCGATAATCTTTTAATCTTTTTACTTATTTGCTCACGTGATTCTACTTTTTTAATCCTTCATTCCCTTGCTTAATAATTCCAATAAATCTACATGTAAATTATCGCTTATTCGGTTGTTGTATTGATTCTTTAAGACACATATATGTTAATTAATTTATTAATTTTAAATAATGTTTGATGGGATTTTAGCGTAGTTGATGGGCATTGGCATACCTAGGATTTAAAGGAGATTTATTTCACCATAAGCAGATAGATTTATTGCTGTTATACATTATAATTTGAAACTGTATTATTCATCATTCGTAGTGATTCAATTAATAACGGTAGTTTAAACCCTAGGTTATCTAAGTAATTTACCATCAATTCAACTTGTCTCTTGCTACTCTAATTAGACTGTTTTATCCGGATAGGAACGGCAGGAAATGCATTCATTTAAATGATTATATGTAAGGCATACAGCTCGCTACTGCCAAGTTTATTACATTGTTTAACACAAGCACCATAAAACTGTTTAATGAGATTCATTACCTACTCTAAATTTTATATTCGCAACTGAAAACCATCCTTTATCAGGTGTACACATGACAAAATTTTATTGTTAATAAAACTGGAAAACTCTAATAAATATTGATAAATCAACCTTTCTCAGGTGTACATCTGAGAAAGGGATAATTTAATAATAGGTGTTAGGTTGATGGACGAATCAATAGATATAATCATAATTATTATTTTATAGAGTGTCTCTGATATGTAAGTACTACGCACATTATTTGTAGTTAAAAGCAAAGGGGGAGAAGCAATACTGTATCGTTTTAGGGCCTTTTGAAATATTCGAGAGTGGAAAGTAACATATTACCTTGTTGATGCGGGCGTTTGCTTACAAATGGGACTGTTATATTCATATTATCCGACACTATTTAACCTTAGTATTTAAAGGTATCAATGAAATATGGAACTCTAACAATTAAAAACCGCCCCTCTAATTATAATTAATAAATTCAATTACTTTAGGAGGAAATGTCTATATACATTGATATAATGATTTAAAAATGATTTAGTTTAAATTATTCGATATTTAATTAAATAACAAAAAATTTGGGGCACACAGTTAAAGAAGTACAAGGTATTTTAGGGTTCTTATATATTTTCTAGCTCTGGATCCGCCGTAACTTCCTCAAGAAAGGGGAGTGCTTATTCCCCTAGTCCCGAATAATACATACAATTCGTAAAAACTTATTATATTCTTTTATAAATCGTTCTACAAATTAATGCATATCAGACATAGCCAGTATAACTGACAGAACAGGTGTAACGGATATAACCAGCAAGTAACCCAGCGAATAAGTGGCTTCGTTGAATTAAAGGCATGAGCCCGATACAATATCGAACCCATAGTAACCGACGTTTTGTTCGGATAGCTATGGTGGAAAATTCATTTTTTCAGATGCTTATATGTACGGCATACCTCGCTAGCTAGGGAGAGTAGCAATTCTGTGCCGAATTAGGGCTATTTGGAATATTTGCGAGTGGAAAGCAATAGCAACACTGCGGAAATAAATTTAACCAGCGATATGACAGGTGCCTTAGCCGCTGCAATAACTAAGTTTAGGACGCCGTTAGATACTTTCTTGTTGATGTGGGAGTTGGAAGAATACTTATGAAGGGGACTGACAACTATATCGGACGCTGTTAAACCTTGTAAGTAAATAAAGGGCGTCTAATTAAATATGGAACTCTAACGATTAAAAAACTTTACCCTCTATAATTATAATTAATAAATTCAGTTTCCGTATATAATTTAAATTATATACGAAGAAAAAAATATACAACTATTTCCTAGGCTTTTTCAGTTAGTAAATGCCTGTATACATTGATAAATCAATGATTTAAAAATAATTAAGTTTTGAATTATGCGTCATTTGATTAAATATACAAAAAACCTTGGACACAAATAAAGAGGTACAATTTTATAATTCAACCGACACATTCCTACCGTATCCGATAGGAATCGTTAAATATTACCGACATAATAACCGACAAATTTATTGTCGGCTTACAAATCAATTTTTTGTATTATATATCAGAAAAACATACAAATATTTACAATAATATACTATAATTGTTTCAAAGAAGATTTAGGGGAAACTATGGAAAAATTACAAAAAAAAATTGGAATTTCAATGGATGAGATAGTAAATACAGAAAAACTAATTGGGGGTGAATTACGGAAAGTTATATATGAATTTAAGGAGGAAAAGAAAAAAACAGGATTCCCTTTTGGTACCTTGTGCATCATTCATTATAAAGAATATACAGATTCATTTAATGAAGAAATTTATTTAGTAGCCGCAGCAATAGAGTTATTAATTTTATCATCTGACATTTTAGATGATTTACAAGATAAAGATACGGATTATATATGGACTAAAGCACCCGCACTCTCATTAAATGCTGTCTTAGCAATGCTAGCAATCGCTTCTAAAGTAATCAGTAATAGTACATTTAAACATCGAAGCCTTGCATTAAAAATAGTGAATGATTATATATTACTTAGTATCAACGGACAACAACTGGACTTATTAAATGCTTGTCAAGATGAATCCTCTTATTTAAATATGATTGAACAAAAATCTGGATCCTTAACAGCAATGAGTTGTTTAGTTGGCTTTGGATTGGCTACTGGTAAAATATCCATGCAAGTGGAGAAATACGCTAAAGCAATAGGTGTCATACAACAAATTAAAAATGACTTTAAAGACGTTTCAAAGTGGTCTTCCAAAAATGACTTATTAAATAGAAAATATTCGTTACCCATTATTTACCTTTTATCCCAAAATGATGAAAATTCTGTTAAAATAAAGAAGTACTATAATAAAGAAGCAGGTATAAACATTTTAGATAAGCCTACTCTAGAAAACGTTTTACTCTCTAAGGCCTCCATTTATATTTTAGCAATAAAAAATATATACAAAAACAAGTCATTACCAATTATAAAAAGTTTGATATCTAGTGAAGAAAGTAAATCTTACTTAATAAATTTAATGAAATGAGGGTTATTAATAATGTTAAAAGTTATCCGTTTTTTACAAGAAAATAAAGAAATTGTAGAGTTACTAAAGCAACAAAGGTTATCGTTAATAGGAATAAATAAAATTGAACAAATGGCTATAATAGAGGCATTTGATGACTTTAATAATTTTGATGAAGCATTTCGTGAAGGAAACGGAATTTGGTCTTAAAGATAATTAAGGCGAATTGGTTTTGGGGATTTATAACTACCTATGTTATTTTAGGGATATACCTTCTATATATAGCCTATGCGAACCCTTACTTGGGTATCAAGCTTGAGGAAATAAATGGACAATGGAGAATTAGTGACATAAGCTATAGCGAAACAAGAGATGGAAGTTCATCAAATATGATATATCTATCTGAAGGTGACGTAGTTCTTAGCGTTAATAACATTCTAATACAAGATATTCCGGAACTTCAGCATGATAATCGCATTCGAGAAGCAACTGAAATAGTTGTTAAGAAGCCTGATGGAAATGAATTAATTATTAATTTCGATCATTCAGATGTGCCCAAACAATTTTACATGCTCTTTTTATTTCCAAGTGCTTATTTTTTGTTAACGTTAGTCACTACAACTTATTTATATTACCTAAAAAGACATATAGCACTGACGAAATTTTTAATTTCCTTTCTTCTTTCAGTATCCCTCGCCTATATTAGTATAGGTGCTTCTGGAAAGACAAATATCATTGGTTTGATAATTAATAGTAGTTGTATGGTTCTTTGCCTAGTCATACTGTTACATTTTTTGAAAGCCTATTTCTCTTACTTAAAAATTGAATGGATATTTGTAAAGCATATTAAAACTCTCTATATATTACCGGTTTGTGTTACATTTTTTAGATTTATTCAGATAATGTATCCTGGATTAGGCAAAGTGAATGCAATACTTATCTTATGCTTGTTTTTATTATTACTTCTTTATATTTTCTATACTCTAATATGGAGTTATATTGAGTACCGTGTATCACAGTTAAAATTGACGTTTTTTGGTTTAGTATTACCATTTCTACCATCCGTATTCTTATATGTATTACCTGAAATATTAGTTAACTCACCGATTTTTACTGCAGATATTTGCGCTTTATTTTTATTGTTAATCCCTTTTAACTTAATTTTTATGCAATTAACTGACCGATTATTTGACATCATGTATCACATAACACGCTTTCGTTATTATTCAACTATATCTTTATTTTTCTCATTTTGGTTAATTACGGGCTTGTATTTAATTTATGATATATCATTAACTAAACTATTCTTGACTGCCTTATTTGTATTTTTATCTTCTATTGTTTTTTTATATATAAAGGAAAAGATTGACTATAGTGGAAGGAAAATATTATTTTCTACTAAAGGAAATAATATTCACAAGCTTTACCAAACAATTGACAAAATAGGTCATTCTCATCGTGTGGAACAGATGTTACAAATGTTAACAAATGAAATTATAGCCTATTTAGAAGTTAAAGAAGTGGCAGTAATAACGTACGGTTATGAAACTGAAACAATAGTATCAACAAATAATAATGTATCTGTCCCTTGCATCGCCTCAATTCAACAGCTAGATGTAGGCGAGATCACTAAAAAGGACGGATCATATATTGCTTTGCTTCATAATGATAAGGATTATAAAAGGTGGCTAATTATTAATCATAATCAAACTATTCGCTTAAAAGTAGAGGAGTTATTATGGCTAGAGTTATTGCTTACTTATGCAAATAGCTTTATTGAAAGTACAAAAATAATTGAGGAATTGATAGATGAGTTACATCAAATACAACAGACAGATGTAAGCGAACCAACGTGGCTCAAAAAGTTAGTTTGGGTAAGAGTAGAAGATGAAAAGTTTCAATTAGCACAAGAATTACATGATACGATTTTGCAAGAGCATTTACATATTGCTAGACAAGTTGATGGATTAAAATATGAAAAAGAAACATTAACAATAAAAGCAAAACTAAAAAGTCTTCATGAACAAATGATTTTATCGATAAATAATTTAAGGTCCTATTGTGAAACATTAAAACCCCCATTATTAACAAATATCGGTTTAAATGCTGCACTTGAAAGACTTTTTGAGCAGACCGCAAATCGAGCAAAATTTAAACTTACAACAAAGCTAAATCGTCTGTATTTAGAAGATGATCAGTTAAATTTAGTCATTTACCGTATTGTTCAAGAATTATTAAATAATGCAATAAAGCATTCACAAGCTGAGAGTGTACAATTATATCTGCAAGAAATTGATGACGGATTTGAATTAATATATCGCGATAATGGTATTGGCTGTAACGTATCAGAGGTTTGGCGTAGTGATTCAATGGGGCTTCAAGGTATACTAGATAGAGTAGATGCTTTTAATGGGCAGATAATGATTGATTCTAATATGAATGAAGGCATGTCAATTCATATTAAAATTATTGAAAGAAGTGATGTACTTGATTTCAGTATTAATAGTGGATGACCACCCTATTGTTTTAGAAGGATCTAAAATGCTATTTCAAGGATTAAATGATATCCATATTGAAACAGAACAGAATACAGCGGAAGTACTTAATAAAATACGAAATACTTACTTTGATGTATTTCTAATCGATGTCAATATGGCTGTTCAGGATGGACTGTCACTAGCGGCTGATATTAAAGGGGCTCAAGAAAAAGCCCTTATAATTTTATATACAGGAGATGATATTCAATCTTACTATCCATTTATTATAGAGAAAAAGGTTGATGGGATTTTATCTAAAACAGCTCCACGTGAAAAAGTTATCCAAACAATTCGATCTATTGTACACGGAGATTTAGTTTTACCGAGCGATTTTATTGATTATCTAAAAAATAAAATGCAGCATAAACACGATAATCTACAACTTACAAATAAAGAAAAACAACTTATGACCATGCTCATGGAAGGGTACACAAATAAGGTTATTGCAGATAAACTTGATGTCACGCAGCGTACCGTTGAACGCTATTTGACACAGATTTTTACATTACTTGATGTATCGTCAAGAACACAAGCAATTGAATTTGTTAAAGAAAAAAATTTATTATAATATATTCAATATAACCATTTAAGAAAAGGCACCTCGGTACGGCAAAATTTAAGTACCAGGTGCCTTCTTACATCAATAATCTAAAGAAAACTAAATGTATTATCTCCCATAAGTAGAATTGGATTTCCGTTTAAGTGCGAAGTAAAGAAATACCAATTGGCACAGTAAAACAAAGATAAAAATTACTCCTAATATTATAAATGCAACAATTCTTAATTCTGAAGTTTGTTCTAAACCAGAACCATCTACTTTTCTAAAACCAATAATTAATGCGACAATACTAAAAAATATTAACCATAAAAAGCTTGTTAACCACCATAATTTCACTACAAATTCACCTCCAAATCGAAATAAAGTGTTAATTATAGTCTTTGAGTTTCTACAAATTTCCTATATTTTGCGTGTTCCTTCATTAACGTTTCATGTGATCCTTCACCAGTTATTTCACCTTGATCTAAAAATAAAATTTTATTTGCTTTTACTATAGTAGACAATCTATGAGCAATGATAATAGTAGTTCTCCCATCTATTAAATTATTTAAAGATTGTTGAATTTTCTTTTCACTTTCACTATCCAAACTCGCTGTAGCTTCATCTAATAATAGTATTTTGGGATTTTTAATAAAATTGCGAGCAATATTTATACGTTGTTTTTGCCCACCAGATAATTTCAGGCCTCTTTCTCCAACTAAAGTGTCATAACCGGAATCTAGATTTTCTATAAATGAATGGCAATTTGCCAATTTTGAATATCTTATCAACTCGTCTTCTGCTAATTCTTTATTAGTGCTATATAGTATGTTATCTCTAATAGTTCCATTTATCATAGGATTATCTTGAGATACATAACCTATACTTTCTCGCCAATTTTTAAGAGATATTTCGTGTATATTGGTAGAATTTATTAATATTTCTCCCTCTATATTTTCATATAATCTAGCAATTAAATTTAAAATAGTTGTTTTACCTGAACCTGAAGGTCCAACAATTGCAGCAGTTGTTCCTTTTTCTATAGTAAAGTTTAAATTTTTTAATATGTTATTTTTGGAGTACTTAAACTTTACGTGTTGAAATTGAATGTCCCCATTTTCAAAAGTTAAGAAACTATCATCTATTTGTTCAGTTTGTTCCAATAAAATTTCTTTAATTCTTTTACTTGCTCCAATTGCTCTTTGATAGTCAGTAAATAATGTAGATATATTAATTAGAGGTACGGTTAATTGTATTACATAGAATAGCATAGAAACTAAAGTTCCTGCGGTAATAGTACCGTCTGAAACTCGAAGTCCCCCAACTGCTAATATTAAACCAATAGTAATGAGAGTGAAAATGCTAGTTAAAGGTTGAATAATAGAAAAGATTTTTGCGTCTTTTAAACCTAATAAGTAAATTTCGAGTAAATTATCTTTTGCGTTTTTTTTCTCTTTTTCTTCGGCGTTAGACAGTTTTACTAATCGCATTTCACCTAATACTCTTCCCAATAAACCTGTGAAATGAGCAATTTCATTTTGTGTTTTGTTAGAAATCTGTTGAACAACTTTTCCTAAGGGGATCATAATTAAAACATATACAGGCAAAGAAACCAAAGCTATTAATGTTATTTTCCAATCTAATATAAAAAGTATAATTATTGAACCTATCAAAGTAATTATATAGGGAATAACATTGGGGAGTTTTTCAGCTACAAATGAATTTATTATTTTAGTATCATCAGTTATTCTACTCATCAACTCTCCGCTTTCATTCTTATCGAAAAAGGAAACTTTCAAATGAATAATATGATTCCATAACATCTCTCTAATTGAGAAAATTATTTTTTCTCCAATCTTACTCATCAGATAAATTCCTAAACCGCTTAAAAAAGCATTAGAAAGAAAAGCAATAAGAAATACAACTAAGAATGTTGGGGTAATATTATCTGCGCTAAAATCATCAACCGCTTTCCCGGTGAATAGAGGGATTACTAAACCTGTAATACTACCTATAGATATTATAATTATAGAAATGGTTATTAATCTCCAAGGAAGGGAAATCTTTTTTAACAGGAATAATAATGTATTAGTATTTTTCAAAAATATTACCACCTTAAAATGATTTACTTAGAATATTCCGTATGTAAGTTATTAATTTATATATTATTATGTGAGGCCTACTTAAAATGTAAATAGAACCAATACACAAAGAGTATCGGTTCTAAACGATGGCCAAATAAAAAGATTTTTTAGACAATATCATGCTAAATCAACAAAAATACCAGCTTAAATTGCTACGATTTAAACAACCAATGCTTAAATTGGATTGTATTTTATTTCTTTCAATACTATGATTAGATTTTTGAAGTTCAAGAACTTTTAACATTAAATCACCTCCTTATTTAACAAATAAATGCTGAAGTAAGACTCCAAATAGGCAAACTACTGCATATTCCCACACTTATAGTAGATAAATTCCGATCAGGAGAGACCGTACTATCCTTATTAATTTTTTGAAGTTCTAAAATTTTAGACATTTTATTACACCTCGATATCTATTATTAGAGCTCATTAAAAATTCCCCATCGTATTACATGAATACAGACTTAAAGTACTTCCTGAACCAATGTCACAAACAATACTTAAATTTGATTTATTAAATTTGTTTCTGAATGCTGTAGTGTTTAATTGCTGTAAAGCTAATAATTTTGTCATATAGATCACCTCCCTCTATAGATGTTGATATATCAATAGTTTTAAAAAACACCGCTTTTAATTGAATAATCTAGAAAAACATATCTCTGTATTACTATATTTACCATTTATTTAACCGATAGTACAACCGACAATTTTGTTGTCGTTTGTACTGTCGGTTAAAAATTAGGGTGCTTATAGCAAGTTTATAAATAAAAACCTTTTACTTGATGGTTTCATCGAGTAGAAGGTTTTTCTTATTTAAAGTTAGTGTAGATTTTGCTTAGCATGTGGACTCGATTCACCGACGGTGTAACCGATGTTAGAATTGTCGGTTGTACTGTCGGTTAACCGAATGATAGATTAAGAATTAATAAAAATATTACTTTTTCCAAGTATTCAATAATTTTACTTTTTTACTTTTTTATTCAATTAATATTAAAGTTGGCTTCTTAAACATTCACTGAAATAGGAGGTGTATTCTACCCATGGAATCTATAGTAAGACTACATTTTTATTTAGGATCTTCAAATAAAAAACAATCTGCTAGTGCTTCAATTATTAAATACAATAATGAACTCTATGTTGCTACAGCTGCACATTGTATATACGATGTTTTACATCAAGAAAAGGCAAGAGATATTTATATAGAAGTTCGTAATAAAAAAAATATATACATAAAGGTTCCGGTAATTATACTTCCTAAAAAATGGGCTAGTACAGGAAACCTTTCCTTTGATTATGCATTTGGGAAAATTTCCACCACATCGTTGAACAAAGAAGATTTAGAATATTTTGAACCATACTTCAACTTTAAAGAAAATATTAATAAAAAGACGGAAATGTATTTGGGAGGATATCCTATTAGTTTTCTAAACACTAAGCAAAAAATCTCGCAAGGAAAACTAAACTTAATGTTCTTGAAAGAAGAAGGGCTAATAGGAATCCAAAGTAATTTAAAATCAGGAGTTTCTGGCGGTCCTTGTTTTTTAAAAAAAGAAGATAAGTATTATCAACTAGGTGTGGCTTCTTTCAAAATCAGAAAATTCAAAAAAACAGTATGGACCACAACTTGGGATAACAATGCGCTTAGAATTTTAGAAAACCTACATTGTTCTAATAAAATGGAAGGTTACATTTTTATTTAAAGAAAGGAAGATGAATTTACTATGGATGTTAGATATCTTGATTTTTTAAAAAATGGAGCTTTATATTACGAATCAATACCTTTGGCAGAGCGTAAAAATTATAATGTTTTGAAATTGGATGATAATGAATGGAATCAAGAAGGGGATAGAAATTGGAGTTACTGTATAAATTTAAGTAACCCCATGCCAAAGCAAGGATGGAAAATTCATATATCTACAGCATTAGATTATGCCCAAAAAACTTTAGATTTAGTTGTCCCTTACTTTGTAAATAATAAAATTTCTTTCAAATATGTACCAAATGAGAAAGAATTACTTTCTAAAAACTCTAAATATGGAGATAGATCAGCTTCCGGTAAATTCATAACGGTTTATCCAAATGATACAAATCAATTTTTAAAAATCTTATCAGAGATTGAAAATTTGATTTCAGAATTACCTAAAGGACCTTATATTTTAAATGATAAACGTTGGAAAGATACAAATCTCTTCTTTAGATATGGTGGTTTTACTTCAATGTACGTTAATAAGGATGGTATAAACGTACCTGCTATTGAAAACTTAGATGGTGAATTAATTCCAGATGTAAGGGCTCCTTACTATGAAGTACCTGAATTTATTATAGAGCCTTCAGAAATTCAATTAATGACAGAAAATATAGAAAAAGAGCTAGAAAAAGAAGATACTTCAAAATTTGATGCGTATGAAATTATCTCAGCTTTACATTTTAGTAATGGTGGAGGAGTTTACAAGGTTAAAAAAGACGGTAAATTCTATGTTATGAAAGAAGGGCGACCAGGCTCTGGTTTAGATGGATTGAAGACTGATGGGTTTAATCGTCTTAAAACAGAAGCTGAAATTCTAAATGTCCTAAAGAATGAAAAGAATGTTGTTGATATATATGATTATTTTGAAATTTGGGAAAATAATTATTTGATTGAAGAGTTTTTAGATGGACAAGATATTGGGGACTATGTGGCTCAAAATTTCCCGTTCTCTTATAAACAAAATAGAACTCTTTATGCAGAGAAAATGTTAAATGTAATAGAACAAATTGAAAACCTTATTGAAAGCATTCATAAATTAGGAATAGCAATTGGTGATTTACAGCCAAATAACATAGTTATCTTAGAGGATGGAACAATTAAATTAATAGATTTGGAAACTGCTACTACGCCAGATCAAAAATATCAACCAGGATTAATGACCCCAGGTTTTATATCAAAAAATGCACAGAATTTTGAGCAAGCAGATTGGTTTGCATTAATGAGAATTTCTAGATTTTTATTTTTACCTATTGAACCGGTATCAGATTTATCCGACGAAATTGAAAATAATCAAAATCAGTGGATTAAAGAATACTTTGGAAATAATGTAATGATTAAGCTACAAGAAATAAAAGAGCGTGTAAATCCAATTTTAAAGTCCAATAATAATATGCATAATTTATCAGTCCCTCCAATGGCTATTACAACAGAGAATAAAGATCTAATTATTAATGATTTAAGAAAAGGTATTATAAATAATTTAGATATTAATTCTAAAACGTTAATAAATGGGGATATCCGACAATTCATAGAAAATTTCGGTGGTTTATCTGTAGCAACAGGTGGATTTGGAGGAATAATGGCTCTGGATAGAACTGGAGAGGTCCCTAAAGAAGTTTTTAAATGGGTGGATAAAATATTAAAAGATTATTTAGATCCAGAAAAAATAAACTTTAAACATACCCCATTTGGCCTTTTTAATGGGTTATCTGGGATTGCTACCGTTCTATATGACATTGGTTATAAAAATAAAGCTATCGATATTTTGAGAAATATTCAGATAGAAGAAATCATTCATACAGATTTAACCTTATATTCTGGTCTTTCAGGAATTGGGCTTAATTATTTGTCCTTCTATTCCATAACAAATGAAAGAGTTTTTTTAGAGAAAGCCAAGTTAATAGGGAGTATTCTAATCGACACATATAAAAATAACGGTGCTATTAGTGTCTTAGATCCATTCGCTATGCCCAATGGATTATTAAATGGTTGGACAGGAGTTAGTCTGTTCCTCCTTCAACTAGGGAATATTTGCGAAGATAATTATTTATTAAATATTTCTAAAGAAATTTTAGAGAAGGAAATTAATGAAAATATACAAATCGATGCCGAGTTAGATTTAGCTCAAATTTTCGATACGTCTATTGGGAAAGGAAGATTGGTTCCTTATTTAGGAGAAGGATCTGCAGGTGTAGCTCTAACTATAATGGAATTTAAAAAACATTTCCCAGATTTCAATGAAGGTGAAAATCTCAAATTATTATATCAACTAAGTAACGTTGCTGAACTTTTCTGTACTTATACAGCAGGAATATTACGGGGTGCAGGAGGGATGATAATCTTATCTAACGCAAAAGAAAGTTATGGTTATAGTAAAGGATCATTGAATCACTCTATTGGAATGCTAAAAAACTACCTTTTATATGAAGGAGATAAGGGCATTATAAGTCCTGGAGATTATGGATATCGTTGTTCTTTAGATTATCAAACTGGAAATAGCGGATTATTATTAGCACTTTCTGATATTCAAAATAATAAATGGAATAACTGGATTCCTATATCTAAATATAACAAATTAAATCTTTTTAAAAAATAGCCTGTTTCAATAACCATGTGATTTACTTTTAGATTTATAAATAATCCTTTAATTTGAGAGAGGTGAGGACAATGAAAAAATTGCTGTTGCTACAACATACTGCACTTGATAAAGAAGTTATTTTACTAAAGGGTAATTCAACAGTGAGTATAGGTTGCGGAAATATCAGTACTATAAGCGTTTTTCTTTGCTAGTTGCTAAAATCTTTAATCCTGAAAGGAGGTGAGATAAATGAAAAAGTTACTATCGTTACAACATACTGCACTTGATAAGGAAGTAGTTTTACTGAAAGGTAAATCATCAGTGAGCTTAGGCTGTGATAACATCAGTACGATTAGCTTATATTTCTGCGCTAACTAATACTTTGGTTAAATATTTAAACTTGGTTAAGGTGGAGAAACAAATGAAAAAGTTACTATCATTACAACATACTGCACTTGATAAGGAAGTAGTTTTACTGAAAGGTAAATCATCAGTAAGTTTAGGCTGTGATAACATCAGTACGATCAGCTTATATTTCTGCGCTAACTAATAACTTTAGTTAAATATCCAAAATTGGACATGGAGGTGAAACAATGAAAAAGTTACTATCATTACAACATACTGCACTTGATAAGGAAGTAGTTTTACTGAAAGGTAAATCATCAGTAAGTTTAGGCTGTGATAACATCAGTACGATCAGCTTATATTTCTGCGCTAACTAATAACTTTAGTTAAATATCCAAAATTGGACATGGAGGTGAAACAATGAAAAAGTTACTATCATTACAACATACTGCACTTGATAAGGAAGTAGTTTTACTGAAAGGTAAATCATCAGTAAGTTTAGGCTGTGATAACATCAGTACGATCAGCTTATATTTCTGCGCTAACTAATAACTTTAGTTAAATATCC
>NZ_JBBOYH010000004.1:0-6414 GCF_038008025.1 Solibacillus sp. FSL W7-1324
GTCTCTGAAGGCGAAAAGGCACATCAGGTAGTCAATCGTATTGAGAAGCATTTAGAACGCCATAGAGGGGATGTGGAGACGTCGGAGGGTGCTTTGAAGCGTATAAATCTATCGAACGAGGTCAATCCACTAACTTTTCACGGGTTACGTTACAGTTATGTGCAAGATCGTATGACTGATTTACAGGCTCAAGGACTGAATTGGAAAGCAGCAGCCAAGATTGTGACACAAGAGGTTGGTCATGGTCGTCTTGAAGTTATCAAAGTTTATACGAACGGCAAATAACTAGTAGGCTATTCAATAATTTTGATAATTTTTTAAAAATCTTTTCTATTCTTTTTTGTTTTTTAAAATTTTCTTTATAATTTTTTTTGAATTTTTTTTACTTAAATTTTAAATTAATTTTTTTAAAATTAATTTAAAAATTTCATTCGGAGAGATAAAACTGGGTACGTAAAAAACCACCCCTGTTTTTAGGGTGGTTTTTTGAGTTTCTTCTTTTCTTGATACATACGTAACTATTGGCGAAGCAAATTGTTACGTATGTGGGCCTTTCTTTCTTAGAGCCACAAGGGATATAGAAAAAAGCGACTTGCATTTTCCATAATACTGTTTTATGATTTAAGTGTCTAAGTCAAATCGAAAACAGAGAGGAGTGCAAGTCGCTTTTTATGAGTCTTTATTTGTAAGTAAAACAAAAAACTTA
Organism: Solibacillus sp. FSL W7-1324; assembly: GCF_038008025.1. NCBI lineage: Bacteria > Bacillati > Bacillota > Bacilli > Caryophanales > Caryophanaceae > Solibacillus > Solibacillus sp. FSL W7-1324. The sequence goes on from NZ_JBBOYH010000004.1 coordinate 707, forward strand.
AAGCGATTGTAACTTAAATATGCCTATATATCAAGCAGAAAAAATAACCAAACAGGAACTAAAATCCACAGAATTAGGAAAGACTTTATTAGAAAAAATGACGCCTAAAAAAGAATTGAATAAATTGGCGCAGTTTTATATTGAAAATTATTTAACAGTCACCGGGAATGAGCGTTTTAAAACGTGCGGCAATTACTTTGAATTTTTAACCAATCGAGAATTGAGTGTGAGGAAAGTGCATAAATCGAACAGTTGTGGCAATCGTTTTTGTCCACTTTGTACATGGAACACGGCTAAAAAAGATGCGATTAAAATTTCGGTGTTGCTGCAGGCAGTTCGCGAAGAAAAAGAACAGGAATTTATTATGTTGACTTTAACAACTCCCAATTGTTCACCGGAAGAGTTAATAAATGAAATAGATCGATTTAATTTAGCTTTTAAGAACTTAATGAAAAGACAATCTGTAAAAAAAGTTGTGAATGGTTATATGCGTAAACTTGAAATTACGACGGATCAAGAACCGAAGATTACAAAAGAATTGTATAAAAAGAAACAAGCTTATTTTGAAATACGTGGATTGGAAGAGAAAGATTTGAATCCTCAATATAATACATATAATCCTCATTTTCATGCGATTTTAGCTGTAAATAAAAGTTACTTTAATCAAGGAACTCAATATATTAGTCGTGATAAATGGCTAGAGATGTGGCAGGAATGCATGGATGATGAAAGAATTACGCAAGTAGATGTGAGAAAGGTTCGCTCTAGTGAAAAGTCGGAAAATGGGGCTGTCTTGGAAATAGCGAAGTATTCGGCAAAGGGTAATGAAATTTATCATAGCAAAGCTGTTTTTGATGTTTTTTACCGAGCATTGAAAGGCCGACAATTACTTACATATAACGGGATCTTCAAAGAATATTTAGCAAAATTCAAAAAAGGTGAATTAGATAAATACAAAAAGAAAGATGAAAATGAATATACGCATTTGTTGCAGTCGTTTTGGAAAACTTCAAAGTATGAAAATGTACTACGTCAATTATCTAAAGAAGAACTGGAAGAATATAACCAACGTGCAAAATTTATTGAGGAAAGTAATGAAATATAGATATTATTGAACAAAAAGGGGAGTAGCAATTGCTACTCCCCTTTTTGTTATTTACATTTCTTCTTCAATTATAACAGATTTAGGACCAGCACTTATATTTTCAATAATTGTTATTGTGCTTCCAAGTTTTTTAGTATATGAAGAGTCACTATACATAGTGATTTCATGTTTATTTTGGAAAGTAGAACCAGACATACGCATTGAAATTTTGTCTGTGAAATAAGCTGTTTTCAAACTTTTATCCAGAATAATTGTTCCAAATGCTGATAATGGACCTGCTAGTGGAACTGGAATTGCTAGTAATGCACCAAGTCCAGCTGCTGTTGCTATTGTAACTGCATTTTTTGCTCCATGTCTCCCCCAGGTTGTCTTTTTTGGAATAATACTAGAATTACTAAATGTTTTTCTAAAATATCATTCGCTTTATGGTAACATTAGTAAAGTTGGAATAAAAGGGGAAATTTGAACTAAAATGGAAAAAAAGGATAATAATTGGGTTTACATTGGACCTTTAGTTATTTTTATTGTTTGTTTGTTAACTATTTTTGAACCTAAAGGATATAATTATATTGCTTTAGCAATTTCTTCGGGTTTATTAGCTTTTGTAGGTTATATGCGTAGTAAAAATTTTGTTGATAAAATTGCAATTTTTTTAGGTGTAATTTTATTTATAGTTTTTGTAGTATTGTATTTTGTAAAATAAATAAAATAAAAAGAGCAGCAATTGCTGCTCTTTTTATTTTTATTTAAGTAACCAAATATATTAATTTTCTGATGTTCCTATTTTTTCTTCATGAATGTAGTCTATTTTTTCAAGATTAAGGGCCTTCCACTTTATTTAGAAAGTCCATTATTGCTAAATGTAATATGTCGGACTTGTTTACTCGTTCAGATTTACAATAACTATCTAAACGGTCACCGATCCCTTTATCAATTACAATCGTTTTTCGAGTCTTATCGCTTTGTGGAAGTCCTTTTATACGCTCATGTATTTGCTGAGGAACTTTAATTTCCTCTGATGGTTTAGTTATCTTCTTTTGCTGCTGCCATTCATAAAGCATTTCCATTAGCATTGATACTTCATTCTGTGTGAACTGGGGGTGAATGACCGGTGAATGAGAGGTGATTTCGTGATTATTGCTATTCACATCCGTATTACTCTGTGTGACTTCCTGGTGAATTATTGGTGAAGAAATGTTCACCTTTGTTGAATTAAAGTTTACATAATCAAAAATACTTTTATCTAAAGGTTCCGAATCTTCTCCAGTGTAACGCCAGCCTTTAGGAGCCTTATTACTATACTCATATCCAGCCATTTTTAATGCCTTTAAAAATGGTTTTTGGCTTATGCCGTCTATGGCTTTTGCTATGTGTTCAGCTTTATTGCCTGCTCTAAGAGCTGTTAAAATGCTATTTAATGTTGCTTTCTCATCTATCTGAAGCATCCTCTATTCACCCTCATTTCACATTTAGTCATATACTTATTATTCTATGTGAAATAGCAGTTCACCTTTAAAAATGTGGTGTTATGAAATGTTACCAAACGTTGTTTTGGGAATGTTATATTTCAACCAATGTGGCAGGTTAGTTGAAATATTATGGTAATATGGATTCGAAAAGGGGGCGTGTCAGTGATCTATCTAACTATTATGTATATCTTTATGACAGTAGTGTTCATCAGTGCAATTGGTGGCTTTATTTTTTACAAAGTAAGTTATAAAAAACTCTCAAGAACCCTAAGTTATATTGTGGGAGGCTTAGTATCTATACTTCTAAGCTTTCCATTGACAAAATTACTGCTGTTTGGTGGAGTATGGTTTTATCATTTGCCGATCGCAGTGCTGGCGGTAGTCGTATATATTGCATTCCTTTTGTTTTCGAAGGGTAATTTGGTGTTGATAAAATGGGTAGTTATAATTGCGTTAACTTTGTTTATTGCAGTACACGTTTATCTCATTATAGCCACTATTATATTAAGTTAAGGTACTTTTGTGTATCTAACGTATTTCATAAATGGTTACCAAACATCGCTTTGGGTGCATTTTCGATATCCCACAATTTAGTTGAACATACCGATATGGATAAATATGGAACGTTTAAGGGTTAATTTCGTCTAACTCATATAGAAGGAGGGCTATTAGTTGAGTGATAAACTTTATAATTTAATTAAAGCAATTTGTTTAATTGTAATTGCGTTCTCAAGTGTAATAATAGCTATGCAGCTAACGCATATTGGGTATTTATTAAAGGCTATAGGGCATTAGAATATTATTTTAACGCTAGCTTTAAATAATCTTTAATCTTTTTATAAATTATTAATATAAATCTTAATAACGTTCCCAAATGACACTTAGGGAATGTTCAGTCGAGTATTTGAAACTTTAATCCAAATATTACGTTGAACTTATAAAAGATAGAAAGAAGTGGAAGCACTTTATGAATACAAAACTTATGGTATGGATACTTTTTCTACCGTTACTCTTATTTTTCAGCTTAATGTTGTACATTGAAGTTTCATTGTACTCTGTATTACCTTATGAACAGGGTGGAATGAGTTTTTGGATGGAATTCAAGAATGTTTGGAATCATTCAATATGGTTTTATGCTATATTGCTGGTCACTTCACTCTTACTATATTTACTACTAAAATCTAAGAAAAAAACTAATAATTTAATGAAATAAATTTATACAAAGACATACAAAATAACGTTCCCAAACGCAAGTTTGGGAACACACCAAAAAGCAAGAAACGCTGTTACATCAACGTTTCTTGCTTTTTTTATGAAACATTCTTTATGCAGCTTTTTATACAATTGGTGTAAATGCTGATACAGCAATATTTTGTAAGTTTTCGTCAGGTTAGAAATTTGCATAAAATCGTGCATAATTTGTTTTCCCTCTCCATTTTTTTGGTTGAGGGGGGATCTTTTTAATGCGCTATTTCCATTTGGGACAGGAAATGAATAGGGCCGGCTGCTGCCGGTTTTTCGGGCGATAATAGAAAGGGAAACTCCGATAGATGAATCTCCATTTTTTCGTATATCGGGGGTTGCCCTTTACACTGCCCGAAAAATTTCCGATGGCAAGGGCTTGAAGGTGGAGATTTTTTTGCACGCTTTTTGCAAAAAAATACTACCTGTCCCTTGCGATCAGAAAAGGTGTGTTGTGGTGAGAAAAATCCTTTACTATATTAGAAAAATATAATAATATTAATGTATTAACTTACTTTTATTTAACTTATTATTGTCAATACCACTGGTATTAGACGTTTTTTGAACTTACCAAAGCCTTTGGGTTTTAAAACAGGGAAAGCATAGCTATGCCCTTTTTTAACACTCAAGGGCTTTTTTGCGTTCAAAAATAACCAAAAAGGAGCTGGAGACAGATGAAAAACACACCAAAAATGAAATCATATAACGACTTTAAAGGAGCGAATATGATAAGAGACATGCAGTTAATAACTGAAGGAATTCGACGACAAGAGATATTTAAACCATATGACAGAAGGAATTGAGCAAAAGACGGAGAGTTAATTAGGAAATGGGAGGTAGATATAACAAAAATCACAGCAACATCAGTAATACCCAGTAAGAAAATTATCATGTAGCGAGACATGTAAACATTCGTACACTTGTAACTTAGCTTGCTAGCAGCTATTCGGGAGAAGGCTTTGCCGGTTACAACGAGATCGAGCGAACAGCTCACCTGTGTGCAGGAATATCTCATTTTATTACTCATCCTTATCCAGCGGGAGTTTCCGTCTCTCTGCCTAAAATTAAAAAACTTTTTAATTTCGGCAGAGAGACGGAAACAGGCACATCGCTCAAATCTCACTTACGGCAACGTTTAGAAGCACTTATATCAGCTGTGTTTTATGTAGTTTTCAGTGAGATGCTTTATTTTTACGAATGGGTGAGGTCTGCACTTTTTTAGAAAGGAAAAAGCTATGACAAAAGGTAATTCAGCCATTATGAATCAAACGATGAAGCTTTTTAAGCATACACGCAGTGGTTCTTATGCGACGCGTGATCGCTATTTAAAAAGCTGCAAGACATTCGTCAATTTTTTGGACGAAAATTTTAAAATGAAAAACTTACGAAATTTACAAGATAAGCATTTAGTGGCTTTTGCTGAGTATCGACAAGCAGAAGGTATTAGTGATAAAACGCTCAAAAATGATTTAGGGGCGATTCGTTATCTGCATGATATGGTTCCCAATGCCAAGTATGAATTAGCTTCCAATCTGCAATTAAAACAAGAATACGATGTGTATCTGGATAAAACGATTGCTATTACGGGGGATCGTGGGTGGACTAGTAGTGAATATAGGGAAATGCAGCAACTTTTGTCTGTTCAATCTTCGAATTCACGTGTAGCAACGATTACAAGCGATGTGATGACGATTTCACGAACGATGGGCCTTCGAGTGAGTGAAGCTGTCTGTATGCGACGTTCGCAAGCTGAAAAAGCAATGCGAACTGGTTATTACGAGGTTTTAGGGGAAGCGAAAAATGGGATGCATCGTTCTGTACCTCTTTCATCAGAGGTACGCCAATTATTAATGATTAGACTTCCTCATATCGAGCGTGGAGGTCGTCTGTTT